>NZ_JAKKCK010000004.1:0-447381 GCF_021725735.1 Vibrio sp. J2-3(2022)
TGGGCAAGCAAAGTAAATAGTAGAAACAGAGTAACTGCAACAGATATACCCTGTAAAAACAGCAAAAACTTTGTCCTTTTTAAATGATTTTCAAACAATTTTATATTTTCTCCTTGAGGGCTAACGCTTTCTATACGGCAATTTGCCTCCTTTCTGGCAAGCTACCGCCCTCTTTCTGATCAAAAGCGCTATAAATCGTAGCACCTATATGCATGAAACAAATAGAAAAACAGTATGAATATGTGTGGTCGCGCGCGCAATTAGACGGCGCAATGGACGCTAATTACAAAAGAGGTGATAGATTAAAGAAACTGTATAAATAAACAGGTCAACTTTATCATGAAAAGTCAGTTTTTACTTAGTGTAAAAGAGCACATGCTTACTCGTCATTATGCGAATAAAACCATCGAAAGTTATCTATTTTGGATAAAACGCTTTATCACTTTCCACCAGCTTGCCCACCCTTCAGCACTAGCAGAAGATGATGTCGTTCAGTTCCTGAGTTACTTAGCGGTAAAAGAAAAAGTTGCGGTAAAAACGCAAGCTTTGGCACTAAACTCAATATCATTTTTATATCGTGATTATTTCAAAACTCCACTATCACTTGATATGAGATTTCAGAAATCCCTGACCGAAAAGAAACTTCCCGTTGTATTAACTAGGGAGGAGATCCGACGATTCGTTCAACATATCGACCCGAGGTATAAACTCCATATTCAGTTGCTTTATGGCTCAGGGCTTCGAGTCATGGAGTGTTTGCGCTTAAGAGTTCAGGACATCGATTATGATTATGGCGCAGTTCGTGTTTGGCAAGGAAAAGGAGGTAAAAATCGTACCGTAACGTTAGCAAAAGAGCTACATGAGCCGCTTAAAGCTCAGGTTAATTTAGCAAGAGATTACTATTTTAAAGATAGACACATGCCTGGTTATGCGGGTGTATACATCTCTGAAGGTTTACGACGTAAATACCCAAAAGCGGAGCTAGATTTTAACTGGCACTTTTTATTCCCATCAACAAAGTTAAGTACAGATCGGGACACCGGAGAGCTCAGAAGGCATCATATCAATGAAAGTGCAATACAAAGAGCGGTAAAGCGCGCTGCAACGGATGCGTGTATCGAGAAAACAGTAACATGCCATACACTCAGGCACAGCTTTGCCACACATTTATTGGAGTCTGGTGCTGACATTAGAACAGTACAAGAGCAGCTTGGTCACACCGATGTAAAAACCACCCAGATTTATACTGCAATTCATCATATCAACCACAAAAATGATCCGTCATTAGTGGACTGAAAATAAATCAATAAAAATCAACAAATTAAGAAAATAAACTCTACATGAAGATTCTCCTAGTCACTTCATAGATGACCAAAAGAAATCCTAAACATTTAAAAATGTATGCTTAACTCGCCCCATTATTGCCCCAAACTTGCCCCATTTATCAACTAACTTGAATTAGTCTGAATGCAATCTGTCAGTTTCTTTATCTCGATGTGACTAGGTTTCACAGGTTGCCATAAATCGGTCCTGCCCCGTTATCACTTAAAGTAAAAGCTCATTCACATTCTGTACATGCAAGGTATCTTTAACCAAAGTTATTTAAATAGAAAAGTTTGATTGCCTTAGTCAATAACGCCGTCCAACACTAAGTTAATTCACATTACTAAACTTACAATCTGAAACACAATAAATGAGTTTAAATTTTCGTTTATGATAGCCTTTTCCATTTTTTAATTGTGGTTAATAATATGAAAAAACTGATGTACAGCTTACTAGTTATCTTGTCGACTTCTGCCCATAGTGCGTCCACCGAATGGATGAGGAAAGAAGACCCAACATCTTTAGGCCTTTATGTGTTTGCGTTAAATGAATGCCCTTTCAGCAGTAATGATGTTGAGAGACGTATTGAGGGTGAGTTTGTTAGAGCTGGCATTAAACCAACGAAAGACACTAGCTTATTTATTAATGTTGAATATGTATGTTTGCCGCAACAAAGTGTATCTGGGCACATAAGAGGAAACTCGGTTAGCATGGACGTTAGATTCGGGACTCAACATCCTAATAGCGCCTTTGTGCTCTACACCTCACCAATATATGGAACTTTAGTGCATGGCGGAACGGGAAGTGATTCCGCTCAATACTTTATTAATGAACTAACCCAAAGAGCGTCAAATGCCTTAACTGACTACCTTATGGCAAACCTAGAATAAGTTATGGTTTGGAGCTAAGTTTATTAATTTCACTAGCCACAGCTCTTAGATTTCCGTCTTTCGACTATCGTTATTGCACATAGATATAGCATTCCCAATTTTTATCTATGTACTTTGTCCATTTTTCGTCTAGACATTTTAACCATACACAAGCTTGAACTAGAGCTGTAATAAGACTAAAGAGAATTTCAATGTCAGTCCCCTTTGGCCTAAAAGATGGTCGCATCGTTCACGTCGATGAGGTTAGTAATGGGAAAAACTGTGGTGCCCAGTGCCCTTGCTGTGGGCGACCTCTTATTGCGAAAAATCAAGGTCTGTTGGTTTCGCACCATTTTTCTCATGAAGGTGGTTCCGAATGTAATGGCTACACTCCAATGACATATCTTCACCGATACGCCCAATCGGTTATCCAGAATGAAATGAAAGTAGTATTGCCTCCGATCCATTATGAGCTGACTTTACATAACGTCATAACTGAGACATACATTCTAACTAATACTCGAGGAGTTACGTTTGATAGGGTCCACAATGAAGAAGAGTTCAGGCATTACCGAGTTGACTGTTTAGGCTACAAAGGTGACCAGTCAATTGCTATAGAAATTAAGGTTACCCACGCGAATTCTTTAGAGAAAACATTAGCATTTCGTAAAGCTGGCCAGATTGCAATAGAAATAGACTTATCCTATCTCCACAATGACGATAGGTTATATGACGCAAAACAAATAAGGCAGGCTATTTATAACCCCGAATATATATCATGGTTAGTAGAACCTCCACTGGCACAACGGAGACAATGGGCTGATAAAGACTTTAAGCAAAAGGTGAGAGAGCACCAAGCAATTGTTGAGCAAGATAAGCTCAGACAACAGGAGTACGAAAAGGCCGAGCAACGTCAGATAGAGTCCTTTATCTACATAATGAGAGAAGATCTTGCGGGAGCTTTGCAGTGGCTTAATACTGTCGTTTCACCTAGTTGGATTGACCAATGGGAGCAAGCAAAGAAATACCCGGCGAACAACTCACTCACGAAGGATTATATTGATTATTTTGAAACCATACTTGATATTCCTATTGAGGGTGACTGGATATTCACAACACCACGAAAACACTGGCAAGCACTCGTTTTATATTACCTCGACCATAATGACAAATCCAAGCTGTCTAACGTCAAGAAGTTTGTTATCCGACATGCAAAAATTCACCCTATGATGAATAACCTCAATAATTCCCGATTCAACGGGAAAGATATCGCTAGAAGGGCCAAGTTAAATGTTGATTGGAATTCTTATTGGTTTCTTAGTGCTGAAGAAGAGTCTAAGTTAATTGACCCATACTTTGTAATCCGTTCCTACATACAAAAATTGATTGATTTAGATTTGGTAGCATTTATACCTTTTTTTAATGTTTATCGAGTCTATGAAGGAAGACTCTCTAAGGCCTTGGCATCAAAAGGCCAATGCAAATAAGTTGAACGCTTTTCCATACCCAAGGTAATTTATCAACTGCCAATTTAAAAAGTCCTAGGAAGTTTTTGTCCAATTGTGAGTTTTGACACCAGCAAACCGACTGTATGATCTAGTCGTGGCTAACCCGAAAATGTGTAAGATCGAGTATGAGTCAGCACTTATCAGCGTTAAAAATAAGCACAAGGCGATTTAATTCGCTGATAAGTTAAGTTAAATCTAAAATAGCTGATTAGTAGTCGAATATATCCAATAGATCTAAATCGAATTCAACACCACGTAAGTCATGTTCATTGCACAAGTTCTTTAGCTTGTCATCGCAATACAACAACTCACACCCTTCCATCAATGACTTGAAAACGTACTTATCGGCAACGCTAGACTCAACGAACTTGAGCGACTCCAAGCCAACCGGATGCTCATCAATGTATTCGTGTTTCGTATGTTCCTTGTCTTCTTCGCCAAAACTCATGACATTGAAAACCTGAAACTTCTCGCCATCAATCACGATAGGTAAAAACTCACCATCTGATTCAATGTATGGCTTTAACACTTCGACCGCTCGAGGCGTTAGCACCAAGCTCGCACCCCAAACGGAGATGTCCGGGATTTTTACAGACGTCTTGTAGTGAGCGGTAAATTCCACACTCTCTTCTACCCAAACATCAGCCAATCCTTGCGCTCTTACTGGCTCATTGAAAAGCCTGTCCAACAGGGCATCATCGCCCGCATCAATAGCCCTTTGAAACGGATCATGCTCAAGAACTTTAAAGTAACGATTGAGGTTTCTTACCTGATATATACTCATTAAGCTGGCTTCCAAGATGGATCTTTCTTCATAAGAATTTTGGGAGGATGAGAGCCATCCTTTAACTGAGATTTGATAGTCACAAGCCTCGCTCTAAATGCACTTTCATTGTTGCGAATAACCGCCAGCCTGCCAACCCACCTCTGATAGTTATCGCCATGTATGCGCGAGTGCGTCGGCGCTTTTGGCGTAGTGTAATGCCCTTTGTAGGCGGTAGAACGAGGGAGCCAAATTCCATTAATTGAATCATTGATGCCTATCCCGTACATGAACATTTGCAACCGAGCGTTAGTCATGGCCCTAACACGGCCATTCCCCATGATGATATGATGCGCTGCATGATTTGGTGACGGCTTTGGCTCTGCAATGGCATACAAGTTACTTGCCAAGCGTGTTGTAGGATGATGTTTTTCCTTTGCCAATTCTGTATGAGAGCTATCTTTATTGTCGTCTCGATACGCTTCCAAATCTGCAAGCAACTGCTCTTGCAACTGTGCATGCGCGTTAATCTTGGCACGTTCTCGATTCAAATGAGCAATTGTTTCCTCTGCTTCTTTAACCTCTTTAGGCGAGGTTTTATCTAGGTCCTTTATCTTGTGGTAATGCTTGTACGCCTTAACCTGAAATCTATATATCGCCATCTCTAAGCCTGACGGGTTCTTTGGCCTCAAAGGCAGCTTCAGAACGGGAGACTTTCCCAAAATTACCTTTTCCATTTTCTTTTCAAACCTTCAAAAAGAATAATGCTCCCCTTAATCAGCTAACTCGGTCAATGAGTTAAACCCGTTTTTGTGCTTAGGTTAAAACTGTCACAAATTGACGAACATATTAATTACATAAGGGACTTATGTACAATTCTGTAATTCACAGCTGTCTGCCATTTAATCTTCAACCAACTTCCGAAGAAGAAAATACTCTGTATTTACCTATGCGCTTAGGCTACTTTGAGCAACTCAAAAAGTATGATGTTGATTTCGGCTAGAGCTCATTAGTCAAAACTAGCAAAACTAATAGAAGAACTATTACGAATTTAGGGCGCTTCTTTAAGCCACTTTGGGTATCCCTGTTCGTCGGGTTCGTTGTCATCATCCTCATACACACGCACATCATAGTTCACCGCCTTAACGCTGCACTTCTCAGTGCCTTGTGGCGTCACATCATTAATGAGCGCTGGATAACACCACTTATCCGCTGGACCAAACAGCCACAATGGTGGTTCCATTTCGCCGTCTAGTGAGGGCGTAAAGCCCAAGTTACTGGTGATGATGACTTCGTTAGGATGACTCCCTTTGGTGCAAACATGCGGCCCTGATGCCCTACCATCGGGTTTTCGGACGGTGATGTGATGCACTCCGCTTTCCCATTCCAGTGGCAAGTCCAGCCATAGGTGCGTCTTGCCGTTCTGAATGCTAAACCCTTCTAACCTGCCGCTTTGCGCGTAACCTGGCACATCGTCACCCAAAGCAACGTAATCGAGGTAGTTAGAGTTAAAGGCATCCATCTCGGTTTGGAATGAATACTGAAAGCGTCGGTAGCGCTTCTTACGTCGCACTCGCATACCAAATTGCCACGCTTTAGTTGGGTCGGTCACTCCAAACGCTCTGACTTTCTCCGGTTTGATGCCGAGGTCACCAGGCAGCAAGCACATTATGGTTTCCGGTTTCCATGTCAGAGTGGAGAAGTATTCCACCTCCACACCGTCGGGCTCTTCTTCGCGAATAAAGCTGCCTGAGCGCTCCAAGCCTTTACCAAGCATGTTGTCCGGTTGGTACTGAAAATCAAAAGTGGTTCTTGGCTCATCCCGTACCGGAATGATTTGACCGTACTTGAGCGTTGGCTCGGAATAACCGACGAGCAAGACTTTCTTCAATACCTCAAACAAGGTGCTGCTGTCGGTGAATACTGCGTCGAACGTATCCCCTCTGGCTTTCCAAACCTCATGCAAACGCAGCAACTCATAATGACCGATGTGAACATCACTCAATCCACTATCAAGAATGATGTAGCGGATAGCCGGTGCTATGTCTCGGGTCGGGTAAAGCTCTTGCGTCCAACCTCCTAGCCCATCTGGAATTTGCAGTTTACGGGTTGGCACCACGCCCAGCTTATTCTCCGCGCTACGCGAGAGCGAGTTACTGCCACGGATTTTGAACGCGATGGTGGTGAAGTCGTCATACTTGGTGTTGCTATCAAGTCGCGCTTTCAAGCGGCGGTACTCGATGCGATCCAAATACTTGAGGTCTTTATTGTCGTTGGTGATGCGATACACGCGCACTTCAGGACGAACTTTACGACCTAAGTCTATTTCGATAGTTTCCGCAAGCTGATCGCGAGTACCATCTCTGCGCTCGTACTTGACTTGGTTCCACTCGGTTTCTCCCTCTCCGCGCCATTCAATCATGGCCTCGACAGTGAGCGCGTTGGTGTCACCGTTCTTGTTCACGTATCCAAGGCCGTCAGGGTGTTTGAAGTCGATGTAAATCTTATCGGCCACCTCTGAGGCTGGGCAGGCAAAGTGTGGGCCTGCAGGCTTACCAGGCAGTGCCACTTCGGTTTCAAGCGTCCACCCTTTGTTCTCGCCTTGATGCGTGAAGACATCCCACCACACCTGCGCTTTCGTCCCTTCGGGATACAGCCTATCGACTCGGCCTTTCGGGTTGTTCGCTTCACGGATGATATAGCGGCCATCGTCCGTGCCGTGAAACTTGATGGGATGATGGCGCGTTTCTGACGGTACGGTGTCGACCGTTATCCAGTAGCCCTCACCATTTAAGATGCGCAGCGCATAGAACGTCTCGCCATTGACCTCGAACGTCTGCTTAATGTCCACCATGCCCACGGAATATTCCACCACGGGGTCGGCTTCATGTGGGACGTAATAGTTGGTCGGGTATTCAACATAATCGCCTTGTTTGCAGTTATGCAAATCAGGGTCACGCGACCAAAAGTTAAGAATGTCTGCCCCATTTTCGTCTCGCCAGCCACCATCACCACTTGCTTCGGTGATCTCACGAATACCAGGCGAACCGGATATTTTGATGATGTGGCCAGCTTCCCATTCAACAGGCCAGTATTCTGTGGCGAGCCCATCCACATCGCTCACCACACCGAGCGTATCGTCCACCACATTGACTTGGCTCGGAGTGATGGAGTTAATCGGCCCTTCTAGCTCGATCCCTGCCGTTGAAGACGTCGAACCGACCTCGCGTGAGGTGTAAATGTTTTCGTGCGCAGGGTGGCTGGTCACGTCCTCCCCTGGCGCAAATACTTGATAACTGATATCCCCTGCGTATTTAGACACAGGCGTGTCACTGATGGTGATGTCGTCGCCCGTAAGCTCAAACTCGCCATTGCCAATGGCGGTCATCATGAGCAGGTACTCTTCATCTTCTGAGAAATACCAATGCGGCTCACTGATGATGTCAGGGAAGGTTTTGTGGCGTCCAAACAGCTCAGGGATGATCCCCATCAATCGCACTCGGTTGCCTTGTGCGTTGGCCTCATAAATCGGACTGCCTTCTGGCATGGTTTTCTGGAAGTTGTCAGGGATTTGGTTCATGGCGTAGATGGCCGCGCCAGCCGCCACCACCGCGATCACCGCATAAGCGATACTTGCAGGGTCTTTCGGCTCAGCAACCAACTCCACTAAGTCACCGTCCTGCCAAACATAATCAAACCAATCTGAGGAAGTGAGCTGTTTTTTATTCACAAAATAAGAAAACGGCGGCGTTTCTGATACGTAGTAACCTTTGATGTTCGCAGCCATCCAATCATTGAGCGTTTGCCCAGGTTTGATTGGGGTAAACTCGCACTTACTACGATTGAGCTTGTTGGGATAAACCGCTAGTACAGTCATGTTCGATGTAGTACCTCGTAATTAGTGACATACGCTCAAAATCAGACAGGCTACAGAGCCAAGGTCGGCCCATTTTTCGCCCTGTTTGAGCCACTTTCAGCCCGTTTTCATTCACCACGACACCCACATGCACCAAAGTATCTTCAATCAGGTGGCATGCGATTGCGCCGTCTATCGGGGCAGTTTCAACATACCCACCCACCAATTGGTGATAGGCGTCGGTCATGCCTGCTTTGTCGTCTGGGTCCACGGTCCCAAAACTGTCCAATAGGGGTAAGCCGTGATGATGGTGGCGAACCAAACGAACAAATCCCCAACAATCCAGACCATGCTCGTCACGACCATGGTCAAGATAGGGCACCGCCATTAACTCATTTAAAGTCATTAGTTCCCCTGGTACTTGAGTCCTTTGGTGATCGTTGGCGTGTAGCGGCGCTTTGGCCATGCTCGGTTCACCAAGTCATGAAACGACGCGACAACGCCGACGGTTTGAATGTTGTCTTTTTCACTGACCGCCGTCAGCGTGAGGGGTGGCTCGGCAGGTGCTGAGACATGGGGATACAAGTAAAAGCGATACGTGATGGTCACTTTGCTGCCATCTTCCATGGCTTTATCAATAAAGCGACGGGCCTCGCCCGTCACGTTATCAATCTGGAATTGCAGGTTCTGTTTCCCTTTGACGCTTTTACCCGGTAATGACACACCGAACGCCGACGCTCGAAAGAAGGTCTCTACCCCTGTTTCTAGCCCAAGATAAATGCCTTCCACACCGTCGACTTCAAGATGATAGAAACCGTCAGCCAGACGAATGACCGATTCCGGCTCGCCTTTCTGATACGCATCTTCATTTTTGATTTCTATGGTGTGGATGGGGATTTTATCGACAGGAGCAGAGGCGTAATAAACCTCTATAGCTTTCATGATTATAAATCCGCATTAACCTTATAACGATAACGAGTAAAGGTACTCGCGCCAGTTCGAATCTGTGTGTATCCCTGCTTAAAGTACATCTTGTTGTAGCCTGTTCCTTTTTGGAAAAACATGATGTTGTTTGCTGGGTTAAACTCGGTATTCGCTGCGTCTTGATGCTCATACCCTTCCAAGAACTCTGCCGAGTAACTCACGCCGCCACCAAACGCAATGGCTTTGGTTGGAGATGGGTAATAGACAATTGGACGCTCTGATGGTCTGAGATCTTCCTTTTCATAGTAAGGCGCAACCGAACCATACTGAGCCGTGGTGGCCATGCTGTTTTCGTCTTGATTTCGGGCAATGCAGAGGAAGCAGTTGTAAAACGAATGAATCTCGGCATCTCGTTGAAACTCCAACTTTTGCGAAATATCTACGCCATCAGTTGAGAACTCCCACGTTTTCCACGCCTTAAACCACTCGACTTGCGCTTGGGTGCCTTCTTCATACAATTGCGAATGCTGTTGCACTTTGAACACCTTGCCGTGGTAACGCGCTGGCGTAGCAGGGTCAATTTCAATGCCATCCACCTGCATGTTCACCCACAAGCTAATTTCATCACCGTGGGCCATGCCACCAACAAAATCACTTTTACCTTGTTCCATAATGGCGGTTTCATTCTCCCCACCTGTGATCACCTCTTTCACCACGCTAGTGAGATCAGGGCTAATCACATAAGCGCGTTGTATGTGCCATACATCCGAGTTTTGCAAAGGGTCTAAGTTCGTTAGGCGCTCAAACACCCAGCGAATGTAATTCCCTTTCGTACTGGCTTCGTCTCGAATATTGACATAGACACGCTGCCTATCACTGGTTGGCTCTAATACATCAACCACTATCTGAGTAAACGAGTTGGCTTCGGTGCCATCTTCGCTTGGGTATTCCAGTGTTCCTTTCGTTGGTGGAAAAGCAACTCGGGTAAATCGCCCATAGGAGCAATAACCTAAAACTATGGCGTTTGCATCACCCTGCCATCCATCGGACTCGTAATAGCGACCAATACGGATTTTTTCAGTTGGCACACCAAGCGCATCATCCGTCGACAAAATATCCGACTTATTAATCCATGCCACATAATAGTTGTCAGATGGAAACTGAATGGAGCCCGCTTTGATTCTGACTCGACCGCGACGATAACCCGTTTCATCCATCCAGGGCGTTAAGAAGATAACTTCATCTGACCAAGTTAAGGTTCTGGTGACTGAGTCATACGAGGGGATCGAACCATCTTGCACAAATGCCACTCGGTCCATTTGCGCGTAATACGGATGAGTGTTCAGTTCGAAGAATCGATCAATCTTGCTTTTTAGCTGACCAAAAAATAAATCCCTTGAATTGACTCGTTTATAACCGAGCAATAGGAACCCAGAATCGTCACGACCATAACTCTCTCCAGAGTCAAAGTTACTCACTTTGAATGCCGTTACCCGACCGGAAGCGTTTAGTCGATTAAAATCACAGTAGATGCCCTGCAAGTTTTTAAGCTCGATGTAACCGTGTGATGCGATTTCTGCTTTGATTTCCTCTGACCATTCAACAACGGTCGCACCATAGCTGCCCGTGTAAACCTGCCAAGCGCTACCAGCAGCTGCTTTGAAGTAAATGGACTCGACTTCCGAATTGTCTCGGCTTGGTGCCTTTTTGGCATCATCAACAAAAATATTATGCGACAGGTCAATCTTCTTGCTGATGTTTTCAGACGTCCCCGTGCTGTTTACCCCATGCCAACCTGATGAACGAGTCCAACCAATGATGCGGCGATAAGGCATGTCATCAACGTTCTCAGCAAAACTGTAATAGCTACCTTGCTGAGGGATTAAATGCCCCGTTGCATCCAATTGACGAGAATCAAAATAGACCACTTCATTCTCATGAGCGACCACTTTGAACGTTTGGTTAGTTCGCAGTACCTTTTGACCTTTTTTAGGTTGTAACGGGTCAACCGGAAATGAGACATAGCAGTAAATCGGGACCGTGAACTCAACATCATGACCACTGAGTTTCTTGGTGGTTATGGGCACAGTCAGTGGCATCTGAGAGATAAATTGCTGGGCCTTGAGCGGTGAGATCAGTTGCTTTCCTGACCAAAGTGCAAAGGCTTGCTGAGCCAATTTTCCATAAAAGGATGGAATCCCATTCACGGTCTTGGCTGCAATCAACAACACCTTAGTGCCACGGATAAAGGCTCGACGACCATTGGCTGCGCTTTGAATAACATTCGGTGTTAACTCTACGCTGAGAGCTTGGCCATCTATGGCTTTGTTAAAGTCTAAGAACAAGCCATAACCTTGCGGTAATGTGTATTTACCATTGGTCGTAAATGGCTGAATGTCTGATAAATACCCCACAGAGCCTTTAAAAGCCTCATAAGCGGCATCGGTTAGACCATCACCAAAGGTGAACTCCACCGTCCCACCAATAAACTCGACATCTTTAATTAAAATGCCAGCCTCGAAGGTGCTTTTCATCGCCTCTTCAATATTCGACACCGCTAATGGTGAAGACCAGACACCACTATAGGAGTTACTGGCAACGACTTTACGCTTATGACTCGGTTTTAAGTTATACCAATTGGCGTGATCCACGATTTGCAGAATTAGCTCACCCGTAACGGCATCACGAATGTCGTCATCCACGTACGCAAGCTGTGTCCGCTCAAGCTGGAACTCCATTGGAAATGGAAGGCGGTGAAGTGCGGTACCTTTAACACGGAAATACACTGGTTCATCAATGTAGAACTTGACCCCTTCAGCGCCAACATATTCCCAACGAGATATTTCACCGTCTAAAAAACCTTCTGCTGAAGCCAGTGCATCAGCCGCAGCCATCAATCCATCATAAGGAGACTTCGTCCACTGTGTTCCTGCCCAGCCATATAAACCATTATTGTCATCGGTTGGGTCATTCCAAACTTCAGCCATTGGTTTATCGGCAGGCGGCTCACCGGAGGCATCAAGCAAGGCTTTTGTTTCATACGCTTGACGCCCTTGAACCATAGCGGCAATAGGCAACCACTTATCAGCGATATCTTTGCTGATTGATGGTTTTTCCACACCATCAATGATGACAGTGGTGGCGTCACCACCTTTTAAAATTTGATTGAGCCAGTCCACATTTTGTGACTGTCTTTCGATCAATTCAAAGAAGTTATTACTATTGGTCATTGCTTCCAGCTCTCTGTGTAGTAACGGCTCATGTCTGCGCCTGCCACAAACTCTTCGAGCGTGTGTGGAGCTAACACTTGGCCAACGGTGATTTCTTCGCTTTGGATTGGGTATTGGCGAATTTCACATTTCACGGTGTAGTAAAACTTGCCACCTTTTTGCTTGGCGTCTTTGAGTGGGTGGTCTTTCATTTTGATTTGTAGGGGAACCACGCCCAGCTCGGTGCGCTGGTTTAGGGTAAACCAACGAATGCCACCACTGAGTGCATGGTCTACCCAACCAAGAAACGCAGCTGCTTTGTCCTTTGGCATCCGAAACACGAGGGTTTGGAACGTCGGCACGATGACATGCCGACGACGGTCCCGAGTACGCCCTGTCGACATTTCCGTGGAAATACGATTGGACATCTGTTCGATTTTGTCGGGAAACTGAGGATGTGGCAGGTAGCTTGGGTACATCATTATCATGAGTGCTTATACTCCCACTGGCTTGAGGTCAAAGCGCTGCGCGATCCCTTGAGACATTGGCCCGTCAGAGTCGAGGTCTTCCAAAAAGACATCGGTGATGTTTTCACCATTGTCACCTTGGCGCTCTCTCACTTTCGCACCCTCTGGTGCGCCGTAAATGTTCACCACGTTACGACCTCCAACGGCCAACCCTGCCTTGGCCGAAGCAAGGCTTGGATCATTCATCGCGAACTTCTGACGCTGCATGGCCATGATGGCGCTATACATTTGGTCGATTCGGTTTGCGGACTCATTGGTGTAAACGCGCTCACCTGCTTTCAGCGTCCAGTCGGATTCCATTCGGCCACCCAACATCGGCACTTCGGATATCCCGTTGTGCGCCATGTTCGATACTGAATCGACTTTGCTGGCCATAGAGATACCAAAGCCCATAGCCGTACCTGCCGCAGCCGCAGCAAGACCAGGACCGACATAAGGAATACCAACCAGAGATTTGTATGCCGCTGACGCTGATTCGTAAGCGTTAAGCATGATTTGGACACGCGCTGCGGTTTTACCAATACGAGCGGCGTTTTTGTTTTCACTGTTTTGTAGCTGAGAGATTTGACCGAGGAAGTTGCTCATGCCTCGAACGCGCTCTTGCATCAAGCGCTCTTCACGATACGCCCGTTTTTCAGCTTCGACTTTGGCCTTTTCGGTTTTGGCGTTTTCACTGCGAGCGAATGCATCGACAGAACGTTGCAGCGCCGCTTCTTGCTCTGCTTCAAACTCGGCTTGTGAGGTTCTAAAGAACTCTTTCTCTCGATCGCTGTACTCGGTTTTTAACGCTTCCAAAGTATCAAAGCCACGACGCTTTAACTCTTGCTCGGACACCTGCATTTCTTCGATGTCACGCAAGCGTTGTTCATGCGCTAAGATGAGCTTTTCACGCTCACTCGCGTACTGCATATCGAGCGATGCTAGGCGCGATGCGCCAGAGGCTTGCGCTTTACCAACGCTAGGATCGTCTTTTAAAGTCCGAATGGGCGGTTGTGGCTTGGTGGTGTCATCACCCGTACCATCACGGTTAAAACCAAGCTCTTGGTCTTCATATTGGCGCTGATACTTATCAACGGTATTGATGAGCGCTTCATACTCTGCAGCGAGCTTGGCAACTTTGGACTCTTGAGCGCTAACTCTTTCACTAAAGCGCGAGTTAGCCATACGTGCTTGAACTTCAACATTGCCTTCAGCGCTTCTTTCTGTTGCCTGCAAGCCCTCTAGAGCTTTCTGCGCTCTCTCAAGCTCTATCTTGACGGTTTTCGCTTCATCGCGAGCATCACCAAGTTTCTTCAGTAAACCATTTTTAGTTTTAGGGCTATCGCTCATGCTGTCGAACAGAGCACCCCAATAATCAACTGAGACGACGAGCTGATCGGTAAACCAGTCTATCTGTTCACTAGCGCCCAATACACCATTAGCAAAAGAACGTTGAAGTTTAAGACCAACATCTGTGAGCTTTTGGTCCATCTCTTTGAACTTCTCAATGTCATATTCCGACATCGAGACGTTCAAGTCGTCGTATTTTTTGGTCAGCTCAAAGAGCTTTTGGCCTTGATTTTCAAGCAATGGCATCAAGGCCGAGGCATCGTTCGCAATACTCTCCAGATAAAATATCTGGCTTTTCATTGGAACGTTGGCTTGGTCCATCGCCGTTTTGATGGCAATCAAGGCATCGGGACCCGACAGCTCTTGCAGCTTCTCAATGGTCAGGCCGACTGTTGGCGCGATGTTCTCCATGAAGTCGGCAAATTCACCACCTTCATTTTCGGTAAAGTCGCCCAGCTTGTCGTTGACGTCTTTCAGTATCTCGGCCATGTTTTCGCCGCTGATATTGAACTGCTCAGAGGCGTATCCCAAGGCTTGAATTTGCTCAACTGATACCTGAGCAACGGTGGCCATCTTTTCGATTTCACGCGCTTGTTGCGCCTGCTGCGTAATAAGGTAAGCCGTGGCACCTGTGACGGCACCAATACCTGCCGAGACATAACCTGCAGCATCTAACACGCCGCGACCTGCGTTTTTGGCGCGGTCTGCGGTTTGCTCTAAAGAGCGGCTTAATGATAGGTTTGAGTCGTTCGCCGCTTTGGCTTCTTTGGTGTAGCCGCGCAGCATCTTTTTGGCGTAATCCACATCTTTCTGAAACTTGGCGGTTTCAGTATTGAAGCGGATATTAAAATCAGCTATCTGGGCACTCAAGGCGAACTCCTCCTGCCGACGCGCTCAACGCCATCAGCTCTTCGTCGGTGTATTCTTTCGATTCTTCTTCGGGATGTTCTAAGGTTGGCAGGAAGTCTTGGTAGCTTCTGAGGACGCTTTCGTCCTTGCAGCCTGCGGCCATAGCCGTGACATTCCAGTTTGAAGAACAGGTTACGGCAAAGCGCAGATTGTCCATCTGGTGCTTGAAGCCGTGTTTTGAAAAGTATTCACGCCACTCCACAACAGCTTCGCCGCTAATGGAAGCCAACAAGGTGCGCCAACAGACTTGCCCGAACTCTCGGGCAAGGTCCATGGCAAACTCAATTTCATCCCGAATTAGACTTTTGGGTCGGTCGGTTCCTGAGTGGTGTTTTCTTCCGTTGTAGCGGTTTCAGTGGTAGTAGTGGTATCCGAGGTGCCTTCAGTAGCATCCGGCTCCTTTGGCGTAGATAACCCTGAGAAGTCGGCTATTTCAAAATAAAGCGTTTCAACTTGTGGCGGTGTCATCATCGACATGATCTGCTGATGACGCTCATCTAGGTCATCAACATCACCACGATAGGCATACGCGACCAAACGAGCCTGAGCCATGAAGTTGATGCGGAACCAAGCGTTTGAGTACTTTTTCAAATCAAGAAGGTAACGCTCTTTTTCTTCCTGGCTAGCATCTTCAGCAGGTTCTATTGGTCGGTCTGGATCGGGAATTTCTGCACAATAGTCCATGTAATTCAGTCTATCTAAACCAGATAGTTGAGTAATGGTGACGCTTTGACCTTCAATATCGACAATTTTTGTTTTTAAAAAGTCTGGTGTCATGATTATACTCCTGCGCCAGCGGCTTGTTCAGCAATAAGCATTTCCGCGAGTTTTGGCTTGCCAACGTTTTTGAATTTAACTGAGCGAGTGATTTTCTCTTTAATCGTCACCGCTTTACCCAATGAGTTGATGTAGCCAGAATACACATCCACCGTGCCATTCGGGTATTTGGCGCGATACTCGGTCACCACTCCTTTGTCGACATCATCAATGAGCTGCTGTTGGCCAGGTTCTCCTGGTTTCCAAGAGATAGTTAAATTGGTTTCGCCTGCTGACTTTTGACCTGGCGTGGTCTTTGCCCAGTCCGCATTAGGATCGTCTAGGTAGTTATCTTCTTCATCTTCCACGGTGATTTCACCTGGTTGAAGCTCTTTGATACCGCCTATCTTGTCCCACTTGGCGTCATCAAGATAATCTGCCGTCGTTAGCAGTTCTTGGTCGTCTTTTTTGCGCCAGAACGTAGTGCCAGCGCCTTTAATTGCTTGAGTTGGGTCCGACATGATTAAACCTCTTCGGTGTATTCAATAGTAAATGCCAAGTCCAGCGTTCCCCATGGCTGTTCTTCGTCTTGTGCGTATCCAAACGATTGACGATTACAGAGGTCGAGAAGACCGTTGGCGGTGTAGTGTTTGGTGATGATCTTGCGAACTTCTTCACCTAATGCGTCGAGCTCTTGCTCCGTGTTGTTGTCTGCAACCAGATAGATTCTGATAGTCAGCTCAGAGCGCCATGTGATTTCTTCAAAATCTTCTTCAACGCACTGGCCCTCAGAGACGGAGACTGAAATGGCAGGGATGTCCGTATCATTCTCTTCAGCTTCAAATTCGGGAACCGCGATGTATCTGGGGTTGCCATTAAAAAACGTTGCGATGATTGACTCGCCAGTCTCATCGACTAACCCTGCTTTCAAATCAGCAACGACTTGTTTGCGTATGGCGTTGTTAATTTCCACGACCAACCTCTCTGCGAATAACCAAGCGGATTTGTTGCTTCATCGCGCTGGACAGCTCTTTTTTCATGTCCGTTCTAAGCAACTCATCGCTGTGCTTTTTAAATGCTTTGGTGATTTCATTCACGATTGGCACCTTGCACACTTTGATGGGATGCCTTGCATCCGAGACACGTTGCATGATGTGCCAACGACCGTTCTTCAGCTTTTGTAAGAAGGCGTTCTCGAATCGGTGCCGACCGACAACAATGGCGGTGTTACCGGATAACTCTCGCTTTTGGTAACGACCATTTCGACCTCGGTTAACTCGGCTGATTTGGTATTGCCCTCGCTTGCGCCGAATTTGGGTTCTAGCCGTATCGATAGAGATGGCAGGAACATCGAACCTGCGCACTCTGACAAAAGCCACTGGCATTTTCCCTGTGGCCTTTTTTGTTATCGACGCGCGAGGGCGAATAACTTTTTGCTTGATACGAACGGCTTTTGCGGTGTCTTTCACTGACCGAGAAACAGCTCGAGCAGCCACACGGTTAATCGCCATTGCACTGGCTTTCGGTACCGCGTTACTTTGTAATGAAGAAAGGTTTTTAACGGCTAGCGCCAATTCCCGATCAATGCTATTCATAAGATCACCACAATATTTCCGTCTTCTGGATAAGGGCCGCTGGTGACAGTGAGCTTTCTGCCCGAGGAAACGAACTCGATAGGTGTTCCCTTCTTCGGTCTGACATTGTCTGCTTTCTTAAATGTCAGCTTGCGAGCGATGCCTGCCATAGCGTCAAACTGGTTTAGAGATTCGTCATAAATGGCTTTGATAGGTTCTCCACCATTGACTTTTACCCAGACACCAAACGCTTCAGAAACCGTGTTATCCACCTCTTCCATTAACTGGTCGAATTCGTTATCAAACATAAGCGGCCTTACATCGTCGCGACGAAATACGCCAAGCCTGCGTCCACCGCTTCCATCGCGGTTTCTTCATCTAAAAACGGCTTATCGCCACGTTTGAGCAGCACCGTCTTTTGGCCTTGCAAACACTGGAACGGCTTATCCACGAGAACTTGCACATTGCCTTTTTCATCGGCGTTGACTTCTGGCGGCTCACCATCGTCTAGAACCGTGGCATCATCGGGTAATTCGACCGCAGCACCGATAAGCACTTCCGATTTTTCGCTGGTTTGACTCTCGGTTTGCTCGCTTTGATCACCGGCAGTATGGTTAGCGTCATTTCCTTGCGTTTGCGACTGTGCTTCATCATCGGATTCGTCCATGTCTGGTAACTTGGCTTCCAAATCGTCGATGACTTTATTTAGCTGAGGTTCGGTCGTTTTGTCTGAATATTGCGGTTCAGTAATACCGAGCTCTTTGCAAAGCTCATCAACACGTTTTTTCAGGTTTTCTTTTCGGCTCATGATTGGCTCCAAAGTAAAAATGGGTCCGTGGACCCATTTTGCTTTTCGTTAGTGGTGGTCAGGATTAACCGACTTTGACGACAACAACTTTGTTAACGTCAATGAGGTACATCGCAGGGGCGGCTTCCGTTTTGGTGTAGCGAACTTCTGGATCGCCATTTTCCGTCCAATCTTTCACGTAGCGTTCGGCTTCATCAAAGCCTTCACGCTGAGCGGATAAGTCTTGGATTTGACCGTACAGACGCGCACCGCGCAGTTCGGTATGCGCCAGAATCAACGTGAAGTCGCGTTGAACTTTCTTCGTTGTGCCGTCACGGTCGATGTACTCTTCATCCACCACGATGATGGTGACATCGCCCAGATTGCCTTTAACGCTAACCGTTGCACCTAAGTCTTTTAGCGCGGTTTCAAGCTGAGAGTTAGAGCCACGGCGAGTTTCCAGCGCGTCATTGAACTTCTTGAACTTACGCATCAGTGCCCACGTTTTAGGGTCGGTAATGATGACGTTCGTCAGGCCTTCAGAAATCGCCGCCCAAGTTTCAATGTCACCAACGATGTCGTATTTCTCAACGTCTTGATTCGCCCACTGAGCCGCCGAAAGAAGCGTGATCATGTTGTCCGCATTTCGGCCTGCATCAATTTCGTAAGGCTTATCAATGTAAGGGCTGTCGATCACGGTTTTACCGTCGTAGACCATCTCGGCACACATCAGCTCTTCACGGTCACGAACCGCTTGCTCTTCGATATCGAGGTTTTGCATCACAATCGCGTTTTGACGATCACCTGCCGACATAGAGCCTGTGATTGGCTCGCCTGGTCGGCGCTTAACGCTTTGGTTTGCCGTTACTGCGTGTTTTGACTTCACGTATGCAGGCTTAAAGCTTGAGGTTTTAAAGCCTTGATTGCGGTCTATTGCGGCACCAATCATCGGTGAGCAAAATGCTGCAATCTTAGTTTTATTTGGGATCATGTCGAGGTCGACTTTTTCCGTATCGAAGGTATACATCTCACGGAAGAAGAAGCGCATGAAGAAGTTGTCGCGACGAATCCCTGCTTCTTGAATGGCTCCAAGCAGTTCGCGAGTGGTGTAATTATCAGGCATAAGAAGCTCTTTTTTTTCTGAATTCAAAGAAAACGACGAATTAGTATTCGTCGTCTACGAAAACTGGACTGCCAAGGAAAGCAGCGCGTTTTTGCTTGTTGGTTGTGACCGTATCTGGCCAGTTCACAAAACCGATACGAAAGCCACCCTGTAGGTAAACTGTCGATTCTTGGTCGCTGCCTGTATTCGTCACATCACGAGCCGAGATAGCGATGGCTTTGCCTGGTGTACCGTCCCATTCCACCAAAGTGGCGGCGTCAGTCGCGTCGACCATTAATGGGGTTCGAGCAGGAAAAGATACGCCCGTTTTGATGGTTGCTCGCGCCGTGACTGGTGCGCTAATAAACAGCTCATCTGGTGTGTATTCTGTTTGTTCTAACATGCGAGTTTCCTTGTTAAATGCGTGTGTATGAAGACGCTAGCGCTTTGATGTTCTTTTGTTCTTCGGTGACATCACCGGAACCAACATCATCACCAAGAGGTTCACCGTGCTCTGAGGCCAGTGCCATTAATGCCGACTCGTTTTGCGCAGTAGCACTAACA
This sequence comes from Vibrio sp. J2-3(2022), assembly GCF_021725735.1. Lineage (NCBI taxonomy): Bacteria > Pseudomonadati > Pseudomonadota > Gammaproteobacteria > Vibrionales > Vibrionaceae > Vibrio > Vibrio sp. J2-3(2022). The sequence goes on from NZ_JAKKCK010000004.1 coordinate 20,001, forward strand.
GGTACTGAAGCAAGCAAGGCCTTGGCTTCATCGACGCTAATTTTTGGGTTACTGGCAAGTTGCTGCGCGAGCGCTTCACGCCCTTTGGCTTCTTCTAGGCCAATAATGCCCATGCAGCGTTCACGCTCTTTTGTGGCTGGGTCCGTGGACTCATCACTTTGCGCGCTCGCTTGTGGCTGTTCTGGAGTGGATTGCTGTTCTTCAGCTGGAGTTTGTGGAGTCGCTGGAGCGGCGGCTTGTTGTGGATTGCCTTGCTCACCCGTTGCGACTGGTTGTTGTTCTGCTTGCACCGTCATAGCGGCTCCCATATCAAAGGTGGTTTGTTGTTTCTTGAACTGTTCAGCCATTATCTGAACGGCATCAAGACCGTTAACGACTTCGTTTGCGAAGCCAACATCCACTGCGGCTTGGCCTTCGTAGACCTGCGCCTCAGTCGATAGAATGGTTTTAATGTCGACGCCCATGTACTCGGCGGCTTTACCTGCGAACATTTGACGTGTGCTCTCTGCTTCGGATTGCCATTTCTCTCGCACCTCTTTCGGCAGAGATTGGTAAGGGTTGCCATCGGCTTTATGGTCACCTGCCGTCACAAGGGTGATTTCCACGCCTTGCTGATCCAGCATCTTTTCGATGTTGGTGTGCGCCATAATCACGCCCACCGAGCCTGCTATGCCCGTTTGAGTTATGAGGCGCCTTGAACACGCACTCGCAATCATTTGGCCTGCACTGCAGTGCATGTCGTAACCGAGGGACCAGATAGGCTTGATTTTGCGCATCTCTGCGATTTTGTCGGCCAAGTCAAAACAACCTGCGACCATGCCGCCCGGTGTGTTCATATCCAGCAAAATGGCTTTGACTTCGGGGTCTGCGACCGCTTCTCGCAAGCGGTGCATAATGCCGTCGTACCCTGTCATCCCTGAGTAGGGTTTGATGTGGCCATACTTATGAACCAGCGAACCATCAATCGGAATGATCGCGATACCCTGAGAGACTTGATAGCTGCGGTTACTGCTACGAGTCCGAGAGAAGCCAGAAGCGACTTTTTTCATGTCGTTCTCACGCAGGACTTGCCCTTCGGTGTCGGTGATCTGGACCACATTGCCGAGACGTTGGCTGAGCGCCGAGAAAAATACCCGAGCGTAACCAGCTTCTAAGGCGAGCGGCCTGTTGAATGTGTTGCTGATTAGGTGTTGTAAATTATTCATTTGAACTCTCGCTTGGGTTATCCGGTGCTAACGCTTGTAGCTTCATCCAGCTTGGCGGTGGCAAACCTTTCGATTTGCGCTCTTCCATCTCTGCCAACTGTTGATCAAAGATTTCTTGATAGTCTTCACCGAGTAGCGCGAGCTCTTTCTCATACGTCGATAGACCTGAGTCGATACGCAGTACGGCTTCTTTGACTTCTTTCAATCCATCAATGGCCAGTCGACCAGAGCCAATCCAGTCACACTTGGTCCAAGCGTTGCGGCGTTCGTAGAAGTTGAATCGCGCTTTGCTTGGCAGCTTGATGTAGCCACGCAAGATCATTTCTTCGAACATGAGTGCGAAGATTTGGCTGGCGAATCGGTTAGCAATGATTTTTCGTCGACCCATGAAGTAACGCCATGAATCGTTGTGCGAAGCACGAATGGTGCTGTAAGACATTTGCGCGTAATTGCGCGACAGCTGCGCGTAATCCACGCCCAATCCAGCCGCAACGTAGCGGATGATGGATTGCTCCAAGGCCGCGAATCCGTTATCGGCGTTCCCTGCGCTGTGCAGGTTGATTTTGTCACCTGGCATGAGGTGAGGCAGTTTGACGCCGTTGAACTTGACCTCGTTGTTGGCGTAGTAATCGCCGTAGGTCATTAGCATCTTTTCGACCGCGCCATTTTGCTGCGCACCGAACAAGTACTCCATTGCTTGGTCCGTTCCAAGCTCTGACTCGATACTGGCGGCGTACATGGCGTTGACAATCGCTCGCTGTAACGTGGTGTTCTGTAAGGTGTCGAGCATCTTCAATTGCTCTAAACACGATAAGAACTTGTTCACGCCACGACATTGCCCACCTTCCGATGGCTCAAAGATATGCAAGAACCCCATGCGCCCCGAGCGTAGACGCTTCGGTACTTCACGCCATTTCTTTGGCGAGCCAAAGTTATCGGCTCCTTCTTCAATGAAGTAGGAAATGGCTTCGCCATGTCGATTGAAGCGCATCCCACCACGCTGATGGGGTTTGTCCATCATGTAGTTGGGGTTGTTAACCTTGCGTGGCGCGACCATGCGAATGCAGGTTGAAAAGTGCGAATGCCGACGGTCTATCCATTCGGGCTTCGCCATGATTTCGCCCGTGTGAGCATGGGTTTCAATGCCCTCTCGCATCATCATGGTGAACGTGCGGCGACCTTCTGCGTCGATAAAGCAGTTCGGGTCTTCGGCGATGTCACGAAAAATGGCTTCCACTTCACGCACGAACCCTTTGTCTGGATCGATGCCGAGCAATAGCCAGTTTGGTTTGTAACTGAGGCGAAACTCAGAGCCAATGATGTGGTCTTTGTGTAGCTGGATGCCGTTTGCAGCAATACCGTTATTGCGCGTGACATCGTCTGTTCTGGCGTTCGCCTGTCTCATGACAGGTAAGAAAGCAGCGTCTACCGATTTTGACGGAGGGTTCCAATCGCTCATCTGGCCACCAAACCCTGAACCGCCAGCTCGATACACCGCATCTCTTAATGGTGTTTGACCATCTGCAGCCAGTAGTCCGGTGTGTGTCATTAGAACGAAACTCCTGCAGGGCCGCGACGACGAACTGGGCTCAATCCTAACTGACCACGCAAGTCATCAATGTAGGCGCGAAGTTCATGGATGTTGGCTCGACTGTATTCAACTTTGCGGTCTCCTTTCTGTACGGAAACCGCCATCTTTCCTGTTTGCAAGCTATGAAAGGCGGCTTCGGCCTGTTGCAACATTTCTTGTTTTGTCATCTTGATCCACCTTTCAATCTCGCGGCTAATTCAGCGATGCTGAGACCGGATGTTTGTGGTTGTTCTTGAGGTTGTTGGGGCTGCGGCTCTTCCAGTTCGAGACCGAAGCGTTGAGTGAGAATGTTGAGTGCCGCATACGCATACACCCATCCGTCCAACGCTTCATCAAATGGATGGTATTGCTTCACCCATCGCCAAACTTGTCGCCCTGATTTGTCATGCTCCAACTTTTTATTGGCTGAGCAGAGCTGCTTGAAAAACTCATCACCGGCTATGTCATCGTCCAATGGAAAGTGAACACATCCAGGCACAGGTTCATCACCTTTCGGGGTTAAACCTAAACGGCTGTAAAGTCGTTGCTTGATGCCGTCGGTACCTAACCTAGTGAGGTAGACTTTTTTGTTGTTTTTCTTGCGAGGGAAGTTTTGTATCGGCTTGCCGTATTGGTTCTCACCTTGAATTGGGATCACCCACATCACGCCGTGCGTTCGACTCATCTGGTAAACGTCATCGGTTTTATGGCCCATGGCGTCCCAACACCAAAGCTGAACGTCCATCACTTGGCCACTGCGCTTTTTGTAGGTCCGATACAGCGCTTTTCCGGCGGCATCCTTTAATACTTGGCTCGATAAATCCCCGAGAAGAACGATGTGCTCAACAAGCCAACATTCCTCACCTGGTCCCCACGCCCACACAAAGAGTTCGATGCGGTCATCCTGAGTATCAATACCTCCGGTCAAAACCACGGCTCGCTCAGGTACTGGGTTACTGGTGCGACTCTCGGCCCACCATATTTCACAGCGCGACTTGAGATGTTCCCAATCCAGCTTCTCTCCGTTCTCACCATCCCAAAGCTCACCGAGCGTTAGGTTGACGAACGTTTTGAGCTGACTTGGGTCGTCTTTCTTGTTAAGGAAGTCACGCACTATGCCGCGCCAACCTGCACTCAATTTGGTGTTGTATCCTGACCAAATGTGAATACCGACGCTGCTTGGCGTTGGCGCTGGGTTGTCGTCTATATCAAAGAACTCATGGCCATCGCGTGTCCATGTGCCATCTTCAGCAATCCAACGACCTGCCAGCTCCATCTTGTAGAGGTGCTTGTAGTAGATAGGGTCGTCACAATGAACGCAGCTGTAATAAACCGTCTTTGATTTTTTCTCGATACTTGGCTGAGTGTTGTCCCACTTGAAGCCGTGTTTATCTTCTTTACTGCCCCACTCTAAAACCTGCTCGGTTCCGCAGTGTGGGCATGGCAGATAAAAGCGGAAAGTCAGCTCCATCTTTGCCATTAGGCGTTCAACGTGCGACTCGCCTGTATTGGTTGGTGTGGTTCCCCACCTTGCCATCGGGAAAGCGGCACCTTCCAAGCGCATTCGCGCAAGATCGATAGGGTTACCTTCTTTACCGACTTCCCAATCCCATCCGTCAATCTCATCACCAAACAGCGCGCCTTTAGTCAGAGCGCGCATGTTTCGCGGTGTGGATGTGCCGAGGACATGCAGCGACCAGCCTGTTCCCTGTTTGTAGGAAACGGTGTTTCGGTGGTCCTTAGCGAATAAGGCTGGAAAGATTTGGTGCATGATTGGCATTTCCTGCCAAGCAGCATCAATCTCGGTGACAGAGATGTTTTTTGCGTCGTTCTCTGTCGGAACGTATATCACGGTGTTGGTTTTGAACTGAGCATGCAGACAAGAGTTTGCTGCTATGACCAACTTGGACCAGCCAACACGAGCCGACTTTTGCATGGTCAGCTCGGATATAGCGCGGTTGCACATCATGTTGAGTGGCACAACCTGCAAAGGCAGTGTTTCCCAAAAGCCTTCTTCCTGAGAAGAACCAGCAGCTAACCGGAAATGCTTATTGGCCCACTCCGCTCCCTTGATGGCGATTGTTCTCCTCATCCCCATCAAGCCACGACGGACTTTCGTCTGGATCGCTGTCAATGTAATCGGAGAGGTTTGGTTGAACATCGGCACACTCATTTAATACAGCAGCAATCACGGCCTCTAAAACTTCCACCGCTTCGGGTGGCATGTCGGGCCATGCGTTCTTTAGTTTCGGAAGGAGGGTGTCGAGGCGTGTGCCCACTCTGGCGCATACCTGTTCTAAGGTGTCGACGATGATGTCTATTGGTGCGTAACTTTTTTCAAACAGTACGCGCTTGGCTTTTAGCATCGCCAACTTTTCGCGCCGTTCCTCTATCTTGAGATCGCGTTCTAATTTCGCAAACGCTTCCTCATCTTCTTGCTCGGTTTCCGGTTTTGAATCAGAGGCTTTTGATTGCGATTTATATGTAATGTAAGCATGGATACACGCAAGAGGATCAATACCATTTCGCCCTTTGGCGACAGGCAGAACCCCTTGTTGCGTAAGGTTTCGGACCTGTCTAGATGAAATGCCAAGAAGCGTCGCTATGTCCAACTGCGTGAACTTTTTGCTCGGGTTGAATAGTTCGCTCATTCATGGTTTTTGACCGGAAACCGGAAACCTCCAAAATAAAAAAAATTTTTAACGAGAGCTTTTCTGCGAGGTCGAGCCCCCGTGGTCGCTCAGGGTGCTCGAAAGGACCCGCGATCATAATTGATCTTCTGCTAGGCATTGAGTCCTGATGTAATCTTGCAAATACTTTGTCTGCTGCTCGTTCTCAATCATCATTCGCCTAAGACGTAGATAATCTTGTTCAGCTGCGGCTCCAAGTCTTGGGGTGTTTGCATTGCCCACGCTTCTGGTGCTGGTGGCTTCGGGCACTGCTGGGCAATCTGCCTGGACATACACCCGCTTAGAGCCAGTGCTGAGACTATCGCTAAGACGATCAATTTCTTCTTTTGCTGCGGATAACTCTGCTGCATGCTTCTCTCCCAATTGGTTGAAGGATTGAATTTGAACTCGCTGCTGGTGTAACACTGCGATATAGCCCTGAATCTCACTCTTTACCAAGGTTAGCTGGCTTTCAGCGATATCAGCCCGACTGCTTTCCTCGAACAATGCTGCCGAGAGCGTCGCAACCACTACTACCGCAATAGCTGTTGCCCATACGGTCAGCTTTGCATTAGGCATACTTCCCTCTCTATATCGCGTCGGTTCATCAATCCTTTCCACGGTTTGCCTGCTGCATATACCCATCGTTTAAGCTGATCACATGCTGCATGCCACTCACCTTTGTTGAGCAGCTTTAGTAACGTCGAGCGTGAGAATGAGCCTATGCCAACGTTAAACGTGAAAGAGTAGAGAGCAGCTCGTGTCGTCTCAGGAATATCAACGTGAATCATTGGGTCGACCATTCGCTTAACATCAGCCAGATCAGACTCAAGCAATTCATCACACTCCGTTTGTGAGTAGACTTTGTCCGGGATGATGTCTGTTCCTGTATGGCCGTAACAAACAGTTTGAACACCAGCGACATCAATGTAAGGAGTAAACCGAACGCCTTCCATCGTCTTTACCATTGTTGTCGCCATAATAAGAGCCGAAGCCCCTGCGGCTGCTAACATCTTGACGGCAGAATTAAGGTGCCTCATCGCCATAGTCCTTTTCAAAGCGCTTTTTCTGCCAGTAGTTATTAATCCAGGCAGTTAAGAGCATGCCAGCCAAAGCAATCAGAACCGTATAACCATCTGCAGATATAGACCCAAACACTCCTATTACCCCATTCCAAAAATAAGATAGGGCGCTGGATATCTTTTCGTTCATACGCATACTCACCCCCGTACTGGAGTGCCCTTCTGCTTGGGTGAAAATGAAAAAACCCCGCCGAGGCGAGGTTTTCGAGAATTTATGATAGGCACAAAAAAACCGCCTAAGTGGCGGTCATTTTCAATACTGTGTACTTATCCATAATGGATATATATACATTAAATTGCCCCGTTTTTATTTTCAAGCTCTTTTTTGAATAACTTTCGCGCGGACTTGTCGTAGTTAATAAGCAAGGTACGAATCACTTCAATGTGCTTTTCCCATTCAGACCAGTGGTTTTGGTAGTAGCGCGTACGTTTCTTTCTGAACGCATCAGACTCAATATTCTTGTCTTTACATTCTACTTCCACCAGCGCTTTGATTAAGAACTGACGGCTAACGCTGGGCGTATATTGAATACCATCATGATCGAAGTAAGTCTGAGCACCAGCCAATTGCTCGAGCGCAATATTTCCGGCGATAGTACTGATGAGCGCTTTAACTTTGAGATAGGTTCGCTTCTGAACAATCATGCCTTGCTCAGATGAAAGCACGACCCAATCATTCAACACGCTTTCCACAAGGCGCTTCTTGTTTTCTTTCGAGTTCCAAAGTGGTGAGGCGTAGGCGTACAGGCTCCAATCGGCCAAATGCGCTGCTTTCTTCTGCATTCTATCAATCGTTAAAAGCACTTTTGCACCATCAATTAGAGATGCCATTTGGTAGTCAGCAGCCCCGAAACCACCGCCACCACCAGAACCGTCATTATACTTTGCTTTGATGCCTTCCGTAGCCATACCAATTGCCGCTGGCATCGGCCACGTTTCAATGTTTGTCGCTAATCCCATAATATTCCCTGTACGAGTTTGGAAACATGATTACATAGAGCTATACTGTATATAATCACAGTATAGCTCTTAGTTTGAAGTATGTACAAAACGATTCAACGCCTAGTAGGACATCACATCTGCCGAATCGGTCCTAATGGTCCATGCGGTTGCGATAGCACTGAGGATAAAGTATCGGTGCTAATAACTAATGGCGACTGGGAAGCCATCCCTTTTGGCGGCTTTATGGAAGTGGGCAACGTTATAGGTGTAAGGCGCCTGAAGATAATGGATGTGTGTGCGCTGTGTTCTGATGATGACGGTCACAAAATCGTTTATACCATTCCGAGAAACCACTACCTCGTGGGTACTTACCTAAATGGGAAGTGTTTCATCTTGCTTTATGATGGTGAAGTGAAACACTACCTAGACAGTAACTCTGATCAAAACAATAAAAACAATGTGGTTTGGTTATAAGTCAGAAATGTAAGTCCACAAGTAGCTTGAAAAAGCAAGACATCACTTGCTTAATGCAGACTGTTGATAACTCTCGGCTCTAGATTCAAATGTTTGTGCAAAACTAGCAAGTTGCTCACAATCATAATGAGCATCAGGATCAACAATCCCTAACAAGCAATACTTATCTACTGTATGTACAGAACTACAATAGATTAGGTAAGTATCCGACGTTCTAAACTGAAACTTGAGTATATTGGGACTTACTACACCATCTTTTTCATAGAGCCAGTCATGCTTTGTTCTATCTGTTGATAAAATTCTAGTTCGCCTTAGCGGCTCGTATGGTTTGAGTTTCTCTTTACGATTTGGACTGTAGAGATGCATCCTACCTATCCTAGAGTTGACTACAGAACTGGGTCTGCTCATAGGACCGAGCTTGCCTTTGAACCAACACCTTCTCTTTTGGAAACGTAATCGGTCCGCCGTGCTTAACTTTGGCCAAGACCACATTATCTGGAAAGCTCGCAACAAGAGCTTGCCCGAAATACCAAAATGGATTTGGCTGTAGTCATCAATGTCCTGTTGAGCTAATGGGTGAATAACTACTTTTGCAGGTAATGACTGAATATCTTTAGTACTGAAAGAGGGTAAATGATTTGTCAAAATAAAACACCAAAAAATAGGTACAGAAATCCACTCTGGTTATCTGAAGCTAAATGCTCAGAGGTAGCTGTGATACGAGCTTTCCTCTTCGTGATCATCATCTAACATGTCTTCAAAGACAAGGAGCTCTAAACTTTTCAGATCACCACTTACTCTTACCAAACGCATGTTCAGCATATAAAGTCCTTCATAAACGCTTCTCAAGGAATCTCTAGGCTCACTGTAGGTTCTGAGAATCTCTTGAGAATGATTCATATGCTTATAAACTTTCTCCTGAATGGCATCTATAGACATAATTGCTTCAATAAGATCTTTATGCTCAAACGTAACAATATTTTGTGAATCACTCTGTTCCACCAAAATGTTGTATAGTTCAGATAAACTTAGTGATATTTTGTCAAGTTCTTTTAAACACATGTCATATTGCTGTGATGTATAGGCACTCTCACCTGCCACCTCTGCGTTAAAATGCTGAAAGATCTCGCCATCAGTAAAATCGGTATAGGGAGAGAAGCCATTCTTACCTAAGTCTGACTCTTGCTCACCAGAAAAAACGAAAGTATTAGATGCAGATATACTCAAAAAGGTGACAACCCTCATTAAGGTATCTTTGATCTTGTAAAAACTAGAACTCATCGCTCAATCACTCTTAGAGTTAACACAAAAGAGTCCATACGTATGGCATGTATGAAAACTATATACACTATAGCTTGATACTAACATATCTCCTCTATACTTTGACCTACAATTATCGCTAGTCTGCAAAAACACGCGCCATAACTGATAAGCGTATCAACGTTCCTCTCTATGACAGAGAGATAGTACTACCTAGACAATAATCCCTACCTCTACGCACTAAGAACAATGTGGTTTAGTTATAAGAATACTCTAGCTAGTACTCTTTACTTCTTTTTTTTCTTTCTGAATATCTTGCTTTTTCTCATTGGTTATTGGTCTACAAACTACTGAAGTTGAAAGTTTTTTCGCACTCTCATCATTTGCTCTATCAATACCTGCACGGGAATTACAGAGAATAATATCTTGATAAGTTGGCGGAGGATTTTTAGCTCTTTCTTTTTCAACCTCATAATAAGCAGTAACTTCTTTCTCTAGTATAGGAAGAATACTATCCATCATATGTTTCAAATCGTCTTTGTAGGAGTCATAAGAACTTCTACCATTAGCGGTGTTTACCGAGTTTACACACAAATGGTAAGACGCATCCCTGAACAGTTGAACCGTATGTGCCCTTTTATACAACTGATTTACGTGACGAGCGAAGTTACTAGCAAGTTCAGCATTTACCTCCTTGCCTTTTGAAATATTTGCTTCCAATGCCATAGCAATTGCAGAACTAATAGAGTCAGCAACCTCAGGAGGTGGTTCTGAGCAAAAGCTTCCTGTTTTCAGATTCGCGATTATCAATCGCCGTTGGGCTGTAACCGCTACGGTACCAATTTCTTGTTCACGTGTATGTGATGTTACAAGTTGGTCCTCTACAACGTGACGATTATAGAAAGAGTCGATAGTACTTGAGCAACCCATTAAAAAAGATATTGGAACCATAAACACTAATCTCGGTGACATCTTTATCATCTCGGACCTCCATCAGAAATTAAATAGAAGTATAGTCATAATCACCCACATATGAGATCATGCTCACATAGAATTCCAATTGCAGGAATAATATGTTTAGGAATTAAGTGCTTAAAAACACATTTTGATTACGGCACGTAATTTACATCGGGACAAATAGCCAACATTGAGAAGAACGTGACCACTAAAGCTGACCTGGTAAGAGATTTTTGGTAAGCCCCAATTAAATTAATAGTGAGCAAAACTGGAAAGAAATGGAGAGAAATGGATATATTCCTAGGAATAGAACCGACTTATATAATATGTCAGTTCTACTCGTAAAATAATTTTTTGGGGGCAGGTTAAGTTCTAACTAATTTAGACTCTTACCCCACCTCTACAAAGATCAGCGCCCTATTAATCGCTTATTTCTGAGGCCGCGAACCTTTAGCTACTTAGTAGTGAACTAACCAAAAGTGCAGTACTCATAAAAAGTTTATAAACATAGGTTGAAGCTTTAGGCGCTTGTTATAAGCTAGCTGCGTGTTCGTAAACTCTTTCGCGTTCCTTCATTACAATCTTTAACTGCATATCGCGCGGTATCGCATTGCTAGATTCAACATCGTTGTTCGTTATATGCAAAAACTCTTCGTAACGAGTGTTCATAAATACATCAAAAAAGCCATTGTGAGGTAGTTTGGTTGATTTTTGGGCAAGAAGTGCTCCATAAATTGCAACCTGTGGATTAGCCAACTCTGTACACGCCTTTTCAAATGTGTCCCACACTACACTTTGCTCTGTATCTTGATCAAACATATCGTAAATCTCTGGATAAGAAACCGTTCTTTTGCTCTTTGCTGCGCCTAAAAGTATCTTCTTCAAAACTTGAACTTGCGAAAGTACACTCATATTTATCACTCATAAAAACGACAATCAACGAGGATACCAGCAAACAAAAAAGTTCAAAACCTTTTTATCTCAATACCTTAAAAAGCCTTTAACAGGCTAAAATCTGTTTATTGCCCCTTACGATACTGCCTTTATGTGGCGCACCAATAGATAGTCAATAGCTTAATAGGAAAGTAAACAAAGTTAGCGTGTTAAATAGAACACACTTTTAGTGCAGCTGACTTCAAGACTACTTCGAACAACCTTAATTAGTGGGCTTGACGGATTGATTTCTAATTCATTTTCTTACCCCACCGCCCCAACCATCAGCGCTCTATTAATCGTCTCCTTCACATGCCACAGCTGATCGCCGTGTTGGTGTTCCCAAGTGTTCATATCGCGGTGCAGTTCTTGATGGTGTTCATTACATAACGGGAAGGTAAACATGTCCGAAGCCTTACTTCCCATCTTCCCTTCTCCGTGGCCGATTAGGTGATGAGCGATACCTGCAGTCTTACCACATACGCGACAGGGTAACTTTCGCACGAATGAAAGGTATTTCTCACTCTCCCAACGGATTGGCTTCGGCTTTCTTAGGTACATCGCTGGTGGATCGTCATCGATGATTAATTTGAGAACTGGCTTAGCTAAACGTTGTAGTTGCTTACGCTGATCTTCGAATACATACCTGGCATCCGTATCCACGTTTCCCAGCACACCGACTCGCTTGCTGCCTTCTTCTCGCTTGAGCTGGCGATCGAGAACAGACTGTGGAAGTAATGAATACACGTCATTGCGAACGGCCCACCAGCACAAATCAACATCCGTGATGTGTCTTACTTCACCATGCAGCTGGCGAGAAACAACCATCAGACCGTGGCGAACCGTATTCTTTCGGGCTATCGAAAACGCCTGGTGACTGTCGTCGGCCATATTGTCGTGATGCCAACACAAACGAATCGCTCCCTCACCGGTTACCCGAGTTTTCAGATTATGATTGCAGTAGCCTTCATCCTTCAGCTGACATTCGGAAATCGTATCAACGTACTTAGCCGTACTACCGATAAGCAGTTGCACGTGTTCATGAGCGAAGAACGCCACCAAAGAGAGGTCATCCGAAGACAACCCTCCCGCGGTCTTTGTGGCCAAACGCTGATTGGGAGAAACTAAACCAATCTTACCGTCCACCAGCAGTGACTTTAACGATTGAGTATTTGGTGTTAGCGCGATCACCGCTGCGTTAAGAGTGGGTACAATATCGATATCGACCTTAATCACGTAGTGCCTCCTCAATCATCTGTATTGCTAACCCCTTTTTAATCATATCTCCGGTAAAGCGCAAAACCGTCCAACCTCTCAATGCTGCCATGTTATATTTCTCACAATCTGCTTCAAAACCTTTCGCTCGATTATGGCGACCATTACTCCAAGTCCCACCTTCTACTTCGATAGCCAGCTGCTGATCGGGATAGGCAAAATCAAAGCGCCATCTGCGTGTCTCGTGAAATCGATACTCAGACACGGGTGCTTCCAACTTCAATGCTCTTATATGTTGCAATAACAACTTCTCTAACTGACTCACGCTGCTACCGCCTTAAGGTGACCTGTTTCCAACAGCTTTTTACGCAGCCAGATTTCCCCTTTTCCGGTAATCAATGCTGTGTGGCTGATCCGAGTTTGGGAGTTTTTTTCGTAAGTGCCCTGCTTCACCGTAAAGTAGCCACGTTCAACAAACTCCTGATACGGCAAGTTGTAAGAGTCACGACGGCTCATAAAGATCTTTAACTCTCGAAGTACACGGAAAATAGTAACAGGCCCCAAGCCTACAGTTTTAGCAAACTGACCAAGCTTCACACCTTTATCCGCTCCAGCAATAGCATCTGCAAACTCGGCTTTTGGCGCTGCGATAGCTAATGCCTGGTTCTTTTCTTCCAGTTCTTTGGCTTGGTTGGCCGCAAGCAAAAGAGCATCAGCAAAAGTTTGAGGAACTTGTGGTTGAGACTGCTTTTCTAGCTCTTGCCATCGTTTGACAATTTTCGCGGTAAACTCTGGAGATAGTCTCGCCACGACGATGTAAGAGCCTTCTTCGTTAACATGATAAACCCTCGTTGGCTTCCCTCCGCCTACGGTCGGTTCCTCAAATTGAGTGACCGAAATTAAAGACAAGTCCCACAAACTTTCTATAGTGCGTCGAACGTTGTCGTGACGCTTACCTGTCAGTTCCGCAATCTCTCGACTACTCATTGTCATCTCTGTTTGGGTACTGATACTTAACATTCGACTCCCTCCGCTAACCAGTATTTACTCGAGAACCCCGTCAGTTCACTACTCTCATGCCGGACATCCACACCAGAACGGCGAGCCGCCTTCACCAATCTAACTAAGTCACAAACGTGAATACCTAATTCATCACACAGCTCGCTCGGAGACCAAAGCCGACGACGAGATTTCATTACATCAACCAAATCCTTTTTACTTGCCATTCTCGCCCCCCCTACACCGCCTCTAGGTTTGCAACACGCTCCAATAACTCTCTGCGCTTAGCCGACAAATCTGCGATCTTTCGCTTTGATGGTTCCACTTCATGTTGAGGTCGCTTAGCATCAATCAAGTACAGCATGCGCTGATTTTCTGAGTTGATAGAGCTCTCTAGCAAAGCCACTTCACGCTGAATCACGGTCACTTCGTCCTGAGTATCCACTGAAGCATCACCTTGCTGTAGTGGCAGATAACGCCCCTTGTCTTGCTCTCTGCCAAGCCAACCTTGAATAAACTTCTCAATACCCTGCTTGGTTTTCCGCTTACGAGGATTGGCATCGCACCAAGCAATCATTTTTTTCAGCTCAGCACGAACATTCACTGCACCAAACAAATCCGAATAGCGGTCGATGTCTGGTTGAGTTACTCCATGAAACTGCCCTTTCCTGTTCAAAGGAATTTCAAACAGCGCTGGTTCGGCTTCGAGCGGTTCGCTTGGAGCAAGATCTTTACTTGATGGTTCTATTGGTGGATCTATTGGTGGTTTATAGCCGGATTCCGACCTACCCCCAGCCGGAATTTGACCTACCCCCTCTGGTTGTTTCGTCTGTTCGAGTTTCGAACGTTCGACTTTTGAACAGACGAAATTCGACTGTTCAAAATCTGTCTGTTCATCTGCTTTCTTCTTCAACAGCATCACAGGCAACTGGTACTGATTATTCGAACGGACCAAGCGACCAGTATCCGCCTTTTTGAATTGGTTCTTTTTGAATAACCATCCGGCAGCTTCCAGTTTCTTAAGCGTCGATTTTACAGTGGTAGGTGAAACACCAGACTTACGAGCAATGGTATCGATAGACGGCCAACAAAGGCCGCGATCATCCGCATGGTCAGCTAGGCAAAGCATCACCAACTTATCAGAACCTTTAAAACTCGGAATGTCCCAAACGTAGCTCATTACCTTTACTGACATACATCCCCCATTTCAGATACAACTTTGTCGATGTTCTGGTGAATAACTTCGAATTCGATTACCCAAACATAGTTCTTTGGGTGAGATTGGCCGTAAATGCTTTGCCACACATGTTTAAATTGGGGCCAATTTTCAAAACCTTCTCGAACCACCTGTTCTTTGCTTATTCTCAGTTGGCCAAGTGTTTCAATACGTACATCTGTGACTTTGAGAGTTAATCGGCTAGCCCAGCGAGGCATATGGATTGACGGTGTCCATTTAAGATCTGGAAATCCTCCGGCTTTAAAGAGGCAATGTTCATTAGTTTTTAGAGCATCAGGCAAGAACGCAGCAGAACAGCCACAGTTATTCCATTCAAAAAAGCTCAGTTCATGATCGTCCCATGAGTCATGGTCACAATCTGGGTCAGGACAAAACGTCTCACGTACATAAATCAGGTCATCAATGTTAATGGGAAACTTAAGCCACTTTTGATGAGGGCTATTCTCACTGGTAACATAACGCTCCTTTGTTTGGCTGCTCTCTACCACAAAATTAAATTCACCGAATCGTTTGATTGGACGACGTGTAACTGTCTTGCGACCATCAAGAAGTGCTTCCACCATTTCTGTATTGAAGATCATTGGGATGACTTTCATGCTTCCACCTCTTCTTTCTTCAACGTCCAGAAAGCTGGGCGCTTAATACGGTTTCCTCTATCCCAACAAATCCACGCATACTCAGAGTTATCGCTTCCACCATGAACAAAGCATGGTCTTGGTGTCAGGATCAGTAGGTTTGTCCAAGGGAAAGAACGCCAGAAATCTGCACGCCCTTTGCTACCCAACATAGAGAGGCGAAGCAGAAAGCACATGGTGCCGTCATGCCGTAGGTCGCGAGTCATAGCTGTTGCGATAAACTCCAACGCCAAACTAAAAGGTGGATTGGTAATGATCACATCTGCAGACATGTCTTTCTTAGGGTTTAGGTAATCAACACCTTCGGCCAGCTCCGCATACTTGATCGTGTGTCCACTTGGTAGTTCGTTCGTTACACGGCCATCACCACGGCAAGGCTCAGAGATAACATCACCCTCGCGAAACTCGATGCAGTCCAATAAGGCTTTCACACACCAAGAAGGTGTTGGATAGAAATCTCGTTCGATACGTTCTTTAGCCACGGTGCATCCCCTTATAAACAGCAGTTACGTAAATGCGCTTTGCTTCAAACAAGTCTGCTAATTCATCATGGGTGAGCATTGTGCTCTGGCCCTTCTCCACCTTGTAAAACTGGTTTTGGTGGTACCACAATGAATAATTGAGTGTTATTCTTTCCATCACTCCTCCGTGATCTTTGCTGGTGACAGAGTGAGATGTGATTGTTCCTCGCAAGAATCATCACAACCCGGCTTTAAACCGTTGCCGCGGTTTAAAGCCACTTCCTCATCTATTACTCGTAATCGACGTTCGCACTTTGCTTTCAACAGTTGGATTTGTTCACGTTCGTAAGCTTCTGAAGATTGGCCTTGCGCCACCATTAGCTTTGCCGAGCTGCAGGTGATGTCTGCCATCTGTGAAACGGTTTGCCAAAATATTTCTGTTTTCATACAACCTCCGCATACAACGCATCGAGCTTCAACATGAAAGCTTCGAAAGTCGCGTGATATTCCGCTTTTAATTGAGCGATGAGCGCACGTTCGCGAGCATCAAACACACCATCCGCTTTCGCTTCTTCAATGGTTTTATCCAAAAGCCCTTTCACAGCATTAAGGTGTAAATGGCAATCGAACATATCCACGGTATCCAGTTCAGCGACATCAGGTTGCTCTACCACCATGCAATTAACACGGTTAGCAAAGTACTCTGCTACATATGGGGTGTTGGTTAGCTCCGCCATTTCCACCAGCTCATCAACACTAAAAAAGCGAGAACCCTTCTTCTCGTATAGGTGATTGTTAAAACTATCGATCGACATACCAAGAACTGCAGCAACCGCCTCTTTACCACCAGTGACGCCTGCAATGGTTTTATTCACCATCTCTTTCTTATTCACCATTTGCTCCTTTGATTGGTGGTTTAACTTCTTGCCCTTCTGTTCCACAATCTTCTTGCGGATCAGGGAATACATCTTCGAACTTGCAATCAGCCCCCAATGAATTCAAAGCGTTCACAATTCGCCAACCAAGGACGGTATCAACCGTTCTATTCCCATTTTCATAATGATTAACAGCGCTTTGGGATACGCCTACCTTTTTTGCAAGAGCTTGTTGTGTAACTCCTAGCTCACCACGAATAGCTTTTAAATTCGACATAATGCCCCCTTAACAAGAACAAATATTACATTATGGAATTTATTTAAACAACAAATATTACGATATGGATATTTATCTAGTTATTACAATGAGTAATAATCTTTAACTATGAAAATGAATTGGAATGACCTAGTAAAAGCTAGGATGAAAGAAGTTGGAATCACTCAGAACGCTCTTGCAGAAATGATGGGAGTATCTCAGAGTGCGATAGCTCATTGGCTCAGCAAAAACAGAGAGCCAAGTATCGAGAACGTTGCTGCTATTATGAAGTGTGTTGGCTTAACTCATATGACGCTTGATTCGGAGGGTTTTATTGACTACCCAGATGACAGCATTGCCAATGTAACGAAGCTCGATATACAACCTACCTACCAAAAGTCCTTCCCAGTCCTTAGTTCAGTTCAAGCAGGGCAATGGCACGAAGCCATCGAGCCCTATTCAATAGAAGAAATCAGCGAGTGGTACCCTACAACAGAGCGTTGCAGTGAACGATGCTTCTGGTTGACTGTTCAAGGTGATTCAATGACATCACCAACAGGAGTGAGCTTCCCTGAGGGGACTATGGTGCTGGTGGACACTGAAGTCGACGCAGAGAACGGTAAGCTGGTGGTTGCAAAACTCACTGACGTAAACGAAGCTACTTTCAAAAAATTCATTATCGATAGTGGCCAGAAGTATTTAAAGGCTCTTAATCCAGCGTTTCCGATTCTGCCAATCAATGGCAACTGTAAGATTATCGGTGTTGTGATCGACGCTAAACTCAAACTCTTTTAAGGAGCAGTAATGAACGTAGTAAAAATTCTTCTCGCATTCGTGATGCTTGGAATTGTAGCTATCCTCTCGTTTCTATTTGGTATAGCTGGATTTGTCGTGGCACTAGGCATGTCGATTGTTATATCAATGATGCTTTCTAGAATGGAAAGGGAAAAGCTCGAAAAGCAACGACATGAAGAACTGCTAGAAGCAAGCAGAAGTAATCGTCAAGTAGATTAAAATCTACGAATATAACCCTCTATGTTGAAGAGGACTTTAAATTGTTACTCAATTACAGTCCCACAATGAACTGGCACTCATTCTTAGAGAGGATGCTGATTTTAGTCGGTCCAGAAGGCGATTAAAGTAATGATAACTTTGTAGTGGCTTACTGCAAAAGTAAACATATGGCGACAATCAAAATCAGTATAGAACCAGAAGGTACATTTTTAGTACCACTCAACCCTGATAGCGCATCAATATTGCTGAGGAGATCCGTGAGATTGCTATCTTTGTGATTGATGCTAAATAGAAGTTGTTTTGATAATGAAAAATAATATTACGAATGAATTAGATGGCTACAGAATATTAGTTCTAAATAAGCTGGGGGCTGGCGGCTTTGGTATGGTTCATAAGGTTTTTGCCTACGGAGATGAATCTCCATTGACAAGACTTTGTGCTAGGAAAGTATTTTCTCCTTCAGATAATAATAATAATACTGAATTAAAGGAGATAGCTGCATTAGAAGAAAGGTTCTCACTAGAGGCAAGAATTCAATGTGAGCTAAGCCAAAAGCATCCACAACATATAGCCCCTATAATACATCTCGAGCTAGATAATAATCCGCCCTCTTTTTTTATGAAGCTAGCTAAGAGCAATTTAGAGGATATGATCTCTAGCGGTATGGATGAACATCAAAAGCAAAAAGCAGTGTTTGACATCCTCAATGCAGTAAAAGTTATACATGACAATAACTACCTACATAGAGATATAAAACCTGCCAACATATTGTTTTATCCCGACTTCACCTTTAAGATTTCTGATTTTGGTCTAGTTAAAGATCTTGACGAGGATAGAGCGACTCTTCAAACGGATATTAGAATCGGCGGCATGGGCACTGGTAGGTACTTGGACAAAGAGGTTGCAGATAATAGGGTGCCATTCACTGTTCAAAGTGATATTTATTCAATTGGTCAGGTCATATATGATATATATGGTGGAAGAAATGCTCCCGATCAAATTAAACAAGTCTGTGAAAAATGTATAACGTATTTTCAGGAAGACCGATATAATAGTATCGATGATCTAATGGATGCTTTCGGTAAGGCTGTAACAAAAATGGAGTGCAATTAAATGATTCAGATATTAGAGGCAAGTAGCTTTAGCTATCCAAAGCCAATGAAGTATGAAAATGAAGATTTTTTATTGCAGCCTACTTATGACAATCAATACAATCTTGTATTTGCTATTGCTGATGGTGTTGGCTCTACCGACGGCGCAAGTAATGCTTCAAAATGCGCTATTAAATCGATTGAAAAATTGATAAAAGAAGATTCTTTTTCAATCGAGGCAGCACTTCTTCTAGCAAAAAATGATATTGATATTTTGTCGGCTACTGATAGCAACCTTGCCAGATCTGCGACAACATTAACAATTGTTCAGGTAACAAAAAAAGAAATTATAATTGGTCACACCGGAGATTGCAGAGTCTATGTTAAGAAAGGAAGAAAACTCAAGCAGTTAACAAAAGACCATACTCGATATCAAGAGATGATAGATGAAGGTGAGCAGCCAATTAAGAAAATAAATGAGCGAAAAGAAAGGTTATCCAGCATTATAACAAAAGCGATATCACCTCAAATTGAGCTGGACTACGAAATAACAATTACATCAATAGATGAATATATTGAAGATGGAACCTTGTTATTCTCTCTTATGTCTGACGGTGCTTATGATTATTGGCATCAGCGACCAAGGTTTTCAGACTCGACGATGTCAACACCATCTGCGTTCATAAATAGTCTAAGGAAACGGGTCGAAAGAAAAGGACCTAAAGATGACTACACATGTATGAATGTCAAAGTAGAAATCAAATAAGTCCTGCTATTAATAGACCATTCAAAAGACCGCCATATTGGCGGTTTTTTTATGCCTGGAGCAAATCTCACATGACAATTCCATTTTGTAATTGACCAAATAATTCCATTATGTAATATTACTCTTATTCCAGTTGGTTAACGAACTACTGAAGCGAGGAAATCACATGTCTAACCAAGAAGCAGGAAACCTCAGTCTTGAGGACCGTACTACTAACTTCCCAAAACTGATGCAGGAACTGGACGGCGGCGTTGTCTCCAATGTCGTCGGTTTGGCGTTATCTAACGTAGCCCGAGCTGTGTCCTACAGCGATAAGCAGGGAAACGTGAAGATGGATCTAAAGCTCAAACCAATGGGTACCAACAACGAAATGGTCGAAATCACCGTCAACATGTCGGTAAAAGAGCCAAAAGCCGGATTCGGTACCAAGTCAGAAGACTTCCAATACACCTCAATCGCGTACGTGGGCAAAGGCGGCAAACTTACCTACGACCGACCAAAAGAAGATATTCACGGCCAAGCCGTTATTGAAGAAGGCATGCTGCGAGAAGTACGCAGCTAACCCACTCCACCAGCAACTCACTCAAAGAGAGAATAGATAAATGGATAAATCAGCAATCCAACAGATCCAAGAATCAGCGAATGCTCCGCAGTTTTTAAAACAGTTAGAGAAAGCGGGATTCCCTGTTGCCGCCCTACCTGAATCCTTCGATTTGCATGACTTGGAGAAGTTCATGCCAAACCGCAATTATTTCCGCGGCACAATGAAGACGGCAAATATCGACGAGTTTGTGCGTTACCACGAAGAGTACCAAACCGAAGGCAATCAGTGCTTTATCAATGCGGAACGTATGGCTGCTGTGACTATTTTTGACCTTGGTACTCATAACTTCCCTGGGCACTGCAAACACCAAGCAAACTTGATTCTACGCCGTACCGCAGCGTTTAACGCCCTTCTAAACATTAACGGAGAACGCCTTGGACAAAAGAAACTGGCTGAGTGGGTCGAAGACTACAGTGAGTTTGTTCAGGTCTTCTCTACTACTGGGGAAGTCATTGAAAACTCTGTCGCGTCTGCAGCTATTCGCAATATGAAGTTTGAAGCGAAAGCTGGGCGTGAATCCAATGTAGATGACTTCAGCCATCACCAATCTGAATACGAGTCTATTGCGGTTCGCACCAAGGAAGAGTTCCCAATGCCTGCGGTGTTTAAGTTCACGTGTGTGCCTTACTTGGGTTTAGCAGAGCGCACTTTTGAAATGCGCATGAGCACTATCGGTAATGAAACTCTAGTCCTTCGCATCAAGAAGCTGGAACAACACGAAGAAGAGATGGGCGAAGAGTTCCAGACGAAACTTCAAGCCTGTTTTAAAGACGGCGAGATCGAAATTGATACCTTCATTGGTTCGTTCAGCTCTTAACTAATATTGGCGCCCTCTTCTTAAAGGGGGCGTATCTTGCGAGGAAATATCTATGGCGGCAACCATCGATACTCAATTCGGGCAGGTCACGACATCGGCCCCTTACTTTAGTCACCAGCTAGGTTGTGAAGTGCTCAATCTAACTCTGATTAAACCAGAGAACGAGAGCAACGGCTGGGGCATTAGCCGAGAGTGCCCTTCCAATGTCTCGCTCACCAATCAATTTCTAAACATGTTCGCCAGAGATGCAGCACAAGTAATGTAAGGATTTCGCGATGAGCATGACACAAGAAGAGATCAACAGAGCGGTTGATGGTGTGATGGAACTTCGCCCAACTGGTGCGCGTTTACCAAAAGAGCCACCCAAGGACTCAGCCGTCAAACAACGAATGAATGATGTGCAGTTTGAGCAGGAACTAGCAGCAATTATGGAAAATGAACCCGTGTTAGGTTCCGCTTTCTATTTTTGTAATCAAGACGTAACGAAAGGTGGTCGTAAGAACCTGAACTTCAATCGATATCCTGGTGGAGTGAAGTAATGGCCTTCATTAACTTACAGTATCTGTCACTACGCTGCTGCTATTAACCCGTCAACCACCAAATTAAGAAGAGTAAGGTGGTTGCCCTGCTCTTCTCTCAATTCAACTATATAGGAGTTTACCGATGAGAACATTTACGGTGATTCAACTAGAGCCTAGCCGTTGGGTGAAAGAGGATCTTCTGATTGATTTAACAGGCATGTCTACCAATGAAATCAAAGACTATCGTCAGTTTCGTTGGATTGAAGGCGTTCACTTCAAAAAAGCATCCGGTAAGAGTAGTGGTGGTGGCAAAAGTTTTAAGTATGACCGTGTTGCCATCGATGAGTTTTCAGCAAGAGAAAGGGTTGCGTAATGAACACACCTGAAGGTGTAGAAATCCGCGGTAAGTCTATCCGCATTAGTTTTACTTACCGCGAGATGCGTTGTCGAGAGACCCTAAAAGGCTGGGAAGTCACCAAAGGTAATTTAAAAAAAGCTAGCCATCTACGCGCTTCTATACTTTCTGAAATTTCATTAGGCACATTTGATTACTTGTCTCGATTTCCAACATCAAAGAAAGCGCAACTCTTTGCTACTCCAGAACAGCGTGGTAAGAACCTTACTGTTCGCGAGTTGTTTGATGACTATATTCAATTGAAGAAAACGACTATGGCTTCGCAGTCACTCTATGTATTGAGTACTACCGCAAGAGCATGCTGCTTGTTTGTTGGTGAGGAACGTACTATCTCCACCATCACGATTATGGATGCGCTAAAGTGCCAAAAGTTAATGGTCGACTCCCCTACTCGCAATGGAAGACCACGAAGCGCAAAGACGATCAATAATATGATCAAACTAATGCGCCGATGTTTTGATTTAGCAGTGAAATCAAAATTTATCGATGACAACCCATTTCTGCATGTTGAGTTGCTAAGTGGTGGCTCTGGTGAGCCGGATCCACTAGAACTAGAAGAGTTCCACCAGCTAATCGAGTCAACGACAAACTTACAGCAGCGGAATATGTTCACCTTAGCCATTTACACGGGCATGCGAACTGGTGAGCTCTGTGCGTTAGCATGGGAAGACGTCGATCTTGAGAAAGGTACGATCGAGGTTACTCGCAACGTCACGATTGAACGAAAGTTCACAACGCCGAAAAATAAGAAGTCAGAGCGAACTATTCACTTACTTGAACCTGCTCTCCTTGCCCTTAAGTCTCAAAGAGAGCTAACTATGTTTAGTCCAGTTAGAGATATTTTAGTGGAAGTAAAAGGTTCAAACACTTTTCGCCAGGAAAGCGTTCGGTTCGTGTTCATTCCAGAACGTCGTAATGGTCAAGAAACGAGTGAGACCTATAAAACGACAACATACAATCGACTATGGTCACGCGCACTTAAGCGAGCTGGCATTCGCCATCGCTGCTCATATCAATCTCGACATACCTACGCTTGTTGGTTGATCACCAAAGGTGCAAACCTATCTTTTATCGCGGAGCAGATGGGGCACAAGAGCACGATGATGTTGGAACGTGTTTACGGCCGATTCATGAAGTCTCATTCGCATGAGCAGATCGAGTATTTAAATAGCGTAATGACAGCAAATAAATAAGGTGTACCTATTCAGACCTGATCTGAGAGCTTACCCTTAATAGGTTATTTCACAAAGCTTATTGGAGCAGTAAAGATTCACACTAGGCTTATTAGTTCTCCCATGTTCTCGACGCCACTTTGCTAATAATAAAGAAAAAACTCTAGACACAATCACAATCCTAGTCTGACGGAAACTATATAGTCACAGAATCAGACGGTACATATGATATGCTACCAAATGCTTTTGCATGATTAAGGAATTTATTGGTCGATGATTACAACTAGAAAATATCAGAATGAAAAGCCCGTTGATACTGACTTATTTGATGGGCAGGGACATAAGCAAGTAGCTCAAGCGATTGCCAGAGTTCTGTTATCCGATAGTAGTCAGCACATCATCGGTATAGAAGGCAACTTGGGATCAGGTAAGAGTACAGTAATAAGTATTTTACAGCAGGATATTGTAGATAAAGGCTTCCACGTAGTTACATTTGATGCTGATCAATATCAAAGTACACTCAAGTCTGCCCTTATACAGAACATTGAAATGGAGCTTGAGATACTAATAGGAAAAAAAGACAAGTATAATCTAGCTAAACTTGGAAGTGCTGTCGAGACCGCATTAGGTAAACGTCTCGAGTATACGAAAGACACTACCAGTCATATATCTTTTTCGGCAATCATATTTGCTTTTTCGCTGGGTGTGTCTGCACTACAGTTAAAACCATCACTCAAGTTCTTGGCAGAGCTTGCTAAGGATTTACCTAACTTAGACAAGTTGAGCGGTTGGCTGTCCATCGCTTTGTTCACATCACCTGTATTAGTATATTTAGCCCTGAAAGTTCTCGGATGTAAAACTCGTTTAGGTGATCTGGTGAAACGGAATAGCACTGATACTATCAGTGAGACTATTGATGTAAATAGAGAAGTAGGAGCTATTGAGCTAAAAGAAGCTTTTGGGACGTTTTCAAGTCTCATACCCAAAGAAAAAACGTTGCTGTTGGTAGTCGACAATATTGACCGCGTATCACCTGATATTGCTCGAGAACTGTGGAGTGATATAGAAATATTGACATCACTGGGTAGTGAGCGCTTTCGTATTTTACTCCCATACTCCGAAGAACATTTAGCGAAAGCTCTTGAGAAAAGCGCTGTTGATGAGAGTCAATCAGGAAAAGAATTTATAAGTAAGCGTATTCCTGTTCCTTTCTCTGCTCCTCCAATTGTTACCATAGGGTGGCGAAGCCAATTTGAGGAGTATTGGAATGAGACTCTTCCTGATATTACAGGACAAGAAGGCGTAAAAGATCTAATCGAAATCTGGGCGAAAAAAATCACTCCTCGATCTCTAAAAAATATAGTTAATCGTATTGGGGCTAAGATAGATAGTTGCCCAGAGCCTAATGAGTTGTTGAGCGGTGTATCATGCGCTGCTTACCTTATGATAGTAAGGGACAACAATTTATCGGTTAATCAACTTCTAAGTGAGCCCAAAATTGGTAAGGATATTGATGTAGTTCAATCTGATATTGAGCGAAAACTTAAAGCCACGCACAAGCTACTGCTTAAATACGGTGGAAAGAAAGACGATTGGGCTAAGCAAATAGCGGCACTACACTTTCAAACATCATTTACGATTGCACAAAGTGAGTTGATCGCTGAACCGATTCGAACAGCTCTAAAAACTTACGACGCCGATATGTTGGTGGAGCTTAGCTCGTTGCTTGGGTTTGATGTGCTATTCAGACAACAATTAGCAACTACTAATGCGAGTGATTTGGTAAAAATTACAGACTATCTAGTTCAAACGAATAACGGCTTAGAGGTTGCTGAGAAATACCTCAATGACATCAATCACGAGCTTAAGAACTCAACGACTGAAGGCTATGATTTTGATGAAGATTTAATAGAGAGTTATCGAAACCTTCAGGACAATGGCGTCAGCATAGACCACAAAATAATAAATGAACGCCAAAAGCAAATCATAAAATCCATTGGGAAAATATGGAAGGTGATGGAACCCCTAGACTCACCTTCAGACTTAGAGGATGCTGAATATAAGTGGGAAGATCTCGAAAATGCCATTAAACAATGCTACGCATTCTACTTGGTTACAGGTACATCACCACATTTCATCAACAACCCCACTTCTTCCTTTGTAGTTAATGCTCTTTTCCCTATTAAAGAGCATATTAAACAGTGGGATGTACTAAAGCTTATACAGTCATTAGATACAGCTGATCTTGTGATTGCCGCATCTAAACGTCAGAAACTACTAGAGAGTGAGGACACTATTTTCCCAATATTACTTGAGAAAAATCGTATTGGTGAGCTCCATAATTTAGGTCTTGAATACTTTTTAGCCGACATTGACATAAAATCGACTGAAGCGGACGCGCTCATCAGTGTGCTCCCTTTTACCATTCAGTGGAACGAACCTCAGAACAAGGCCTGCTACCAACAATTGGTTACTGGGTTTGAAAGTCACAAAAGCTCTGGTTCTTTAGATGAAATGACTCTGAACGCTTATACTGCTTTATGTGCAGCGTCTTTAGTTAATGAACTAAATCCGACAGAAAACGTAACCGTTCTCCAGAATGGTCAACGCCGAACTCAAAAGGCTGCCGCATGGTTGTTAGCTAAATTCAAAGAACAGCCAGATTCTTCTATATACCTAACGGACTACCTAAGTTTCTGTAAGTTCGAAAAAGTTTTAACTTGGTGTAAAAATAATACCATAAGTGACTATTTACTACCTCACCTAGAGGAGCTTATTGACAACAAGCGCATTTGTAGAATAAATGTCAACTCTCTACTAACTGATGATTATGTGTTTTTGAAAGATAACACAGAAAATTTAACACCAGGAAAGATTATAAATTGGATGAATGGTTGGCACAACCACGCCAAGAACCCTTTGAATTGGAATCATACAGTGGTAGAAGATATTATCCAATACGAATCACTTGGGCTCCTTTCTGTACTTACGAAATATTTTGATAACCCCAATGTTACGAAAGAAGAGTGGTTAGAAAGAATCAAAGCTGAACACCCAGTCTTCAGCAAAGTGGCTTATTACCTCCATAGTAAAAGCCGTATTTTGGATTGCCAAAAAAACCTCCAACAAGCTCTCAAAGCATTGCCTGAAGAAGACCACAACTACAATATAGATCTTATAAAAGTCTTGATTCATCTTATAGATGGAAAACAGAGAAATGGAATAAGAATAAGTCTGATGTCTGCTTTCTTTAAAACTACTACCTCTCTCGCCAAAAGATATCGAATTATCAGATACTTTGGTTCGATAATCAGTATGCCTACTATCAACGACAGTGTTTTAGAAATGGAGGCAATTGCATTACTTGATGACTCGATTAATAACGATCACAACGATGAAAGAAACTGGTTGTTAGAGCAAACATTAGATGAAAATGGTTGGAACATATCCCAATGGTCATTAGATGGCCTAATAGCACTTAATAATGTTTTGAGTGATGCTCCTGACATTGCAAAAGAGAAGCTGACTAAGGCGGTAGCTGATAGAGTTAACAAAGACAAAGACAAAGACAAAGACAAAGACTGATAGTGATGCACAGTAACATCAAGCTATTCAGCAACTAACATTCTACCGAATGTGAATCTTGAGACCTACTCACTGTCTATCTATGGACAAAGTCTCATTTTTCATGTGTGTAGCTTTGTAGGGGCTTCTATTGCGCAAGTTCCTTATACTCTAGGTTATTTTATCAAGAATTATTGTCGGTTATACGATACTCGCGTTTGTTCAATTGTGAGTTACGATACCAGTAGTTCGACAGTAAAACCTAGTCGCGGCTAATCAATGGATATGTGAGATTAAGTATGAGTTACTACGAATAATGCTCAGATATTCGCTCGCGAACTTTTATCCGTATAATCATAAATAATTCTGAATTGTCCCACCAGCGCCCCACTTCAGTCGGGGCGTGATACCTATAAGTAAAAACAATCACTTACAGAGTGGGAGTATATACCACCCAGATTTATACTCACGTTATCGAGCGCGGGGCTGGCGGCGTGTTGAGTCCATTATCCAGCCTTTAGAAAAACAAAGCCACCTCGAAAAGGTGGCTTGCTGTATAACTCGCTATTGACGAACACCGAGTTTCACATTGCCTTTTGAATCAAACCAAAGCGCTTGTGAACGGCGACGTCCAATCAATATTGGACCATCATCATAAAAGAGAAAGTTCTTCCAATGCTTTTTAAAAATCGACCACTTAGTTTCGATGACATTGTACTTCTCGTAGCAAAAGTAAACGGTCACATCGTCTTGCCAATCGACATGTGCTTCTACTTCCGCTGGCATGTCCGGATCATCCAACTCCCACGCAGCCATCCAATCAACGACTTCAGACCAGTTCGCCTCATTCATTGGCCAATCTTGGGAGCTAAGTCGATCCATATCAGGGCTTTGAGCACTAATATTTTCTTTCCAAAATTGTGCTGAACGAGCTTGGCTCATCGGCTTAATAAAAGCCAAATCTTCTTTTGGCACAGGCATCGACTGATGCGTAAAAATCCATTTTCTTTGGTATTCATCCAAAGGCAAATAAGACATTCAGTCTCCTTTATTACGATTTCAGCCAACCTTTCTCTGTGGCTTCTTCTATCAACTCTTTCGCTTTGTCCCATAAGGTAACAGAGCCAAATTCAATTCGTTTATTAATGGTAAGTGCTTGTTCACGAGAGACGCCATGCTCCTTCCAACTCTGACCATTATTATGGTAGTTCAAGAGCATTGGAATTAACCGATCGAGTGCTTTTGCATACTTAGCATCATCGGTCTGCGCGGCTTCAAATTCATGCCAAAGCGCCAATAACTCTTGCTCCTGATCGCTGGGTAACATACCAAACAAGCGTTCTGCCGCTCTAATTTCTTTTTCTACTTGCTCTTGAGACGCGGCAGTATCATAAACAAAGGTATCCCCCGCGTCGATCTCTACTACGTCATGTATCAATAACATTTTCATCACTCGGCAAATATCTACTGGTGCATTCGCATGCTCTTCCATCAATATTGCCATCAGTGTGACATGCCAACTATGCTCACCACTATTTTCGAGACGCCCTTCAGCACTTTTAACTCGGGTTCGGCGCAAAATACTTTTGAGTTTATCGAGCTCGATTACAAGTGCTAATTGCTTTTCCAATCGCTCCATACTATCGCCCTTCTGGTTGCCAATTCGGATTAATAAGTGACGTTAGAACGTGGTCTTGCCATTCACCATTAATCAAAAGGTAATCTTTTGCATACCCTTCTTGGTTGAACCCTACATGCTCTAGCACAGCTTCACTACGTTTGTTGTGAGGCATGTAGCCGGCTTGAATACGATGTAACTTCTGCACGTTAAACATGTAGTCGCAAGCCATGGTTAATCCACGACGCATATAACCATGCCCTTGCGCTTTTTCAGCGAGAGAGTATCCGACGTTACAAGAATAAAAAGGGAAACGACTCAAATTACTAAAGGATATCGTACCTAGCATTTCACCTGAAGAGGCTCTGACCAAGAGGCAATAATACCCCAACCCCATTCGATGCAGCTCATTGAGCTTGATAAGCTTTTGCAACCAACCGTTAACTGAGAAAAAAGCCTCTTCACGTTTCGGCTCAAACGGTTTCAGGTATTCTCGATTCGCTTGAAAATACTCGGCAATCATATCTGCGTCACCGATTTCAGCGGTACGCAGAAGCAAGTCACCATCCAACTTATGAACGGCGATAGATGAGCTGTTATCTTCCATTACAAATGATTAATTCCGTCTTTTCGTTCAATTCGATTAATTCTTTCGGATACCGTAATCACGCAGTTTATTAGCGATTGAGGTATGCGATACATTTAAGCGCTTAGCAAGCTTGCGGCTTGATGGGAATGACTGATACAAACGCTCCAGAACCTGAGATTCATAGTCACGCATGATCTCATCCAATGAACCGTCGATGTTAAGAGTCGCACTACCAGCACCGACTGATTGAGGCTGAGGTAAATTGAAGTGATCCGCGTTTAGTATACCACCATCCATTTCTGTGAGCGCTCGAAGAACCATGTTATCGAGTTGGCGCATGTTTCCTGGCCACTGATAATTTGCAAGGGCATCAACTAGGCCATCATCAAACTCTGGCTTATCAATCCCAAGCTGTTGAGCATGTTTTGCCACAAATAACTCAAGCAATGGCGCAACGTCATTTGAGCGCTTACGTAACGGAGGAATGCTGAGCGTAAGTACGTTGAGACGATAATACAAATCTTCACGGAACATTCCTGCCTCAGAAAGTTCGGCAAGGTTATGTTTTGTTGAAGCGATGATACGAACATCGACATGCATCTCATCTTCTGCACCGACACGACGGAAATTACCATCTTGTAGAAAACGTAACAGCTTGATTTGAAGATGCGAACTCATTTCACCGATTTCATCAAGAAATACCGTCCCGCCATTTGCTTGCTCAAAGATGCCTTTGTGACCTTGTTCATGATTAAATGAACCCGGCGCATGACCAAAAAGTTCGGTTTCTGCTACATCGTCAGGCATCGAAGCACAACTCAAAACTAGGAATGGCTTGCTCGCACGGCTAGAACGGCTGTGGCAAGCTTTAGCAAGCATTTCTTTACCGGTCCCCGTTTCGCCCTCAATTAACAGTGGCTGGTCAAGCACAGACAGCTTCTTAGCTTGGTTCATTAGCGCTTTATGACGGTTCGATATACCAACAAAGTGCTCAAAACCCAGAGGATTATGCAGCGGTAGCGCTTCTTCAATTCTTGCGACTTGCTGACTAGAGCGAATCGTCATTAGAGTACTCGCTAGAGTCGAGTTTTGCGCTTCGTCTCGGATATAAACTGGCATCAACTCAAGAACATAGTCCAAGCCATCAATCACAAGGTTTTCCCGCGTTCTGCCATTCACACCTTCAGACCAACGAGAGAAACGAACACTTGGTAACAAAGCACCGATTTGAGTGCCAATTACTTCTTGCTTGTGAAGACCAAGCAGTGAAAGTGCAGACATGTTTGCCATGTCTACGGCACCTTTAAGGTCGATGGCAAAGACCGGATCGGGCAAGTTATCAACTAGCGAGAGCAGCTCCGTATTGTGGCGCTCCATCGGCATAAACTGGATTTTACGTACGTCTTTCACCCCCGGAATACGGCGGATTTCAGCCATCAGCTCACTAAACGTATCAAAATCAATATCCGGGCAATTCAAATAGATAATACCGCTAATATCGATTTCGATACCACGCAAGTCGATGCTTTTAGACGCTAAAATATCGAGCAGTTCTCGGGTCAAGCCGAGTCGATCTTCACATAAGACTTCAAGACGCACTGAAAATATCCCAATTCACGACTGTCAGGAAAAGTTGACAGTAGTTTCTATCATGCTTGGAATGGCGTCAAGCAATCCTATCCATCAAAGTTGATATTCGTTACGGTTTCATCGTAATTGATGCAACTTTCGCCGCCACAGCCTTGCGTATGGTGCCCAATTTAACCTGACGGTCAGGATACCATGGTAGTGGACGCAATAAGGTCATCGCTTTCAAGCCCAAACGTGCCGTTAGAATACCAACACCTAGCCCCTGCCCCGCACGAGCGGAGACTTTGCCCGCAAGGTCCATCGACATCAAGTCCATACTGGCATCAATAGCTAGCTCACTGGCACCAGCCGCCGCCATATTGACAAATACCGCTTTTAGTAGCTTGATGCGAGAGGCGTAACCTAGCTCTACCCCATATACCTTGGAGAGGTTGTCGATCATTTTGAAATTTCGCCACGCCACCAGCAACATATCAGCGGCAGCCAGAGGGCTCACCGCTACTAGGGCCGCACACTCGGTTGCGTGCTGCGATACGATTTTCGTTGCCAATTTGTCTTGTTGGCTCACAACCATCGAGTCATACATATCAAGGATTTCAGCATCACTATGAGCAGGGTTAATGCTGTTCTGCCAACGATCAAAGCCCGGGTTCTCTGCCATCACACCACTTTGTTCTGCCACTGTTTCGCAAAAGGCTTTCCCTTTCCCCACACTCTCACTATTAACAAGTGCTTCGGCTTCTTCTTGAACACTAAAATGATTTCGTAGTTTGCGCAGTTTCCAAAGCTCTTTACCCATCGCCCCTAAACCAAGCGAAGCGATCGCAGCAATAAACCCCGTCCAGCTTAAAGCCAGCCAATCAGAAGTTTGAATTGCGGTTATAACCGAGTCCACCGCTTGCCAGCCAACCAAACCAGCAAAGGTGGCAAATGCGCCAGTCGCAAGCCATTTTCTGCCCGGTTTTGGACGAATGACATGCTCGAGTTGCAATTCCTGTTCGGTCTCCTGGCGCTCTTCTTTAAGTTCAACAGGTACGAATGTTTCTTTTTCGCCGAATGTTTGCTGCGCCGTCAACTCCGGTTGATTCGATTGCTGCTCTTTTTCCATCGCCTTTTCAGAGAAAACTTGTTTTTGCTTCAACTCACTCATTTCAATTTATCTCCAATCAGGTAATCCAGTGCTTTGTCTAAGCGTATGTGCTTCACTGGCTCATCATTCTGTGAGGGCATTGGACGGAATGACGTAAAATCAAACCCGTTGTTTTGCCAATAAGCCGCATTTGGTAGTTTTTTCGGCACTTCTCCCGGGAACATCGTCATCGGCTCACCATCCAACGTCGTACCCTGTAACGCCGGAATCGTCTTATCTCCAGAAGAAATAAATCCCGTCGTGGTTGATTGGATAGAAGCGATACTCATGCAACTCATCTCGATATTCTCGTAGGCTGCGGTTTGCCACGCTGGATGCACCATTTGTTGTAGCAAAGACACTAAATTGGGATGCTGATCGGGCGTTATGTGATCCGCTTTTGTGGCAGCAAATAGCACTTTGTCTATTTTTGGCGAGAATAAACGGCGCAAAAAGCTACTACGACCATAACGGAAGCTATGCATGATCTGTTCTAGCGCTTGGCGCATGTCGTAAAACGCTTCATCGCCAGCATTGAGAGGCTGCAAGCAATCCACCAGCACAATCTGGCGATCGAAGGTCGCAAAATGATGCTTATAAAACGCTTTCACTACTTTCTGTTGGTATTCCTGAAAACGCGCTTCGAGCATTGCCAAGTTGCTGCCCTTAAGCGCCTTGCTTTCCGAACCAGCACGACACGGGAAAAACTGCAGCACAGGCGCGCCTCCGAGCTCACCAGGTAATACGAAGCGGCCAGGCTGTACCCAATGAAGACCTGCTTCTTTACAGGCATGAAGGTACTCGGTGTATGTATGCGCAACTTTCTCGAGTAGTTTCTCGTTCACTTCAGCAGAAAGATCCACCTTTTCTAATTCAGACAGCCAAGCTTTGGCTAAATCGCCACGCTGGCCTTTAAGTGCATCAAACTGAGTTTGCGACCACGTCGCAAAGTCCATGTCCAATAACGGCAGGTCGAGCAGCCACTCTCCTGGATAGTCGATAATATCAACATTTAAAATTGCGGTTTTACTCAACAGCTTTTTCGTGGTTTTATTTGGTTTGTACTTGAGCGCTAAGCGAATCTCACTCACATCCCGTGTTGGTACTGGCCATTGAGGTGGGGTCGCATGGATCTGGCTCATCGCTTCGTCGTAAGCAAAACGTGGCACCATCATATTCGCTTGAGGTTCACGCTTCGCTCCAATAAGACGCTTATCTCTGGCTGCAGTCAAAAGAGGCAAATTATCATGGGTAGCGGTATGGAGGAGCTGATTCACTAATGACGTGATGAATGCCGTCTTACCTGCACGAGAAAGTCCGGTGACGGCAATTCGAACATTGGAGTCCATACCTCTGTTGATAAAGTCATTGACTTCTTTCTTTATTCTTTTCATTGCGCTTCTTTATCTTGCTCCGCTCTAAAACAACGTTATCAGCAACTTCGGGTATTAATCTATGAATACTTACCTTTCAATACTGAACTCTATGAGTCTAACTTTATATACCTTAATAAAAGATGAACAAAACATTCGCTTAAAGCCGGGTGAAAAAAGAAAAGCCCCTGAGTGGTTCAGAGGCTTACTTAATCAACACTAAAGCATTAGTGACCCTATTTATGCTGATTACTGTGTTGAACAGAAACCTGCTTTCTTTGAGTCTAGTCGTCTTCGATTAATTTATAGATAACAAATAGAGCGATTTCTAAAATCAGCCACAACACACATGTGATGGTCACGTACTTCTCATCAAAAATGCTGATGCCGTGAAGGATCAAGTCGTAGCCAACAAAGCCACCTACCACTACAGCAAGAATAATTTGTAGAATCTGAATAAAACGAGGCATGCCGTCTCCTAATTATTGTTCGCATAACGTTTGATTGCTATGCCCTGAGGTTTATATCTACATTATATAGACAAAAAGTGCAGTTTTCGCTGCACTTTTGTCAAATGTTTGCTAGGTAAATCAGCACCTTGTCACATTCTCTCTACTGAGACAATGTAAGATTACCGTTTGCCTTACGCTTCCATCTCTTGGATTTTCACTTTCCAAGTGTCAGGACCGATTTGGTGCGCGTTAACGCCATTTGAGTCGACAGCCACTGTTACTGGCATATCTTCAACTTCAAATTCGTAAATCGCTTCCATACCTAAATCTTCAAATGCGACAACGCGAGCTTTCTTGATCGCTTTCGCAACCAAGTACGCAGCACCGCCGACAGCCATTAGGTAAACCGCTTTGTGATTCTTGATAGATTCAACCGTTGCAGGGCCACGTTCAGCTTTACCGATCATGCCCATGATGCCTGTTTTTTCTAGCATCATATCGGTGAATTTATCCATACGCGTTGATGTTGTTGGGCCAGCAGGACCAACGACTTCATCACCAACTGCATCGACAGGGCCTACGTAGTAAATGAACTTACCGTTTAGATCTACGCCTTCTGGTAGACCTTCGCCATTATCTAGCATGCCTTGAATACGTTTATGCGCAGCATCACGGCCAGTCAGAATTTTACCTGATAGAAGAACGGTTTCGCCTGTCTTCCACTCTTGTACTTCTTCTTTAGTAATCGTGTCTAAGTTTACGCGACGCGTGTTTTCTCCCGCTTCCCAAGTAATGTCTGGCCAATCTTCTAGTTTAGGTGGCGTGAGCTCTGCTGGGCCGCTGCCATCAAGCGTGAAGTGTACGTGACGAGTCGCCGCACAGTTCGGGATCAAACAAACAGGCTTAGAAGCCGCGTGCGTTGGCGCCGTTTTGATCTTAACGTCGACAACAGTTGTCAAACCACCAAGGCCTTGCGCGCCGATACCAAGTTTGTTCACGCGATTGAAGATATCAAGACGAAGCTCTTCTTCTGCGTTTTGTGGGCCACGGTCAATAAGCTCTTGAATATCGATGTGTTCCATTAGAGATTCTTTTGCCAATACCGCTGCTTTTTCAGCCGTACCGCCAATACCAATGCCAAGCATGCCAGGAGGACACCAGCCCGCGCCCATTGTTGGTAGCGTTTTCTCTACCCACTCAGCAATATCGTCAGATGGGTTTAGCATCACCATCTTAGTCTTGTTTTCACTACCGCCGCCCTTCGCTGCGATCTGAATTTCAACTTTATCGCCCGGAACCATGTTGATGTGTACGACAGCAGGCGTGTTGTCTTTGGTATTAATACGTTTACCGGCAGGATCCATAAGTACTGACGCACGCAACGGGTTGTCTGGGTTCGTATACGCTTGTCGAACACCTTCATCTACCATCTGCTGAACCGTCATGTCGGTTGAGTCCCATTGCACGCCCATACCGATGTTGACGAAACACGTCACGATACCAGTATCCTGACAAATTGGTCGGTGACCTTCTGCGGACATTCGGGAGTTAATTAGGATCTGAGCAATCGCGTCTTTAGCGGCTTGGC
Source organism: Vibrio sp. J2-3(2022) (assembly GCF_021725735.1). Classification (NCBI taxonomy): domain Bacteria; kingdom Pseudomonadati; phylum Pseudomonadota; class Gammaproteobacteria; order Vibrionales; family Vibrionaceae; genus Vibrio; species Vibrio sp. J2-3(2022). Next base: position 55,074 of record NZ_JAKKCK010000004.1, read on the forward strand.
TCTCTTCGCGGTGATAGGCTTTTTCAAGAGCTTGAACAAAGTCTAGCGGGTGGTAGTAAGAAATATACTGTAGCGCATCAGCGACACTGCTGATCACATCCTGCTTGCGTATTACCGTCATTACATGCCTCGTTATAGTTATGCTTCCATTATTGGCTTGGCTTCAATCGTGTTTGTTGAGCTTATTGCTCTTTTGAGCTTCGTTTTTTATAAACAATTGTCGAACGGCTGATATCGACACACGAAACGCTGAAGTCGCCTACTTGTAAACCATCTCAAAACCCTATGGATAGAGGGAGTTTGGCTATACAGAGGAATATGATACTCTTGCTGCCCATGACATGCCATGCAGTGAACGATCTCTTTGTCACAAATTACACAAATGAACAACATGGACAATCAATTCATTGATTTTAAAGCGCTGGAATACGCACCAGAGTTTGCTCTTCACCTCTTTTCTCGCATTCAACACCAGCCTTGGGCGATGTTGCTGCGTTCTGCATCAGAAACGCATATCGATAGTCGCTTCGATGTGTTGGTTGCCAACCCAATTGCAACGTTAGAAACCACTGCCGAAAGCACACAAGTTGAAACGCCATCGAATGCCTATTCAACTCAAGATGACCCATTCGCGCTGCTTCATCAGTTGCAAGAACAGTGGCTTCCTCACGTTGAGTTAAATAAAGAATTGGATTTGCCTTTTGTCGGCGGTGCGCTCGGTTACTTCAGTTACGATTTAGGTCGCCGCGTAGAAACGATGCCAGAACTGGCCGAAAAGGATCTCAACACGCCCGATATGGCGGTAGGTCTGTATGAATGGGCCGTCGTTGTTGACCACAAGCTTAAAAAAGCCTGCCTAGTCGGTCAGAATATCGAGCAAGCTTGGCAATGGTTAGACGAGCAAGAAGCAGAGCAAAGCGTAGACTTCGCTCTGTCTGGTGATTGGCAGTCAAACATGACGAAAGAGAGCTACGCTACTCGCTTTGACAAGGTGCAAGAATACTTGTTGAGCGGTGACTGCTATCAGATCAATTTGGCGCAACGCTTTAACGCACCGTATCAAGGCTGTGAGTGGCAAGCGTATCTAAAATTAGAGTCCGCCAACCAAGCGCCATTTTCCGCTTTTATCCGTATGCCAGAGTCTTCGATTTTGAGTATCTCTCCAGAGCGCTTTTTAGAACTCAAAGATCGCTTCATTGAAACGAAACCAATCAAAGGTACTCGCCCACGCAGCGAAGACCCAAAGCAAGATAACGCTAGTGCCCATGACTTGCAGACAGCGGAAAAAGATCAGGCCGAAAACCTAATGATTGTCGATTTGCTGCGTAATGACATTGGTCGAGTTGCATCACCGGGTAGCGTTCACGTGCCAAAGCTGTTTGAGATTGAAAGCTTCCCCGCAGTGCATCATTTGGTGAGCACCATTCGTGCGAATTTGGATGAACAATACTCTCCTGCAGATTTGCTGCGAGCGTGTTTTCCAGGCGGTTCAATTACTGGCGCACCTAAAGTTCGCGCAATGCAGATCATTGAAGAGTTGGAGCCGCATCGACGCAGCGCGTATTGCGGCAGTATTGGCTACATTTCTCGCCATGGTCGTATGGATACCAGCATCACCATCCGCACTCTCGTAGCGGAAAATCACAAACTGTACGCTTGGGCTGGCGGCGGCGTCGTTGCAGATAGCGATTGTGCCTCTGAATATCAAGAAACGTTGGATAAGCTTTCAAAGATTTTGCCAGCGCTGCAATAGTAGGTTTCGCCAAATGGCAACGGCCTATGAATCCTGCTAACGAAAACAAGCAAAAACGCCTCCAGTACGGATAATGCCGCTCGTTTAACAGCGAGTGGGCATATTTCTGTATCTCGTCATCCTGTACAGCGATGAAGGAGCGTGATGTAGGCTTTTCTATCCGAGCACTTTATGGTCAAATTTGTTTCATTAGCCGCTCAGCATGCGCTATTAGATTCCTAGTCTCGCCAAAGCTCGCTGGAATGACACAAGAAACATCGTTAAGCGATCGGCATTATCCAGTGTGGAGCGTTTTTTGTGTGTTTTATTTACAGGTACTTTGGCTTTTAGCCGTTGGCTAACAAGAATCCGTTTTTTAAGAGGCAGCGTCTACTGCTCAAGCCACTTACACATGATCTGTTCAATATCGGTTGCGGTGTACGGCTTAGTGAGGATGTCGTCCATGCCTGAATCAATGCACTTTTGACGCTCTTCGATGGTAGTGCCAGCGGTTAATGCGATAATAGGATGAGTAAAGCCACGCTCTCTCAGATACATCGTCGCCTCATAACCATCCATTTCTGGCATTCGGCAGTCCATAAATATCAGTTCGTAATCTTTGTTTTTCACCGCTTCTAAAGCTTCTTTCCCATTGGCTTTTAAATCAGGTGTAATGTCGAGTTTTTTCAGCATTTGAGTAACTATCACTTGGTTCATTCTGATGTCATCAACCACCAATATTGAGCGTCCTGCCAAATCACTTCGCTCTATGGTAGCTAATTCCCCCTCTGCTGCGCCTGGGGCTTGCCCCTCCTTTAGAGGAATAGAGACTTTGAAGGTGGTACCTTTGCGTTCTTCACTTTCAAAGCTAATCTCGCCCTGCATCAAATCCACTAGATTTTTACAAATCGCAAGGCCCAAACCTGAGCCTTCAAAACTGCGCTTCGCCGAGCGATCTACTTGCACAAATGGGTCAAATAATGAGGGCTGTGCTTCTATCGGGATGCCAATACCCGTGTCTTCAACCTCAAAATGCGCAATACCGTTTATCCACTCCACTCGCAGCACCACCCCACCCAAATGAGTAAACTTAATAGCATTTCCCACCAAGTTGACCAAGATCTGTGTAATTCGCTCTAAGTCACCAACTAAAAACTCGGGAATACCGAGCTTTTTATCGATGGAGAAATGAATTCGCTTTTCTGCTGCTTTAGCTGAAAATACGCCCATGATGGCTTTTTCAAGCTCTTCCCAAGCAAAGACCTTATCGATGATTTCCATCATACCGGCATTCATCTTGCTGAAGTCGAGAAGATCGTTAATGATGACCCTCAACAAGTCTCCCGATTGAGTCAGGTTGTTTAGGTAATGGCGTTGCTCTTCACCTAACTGTGTTCGACTTAGTAGTTCAGCACTACCTAATACGCCATTAAGAGGTGTACGCAACTCGTGGTTAATCATGGCGACAAACTCTTTCGTCGCTTTTTCCGATTCCTCTGCCCGCTTTCGCAGCTCCACTTCTCGCTCTAAACTCAAATGACGGCCAATGACCCCATGAACCAAATCCGATACCAGCTCCATCTGTTTGGAAATAAAAGACTGATCGATTTGATCCAACTGAACAGAGAAGATCAACTCCCCTACTGTTTGCTTGTCAATGATGATAGGCAAATGCAAGTTCTCCCCTTGCCAATTGGGGACAGTCTTAATCGTATTCTCATGGCGAAGCTGTAAATGACCAAAATGATGTCGGCGCAAAGAAGAAAGTTTTGTGGAATCAAGATGTAAGTAAGCCGCAGAAATGACTGAGTTCGAAGTGAGCTGCTCAATAAAACTAGCAATCATGGCTTCATCAAACGTGCTCGACAAAAAAGTTCGACCAAACTTAATCAGCGTCGCGTCAACTTTCTCTTCAAACTCAAACTTGCGTAAATCCTTTTTTGATTTCAACTCAAGCTTTTTCAAAGCAACACTTAGCTGTTGAGTAGATTCATAAAGTTCGAAGCTCTTCTGCTCCAATAAACGCTCAGCTGCTTTTCTTGATTCGATTTCTCGTTTGAGTTTCCTTTCTAGCGAGGAACTTCCTGTCATATCGTTCTTATTGTGCCTCTAACCAAAAGCGAACCTGGCTACCATCTTCTGACTGGTTTTGGTGTTTGATATGAATAACTTCACCAAAGTGTGCCGCGCAACCTTTTATTAGACCTAAACATACGTGAGACATGCACCGCGCACTTCGATAATCAAACACCATGTTTGATTGAGTCTCGCTGATAAAATCAAACTGAGGAGGATTAGCATCTGGGTAGAGCTTTTTGACCTCGACATGAATAAAATCTTCAACATGGCGAACAAATTGAAATGTCGTTTCACACTGCTGCAAACTGGCATGACTAGGAATCGAGCGAAGTAAATTCAAAAAAACGCACTCTCCAAATACTTCTTGCAGTTGTTCAGGTGGAATGCCAGATACTTTACTGAGATTCACAATCAATTTAACCAAGTCTTTATGATCGTAACTACCAACCGCCGTATAAATCCCTTCGTCATTAGAAAGGTCGAGCACTTGGTCTAACACATCGAGACCAAACTTCTCTTCCACTAGCTCCATGAACTCGGTGAAAATAATCCCTTTCATTAGTCAATACTTGCCCCATAGTGACGTCTTAAAATAAAGAATGGTTTATAACCTTATAAGTTTCAAATTATTATACCCAAGCAGAGTGAGACACATGACACAAAGCAGGGAAAGAACCAATGGACATGCTTTGGTATTGCCGTACCAACGGCGATAGCACCGCGCCTCTTGCGGCCATTGAGTATAATAAATAGTGGTTAGGCACAATAAATAAGGATTTGGTTTGGTTATCGACAAAACTCAATTACTGCAAAACTTTCAATTTCGGCTTCCAACGGGTTACCACAAAGAGTCCCTCGCGCGACTGAAATGGATGAAAGGAAAATCACTGCGAGACGCAGCGGTCTTAATTGGTTTTGTAGAACGCCCGGAGGGGCTACAGGTCATTTTGACAAAGCGAGCAGCGCACTTGCGTCATCATCCGGGACAAATCAGTTTCCCCGGCGGTAAGTTTGAGCAGGAAGATCATCATCTAATCAATACGGCATTAAGAGAAACCAAAGAAGAGATCGGTATAGAAGATGAACATATTCATGTATTTGGTCAGCTTCCAACATTGCCAACGATTAGTCAGTTTAATGTGACACCGTTTTTGGCCTTTATTTCTCCTGAGTATAAAACGCATATTGACCCAAATGAGGTGGAGTCCGTTTTTGAAGTTCCTGCCAACCACATTCTGAATCCGAAAAAGTTGTACAGCACCAAGTTTGACCTAAAAAACAGCAGTCATCGTGTATTTGCTATCCCATATAGACAGCATTTCATCTGGGGCATGACCGCACAAATCATCGAATCAATGCAAAAACATATCATTTCACATTAAAAACTTCTGATATCGGTATTTTTATGGATGCGATCATCATGCGCATCAATATTAATAAAACGTTGCTTCATAAACATTCATTCACATTAGATTAATTTGCCGTTTTCACCGCAAACGCTTGCGGTGAAATAAATTTATACAAACAGCCCTATCGATAAGTTTTTCTAATTTTACTCATTAGCAGAAATCACGAGTAGCACATCATTTTCGTGATAAAAAGCAGGTTTTTGACATATCATTCAATAAGCGTAAGCAATAAATGATTTAGATCTAATTTTCCTAGTGTAAAATCTTGCAAAATTACTCCCGACTTATTTCCTGTTCCCAAAATGAGTAACTAAAAAATGAATACAACTACTTCTGCGGTTTCTACCGCACAATCGTCTAGTAAGTTTTCTTACAAAGACTTTACCTGGTGTCTGTCCCTTTTTGGTACGGCAGTAGGTGCCGGTGTACTATTCCTTCCTATTAAAGCAGGTGCAGGTGGCTTTTGGCCATTAGTAATCCTAGCCCTAATCGCAGCACCAATGACTTGGTTCGCACACAAATCTTTAGCTCGCTTCGTTCTTTCTGCGAAAAATCCAGAAGCGGACATCACTGACACAGTAGAAGAGCACTTTGGTAAGACTGGCGCAAACCTTATTACGTTCGCTTACTTCTTCGCTATCTACCCAATCGTACTTATCTACGGTGTTGGTATCACAAACACGGTTGACTCTTTCCTAGTTAACCAAATGGGTATGGAATCTATTCCTCGCTGGCTACTTTCCGGTGCACTTATCGCTGCAATGACAGCGGGCGTAGTGTTCGGTAAAGAGCTTATGCTGAAAGCAACTTCAGCGATGGTTTACCCTCTAGTGTTCATCCTACTAGCGCTGTCTGTGTACCTAATTCCTGGTTGGAACACTTCAATGATGGAAGTATCACCTGACTGGGGTGCAATGCCAGCTATCGTATGGCTAGCAATCCCTGTTATCGTGTTCTCTTTCAACCACAGCCCAATCATTTCTCAGTTCTCTAAAGAACAACGTCGTGTATACGGTGATGACGCAGTTAAGAAAACTGACGCTATCACTGGTGGCGCAGCGATGATGCTAATGGGCTTTGTAATGTTCTTCGTTTTCTCTGTTGTACTTTCTCTGTCTCCAGAGCAACTAGCAACAGCACAAGAGCAAAACATCTCTGTTCTTTCTTACCTAGCAAACGTTCATGAGTCTCCACTGATCTCTTACTTAGGTCCACTGGTTGCTTTCGCGGCTATCACTTCTAGCTACTTCGGCCACTTCCTAGGTGCACATGAAGGTCTAGTTGGTCTAGTGAAATCTCGTTCAAAATCACCAGTAAGCAAGATCGAGAAGATGTCTCTTATCTTCATCGTAATCACAACTTGGATCGTTGCTATCGTTAACCCAAGCATCCTAGGTATGATTGAAACAATGGGCGCACCGATGATTGCGGCAATCCTATTCTTGATGCCTATCTTCGCAATGCAAAAAGTTCCAGCAATGGCTAAGTACAAAACTTCAGCACCTGTGCAAATTTTCACAGCAATCTGTGGTCTTGCTGCCATTAGTTCTGTAATCTACGGCGCTCTTTAATCATCCCAGCCCTAGCACGGTATGATTAATCCAAAAATATAACGATAAAATTAAGCCTCCCAACTCCCCTTGGGAGGCTTTCTTCTGAGGTAATCGATATGATTAGTGTTTTTGATATCTATAAAATCGGTGTTGGACCTTCAAGCTCACACACTGTAGGCCCAATGAAAGCGGGTAAAGAGTTTATTGATGACCTTCGTGCAATGGGAAAACTGCGCGACATCACTAAAATCACCGTTGACGTTTATGGATCACTATCACTGACAGGGAAAGGTCACCACACAGATATTGCTATCATCATGGGTCTTGCAGGCAACACTCCTGAGAAAGTTGATATCGATTCTATCCCGGGCTTTATCGCTCGCGTAGAAGAAACTGAACGCCTTCCTGTTGGCATGCACTGTCACACAGTATCGTTCCCACGTGAAGGTGGAATGAACTTCCACAAAACAAACCTTGAGTTACACGAAAACGGCATGCAAATCCACGCTTGGATTGATGACGAAAAAGCGTACTCAAAAACTTACTACTCTATCGGCGGTGGTTTCATCGTTGATGAAGAAAACTTCGGTAAAGAAGTTGAGAACCCAGTAAAAGTTCCTTACCCGTTTACAACGGCAGAAGAGCTTGTAAAGCAATGTCATGAAAGCGGCCTGTCTATCAGTGCGCTAACCATGAAAAATGAACATGCGCTTCATTCTGACGAAGAAACTCGTACTTACTTCGCAAACATCTGGCGCACAATGCGCGAATGTATGGATCGCGGTATGAACGAAGAAGGCATTCTGCCTGGTCCACTGCGTGTACCTCGTCGTGCGGCAGCACTTCGTCAGCAACTGCTTACTTCTGAAAAAACAACGAACGATCCAATGTCTGTTGTTGACTGGGTAAACATGTTTGCTTTTGCAGTAAACGAAGAAAACGCAGCAGGTGGTCGTGTTGTAACTGCGCCGACTAACGGTGCATGTGGCATCATCCCTGCGGTACTGGCTTACTATGACAAGTTTATCCAAACCGTAACTGAGAAAGACTACATCCGTTACTTCGCAGCTTCTGGTGCAATTGGCGGCCTTTACAAGCGCAACGCGTCTATCTCTGGTGCAGAAGTTGGCTGTCAGGGCGAAGTTGGCGTGGCATGTTCTATGGCGGCAGCTGGCCTTGCTGAGCTTATGGGTGGTAGCCCAGAGCAAGTATGTATGGCGGCAGAAATCGCGATGGAGCACAACCTAGGTCTAACTTGTGACCCGGTTGCAGGTCAGGTTCAGGTTCCATGTATCGAGCGTAATGGTATTGCAGCTGTAAAAGCAATCAACTCAACTCGTATGGCACTGCGTCGTTCTTCTGCTCCTACTGTTTCTCTAGATAAAGTTATCGAAACCATGCTAGAGACAGGTAAAGACATGAACGCGAAATACCGTGAGACTTCTCAAGGCGGCCTAGCAGTAAAAGTTATCTGTTAATAAGCCTTGCTGAATATCGACGAAACCCGAGCCGCTGCTCGGGTTTTTTATACCTCATTAACTATGAATAATGGGTTGCTACGCCCAGCATAAAAAAACCTAAAACCTTGAATATATCCAATTATTATGGATATCCCCGTAAAAAATCACATCCCTCTCCTAGCTTTATTGATAACGTAGCCAAAAATTAAACTTGGAGCACACCAACACATGATTAGGTTTGAAATTGGAAACCAAATCTGCGTTTGCTTGTCCGAAAACGAAATATCTTTAGAGCTCAATCAATCACTCCACCACTCCATTCCTGTCAACCCAAATGAGTACGCCATTCTGTCAACCATCGCCAAATACGGCAGCTTAAATACGCCAATTAGCCAGCGATTGATAGAAAGCAAAATCACTCAACAATACAAAATGACACTGCCTGAAAATGGCTTTAAAAACGCGGTGGCCGCTCTAAGAAAGAAATTTCGCAAGCTCACGGAAGAACACGTAACCACAAAAAAAAATATTATCGAAAATATTCACCGGACCGGATACTTCATCCCTTTTACTATGCAAAACAACCATCAGAATGGCATCGACCATCAACACAAGATCAATCAATACACAACAAACAGCCTTGGCAAAGCCCTTCGTATTTGTCTGCGTAATAAAAAGATCTATTCAGATACACTGTGGGTCGTGTTGCTCACAGCGATCATTTTCTTTGCCATCTGTTACTACGCGATAAACAGCATTGTGAAACATAATTATCTGGATAACGCCTTCGAAATTGCAGAGAACCTTTCCCAAAAGAGCTGCTTTGCTGATGAAAGAGAATTGAAGTCGCTCTTTGATAATGTAAAGCTGGTCGAATCGAGCATGATGCTGGACCGTTTCAATATCCGGTGTTTAGTCACCCCCGAAACCGTTGTCCCTGTCAGCAAAAAAGCATTTGAAGAGTGGAGTAATAATAGCAATTATACGACCCAATCATTTGACTTGAATAACGCGACCGTTTTGGTTCGTGTCAAAAACATTAACTTATCCGACAACGTTGAAAATCATATTTCGCGTTTTTTTCTTTCCGGCATGAAGCTATCAACCAATACAGGGACCTCTTTAGAAATTGGTAACACCAATGAACGCTTTTTCAACTATCACGTGAAGAACAGCGGCTATAAAGAGGTGTATTACATCTCTGGACCGTTTCAAAGCATCATTTTATTAAGCTTGCTGTTTCTCATAATACTGCGCCATCGCTCTCTACAAGCCTTTATGGCTTATTTGTGCGCAATTCGACAATTTAAAATCAAACTGGAGCCGATTTATGACACTTCAGCGCAAAAGATTGTGCATTACGAAGCGCTCTCGCGGTTTAAGGTAAAAAATACGCAACGGTTTATTGAGACACTGATCCGCAATGGGCTGCTCCTAACTCATACCTTAATGGTGATAGAGTCCATCTATACTAAGCACAAAGCCTTGCCTATTCCTATCAGCATTAATGTTTGTCCTTCTTTGCTGCGAGGACGCAACTTTTCAATCCTACACAGAGAACTATCTAACCGAGATTGTCGTTTGCTGACGATTGAAATCACGGAAAATGCATCGATGTACTATACCTCCGAGATTTATGGCAATGTCGCGAAACTAAAAGCACTGGATTGTAAAATCAGTATCGATGACTTTGGCACTGGCAACAACAACGTGTCGCTCATCAGTAAAATCAATCCAGATTATTTGAAAATAGATCGGGAGTTTGTGATTGGTTTAAAGTCGGACGATAAGAAAGTGGAAACGTTGCGTCAGTTAATCGCCATGGGAAATACGTATCGCTGTACAGTCATTGTCGAAGGCGTAGAAACCGCCGATAGCGCTCACTTACTCACAACATTAGGTGCCTATATTCACCAAGGTTATTATTATCCTCTGCATTTCTAGCTTTTCTTAACCTCGTGAGTTACTTAAACTAGAGGGAATACTCTATTAAAGTTCGTGGCGGCATGAGGATATGCCGCCAATTTGTGGTTGAACGATGATTGCTATTAAACCCACCAAACTGAAAGATTTTTCGAGTTTGATGCAATTGGATGTGCAGGAAGAGCAGAAAGGATTTTCTACGCCGTTTGAAGTGGCTTATCAAAAACGCAATAAGTCTGAAGCGTTCTTTACGATTTATTCTGACGATCTATTAGTTGGCTATCTTGTTATCGATAAAGGCTTCTCCCAACATGCGCCCTTTGCCAAAAGGCACGAACTGGGGCTCAAGTACTTGATGGTTGATCAATGTTTCCAACGCCAAGGGGTTGGGAGTGAAGCGTTACGCAAACTGTTCGTTTATGCGTATACCATTGATCCTGAAAGCACCTCTCTTTGCGTCACTGTGCCACAGAGTCAGCAATACGCTATCAGTTTTCTTGATGCGTGTGGATTCATCAATACAGAGAAAACAACGTTTGGTGAGAACGAAAAAGAGTGGATTTTACGTCATCCACTGAGTTAGCAAGAAAAGTATAAAAAATAGGGAATATCCAGATACAACAAAGGCAAGCTCATGGCTTGCCTTTGTCTTCAATGCTCAATAAAAAGTGACTTATTCACCTTTGTAAATACAACCGGCTGTGCACGTTTCTTTGATTTCTACTTTGCTTAGCAACGGTAAACTTGGCTTAAGCTGTTGCCAAATCCATTTTGCTAGCACTTCGCTCGTCGGATTCTCCAAACCTTCAATGTCGTTCAGGTAATAATGGTCTAAACGATTGTAAATTGGTTTGAATGCCGCTTTGATTTCAGCGAAATCCACTACCCAACCAGTATGCGGGTCTACCTCACCTTCTACATAAAGACGAACTAAGAAAGAGTGTCCATGCAAACGACCACACTTATGGCCTTCAGGTACATGTGGCAAGTGATGTGCCGCTTCGAACATAAACTCTTTGTACAATTCTGTTTTCATCTTGATTCTCAGGCTTTAAAAAGACACGCAATACTAAGGAATTCACTGCCAACAGACAAGTGCTACTCAATACAAGCGTAGCAAAACGCCGTTTGTTCTCAGCGAAAATAATTAAACCTTTGTCCTGATCGTCGTATTTCTGTCATGCGCCAAACATTTGATTACACAGCACTCACATCACAATTACATATCCCCAACATGAGTGGGGTCACAATCATTCATTTCGTTGTTCGCAGTGCGCATTTGTGCACATTAAGATTGTGCAGTTCGTTCCAATTACACTTATAAATTTATGCGCTCAACTATCACTTTTAAGCTCTTGCTCGCGTTAATTGCCGTCTTCAGCTGTGTTCTGGCTGCCTCTACGGCTTATCAATACCATCAACAAAAAACCTTAATCAATGATGTTCTCAGTGAACAGCTTCATGATAAGGCCAGTAATTACTTCGATAGCCTAAACATGATGATGCTAACAGGCACAATGTCGCAAAAAGAAACTTTGCGAAAAAAAGCACTCGCTCAAGAAGGGATTGAAGAAGTTCGCGTGTTGCGGGCCGATACCGTAACCAAGCTTTACGGACCAGGACAAGCAAACCAACAACCGGTCGATGATATTGACCAACGAGCTTTAAATGGCGAACTGGTCATTGAGCCAATTTCAGCCAATTGGGGGAACGGACTAGTTGTCGCGCTACCAATGAAATCAAGCGAAAATTATCGTGGCACCAACTGCGTTTCTTGCCATGTAGCACCAGAAGGCGAAGTATTGGGCGCGATTCGTTTGGAATACAACATGAACCACGTCAATTCAATGATCAATAAACAGGCAATGTTTGCGATGGGAATAATGGCCGTTATCGCGTTTGTTGGTTTTATTATAACGATGAGTTTGATTCGTAAGATCATTGTTCGCCCAATACAAAAAACGTCGCAATTCATGGCGAATGTGAGCCATAGTAAAGATCTATCTCAACGACTTGTTCATCACCAAAAAGATGAGGTAGGCCAACTTTCTACCGCGATTAATTCGTTTATGGATACGGTATCCGAGAGTTTAGAGCGTGTACAAGACACCTCCCACTCTCTTGCCAATTCAGCCAGTCAGTTAACGGATGTTGCACAATCAACAGACAAAGCGGCCAATAATCAACAATTGGAAACCAGTGACGTACAAAGCAACATCACCGACATGTTGCAACAACAAACCGCCGTTGAAGACTCGACCAATAACGCCACAGCTCTAGTCAACCATACCGTTGATGTTGCCACTCACAGCGCAAGCCAAGCACACAGCGTGAGCGAAGACATCAAACACTTGGTGAGCAATATTGACGGCGTACGGGAAAAAATCAGTTCGTTAAACCAAAGAACCGAAGAAGTATCATCCATTCTTGGGGTCATTAAAGGCATTGCAGAACAAACCAACCTGCTCGCGTTGAATGCTGCAATTGAAGCCGCCCGAGCCGGAGAGCAAGGACGCGGTTTTGCCGTCGTCGCGGAGGAAGTGCGTAACCTAGCTTCTCGGACCGCCGAAGCCACAGGCAACATTGAGCATATCATTTCTCAATTCCAGCAAGGGAGTGAAGAGTCCTTAGCCTCTGTGGATACTGTCTGCCAGTTTGCTCACCAACGTTCCGTCGATGTCGAGACACTTTCAGTCACGATGCATAACGTTGTCGATGAAATGCATCAAGTTCTGAAACATGCGGAAAACATTCAAAGCCAGACGCAAACCACATCCGACGTCAGTCAGCGTATTCAATCCAAAATTGATGTGATCACACTGCATGCTAACGACACATCGCAATCAGCATCGCACACGCGTGATATTAGTGTTGATTTAGAGCATCTATCCGAACGTTTAGAGCAATTACTTAACCAATTCACACTTTCAGAACATCAAAGAGTGAATAAATAGAGAGATTCTCCCCATCAAAATGAATATAAAGGTTGATGCGAGCGAATTGACAGGTAATATGTCTCGTTGAATCTGTAAAATGCTACCCAACTCAGCACTTAGCTTATTTTTTGAACAAAAATGTTATTAGACAAGTACTTTAATAAGTGTTGGGTTGAATTTTTACCTCAATGGAGAATATTGAAAACATGACTTACGCGCCTGTATCAGACGTATTGAAAGGTCAGCTAGCAGTAGACAGCGAAGTGACTGTTCGTGGCTGGATCCGTTCACGTCGTGATTCCAAAGCTGGAATCTCTTTCCTTGCCATATATGACGGCTCTTGTTTCGACCCGATTCAGGCCGTGGTCCCAAATAATCTTAATAATTACGAAGACGAAGTACTAAAGCTAACGACTGGCTGCTCTGTTGAAGTAACTGGTAAGATTGTTGAATCTCCTGCAAAGGGCCAAGACTTCGAACTTGCTGCCACTGGCGTTAAAGTGGTTGGCTGGGTTGAAGACGCTGAAACTTACCCGATGGCAAAAACTCGTCACTCTATCGAGTACCTACGTGAAGTTGCGCACCTACGTCCGCGCACAAACGTAATCGGTGCGGTAGCTCGTGTACGTAACTGCCTATCTCAAGCGATCCACCGCTTCTACCACGAGCAAGGTTACTTCTGGGTATCTGCGCCTTTGATCACTGCCTCAGATGCTGAAGGCGCTGGTGAAATGTTCCGCGTTTCTACGCTAGACATGGAAAACCTGCCTCGTACAGACGCTGGCAAAGTAGATTACAACGAAGACTTCTTCGGTAAAGAAACTTTCCTTACGGTATCTGGTCAGCTAAACGCGGAAGCTTACGCTTGTGCACTAAGTAAGGTTTACACTTTCGGCCCTACTTTCCGTGCTGAAAACTCAAACACAAGCCGCCACCTAGCAGAGTTCTGGATGGTTGAGCCTGAAGTTGCGTTTGCAGAACTGGACGACGTTGCGAAACTGGCTGAAGACATGCTTAAGTACGTATTCAAAGCAGTACTTGAAGAGCGTCGCGATGACCTTGAGTTCTTTGCTCAGCGCATCGACAAAGAAGCCGTTAGCCGTCTAGAGAACTTTGTTTCTTCTGACTTCGCACAAGTTGACTACACTGACGCGATCCAAATCCTGCTAGATTCTGGCCGTGAGTTCGAATTCCCAGTTGAGTGGGGTATCGATATGTCATCTGAGCACGAGCGTTTCCTAGCGGAAGAGCACTTCAAAGCGCCGGTAATCGTTAAGAACTACCCGAAAGACATCAAAGCATTCTACATGCGTATGAACGATGATGGTAAGACGGTAGCGGCAATGGACGTTCTAGCACCTGGCATCGGTGAAATCATCGGTGGTTCTCAGCGTGAAGAGCGTCTAGACGTACTGGATGCACGTATGCGCGAAATGGGTATCGACCCTGAGCACATGAGCTGGTACCGCGACTTGCGTCGTTACGGCACAGTGCCACACGCAGGCTTTGGTCTAGGCTTTGAGCGTCTAGTATCTTACGTAACAGGCATGGGCAACGTTCGTGACGTGATCCCATTCCCACGTACGCCTCGCTCTGCGAACTTCTAATCACTTTTTAGTGATGAGACAGAATTAGAAAAGACCTCCCTAGTGGAGGTCTTTTATTTTGTGCTCAACCGTCAATACTATCTGCCAAGCAACTCAAGCTTGAGTTAGTCTTCTTCCTTATCTCTGTCCGCTTTTTCAGCTTACTTTACGCCCACAATACATAAGCCAAACATTACGAAAGGGATCACGGCCGCGGTGTACTCTGTCCATGCCATATGAGAGAAAGATTTCGCCAAAATGAGATGCGCAAATATCAGTAAAAACGCACTAAAAATAGCAACGGCGATTAACCTTAACTCATGCTTAACCAACTGCTTTTTCATCTTAAATCCTGCTTAATAATCCAAGGTCTTTCGACCTGAATAATGATTGAAGCACAATTTGCAAAAATGGCGCTGATACAGTTGGAGCAAAAAAACACTAAGCAGTTTAATGAGTTTCAATTCTGAGTAATTCGCGAAGCAAATCACCTAACCTTTTGATAGCAAGTTCTAAACTCGTTTCTAAAGGAAGCGATGTATTCAGTCTTAAATAGTTTTCGTATTGATCACTTATCGAAAAGAGTTTGCCATAAGCGACAGTAACCTGCTCAGACAATAGTGCTTGATATACCGCTTTACTTGATATTACATCTGGCAATTTCAGCCAAAGAAAGTAACCACCATCAGGACGTTGATAGGTAACCTCTTTAGGTATGTGCTTTGCGAGTAAATCCACGAAGTCAGCTTGACGGTGTTGCAGTGTCTTACGCAGCTTTCTCAGGTGGTTGTCGTAACTGTAGTTTTGTAAGTAATGTGCAACCCCCTGCTGAATAGGGGCACTCCCAGACAATGTCGATATTAACTGGAGCTTTTGAATAGTCTCGTTAAAACGCTTATTCACCACCCAACCCAAGCGATATCCAGGGCATAAACTCTTAGAAAAAGAACCACAATGAAGGACACGCTCTTGCTCATCAAAGCTCTTTAATGAGTTCGGCCTTTTGTCAGAAAAATACAGCTCAGAGTACACATCGTCTTCGATGAGATACACATCATATCGATTGGCTAACTCAACAATGTATCGTTTGTGTTCATCAGACAAAGAAGCCCCGGTTGGATTATGAAAGTTCGTCATTAACCAACAAGCCCGAACATCTTCATTGGCAAAAGCTGCTTCGATTTGTTCAAGCGAATGCCCACTCTCATCATCGACACTGATTTCAATAGCCTTGAGACCTAACCGTTCTACCGCTTGAAGTGCGCCATAAAACGTTGGGGATTCGACAACGACGGTATCACCTGGTCGGGTGACCGCTTGCAAACTCAAGTTCAATGCTTCTAGCGCACCGGAAGTAATAACCACATCATCATGGGTTAGTGATATCCCATGATGAATATACCTCTGAGCGACGAGTCGCCTTAACGACTCGGCACCAGGAGGTAGGTTGTCTAGCAACTTATCCGGCCCCATTTTTCGTCCCGAGCTGGCCAAATTACGGTTAAGCGACTCCAAAGGAAACAAACACGGATCCGGAAACGCCGAGCCTAAATGAACAACATCCGATGTTGCTTGGTGCTTCAAAAACGAATACAACTCATCATTCAACTTAGTGCATGGCGTATTATTGCTTTTAATTCCATTCGTATTGGTGAGACGTTCAAGATCGGCAGTCACATAGTAACCAGATTGAGGCTTTGCTATCACCCAACCTTGCGCCTCTAGCAATTGATAGGCTTGTAATACCGTACCTGCACTTACGGAATGATTGCGGCTGGTGACGCGTATTGAAGGCAGCTTCTCCCCTGCTCTCCAAGTATCTTGCTGAATTTGTGCCTTAAACAATTCGGCCAATTGACGGTATCGATTCATGTATCCCTCATTTCACTTGCAGCTGCACCATAGCATACTTCGCGCCAGCATTCTGATATGGCAGTAGTCAATTTAGCAACGTAATTTATCAAGCTTGTTAATAGCAATTTCGACGACGAAGTGAGAATTTATGTTCCATACTTTTACTGATACGTCCGAGTGGTCTTAAATCTTTGCCTTGTCTGAAAAGCAAGGCATTTCACGGGACTGAGAGTGTTAAATCCACTTAGACATCTATCTTTTAAGCCGGGAGGAAGCGATGAAAGTATTTACAATGGACGATCTCTCTTATCGCGGGAAACATAAAGGTGTACATAGCTGGGACCATCCTGGCGGCACAACCCCTTATTACTGGCATCCTGATTGGTTGCATATCGCTGAAGATACTTTGGGTGAACACAAAAAGGCTGACCTTGAAGTCCCTGACGGAGAGGCCGCAACAGAAGAGCATGCAAAAGCGGCGATTCTCAAACACTTGAATGACGAGTAGTTTAGGCTCTATCACCGTTCAAGAATAGCGTTAGGTAGGCGAATCCATCGTCGTATGCTTTAAACGCATATAAAGCCAAAACCTGCCAAATAGTAAATTCTTCTGAATGAGAAGTACGCATCGTCTGTAGCTATCGAATGACAAAATAAGTCGATAGTTATCACATTAATTTTCATTACATCTGTTACATTTAGATAGTAATGGTGATGCACACCTCAACTCATGGATTATGAGAGAAAACAATAATGGCGAAATACAACGAAGAAGACATTAAATACAAAGGTGAATCCAACGGCGTACATTCTTGGAGTTCACCTTCCGGCCAACCTTATTATTGGCACCCAGATTGGCTACACGTAGCGGAAGATGCGACGGGCACACACCCGAAACAAAAGCTTGAAGTCGAAAAAGCGGAAGTCCCAACAGAGAAGCACGCGTTAAAAGCAATCTTAAAGCATATGAACGACTGGGCGACTGAGAAGCTTTCTTCTAACCCAGACATCGAAACCAATGCGGTTGAGTCTGAAATCGATCTGAAGAAATAACATCAGCCGACATCTATACTTCTTACAAGCAAACGCTCCACCTTTAGTGGGGCGTTTTTGTCTCAACTAGTAACCGCCACTCCACGTAAATCACTAATGCAAAGCACTGAAGTCAAACGATTGGTACGTGAACAAAACTTCATCAATCATGGTATAAATCCCCTTCAAACTCTGTGCCTACCAAACGTTTTCATGGCAAAAACTTTAGTTATGTTAGAATTCTGTTTCAAATCGCAACTTTTTTAGGTTTTCTTTTCAGTAACGGTTGTAACCAATATTGCTGAAAGGTATAAATGTTAGCACACCCCTTCGATTAACATGGATGAAGATTATGTTTGAAAAAGTAGTTGCCGCTCCGGCTGACCCTATTCTTGGCCTTACTGAAGAGTTTAAAAAAGATACTCGCGCAGACAAAATTAACCTTGGCGTAGGTATTTACAAAAACGAGCAAGGCGAAACTCCCGTTCTTGCAACAGTAAAGAAAGCTGAAGCAGCGCTTGTTGAAACTGAAAAAACCAAGTCTTACCTAACTATCGAAGGCACAGCAGAGTACGGCATTGCAGTACAAAAACTGCTTTTCGGCTCTGATGCGGAAATTGTAAACGAAAAACGCGCTAAAACAGCTCAAGCTCCAGGTGGTACCGGTGCATTACGTGTTGCTGGGGAGTTCATTAAACGCCAACTTGGCGATGTAAAAATCTGGATCAGCAACCCTACTTGGGCAAACCACAACGGCGTATTTACTGCTGCTGGTATCGAAACGGCACAATACAGCTACTACAACGCTGAAACAAAAGACAAAGACTTCGATGCAATGCTAAACGATCTGCAATCTGCATCTGAAGGTGACATCGTGCTTCTACACGGCTGCTGCCACAACCCTACAGGTATCGACCCAACTGCTGAAGAATGGGAAACATTGGCGAAACTAGTCGCAGAGAAGAAATTGCTTCCTCTATTTGACTTCGCATACCAAGGCTTTGCTAAAGGTGTGGAAGAGGATGCGGCGGGTCTTCGTACTTTTGCTAAGTACAACAAAGAAATCCTAGTCGCGAGCTCTTTCTCGAAAAACTTTGGCCTATACAACGAACGCGTTGGTGCCTTCACGTTAGTAGCGGAATCAGAAGAAGTCGCAACAACCGCATTCTCGCAGGTTAAAGCCATTATTCGCTCTATCTACTCTAACCCACCAGCGCACGGCAGCGCGGTCGTGACTCACATTCTTGGCAATGCCGAAATGCGTGCGGAATGGGAAGCTGAAGTAGCAGAAATGCGTGACCGTATCCAAGAGATGCGTGAACTATTTGTAGCGACACTAAAATCAGAAGGTGTGGACGCAGACTTTAGCTTCATCGAACGTCAAAATGGTATGTTCTCTTTCTCTGGCCTATCTAAAGAGCAAGTAAACCGTCTGAAAGAAGAGTTCGGTATTTACATCGTCGGTTCAGGCCGAATCAGTGTTGCTGGTATGACGAAGTCAAATATGGGTCCTCTATGTAAAGGCATTGCAGCGGTTTTATAATCGATAGTCGCATACTTTATTAAAAGGAAAGGTCAGCATAAGCTGACCTTTTTGTTTTTATTTATTGCCAATAAATGAACCAGTCCGCTAGTAGACAAACTTCAAACTCAGCCCCACTTCATTGACATAATCAGAGCTCTCACCGCTGTAATCGGTATCTCTAAACTGATAAAAAAGACCAGTACCAATAACATCATGCCATTGGTAGTTAAAACCTATCTTAAAATTGTTCTCATCGACGATATCACTGCGGTTAACTTCCACCTCGGCCGTCGCAATAAGTTTTTCACTGAATAAGTAATTCACCCCAACGGTGACGGCTTGAAGCAATTCGCTATCTGAAGATAACGTATTATCCGTTTTGTCGTCCGTCGCTTTCGCTTTGATTGCACCTATTCCATATTTACCGTAGATATCGAATTGCTCCGTAATCCCATAACGATAACCACCACCAAACAACAAACGGTCAATGCGAAGAGTAAAGTCGTCCGGATGGAAAAACTGCGCCGAGTAATCGACATTAAACAACCAGTTCTCAGTAAATAAGTAATTACCACCGAGTCCAATTGTGGTCGCGTTCGAATTATCTAACCACTCTTCATTTGTGGTTCCGGCACCCACATCCAAGTGAATGTGTTCATACCCAAATTTTTCTGCTTGGTCCATGACCGCCGCGCTAGTTACTGCTGGCAAAGCAGCTAAAGACGCAAGCAATAAACTTCTCACCATTCGACTTCCTTTCATGAGAATTATTTAAACACTGCCCCCAAATCACCTTGAGTGGCTTAGTTCAACAAAAATAACTTAGTTTACAGACGCGGTAACGATTTGAAATCTGCTATGCCTCTAAATCAAGCATTGGCCCAAAATATATCGACCACGTCCGCTCACCTTTTAAGTGACTATATAGTAGTAGAAATGCCGATTCCTTATCGTGCGATATGTCAGAATCTTATGACTGAGTACGAAAATCACGGTTCAGATAAGACTCTGTTTTAAAACTAAGTTAAGATTACTTTATTATTTGCGAACTAAAAGGCACCTTCGATGGATGCAGAACTTCTCGAGATTTATAACTTTCTCGCCAAGTACCCCCCGTTCAATGAACTTCCTGAAGAAACACTAAACAAGGTGACAGAGAGTGTCGAGATCTCGTACTACCGAGAAGATACCCCAATCATCCATTTTGGAGACTATATCCAAGATCTCTACGTGGTGCGAAGCGGGGTCGTAGAAGTTTATCGACGCAAAGGAGAGCTTTATAACCGTCTTGATGAAGGTGACCTATTTGGCCAGATGGGAATGCTAACCAACAACAAAGTACGCTTCCCGGTAAAAGCCATTGAAGATACTCTGCTCTACTGTATTCCTGGTGACGTTTTCCAAGAAATATACGACAACTTTGATTCCTTTGCAGACTTTGTCGAAGTGGAAAATAGTGCTCGTTTACGCCAAGCCATTTCAGAAAACAAAGATGCCAATGACCTGACGACATCGAAAGTGAAAACCTTGCTGACTGGCGATGCTCATACGATTGATCGAGGACAGACAATCCAGCAAGCCGCGCAGCAGATGGCGAATGACAACGTATCTGCTCTACTTATCGTCGATCCAGATTTCGTTCGTGACGAAGATGACCCACAATCTCCGGTACTTGGTATTATTACTGACCGTGACTTGTGTACCCGTGTGTTGGCCGAAGGCTTGTCTCCACAGGACGATGTATCAAGTGTGATGACCACTGAAGTCATGTCTCTTGATCACAATGCCTACATCTATGAAGCAATGTTAACCATGCTGCGTTACAACGTGCACCATCTGCCTGTGGTTAAAAACCAATTGCCTATTGGTATTATCGAAACAACCGACATTGTTCGTTATGAATCACAAAACTCGCTCTTATTGGTGAGCAGCATTTTCCAACAACAGACCATCGAAGATTTGGCAGTTGTTGCTGAAGAAGTAAAAAGCAGCTTTGTACGCCTGGTCAACGAAGATGCCAACTCACACATGGTGGGCAGTGCGATGTCCGTGATTGGTCGAAGCTTCAAACAGCGTCTGTTAGAAATGGCTGAAGAAGAGCTTGGCCCACCACCAATTCCTTATTGTTTCCTTGCACTTGGCTCAATGGGACGTGATGAGCAACTGTTGGTGACTGACCAAGATAACGCCATCATTCTAGATGAGACCTACCAAGAAGAGAAACATGGTAAGTACTTCGAAGCTTTAGCGAAATACGTCAGTGATGGATTAGATGCCTGTGGCTACAAGTATTGTACGGGCGATATTATGGCAACCAACCCATTATGGCGCATGACTCGTTCAGAGTGGGAAGAGTGCTTCGCTGACTGGATTGATAACCCGAACCCGAAAGCGCTACTCAACGCGTCCATCTTTTTCGATTTGGATGGCGTTTACGGTCGCTTAAAATGGGCAGAACAATTAACCAGCTTTATTGTTCGTCGTGCGCGTAAAAACAATCGCTTCTTAGCCTGTCTGGCTCGCAACGCACTTAACCGAACGCCGCCACTTGGCTTCTTTAAAGACTTTGTGATGGAGAAAGATGGCAGACACAACAACTCCATCAACCTCAAACGTCGTGGTACGGCTCCTCTGGTCGACTTAATTCGCGTTCACTCTCTGGCGGTTGGCTCACGCGCACAGAATTCGTTTGAGCGTCTCGACGACATCATTGATGCTGGCATTTTGCCAAAAGGTCGCGCACAAGACTTAAAAGACGCACTAGAGTTTATTTCCATGGTGCGTATTCGTCACCAAGCGACGGACGTGGAATTAGGCATTGACCCAGATAACAATATCGAACCAGAAAATCTCTCTGAATTTGAACGTCGCAACCTAAAAGATGCTTTCCAAATCCTAAGCAATGGTCAGAACTTCCTTAAGTTCCGCTACCAAGCGAATAAGAGCTTTAAGTGAGGTTGAACATGATCAAAAAGCTCTTTCAGAAGCCAACCATTCAGTGGCCAACGAAATTTGAACACAAGTTGGAGATGGCTAAAGATGAGAATTTAATTGCGTTTTATAGCAATAAACCACCTGCACCAGAGACCCCCCTGTCTGAGGTCGAGTTCGTGGCACTAGATTTCGAAACGACGGGGTTGAACCCCGAGAAACATGACATCATTACCATTGGTTTAGTGCCGTTTAACTTGAAACGGATTTTTTTGCGCAATTCACGTCATTGGAAAGTTCGCCCGCAGCGAGCACTCGATGAAGACTCGGTAATCATACATGGTATTACTCACAGTGAATTGATCGATGCACCTGACTTGGGCGACATCTTAAGCGAGCTACTACCATGCTTAAGTGGAAAAATCATTGTTGTGCATTATCGTCGTATCGAGAGAGAATTTCTGGATAAAGCACTCAAAAGCCGTTTAGGGGAAGGAATTGAATTTCCAGTGATAGATACGCTGCATCTTGAAGAAACCATTCAACAGAAACGCTCTGGCTCACTCTGGGAGCGTTTAAAAGGGAAAAAGCCAGAATCGGTTCGGCTAGCGCAATCTCGACGCCGTTATGGTCTGCCAGACTATACCCCTCACCATGCATTAACCGATGCAATTGCTACGGCAGAACTGCTACAAGCGCAAATCGCCCATCATTATAGCGAAGAGCAACCGATCAGTGAGTTCTGGCTGTAATATACTTCACGCTTAATAGCGATCAAAAAAGGAGCCAGATGGCTCCTTTTTACTTAGGTTGAGACAAGATTACAGCTTAAAGCGTTGAATCTCTTGTTCAAGTTCGTGTGATAGCTCAGACAGGTGAGCAGCTTGTTCTGCTGCTTGATGAGCTTCGACTGACAACTCGTTAGACACGTCACGAATACCTTCAGTGTTACGAGTGATCTCAGTGGTTACCGATGCTTGCTCTTCTGCCGCCGATGCAATCTGCGTTGCCATGTCACTGATGCGCTCAACAGCAGTATGGATTTGCGTCAAGCTCGCTGCTGCCGCGTTTGCATCATCAACACTGGTGTCAGCCAGACGACGGCTATCACCCATGATGCCAACCGCTTTCGCTGTTGTGCCCTGTAGCATCTCGATAGTTTCTTGAATCTCTTGCGTTGAAGCATGAGTGCGTTGGCTCAATACGCGAACTTCATCCGCAACCACAGCAAAGCCACGGCCTTGTTCACCTGCACGTGCCGCTTCAATTGCCGCGTTAAGTGCAAGTAGGTTAGTTTGCTCAGCAATACCTTGAATCGTTGATAGAATCGTATTGATGCTATTTCCGTGTGCTTCTAGCTCTTGAATCACATCAGTGGCAACTTGAACTTCTTGCGCTAAGTTCTGGATAGAACCTTGCGTCTGAGTCACTTGGCTAGAACCGTGTGAACAAGCTTGAACCGCTTCCTCTGAGTTACTTGCCGTGCTATCTGCATTACCTGCAATTTCTTGTGTCGCTGCTGCCATTTCGTTCACAGCCGTCGCAACCATGTTGATCTCATCTTGCTGGTAAGAGATACGCTGACTGCGCTCTTCAGCTTGCTGTGCCGTCGTGCGTGCTTGCTCTGAAAGCGCAGATGATACGTGGCTAAGCTTGGTCACCATCGTGTGCATGTTACCAACAAAGCGGTTGAAGTTTTCAGCCAATTTACCGACTTCATCATCACTGCGTGGTTCTAGTCGTTGCGTTAAGTCACCTTCACCAGATGCAATTTCCTCAAGTGCATTTGATACGCGGCTCAAGTCACGGAACAAGAAACCAACCAACCAAGATACCGCAAGAATAACCACAATGGTGATCATCACTGCAGTGATCAATAGGTCACGTAGCAATACCGCATGCCCTGCTTCTTCCGTTGCGCGATCCATTTCAATCGCGAACATCCAATGCGTGCCAGGTACTTTATTAAAGTAGTAAAGCTTCTCTTTGCCTTTGATTACAGTATCTTCGATACGACCTTCATCTGCAGCGCGCTCGATTGCCTCTTCTGAAAAGTCTTTTAGAACACTGGTGATAGGCTTAAGCGTTAAGCTTTTATCTGGATGCGCTAGGAACGTACCTTCGTTCATATCGATTAACATCGCATGCGCATTTTCACCTGCATCTAGGTTAATCACGTCGCTGATGAGCTGATCGATCAGTACATCTGCACCAACAACACCAACAAACTGACCATTTTTCATTACTGGCTCAGCAATGGTTACAAGCAGCGCGTTAGTGATTGCATCTTGATATGCAGCTGTGATGATCTGCTTACCTGCGGCGTTAGCATCTTTGTACCAAGGACGAGTACGAGGGTCGTAATCAGCACGGTTACGCTCAGGGTGAGAGCGATACATATCACCGTTTGGTGTACCAAGGAAGATGTCATCAAAGCCACCAGCCTTGCGAGCTTGTTGTAGGAAAGGGACAACGTCTTGCTCTGTCGAGTAGTCGTTGAATGCGGTAGCAATATCTTTACGGATATTGACCCAATCAGAAATTCCTTCTGACGCAGTAGTACTTAGACTTTGCGCACGTGAATAGACACCTGAACGAGTCTGATCAAATAATTGACCAGCCGACAACCAAGTAAGTGCTGTTGCCATCACAACAACAGCAGAAAGGCTTGCGCCAATAAGCTTTTGTTTTAATGATAATTTCATATTTATAGTTTTTGAGTTGGGAGAACAGTTAAGGTGTGTGAATATTACACACTTTTTCACGACTATTCACTAATTTTTAAAAAACAAAATAGCACATTAACTCTTTGTAAAATATGAACTTTCATGTGTCATTTTTTTGTCTAACCGTCATAAAAACCGCACAAAAAAAGCCAGCAAAATGCTGGCCTTTTGATTACTTGTTACTCAGACAGATTTATAAAATGCCTGAGTTATTGACGTTCTGTTCTCATACCCATCAATAAGCTCACACACATTGCAAGCAGAATGAAGGTAAACGGTAGTGCTGTAGAAATTGCACCTGCCTGAAGCGCTTGAACTGCTTCTGAGCCACCAATCCACAGTAGAGCAACCGCAATTGCACCTTCCATAAATGCCCAGAAAACACGTTGAAGTACAGGAGCGTCGACTTTACCGCCCGCTGTGATGCTGTCGATAACAAGTGAACCAGAGTCAGAAGACGTGATGAAGAACACAAGTACCAACACAACAGCAATGATTGAAAGCATGCTACCAAATGGAAGAACATCGAACATTTGGAACATAGCAAGTGAAACGTCAGTCAAACCATTCGTGCCCAACTCACCTACTTTATCAACAACTTGCTCGATCGCTAGACCACCAAATACTGACATCCAAATAACAGTAACAGCGGTTGGAACCAGTAGAACGGCTGTTATGAATTCACGAACGGTACGACCGCGAGAAACACGCGCAATGAACATACCTACGAATGGTGACCATGAAATCCACCAAGCCCAGTAGAATACTGTCCAGCCTTGGAACCATGCCTCATCTGTACGACCAAACGGGTTACTTAGCGGAATAATATTCTCTACGTATGCCATAAGTGTGGTTGGAATCGAGCCTAAACTCGCCGCCCAACCGATAAGACCAACAAGAATCAGTAGCAAGAACGCCACAACCATGTTGATGTTACTAATGACTTTAACGCCACCATCAATACCACGTACGACTGAAACAACAGCAAGCAAAGTTACAACGGTAATGACGACGATTTGTAGGCCCAGGCCTGGCTCAACACCAAATACGTGATGAATACCACTTGCCGCTTGTTGTGCACCTAAGCCCAGTGACGTTGCAAGACCAAACAAGGTCGCAAGAACGGCCAAGATATCCACGATATGACCAGCCCAACCCCACGCGCGATCACCCAGAAGCGGGTAGAAGATCGAGCGCATAGACAGCGGTAATCCTTTGTTGTAGGCAAAGAATGCTAAAGAAAGTGCTACAACACCGTAAATTGCCCATGGGTGAAGACCCCAGTGGAACATCGTCGCACCCAGTGCCAATCTCGCTGCTTCTGGTGTATTTGCTTCAACACCGAGTGGCGTTTCATACCAACCAGTGAAGTAAGCGACAGGTTCTGCGACACTCCAGAACATTAAACCGATACCCATACCAGCCGCAAATAGCATTGCAAGCCATGACATGAACGAGTAATCGGCAACAGCGTCTTTACCACCTAAGCGGATTTTACCCATTGGCGAAACGATAAGTGCCAAACAGAAAATAACGAAAATATTACCTGCAATAATGAACAACCAATCGAATGAACCAATGATCTTCCATTTCAGCCCATCAAGTGCCGTCTTTGCGGTATGTGCATCTAGAACTAATGCAGCGACAAGAAAGAGCGCAATTAAACCTGCACTAATACCAAAAACTGGGTTATGAACATCAAAACCCCATTTTTGAACGTTGTCTTGACCTACCGTATAGTCGGTACTATCGATACTGTACTTATCTATACCCTTTGTCATCGTTCCTCTCTATTTTTGTACTGTTTTTACGTACCAAACAAAAAAATCTTTCGAACACGATACGTTTTACATTCCGTGAAGGCGCAAGATCCTATCATTTGACACGTTTTTGTCTATCTTTTTGCTATGAAAAAATCCAATAACTTACTTTTCACTCAGCAATTTCCGCCTTTAAAAGGATAAACCACTACCGCAATAGTTAGACCACAAACATTTATTGCTATAATAATTTTAGGTCTTCTTATTTTGTCTACACGACGCGACAAAATGAAATTGGAGACACTACTTAAAATTGTAGTGGTAATTTTTGATTCCACCCCTTTAAATAAGGGCGCATTTAAGTTAGTGTCGCCTCGATAAATGTTCCCTACAGACTGGATGAATAAATTGGAAAAGTACGAAGAAGTATTGGTCTCGATTCGTCAGATCATCCGCGCTATTGATTTACATTCTAAAAAGCTGAGCAAAGAGTCTGGATTGACCGCTCCACAGTTGATTTTGATGCGTGCTATCAATGAGTTAGATAACGTAACGATTAAACAGTTGTCTAGCCACACTAACATGAGCCAAGCGACCGCAACGACCATTCTAGATAGACTAGAACGAGGCCAGTTTGTTGAGCGTCAACGCAGTGTTCAAGACAAGCGTAAAGTGCATGCTGTACTTACGAGCAAAGGCCAAGAAGCCCTAAAGCAAGCACCAACGCCATTGCAGGAACACTTCATTAATCGATTCCAAAAATTGGAAGAATGGGAGCAGTCTCTGCTGCTATCTTCCGTTCAACGCATCTCAACAATGATGAATGCAGAGGATATCGATGTCGCTCCAATGCTCGAGCTTGGCAGCATTACAAAAGTCGATTAATTTCGCTCTCACGTGCTCGCTTTTTGCGGGCACTACTCTCCTACTCCGTTAACCCTGTTTCAAACGCATATTTCGCTAGCTCCGCCGTCGAATGTAAATCCAACTTGTGCTTAATGTTGTGGCGATGCGTCTCTACCGTTCGGTAGCTAATGTTAAGTAGTGTGGCGATTTTCTTACTGCTGTTTCCTTGAGCGACTAATTTAAGCACCGCTTCTTCCCTGCGGCTAAGTGGATTCGTTTTTTGAGTGACTGGCACCACCTCTTGGGTAAAAAGCGTTTGTGTGACAGACTCGCAGAAATACGTTGAACCTTGATTCACCGTTTTTATTGCTTGCACCATTTTCTCGGCCGAGATTTCCTTGAGCATGTACCCTACTGCGCCAGCTTGCATGACCTTCATGATGTACTCACGGTTATCGTGCATGGTCAGCATAAGTATTTTGCTTTCTGGTCGCTCTTCTTTAATTACCCCAGTCGCTTCAATACCGTTCATTATCGGCATGCTAATGTCCATCAAGATAACATCAGGCTGAAGGTGCTTTGCGACTTCAATCGCTTCCAGCCCATTGCTTGCCGTACCGACCACTTCAATGTCAGGCTCTAACTCCAAGCGAGCCATGAAGCCATCTAAGACCACTTGATGATCATCAACAATCACCACACTAATCGGTTTATCCATAAACTAATTCATCCAAATTAAGCAGCACGGTAATCTCTGTTCCTAAACCAAGCTCACTCATCAGTTCAAACTCACCACCAATGAACTCTACACGCTCTTGCATGTTCCTTAACCCAATCCCTTGTTGGTGCACTGCTTGGTTAACCACAAAGCCAACACCGTCGTCACGTATGAGTAATTGCAGCATATTGCCCATTTTTTGCAAAGTAACCGTCACTTTTTTCGCTCTTGCGTGTTTTTCGATGTTGTTCAAAGACTCTTGAGCAACACGATACAAGGTCGTCGCGACCTCCGACGTCAGTTTGTACTGCTGAGTATCAAAATTACTCTCGATATCAATCCCAGAGTGAGAGTGAAAGTCTTGCAGTAAAGTGGTCAGTGCCGCCTCTAAGCCGATATCATCAAGGGCGCTAGGGCGAAGTTGATGAGAAATATGCCTTACTTCATTTATCGCGGTGACCAATGAGCGTTGCGATTTATCTAAGTGGGATTTGAGTTTTTCGTCTTCCAGTCTATGACTCATTAAATCCAAATGACATTTACTAGAAACTAACAGCTGGTTGATTCCATCATGCAACTCTCTCGCTAGATGCTTTTTCTCATCCTCTTGAAACATGACGGTTTTATGTGCCAACTCTTTAAGGTTTTTATCGGCAAGACGGTGTTCATGCAGATTGATCGCTAAAGTGAGAACGATAATTACAGCAACGGTCACCGCTAAGATCACGACGACCGAGAAAAAAGTCGTTTCGATATTTTTGTTCACCGCAGCACGCATATTGGCAACTTCTTGGCTTACGTCCTCAATATAGAGCCCTGTCCCTATCATCCATTCCCACTTATCGAGCCATGCGGCGTAGCTAAGCTTTGGGACGACCTCACCCGTAGATGGCTTTTGCCACAGGTATTGATGAAACCCACCACCTGATTGAGCTTGATACAACAAAGCTTCAATTAGACGATCGCCATTCTCGTCTTCAAGATAGAGTAAGTTCTCCCCGACTAGCTCTGGAAGAACAGGATGTACAAGGTTGGTACCGTATTTATCGTAAGCGAAAAAGTAGCCGTCTGCTCCGTAGCTTAAACGGTTTAAAATCGCTTTCACGCGTGTTTTAGCAACGCTCTCTTCTAAGGTTGGATCGTTGTAGATATAAGAAATGGAGTCAAAGGCGACGTCGACCGTATCTTTCAACGCCGCCTCTTTTGATTGGATCAGGTTTTGATGAAAGATCTCTACCTCCCTTTTGCCAAGAGTCTTGGTTTGATAGATAGAAATCCAACTGATACTCGCTGACACCAATACCACGGGTATCAATGTCAGCAGAATTAACTTTGCTTTGAGAGGCATCCCTTTCCTCCATGAAACGCTGCTTTACAGCTCACTATCTTAGCAGCACAAATAACTCGACTTCGTCCGCCTAGACATAAATAGCAGCTTAACAACTTGTCTCAAAAGGTAAAAACTCTCACTTCACAAAATCTCTTTTATTATCGAGTGATCAACTCATGCCATAAAAGCCTGGGAAAAACAGCAAAGAAGCTAACACGACAATTTGAATCGCGATAAACGGCATCACACCTTTGTAAATATCTCGCGTAGTGACACCTGCTGGTGCGACGCCTTTTAGATAGAACAAACTAAAACCAAATGGCGGTGTTAGGAATGATGTCTGTAAGTTCATTGCGATAAGAATCGCAAACCACGTCATGTTGATACCCATCAACTCAGCGACCGGCGCAATAATTGGCACGATGATAAAACAGATTTCAACGAAGTCGATAAAGAAGCCTAAAATCAGAATCACCACCATGGTTATGATGAGAAAGCCCCACTTTTCTCCAGGCAGTTCTAGCATCCACTCTTCGACTAGATAATCACCGCCAGTGTAGGTAAATGCCATTGAGAAGGCGGTTGCCCCTAGCAAAATAGCAAAGACCATTGCGGTTACTTTAACGGTTTCTTTCGATGCATCATAAATCATCGACCAACTAAACTGCTTATACAGTAACGACAGAACTATCGCACCAGCGCCGCCCAGAGCCGCTGACTCTGTTGGCGTTGCAATCCCAGCAAAGATTGAGCCCAATACCACAATGATCAGTGCTAGTGGCGGTAAAACGGCTTTCAGCGCGGTGAACACTTCTTGCTTTCGACTGATCGACTCATCGCGCTCTATCGCCTGTGCGGCTTGAGGATTCAACTTCGCGTAAATAAGAATGTAGATAACATAGGTGCCGACGAGCGTGATACCGGGCCAGATTGCAGCTTGGAATAAGTCCCCGACCGGAACGCCGAGTACATCCCCTAACAAGATCAACACGATAGAAGGCGGGATAATTTGTCCCAAGGTACCAGACGCACAAATAGTCCCGCACGCCAAGCCTTTGTCGTAATTGTATTTAAGCATCACAGGCAATGAGATCAACCCCATAGCAACAACCGATGCGCCGACTACGCCCGTTGACGCGGCAAGTAATGCGCCAACTAAGACTGTCGAAATAGCAATACCACCACGGACGCCGCCAAACAGACGTCCCATCGACTCAAGCAGTTGCTCTGCAAGCTTCGTCTTCTGAAGTACTAGTCCCATGAAGACAAACAATGGTACGGCCATTAGCACCGTATTTTCCATAATGGATTGGATACGATATGGCATGAAAGCAAACATCTCGATGCCTTCAGCCCAAACACCAAAAATCAGTGCAATACCGCCAAAAGTAAAGGCAACGGGGAATCCCAACAAAAGCGCAAAGAGCGCGACAAAAAACATCACTATACCGATCATAATGACTTCCTTTTACGACTTACCGTTATTACCGGCATAGATAAGATGAGGGTTAACAATCTTGTTGATCGAATGCAGCAGCAGTCCAATGCCACTGACTGCCATAAAGAAAAATGACAGCGGAATCATCGCCTTGATGATCCAACGATATGGCAATCCGCCTGGGTCACCAGACGTCTCGCCTAGCGCGTAACTTTCTTTGGCGAAATCAACACCAAACCAAGCCACCAGTAGGCAAAAAGGGAATAAGAAAAATAGCGTGCCTATGATGTCGATGATGGATTGTGCTTTGTAAGATAAGCGTTCATAAAAAATGTCGACGCGAACATGACCACCAGACTTAATCGCGTAAGGCACACCAAGCAGAAATACGGCGGAGAATAGATGCCATTCCATTTCTTGGAATGCAATGGATACATCGTTGAATACATATCGCATCACAACGTCGTAAACCACATTCACCAACAATAAAATAAACAAGATGCTGGACAACCATCCGAGGAAATCGCTAAAGCGGTTAAATAATCGCTCAATATAAATAAGACTTCTCATTCCGAACTCCGTGGAACGTTTGGATACGCTCCGCTATGGTGCGGAGCATTCATTATGAAGTTTTCTTGGGCTTCGTTCGCAGGCTAAACCTCTCGGCGTCGCCTGCGTCATAACGTTATTGTTGAGCTTGACTGTTTAAGTAAGCTCGGTGTGAAATGTCTGACCAAGGTCGAACTTGATTCATGTAGTTCGCTTGCGACTCTTGAATCTCTTTCGCCAAAGCATCTTTTTCTGCGTGCTCTTTCAACAAACGATCGTTTGCTTCTCGCAACGCAGCCACTACTTCAGGCGGGAAGTCTTTGACTTCAACATTTGGGTATTCAGATTTGATAGATGCCCAGTTTTTGCCACTTTCGTGTTTCGATTGCGTGTACATATCGTAAGCGGCGGTTTTCATTGCTACTTGTAAAATCGCTTTTAGATCATCAGGTAGACGGTTCCAAGTACGCTTATTAACAAGGAACTGAAGCTCAGTTGCTGGCTCATGCCAACCTGTGTAGTAGTATGGCGCGATTTTGTGGAAGCCCATGCGCAAGTCCAATGATGGACCAACCCACTCCAAGGCATCAATTGTGCGACGCTCTAGAGAGGTATATAGCTCACCAGGGGCAATATTCGTTGGTTTTGCACCTAACTCTGCCAAAATCTCACCAGCAAAACCTGGGATACGCATTTTCAAACCCTGCAAATCCTCGACGGACTTGATCTCTTTCTGGAACCACCCGCCCATCTGAGTATCGGTATTACCGCCAGGGAAAGACATCAAATTATGTGGAGAGTACACCTTCTCCATCAGCTCCATACCACCGCCGTAGTAAAACCACGCATACTGCTCAGTTGGTAACATACCGAAAGGCATAGAAGTGAAGTAAAGTGTGTTTGGAACCTTGCCCTTCCAGTAGTAAGACGCCGAGTGGCCCATGTCGTATTGACCAGACTTAACCATATCAAACACCCCAAAAGGCGCTTTGTGCTTGTTTGCGGAATCAATACGGATTTGCAGACGCCCGTTGGACATCTCCTCTGCCATTTTTGCCATGTTTTTTGTCGCATCACCAAAAATCGGGAAGTTAGGTCCCCAAGTTTCAGCAAGCTTTAAACGATAGACTTTTTCAGCAGCATTTGCAGAAGTCACAACGAATGTCATCGCGGCAACGACAGCGGTTGTTTTGAGCACTCGTTTTAAAGATTTTTGGATTAGACTCATCGTTCACGTCCTTTATCACCAAGGTTATTGTTGTCATCCATTTCATTAGGATTGGCTGTATTCGGTATAAAAGATGTAACAATGTTGTCGAATGCGAAATGGGCATGAACACGGAAGCGAGTAATTCATCAATAAGACATTAGCCTTAGGTATTACGTATAACTACGTAGGATAGCCGTTATACAACAAGTTTAACTATCATAAAATTAATGAGTTACTTTTCCCTTAACGATGCAAAAAGAAAAATGATACGTACGTACTTCTCTGCCAAAAAATTTACATAGTATTTAAGAAAATGTGACAAAGCACTTATTGGCAGCGTTAAAATCAATACCTAATGGATTATTTTCAATACGAAGATAAAAAAATACCTCGGCATTGGCCGAGGTATTCAAGCTAGAACGGTAGCGGTAATTAAACTGCTTTGTAGATAACTTTGTTACCTGCTAACTGCTCTTTTTGAACTAGGTTTTCTTCAAGAAGCTTCTTCAGTGCGCCAGTAGCCCATGATGCCGCTTTAGTATCTTCTTGACCTGCAGCTAGACCAATGCCTTTAGGGTTAATACCTTCAGCATTTGCTACAACGATGTCTAATACTTGTTGTTGCTTAGGAGTAAGGGCAACATCAACTGTTTTCACTGCAGCTACTTTTTTCTCAGCTACTACTTTCTCCGCAACAGCTTTTTCAGCAACAGAAGGTGCTACTGCTTTTTCGGCAACAGGCTTCACTGCTTTAGGTGCTGCAGCTAAGTTTGCTACTGTCGCTTTAATGCGTTTTTGCAGTTTCATCTGCACTTTACGCTTATGAGCAAGTCTCATTGAATATTTCTCCAGTTCACTGCATCTCAGCAGGGATGAAAATTTGAAGCGCGTTTTATACCAAAATTCACAAGCAATTTGTAGGTTTTAGCGGCGAAACGCGATGAAAAATGCGCTCAAAGCATAGAACGTCTACTATTTAATCAGATATTTTATGAACGGATTTATTGAATACTGGGTATAAAAACAGAGGTTTCTTTTATTTCAAATGCAAGTCAATGCACATTTAGTCATCCACGCATTTTTGATCAAGTATTCGATGAGGTTATAAGCATGGAAACGCTGCACCTAACAAATTCACATTTCAAACCCGACTCCCCTATCAACAGAATACTTTTGTTGCTCGTTGCACTGATAACCCTGTTTTTGGTTGTCATTTCTCCGGGATGGAAGCAAGCCATGTTGTCGGTCATTTTGATGTCTGCAATTGTTGGTTTCGCCATCTTGATGATCAAAAAAAGCCAAGTCACTTTTACGCTGACAGCTTCTCACTTCCAACAACATCTTTTTAAAGGCGGATGGGTCGTCCGATGGCGAAATATTGAGTCAATAGGGATTTGTAGCTACCAGCAGGAAGGGTGGCATCAGCCGCTACCTTGGATTGGTATTCGTCTAAAACACTACTCACCTTATTTGGATTCGATCTGCCCTCGTATAGCGACAGAAATTCTCCTTAGCCAACGCGCACTACTTTATTTAGGTGCGAAGCAGAATCAGTGTGAAGAAAAGTTTGAAGATATGGTGCTTGATCCTAAGCCATATATAAACAGCAATGGGATTGAGTATAAAGGCTTACTGGCGATGCTCGCCAACCGTATGAAATATCAAAGAGGATTTTACGGCTACGATCTGTTTATATCAGCCAGTGACCTAGATCGTGAAGCAGAGGATTTTGTGGGACTGACTCGGCGATACTTAGCTGCCGCCGAGCCAGAATAATGCTTACTACACGCGCTTTTAGTAAAGCGGCATCTCGTCAGCAACGAACGGGTTAGTTTTACGTTCGTGACCGAAAGTCGATTGAGGGCCGTGACCAGGGACAAATGTGACATCATTGCCTAAAGGCCACAATTTCTCTTTGATAGAGCTAATCAAGGTATTGAAATCACCTTGTGGGAAGTCAGTTCGGCCAATGCTACCGTTAAACAATACGTCGCCCACAAACGCCAATCGCGCTTCTTCACTATAAAGAACAACGTGACCAGGGGTATGACCTGGTGTGTGGAATACCTTTAATACTTGATTACCAAATGTGACAGTGTCACCCTCATTTAACCATTGATGCGGTTCAAAGGCTTCAGTCAATGGGAAACCAAACATTTGGCTTTGCCCTTCTAGACCTTGTAGCCAAAAATTATCCGCTTTATGAGGACCAATGATCTCAGTACCACCAAGCATTGCAGCCAGCGGCTCTGTTCCGCCAACATGGTCTAGGTGACCATGGGTTAGCACCAAGTTGACGATCTCGATGCCAAGCTCTTTAATGAGCATAGCAAGTTGCTTTTCGTCACCGCCAGGGTCAATAACGATGCCTTTCATCGTTTCATCACACCACACGATAGAACAGTTTTGAGAAAAAGATGTCACTGGGACAACTTGGTATTTCAGAGCCATAGAAAACCTATTACCAAATAAATTTGCGTTAAAACTGGCGCAACTATGACACTAACCCCTTGCGACTTCAAGACTTGCTGAGGCTTGCTATTGACTTACCAAGAACGCACAACACCTGTATCGATATGGACGAAGTTACTACTTGGATAATACCCAACACCACCAGCTTTCAAGCTAATTGCTGCATCGCGTACAGCAGACAATTTCACTCCATCAAGACGGAAGTCTATGGCCTTACCTTCCATATGAAGACTTTTCTTTGCCACTCCGCTAGCCCCTTTGCGCAGGGACGCATTGGTCAAAGGCGAACGGTAACCAGAAATTACAATGACTTCTGCATCTGTACCGATCAGCTTTTGAATCTGGCTGATTTGATCGAACAAGCGTCGATCCATCGGATGAACTTCGTTTCGACGGTGATCACGACAAAACTCATTCAGCTTTTTTAGTTCATCATCAAGATAGCGTCTACCATCGAAATAGCATGTTTCGAGGAGCTCTCCAGTATTAAGGTTGTTCATTGCCAACTCACGTGGCTCGTCAGGGAATGAAGCCCATGAAATCGATGGCAAGGCAGATGCCAATACTACGCCACCAGCGGTCATTTTAAGGAAATCTCGGCGGGAAAAATTACGACTTACCATTTCAAAAAACAATGCTCAACAACTAAACAAGTCGCGGACATTACCCAAACACATTTGTCACGTCAAATGCATAAATTGCTCCACCCTAATTTTAAGATGTGGTGATTAACGCTTAATTATTGAACAAACAGAAGATTCTTAGTTTTGTAAATTTTACTTAAAGATTTCAACTACGGTGATCGTATTTATAGATATCATCTCGGTAGTAAAGTGTTCCCTCTTCTAGCCATGCGGTTTGATAAATAATGTGCACTTGGATGCGTTCTCCTAAAGGAACCGACGTGTTAGAGCGACGCGTACTTTCCCGTTTTTTCGCTAAGCGCTCTTCTAGTCCCTGAGTTTTGAATAAGAGCTCCGCCAGTTGGTCGGCATGTTCAACGCGGACACACCCGGAACTGAATGCGCGTCTATCTCGTTCGAACAAGTTTTTACTTGGCGTATCATGCAAATAGATAGCTTGGGGGTTTGGCATATTAAACTTATACAATCCCAATGCATTGTGTAAGCCCGATGCCTGTCGCATACGATAAGGAAATGTTCTCGGATTCACCGTCACCCAATTGATGGTTGTAGGGTCAATAATTTCGTTTGAAGTCCAAGACCGGATGATTTGAATGTTGTGGTTAATCAAATACATCGGATTACGTTTCACTTTAGGAATGATGTCTTTCACCATTATGGTCCATGGCACATTCCATGTGGGGTTGAGAATGACGGAGTCAAGAGTCCCCGACATGATTGGTGTTTTTCTTGAGGCTCTGCCAACCACAACTTTAGACTCGAACAACGGTTGACCATCGTGCCAATACGTTACTTCGTATCCAGGTACATTTACAAAGACAACATTATCTCTGTCTTTGGACCAAATCCTTGAACGTTCTGAGTTCAGCGCCAATAGATGCAATCGTTCTTGAGGAGAAAAGTTGATCCATCGAATGGTATTCGGGCCAATCACCCCATCCTCTTTCAAGCCATGAATACGCTGAAACTCTTTCACCGCTAACTCTAATTCTTCATCATACTGTTGGGTCGTGATATCTAAATACGATACATCCACACCGACCACTTCCATACGCTCAATCAGAAGCGGTTTATTTTCTAATTGGTCACCGACACGGGCAAGGCCCGTTTGTTCATAGATTGGATATTGATACTGAGCGTGCTCGGATAAAGAGGAGTAAGCGGAATAAAAAGCTTCGTCCGTTTGTAAAGGAGAGCGAAGGCTTGCTAAGAATTGACTAAGTTTGCCAACCGTAATTTCGTTACTCAGTACGGACAAAGTATCGATGCTAGGAGCAGGTAAAATCACGTGGGCTTTGTTAGCAAATAACCAATTGATACCTTCTTCAGGGAGCTGCTCGAGATAGCTGAGATACATCAACAGTGAATCTGTCATCACCAAATCAAAGTCGAGGTTATCTCCCTGCCATCGAACTTGGTTTATACGATGGAGTTGATTCTCGAATTCGTCCGTGACGCCAGCAAGAGCAAGCAAGTTTACTTGAAAAAGAAACTGCTCAATATCGCTTTCATTTTCCCAGTTCAAACGGTAATTGGTACTTTGATAAAGCTGGTCAATCACCTCTGGATAATGGATCATTTTTTCGACAGACAGCTTTTGTACCGCTCCCTCTTGCTCTGTTTGTGCAGAAGCTTCGAGAGAAACGACGGTAGAAAAGCTGAAAAACGGCACCATAAGTGCCGTCATGATTAAAACCCTAGCAAACACTGAAACGATCCTTGCGCTACTTGCCATAATGAAAAGTATGGCAAATATCTCACAGCTTGCAGGTTTAAAATTAAGAATCTGATGTCGAAATTAACATCAAGTTTCTTTATCTATTTGGGTTCAAACAATCTTTGACCAATGGTTATCCCATTGAACACCACTAAAAGAAGCGCTTTTATGTGTTGTTGGCCTTTGCTCAACCACTTTGCCAGCACCAGAGCTGACCCTGAATTCCTTTCCATACGTCACTACTCCCGATGCATCTGGCAAAGCACTTAACTCAACCAACTTACCTGTAGCTTTGGACCATATCCCATAACAACTGCCCGGAGGAGAAGTCGCAAGGATCCATTCATCCGTCGCCGCGATACTCGCGACATAGTGATTAAATCTCGCCCACTCTTCGGGTTCCGCATGCAAAGATTGCATCACGCCTCCACGAGTGTGCATCGCAAGTAAAGCTGGGTATTCATCCGGCTCTCCACGATATTGCTGACCACACAGTACCGTCTCTGCACCATCATGCGCTAAATGACGGATGCTCAACTTATGATCTGGTAAAGAGACTTGATCCAACAGCTCACCTTCTTGTGAAAGGTAACTCAGGCTTGGTCTCATGCTATCAAGATTGAGCGGTTCACGCCCGTTGGTGTGTACGCCACCGACGCCAATCGCTAATGCGCCATCAGGCATCATGATCACTTCATGAGGACCTAGACCAAAACCCGTTAACTCATCGATTTTTTGATATTGCTTCTGCACATCATAAACACCAATGATCCCACAGCTTGTGCCCCTTTCCCCTTCTGTAGCAAATAGCAACGTGCCATCATGGGAGTAAACACCATGACCATAGAAATGGCGATTTGGCTTTGCTAGCTGCAGTTTGATCATCTGCTCTGAGCGATAATCAAACACCATGAAGAAAGTACCTGGTCGACGACCAAAAACTACGGCGTGGCCTTGTGGGTTTGTTGCCACACCGTGACCACGTTCAGGAATCGGCAATGAAGATAGCGGCATACCATGCTCATCCGCCACCACCGCTGCATATTTATCTCGGCCAATGATAGAGCAGCCGATCAACGCAGGCTCACGTGAGCTTGTTGAAGCACAACCAAATGGCATCATTGGTGTAGCCGCCCCGAATAGAGCGGCTTTCAGTAAGGTTCGGCGGGTTTGATCAGTCACCATCGGTTGCATTAAATCCTATAACCACGCCAAGCTCGATCGCCACTTCTTCGTGAATCAAGTACTTCAATTGCTCTAGCTTGTTGTATTGAGCGAGTACCATGCGGTAGCCTTCTTTACTTTGTAAAGCCGTGAACAAACTCTTATCTTCCGGCCATGTTTCCAACGCCATTTCAAACTGGTGAACAACACGGTCTGCGAGACCTGCATGGCCTTGCTCTCTTAGTAGCGCATCTAGACCATTACCGTTGGCAAGATACAGCGCTTCCATTGCTTCAAGGTTTGCTTTTAAGTTTGAAAGCGACGTCTCTGAACGCCAAGATTCAGAAAAGTAAGGACGAGGCTGACCAATTTTAGCTAACGGTCTGCTCAGCTTTTTCATGCTGTAGTCAAGCTGATTAGAGAGCAGCGAAATGTACTCGGATTTCCATTCCATCATCTCTAACGACCTCCAAGGATTTTGTGCCCAAGAATCTGCGATGATCTGCGCTTTGTTCTCTAGGTTTTCAGCAATTGCAACACCTGTCGCACAGGTATTGCTGTTGCTAGATAAGGTCGACGCTTTATCGTAAAGCAGCCATTCTAGTGCACCTAGGCCTTGCACAGTAACACTTTGCGTGGAGATCTTTTCCGCACTCCAAACTTGGTCAGATTTCGTCAGCACAGACATTTTTCGGCCAGTGGTGTTCTTTTTATCTGGCCAAAACTGGACATTCCAACTTTGCTCCAACGCCGTAGCAGGGCCACGCTCTTGACCTTGTAATGCCATCCACGTCAGCATCGTTTGGTGCCATTGCTGTTTTACTTGCGCATCATCTTTCGTCTCTGATGAGCAGTAATCCGCGAAGCTTTGTTCAAGTTCTGTGGTTTGCGCTAAAAACGTCTGCGCAGATTGAAACTCAACTTCATAGACCGCTTGAGAAATATGACTTGTACTCTCAGGCTTGGCAGAGCGAGAACCGACTGTCGATTGGCAACCAACCAAACTGAACGTTGCGGCAAT
This sequence comes from Vibrio sp. J2-3(2022), assembly GCF_021725735.1. NCBI lineage: Bacteria > Pseudomonadati > Pseudomonadota > Gammaproteobacteria > Vibrionales > Vibrionaceae > Vibrio > Vibrio sp. J2-3(2022). Next base: position 94,689 of record NZ_JAKKCK010000004.1, read on the forward strand.
CGCACTCACTAACAGTGTTTTTTTCATGGTTGCTTCCTTATAGAGAATTCAGAAACGCAATCAATGCATCACGTTCTTTTTTGTTCAGTGCTAGCACGTTTTGTTTGGCCGTTTCCGCTTCACCGCCGTGCCACAATACCGCTTCCATCAGATTACGGGCGCGGCCATCATGTAAGAAGTAACTATGCCCGTTTACTTCTTCGGTATAACCAATGCCCCATAGGGGTGCCGTTCGCCATTCACGGCCGTTTGCTAAGTACTCAGGACGGTTATCGGCTAAACCTTCACCCATGTCATGCAGAAGCATGTCTGTATATGGATGGATAAGCTGCTCAGAAAGCGCTGGTAACTCTGGTCGCTTCGCCGTTTTGACACTGGTCTTATGGCAGCTTTCACAGCCAGAAGCCGCAAAGATTTTCTGACCGAGTTTCACGCTAGGATCGTTCACATTTCGGCGAATAGGTACGGCTAAGTGCTGGCTGTAAAACTCAACGAAGTCGAGAATATTTTCAATCACTTCTGGTTTGCCGCCATTTGGCATGTCGTCACAAATACTTTGTTTCGAGGTACAGTTTTCATTGGGGAATAAATGGCTCGTCAGACCCACATCACCATTGAATGCTGCTGCATTTTGCTGCATTAACGTCGGTTGTCCGGCTTTCCAGCCAAAACGACCAATCGAGAAGTCGTCCTTCTCAATATCCCAAACCTTGTTTACTTTACCTGAGATACCGTCTTTATTTGCATCTTGTGCATCAGCCCATCCAAGTAGCGTTTCGTCAGGAATACTCTCTAACAAACCAAGGCCGATCATTGGCGGTGCAACACGCGCTGAAAATTCCGTATCAGGGTGCATATCTCCGTAACCTAGATCGGTAATATTCAAATGAGGTTTTCTTAGTGTCACCGTCGTACCGTCTTTAAACTTCACTGGCACATCGGTGTACGTGATTTCGATTTTTCCTTCTGGCGTTTGATCTTGCAGGGCAAAGTCTTGGAGCTGGCCGCCATAAGTCGGCTCAGGTATAACGCCGTCTCTGATGTACGCTGTTTTTTGTTCTGACGTCATCGCAGGGATGCTCAAACGCACTAACATGGACACCGCATGCAAATCATTTTGCTCTGGAGGATGACCACGACCATCTTTGATGTGGCAGTTTTGACAACCATTTGTATTGAAAAGAGGTCCCAAACCATCTCTGGCATCGGTAGACGCTGGCGCTTGTACCCAAGGGTTGCGGAAAAAACTATTGCCCACGCTAAAATCAAGGCGTTTACTCATAGGAAGGTTCGCGGCAGGAAGAGAATACGCGTTGGCGCCTTCTTTTTTGACGCTCGTTTGTCCACCAGATTTCACATCATACGCGATAGCAGTAGAAGAAAAGATCACGGCCAAGGCCGAAATTAAGTAAGGCTTCATATCATTGCTCTAAAACACAACAAGAGGAGTGGGATAACAGCGAGTTAAAACGGTAAAGGGCTCAAACGAGCCCTTTCAATTATTTTTTGTACTTTGATTAAAACTCGTGGTCAGCAGTATCAGGGCTTAGGCTATCAATGCCAATGATACCCGCAGCACGCTCAATTGAACCGGTTTGAGCAACCAATGACATGATGGTGTCATTCACTAACGTGTTGCCTTGTGCATTACCCGCTGCAATTAACTGGTCGAAGTGTTGGTTGTTCTTCTCCGCAGACGTAACCAATTTACCAACTTGGTTACGCGTAACATCAAACTGCTTCTGGATCTCTTTAGCTGCTTGTTTGTCTTTTTGAGCCACTAGGTCAGCAATACTCGGACCAGAAAGCAATGTGCCGTCTTCACGCTTGTAAAGACCTGTGTAAACGTTATAGATGCCCTGCTCGTTGTAGTAATGAGAGTTGTGCGTATTGTCTGAGAAACAATCGTGCTCATCTTCTGTCGAGTTTGCTTCCAACGCCACCTTCATGCGCTCACCAGCAAGCTCACCTAAAGACAATGAACCCATGCCGAACAACATTTTACGTAGGCCATTATCCGCAGAATCATTAAGAAGCGTTTCACGGTAGTTGCCTTTCACTTCCGCAGACCACTGTTTTTCCATCCATTCAAGGTCTTGAACCAGTAGATCGGCTGCCGCTTTTAGGTACTCACCACGACGGTCACAGTGACCATTCGTACACTCAGAACCGACAACGAAGTCTGTGTAAGCGCGCTGACCTGCGCCTGCGTTTGTGCCGTTTAGGTCTTGACCCCAAAGTAAGAATTCAATCGCGTGGTAACCTGACGCAACGTTTGCCTCAGAACCACCTACTTCGTTGAGATCCGCTAGCAATTCTGGAGTAATTTTTGAAACGTCTAGTTTAGAAGCACCAATCTGTAAACTGGTGTTTGCGATGATGTTTGCAGCAGCGCCTTCGTTACCGAGTTCATATTGGTAATCTGTCGCTACGTAGTCAATTAGGCCTTCATCAAGTGGCCATGCATTTAACTGCCCTTCCCAGTCATCAACAATCGCGTTACCAAAACGGAATACTTCAGATTGTTGGTACGGAACGCGAGAGTCTAGCCACGCTTGTTTTACTTCTTCAAGCTTATCCGCTGATGGCGATTTTAGGAATTCGTCGATTTTTACGTCGAGCGTTTTCGCCGTTGTCACTGAGTCAGCAAAGACTGCATGTGCAACGTCTGCATAATGTTCAACGACTTGTTGTTTCGTTACTTGGGCAGCAACGGTAGAACCACTGGCAATGAGGAGTGATGCAGCAATAGATTGGACTAAAACTGTTTTTGCATTCATCTGAAGCATCCTTGTTGAGCAATTTATTTGTTTTATTCGTAGTGCTAATTATTCTTATTTGCACTATTAGTCACGAGATAATACAAATTTACAATTTATTTTCAACTCTAGATACAAAAAAAGCCTCATCATTGTGAGGCTTTTAACATGCAAAACTGATAATTTAATAAATAAATCAGAACTTTAGATTGTGCTTACCATGAGAAACTTTTGCTTTTAGGTAGCTTTCATTACCATCTTTAATATGTGCAGATGTATTGACAACCTCAACAATCTCGATGCCGTATTCTGCTAATTCACGGATTTTCTTAGGGTTGTTGGTCACAAGGCGAATTTTACTTACACCTAATGCTTCGAGCATTTGCGCTGCTTCAGTGAAATCACGAAGGTCATCGTCAAAACCCAAATGGTTGTTTGCTTCATAGGTGTTCATACCTTGGCTTTGCAAACGGTACGCATCAATCTTATTGTATAGACCAATACCACGACCTTCCTGACGTAGGTATAAAATAATACCGCCAGATTCGCCCATGCGTTGAATGGTTTCTTCTAATTGCTCGCCGCAATCACAGCGGGATGAGTGAAAAACATCACCAGTAAGACATTCTGAATGCATACGCACCAAAGGCGTTTCTTGCGTTTGATCCGCTTGCCTAAAGATAACTGCCACATGCTCTTTATCTGTCTTCAGGCCACGAAAAGACAGGATTTCAGCATCGATATTACTTTTAGCCCCGACTTTAAAATCTACTCTGGCACGTACTTCCGCCATATCTATACTCACTCGATTTATTGCTTGATGCGCTTGATGCGTTTTCGTTATTGCATTCATGGGATTCACTCATTGCTCTTCAACTATGGGGATTGATACCGCATTTTTCAATATAGAGATCACAATTGAGAGCAGTTATCCCCTAAAGACAGCCAAAGAGAACAACTCCCCGCGCTGACGAATTGTTATAGTATAACAATTTTGAAAAACTACAATAAAAAACCCCAGACAAATTTTGTCTGGGGTTGATAAAGAGTTGCATGTAGGGGTGATGATTTAATGTGTTTGGCTACGTTTCCAAACAGTAAGCTCTATCCATACCGCTTCGAGTTCTTGAATTTCTTCTTCGGTTAATACGGCAAGAGACGATGTAACTTGAGGCAGTTTCGAGGTTTGCAATGCACGAATCTGCGAATAAAAGTCTTTTTTTAACTGTAATATAACTGAATCCACTGCGTGCACCTACTTAGTTCTTTTATTACTTCTCCAGCTCAAATCGTTGATTTTCTTTATACTGGAATCTTCATAAATTCGGAAAAATGATAACATTCTGTTTGTTATCTGCACGATTTATTTCCCATAGTGGAATAGTGGTCACATTATTGACGCTTTATCATTTTGATCGAAAATAGGATAAAAAAGATCAAAACTAATAGAGGAAAGATCCACAACGCCGCTGTCGAATAATTAAATGGTGGCTGATACAAAACGATATTCCCATATCTCTGAACCAAATAATCTTTTACCTCTTGATCCGTGCTTCCTTCGTTTACCATCGAGTACACTTTCAGTCTTAAATCTTTAGCGGCTTGTGCATTAGATTCAACAAGGTTTTGGTTTTGACATTGTGGGCATCGCAAAGCCTTGGCTAATGCATTTGCTCTTTGTTGCAGTTCAACGGAATGAAATTCAAACAGATCAACATGCTGCGTAATTTGCTCTGCTTTGACCCAAGAAGAACACAAAGAAAACAAAACAATAATGAAGTAAGCATATTTAAAGTGAGACATTAAAATACCCCGAAAATAACGAGTTCCATTTGTCTATTGTTAACTTACCTCTATATTTGATCAAAACATTGCCATTTTGATCAATTAAGTAAGTTTCAGGTGTTCCTATTACACCAAGTTCAACCGCCAGTTGCCCATTAGGATCGGATATAACTTCGGTATATGGATTGTGTGAAGAGCTCAAATAGCGTTTAGCCGCGCTCTCTTTATCTCGATAGTTAAGACCAACGATGGGCACACCTTGTCGAGCTAAGTTGAGCAAATCATCATGTTCTTGTTGACAAACCCCACACCAAGACGCCCAAACATTCAATAGCACATAACCTTGATTTTCTAGTACTGCATCGGTGATTCGATTGCCTGAAATGAGTGAGTAAGCGGTAAAATCCGGGATAGATAACACACGATTTTGTTGTATTTCTACGTTTGGTCTATCGGATAATGCCAATGTCGCGGTGACAAAAAAAATCGCAACTAGCAATATGAGAACGATCAGTTTAAGCGTATTTTTCGATCTCATTACCTTTTCCCCTTAGATTCATCATACTCCCAAAAGCACTTATTACGATTAAAGCGCCACCAAACCATATCCACCATATGCCCGCGCGATATTGCACTTTAATTGCGTAGGCGCTGTTGTCGAGCTTGTCACCCAAAGTGATGTAGTAGTCTCCATGCCATAGTGATCGAATAGCGGGCTCGGTCATATTCATCACGCGTACAGGGTAATGCCGTTTCTCGGGTTGAAAGTTCAACGCCTTACCGCTCTCCAAATAAAGATCAACACTTCCCTGTTCTGCGGTGTAGTTCGGCCCAACTAACCATTCAATTCCATGATAATCAACGGTGATACCCGCTTTTTGATACGAGCTACCAGGCTCTGCCCGTAAGTTGTATTCATACGAATAGTCACTATTAAATACTGCTCCGCTTGCAGCCAACGCAAAGCCAATATGAGCAAGAAGCATAGGCATTAATTTGCTCTTGTTTTCTGCATAAAACAGCAAAAGCAAATGAGAAACCACTACCCACGTCGCTAATACCAGAGTAATCAAAGTCGTTATATGAAGCTCTTTTGTAGTAAAAACGAAAATAGTACTAACCGCAATAACATGAATACCGACAAACCCAATGGTTTTAACGGCATGAGGACTGGCTCCTTTCGTCCACTTCAACACGGGCATAAAGGCGAGAAAGGTCAGAGCAAGTAATGTAAGGGGAAAAACGAGGCTGTTAAAGTAAGGTGCCCCAACGGATATATTACCCAAGCCAAGCAGTTGATAAAGCATTGGGTAAAAGGTACCGAGGAAAACAATCGCCATACAAACAACGAGAAGTCCAATAGCGATGTATACCATGTAGGCACGACTTATTAACGAATCGAGCGTAAAACGAGGAATATGTAGCCCTCGCATAATGAGCACACCAAAGGTGACAATCACCAAAATGCTGAGAACAGCAAGAAGTACTACACCTTTGGTTGGATCAACCGCAAACGCGTGTACTGAGGTTAATACACCCGATCTCACCACAAATGTGCCGAGAATACTCAAACTGAACGTCGCAAAAGCCAATGCGTAGGTGCTCCAAATTGCTCCTTTATTACGCTTCGACAACACACCGCTATGCAGTAGTGCGGTACCCATTAACCAAGGCAGCAAAGACGCGTTTTCTACCGGGTCCCAAAACCACCACCCGCCCCAACCTAACTCATTGTATGCCCACCAAGCACCGATCAAAATTCCAATTGTTAGCGTACCCCAAGCAAAGAAAGCGGCACTACGGGCAACACCATACCATTCATTTATAGGTCGTTTCGCTAATAACGCAGCTAAGGCGAACGCCAGTATCGCGGCATAACCAACGTAACCCAAATACAACAGCGGTGGATGAATAATAAGCCCGATATCTTGCAACATCGGATTGAGATCTCGTCCCTCCAACGCTAGTGTCTGAGCATACTCAAAAGGATTGGACGTGGTGAGGGTAAACCAAGCGAAAATAGCAATAAGTAAGTTCATGATACCCAAGCAATCGCCTGTATATTGAGTGCAAACTGGCGACTTGATAGCAATAAAAGACGCCCATAAGCTCAACGTAACCACCCAAAACAACATAGACCCTTGATGGCCGCCCCAAGCAGCTGCAATCTTAAACGCGATAGGTAACTGGCTGTTCGAGTGTGTAACCACATACTCAAGCGCAAAATTATCCTGAATAAAACAGACTATCAAAAGCGCCAAACAAACTAAGGAGGCTAAGCTGATAATATGAGACGTTGCGGTTTGGTGTGGCAACACTCCCTTCTTACTCAGCGTAAAGCAAACCCAATGCAGCAGCGTCGCACATGTCGATGCGACAGCCACCAATATCAACAAAAAGAAACCGAGCTCAGCCTCCATTTTGCCTCCTTACACGATGGTCATTTGACCAGCATAGAGAATGAAAGTACGCAGCATGAGTACGCCAACCAAACTCAACGTTGTGACCGCAAAAACGTAACTTCTCCTATGACGAACTTCAGAAGGCGTTAGCCAGTTTAGTGTCAACGGTGTGATCATTCCGATGAGCACCACCCCAACCCAGAACCACTGAGCCCAGAACCCACTCGAAATGGCATTCCAAGCCGCGGCTTCATTTTGCCCGCCACTAAAGATAAGCCCAGTAAAGAATGTCACTAAGACAAACAGCTCAAACAATACTACTGGGCGTTCAAATCCGTGTACCCAAGACACACTTGGGCTGCTGGTCGACTCTTTAAACACCAAGATGCCGAACATCAAACATGCTGCTGCGCCAGATGACAAACTAGAGAATAGGAATAAGATTGGCAGTACTGGATTGTTTAGCATTGGGTAAGTCTTCAATGCAGACAATAAAAAGCCGGTGTATGCCGCAAGCACGATGGCTAAGAAGCCCAAGAATAATTCAATTGCGTTGTTGGCTTTCCCCGCCTTAATCAAAATGCCATCAGCAAAATCCAGCAGTTTGCTTGGTAACTTCCCTTCACAAAAGCTGATGATTTGATGGCGGAAGATAACGCCGATCCAAACAAACAGGACTAGCATGTACACTTGGAACAAGATCACGCCCATCGACATTACCGACGTTGGGTTGTAGTAGATCATGATCTTCCAAAACTCTAAAGGCTTGGTTAAATGGAAAATCAAAATTACCAACCCTGCAATGATGCCAAATGGTGCGAGCCAAGCCATCGCTTTCATGATGCCGTTGTTTGCGGGATCACCTTCAATCACTTTGCGTTTTAAATAGATAGAAATCATCACCGCACCTGCTGACATCCCAGCAAGGAATAAGTAAATCGCGATGATCCAATCCCAGACTAACGAGTCAAAGTGGAATGCACTTTCGAAGCCGTTCATGATGACACCTCCCCTTTGCTATGCGGAATTTTGTACAGTTTAGGTTGCGTACCTAAATGCGATTTATCGCGATAGACAACATGGCTTTCGATAGCTTTGCTCACCTCGCTAGTTGGGTCATTTAAATCACCAAAGATAAGTGCTTTTGTTGGGCAAGACTCCACGCAAGCTGGCTGCTTACCTTGCGCTAGATTGGTATCACGGCAGAAGTTACATTTATCCGCAGAGTGATCGACTGGATTAAAGAAGCGCACTTGGTAAGGGCAAGCGGCAAGGCAATAACCACATCCGACACATTTCTCTTTGTGTACATCCACAATGCCCGTCGCTTCATCTTTGTATGCTGCGCCTGTTGGGCACACATAGACACATGGTGGATTATCACAGTGCTGACAGGATTCGCGAGTAAACTGGTATTCCACATCTGGGAATTCGCCAATCGGTTCACTGCGATGAATTTTAAGTCGCGTCACGCCTTCAGGGACTTTATTTACTTCGCGACAAGCATCGGTACAAGCGGTACAGCCAATGCAGGCATTTTCATCATGAACCATACCCATGCGCTTCGCTTGTTCACTGTTGCTGGCATAAAGAGAGGAGCTAACAACGGAAGTGCCCGCAACGCCTGTAGTTAAAATCAACGCACCGCTGCTAGCTAAAAAGTTTCTTCTCGAACATTTCATGCTATCTCTCCTCTTCTTTGGCAAGTTCAGGTTCGACGGCAAATTCAGAGTGACAATCCACACACTGCTTGATCAGTTGTTTTCTGTCGTACGACAACGCTTTGGTTTTCGCTACGTGTACATCGTGGCAATTTGAACAAGTGAGGTTTTTGGCGTGCACATCGTGCGTCCAATGCTTTTCTCTTAACTTAAGTGGCGCGTGACAATCCACACACTGGCTATTAGCTTTGAGAATCAAGCTTGGGTCAAGGGACACTTTGTCGTGCACCGCTTTCGATTGCGCAGCAGAAAACTTAATCACATCGGGTGCACCTTCACGGTGATCAGGGCCGATGTTGCTGTGACAGTTAGTGCAATTGAGCTGCTTACCTTGACTCAATAACGCTTGCGAATCATGCGATAGATTCAGAGTATCTTTAGCATCCTTATGACATTGAAGACATTTATAGTCTCGGTCACGGATCAACTCGACTTGATGACGCTCAGCTTGAGCACCTTCAACTGGCTCTGAAGAAGTCGCATGGGCGGCGGTGAAAAAACCATAGATGGCAAAGATGAAGAGAAATTTCAGCATTGTCTCTATGGTCAATTTTATATTGCCCATATTTTTCTTTCCTTAGCTCGATAATAATTGATAACTCTTATCAACTATTATTTGAGCAACAATTAATTTCCTCTGAAGATATTTTTACACCTTCAAATGACATCAATTCTTATTTTGGAAAGCCACAACGCTAAACCTGTATTTATAATACCTCTATAATTCCTAAGAGGTAGAATCACATGTTCAAAAAGCGACCTTAATCACCTTATTTTTAGAATGGTTATACCCATAACACGCTGTGATTAAAGGGGATTACAACATACCACTTTAGGGGTATATAAACTTAAACATGATTAAGATCACTAGCATAAATTGATCTAAAACAAGGCCAATTTCGGTCACTATTTCATCTATTCAATTCACTATTAATATTAACGATAGATCTCCGATTCTTATTTGGAATAGCTCCTCACAACGCTGCTAATAAAAACGAATATGGAGATAACACCGTGAGCATAAAACACTGGATGAGCGCACCTATCGCGGTTGCGACCTTATTCGCCAGCCAATTATTTTTGGTTGGTGCTCCTTTGGCGGCAGAGGATACTGGTCTCATAGAGCCTCGCAATGATACCTTTGAACAAAACCATCCTGACCAATATCACTCTTGGAAAGCCACATCGGAAAGCGAGCATATTGAAGATGCCTTAAGTGAAGACCCAAACATGGTGATCTTGTGGGCTGGTTATGGTTTTGCTAAAGACTACAACAAAGCGCGCGGTCACTTTTACGCGCTTGATGATGTGAGGCAAACCCTCAGAACTGGCGCACCAGCAGACGAAAACTCCGGGCCAATGCCGATGGCTTGTTGGAGTTGTAAAAGCCCAGATGTCGCCCGCGTAATTGAAGAGCGCGGTGAAGACGGCTATTTTGAAGGTAAATGGGCGCGCTTGGGCTCAGAAATCGTCAACCCTATCGGTTGTTCCGACTGTCACAATACGGGTTCTGAAGCCTTCAAGAAAGGCGAACCCGCACTGGCACTGACTCGCCCATACGTCGAGCGTGCTTTTGACACCATCGGCAAAAATTTTGACCAACAATCTCGCTTAGATAAACAAGCGTCAGTCTGCGCTCAATGTCATGTCGAGTACTACTTCACAGGTCCGACTAAAGCAGTCAAATTCCCATGGGACATGGGGACCAACGTCGCTGATATGGAGAAATACTACGACGCGTTGAACTTTAAAGATTGGACGCACGCCGTTTCTAAAGCACCAATGCTCAAGGCACAACACCCAGGTTTCGAAACTTGGAGAGCGGGTATTCATGGCAAAAACAAAGTGGTGTGTGTGGACTGTCACATGCCTAAAGTAACCAAAGAAGACGGTACGGTATACACCGACCACAAAGTGGGTAACCCGTTTGATCGTTTTGAAGACACCTGTGCGCAATGCCATACTCAAACCAAAGAGCAACTACAAGGCATCGTTTCGACTCGCAAAGCGCAAGTACTAAACATGAAGCTAACCGCCGAGAAGCAAATTGTGGCAGCACACTTTGAAGCTGGTGCAGCATGGGAAGCAGGGGCAACAGAAGAAGAGATGCAACCTATCCTACAAGATATTCGCCATGCACAATGGCGTTGGGACTACGCGATTGCTTCTCACGGTGTTCACATGCATGCTCCTGAGGTAGCACTTGAAGTACTCGGTACCGCAGTTGATCGCGCTGCTGACGCTCGTACTAAGTTAGTTCGTTTACTGGCAACAAAAGGTATTACTGACCCAGTTCAAATTCCAGATATCTCGACCAAAGCAAAAGCGCAACAAGCACTAGGTATGGATATGGAAAAGATGAACGCAGATAAGAAACACTTCCTAGAAACGGTGGCACCAGAATGGGATAAAGCAGCTGCTGAGCGCGAAGCAACGTACTGATCAGTATCGATTACACTAGGTTAAATGGATAAAACGAAGGGCGCACGTTGCGCCCTTTTTGTTTGATAGAAGGCATAGGAAAACAGATTAGCGACGAGGAAGTCTCGGCCTAGGCTGAATATGTGGACGTGTTTTAGGCATCTGCACATTTGGGCGTGTAACTGGGCGCTGGATCTTCGTTTCCGGCAATGCTTTTCTTTGTTGAACCTTTTCTTTCACCGCTTTATCTTGTAAAGCCATAGGCTCGATGCGCTTGGGGCGGTTCTCCCACTTGGTTTGAATCTCCTGCTTTTGCTCGTCAGGCAGCGATTGCCAATGATCGTCAAGCTGTCGCTTCATGTTATCGATATTGGCGGACATATCATCGTCTTTCCAATCTTCGACTTTGTCTTTGATGGATTGCTGTTGCTCTTCATCCAAGCCATTCCACCACTCTTCTAGTTTCTCTTTGTATTCATCGTCGTTGTCGCAACAACCCGGATAGTAGTAAATCCAGTAGTCGTCATGATCGTACCACCAAGGGTCGTAATAACCGGAAGAGTAATAAACCGCAGATGAGGTGCCAGAATGTTCGGAAGAGCTACAACCCACTAACACGGAGCCGCACAGCACCACCAATATTCCGAACGCTTTATTCTTCATTCGTCCCCCCACCTTTCTTCTACTACTTATTAGAGTCTACTCCTACAACAGCTCTTTAGCTTTATTGATCGAGTTAATAATTTGTACTCGATCCAAGCTTGGATCGTTCGAGTCGAGCAATAGCACCCAAGTATCAATGGCTTCCTGAAAGCGGAATGACAAAAAATGATCATTGGCGATCAAAGACAAAGCCGCTTCATTGTGCGGTTCTATCTGCAAAGCTTGTTCTAGAAGCAAACTGACTTCTTGCGTCATTGATTGCTGGTGAATGTAGTATAAGGTCGTCGCTTTCGCAGCAAGTTGCGTGGCACCGACTGGCTCAGTCAGTTGGATGGCGTAATCAAAACAAATCAGTGCGCCATCCAATTCTCCCTCTAGCAGGTAGCCCTGCCCTAGCTGAAACCACAATTCGGCATTGTTTGGGTCTTCACGCAATTGGTCTTGAATTTCCTGCATGATATCGCGAGCAGTCATCATTCGAGAGACTTCAGCTTGAATAGGTTGTGGAGGAGATTGACGCAACAATAAGAAGCTAGCGCTGGTTAACACTAGTACCAAAGCACAAAAACCGAACCATTGTGCCGCTCTTACTCTTGAAGCGCTGAGCGATAATACGACGACGAATAATCCCATCAAAGTGATGGCAATGAAAAACCAAACAGACATAACGCGCTCCCTAGACAAACTGAGTATTAGTGTACTGGTTTAATGCTTGTATTGCGTTGATAGAGGTACAAAAAAGCCGAGCAACTGAGGCTCGGCTTTTTACATTAGAATAGTGACGAAAGATTACTCTTCGTTACCTTCCTCTGCATCATCAGCGGCTGGCGCTTCTGGAGTATCTTGCTGCGTATTTTCGTCTGTTGACTCTAACGCTTCTGCTTCTTCACCAGCAGGCAGCTCTTCGTCATCAACTTCTTCAATACGTTGCAAACCAACAACAGATTCGTCTTCCGCAGTACGGATAAGCGTTACACCTTGCGTGTTACGACCAACCTGGCTAACTTCACCCACACGAGTACGTACTAGTGTACCAGCGTCGGTGATCATCATCATTTCATCACCTTCAACAACCTGGATAGCACCAACTACCGGGCCGTTTCGCTCAGAAACTTTGATAGAAACGACACCTTGAGTGCCTCGACCTTTTGTCGGGTACTCACTCAGCGCTGTACGTTTACCGTAACCGTTTTCTGTAACTGTTAGGATGTCGCCTTCGTGTGAAGGAACGATAAGTGATACAACTTGGTCATTTTCAGCCAGTTTCATACCACGCACACCAGAGGCGGTACGACCCATAGGACGAACACCTTTAAACTTGATCTCTGGCTGACCATTCTCATCAAGAACTGGCTTACCATTTTCGTCAAGTACTGGAATTTCTTCTGCTTCTTTAAAGCGAACCACTTTACCCGCTTTAGAGAACAGCATGATTTCGTTTTCGCCGTTAGTGATATCCACACCGATTAACGAATCGTCTTCACGTAGGTTTACCGCAATCAGACCATTTGAACGAACATTTGCAAACTGGTTCAACGGCGTTTTCTTAACCGTACCGTCACCTGTTGCCATGAAGATGAATTTGTCTTCAGAGAATTCATCAACACGCAGAATCGCGGTAATACGCTCACCTTCTTCTAGTGGAAGGATGTTCACAATTGGCTTACCACGAGCAGTGCGGCTCGCTAGAGGCAATTGGTAAACTTTCAGACGGTATGTTTTACCGCGAGTAGAGAAACACAAGATGTTATCGTGGGTATTCGCCACTAGAAGACGCTCGATATGGTCTTCATCTTTCATCTTGGTCGCACTCTTACCTTTACCACCACGGCGCTGTGACTCGTAGTCGCTCAGCACTTGGTACTTAACGTAACCACCGTGCGATAGAGTAACCACAACGTCTTCACGTGCGATCAGCTCTTCCATGTCGATATCATGGCTCGCAGCTGTGATTTCTGTACGACGAGCATCACCAAAGCCGTCACGAACCGCTTCAAGTTCTTCGCGGATCACTTCCATCAAACGCTCAGTGCTTGCAAGGATATGCATGAGTTCAGCGATTTCTTCTAGAAGTGTTTTGTATTCGCCAAGAATCTTCTCGTGTTCTAGACCTGTTAGTTTATGTAAACGTAGATCTAGAATTGCTTGTGCTTGTTGCTCAGTCAGGAAGTACTGACCATCGCGGATACCATATTGAGGCTCTAGCCACTCAGGGCGTGCTGCATCAGTACCTGCACGCTCTAGCATTGCTGAAACGTTGCCTAAATCCCAACCACGAGCAATAAGACCCGCTTTTGCTTCAGCCGGTGTTGGCGCCTTACGGATAAGCTCAATGATTTCATCAATGTTGGCAAGCGCTAGCGCTAAACCTTCAAGGATGTGGGCACGTTCACGCGCTTTACGTAGTTCGAAAATAGTACGACGAGTCACAACTTCACGACGGTGATCAACGAAGCACTTCAACATATCTTTCAGGTTGAATAGCTGTGGTTGGCCATTGTTTAGGGCCACCATGTTGATACCGAAAGTGGTTTGCAACTGAGTCTGAGCGTATAGGTTGTTTAGAACCACTTCGCCCACGGCGTCGCGCTTACATTCAATAACAATACGCATACCATCTTTATCTGACTCGTCGCGCAGTGCACTGATGCCTTCAACTTTCTTATCTTTAACTAGCTCAGCGATCTTTTCGATCAAGCGAGCTTTGTTTACCTGGTATGGGATCTCAGTGACGATGATGGTTTCTTTACCATTCTTCTCCACTTCGATGTCCGCTTTCGAACGCATGTAGATTTTGCCGCGACCTGTTTTGTACGCGTCTACAATGCCTTTACGACCGCTGATCAGCGCCGCCGTTGGGAAATCAGGACCAGGAATGTAATCCATTAGTTCATCAATAGTGATTTCTTCATTATTGATGTATGCAAGACAGCCATCGATCACTTCGCCAAGGTTATGAGGCGGGATGTTGGTTGCCATACCTACTGCGATACCAGAAGCACCGTTAACCAATAGGTTTGGAATTTTAGTTGGAAGAACCGCTGGGATCTGCTCAGTACCGTCGTAGTTTGGTACGTAGTCTACGGTCTCTTTGTCTAGGTCAGCCAATAGTTCGTGGGCAATTTTTGCCATTCGAACTTCGGTGTAACGCATTGCCGCAGCAGAGTCGCCATCGATAGAGCCAAAGTTACCTTGACCATCGACCAGCATGTAACGAAGCGAGAACGGTTGAGCCATACGTACGATTGTGTCGTACACAGCACTATCACCGTGTGGGTGATATTTACCGATTACGTCGCCGACAACACGGGCTGATTTTTTATATGGTTTGTTCCAATCGTTGCCTAGTACGTTCATCGCGAATAAAACGCGGCGGTGTACTGGTTTTAGGCCATCACGCACATCTGGAAGAGCACGACCCACGATGACTGACATCGCATAGTCTAGATATGAACCTCTAAGCTCATCTTCAATGTTTACGGGCGTGATCTCTTTAGCTAAATCGCTCATAGAGCCATTATCCCTCTATTATCTGATCGTAATTACGATACGTGTAAGGTGCAAAAATATAACACACAATTCATCACTTCGGCATCACTTTCCCTCTC
This sequence comes from Vibrio sp. J2-3(2022), assembly GCF_021725735.1. NCBI lineage: Bacteria > Pseudomonadati > Pseudomonadota > Gammaproteobacteria > Vibrionales > Vibrionaceae > Vibrio > Vibrio sp. J2-3(2022). Next base: position 110,048 of record NZ_JAKKCK010000004.1, read on the forward strand.
CTTTTATCAGGTTGTGAGCTTGGTTATGAATCAAATGTCGAGAATTTGCACACTCATCCCATATCTTTCTGATTAGTGGTTATATTTCGGTCAATATTGAGCAAAATCGGACTCTGTACGTATGGAACTTAGTTGAAATCGTTAATCCCAATATATCCACACAACGTCAAAAATGCCGGTTTTAGAGTATTGTCACTGGCACTAGTTCAAGGATGAACCAAAAACATGCAAGCCCTTTCAAAGTTACAGGAGCCTGTTGTTGCCGCACCAGTGAACTCTGTCATTGTCCCTTCACTAAGCACGTCGAGGTTGTTTGGTTATAAAACGTTGGAGTATACTGACGCCCTCTAAAGGACTCAGATTGAATGCAATAAAACCAATTATGACTAAAGCACAAAACGTCGACCCAAGTGAAATTAAGAAATTCGAGGACATGGCTTCTCGATGGTGGGATTTAGAAGGCGAGTTTAAGCCACTTCATCAAATTAACCCACTTCGTTTGAACTATGTACTTGAAAAAGCAAATGGCTTGTTTGGCAAGCGCACACTTGATGTCGGCTGTGGTGGTGGCATTCTTGCTGAAAGCATGGCGAAAGAAGGCGCTATTGTGACTGGACTTGATATGGGCAAAGAACCTTTAGAAGTCGCACGACTACATGCATTAGAAACAGGTACTCAACTGACCTACATTCAGAGCACAATAGAAGACCACGCTATAGAAAACGCAGGGACTTACGATGTCGTGACTTGTATGGAGATGCTTGAACACGTTCCAGATCCTCTCTCCGTTATCCGCTCTTGTGCTGCGCTAGTAAAACCTGGTGGTCACGTGTTTTTCTCAACCTTGAACCGAAACATCAAGTCATACTTGTTTGCTATTGTCGGTGCAGAGAAGCTTCTTAAGATTGTTCCTGAGGGGACTCACGAGCACGAGAAGTTTATCAAGCCTGCCGAAATGATGAAGATGATAGACCAAACAGACCTAACAGAAATGGGCATTACAGGCCTGCATTACAACCCTCTTAATGACAGTTACAAACTCGGCCGTAATGTAGATGTAAACTACATCGTTCATACTAAAAAATACTGAACGCCGTTATGTTAAAAAATGCGTTTTGTAATTGACATTTTTTGTAGAAAATGAATCGAAAGCGGTAGCACAAAGTTGCCGCTTTTTTTGTCTTTTTATGCCTAAAATTCGTGCTCTAGATTCCATTTTAACCAACCTATTTTTCGTAGATAAAAACGGCCAAAGATCAAGGAAAATATTTTTGCATGCGGTTATTTCTAAACCGATCTCAAAACCGTGCTTTTAACCATTCAAGTCTGCCCTTTTCTCATCGGTTAGTGTTCACTTACTGATTTTTTTCATTTTGTCAGTTATCCACAAGTCATCCCCGATCTGTACCTTGATAAATCAGTGTAATAGCACTATCTTGTAACCCGCAAACAAATGAACCCCTATATGTTGTGTTTAAGCGACAATATATAGATAGACTTTGATCACAAAGCCGCCGCAAGCTTTACTCATATTGCACATAAACAAACAAAAATACGGCTTTTATCAGTTTTCTTAGGGAAATAAAGCAGAATGAACCAACAACTTACCGTCACCAAGCGTGATGGCCGTAAAGAAAGTATCGATCTGGATAAAATCCACCGCGTTATCACTTGGGCTGCAGAAGGTCTAGATAATGTTTCGGTTTCTCAAGTAGAACTTCGCGCTCACATCCAGTTTTACGACGGCATCACAACGACAGATATTCACGAGACAATCATCAAGTCTGCGGCAGACCTGATCTCTGAAGAGACTCCGGATTACCAATACCTAGCTGCTCGCCTAGCGGTATTCCATCTGCGTAAAAAAGCGTATGGCCAATACGAGCCACCAACGCTTTATGATCACGTGTCTCGCCTCGTCGATATGGGTAAGTACGATCAACATATTCTAGAAGACTACACAAAAGCAGAACTCGACGAACTTGATGCGTACATCGACCATAAACGCGACCTAAACTTCTCATACGCGGCAGTTAAGCAGCTAGAGGGCAAGTACTTCGTACAAAACCGTGTAACGGGCCAAATTTACGAAAGTGCTCAGTTCTTATATATCCTTGTAGCAGCGTGCCTATTTGCGAAATATCCAAAAGCAACGCGTCTTGATTACATCAAGCGTTTCTACGATGCGACATCGACATTTAAGATTTCTCTACCTACGCCAATTATGTCTGGCGTGCGCACCCCTACTCGCCAGTTCAGCTCATGTGTTCTGATCGAGTGTGGCGACAGTCTTGATTCTATCAACGCAACAGCAAGCTCGATTGTTCGTTACGTATCTCAGCGCGCTGGTATTGGTATCAACGCTGGTCGTATCCGTGCATTAGGTTCAGAGATTCGCGGTGGTGAAGCGTTCCACACTGGCTGTATCCCGTTCTACAAATACTTCCAAACCGCAGTAAAATGTTGTTCGCAAGGTGGTGTTCGTGGTGGCGCAGCGACTGTATTCTACCCAATGTGGCACGGCGAAGCTCGCTCTCTAATGGTGCTTAAAAACAACCGTGGTGTTGAAGAGAACCGTGTTCGTCACATGGACTACGGTGTTCAGTTAAACAAACTGATGTACCAACGTTTAGTTGAGGGTGGCAACATCACACTATTCTCACCTTCAGACGTACCGGGTCTATACGACGCATTCTTCGAAAACCAAGAAGAGTTTGAGCGTCTATACGTGAAGTACGAGAACGATCCTTCAATCAAGAAAGAAACGGTTAAAGCGATTGAAATGTTCACTCTGCTAATGCAAGAGCGTGCATCAACAGGTCGTATCTACATTCAGAACGTGGACCACTGTAATACTCACAGCCCATTTGATTCTGAAGTAGCGCCAGTTCGTCAATCGAACCTATGTCTAGAAATCGCACTGCCAACGAAGCCATTAACTAACGTTGAAGATGACTCGGGCGAGATCGCACTATGTACGCTTTCTGCCTTCAACCTTGGTGCTATCAAGTCTCTAGATGATTTCGAAGAGCTATCTGATCTTGTTGTTCGTGCGCTAGATGCACTGCTTGATTATCAAGATTACCCTCTACCAGCGGCATACAAATCGACGATGAACCGTCGTACGCTAGGTGTTGGTGTGATCAACTTCGCTTACTACTTAGCGAAGCATGGCGTGAAATACTCTGACGGTAGCGCAAATGGCCTGACTCACCGTACGTTCGAAGCAATGCAGTACTACCTACTAAAAGCATCGGTAGAACTGGCGAAAGAGCAAGGCAAGTGCCCTTCATTCGACGAAACGAACTACGCGAAAGGCTTACTGCCGATTGATACGTACAAGAAAGATATCGACCTAATTTGTGACGAAGCGCTGCACTACGACTGGGACAGCCTACGTAAAGAAATTATGGAGCACGGCCTACGTAACTCAACACTGACTGCGCTAATGCCTTCTGAGACCTCTTCTCAGATTTCAAACGCAACTAACGGTATTGAGCCACCACGTGGTTATGTTTCAGTAAAAGCTTCGAAAGACGGTATTCTGAAGCAAGTTGTACCTGAGTTCACTGAACTTAAAGACAACTATGAACTGCTTTGGAACATCGGTTCGAACGACGGTTACCTACATCTTGTGGGTATTATGCAGAAGTTTGTTGACCAAGCTATCTCTGCTAATACTAACTACGACCCGTCACGTTACGAGACTGGCAAGGTACCAATGAAGAAACTACTTCAAGACCTGCTAACAGCGTACAAGTTTGGTGTGAAAACGCTTTACTACCATAACACTCGTGATGGCGCAAAAGATGAACAGAAAGACGCTGTTCAACCACAAGATGACGATTGTGCTGGCGGCGGTTGTAAGATTTAATCTACCCGCACCTAACACTCCGTAAAGACAGACTATCGATAACCTCCCCTTATGGGGAGGTTTAAAAGGAATTGAGGCATTATGGCTTACAGTACTTTTAACCAAAAAAAGAATGACCAATTGAAGGAACCAATGTTCCTAGGTCAATCAGTAAACGTTGCACGCTACGACCAACAAAAGTTTGAGATTTTCGAAAAGCTTATCGAGAAACAACTTTCTTTCTTCTGGCGTCCAGAAGAAGTAGACGTATCTAGCGACCGTATCGATTACAACAAACTGCCAGATCACGAGAAGCACATCTTCATCTCTAACTTGAAGTACCAAACGCTTCTAGACTCTATCCAAGGTCGTAGCCCTAACGTGGCACTGCTGCCGCTTGTGTCTCTGCCGGAACTAGAGACTTGGATTGAGACTTGGTCTTTCTCTGAAACGATTCACTCTCGTTCTTACACGCACATTATTCGTAACATCGTGAACGACCCTGCGGTGGTATTTGATGATATCGTTGAGAACGAGCACATCCTGAAGCGTGCAAAAGACATCGCGCACTACTACGACGATTTGATTCAAGCGACGAATGATTACCATCGCTACGGTGAAGGTGAGCATGTCCTTAACGGTGAAACGGTTAAGGTTAGTCTGTACGATCTGAAGAAGAAACTGTACATCTGTCTGATGTCTGTTAACGCACTAGAAGCGATTCGTTTTTACGTAAGTTTCGCATGTTCTTTCGCTTTTGCAGAACGCGAACTAATGGAGGGTAACGCGAAAATAATCAAACTGATTGCACGTGATGAAGCGCTTCACCTGAACGGTACGCAACACATGATCAACCTGCTACGTAACGGTCAGGATGATTTCACTTTCATGCAAATCGCAGAAGAAGCAAAACAAGACTGTTTTGACCTATTCAAAGAAGCGGCTGAGCAAGAAAAAGAGTGGGCAGAGTATCTATTCAAAGATGGCTCGATGATCGGTCTAAACAAAGACATCCTAAGCCAATATGTTGAATACATCACCAACATCCGTATGCAAGCAGTAGGTCTACCTGCAGCTTATCCAGAAGCAACAACCAACCCAATCCCATGGATTAACGCTTGGTTGTCTTCAGATAACGTTCAAGTTGCACCTCAAGAAGCGGAAATTTCTTCTTACCTTGTGGGTCAAATTGACAATGAAGTTCGCGCAGACGACTTCGAAGGATTCGAGCTGTAATGGCAACACTCAAAATCAACAAACTCATCAGTATTGAATCCAACCCTTCCAATACAATTTTGGAAACAATGGAGCAAGCTGGCTTATTACCAGAATACAACTGTCGTGATGGGCACTGTGGCGCTTGTCGCTGCAAGTTGGAATCTGGTGAAGTGGAGTATGTTGGTTTTGCCATGGCTTACACGCAAAGTGATGAGATATTACCTTGTATCTGTAAAGCAAAATCGGATTTGTCACTCAGTGGCGTTAACTACGCGATGAAAGAAAAGCAGCGCGCATAACGTGACTCGACGGTATAAAACGCAAAAGCCAAGGTGATTACCTTGGCTTTTTTGTATCTACGTGTTTTATCTCTCAGGCTGTTATAGGTCTCTGGTTATAAAGCACTACCTGGGAGATGCATCTCTTTAACTTTCTCTAAAAATGCATAATGTGCAAACATCGGTTTACGTTCTAGGTAGCGACGCAACAAGTCTAGTGCTGCCGTGCTGATCACTTTAACTTGATCATTGCGCTGATACTTTTTCGAGAGTTTATATAACGCCCCCCACTCGCCTGACGGTGTCGATAAAGCGACGGAAAAAACACCCTCTTCAATATCGCCAGTGACGAGTGATAAATCCGTCCCACACTTCTCTCGCGTCGCTCCTGCCAGAGCAAACGTTTCTGCTAATGGGTCTCCGCTGTTGCTCATCGCTTGAGTCTGGCTTGGTAGTACCCAACCATGTCCAAGTTGCCTTTCAGCGTTTTCATCACTATTTAACCAATAAGTTAAGTATCCACCACTGCTTTTTTCGGAAACCGACACGGTTAACTCTTTATCCACCAACAGCTGGCCGACATTTTCAACCATAGGTAAATCAATACTAACGGTATTGCTTTCAAGATGCTTATTGATCATCTGTACCAACTTCAAACGCTGTTCAAACTGGTCAGAAGGGCCAAAGAGTTTCACTTCAATAAAAGGTAAGTAAGAGCGATAACCAAGCTCATACCCTTGAGGAAGTTTTAGCTGATCAAGCTTGTCCGAGATGCCGGATTCGGAAAGGCCAAACGTATAGATTCGACTACAACATGAACCTTGCACCTCTGGAAAAGCTCTTCTCAGATCAGGCAAAATTTGCGTCTCTGCCATAAGCTTAAATTCACTTGGCACACCCGGCGTAAAATAAAAAATGGCATCATTAATCAGCATCTTGAAACCACAGGCTGTGCCTATCGGGTTATCCAGAATCTCAGCCATTTCTGGTAGCATGGCTTGTTTTAAATTACTGTCTGGCATTGGGATGCCACGTCGAGCATACAAACTTTCTAGATGCTGCAACCACTCTTTGAAAAGCACGAGTTTACACTCAGCAGCTCTCGCGGCGGCGGCGGCACTCATATCATCGGTCGTTGGCCCTAAACCACCATTCACGATCACCACGTCATTGTTGAAGCTCAACATTAAAAACTCTTCAACCAAGCTCGACAGGCTATCACCAACCGTTGAGCGCTTTGTTAAGCCAAATCCATGTTGATAAAACAGGCTAGATAACCATGCCGCATTAGTATCAACAATATCACCGTGGAGCACTTCCTCACCGGTACTAAGCATTGCTATTTTCACAACTGACTCCTGAACATAAGCACAATCCTATTATTCGTTATAGTGCTTATTTTTCTTTTTATTTGGACGAATCTCGACGAGATATATTGGGACTAAATAAGGATCAAGTATTTAAATGGTTGATGTTTTGAGGGATAATTGCGAGCCCGATCATCACACCATCAACTCGGAGACCTTTGTGTCAAAATCATCCATGTTCAAGAAAACTCTAACTGGCCTTTGCTTGACTTCGTCAGCGCTTGCGCACGCAAGTCAGTACGATATGACCAGTCATACGGAGTTTTCTTACACACCTGATTGCTTGTCAGGTTACTGCGAAACGACGACTCTGTACACCTTCGAGTCTCAAAATCGCGGTCTTATGTTTGAACAGAATAATGATGATTCATTAAATCTTGATGCAGGGCTTCAGCCTAAACATCTCATTATCCCTCAAGGTAAAGACTGGGATTACCTCATGGGTCAAACCTACACCATTCTTGGCCTGAGTATCGCAACCGTTGGTATGATGACTTTCCTTCCAGAAAGTATCACTAAATGGGACGAAGAAGACCGAGACATGAGTAAGCTGGGTCAAAAATGGAAAGATAATGTCTCTGACGGGCCTGTTTGGGATCGTGATGAACATGTCCTCAACTACATCATGCATCCTTATTTTGGCGGCGTTTACTACACAGCCGCACGCCACGCTGGCTATAACGAGTTTCAGTCATTCTTGTACTCCGCAACCATGTCAACGTTCTTTTGGGAGTACGGAGTAGAGGCATTTGCAGAAGTGCCATCTTGGCAGGATATTTTTATCACACCATTCTTTGGTGCTGTGGTTGGCGAAATGATGCTCACTGCTGAGCAAGATATTGTAGCAAACGGCGGCGAAGTCATGGGCTCTGAAACCGTCGGTGATGTATCACTCTTCTTCCTAAACCCTGTTGGGCATATCCATTATTGGGTAACCGATGCATGGGGCGGTAGTGCAGAACTACAATTTAATTCATCACCTTGGTTTGGTAATCAAGACGTCGCAAAATTCGCAATGGACGCAGGCGCCAACTACGATAGCCAATTTTACGGTGTCGAACTAAAAGTAACATTTTAGCCTTGACTTGAGTTGATACTCAGTAGAAAAGCAGCCTTATGATGGCTGCTTTTTTGTGCCCTAAACATCGTTTTAATTATTTGCTTCACGAATTAGTGTCAAAAATTGACTTTCATCAAACATAACCCTCTCCTAGCACCTACACTAAATAAAAGGATTTATTCCAATAACTTAAGTAGCACGTTTATTCGTACTGCGTCCAAACCTTATTCCAGGAGGGGACATTATGAACACCGTATTTATTGTTAATTTTGTCGGACAAGCGTCACCCGCAACTATCAAAGAACTCGCAGCAATTACTCATGAAAATGGCGGTAAATGGCTGATAAGCAAAGTAAACTTTATCGAAGATCAAGTTGCAGGTGTCATCAAAGTAGAGCTTCCAAGAGAAAATGCCGACATCGTTAAAGAGGCGTTCTCTTCATGTCAAACTCTTGTGGTTAGGTTCGTTGACTCGGATCCTCACTCGCATCGTGAAGACACCATCTTTCAGCTTCGCTTAGATGCCAACGATAGAGCAGGTATTGTGAATGAAATTACTCACGTTCTCGATAATCAAGGCATTTCAATTCTAGATATGGATTGCCAACGCGTATTCATTGCAGGCGGCGGTGGGGTAAGCTCCAGCTTATTCAGCGCAAAAATGGCGATTAAATTGCCTAGCGAGCTAGAGATAGAGGACGTGGCTAATGAGTTAGAATCTCTGAGTGAAGACACTCGTGTAATTGTAGAAAGCTAACTGCATACCTTTAACGCTTCTCCAATGAAAAAGAGCAGCAATTCAGCTGCTCTTTGTCGTTCTAATACTCAATACGTTTTATTCCACTGACCACTGAGACAGTGAACGTTTGAAATCAGAGTAGTCAAATTCATTCAGTTTTTGAATGTCACCATTCGAGCGTTCACAGTAAACCGAAGGCATACGTAGACCGTTAAACCAGTTCAGTTTCACCATGGTGTAACCTGCACTATCTAGAATATGCAGACGCTGTCCGATCTCGAGAGGCTGTTCGAAGTTCGCCACGCAAAACTGGTCACCAGCTAAACAAGAGCACGACCCAATCACGTATTCATGTTCACCGTTTTCAGATGCTTCAAGAATGGACGCTGGCTCGTTGTAGATAAGTGTATCCAAACGGTGGGCTTCTGTTGCTGAATCGACAATCGCCGTCTTCTTCACGTTCTCCACGATATCAACCACTGTTACAACAAGATCGGTTGTCTTAGTGATGATCGCTTCACCCGGCTCTAGATACATTTGTACGCCGTGTTTCTCTGAGAATGCTTTAAGCGCTAAACCCAACTTCTCGATGTCGTATCCCGGCCATGTGAAGAACACGCCGCCACCCATGCTTACCCAGTCCAGCTTATCTAGGTACTCGCCAAACAGCTCTGAAATAGCATCGAGTAAGCCGATAAACGCATCCACGTCTTTGTTCTCACAGTTCATGTGGAACATTACGCCATCAATACCATCAAAAATTTCCGGTTTGATGTGATCAGCCTGAACACCAAGACGAGAGAATTGACGCGCTGGGTTTGCTAAGTCTTGCCCTGCGTAGCTCACACCAGGGTTTAGGCGCAAGCCAATCGATGCTTTACCTTCGACAATATGACGATAAGCCGCTAACTGTGACTGAGAGTTAAAGATCATCTTGTCACAGATATTCGCCACATCGCGAACGTCATCTTCGCTGTAACCCACACTGTATGCGTGTGTCTCACCACCGAACGTTTCGTAGCCAAGCTTCACTTCAAACGGGCCAGAGCTGGTTGTTCCGTCTAGGTAAGGCTTGATGATGTCGAATACACCCCATGTTGAGAAGCACTTCAGTGCTAATACAAGCTTCACACCAGAGATGTCTTTTAGCTGTTTTGCTTTCTCTAGGTTCTCAATCAGCTTGTCTTCATTAATCATGAAGTATGGCGTTTTTAGTTCGTTTTGTTGCATTTTGATACCTTACGTCCCTTCGCCTTAGCAAAGGCACTATAAAATCGAACAAAGCCGACGCAAGTGCATCGGCTTAAACGTACGAATAAGAGTCGCTAAATTCTTACTTCAATTTATGGATAACAGGTTGTCCTGGCTCCAGTTCTTGAACATGCCAATCTAGACCAATCGATGGCATGGTTTCTAGGAACGGGTCTGGATCTAGCTGCTCCATGTTGAACACGCCTTTGTCTGCCCACTTACCACGGAAGAATTGCAGAGCTGCTGTGATTGCTGGGACACCAGTAGTATAAGAGATCGCTTGGTGCTCAACGTCTTCGTATGCAACTTCGTGATCTGCGTTGTTGTAGATAAATACGCTGCGATCTTTACCGTCTTTCTTACCTTGTACCCAAGTACCGATACACGTTAAGCCTGTGTAACCTGGTGCGAGAGATGTTGGGTCCGGCAGTAGCGCTTTCAATACGTGTAGAGGTTGGACTACCGTGCCGTCGTGCAGCGTCAGTGGGTCTGGGCTGAGTAGACCAATATCGCGCATTACGTTGAAATAGTTCAGGTAACGGTCACCGAACCCCATCCAGAACTCAATGCGTTTCGCCGGGATGAACTCTTGCATAGATCGAACTTCGTCGTGCGCCATTGAGTACACTTTATGTGAACCACAGTTCGGGAATTCAAACTCAAGCATACGTGAGTGACAAGGTACTTGTTTCCACTCGCCTTTTTCCCAGTAGAAGGAATCACCTTGAATCTCAAGCATGTTCGTTTCTGGGTCAAAGTTAGTTGCGAACTTCTTACCGTGGTCACCTGCGTTTACATCCATTACGTCGATAGTATCGATTTCATCGAACAGATGTTTCACCGCGTATGCAGCAAACACCGATACTACGCCCGGATCGAAACCGGCACCAAGAATACCTGTGATACCCGCCTCTTCAAACTTCTCACGGTAGCCCCACTGCCAATCGTAAGCTTGAGGTACTTGTTGGCCTTCAGAGCACAAGTCAACCGCAACAGATGTATCAAGGTATGACACTTTAGCTTGGTAACATGCTTCCATAATAGATATGTTCACCCAAGGAGGACCCGCGTTGATCACTAAGTCAGGCTGCACTTCTTTAATTAAAGCAACTAAAGAATCTACGTCGTCCGCATTTACCGCACGAGCTTCTAGTTTCTTAGTTGAATCTTTCAGATTGTTTTTCTTCTGAATCGATTCGATGATTTTCTCACACTTACCTACGGTACGTGATGCGATTGTGATATCACCCAGAACGTCGTTGTTTTGTGCTGCTTTATGTGCAACTACCCAGCCAACGCCGCCTGCACCAATCTGTAGAATTGCCATAGTTTTCCGTTACCTTTGTTAAACTAGCTCTGCCGCTAGCTTATTGATTTTTGAGAGCAAAGATTCAAAGTCCGCCGTCGTCAGACACGGGTTCAAAATCGTAAATTTCAATGCGGTTTTATCGTCGACAATGGTTTCACCCAATACCGCGATACCGCGTGTTAACGCTTCTAAGCGCAACGTTTTATTCAGTTCATCAAGATCCGCTGATTCATGTGTCGCGCGGAACAGAACCGTAGATAGTGATGGTTCAGCCAACAACTCAAAGTGTTTGTTATCTCGAATCATGTCCGCAACTTCAAGCGTCTGATCAAGTAAATGATCGTACATATCGCCTAGGGCTTTTGGCCCCACGCTTTGCATCGTCATAAACACTTTTAGCGCATCAAAACGCTTAGTTGTAGCAATAGACTTATCCACCAAGTTCGGTAGTTCGTCGTGTTCGCGGTTCAAGTAATCTGCATGATGAAGCAGGAATTTAAAGTTAGACTTGTCATTCACCAACAGCGCACCACAACTGATGGTTTGGTAAAATAACTTGTGGAAGTCTACGCTGATGGAGTGTGCACGCTCACAACCTTTCAGACGGGCTTTTTGGCTACTTAAAATCAGAGCTCCACCGTATGCACCGTCGACGTGCATCCACATGTCATGTTTCGCTGCCATATCGGCGATAAAGTCTAGGTCATCAATAGCACCGTGATCCGTTGTGCCCGCTGTGCCGACAATTGCAAATGGGATCAAACCTTCTGCTTTTGCCTGATTTAGAACTTCGTCTAACTTAGTGACATCCATCGTTCCATCGGCATTAGCATCGACGGTCATAACCGCTTTTTCACCCAATCCCATCCAAGACGCTGATTTTTGAACCGTGAAGTGGGATTTTTTCGAACATACAATACGCAGCTTGTCTGCGTATTCAGGAAGCCCAAGCTTTTGAATTGAGTGCGCACTGAGTTTGTCAGCAATCCAATCACGCGCAAGCATCAAACCCATTTGATTACTTTGCGTGCCGCCGCTCGTGAAGATACCGTCCGCTTTTTCACCTAACTCGTATTTATCGCATAGCCAGTTCACAACTTTCTGTTCAACATAAGTCGCTGATGAAGCTTGATCCCATGAGTCCATTGATTGGTTCAAAGCCGCAATCATTGCCTCTGCGGCAATAGCAGGCATCAACGGTGGAGTATGTAGGTGAGCAATACAATCTGGATGTTGAGTAAAAATTGCGTTTTTCGCGACCAGCTCAGCAGCATCGTCGATAACGGATTTAAGAGGCGCATTTCCATTATCAAGATCAACGTCGTGAATCGCTGCTTCCAATGCTTTTGGATCCATACCTGAGTATGGTGCAGCAACCTGTTCAAACACTGATTTCATTGCTGTCGTAGTGTGATTCATCACCGAAGCAAACTCATTGCTGCCCAACTCTCCAGTGTGGATGAAATGCTTCTTCCATTCATCTTGTGGCTGAGTTTCGATGTGACTACCGCCGGCTGCTAAAATCGCGTCTTCAAATACACGTAAAGCAAAGTCGATTTGCTCAAACGAGATGATAAGAGGAGGAAGGAAGCGAATTACTGCACCTTCACGTCCGCCTTTCTCAACGATCAAGCCACGCTCAAGTGCTGCGCGTTGAATGGAAAGAGTGAGTTCACTATCCGCTTGAGGTTCGCCAAATTTATTGAGCTCACCGTTTGGATTTTTAATCTCCACACCAAGCATCAAACCTTTGCCACGTACTTCTGCGATACAGTTCACGCGCTTTTGAATGCTTTCAAGACCATAGCGCAAATACTGGCCCGCAATATTGGCATGCTCAACCAGATTGTCACGCTGGATGATTTCTAATGCTTTCGCACCAGAGACCATGGCTAACTGATTGCCACGAAACGTACCTGTGTGTTCGCCCGGCTTCCAAGTATCATGCTGCTTGTTGATAACCAATAGCGACATTGGTAAGCCACCGCCAATAGCTTTTGATAAACACAGGATATCTGGAACAATGCCCGACTCTTCAAATGCGAAATTGTAGCCAGTTTTACCAACACCACACTGGATCTCATCGAAGATCAGTAAGATACCGTGTTCATCACAAATACGACGTAACTCTCGCAGCCAGAATGCTGGCGCAGGAACAACACCACCCTCACCTTGCACTGGCTCAACGATGATCGCAGCAGGCTTCATAATGCCCGATTCATCATCGTTTAAAAGACGATCGATATAGCGAATACTTGCTTTCGCACCTTCATCACCGCCAAGCCCAAATGGACAACGCAGATTGTATGGGAAAGGCATAAAGTGCACGTCTGACATTAAACCAGTTCGACGCGCTTTCGTACCTAGGTTGCCCATCATTCCCATTGTGCCGTTAGTCATACCATGATATGCGCCACGAAAAGCAAACATGGTGTTGCGACCAGTAGTCTGCTTCGCGAGCTTGATCGCGGCTTCAACTGCATCGGCTCCAGACGGACCACAAAATTGGATAACGCTGTTCTCACTTAACTCTTGAGGAAGAAAAGATTTAACAGATTGAATAAACGTCGTTTTTGCTGATGTTGCAATATCTAGCGTCTGATATGGCAGACCCGAATCTAATTGCTCTTTCAGAGCTTGGTTTATTTCAGGATGGTTATACCCCAAAGCTAGAGTGCCCGCCCCCGCAAGGCAGTCTAAAAAGATCTGTCCACGTGTATCTTCAACCAAGCAACCAAAAGCTTGTTTGATTGCGATTGGCAAGCGACGTGGATAAGAACGCACTTCAGATTCATGCTCAGCCTGATCAATCAATACTTGATCTGGCGTTAAGTCATACGTTCCCTCAACGATAGGAACCTGAGACGAAAAAATGTTTGCGATATTGCTATCGACTTCAAAGGCAGTGCTCATACTACATAATCCCTTGAATTATAATAATTCTATATCCTGTATTAATAATCATTGGAATGAAGTTACAGGAGGTGTGTATACCCCTCCGCATTTGTCAGTGCAAAATGACAAATACAGATCATCTGCCACGATATTCGTGACTTTATATGTAAAAGGGATTAATCAAGGTTCCGTAATGCACCCGTTTTGTAAAACAGGACATTTCGGCAGTATGAAGCTGATTAGTGTGTGTTTATTCAAAGGTTTCAATGTTGGGTTTCCCATTAATATGCCGCTTTTACAGCATTAGTATCCCGTCTATCGACAAAAGGCTTTGCCGATACCTACCCTACGCAGTGTCACAATCAGCTTGAATGGTCACTACGCGTATCCCCCAGAGATCAAACGTTGTTAATTACGCTCCGAGATTGCGCGCGAATTTATCACAAAATAAAATCTTCTGGCAACGATTTTTCATATTAGTAACAGTGACGCAAATCACAACAAAGTTCCCCCTAGTGATATTTGTACATTCATACTCATCTACAACGCTTTTCTTCTTTTCTCAAATACCTGTTATTTAAACAAATATCCTTACAATATCAGCACCATGAACCAAAACGGTTTATGAACATACCACTCTTTAATCGTAGAACATTATTTTCAGTATCCAAGGTATTTAACAGAGCTAGTATTTACGTTACTGCTCAGCCTAAAGCGATGAGTCTTTATTCACAGAACTTTGATTGACTAAACTTAAACTAGCTGGATGGGTATGGCCATGAAGTGACGTTGCTATGGCTAAAATTAACAAGAAGTTAAGTTAGTACGCTGAAGGAGCTCAGTGCTTAACGAAATCCATCACAGAGAAGAAATTTAAGATTTTAAGAAATACAAAAAAGGCCCAACATTTTCATGCTGGGCCTTAAATCTGGAGCGACACACGAGGTTCGAACTCGTGACCTCAACCTTGGCAAGGTTGCGCTCTACCAACTGAGCTAGTGTCGCATTTAATATGAGATGGTGCCCCGGGCCGGACTTGAACCGGCACAACGCGAACGTCGAGGGATTTTAAATCCCTTGTGTCTACCAATTCCACCACCAGGGCACACAAATATTCTTTGTGATGCCTTTACAGAAAAGTAAAACACCATCTGATACCGCTAACGCCATATCAATAAAATTTGGAGCGACACACGAGGTTCGAACTCGTGACCTCAACCTTGGCAAGGTTGCGCTCTACCAACTGAGCTAGTGTCGCATTTATTCTCGAAAGCCATTCACTCTCAAAAGAATAATGGAGGCGCCTCCCGGAGTCGAACCGAGGTCCACGGATTTGCAATCCGCTGCATAGCCACTCTGCCAAGGCGCCTCATTTGTGAATAAAGCTAAGCTTTTTCACCACCCTTTTGAGCTACGCTCTCTTGGGTACGGGATGCATTCTACGGATTCGAGCGATCGAGTCAACACTATTTTTATTTTTTTAAATCGTTTGACTAGAATTTGTGCGAAAGACGGTGGATTGCTTAGTTTTAATACTAAAAATCGCTTAAATACACTTGTTTATCATAAAACTTTAGCTATGCCTTACACTGCTGGCCGTGCGTTACGTGTATTGAAGCGTCAACAATCAGGAGACTCGCTTCTCTGAGGCTCTCCAAGGGCAAAAACAAGACTTAGATCACATATGGAATTCTATCGAAACAGGAACTCTCAGATAGAAATTTCAAGTATGGCCGTTAGCAAGCATTGAAAAACGTGAGAAGCAAAGAAATGCCGTAGATTATCTTAGATACAAAAAAGCAGGCTATTAAGCCTGCTTTCTAATATCAGAATTTAATGATGCTCTTCATTCAACAGATCGTCTTTCGCAGCAGCTAAATATTGAATCATTGACCAATATGTCAAGAAAGTTGCCACGTACAAGGCCGCAAAGCCTAGCCAAACCATCCATTCATCGTAACGCCATATCAACACCCATAAGGCGAACATTTGCGAAACAGTTTTTACTTTGCCAACCCAAGATACCGCAACACTCGCTCGCTTACCGATTTCAGCCATCCACTCTCGCAATGCTGAGATAATGATTTCTCGCGCGATCATCGTTACCGCAGGAATGGTCACCCAAATTGAATGATAATGTTCCGTGATTAAAATCAATGCCGTTGCCACTAGCACTTTATCAGCAACAGGATCAATAAACGCACCAAAACGAGAAGTTTGGCCAAGTTTACGGGCCAACATACCATCAAGCCAGTCAGTAAAACCCGCTACCCAAAACACCATTGCTGCTGCAAAAGGTGCCCATGAATAAGGCAGATAAAAGACAACCACAAAAACAGGGATTAGGAACAGTCTAAGAAGAGACAGAATGTTCGGGATATTCAAACGCATTTTATTATTCTCTTACACATTGCGGCTTAATGTTGCGCGATTTTCCTTATTGTTTCAATGCTTGGAAAATAATTTCTGCTAAAGAGTGACTTATTCCCGGCACTTTGGCGATTTCTTCGACACTTGCACGTTTAAGTTCTTGTAACCCACCCATGTACTTGAGTAACGCCTGACGTCGTTTAGGGCCAATTCCCTCAATCCCTTCAAGTGCACTAGTACGTCTGGTTTTACCTCGCTTAGCACGATGCCCCGCTATAGCATGGTTATGGCTTTCATCACGAATATGTTGAATAAGGTGCAGCGCTGGAGCATCGCTTGGTAAATGAAACTCGTCCCCATCGACTGTAATCAGCGTTTCTAAGCCTGGTTTGCGAGTGACCCCTTTCGCAATACCAATCATGATGGGACGCTTTGGCCAATCACCCCAATATTGCGAAATAATATCATGCGCACGATTTAACTGACCTTTACCACCATCGATAAAGATGATGTCGGGAATTTTCTCTACGTCCAATTGCTTCGAATAACGGCGCTCCAACGCTTGTCCCATTGCAGCGTAATCGTCACCACCGGTAATCCCAGTGATGTTATAGCGACGATACTCCTGCTTAACGGGGCCTTCATCGTTGAACACCACACACGATGCAATCGTACTTTCCCCCATGGTATGGGAGATATCAAAACACTCCATTCGAGCAATAGACTCCAACTTCAATGTTTCGCGAAGCGCATGAAAACGCTGATTAATCGTCATCTTGTGATTGATTTTGGTGGTAATCGCCGTTAGTGCATTCGTGTTCGAAAGCTTGAGATACCTTGCTCGAGAGCCAGTTGGCGAGGTATGGAAATGAACCTTACGACCTGCCACTTCACTTAACGCTTTCTGTATTGGCGCAATATCTTCTGCCAACTCTTGATTCAAAATAATACGAGAAGGAATCGTGCGCGCTTCGTTATGGCTCAAATAGTATTGAGTCAGAAAACTATCGAACACTTCCTGCTGGCTTGTATTTTGTGGGATTTTCGGAAAATGGCTACGGCTACCAAGCACTTTACCTTGGCGTATCATCAGGATATGAATACACGCAATACCATTCTCCTGAGCAAACCCTAGTACATCCATATCATCCATGCTGTCTTCTGAGACGTACTGCTGCTCTTGAACACGTCTAATCGCTTGGATTTGATCGCGAAATTTAGCGGCATCTTCAAAGCGCAATTGCTGACTGGCAACTTCCATTTTCTCGATCAGTTGTTTGAGTACTTGCTGGTCTTTGCCTTGCAAAAACATGCGCACAAAGCCAACCAACTCTGCGTATTCTTCATCAGAAATGATGGTATCAACGCATGGCCCTGCACAACGGCCAATTTGGTACATCAAACATGGGCGCGTTCGGTTGGAATAGACAGTGTCTTCACACTGGCGCACAGGAAATATCTTTTGCAGCAAATGCAATGTTTCTCTTACTGCACCAGAATCTGGGTAGGGGCCAAAATATTCACCTTTGCGCTTCTTGGCGCCACGGTGGATAGAAAGCCGTGGGTGTTTATGGCCGCTAATAAAGATATAAGGGTAAGACTTATCATCTCGCAGCAACACATTGTATTTCGGTAAATACTGCTTGATGTAGTTATGTTCTAAGATCAGCGCTTCTGTCTCAGTGTGAGTCACCGTGACGTCTATTTTGGCGATATTACTGACAAGCGCGCGAGTTTTCTCACTGTCTACTTTTTTTCGAAAGTAGCTTGAAAGGCGCTTTTTTAGGTCTTTGGCTTTACCTACATAGATGACAACAGCTTCGGCGTTGTACATTCTGTAAACGCCGGGCTGATGAGTTACTGTCTTGAGAAAGGAAGCCGAATCGAAGGGAGGATTCACGCTAAAGGGTCTCGGTGTCCAGCATTCCGTGGCGAATCGCTAAGTGAGTTAACTCAACGTCACCATTAATGTCCAATTTACTAAAGAGTCGGTAGCGATAGCTGTTGACTGTCTTTGGACTTAAATTAAGTTGCTCAGAAATATCCGTTACCTTTTGGCCTTTGGTGATCATAAGCATGATCTGCAATTCACGTTCGGATAAGTCTTTAAAAGGGTTCTCAGAGGCTGGAGAAAATTGACTCAATGCCATCTGCTGCGCAATCTCTGGTGAGATGTAACGCTGCCCACTATTAACTACACGAATCGCATTCACCATTTCATCAGGGCCAGCACCTTTGGTTAAATAACCAGACGCACCTGCCTGCATCACCTTGGTTGGAAACGGGTTTTCTGTATGAACGGTAAGTACGATGATTTTCACATCAGGATTCACGCGAAGAATTTTTTTAGTGGCTTCCAAGCCACCAATTCCTGGCATGTTCATGTCCATTAAAACGACGTCAGCATGATTACTGCGACACCATTTTACTGCATCTTCACCGCTGTCAGCTTCTCCTGCTACGTTCATTCCACGGACGTCTTCAATAATACGTCGTATCCCTGTGCGAACCAGCTCGTGATC
Source organism: Vibrio sp. J2-3(2022) (assembly GCF_021725735.1). NCBI lineage: Bacteria > Pseudomonadati > Pseudomonadota > Gammaproteobacteria > Vibrionales > Vibrionaceae > Vibrio > Vibrio sp. J2-3(2022). Next base: position 128,910 of record NZ_JAKKCK010000004.1, read on the forward strand.
ATCTACAAGGAAAACATTTATCAAACTTGTATCTCCACACTTTGTATTGGTTCTGCACCCACATAACCATTATTTGTTAAATGTGGATATCAGTATGACTGCCTATATACTAACGTAATCGACAAAAAATTGCTTTCTATGAATATGTGCTGAAACGCAAACTTTAGCAAGAACTTATTCATAAACCACTCTATTATTTTAGAGCGTGATGAGCAGAACCGAAATCTAAGAAAAGACAATTAACAACATTAAGTACAATAAATCAAGTAACTAGGTTTCATATTGCCCAGAGAAACACGCTATAACTTAAAGTGACACTGTCCCTCTTGCACCAGAGGTTAACTTGTAATCACTAATTCCAGCAAAAATTTGAACCGTTTTCTTTACTGGTTATTTTTACAGTTCTTAATGTTAAACTAGCGTTCTTCAAGTTTTCTAAGGTTTCTCACATTTGAATATCCAACAAGGCTTTCTGCTTACTCGACAGGCGCGAGACATCAAAGGTCAAACTCAAATCGAGCTGTGGCTTTCGACAGAAGCAGGTCCTACTCAGTTACTTATTAATGGTGAGAAGCCAGTATTTTTCATCGCTCAGAAACACTCAGAGCAAGCAAAAACACTCGCGCGAGAAAAAAACATACCCGTCGACATCCGCTTTTTGGATCTCAAAACGTTTGAACATACGCCTCTTTCTGCATGCTATACCAACGTAACCAGAGACGCTCTCACACTTAAAGACACGTTCGCTCAAAATGATATCACCACTTACGAAAGTGATATTCGCCTCGCCGATCGCTACCTCATGGAGCGTTTTATTAAAGGTAGTATTGAATTTACAGGCAATGTGACTCGTATCAATGGCTACCAACGCGTCCAGAACGCAAAATGCCGTACGGGGCAATATGAGCCGAAGTTAAACGTTGTCTCGTTAGATCTAGAATGCTCTGAGAAAGGCATTCTTTACTCCATCGGATTAGACAGCGTCATGGATTCCCGCGTTATCATGATCGGAGAACCAGAACCTTCGGATACACCGATACAATGGGTCCAGGATGAAAAGGCGCTTCTAGAAGCACTCATCGATTGGTTTAAACAATTCGACCCCGATGTCATTGTCGGTTGGAACGTCATTGATTTTGACTTTCGCCTGCTACACAAACGAGCAGAATGGCACAACATGAAGCTAATGCTTGGCAGAGCAGACCAAGCCAGCTTTTTCAGAAGTTCATCTCAAAGCCAACAAGGGTTTATTTCCATTCCCGGGCGAGTTGTAATGGACGGTATCGATACGTTAAAAACGGCGACTTATCACTTTCGGTCTTGGTCATTAGAGTCTGTATCTCAAGAACTCTTGGGGGAAGGGAAAGAAATCCACAACGTTCATGACCGTATGGATGAAATCAATCGTATGTACCGCTCCGACAAACCATCGCTGGCTAAATATAACTTACAAGACTGCGTGTTGGTGAACAAGATTTTCAATCACACTCACCTGCTCGACTTTGCCATTGAACGCTCTCGCCTCACTGGTGTAGAACTGGATCGTGTCGGTGGCTCGGTAGCGGCATTCACTAACTTATACATGCCGCAAATACACCGCGCAGGCTATGTTGCCCCGAACCTACACCCAGAAAATTGGATTGCGAGCCCCGGCGGTTACGTGATGGACTCCATCCCTAACCTATATGATTCTGTTTTAGTATTGGATTTTAAGAGTCTATATCCATCGATTATTCGCTCTTTCTTGATTGATCCTATGGGTTTAGTTGAGGGGTTATTGCTCGATATTGGAAAAGAAGAAAATCAGGCTGTACCTGGCTTTCGCGGTGGGCAGTTCCATCGTACGAAACACTTTTTACCAGAAATGATTGAAAAGCTTTGGGCAGCACGTGATGTTGCAAAGAAGAACAATGAAAAAGCTTTTTCTCAGGCAATCAAAATCATCATGAACTCCTTTTATGGCGTACTGGGCTCATCGGGATGTCGTTTCTTTGATACTCGGTTAGCTTCTAGTATTACCATGCGCGGACATGAAATCATGAAGCAAACTAAGGTGCTGATTGAGGAGCAAGGATATCAAGTGATTTACGGCGATACGGATTCCACATTCGTGTCGTTGAATCGACCATACAGTCAAGTAGAAGCTGACGCTGTTGGAAATCAATTAGTTGATTACATCAACTCTTGGTGGCAAGAACACCTGCGTTCTGAGTACAACCTAACATCTATGTTGGAAATCGAGTATGAAACCCATTATCGCAGATTCCTTATGCCAACGATTCGTGGCGCAGAAACTGGCTCGAAAAAGCGCTATGCGGGTTTAATCGGTGAAGGAAAGCAAGAACGGATTGTATTTAAAGGGTTAGAAAGTGCCCGTACTGACTGGACCTCGTTAGCACAGAAATTTCAAAATACGCTCTATAGAATGATTTTCCATGGTGAAGACCCAAGCCACTATGTCCGAGAAATGGTTGAGAAAACCAATAACGGTGAATTTGATGAACAATTAGTGTATCAAAAGCGACTGCGCAGAAAGCTGCATGAGTATCAGAAGAACGTCCCGCCACAAGTACGTGCAGCTCGTTTAGCGGATGAGATAAATGCCAAGCTTGGACGCCCATTACAGTATCAAAACAAAGGACGAATTGAATACATTATAACCGTGAACGGTCCTGAACCTTATGAGTACCTCAATAGCCCGATTGATTATCAACATTACATTGATAAACAACTCAAACCCGTTGCAGATGCGATTCTCCCTTTCATTGGGACGGATTTTGACAGGCTTTCAGCACCTCAAATGGGGTTGTTTTAACCGATACGAAACTCTGTTTTCTGGTACTGTTTGACTAACCAATCACCAAACGCATCAATTAGCCCGATAACAGAACGCTTGGGAATACCCCGGCCAGACAGTAAAATTTCTAGCCGCTCGATCTCAAGCTGCTTTTCAGGATGATAAGTTAAGAATACCTTGCCACATTGTATAGGGTCATCAAACCAACGTTTATCTCGATACATCACCAAAGAGTATGACGCTCTTAGTAACTTTTTAGCAATCACGCGCTGGGCGGCCACCTGCTCTTCTATCGTCTTCGCTTGTACGATTTTTTTGCGATACACCGTAATCCAATCTTCCACATCCATATTCCAGTGCTTAGCAATTTCCCAACTTGGGACGTAATCACCAAAACAGTCTGCTAGATCATCACCATAAACACAGACACAGCAATGCTTAAGCATAAAGCCCCAAGTGAAAATACTATCTAAATTAGCTACTTCGCTCACTAAGGCTGTACGGACCGATACACCATTAACTTGAGGGTAACTCTGCTGCGCACGCCACTTAATTGTGTTGAGCAAAGTCGCGCGATTGTGCTCAAAGGATGATTGAGTAACGACAACCAGGTCTAAGTTCGACCTCCCAGCGACCGCTGTTTTGCGAGCGACGCTACCGTATACATAAACGCTGTGTAAGTTTTGCCCCAGTCCACCTTTGAGACAAGCGGTGACTTCTCTAATTAAAGGCGCAAACTCTGGTTGAAATGGTTGTTTAGGATCGATAACAGGCAGAGACATGACTTAAAACGTGATCTCAGATGGTTCAAGAAGTTGAGCTATATGTTCTCTTAGCCGACTCACTGAATCAAGTCCATTCAGGTGTTTAGTCATGGGAGTAACAACAAATTTCTGCAATGAATTTTAATGCTAGGCGGCTAACTTAGCGCTATAATCACCGAGTTTTGCTTAATAAGTATGAATAGGAATATACAATGCCAAAGGCAAGTGAAATCAAAAAAGGCTTCGCAATCGAGTCTAATGGTAAAACTCTTCTAGTTAAAGACATCGAAGTAACGACTCCTGGCGGTCGTGGCGGCGCTAAAATCTACAAAATGCGTTGTACAGATCTAAACACGGGCGCACGTGTAGATGAGCGTTACAAGTCTGATGACGTTGTTGAAACGGTAGAAATGAACAAACGTGCAGTTGTGTACTCATACGCTGACGGCGATGAGCACATCTTCATGGATAACGAAGACTACTCACAATACACATTCAAGCACAATGAAGTTGAAGACGACATGCTGTTCATCAACGAAGATACACAAGGTATCCACATTATCCTTGTTAACGGTGCTGCTGTGGGTATTGAACTACCATCTTCTGTTGAGCTAGTGATTGAAGAAACTGACCCGTCAATCAAAGGTGCTTCTGCATCTGCTCGTACTAAACCAGCACGCTTCGCTTCAGGTCTTGTCATCCAGGTTCCTGAGTACATTGCAACTGGTGACCGTGTTATCATTAACACAGCTGAACGTAAATACATGAGCCGAGCATAAGCATGTCTGATTTGATTTCTTACGACGACGTCATCGACGCAGCGTACGACATTTTCCTTGAAATGGCTCCAGATAATCTAGAGCCTGCTGACGTGATTCTGTTTACTGCGCAATTTGAAGATCGTGGTGCCGCAGAACTTGTTGAAACTGGTGATGACTGGGTTGAACATGTTGGCTTTGAGATCGACAAAGAAGTATATGCAGAGGTTCGTATCGGCCTAGTAAATGAGGAAAATGACGTTCTTGATGACGTATTTGCTCGTATGCTAATCAGCCGAGACCCTGAACATAAGTTCTGCCATATGCTTTGGAAACGCGATTAACGTTTCTTCATCATGAACAAAAATACCAGCCTAGTGCTGGTGTTTTTTATCTGTTGTTTTTGTTTATCCAAAGCACCCTGCTCTATATCGGCTTTAGATCCTTTTGTTATGTAACAGATAAGAAAAAGGCTTGCCGAATTGGCAAGCCTTTCTGATGTTTTGCTATCGATTAACGATGCTTGTTACGTGCGCCTTGGTCTCCAGCAGTCTTCTTCGGCTTACGACGAGAAGGGTTGTTGCTGCGGCCTTTTGGCGTGTTAACGCGTTCTTCATGGCGCTTAACTGCGCGACGAATTTTTTGGCTGCGTGCACGCTCACGTTTGCGTGACGTGTTGTCTTTGTTCAGATCAAGCATGGTTTCTTTCTCTGGACGAAGCTCTACAAGCTCACGCAAGTAGTTTACTTCTTTCAGGTCAAGCTCCATCCAACCGCCACGAGGCAGTTTCTTGTCTAAGAAAATGTCGCCGTAACGAACACGTTTCAGACGACTAACGGTACACTCTTGCGATTCCCATAGTCGACGAACTTCGCGGTTACGACCTTCGTTGATAACAACGTAAAACGTGTGGTTCATGCCTTCACCACCCGCGTAAACAACATCTTCGAAGCGAGCTAAACCGTCTTCCAGTTCAACACCTTTTACTAGATTACGAACTTTCTGTTCAGTTACTTCACCGAACACACGTACTAGGTATTCACGTTCAACTTGGCGGCTTGGGTGCATTAAGCGGTTCGCCAGTTCACCATCCGTTGTGAAAAGCAGAAGACCAGAAGTGTTCGCATCCAGACGACCAACTGAAATCCAACGAGAGCCACGAATTTTTGGCAGACGATCAAAAACAGTACGACGACCTTCTGGATCGTGACGAGTACACAGTTCACCCTCGGGTTTGTAGTACGCAAGTACACGACAAATCACTTCTTCTTGAATCTTTGCAGAGACAATGTGACCATCGATACGAACTACGCTGCTCTCGTCTTCAAGTCTTTCACCAAGCTTAGCGACTACACCGTTCACGCTAACGCGACCAGATTTAATTAACGATTCAATCTCACGACGAGAACCGTGACCAGCACGTGCTAATACTTTTTGTAACTTTTCGCTCATTTATCTACCTATGTGTCGTCTTCACAGACGTCTAGACCAGGATTGGTCTGTATTTTGCTGATTACCCATTTCAGTGGGATTTTTCGGTCCGACATTATACGTAACTTTCTCAGTTAATGTAAGCTAAATCGGCGCCATTCTCCACACCAAAAATTCACTTTAAAACGTCGAAAATATTTACTCTATTCTGCAACTTTTTTCCTACTTAATGCTGATATTGCCCAGCGAGAATCCCACTAATATCGGTCTTCCCGAGCCACTTTAACCGTGCAGTACCTGATAAAATTGTCAGGGTTACAACGATAACCACTTGGGGTGTGTTTACTGTTCGTGTTGCTTTAAAGGCAACGAAGAATAAACAGTCCCAGTTTGCTGCTAAGTAATACCAATCATCGTGGATAAATGAGCACTCATAGCAAGAAAGAAGCATCGGTAAGTCACTATTTACTATTAAAAATGACACTAACGTTATCGTGTATTTTAACTAGCTAGATTAGCTCTGCATTTTCGGCGATTGGCATAAATCAGACAAAAAGGAATAGAACAATGTCTATGCTAAATCTAGACCTAAATTGGATTTTTGGGACATCTCAAGATGACGATATGACCGGTACAAAAGGGTCTGAAACAACCGATATTTTCTTCGGCTTCTGTGGTGATGATAAGTTCGTAGGATACGGAGGCAATGATGTTGTCTTCGGGGGCTGGGGAGACGATACCTTGCTCGGTGGCCGAGGGAACGACTTTGTTTCTGGCGGCTTTGGCAACGACTTCCTATCGGGCGGATTAGGAAATGACAAGCTCTTTGGTGGTTGTGGCGATGATACAATTTTTGATTACTCAGGCAACAACTACTTGAGTGGGGGTTGGGGTAACGACACGCTCGTCGTTGGCGATGGTGAATCAGTACTGAGCGGCGGCTGTGGAGACGACACTTTCGTGCTTACAAACCGCCTGGCTATTGGTGTACCGGATCAACCTGTATCCTCCAACGATATTGATATTAAAGCCGATATTGTCGATTTTAATATTTTTCATGACAAACTTGTCTTCGATATGGGCAGAGACACCGACAATGATGGCATTCGCGATACGTTCTTAGATTCAGCGGATGATCTTACTTTATCTTACAACGAGTGTGGTTGGGCGGTATTCTCTAGTGATGAATACAATGTTGAAGTGACACTAAACGGCGTGAGCTCTGCATACATCAACTATGCTGAACAAAATGGTATCGACATTTTCGATTTCGCTTAATCTCAAACAGTTAAGTTCAATGAGATATTCGATATGACAACTAAAATAGGAGGCGTGATGCCTCCTATTTTGTTTGACGGTGGTGTACGTCTATTAATCGAATTATTCGAATGGTGCTGGGTCACCTGATCCCAAACGCACCACAACAGGTTCACCTTCGCTAAAATCAATGACGGTCGTAGGCTGTTCACCTAAGTAACCGCCATTAAGAATCACATCAACCGCATGTTCTAATTTATCGCGAATATCTTCCGGATCAGACTCTGTTACGTCACTGCCAGGTAGAATCAACGACGTAGACATCATCGGTTCACCTAATGCTTCCAATAAGTCCAAGGCAATTTGATTGTCTGGAACACGGATACCGATGGTCTTACGTTTCGCGTTCATCAAACGACGCGGCACTTCTTTCGTGCCTTTGAAGATGAAGGTGTAAGGACCTGGTGTGTTGTTTTTCAGTAGTCGGAATGCAGAGTTATCCACTCGCGCATATAGAGAAAGTTCCGACAAATCACGACACAATAAAGTAAAGTTATGCTTATCATCGAGACGACGGATCTGACAGATTCGTTCCAGTGCCTGTTTGTTCTCCAACTGACAGCCAAGTGCGTACCCTGAATCGGTAGGGTACACCACAACGCCGCCGTTACGAATGATTGCTACTGCTTGATTAATCAAGCGAGCCTGTGGGTTTTCTGGGTGAACGTAAAAAAACTGGCTCATTGTAATTCCTCATTATCGAGCCTCTCGGCTCTATATTCTTATGTGGAGCTTGAATGCCGCCTTGTTGTGTTTTATCAAGTGACTTCAAGATTCAAAGTGTTGTTCAGTTCCAACGACAAGGAAAGCCACATTAATACCCAATATACACTTTCCAGTTATTTGATGCTGAAACCCACGCTTTGAGGTTACTTTGATATATCCAACGAAGGATCAATACCCCAATCTTTCCAAACTGGTTCGACGCCTGCGGGCAACCAAAGGTTCCTTCCTAGCTCCATCCAAGGGGATGGGTAGTGAAAATCACTGCCTTGAGACGCTAATAGTTTGTATTGTATAGCATAATCAGCCAAGTTGCGCCTTTCTTGTTGCGCTTGCTGTGGCTGTGCAACTTCCATCGCATCGCCGTTTGCTTCTACAAACGCTGCTAGAAGACGCTTAATCCACTTCGCTGTCAACTTATATCTTCCAGGATGCGCTAATACCGCCAAACCACCAGCAGCATGGATAGCATCAACCGCATCTTTCATCGAGCACCAATTCGGTGGTACATAACCTGGGTTATTACGCGTTAGGTATTTTTTAAACACCATTTGCATGGTTTTTGCGTAACCATTATCCACCAACCATTTCGCGAAGTGCGCTCTCGTAACAGGCGCATCACCGGCGATCTGCCTTACTTCTTCGAGCACACCTTCCCGAGTTGCTTTTTGTAGTCGCTCTGCAATTAACTCTGACCTTGTTATGCGGTGCTGCTTCTGCTGCTCGATGAGGGCGGATAATTGTTCATTTTCCGGATCGATATTCAAACCGACAATATGAATGTCTTTGTTTTGCCAGACAGTCGATATCTCAATGCCGTTGATGATTTTGATCGGTAAATTATTGTCTTGAACGTGTTGCTTGGCTAACGCCAAACCGTCAACCGTATCGTGATCAGTGATCGCCAAAACCTCGATATCAAAACTCAGCGCCCTTTCCACTAAATCTTTAGGCTCTAACCGACCGTCCGATGCAGTGGTGTGACTATGTAAATCAATTCTCATATTTTTATCGTTTTAATGCTGTTTTGGGGTTGACTTTTTACTCTCGCACTAGTTAACTAGTACATAAATACAAAGTACGTAATTTAAGGTTCACCATGTTACAAGAATTTAACCAAAACCAAAAAGCGAAAGTTGCGGTTTGTCTTAATAAGACAAACTCATCAGATCTTGCTTGGTGGCGCACTTGGACTAGTTCTTGGTGGGCAAACGTATACTTCTAGTTTATAGAACCAAACGTTGTAAAGCCCGCTACTTAAGCGGGCTTTTTTGTTTTGTTGCTCATTTCACATTCAACTGCCTAAACATTAATCGAATATGGCTAACTCTAGATTGGGAGAACGTTTGCTTTATGCGACTATGTACGGCAGGAAGATTTAGACAGCTACAAGGAGGTCTTGTGAATAAGGCCATAGAAATCAAGAAACTTGGATGCCTAGAAGTATTAAAGACTTCGGTTCCTTACACTCAAGACCCAACACGTTTGTTCCATACCATTTGTGAGAACAAAAGAGATAGCTTGCTTCTCGAATCCGCTGAAATTGATTCGAAACAGAATCTAAAATCACTTTTAATCGTAGATTCAGCGGTGCGCATCGTTTGTTACGGCCACACTGTTAGCATGCACGCCTTGACCAACAACGGTAAAAACCTACTGTCTCACCTAAACCAGAACATCCGTGGTGACGTTGAAAGTAAGTTCGATGGCGAAACGCTGACTTTGGAGTTTAGCCAGCCATGCGACACGTTAGATGAGGACTCTCGACTACGTGAAGCTTCTTCTTTTGACGCACTACGTTTAGTGCAACACAGCTTCGATGTTTCACAGCAAGACAAACACACTATTTTCCTTGGCGGTCTGTTTGCCTACGACTTAGTCGCAAACTTCGAGCCGCTTGGTAATGCAGAAGCAACCAATCAATGTCCAGATTACGTTTTCTACGTCGCCGAAACACTGCTGGTTGTCGACCATCAAACGGAATCTTGCCAGCTTCAAGCGACGTTGTTTGTTGACGGTTCAGAGAAAACAGCGTTAGAGACTCGTATTGCAGAAATCTGTGCACAATGCGCAGCGCCAAAACTGCTGCCAAATGCAGAGCAAATAACAGATGTAACGGTAGAGCCTAGCGTGTCTGATGCAGACTTCTGCCAAACTGTTCGCGACTTAAAAGAGTTCGTAGTGAAAGGCGATGTGTTCCAAGTTGTACCATCTCGCCGATTCACTCTACCTTGCCCTTCTCCACTCGCGGCTTACAAAGAACTGAAACAAAGTAACCCAAGCCCTTACATGTTCTACATGCAAGATGAGCTGTTCACTTTGTTTGGCGCATCACCAGAAAGCGCGCTTAAGTACGAAACCGACACCAACCAAATTGAAATCTACCCAATTGCAGGCACACGTCGCCGTGGTAAACGCCCGAATGGAGAGATCGATTTCGACCTAGATAGCCGCATCGAACTTGAACTGCGCACCGACATGAAAGAAAACGCAGAACACATGATGTTGGTTGACTTAGCACGTAACGACGTCGCTCGTATTGCTCAAGCTGGCACTCGCCACGTAGCAGACCTACTAAAAGTCGACCGCTACAGCCACGTAATGCACTTAGTATCTCGTGTGGTTGGTCAACTGCGTGAAGACCTAGACGCCCTGCACGCATACCAAGCTTGTATGAACATGGGCACGCTCACTGGCGCACCAAAGATTCGTGCAATGCAGTTGATTCGCGATGTAGAAGGCGCACGACGCGGTAGCTACGGCGGTGCTGTGGGTTACCTTACCGGCGAAGGTACACTCGACACATGTATCGTAATTCGCTCAGCTTACGTTGAGAACGGCATTGCTCAAGTTCAAGCTGGTGCTGGCGTGGTGTTCGACTCTGATCCACAAGCGGAAGCAGACGAAACGCGCGGCAAAGCACAAGCGGTAATCTCTGCTATCCAAGCAGCGCATAAGTCACAATAAGGAATAGGGTTCAGAGATGGCTAATATCATTTTTATCGACAACTTTGACTCGTTCACCTACAACCTTGTGGATCAGTTCCGCTCGCTAGGTCACTCAGTCAAAATTTACCGAAACAACATCCCAGCAGAAACCATCGAACAAGCGGTAAACGAGCTTGAAAACCCAGTGGTTCTGCTATCGCCCGGCCCTGGTGCTCCTTCAGAAGCAGGCTCAATGCCAGAGCTTATCCAACGCATGAAAGGCAAAGTTCCGATGATCGGTATTTGTCTTGGTCACCAAGCGATTGTTGAAGCGTACGGCGGCACTGTTGCTGGTGCAGGAGAAATCATTCACGGTAAGGTGTCTATGATGGAGCACCAAAACCATGCGATTTACCAAAACCTACCATCACCACTTGCGATTGCACGTTACCACTCGCTGGTTGCGACCAAGGTTCCTGAGAGTCTAACCATCACGGCAGAAGTGGATGACTTGGTGATGTCTGTTGTACATGAAGAAGATAAAGTTTGCGGGTTCCAGTTCCACCCGGAATCTATTATGACGACCTACGGAGCAACACTGTTGGCCAATGCCATTGAATGGGCACTTGAAGAACAAACTTCAGTGAACCCACTCACTGCTTAAAAAGCACTTGGCACATAAGAAATTTAGGAGAGGAAATATGGACGCAATCATCAACCCTATTATTACCAAACTGTACGAGCAAGAATCGCTTACTCAGGAAGAGAGCCAACAGCTGTTTGACATCATCATCCGTGGTGAACTAGACCCAATTTTGATGGCATCAGCACTGACTGCACTAAAAATCAAAGGCGAAACGCCAGATGAAATTGCAGGCGCGGCCAAAGCACTACTGGCAAATGCAAACCCATTCCCTCGCCCAGATTACGATTTCGCAGATATCGTAGGTACGGGCGGCGACGGTCACAACACCATCAACATTTCAACCACTGCGGCGTTTGTTGCTGCAGCATGTGGTCTGAAAGTAGCGAAACACGGTAACCGCAGCGTTTCAAGCAAATCTGGTTCTTCTGACCTTCTTGATTCATTTGGTATCAACCTAGCCATGAGCGCAGAAGATACACGCAAAGCGGTCGACGATATCGGTGTTGCTTTCCTATTCGCACCTCAATACCACGGTGGTGTGCGCCATGCGATGCCTGTGCGTCAAACTATGAAAACACGAACCATCTTTAACATTCTTGGTCCGCTGATTAACCCAGCTCGTCCAAACATCGAATTGATGGGTGTTTACAGTGAAGAACTAGTTCGTCCTATCGCAGAAACCATGCTACAAATGGGTATGAAGCGCGCCGCTGTCGTACACGGCAGTGGTTTGGACGAAGTAGCAATTCACGGTGAAACAACCGTTGCCGAAATCAAAGACGGTAAGATCACGGAATACAAACTAACGCCTGCAGACTTCGGTCTAGAAGCTCACCCGCTAGAAGCCATCAAAGGTGGCGAACCTGAAGAAAACAAAGCGATCATTACCAATATTCTGACGGGTAAAGGTACAGACGCACAATTGGGCGCAGTGGCAGTGAACGTAGCTCTGCTAATGCGTCTATTCGGCCACGAAGATTTAAAAGCCAACACGCAACAAGCGATTGAGGCAATGAATTCAGGCAAGGCGTACCAATTGGTACAACAACTTGCCGCACACGCTTAAGGAATTGAAGAAGATGACTGACTTCAACACTCAGCAAGCTGACAATCTGTCTGAACACGTTTCTAAGAAAGAAGCAGAAATGGCAGAAGTACTGGCGAAAATTGTCCGCGACAAATATCAATGGGTAGCAGACCGTAAGGTATCTCAACCGCTAAGCACATTTCAGTCTGATTTACTGCCATCGGATCGCAGCTTCTACGATGCACTGAGTGGCGAAAAGACAGCATTCATCACCGAATGTAAGAAGGCATCTCCTTCTAAAGGTTTGATTCGTGATCACTTTAACTTGGATTACATTGCATCGGTTTACAACAACCATGCTGATGCAATTTCAGTCCTAACTGACGAGAAGTACTTCCAAGGTAACTTTGACTTTCTTCCTCAAGTGCGTGGTCAAGTCAAACAACCAGTTTTGTGCAAAGACTTCATGGTAGACACCTACCAAGTTTACCTAGCACGTCATTACAGTGCTGATGCCGTACTTCTGATGCTTTCAGTCCTGAATGACGAAGAGTACAAAGCGCTAGAAGAAGCAGCTCACAGCCTGAATATGGGCATTCTGACCGAAGTCAGCAACGAAGACGAGCTTCATCGTGCCGTTAATCTAGGAGCACGCGTTATCGGCATCAATAACCGTAACTTGCGCGACCTAAGTACCGATTTGAATCGTACTAAAGAATTGGCACCGACCATTCGCGAACTGGCACCAAACGCGACGGTAATTTCAGAGTCTGGCATTTATACGCATCAACAAGTTCGTGATTTAGCGGAATACGCAGACGGCTTCTTGATTGGTAGTTCGCTGATGGCGGAAGACAACCTTGAACTTGCAGTACGTAAAGTGACGTTAGGCGAAAACAAAGTGTGTGGCTTAACGCATCCGGATGATTCAGCAAAAGCATATCAAGCTGGCGCGGTATTTGGTGGCCTGATTTTTGTCGAGAAGTCGAAGCGTGCGGTCGACCTTGAAGGTGCTCGCTTAACCATGAGCGGTGCTCCACTGAATTACGTTGGCGTTTTCCAAAATCACGATATCGATTTTGTTGCATCCATGGTGACCTCTCTGGGTTTGAAAGCGGTGCAATTGCATGGTCAAGAAGACCAAGCTTACGTAAACCAACTCAAAGCCGAACTGCCAACAACAGTAGAAATTTGGAAAGCTTATGGCGTGACTGATGCCAAGCCAGAACTGCTTGCAGACCACATTGACCGCCATCTATTAGATGCGCAAGTTGGCACTCAAACTGGCGGAACTGGTCAAGTGTTCGACTGGTCACTGATCGGCGACCCAAGTCAAATTATGCTAGCGGGCGGACTGTCGCCAGAAAATGCTCAACAAGCAGCGACACTAGGTTGCTTGGGATTAGATTTAAACTCTGGTGTAGAAAGCGCGCCAGGCAAAAAAGATTCACAGAAGTTGCTCGCGGCCTTCACCGCCATTCGCAACTACTAAAGCTGGACATCAGCTAAAAAATTTAAAGCTATTCGTAGCGAAAAATACGAGAAGGAATATAACGATGGCAAAACTGAATGCCTACTTTGGCGAATACGGCGGTCAGTACGTTCCGCAAATTCTAGTTCCAGCACTGGAGCAACTAGAGCAAGCGTTTATCGACGCGCAAGAAGATCCAGAATTCCGCAGCGAATTCATGACGCTTCTTCAAGAGTATGCGGGCCGTCCAACGGCTTTGACTCTAACTCGTAACCTAACTAAAGGTACGAAAACCAAACTGTACCTAAAACGTGAAGACCTGCTTCACGGTGGTGCCCACAAGACTAACCAAGTGTTGGGTCAAGCGCTACTTGCGAAACGCATGGGTAAAAACGAAATCATCGCAGAAACCGGCGCAGGTCAACACGGCGTAGCAACTGCACTAGCGTGTGCGCTACTTGGTCTGAAATGTCGTGTTTACATGGGTGCAAAAGACGTTGAACGCCAAAGCCCAAACGTATTCCGTATGAAGCTAATGGGCGCGGAAGTCATTCCGGTTCACTCAGGTTCAGCGACACTTAAAGACGCATGTAACGAAGCGCTGCGCGACTGGTCTGCAACTTATGAAGATGCGCACTACCTATTAGGTACAGCAGCTGGTCCTCACCCATTCCCAACCATCGTGCGTGATTTCCAACGAATGATCGGTGAAGAAACGAAGAATCAGATTTTGGCACGTGAAGGTCGTCTTCCTGATGCCGTTATCGCGTGTGTGGGCGGTGGTTCAAACGCTATCGGTATGTTTGCTGACTTCATCGAAGAAGAAAGCGTTCGCCTAATTGGGGTTGAGCCAGCAGGTAAAGGTATCGATACCGACCAACACGGTGCTCCACTTAAACATGGCAAAACGGGCATCTTCTTTGGTATGAAAGCGCCATTGATGCAAGATCCTAACGGCCAAGTTGAGGAGTCTTACTCTGTATCTGCGGGTCTTGATTTCCCTTCTGTAGGACCACAGCACGCACACCTAAATGCAATTGGCCGTGCGGAATACGACAACGTAACGGACGACGAAGCGCTCGAGGCATTCCAAGAACTGGCTCGCAGCGAAGGGATCATCCCAGCTCTAGAGTCTTCTCACGCTCTAGCTCATGCATTGCGCATGGCTCGTGAGAATCCTGAGAAAGAACAACTATTGGTCGTAAACCTATCTGGTCGTGGTGACAAAGACATCTTCACCGTACACGCCATCCTAGAAGAAAAAGGAGTGATTTAATGAGCCGTTATGAGAAGATGTTTGCGCGCCTAAACGAAAAAGACCAAGGCGCATTTGTACCGTTCGTAACGGTTTGCGATCCAAACGCAGAACAATCCTACAAGATCATGGAAACCCTCGTTGAGTCTGGCGCAGACGCCCTTGAACTTGGTATTCCATTTTCAGATCCGCTTGCAGATGGCCCAACCATCCAAGGCGCTAACATTCGTGCGCTAGATTCAGGCGCTACACCAGATATCTGCTTTGAAGAAATTGGTAAGATTCGTGCTAAATACCCAGTTCTGCCTATTGGCCTTCTGATGTACGCGAACCTAGTTTACTCACGCGGTGTCGAAAACTTCTACGAGCGCTGTGCAAAAGCAGGCATCGATTCTGTTTTGATTGCAGACGTACCAACCAACGAAAGTGCAGAGTTTGTTGCAGCAGCAGAGAAGTTTGGTATTCACCCAATCTTCATCGCACCGCCAACGGCAAGTGACGAAACACTGAAGCAAGTATCAGAACTGGGTGGTGGCTACACTTACTTGCTTTCTCGTGCTGGCGTGACAGGCGCAGAGACAAAAGCAAATATGCCAGTTGGTCACATGTTAGATAGATTAAACCAGTTCGATGCACCACCAGCGCTGCTTGGCTTCGGTATTTCTGAACCAGCACAGGTGAAACAAGCAATAGAGTCTGGCGCAGCAGGGGCCATCTCCGGCTCAGCTGTGGTGAAAATCATTGAAGCGAATGTCGAGCAGCCACAAATTATGCTCGATAAACTTGGTGATTTTGTGTCAGCGATGAAAGCCGCCACTCAGAAATAATTTCCATTTGATGGAACGCTATAGCGCCCGCTTAACATTCTGTTTAGCGGGCGTTTTCTTGTATAGCGTTTATACCATATCATTTTTTATTCAACGCCCGCACTTTCCAAACCAATCTAAAGCATAGCAATCAAAGAGTGATAAACTTTGCCACTTAACCAGCACAAATAATAGCTAGAGCAGGATGCAGTAAGGTTGCACATGGAAGAAGTCAAAGCATTATTAGCCAAATGTCCTGTATTATCAGGGCTGCCCGAGAAAGGACTTAGTGAAGCAGCACAAATAGCTAAAGTTCGCTGTTTCGACGAAAAAGCACTGATTTGCAATAAAGGGGAACCTCAATCTTCTCTTATGGTCATTGCACAGGGTGCCGTACGAATTAATTCGATGAGTTCAAAAGGCAAAGAAGTCACATTAATGATTTTCGAGGCAGGAGGCTGGTTTGGAGACAATGTTTTTTCTCCCGGCATGCCCCGTATTTTTGGCGCAACCGCGCATTCGGGCGTGACCTTACTGGAACTGCCTGGTGATAAATTTCGCCAATTACTCGCCAAATATCCTCAAAGTTACCCTACGATTCTCGACTTACTTAGCCGCCGCTTATGGTCTGCCATTTCTGTTATCGAAGATGATGCGATTAGAGGAATCGAAGAGCGGATTGCAAGAAGATTGCTGTTGCTTGCTGAATACCAACACAACCAAGCTATCAATACTCAGCCGTGTGTCGTGAGAGTGACTAGAGAGCATATCGCCAACATGATGGGGCTAACTCGTCAAAGTGTTCATAAAGTACTAAAAAATTTGGAGAGTATTGGGATGCTAGAACTGAAATATGGTTCAGTGACCATTACCAATCCAAAACGCTTAGAAGCGCACATAAAACAACTCGAACAATAGAGTAAACAGATAGTTCATGTGTACACGCTAGCGAAAGATTGCCATCTTCTGTTCCTTAGTAACCAGGCGCACAACACCATTCGCTCTAGGCAAGTGGCGCTGTGACCCAAAGTTCATTGAATTGACTAAGCCACATTCAATTCAGATTTCAACTCACGTTTCAAAATCTTTCCTGTTGCACTCATCGGGAGATGCTCACGAATTTCAACATAACGAGGATATTTAAAAGAGGCTAACTGCTCTTTGCCCCACTTTTGTAATGTTTCCGCGTCAATGTACTCTCCCGGTTTAAGCACAACGTAAGCCTTTATCTCTTCGCCATACTCTTCATTTGGAATCCCTATCACCGCTACCATTGAGATTGCAGGATGAGTCATAAACACTTCTTCAATTTCTCTAGGGTAAACGTTAAATCCACCTCGAATGATCAGATCTTTCATTCTATCGACGATAAATAGATTACCTGAACTGTCAAAACGGCCAACATCACCAGTATGGAACCAGCCATTTTGTATCGCGGATTCAGTAACTTCCGGGCGGTCAAGGTATCCCTTCATAACATTATGCCCACGCACAACAATCTCACCTTCTTCACCGATCGGTAGCGCATTGCCTTCAATGTCGACAACTTTTACTTCAACGCCTTGAATCGCTTGACCTACCGATCCTGGTATACGTTCCTGATCTAAATGATTAAAACATGCAATAGGACTTGTTTCTGATAACCCGTATCCTTCAAGAATTGGGACATTAAATTGTTCCTCAAAGGATCTAAAGATTTCGGTTGGCAACGGGGCTCCACCGCTGATAGCAACACGTAGTGAGGATGTATCAAATTGGTGCTGGACATGAAGCAAGCCGATATACATCGTTGGCACTCCAGCAAACAACGTCACTTTGTGTTTTTCCATCAGCTCAAGAACATGTTTAGGCTCAAACCTAGGCACTAACACCAAGGTTGCCCCGCCCAAAACACTAGCATTTAAGTGGACGGTTTGACCAAAGGTATGAAATAAAGGCAAAGTTACTAAGTGAATATCGTCGGCCTGGCTACCCATAATGTTTTGTGCCACCAGAGCATTCATTATGATGTTCTGCTGCGTCAGTTCAGCTCCTTTTGGTAAGCCTGTCGTCCCTGATGTATACAAAATAACACAAGTATCATCCGCATTACGCGGTACATAATCTGACAATGGTTCTGCATCCGCTATAAACGCATTGAGAGTTGGCACACCATTCCATTCGTTTTCAACTTGAGATTGAGTCATCACGACCATACTTTCACATATATCAGCCTGCTCAAACGCTTTAACCCCCTCTTTTGCCATTGGCAGTTCTGCTGTCCCTTCAAAACAGAAGTAAAACTTCGCTTTTGAATCTTCTAAGTGATACTTAATTTCTCGCGCTTTCAAAAGCACATTTAATGGGACAGCAACCGCGCCTGCTTTTTGTATCGCATAATAAACAAACGCGAAAAAAGGAATGTTTGGGCATGAGAGCGCAATACGATCGCCCGGAACGACCCCTTTGTTGATTAAAGAAGCCGCGATCTTTCCGGTAATCGCATCAAACTGCGCATAAGTTATCTCGACATCACCACATATCAACGCCGTCTTATCTGGTTTACTCGCAGCATTTCTTTGTAATGCAGCAGCAAGATTCATCATAATCGCTTCACCTCTTACTTGTTGATTTTCGTTTTATCGGCTCGGGAGCATTAACAGAGAGAGCACTCTCCTACACTAAAATGTTGGCACTTAATATTTGTCTCGCCCATTTCTGATTAACATTATGTTTACAATGCAATCAAAACTAAGAATGTAAAACAATTAACATTTCACAAAGCTAATTGGTAAAAGTGTGAGCTTGAAAGAACTTAATTGTTATAAATATCAATCCAAGTCACGCAAGACGCAGACTACGCTCGCAAACACAAAACTCATCTCAGTTAACAAAAAATAAACAAGAAAAAGAAATAAACAAAAACAATTACACAGCTAATAGGCATAACAAAAATCAATAGCAAACGTTTGCTATTGAACAAAACTTTATCGTTCGTCAATAAAATATCGATTAATCCATCAATAATACCTTGCTGCATATTGCCAATTGTAAACGATAAGTGTAAAAAGCAAGGCGAGATAATTATCCATAAAACCATTTATGGTTAGTGGGTAATTTTAGGATTTTACATTTTATTAGCACAGAGGTTATGGAAGTGTTAAAAGAAAAGAGTTTGCTAAACAACATTGGCGTACAAGTCGTAATCGCCATGATCGTGGGCACAGCCGTTGGTGCCATGATGGGTCATGATGCGACAGTGTTCGCTCCTTTAGGTGCTATCTTTATCAACTTAATCAAAATGTTGGTTATTCCTTTGGTCGCTGTAGCCTTGATTTCTGGCGCAGCTGGTCTTGGGAACAGCCAGTCAGCAGGCAAAGTTGGCATCGTCACTCTAGGTTATTTCGGTTTAACATCCGCCCTAGCCGTTGCGCTTGCACTATTTATGGGTGAAGTATTCCAACCAGGCATGGGGATCGACGTCTCTGGCGTTGAAGGCATGTTCTCAGCAGAATACGCTTCAAAAGGTGAACTACCTACTTTCTGGGCAACCATCACTGGTATGATCCCAACCAACGTTTTCCAATCACTAAATGAAGCAAACATCCTACAGATCCTAGTTTTCTGTATGTTCTTTGGTATTGCAATTTCTAAGCAAGCAAAAGAGCGTCGTGAGCCAATCATTAATGGTGTTAACTGCATCGTTGACGCAATGGTTTGGATGATCAACAAAGTGATGATCATTGCCCCTATCGGCGTGTTCGGTCTGATGGCAGAAGCAGTCGGTACATTCGGTTTTGGCGCACTAATGGTGGTATTCAAACTGTTCGTTGTTTACGTTGCCGCAATCCTAATCTTCGGTTTCGTTGTTTACCCAGCAATGGTGCATATTTTCACCAAGACATCAGCGAAGAAGTTCCTGTCTTCAATGAAAAAGCCACAAGCTGTTGCGCTTTCAACGGCCTCTTCTATGGCGACACTGCCTGTCACAATGGACACCTGTGAAAAAGAACTGGGCGTAAAAAATTCAACCGCGTCATTTGTTCTGCCTCTAGGCGCAACGATCAACATGTCAGGTAATGCGATTTACTATGGCTTGGTTGCTATCTTCTTTGCTCAACTGTTCAATATCGATTTAGGTATGGGCGCCTACATTGCAATTATCGTAACGTCTACATTGGGTGCGGTTGGTCAAGCGGGTGTTCCTGGTCCTTCTTTCCTAGTGGTTGCCGTGCTTCTTGCCGCTGGTATTCCAATCGAAGGTTTACCACTGCTATTCGCTCTTGACCGTATTTTCGATATGATTCGTACAGCACTAAACATCACAGGTGATGCAGCATGTGCAGTTATCGTTGATGCGCTAATTGAAGAGGAAGCGGCAGAAGCTGAGCTTAAAAAGCAAGAAGCTTAGTCCTTTCTCGAATGAACTAAAAACCGCTCACTATGAGCGGTTTTTTTGTCTTTTCTTGCATTACGTAACTATATAAATAGAAACCAATAGCATAAATTTATCAAAATGATATAAACCATTACAAAATATAAAAAACGTCAGAACTAGGTTATATCATGAGTCTTAAGCTGTCTTTGGAGCCCCTCGCCAGTACAGATTTGCCGATCGAGTCAAAACAACAGGCGCTGGTTGACACGGTTCTTCTTACTCTTACACCGCAAGAAAGGTCTTCTCTTTTTCAACAAGTTGCTTTGTATAGAATAAAGCTTCTTAAATCCCTCTTTCCTAAATACGCATCTAAGAGTCTGTCCGTACTGTTTGAATTAATAGATTATCGAGATTTAGTACAGCAGTATCCAACGCCTTTCTCCGAAGAGGCGCTCTTAATTGAACAAATTGCCGCAGATTGTTACCCGCATTGGATGGTTTTCTGGTGTGAATGTGAGATTGCTGCGATCAAGCAAAAGCACCCTTTAAATGAAGCGACAAGACCAACTCAGCTCTCGTTTGACGACCGCGACTATTCAAGCATATTGATCGAAGATATTGCCGAGTGCGACCTAAAGGTAACACTGCCAAATCACGCTGCATTAATGCCGATTTCCGAAGCAATCACACTGAGCAATCTTGAGCTCTTCGTCCAAACTGAACAATGGTTTGAGATATTGCCTCTATTATCACTCTCGCAGAAAGGTCAACACTTTTTGCTATTGTTCAAGCAGTCATCTACACCAATCATGGTCTCCTCCGCTTTGGTGCAAAACTGGCACCAAAGAAATACCTGGCTCAGCTATTCATCACCATTTAGTAGTGAGCAATGGCAGTTTTGCCTTCCTGATTATGGCTACATGACTCTTAATCAATTAGGCCTTTTTGGAGGTAACGATCTAACTCGTCAACGGACTCTTATTGAATTTGATGCGCAGTTCCAATCTCACTTGGAAAACACTGAAGCGGTTTGCGAAGTGCTGCGTCTGACAGTGGGTGGCAACATCCAACAAAAACTGTACTTTTTGTATTTGGCACAAAAAGCATTGATGAGTGAGCTATATAAAGCAGGCTATAAGCTCAGCTTTACCATTATTGAACAAATATTTATGTTAAATTTCTATCAATCTATTGATTTAGAGGCCTACTTTCACTCAGGATACCGCGACATTAACGGTGACGGTACCAAGACATACCGCGGTTTCTGGAATTTAGGTATGATGGTTGAAACATTTCAAGACATACAGTTTCGCGACTACAAACACCGCGTACGAACAAAAAGAATTGATGAAAAGGTGAATGAACATGCTTGATATTCATCTTCACGGCCTTTTTTATCCAAAAGCAATGACGCTATACGCCACTGTACTGGTGGTGTTCGCTTGGTTGTTATATTACTGCTATCGCCTAAAACAGAAGAGTGAAACGATTTTAGGCTCGCATCATGCGCCGTACATTGCTTATTCTAGTTGCATCATCGTTTGGATCAGCAGCAACGCATACTTCCATACCGACTTATTGCCGGAGTTGGGCTCCGCTGGCGGTATTTTTATGGCTAAGTTGGCGAACTTGGCGTCATTCTTTGCCTTTGCATTCGCGTTCTATTTTTCTTGCCAGCTAGCGGCTGATATCAAAAAAACTGCGGTCAAAGCCTGGCAAAAAATCGTCTTTGTGGCACTAGCAACGTACTCGCTTTACATCAACTTAGTACCAAACCTTACTGTCGAAAATGTCACCATTAGCGGTCCAAGCCAGTTCGTGATCGAGTTTGGTCCCCATACCTCATATTTCTTTATTAGTTTGCTGACATTTGTTGTATTAACCCTGCTGAACTTGATTACCATGCGAGCGAACAGCAGCAAACTCACGCTGGCAAAAAGTAACTATATGATCGCCGGCATTTTGGTCTTCATGTTATCAACTGCAGTGATACACCTTGGAATGACTTACTTCCTTGGTGACTTTTCCTTAACCTGGTTACCACCAGCACTTTCAATTAGTGAAATGTTGTTTGTAGGCTATGCCCTGCTTACCTCTCGCTTTTATAGTGCTAAATACCTCACATACTTAACCGTTAGCGCGCTGTTTGTCTGTGCCATTTTCGTCCTCCCGCTGGGCGCAATATTTATTCCTATCTCGGAAGATAACCAATGGCTTGTAGCGGTGCCTTTATGCGCACTCATCGGTATCACTTGGCACTTGCTTTACAAACGCGTCAGTCGTTTCGCGTCCTATTTTATTTATGGGAAACGACATACACCCGTTCAACAAATTCTTGGATTAGAAGAGGAATTTAAACGCTCAATAGATGATGCAATGCGCCAGTTAGCAGCGTTACTGAATATACCAAATAATAAATTGCAGCTCGTCACCAGCAGTTACACCGAAACGTTTTATGAAGATTATCTGCCGTCAAGCAAGTCTGTTCTCGTGCTTGATGAACTGTCTGAAGAAATTGATTATGCCTCCTCGTCGAAAGGCTCAATGCGCAAGCTCTACGAACGTATGCGATCCAGCAATACGGCGCTCGTAATGCCTCTTTTTGGTCGTGGAAAGTCCGTTACGCACTTACTGATTTCTTCACACAAAATGGATAATAAGCTGTTTTCTAATGAAGAAATTTCAGCATTGCAAACCTTATTAGTTCGCATCCAGAGCACCATAGAGGCCGATAGAAAAGTACGCCAAAGCCGTGCGCTCGCTAACTCTATTGCGCATGAAATGCGTAACCCTCTCGCTCAAGTGCAATTACGATTTGAAGCTTTAAAACAGCATATCGAATCAAACGCTTCACTTGAGACGTTAAAGAGTGAGATTGATAAAGGAGAAGCAGCGATTCAGCGTGGTCGCCAACTTATCGACATTATTTTGCGAGAAGTCAGCGACAGCTCACCTGAGCACGAACCCTTAACTATTACGTCTATACATAAAGCTGTAGATCAAGCGGTCAGCCGTTATGGCTTTGAAAACGATCAAATAATTGAAAGGATCAATCTGCCTCAAGAGCACGATTTTGTCGCGAAATTAAACGAAACTCTGTTTAACTTTGTCATTTTCAATTTGATTCGCAATGCTATCTACTATTTTGATTCTTATCCCGATAGTCAAATTGAGATTCGTAGCCAAACGGGGGCCTACGAAAACATTCTGGTCTTCCGAGATAGTGGCCCTGGCATAGATAGCAGTATCTTACACAAGATATTTGACGACTTCTTCTCGTATCAAAAAAGTGGCGGCAGCGGCCTTGGCTTGGGCTACTGTCAACGCGTTATGCGCTCTTTTGGCGGACGAATTGAGTGCCAGTCTGAATTGGGCGAATTTACTGAGTTCTACTTGTATTTCCCGGTCGTCCCAAACGCACCCAAACCAGAGATGTTGAGAACACCGGACTTCAATGGCTGGAAAGTAAATACACCACATTCTGAACCTCGCACAGACCAACACGTACAAGTAAGTAACGATGCACCAACAGTGCTCATTGTTGATGACAAAGAGGTGCAGCGTACTTTGGTTCAAATGTACTTAAAAAGGCTGGGAGTCAACAGCTTACAAGCAAATAATGGCGCTTCTGCGGTGGAGCTATTTCAGTCGCACAAGATTGATTTGGTGCTTATGGATGTACAGATGCCAGTGATGAACGGATTTGACGCAAGCCAACGAATTAAGCAAATTGCGTCTTCTGTTCCTATCATCGCACTATCTGGAGAGTCTGGAGCTAAAGAGCTGGAGCTAATTGCGAAACTCATGGATGACAGACTTGAAAAGCCAACGACGTTAAATGCGCTCCAAACCGTCATCAAGCGCTGGTTGCAACATGAGAGTTTTGCTACTTCCAACACTTTCTAATTTGCGAAGATAAAACTGGCACTAGATGTGCATTACTGAAGTAAATCGAATTATCCAGAGGGTCAAGCAAGCTGCAAATGGTTAGCGGATGAGCTTGATAAGGAGATCGCCATGTTACTTCATCGACACACATACTACGGCTTGATTCATCATGGAATCAAAGCACTACTACTCGATCGCTTAGGACACTATACAGAAGAAGAATACCATCAGTATTTGAGCCTAATGACCGGCAAATCCACTTGCTTTACGATGTCTCTCGAAGAGCTTGAAGCAACCGTTGATAACCTGTTACGTGAAGGCTATTTAGAAGATGTCAAAACGCTTATTTCTCAATATCAACGTGTTGCTTAAATCTTAAATTCTATCAACTCAATTGCCGCTTTATCGCGGCAATTTTTATGCCTTCGATTTGCTACTTCATCTTTGCGAAATGTTGCTTGTTGTATCATTCAGTCAGGGGATTACTTCTCTTACCTCTAACCTTGACGGTATTCACATCTTGTCAGATTCCGTTAGACTGTCTTCAATTCACTAATTAGGTAGATTTTGCCACCATGAAGCAAATCCTAGATTTTATCCCACTCATCGTCTTCTTCGCTTTGTACAAGATGTACGACATCTACGCAGCAACAGGAGCGCTGATCGTTGCAACGGCAATTCAGCTTGTCGTCACCTATGCTCTGTATAAAAAAGTCGAGAAAATGCAGCTAATTACGTTCGTTATCGTGACGATATTTGGCAGCATGACCCTTTTCTTCCACGACGACAATTTCATAAAATGGAAAGTCACCATCATTTATGTGATTCTAGCTATCGGTTTAGCAGCGAGTCACGCAATGGGGAAATCAGCCATCAAAGGCATGTTGGGCAAAGAAATTTCGCTACCTGATGCTATTTGGGCGAAGATCAACTGGGCTTGGGTCGGCTTCTTCTCATTCTTTGCTGGTCTGAACATTTATATAGCTTACGAGCTACCACTGGATGTTTGGGTCAACTTCAAAGTATTCGGAATGTTGATTGCGACATTTGCCTACATGATTGCGACTGGCTTCTACATTTACAAACACATGCCAAAAGAACAAAAAAATAACTCATCCGATGTGTCGACTGATGATTAAAAACTCAGTTTTGCTATAATCCGCGCACTTTGCAGCGACCTTCGGGTCGCTGTTTTGCTCCATGTATCACTAAACCGATCAAACGGCATACCGGAATCAGACCATTCTTGCTGCTGTAAACCAACTTTCTCTGGTCCGGTGTCTGCGGTTTTTTTAAGGACCTTTGGTTCTAGGTATTTACTATGTTGGCGCTTAGTTTGAGCGCCTTTAAGATTTAGGATGTCACAATGAGTCAAGAAATTAGCTCTCCGAGAGGTCAACTGCTGCTTCGTACCCTTGCAATGCCTGCCGATACTAATGCCAATGGCGATATTTTTGGTGGTTGGATTATGTCTCAGCTCGACCTAGCAGGTGCGATTCTGGCCAAAGAGATCTCTTCTGGTCGCGTTGTTACCGTTTCAGTGTCAAGCATTACCTTCAAGAAGCCTGTAGGTGTTGGCGATGTCGTTTGCTGCTATGGCGAATGCACTAAGATTGGTCGCACCTCAATGAGTGTCGATCTGGAAGTATGGGTCAAGCCGGTAAAAGCACACGGTGTCGGCGAGCGCTTCATGGTTTGTGATGCGACTTTCAACTACGTAGCCATTGACAGTGAAGGCAAACCACGCCCGGTTCAGAATTAGTCAACCTACAGCGCTAACTGTTAGAAAGGATCTCACATTTTCTGTTGTTCACTTGTGAGAGACACAAAAAAGGCGTTAAATTAACACTTTACCCTACCAATTAAGGAACTATGCTATGTGGTATGTCATCTTTTCTCAGGACGTCGAGAACTCGCTGGAAAAACGCATGAGCGTTCGCCCGCAACACTTGGAGCGCTTACAAAAGCTTCAAGACGAAGGTCGCCTTCTTACTGCTGGCCCTATGCCTGCGATAGACTCTGACAACCCAGGAGAAGCTGGATTTACGGGCTCGACTGTCATCGCTGAGTTCACCTCTCTAGAAGACGCTAAAGCGTGGGCAGAAGCCGATCCTTACGTAGCGGCTGGTGTTTACGATAATGTAATCGTGAAACCGTTCAAAAAAGTGTTTTAATTTATGAAAAAATTACTGTGTCTTTTCTTGGCATTTGGTGCGTTAGCTGGCTGTTCATCTACTGATGATAATCAACGCCAGCTTGAGCTATTGGCATCAAACCGAGCGGGAGTCTTGTCCGCAGGTCTCCCTTTGGAATACGGTCCACTGCAGATAATGCGTGTCTCATCCAATAAAAATGTTGTTGAAATGATGATGATTTATAACGATGACGCACTCGGTGCAAAGCCGTTAAATCAAGTACTGAATACCAGTATCTACACCTATTGCAGTAACCCGGAAATTCGTAAGCAAATTGATATGGGCTTAATGTACCGTATTAAAGTGCGTAACTCTCGCGGTCAGTTGATGGCAGATGAGTTGGTTTCCGCGCAAACTTGTACTCAAATGAAATAGTCACAGTGAGTGCGTTGTTTTCGATACGAGCAATTCATCCGCTATTGCGGGATAGTATAACGACGAAAATGAACGGCTAAGAATAGAAAAACGGAGACAACGGTCTCCGTTTTTATTTGCTAAAAAAGGTGCCTTACGCCAGCTCAGCACGAAGTTTCTTCGCCGCTGACACGAGGTTCGCCAATGCCGATTCCGTCTCTGCCCAGTTACGTGTTTTCAGACCACAGTCTGGGTTCACCCACAAACGTTGTACCGGAATTTTTTCTGCCGCTTTCTTTATTAGGCCTTCAATCCACTCTTCCGTCGGAATGTTTGGTGAGTGAATGTCATAAACACCTGGACCGATTTCATTCGGGTAATTGAACTCTTCAAACGCTTTAAGCAATTCCATATTTGAGCGTGATGTTTCAATGGTAATCACATCTGCATCGAGCGCCGCGACTGAATCAATGATTTCATTGAACTCGCTGTAACACATGTGAGTGTGAATCTGAGTCTCTGGTTTTGCACTCGCTGCCGAGATCTTAAATGCATCCACCGCCCATTCTAAATACGCTTTGTGATCGCGTTTTTTCAACGGCAGACCTTCACGAATCGCAGGCTCATCGATTTGAATGATATTGATGCCTGCATCTTGCAGATCAGAAACCTCATCACGCAGTGCCAGTGCCAGTTGCTGGGCGATTTCTTGACGAGTAATGTCTTCACGCGGGAATGTCCAACATAAAATCGTTACCGGGCCCGTCAGCATACCTTTCATCTGCTTGCTGGTTAGCGATTGTGCGTACGTCGACCATTCCACCGTAATCGGCTTTTCACGCTCAATGTCGGCAACCACAATGGCTGGTTTCACACAGCGAGAGCCATAACTCTGTACCCAACCAAATTTCGTCGTTTGGAAGCCCGCCAAGTTCTCCGCGAAGTATTCCACCATGTCGTTACGTTCTGCTTCACCATGCACAAGCACATCTAGGTCAAGGGCTTCTTGACGTTTTACGGCATCCGCAATATGTCCTTTTAGTGCTTGGATATAGTCGGACTCAGATAACTGGCCAGTGCGATAAGCACTGCGCTGAACACGAATTTCACCCGTTTGAGGGAAAGAACCGATTGTCGTGGTTGGCAACAGAGGCAAGCCCAATACTTCAGATTGATGTGCAGCACGCTCCGCGTAAGGTGCGCTGCGCTCGGCAAGTGACGCAGTAATACTGTTTAAACGTGCTTGAACTTGTGGCTTATTCACATGCGTTGCCGTTTTACGTGCTTTGATTGGCTGGCTGTAGGTATCACAAGCGAGAATCGCATCTTGATCACCATCGAGTGCGCGGCCAAGCAAGGCGACTTCTGTTACTTTTTGTTTTGCAAACGCAAACCAGCTTTTCACTTCCTCACTTAGTTCTGTTTCCAGTTCCAGATCAACCGGGCTATGTAGCAAAGAGCATGAGCTCGCCACCCAAAGGTTGTCGCCCAGTTTTTCTTTTACTGGCTGTAGGCGTTCAAGTTGCGCACTCAAATCCGAGCGCCACACGTTACGACCGTTGACCACGCCAGCAGACAGCACCCAACCCTCCGGTAGTTTGGCAACCACGTCGTCAAGCTGCTGAGGCGCGGCAGATAAATCGATATGTAAACCATCCACTGGTAGCTTTACAATTTTGTCTAGCGTATCGCTTATAGAGTCAAAGTACGTCGTTAGCAGCACTTTTACATCGCTGCGAATCACTTGGTACGCTAGCTTGAACGCATCAGCCCACTGACTTTCAAGCTCTAGTGACAAAATTGGCTCATCAATCTGAACCCACTCAACACCTTGACTCGCGAGCTTTGCCAAAATAGCTTGGTAAGCCGTAAGCAATCGTGGCAGTAGCGTCAGGCGATCGAACCCTTCTTCTACCTCTTTACCTAAGTAAAGATAACTGACTGGGCCAAGCAAAACTGGCTTCACTTTATGCCCAGCTTGGGTTGCTTCGTTGACTTCTTCAAACAGTTGAGGCCAGCTCACTTCAAATGTATCGTCCTTGCTAAATTCAGGTACGATGTAGTGGTAGTTTGTGTTGAACCACTTGGTCATATCCGATGCTGCTGCTCCTGCGCAGCCGCAACCCGCTTGAGATTGACCGCGACCCACTTTGAATAGCGTATCCAAATCAGGGAAACCGTCTGCGTGACGTTTTGGCACGTGACCCAGTAACAACGTGGTCGTCAGTACATGATCGTACCAAGCAAAATCGCCAGCGGTGGTAAAACTCAAGCCAGCATCTGTTTGCGTTTGCCAGTTTTTAGCGCGCAGATCTGCTCCAACCTTTTTAAGCTCTGCTTGATCAATTTCTCCGCGCCAGTATTTTTCCTGAGCGAATTTTAATTCTCGTTTTTCACCGATGCGTGGATAACCTAGTACGTGCGTTGTTGTAGCCATGTCCCTATTCCTTTTTCAATCTTGTTCAATTTGTTTGGGTCAGAGTATCTTTCGTCATAAAAGATGTCTGGATGGCTAAACTATCGCTCTCATCTGCGGTTTGAACAACGTCCATTTATTCAACTTGTTTATTAAAAAAATTCATCATGAGGAGACATGATTCGCAAATAAACACAACAAATAGACGTCTAGACGTTTACATATCCATTTTTTGTCGTTAAGTTATTTATACGATTGCTATTCTGTTCATAGCGAGCAACAAAGGATGAAAGGAATTCATGATAGAGCTAAAACATTTGCGGACACTCACTTCGCTTCGAGACACCGGCTCTCTAACCGCGACCGCGACCGCGTTGCATCTCACTCAATCGGCCTTGTCTCACCAGATCAAAGATTTAGAGGCACGGATTGGGGGACAATTATTCCTTAGAAAAACTCGTCCGGTGAAGTTCACTTCAGAGGGAGAAATCCTATTGCGTCTTGCAGAAGATATTCTTCCCAAACTCGCAAAAGCAGAAAATGATTTGGCAAGCTTGAAAGAAGACGTCAATGGTCGGTTGCATATGGCGATTGAATGTCACTCATGTTTCCAATGGCTCATGCCTGCTCTTAGGGAATATCAACTTGCCTGGCCTAGCGTAACACTGGATTTTTCATCAGGTTTTGGCTTTGAACCACTTCCTGCACTGTTAGCTGGCGAGTTGGATCTCGTTATCACGTCAGATATTCAACCTCGTTCTGAAGTGCATTATGAACCTTTATTCGACTTTGAAATGCGCTTAATTACCGCGACTAACCACCCATTGGCGGAAAAAGAAGTTATTGATCCGCAAGATCTCGCAGATCAAACCATGCTCTCTTATCCGGTTCAAAAACAAAGGCTAGACGTCGTAAAACACTTCTTGCAGCCAGCGGGTGTAGAGCCCGCCAAATGGAAGCAAGCCGACAATACTCTGATGTTAGTGCAAATGGTCTCCGCAGGATTAGGGGTTGCAGCACTGCCAAATTGGGCGATTTCTGAATTTTCTCGCCAAGGGCTTATTACCAGTAAACCTTTTGGCCAAGGCTTATGGCGTCGCTTATTTGCTGCAACGCGTCACTCAGAGAAAGATAAACGTTACTTACAAGCCTTTTTCGCAACCGCAAGGCTACAATGTAAAAGCCACCTTGACGGAATCAAGATGGCTTAGGGATATGGATTAAGAAGGTTTAGCGTTGATATGCTTTAAATTGGTTGGTCAATGGATCGTACTGATAACCAAGCATATCAAGCTTGCCTACTACGGACTCTACATCCATTTCATACACCGATACTAACTCGTCAAAACTGTCGCACTCTAAACGTAGCTTTTCATTGACGATACCTAGCAAAATAATGCTGTCCAAATTACCTACATTGCTTAAATCCATCGCGACTCTCCTCTTCGACAAGGTATATAAACAAGCGTAGACGTAATCACGTGAATTTAAAGTGAGCGCGATCCAAAACCGTGAGTGCCTTATACTCAAGCAACCTAGAAAGGACTTGAGTACAAGCAGTATTGCTCTGTTTCTCGACTCGAGATTAAGCCGCCAGAGAGAATAAACCTTGTAGGCTCGTCATTGACGCGAGCGCGAGCAACAGGGCGACGCTCAGTTGAACCTTTTCTGGTTTTTTATGTGTGAAGATATGCCAACACCAAACAATGATTGAAGAAATGAGCATGGCTAAAGACAATAAAATTGGTTGTGTTGCGGCGCTCAATGTCGCTTCATTTAACTGGTAAGAAGCAAATAGCGTTGCGATCACCAGCAGCATTCCAGACACAATGCCCATAACTGGCAAAATGCGGTGAAATGCCTGTAATCTGCTACGAGCGATAGTCAGAAGCAATTGAGAAAATGACGCCCCAAGGAAAAATATCATTATTGCCATCGCAATAGACGCAGGCCAGCTTGGCTGTTCAAATGCTTGAATACTTACATACGCAAAAGCCAAACCATTCGCTAAATGCATCGCCCAAAGAGGGCCTTTTTCACGCGTTTTCTTGGTTTGAACCTGAGAGTAGAAATAGAAAATAGCGAACACGATCATAAATGCTTCAATACGAAGAGAAGCAACCGCAAGCCACAATAACGCCACTGCTGGCAACATTTTATGAAGACGGCCTCTCTGACCCGGACAAATATCGCCCTTGATGAGAAGTAAAGTCAGTAGCGCTTGCGCGCCAAATAGCATCGGAGGAAAAGTAACCAGCAATTGTTGAATCATGTTAAATGCACGCTCAAAAGTCATTTTGGGGTGGCGATAATATCAAATCACCGATCGTCAAACCACCGAAAGTCTATCCCCAAATGTACTAGAACAGCGAGACTTTTTATTCAACAAGAAGCGAGATACTTCAACGCATCTTCTTGAGTTAACACGCCTCTGTATTCTTCTTTTTCATCACATAAAACCCACGGGAAGCGAATGCCTGTTTTGATTAGCTCTCGAACAGCAGCGACAGATAAGTGCGCATTGACGAGCACAAACTCCGTGCTCATTATCTGGTTCACCGGGCGTTTCCAAATCCAATTTTCTCGCTCAGTCTCTGATTCTGTCCCCATGGAAGGCGTTAGGTGTAAGTTAACTTGCTCTTTGGTAACTAAGCCAACACAGCGCTTTTCGTTAATGACAACCAACGGCGAACTTGGACTTAAATTCATATATTCCACCGCCAACGATAATGGCTCCCCGGGATCAAGGTGCCTGACCTCTTCATGGCTCAGTGATTGCAATACATCATCTTGTTTTGGTTTAACAGCAACACCCGAAAACAAATGTTCGTAACTTTCCGCTTTCTCCATCAAATCGACAGGCCGAGCACGAGAGAACAAAAAGCCTTGCATGTAATCCACACCTATTTCAGCCAATGTTTGAAGCTCCTGTTCTGACTCCACGCCCTCGGCAACCACTTTTACATTCATTTGCTGAGCAAGATCAGTGACCATTTTGACAATATTATAACTGGTATTGCCATGCTGAATGTTCTTAACGAATTTTCGGTCGATTTTCAGTAAATCAAACTGCCCTTTCTCTAGGTAAGAAAAAGAAGAATACCCTGTACCGAAGTCATCAATCGCAATTTTAATGCCCTCTTTGCGCACTTGCTCTAGCGCTTGCGTATGCTCTTCGTCTTGCTCAAAATACGCTGTTTCCGTCAGCTCAATCGTGACTCGTTTAGGATCGACACCACTGGCTTTAATTAGGTCATGCGAACGCTGAAGAACCTGGAGCGAATCCAATTTAGTATTCAGTGAGCGATTGATGGTTAACCCTATTTCCTCGCCATATATGTCTTGCAAGCGCGGAAAGTGTTTGAGCGCGGCTTGACAAACCTCATCATCCAGAGCCGCAATCAACTCTAAATCTTCAATAACAGTAATCATCTCTTGAGTGCTATAGGCATCACTTTCATGATAAAAGCGCGCTAAGGCCTCGAACTTAACGACTTTACCAGTTCGGCTGTCAATGATTGGTTGAAAATGAACATCCACCAGCCCACTGTCGATTTGCGCTTCCAAAAACGCCTCTAAATGCTGGCGTTTGACTAACTCAGAATGAAGCTCACTATTATAAAAATTAAAATAGCCACCTTCTCCAGAAAGTGAGGACAACATCGCCTGGGCTGCATGCGCTAACGCTTGCTTTGGCCTGTTTGTATCATAGCCGAGGATTGACACACCCGTTTGTCCCTCAACGATAGTGGTATGCATTTTTGTTCCCATTTCATTCCTAAGCTCAGTGAAGAACCCTTTCATTGCAATTTGAATCAAACGTAAAGGACTTAGCCATTGACAGTGAGGAGTTTGTAAACAGACAACAAACACATCCCTAGAAAGTTGACCCGCTATACTGGTGTAGCGGCTTCGCATAATAAAATCGGCGAAGCCTAGTTGCTGTTCAAGTAAGCATTTTTCAGAAAAATTTGGTCTGAGAGTCATGACGATATTGAGTTCTTTACTCCCACTTTCGTTCGCCAAATTAGCTAATTGCAGTTCGAACTCTTCTCTAGAAGGCAAAAAAGCTGACCAATCATGTTGTTGTTCACAGCGACTTTTCATCCACAACAAGGAAGCCGAAATGTCAGTAGAGAAGCCGAGATAAAGAATCCGTCCAGAATGAAATGTTAGCCGATAGATACAAAGATGATGCGCCTGATTACTACCATTTGCAGTTCTACTCAATAAATTACCGCTCCAGTACCCTTCATCATCAATATGTTGCCAGAGTTGGTCGTAAAACGCCTGACTATGGTGAGATGTGCTAAAGATATAGGTTTTAAGTCCAACCAAATCACGGTTTTGATAACCCATTTGCAATTCAAAGGCACGGTTACAACCTAAGATTCGGGTGTCTTCGTCCGCGACTAAGACCCCTACATTCGGTAAATCAAAAATCGTTTCGAGAATTTTCGCTAACTCTTCGCAGCCAGTGATCGTCAATTGCGGGATGATAGAGCCTTGAACAATACGCTCATTGAGCTTTTCAAAGCTAATTGTGACATGTATTAAGCGAGCTTCATTAAGCATCATGCAACAAGAAAAACGACCTTGCCCACCTAGGAGCTCCACTTCTAAAATTCGTTGCCTTAGTGTTTCCTGTTGCCCCATCAGCATGTGCTCAAACAAATCATCTAAGCAGGTGACTGGCGTATTTAACCCAAAAGCATTTGCCATTCCTAGCTGGTCGCATTCGAACTCGCGAGTATCAATCTTGTAAGACCATTCAATCACTGGAGTCGGATTGGATGTCGGTTGCACTTTTTCATGTGCTATTGTTGTTGAGTCACTCATTCCCTAGCCCCCTTTTTAATTAGCCTCATGCTCAGGGTTCGTAGTCAACGTGCCTTATTCCATTTGGGACCTGCTGATCCTCTTGTAAAATAGATTCTGGCAACGTAAGCCAATCGACTTAGAACCTTTTCAGAGCTTGTTCGGCTTTTT
Organism: Vibrio sp. J2-3(2022); assembly: GCF_021725735.1. Lineage (NCBI taxonomy): Bacteria > Pseudomonadati > Pseudomonadota > Gammaproteobacteria > Vibrionales > Vibrionaceae > Vibrio > Vibrio sp. J2-3(2022). The sequence goes on from NZ_JAKKCK010000004.1 coordinate 163,032, forward strand.
GCATTTTCCTATGCATTAATTTGATTATAGGCGTTGTTTTTAATAAGCACACCATTGCTTATTGGTTGTATTAACATTGCGACATTTTTCACGACTCGACCTATAACCATGAGGCTTTCAAGGTGATATTAGACATAAAATCGCCGATATAGCCTTGATATTTTTGCAAACCAAATAAAACTCGATGAACTAAGCTTGAATAGATGAGTTTGGTATAGATACCTGATCCTCAAATCGCTATAATTCGCGCTCCCTGGAACAGAGAGCAAAATATGACCAATAACATCACTCCTATTCATGAGTACAAAAAATACTGGGCAGAGTGTTTTGGTACGGCACCTTTCTTGCCGACCAGTCGCAAAGAAATGGACGCCCTAGGATGGGATAGCTGTGACATTATCATCGTAACCGGTGACGCTTACGTAGATCACCCGAGCTTTGGTATGGCTATCATTGGCCGTCTGCTAGAAGCGCAGGGTTTCCGTGTCGGTATCATTGCTCAACCAGAATGGCAAAACAAAGATGCGTTCATGCAGCTAGGTAAGCCAAATCTGTTCTTCGGGATCACTGCGGGTAACATGGACTCCATGATCAACCGTTACACCGCGGATAAAAAACTTCGTCACGATGACGCGTACACCCCCAATAACGAAGGTGGCAAACGCCCAGACCGCGCGACTTTGGTTTACTCTCAGCGTTGTCGTGAAGCCTATAAAGAAGTTCCTATTGTTTTAGGTGGTATCGAAGCCAGCCTACGCCGTGTTGCGCACTACGATTACTGGTCAGACAAAGTTCGCCGTTCGGTACTGTTTGATGCAAAAGCAGACATCCTACTTTTCGGTAACGCAGAACGCGCACTTGTAGAAGTGGCGCATCGCATCGCAAATGGTGAAGACATCAGCACCATGACCAATATTCGTGGTACTGCCGTGAACTTGCCAGCCGCGCCAGAAGGCTACACGGTTATCGATTCTTCTCGCATTGAAAAACCTCGTAAAGAAGCGTTCGTACCAAAGAACCCATACGAAGTAGAAACTCAGTGTGAAACTAAAAAAGATGAGCCAGTTGCACAACCAATCACGATTCGCCCATCACGCCACGATGCTGCGACAACTGCGGTTCGCTTACCTTCGTTTGAAAAACTAAGAAACGATCGCATTCTTTATGCTCATGCAAGTCGTGTATTGCATTTAGAAACAAACCCGTACTCTGGCCGAGCGTTACTTCAAAGCCATGGTGATCGTGAACTTTGGGTAAACCAAGCCCCAATCCCATTGACGACCGAAGAGATGGACTTTGTGTTTGGCTTGCCTTACGCGCGTGTTCCTCATCCTATGTACGGCAAAGCGAAAATTCCAGCGTATGACATGATCAAAACGTCTGTGAACATCATGCGTGGTTGTTTTGGTGGCTGTTCTTTCTGTTCGATTACCGAGCACGAAGGCCGAATCATTCAAAACCGCTCGAAAGAGTCAATCATTAACGAGATTGAAGAAATTCGCGACAAAGTTCCGGGCTTTACTGGCACAATTTCCGATCTTGGTGGGCCGACTGCAAACATGTACCGTCTGGGCTGTAAAGATCCAAAAGCGGAAGCGAACTGTCGTCGTCCATCCTGTGTATTCCCGGGCATCTGTAACAAGTTAAATACAGACCATAAACACACCATCGACCTATACCGCGAAGCGCGTAAAGTAGAAGGCGTGAAGAAAGTGATGGTCGCATCAGGCGTACGCTATGACCTTGCGATTGAATCACCAGAATACGTGAAAGAGCTCGTGACTCACCACGTAGGTGGTTACTTGAAAATTGCACCGGAACATACAGAGAAAGGCCCTCTTGATCTGATGATGAAACCGGGTATGGGCACGTACGATCGCTTTAAAGAGATGTTCGAGAAGTACAGCGCAGAAGCGGGTAAGAAGCAGTACTTAATCCCTTACTTTATCTCTGCGCACCCAGGCACAGAAGACGAAGACATGCTGAACCTTGCTCTGTGGCTGAAGAAAAACAACTTCGAGTGTGACCAAGTACAAAACTTCTACCCTTCGCCAATGTGTAACGCAACGTCGATGTACTACTCAGAGACAAACCCTCTGAAACGAGTGAAGTATAAGAAACGTGAAGATGTACCTGTAGCAAAAGGTGAACGTCAACGTCGCCTACATAAAGCGCTGTTGCGTTACCACGATCCAGCAAACTGGCCAATGATCCGAGAAGCCCTAATCAGCATGGGTAAAAAACATTTGATTGGTGACAAACAAGGCTGTCTCGTTCCTGCGGAAGACATTGAAGCACAAACACCTGCACAACGTCGTAAATCTGGTCGTCACGGTGCAAACCGCTTTGCCACGAAACACACCAAGAACCAACCAGGTTTCGGTGGCCACTTGAACAAACGCTCTGAAGGCGGTTCAAAAGATGGTAAACCATCTGGCAACCGTAACGGCTCTGACAAAGCAAAAGGTGGTCAACGCCCTGCAAGCAACGGCCAACGTCCTAGCGGTAACGGTGCAAACCGCCCAGCAGGTAGCAAGCCGCAAGGTCAAGGTCAAGGTCGCCCACAAGGACAAGGCAAACCAGCGGGTCAACGTAAACCAAAGCGTCGTTAATTCTTCAGCACTTAAATACTAGAAAGGGCTCCAGAGGTAACTCTGGAGCCCTTTTGTTTTGTCGGTTCATTGAGGTATCACTCACAACTCAAACTTTGATTCAATCAATACAAAAAATGGTAAACACCAACCAACTTATTGGAAAAACAAACAATTATTTGATTGAAGAAAAATAATAAAAAACTAACTCATTGATTTTAAATTACTTTATTTTGGTGCGATATTTGCGTAATAGAGTAAAACTCTTAAACATGGGCTAACGATGAGTAATCCACTTCCTCCAAAAACTTCGATGTTCTGGCACGACAACAGCTATACCTATGAGGAGGCCGTTCAGGCATTTGAAAGCGATGGTACGCTGAAATCGCTGAATATCGTTCCAACCACGGAATCCGATGATCTTGCTGGCTCACCCCCAGAGCGCAGTATGTTTTGGGAGGGAGAAACAAAAAAAATCGATCCGCCACCGCCGTCAGAACCAGAACCTCTCAATTTAAAAAACGAGAAAGAACCAACAGAGGCTTTACCGGCACACTTCATCCCTGTTCGCTACGCCATCGATCAGCTAGAAACGGAAGAAACACAATCTTTTGGTTTGCCTGAAGAATGGAAAGGCCAAGGCCCAGCCAAACTCAATACCGTTGGCTACACTCTGCGTCAACTACGCGACGGTTGGCTTTATGTCTATGATTCAATTAACAAAAGCTTAGACGAGTACGAAATCAAAGGAACGCAATTCACGCTCTATAAGTTGGGAGAATCAGAAAGCCCAAAATCAGAACAGCGTGGGACACCACAAGATGCAAAGCCCTTCCTTACTTACGTCAACGGAAGCGTACTATCGATTTGTTTCTCTGAGCACCGGTGGACATGGCACACGTTCATGCGCGTACTTAACAATCCGAGTAATCATATCGATCGCATGCAAACCATTGTTCTGTCTGCAAACGAGAATCAGCACAACATTGCCCCAATAGATAAATTAACCCAAGTTGCTGATATTGAATCTTCTGCCGTCGATGATGGTCGCTTTGCGGATTCTGGCATCGCCACCAAAGCAGATGAAGATGGTTCTGTCTTTAAACCTGTTGCAGTCGAAAGTGATTTAACCTCTGCGATTCCAGAAGAAGAATCAGGTTACTTCGTCGCGATAAAAGATTACGCCGCAGACATTCAAGATATGTCACTACATTTTGTTGGTGCCGCAAGCCCTTACCGTCTTTTCACTGACCAGTTTTCAAACCAGTGGAACTTGATGCAGACCGCCATGCAATTGTGCATGTTCGGGGCAAGTGACGAGATAGACATGCCAGCTAGCGTTAAGCGTAACAGTGAAGAGCTGTCGTTTTATACCGACATGGCTGAGTATTATGATTCCTCTAACCAACTTGATTTGGCAGAGCAGAACAAAAGCTCAGTTCAATCAGGCTATCCCGCTAAGTTTTCCGCTGGAGCGATTGAATCACACCAACATACCCAAAGTGACATTGCCAAAGCAATACAGGACAAATATCGAATTTCTGCGAGTCGATTTGGTAAATACGAACAATGGATAGCGACTGAACGCTGGCGCAAGCAGCTCAACTGGAAGCAAATGCTGAGTGAAATGCAAGAGCTGTCAGAACAAAAAGAGACCATGCTAGCTCAAGTTGTCTCGGTAAAAAGCGACTTTATTGCTGTAATGGAATCTTTGACACCTCATCATCTCGAGAGAACCTTCGACCTATACAGCGAAGACACGCAGTACAGTTTGTATCAACTGCACAAGCAAGCCGTTGAGTCATTTACTTTGGTGATACAAGAAGAGGACCGACAGTGGGCAGAAAGCCAATGGGAGAAACCAACCAGTTTACTTGCTCTCTACACTTCCGGATTTAGTCGTAGTCTCTTTAAACAAGTGGAGAAGTTAATTCCTGAGCAAGTTTCACATCAGTTAGTTGAAGAAAACGTCGCCAAAAATGTTCCAGATACTGAAAGCTCAGACAAACAGTTTATGGACTACGTTTCGGCAGCAAGTAACCGTGTCGGTATGTATGCAAAAGTAATGGACTTTATTTCTAACCCAAATACTGCAGAAACTGAGTTTTTAAAAGACATCGCGAAAGGATTTAAGGAACTAGATATAATCTTCAAAGCCGCAAACAGCGCAATAATGAAGAGTGCACTAAAATTAGGAGTTAGCTTTACTTCTCAAGCTTCACTTCTAATCATGCCCGTTTTCTCAAAGCCTTTAACTCGAAATAGCTTTTATTGGCGAGCAGTGTTCGCTGAACGTTTAGCTACCAATACTGCTGTCAAAATCAATAAAAACTATGCGCAAGGTTTTGGTGATTGGAAGTCTAACCATGATAAAAGAGTGGTTGCCTCAAACCAAAACAAGGCCATTATAGCTGCTTTTAATAAAGGCGATAAAACAGTATCAAAACAACAATATAAACAAGCCTTAAAACAACAACGTCACCTCCAAAAAAGTCTAGCAGTGGCAACATTAGAATACCCACAATACATCGAGTTTCCAGATGACGTACTTGAGGCAACAATCCAAATGCGTAAAGACATATGGGATAACAGATTAAACAACCTTAAGAAACGGTTTGAAGATGTAGGCGGTCTGGGCTTCATAGCTCTGATTTTCAACTGTCTCGCACTTGCTGATGCAATGAGCAGCATTCAAGAATCTGGGCTCATGAGCCAAGATGATTTCTTGGATATTCAGCAAAAGCTATTTTACACGGCCGGTGCTTGGACGGGTATTCGGACGGGTAAATTATGGGATAATGTTAAAGGGAATGAGAAACTAAGAAAGCACTCACTGAAAACTCTTAAAAATTTAGTCGATCGAAATGCCAATGGTTTTGAAAACTTGATCCTTGATGATTTAAAGGTCTTCAATAAATGGCTCGCGATTACAGGAGCTTTAGGAGCGTTGGCTTCGGGTATTGAGGCGTACCGTTCTTGGCAGAGTGCTGATGAAGTTTATGGTCTTGAAAGATCTTTGCATATAATAAATACCGCAACACTTGGTTTAACTAGTGCAATTGGTTTGTTCCAAGCATACGGAGGGTTGACTGGACAATTTGCACTAAACTTGACCTTTGGTGGACCCGTAATGGCATTCTTAGCTGTTCTCACGGTTGCATACCTAGCCATCAATTATAAACTGAACAAGCTGAAACAAGATGATTTCCAAAAATGGCTAGATAAACTCCCATGGGGATACCATCCTGCTCGTACTCAGTGGAGCCAATCTGCGAGCTTGCCTGAAAGAGAAAAACATAATTCAGCCTTGGTACAGCAAGCTCTGTTTGACTTACAGTCGATTATTCAGCAGCCTACGGTATACCATCAACCTATTGAAAAAGTACAAGCTTACCCAGGTTACACACATCGTGAGTTAATCGGTTTGGAAGTGCATATTCAACTGCCAAGGCGGGCAGCAACGAATGGTATTACAGTGAGTACCAACACCAAGGCAACAGAAGATGATTTAACGTCCGGCTCGTGGCATCAAAACGCAGATTTAGTCACGCTACAAACCCAGAACCAAGCGAGCAAAGAATTACTGGTGTATAAGGTGACATTGCCGATTAAAGAGGCCGAACAATACCTCGCTATTCAAGTGACGTACGATATGGAAGATGATGCCCCAGCTAAGCGTGAGTATTGCTTCCAAAACAGCATAAAACAGAGTGCAACTTATGGCGTGATTTCAGACAATACTAAACAAGACATCATTAAAAAAGCACTCACCCCCGTTGTTGGCACATTAGGTTTTCAGGAGTAACCCTTGGCATATTCACCATTTTATATCACCCCAGAAGAATTGGCGGTTTATCAAGAAGCACAAGAGCAAGAGATTCTCACAGGGGACAATTTAACAACATGGCATAAGTATGATGTAGAGGAGCCTTTTCGCTACCATTACAAATTAACTGCGCTTCCATTTGTGATCGCACCATTCCTAATGGTTTTTTTTATACATACAAGCGATACGGTTGGTGCAACCATTTTTGCCTTTATTTTGTCAGTGATGATGGCCGGAGTCTTTTACCTTACGATTGGCCTAGATTATCGATATGACTACATTTTTTCAGATAAAGGCTTTGTGATGAAAAGACGTCGCAATATGCCTAAATGGGTAAATACCGCTACGCAAGCTGTTGGCTGGATAGGCGCAGTGGTGTGTGTGGTTATGGTAGCACTGGTTGGTCCAATGGCATTAGCGGGAGCAGGTGCCTTCATTTTGCTTTCATTTGGTATGTTAAAACGCCAGCCTGATGAACCAACAGAAGTGAGAGTTGGAGAGCGAGAAGATTGGCTTTTTGCTGATTACAATAAGAAAAGAAAAGTACTCCAATTCTATTTTAAGTATGACAGGTGCGAATACCAAGATACTGCTCAAGAGATTGTCTTTCGCTCACAAGATCGATTCGATTGTTACGTTTTCTTTAAAACTGAAGCAGATTTAGAATCCATGGTCGCGCAACTGTCAAAGGTCTACAAACTGAATTGTACCGAGGTCGAGGACCACAAAAAGCTGTTTGAAGCAAAGCCAGAATCAAGACTGTTTAGTATTCCTGTTTGTAGTCGAGAATATAAAACCGATGAGGTGTTTGATTTAAGGGCTTCGAAAGCCCCACTCCCAGAGTGTAAGTATCTTTACGACGGCAAGTGGCAAACGGAATCAGAAATCGAACGCTTAAAAGCGGCTGGTGAACAGCAGGCTACTTCCGTTTCATAGTTCACAACAAGCACTAAAAAAGGGCTCCAGAGATTACTCTGGAGCCCTTTTGTTTTGTGATCAGTAAACGTTTTAAGTCGGGTTAAACTCTCTCACTCGCTTGATTAAGACAACTTGAACTTACTCAACTCACTGTGAAGATCGCTGGCTTTTACTGTCAGTTCATTACTGATCGCTACCGAAGATGACATAGTATCCATCACTTCCATCGCCGTATCATTAATCACAACCACATTACGGTTGATCTCTTCTGATACAGAACTTTGCTCTTCTGCCGCTGAAGCGATTTGATTGTTCATATCATTAATCACTTCAATAGCTTGGTTGATTTCGGCCAACGCCAATTGCGCTGCTTGTGTTTCTTCTTTGGTATCCACCGCTTGCTTCTGGCTTTGCTCCATCAACACAACGATTGATTGCGTTTCTTGCTCCAAACGAGCCAACATTGCACGAATTTCTTCTGTCGAGCCTTGTGTGCGCGTTGCAAGGTTGCGGACTTCATCGGCTACCACAGCAAAACCACGACCCGCTTCACCAGCACGCGCAGCTTCAATCGCAGCGTTCAGAGCCAACAAGTTGGTTTGATCGGCAATGCCACCAATCTCACTCAGAATCCCCTGAATCGCCGTGCTTGAAGCCACCAAATTCTGCGTCTGGTGCTGTGCATCATTCACTTGCGAAGCGAGGTTATCCACTGCGCTTGCAGCATTATCCATACGCGACATGCCATTCGCGCTATTGCTTTGAACTTGGCTTGCCGCCGCTGCTGCTTGTACCGCAGAATTTGCCACTTCTTGTGCGGTTGCGCTCATCTCATTAATCGCCGTTGCTAGCGAGTTGACTTCGTTCACTTGAACGTTCAGTTGATCTCTCGAAGCCGCCGCGCGAGCTTGGCCTTCACTTGCGTTTTTATCAACTTGGTCTGCCGTCGCCATTACAGTTAAAAGCATTTCCTGAATGCGAGCGAGGAAGGTATTAAACCAGTGCGCCAGTTGGGCGGTTTCGTCCTTACCTTTCACCTCAATGCGGTAAGTTAGGTCGCCCTCGCCTTGTGCTGCGTCTTTAAAACGCTCCACTAAGTTAGTTAACACTTTGCCCAACGAGGTCGCGATCATCGTCATCGCAACAATACCAATCAGAGCCGCAATAATCCCTGCCCACACTCCCTTTTCAAGAGCTTCTGCACTTTGTTCTTCACTCCATCGCTCGTAGTCATCCACGTTCTTTTTAAGGAAGCTACTGGGAACCGACACCATAACGATCCAAGGCGCATCGCTGGTGTCAATTGCAGTAATCGCATACTCATCCCCGCCAAACGTCACAAGGCCTGCGCCTTTTTGTTTCGCAATGGATTGAATACGCGCCCATTGAGACGCCAACTCATGAGAGACTTTCTTGCCCACTTGATCTGCTTGGCTGCTGTTCGCCAGCGTGATGCCTTTCCACGAAGAAATCAGAATACGGCCTTGTCCATCAAATAAGTCGCTCGCGTAATCTTCACTTTGGATTTGTAACTCGTTCAATGACAAATCAAAACCGAGAGAGCCAATGATCTCGCCACGTAACTTGATTGGTTGGCTGATGGTCGTGATCAGTTCTTGTTTGCCGCGAACCGGATACATGTATGGTTCCATCACGAACGTTTTGCCCGTTTCGTAAGGCATCAAGTGCCAATCGTCTTTACGCTCACCGTTGTTGTTTAATTCAGTATTACTAAAGCTATCCATCGCCACAACATCAAAACTGTTGTGCGAATTTGGCGAAAAGAATGGCGCTAAGTAGCCTTCGCTATTAAAGCCAAGGCTTTTGTCTTGAATCGTTGGCTCAACCCACGATGGCTTTTCCCATACCATGTAACCAGCAAACACAGCTTTGTTCTGAGCTTCTAGTGACGCAATAAACTGTTTAACAATAATGTCTGGCGTCGCGGTCGTCTCTGCGCTTAATTCGATAATTGAACGCGCTTGCTTTAAGTTCGCCAACACTGGTTCTAACTGGTTGGAAATATTCAGCCCTTGCTGAATCGCCGTATTACTCAGGTCGGTCGTGGTGGCTTCGGTCAGTTGAGATTTTACTTTTGTAGTGATTTGTTCATTCACTTGAGTGAACGCATTGGTTGTCATACCCATTGCAATCAATAGAGTGAAGGCCATTGCCCCACCCGCACTGACAGCAATTCGAGTGCGTATACTGTTAAACATGATCGCCTCACAAATTGATTTTTATCTGGCATTAAGCATTGGAAGGATCATGGATTTTAAACAAGTAAAGTTAATGGAAGGCTTTCATTTATGAACAGAGCAAGAACAGAAAATGTAGTTTTATTAATAAAAATAAAATAATGCAGATTTTCGCTTATACATGAAGCCATTGATTTAATTGAATTATCTCAAAAAGGAGAATCTAAGCGTTTGTATTTAAAAGCAATAGCCATAATTAAAAAAGGGACTTAAGAGAAGTAAGAACTTTTTCTATGAGTGAGTCAGTAAAAATCAGTAATTACTAACAATGTGCTCAAGGTCACATAAATAATTTAGTATCTTCATGTTTTATATAGAGTTAACAGAATCAAATAATCTACCCCATTTATACATCAAGAGAAATTGATAGATATGAACAAAAGATCGTAGATTTACTTGGATAATAAGACGGTATTCAAGCTAGACATTGAAAACCGACACAAAGGTGAGAAAATCATCGTCGACAACTTTTTCACACCTATAGTGAATAATGTTCGTTAAGATCAACATTCGAATTTATCGAGATTGGATAAGAATAAATGAAGCGTGTACTTTTGGTAGAAGATAATCGTGAAATAGCGGGAATGTTGTTTGATTATTTTGAGTGTGCTGGCATGCAGCTGGATTATGCCGACAACGGTGAGCTAGGCTTAAAACTGGCGATGGATAATGCGTTTGACATCATTTTGCTCGACCTCATGCTGCCGCGCATGGATGGCCTAACACTGTGCAACAAGCTACGCGATGCAGGTAATAACACTCCGGTGTTGATGCTGACAGCACTTGATAGCCGAGACGACATGCTCAAAGGCTTCCAACACGGCGCCGACGACTACCTAACCAAACCGTTTGATCTCGATATTCTTGAAGCACGCATGACTGCATTGATTAAACGCTACCGCGGTACGGTTGCATCAACCAAACTCCAGTATGGCGAAGTGTCTATCGATCAAAAAACGCATCAAGCCTACCGTCAAGATAAGCTGTTGGCGTTGAATCCAACCACGTACACGATTCTAGAAATGCTGGTGAAAAACGCGCCAGAAGTGGTCACACGTGAGGAGATTGCTTTCCGATTGTGGCAAGAAGACGAGCCGAATAACGATGTGCTGCGTAGCCATATTTATCAACTGCGAGGGCAGCTCGACAAACCATTCAAAGAGCACGTTTTGAAAACCATTCCAAAAGTCGGCTTCCGATTGGAGCCCGGGGCATGATTCGCCGCTTATTTAACAATACACAAAGCTTAACCGGACGCCTTGAACTCTTCTTCCTTCTAGTGTCGGTTGTGATTGGCTTGCTATGCTTCGCATTGGTTAGCGGAGCGCTATTATGGTCGGAAGATCGCGTCGGTGAACGACGTATTATGATCGATAAAAAAGAGGCGATTGAGCACTTTCGAAACCATCCTGATAGCGGAATCATCAAACTAGATTTACTGACAACGGCATACAACGACATCAATCTCGTCCCTGAGCTCTATCAACCCTTCATCCAAGATAAAAAGTACTTTCTCGCTGAAGTTGCTGACGAACCAGACACTCGCATGATTTACATGAGCACCTACACGCAAGATGGAGAGGAACATCCCATTATTCTGATCTCTCTGATTGATGAGATAGAAATTACATCTAACGAGTTCATGTTTGTTCTCGTTATGGTGCTGGCGGTTGTCATCGGGTTACTTTTGATTTTTGGCAGCCTATTATCGAGACTTTCTCTGCGTCTCATTGAACCTGTCAGTGCCCTAAAAACACAACTGGACCGCCATCAAGGTGACACTACACAAAAATTTGTTGTCCCTGAAGGCTCTGCAAATGAATTCCAAACGCTCGCAAATCAGCTTAATGAATATCGACATCAAATCAATCAAGTGATTAAACGTGAACAAGCTTTTGCACGATATGCCAGCCATGAACTGAGAACACCGCTCACAGTGATGAAAGGCTCAAGCAGCTTGCTAGCCAGAAGTCCAAGTACATCGTTTCAAGAACGTCAGATTGGCCGTATTCAAGATGCCACTTTGCAGATGTCGACCATGGTTGATGCTTTGTTGGGTTTGGTGCGATATGAACGCAACACAGACGACAGCCCCATTCGAACCATATCAGAGCAAGAGCTTCACAACATCGTTGCTCTTAGCCAAGCGCAAGCCGATGAAAAATCGCTAGAATTTAATGTACAAATATTGGGGCATCCGCAAACCAAAGCGACCACTGCAGTTCTTAACATTACGTTGAGTAACTTAATTCGCAACGGCATTGCAGCCACGTCAGCGGGAACGATTCATATCACCATGACCGATACCACACTGTCGGTGAGAGATGAAGGCGAAGGCTTCTCTTCCGTGCCAGATGCCGAAGGCCATGGTTTGGGACTCATGATTGTGGACGACTTATGCCGACGCTATGGCTGGCAATTCACTATTGATACACATCCAAATGACGGCTGCGTGGCTACTATCGATCTTTCAACCGAGGTAACTGATGGCGAGTCGCAAGACGAAGAAATGTAGAACACAAGATCTCGATACTTTTGATCTTCATTCAATAACGGGTACACTGTGCCACCTTTTTAAATGGCAAAGGTGACACGGTTTATTCCGTCAGCATCGACATGAAACTCTCAGAAAGTCCTATCACCCAACATAGCTTTAATGGGCGCAAATTTTTCCTTAAACGTGACGACATGCTCCACTCCCACTTTTCTGGGAACAAAGCACGTAAGTTTATGACGTTAATGGAAGAGCAAAATCCCGACATCACCACGTTAATAAGCTTTGGCTCCGCTCAATCTAATGCCATGTACTCGCTAGCGGCTCTCGCCCAGATTAAAGGTTGGGCATTTGAGTTTTATGTTCATCACATTCCATCTTGGCTAAAAAGCTCCCCCATCGGAAACTATCGTGGCGCTCTCGATTTGGGTATGAAAATCACCGCCATGCAAGACATCGGTAGCGAACTCCACCCTAGTGAATACGTCTACCAGGTACGAAGATTAGATGAGTCGACATTGCTTATTCCAGAGGGTGGACGTTCCCACCTCGCTGAAGCTGGCATCAAACAGTTAGCACGAGAAATTCTTGATTGGACGCGATTGAGAGGTAAAGAACAGTTTACCGTCGCCCTGCCATCAGGCACTGGCACGACCGCTTTATATCTTCATAAACATTTAAGCCCACACGGCATAGAAGTGCTAACTTGCCCTTGCGTAGGCAATGCAGATTACTTAACTGAGCAGTTCAACCAGCTCGGTGAAAACAGCCACCCAACCATTTTAACCGTGCGCAACAAACACCATTTTGGTCGCTTGTACGAAGAAGATTACATCACATGGAAAGCACTCTTTGAGCAAACCGACCTCGAATTTGACCTGTTATACGACCCGTATATGTGGCAATGCCTCACCCCTTGGTTGGAAGAGAACACAGATAAAACGGTGATTTACATTCACCAAGGCGGGTTACTTGGCAACGAGTCGATGTTGCCAAGATATCAACGAGAATTTGAATAGCGTGTTCAAATAAAGTTGTTGCTGATTACAGTGATTACACTATTTGATGAGCGCCAGAATTTCTTTGAATTCAGGTGCTCGGCAATCTTCGACCATTTCATACAAACACATTTCTAGCCCAGTGAGCACCACACCGTTAGCGGTTAGCTTCGCAAGAGCGAGCGCTTTATTGGCAGCAGTTCGGGAAGATACACAATCCGTGACTAATTCAACGCGATAACCGGACTGGCGCAGAGAAACCGCGGTTTGATAGACGCAAATGTGGGACTCAATACCGCAAACCAACCAGGTATCAACTTTCGCGTTCTCCACCGCGACCTTAAACGTCGCCTCTTTGCAACCATCAAACGTGTACTTGGTAATAGGTAAATGCGTGCTTTCAAGCACTTCACGAATCGGCTCCGCGGTTGGGCCCAACCTTTCTGGATTCTGTTCTAGCCACAGAATAGGCAAATCTAGTGCTTTGGCACCCTTTACCAGTTTCGTGATATTTTCAATCAGTGCGTCGCTTTCATGCATTAATGTAGCGAGTTTGCCCTGAACATCCACCACAATCAGGCCCGTGTTTCCTTTCGACAACATTTCCATCTCCTATCTTGTGCGACCACAAACCATACTCAATAAGTTGAGCAACAGTTAATGTATCAGAACCCTTTCATGTTAGAGCAATAAAACCTAGAAAGATGACCTTCGCTCACACATTTGCCCTTAGTTAAGGGTGGTTTGAACTGACTATTTAAATTTCTCTCGAATTAGTTCAATCAAGGCTTTGACTTTATTGGGCAGAAATAAGGCCGAGGGATAAATCAGAGAAAGATGCTGCTTCGGATGCGCGAATTGAGGCAGCACCTCGACCAACAAACCATCTCGCAATGCAGGCTTAGAATGAATTTGAGGAATAAACGCGATGCCGTTTCCTGCTATCGCCATCGAGCGCAGCAAGTTGAGGTCGTCCGAGCGCAACGCCACATGCAGATCTGAATCGAGCAAATCGGCATTGTAACGATTAGTTAAAAGGCGATGCTGCTTAAGATCTTCCACCGTTTTTACTGGCGGATGCGATTCTAGATAGGCTTTTGACGCAACAAAGTGACTACGATAAGGCAAAAGACTGAACTGCACATAGCTGTCATCGGTGACTTTGACCACGCTAGGAAGAAGCTGCAAATCAAATGACTGACGCTTGAGATCGACACTCTCTTGATGGTTTTCAATCTCGACCGAAATATCCGGATACCGCATTGTGTACTCGGTGATGATCGCGTTAAACGCGGCAGAACTCATCAATGCAGAAGGAATGGCTAAACGCACCTTGCCCGTCAACTCTTGTTGATATTCGTGCATGGCATTTAAACCTTGCTGAATATGGTCAATAGGCTGCCCCACCAACTCAAACAAGCGTTTCCCGTGCTCCGTCAACTCAATGCTGCGTGTTGTGCGAATCAAAAGCTGTACCCCGAGCGATTTCTCTAATTCTTGCAGCCGACGACTCACTTTTGAGCGTTGTAGTTGATTCGCCTCTGCCGCTGCACTTATACCGCCGTGAACCACCGTCTGAGTGAATAGGTAAATATCATCAAAACTAACGTTCATTGTCCTATTTTTAGGTCATTTATGTTCGTATTATCATTCTACTGAATTGTGAGTGACTTCTCTATAATCCGCTATCCAATATGTTTAACGGAACTTGTAATGACGGCTGACCAAAAATTCAAACACTGGATGCGAACTTTGATTGTCCTGTTCATCGTACTATTTTTGTACATTATCATTGCTGACCGCCACGCCCCCTTAACGACCGAAGGACGAGTGCAAGGATACGTTGTCCAAGTCGCGCCCGAGGTATATGGCAAAGTGACCGACGTTCTCATCGAGAATAACCAGTCCGTTCAAAAAGGCGATGTGTTGTTTACGATTGATGATCGTAAATACAAGATAGCGCTTGAACAGGCGGAGCTGTCTCTGCAATCCGCTTATGAAAAAGAAGCAACGCTGTATTCTCAACGTGAAGCAGCACTAGCGAATATTGCCCGCGCACAAGCGACATTTGATAATGCGCACCGCGAATACGACCGCTTACTGACGCTATCGAAACAGAAAGTCATCTCTCAATCGACACTCGATAATGCCTTTGCCCAAAATCAGGTATCACGTGCAGCGCTTAAAGCTGAAAGACAAAACTTAAAAGTCATTGAGGCGCAATTAGGCGATCAAAAAGGTCAAAGCACTGCCGCTCGAATTGCCAAAAACGGCATCGAAAAGGCGCAACTTGATTTGGCAAATACCGCGGTACTCGCTCCCAGTGATGGTGTCGTGACCAACCTGCAACTAGAAGTTGGCACGATGGCAAACACCAACATGCCATTGCTGACATTTGTACCAACAGGATCACTCTGGGTAGCCGCTGATTTTCGTGAAAAATCCGTCGCGAACGTAGACAAGACTTTCCACGCCCTGGTCACATTTGATGCCAACCCAGGTTCGGTGTACGACTTTGATTTAGCTAGCCGCGATTACGGTGTAGCAGCCGCACAACAAACGCCTAATGGCGCACTAACCAAAGTGGAAGTAAACAACCGCTGGGTACGTGATGCGCAGCGTACACGAGTGAACCTAACCAGCAGCGAAGAGTTACCACCAGCACTGTTTGTCGGCTCTCGCGCTACCATTGTTTTGTACCCAGACAACAGCATTTTCTGGCAGTTGATGGCGCAAGCACAGATTCACCTAGCAAGCTGGTTCCACTTCATTTACTAGGCGGCGACAATGAAAACCTTACGAATTTGGTTCGGCTGCTCTTTAGGGCTCGCGCTAAGCATGATCTTCGGTTGGTCTTACGGATTTTTTGCCATCATGATGCCGCTGTTTATTTTGGGCAGAATGGACCACTTTAACCTAGCGGCTTTATTGATCGTGTTTTTCTCTGCGGTGTGGACAACCATACAAGCCACATTTTTACTGGAATACTTGCAGTTTCATCCAACATTAATGACCGTAGCCGTTGGAATCATGATGCTGTTTAAGTGCATTGCAATGATGAACCAGAAAACCTATTTGTTTGGTTACATGGGGTTGTTGGTGGGATCAATTGTGTTGAACTTTGCCAGCTATAACTTCATGGATATTGAAGAGTTCAACGTCAACATGTGGGTGATGGCGTTCAGCAATATTTTTGTTTGCGCATTCGCGTATTGGTTGTTCCCTGAGCCAAAATCCTCCGCCGAGCACATTGAGATGTCGACCCCAGTGAAAAGCGATATTGACTACATCAGCCAAGTTGCCATGGGTTGGGTAGTGGCGATGGCGGCATTTATCGTATTCCAAGTAGCGGACTTATATGACTCGCTATCCGCACAAGCTTCCATTTTGATCATCCTAACCCCAATGACTTTAGCGGGCTCGCTCGCCATGGCAAAAATTCGCATCATCGGCACCGCACTAGGCTGCATAGCGGGGATGGCTGTTCAGCTTATATTAGGCAGTTGGTATGGGCATGGGCTACTCTTTTGGCTCGCCTTTACCATTGCCATGGGACCATTCTGCTTGTGGCTCACCAAGGGGCAAATTAAAGCGGCTATCGCGTTTTCTGCCATGTCTGCCCTATCGGTTCCGCTGACGACCTCATTGGTGCCAGAACAAAAAGACGCGTTCTTTTCGATCTTGTACCGTTTCAGCTCGATTTTCGTCGCGGTTCTGCTCACCGCGATGGTGATGTGGGTGGTACATCACTGGATTCGTGTGATGTTGCTAAAGCATCCTGAGGTGAAGAACGTGGAGTTGAATTAAGCCTGGCCGAAGCTGGAAACGGAAAACAAACTATGCCACTCACTTTACTGCGAGCGGCATTTTTATTTTAAACGGTCATCCTAAACATCGAGGAACGAGCGTGATTCAGGATCTACCCACTGAGTGCTTTGAAGTGCGAAAGCCTCGCCATTTCCCAGCGAGCTGCAATCAGATTCCTAGTCTCGTTTAAACTCGCTGGAATGACCCAACTTTGGATACAAACCAAATAGTTGTGTACATGAGTAACGTATCTCCCAACATCCGTCATCCTGAACAGCGAGGGACGAGCGTGATTCAGGATCTACTAACCACGTGCTTTGAAGTGCGAAAGTTATCGCCATTTCCTAGCGAGCTGTAATCAGATTCCTAGTCTCGTTTAAACTCGCTGGAATGACCCTAACTTTAGTTTATGGTGTCGAGCCCAAGTCTTAATATCAACCCACCAACTCTTTACGAATGATCTCCGCTCCCGCACTTAGCGCATTGAGCTTAGCGGTTGATACTTCACGAGACAAAGGCGCCATACCACAGTTGGTACATGGGTAAAGCTTGTCGGCATCAACGTATTTCAATGCCTCTCGCAGTGTGTTCGCCACTTCTTCTGGCGTTTCAATTTCGTTGGTAGCAACGTCAATCGCACCAACCATCACCTTCTTACCTCGAATCAACTCAAGCAACTCAATAGGCACTCGTGAGTTATGACATTCGAGCGAGATAATATCGATATTCGATTGCTGCAATTTAGGGAATACTTCTTCGTATTGTCGCCATTCAGTGCCTAGCGTTTGCTTCCAATCCGTGTTCGCTTTGATGCCGTAGCCATAGCAGATATGCACCGCCGTTTCACATTTCAGCCCTTCAATCGCACGCTCTAAACATGCAATGCCCCACTCGTTCACATCATCGAAGAACACATTGAACGCAGGCTCATCAAACTGAATGATGTCGACACCTGCCGCTTCAAGCTCTTTCGCTTCTTGATTGAGGATCTTCGCAAATTCCCAAGCCAGCTTTTCACGGCTACCGTAATGATCATCATAAAGCGTGTCGATCATCGTCATAGGGCCTGGCAGCGCCCACTTGATTGGTTGCTTAGTTTGCTGACGCAAGAACTTTGCATCTTCAACAAACACGGGCTTTGTGCGGCTTACTGGGCCAACCACAGTCGGAACACTTGCTTCATAACGGTTGCGAATGGTCACCGTTTTACGGTTTTCAAAATCTACGCCGCTCAAATGCTCAATAAAGGTCGTCACAAAATGTTGGCGAGTTTGCTCGCCATCACTGACGATATCAACGCCTGCCAGTTCTTGTTCTTGCAAAGCGACACGTAGCGCATCGCGTTTGCCATCAATCAGTTCTTCACCTTGCAGTTTCCACGGTGACCAAAGTTTTTCTGGTTCGGCCAGCCAAGAAGGTTTCGGTAAGCTGCCAGCCGTTGAAGTCGGTAATAGTGTTTTCATCGTCATTCCTTTCTAGATTCTCGTTGTCGATTACGCGTAGTTTGCAGACCATTGTTCAAGCACAGATTGATAAGGTTTGATGAAATGCTCCTCGGCAAATTTCCCTTGTTCAATCGCCAGTTGGCTGCGCTCTTCTCGGTCGTAAACGATTTGAGTTAGCGAGTGGTCTAGGTTTTTTAGGTTTGGCTGGTAGCAATTACCGGCAACCGCGTTGGCATTGTAAATCTCTGGTCGGTAAATCTTCTGGAATGTCTCCATCGTGCTAATCGTACTGATAAGCTCTAGGTTTGAATAGTCGTTCAACAAGTCACCGAAGAAGTAGAATGCCAATGGTGCAACACTGTTTGGCGGCATAAAATAGCGCACCTGCAATCCCATCTTTTTGAAGTACTGCTCCGTCAACGAAGATTCGTTCGGCTGATATTCAAAGCCCAAAACAGGATGTTGGTTTTCGGTGCGTCGGTATACTTTGTTGTCCGATACGCTCAGACAAATCACAGGCAGCTTTTTGAAATGCTGTTTGTAAGACTCAGAATTAACGAAAGCTTTGAACAGTTTGCCATGCAAATCACCAAAGTTCGCTGGGATGCTGAACTGTGGCTGGTTTTTGTTGTGGTCCAACAGCAAAACGCTAAAGTCGTAATCACGCACGTATGAAGAGAAGTTGTTACCCACAATGCCTTCGAAGCGCTCGTTAGTGTTATGGTCAACAATGTTAGTTTTGAGCACTTCAATCGTTGGGAAGGCTTCTCCACTGCCTTGGATACCCATATCAACAGAGATGATTTCAAGCTCTACTGAGTAGCGGTCACCTTGCGCGTTATCCCAATATGCCAACGCATTAAAACGATTGTCGATCATTCGAAGTGCATTGCGCAGATTCTCTCGGCGGTAGTTTCCGCGAGCCAGATTGGCAAAGTTGGTAGTGATTCGCGTGTTGTCTGATGGTTGGTAATTCTCATCAAAGCGAATGCTTTTGATAGCAAATGTGAAATCGTTATTCATCGTGAGTTGGTATCCTATTTCCTTAGATAAAGCAGACTTTTCCTAACTCTGTGCATGGGGACATTTTTGTTTTTTGGTTTTCCCAATCGTTAGGTTGCACAGCACTTACGACGAACAGTTCGTACTAAAAATCTAAAAATGACGGTCGCAGTGCCTAACACCAGAGCAGTCCTTTTTTTATACTTGCTTCACGAGTTGAGTAATATTGGTATTGTTTCACATTGAACATGAAAGAAATTCATAGTGGGAGTTCCAACCCAGAGGGAACTATCGTAGATACTGTTTTTCATTGACACCAATACACGTAACTTGGCGAGCATATTGCCAATATGTGTAATTAAGAAACTGATAAAGGATTAACAGTACATAAACCAGTTTTAAGCCTAGAAAACGCATTGTATAAACAAGACGCTACCTGGAATATAGGACAGCGTAGCTTAAATAGCACTTTTCACACTCTATAATTTATTCAAGCATTCGTTTAATTAAAAGTACCTTATACTTTATATCCTCGGAAAAATGGTTATTTAATTATCTTATTTATTTCTTTTCCTATATTTACCATCTCAAACGTAAAGTTTCATTTTTTGTTGTAAAAGCACATATAACCTCATACACGAATATGACAACTTCATTGACGATCTTTGTCACCCAACTATTACATAAAGCTCGAAACAACCAATAATAAAAAACATAAACTACTGTTTTAATTTAAATTAAACTCAGGAAACCGTAATGAGCACATAACGACACTTTACTTAGTTTGGCATAACAAAAACCTCAACAATAACATGGTTAACACTTATAAGCTTCACTTCTGTCAATAAGGAAATTTAAACATAACATTAGAAAATAAAAATTAAGTAATAACTTAAAAAGGTAAGACTTAATAACCACATTCTTATTTATTATAGTTGAGTAATGAATTTAAAAACTATGAGACATTAATCCCACGAATCTATACTTTTCCTTTTTTTATTAAAAAACAAGATGCAATATTTCACCGCTCAATTATTGAGCACCAATTAATAACCAGTCCATAATTATAAAACACCCATAGAGTTATTGTTAAAACCTAATAATAACCTTTATGGGCTGACTAATAGGAAACAACAATGGAAAAACAGCATCTTTCCGCGAGTATTATCGCGCTCGCATTACTTGGTTCTCTAGCTCCAGCACATGCTGAAGATACATTAAAAGCTTACACTTCGACCTTGCTACAGCTCGATGATAGCGATGCACGCTCGAAGAAAATCCGCTTAATTTACTCCTTAGAAAATGTCTGGAATCAATCTTTGCTGCCGAATGGAGCTAAGGAAGCCAAGTTGCTTCTAAACGGAGGTTCTGGTTTCGACATGACTAATGTACCGAATAAAGAGCAGATCTATGGTTTTGCCACCGGTGGAGACTACCGTTACACAATCCCAACAGCCTTTAAACTGGCACTGAGTTATTTAAATGGTGCCCCTTTACGTCATATGAGCCATGCTCCAGAAAACACTATTGCAACAGCATCTGTCAGTGAGTCTCTGGACTTTAATCTTGGCTTCAGTGCTTCTGATTCTCCAAATATTAGCGGTGGTATCTCCTGGAGCAACCGCGTAACTTACGATCAACCAGAATTTCAGACGGTGGCTGATTTTGATCAGACCAATGAGAGCATTAATTGGCTTATCGAAAACCAGACTATCCGCCACAATACTCCACCTAAAGACTGGTTATTGTACCGTTGGACCAGCTGTGACATGGGCAACCTAATTGACTATAGCGAATTACCTGTCGTGATGCGCTCTGACTTTAAACCGCAAGTCGGTGTTGTATATCGAAAAAATGATATTCAAGATGGCCTAGATACGTCAGAAGTCAAGCTGGTTGCAGGTTGGCGAAAAACCAATTACTACTTTGGTCGTGACTGGTGTAGCTGGTATACCACCCCAGAAAATACCTGGAAGAAAAATCGTGATAGCAGTCAATGGACAGAGACTAGCCGAGCCGTAACTATCTCTTGGAATGACGCGCTCTACCACTAACTTATTAGCCTGCGGCCACGGAGTGAATAAGTGGCCGCCGTATTTACTAATGAAATAAACGGTAAGACATGACAAGTAATAAAAAACTCTTGACTGGATCGGCGCTAGCACTTGGTGCAGTACTCGCCATATTTCTAATTAATTCAAATAACAAGAATTCCCAGAGCGATTCTGTTGCAAGCTTTGACGAGCAAATCAAGACAGAGAAAACTGAGACAAGAAGTGTAACCCCTCCTGAGAGCGATGCAGCTCAAGAGGTGGTTACCGTTCCAACACCACAGAATGACAATGACGCTACTTCCGACGTCATTCCAGCTACACCTTGGATATCTGCCCCATTAAATGAATTGAGCAATGAACTGTACGATTTTATTGAAGCTGAACAGGTAAGTTATATCAGTACAACCGACTATCCATTCGACGAGCAAAAGCAAGAACAATTGCGAACATTAGCTAAGCAAGGGGTTCCTATCTTGTTTGACAACACGGAATCATCCTATTTGGATAGCTACGGTGTCAGCGAAACCAAAGTGGTTTCAGAGTATTTTGGTACGGCGTCTGAAGGTGATGTCATCATTGCTACCGGAGTACAGAATGAGGATGGCAGCATTCATTATCTGGTTTTGCCTTTGAAGAGCAAAGATCTCAACGATAACAGTAAATTGATTGAGGACACTAAGCTCGCAATCACTCTACTTAAAGAACAAAAGCATGACTTGATAAAAGAGAGACAAAGTGAACATCGCGAATAAAAATAAAGGAAGGTAGCTTCTCCTATTCCATGGCTATCTTCCTTAAAGTAACTCCAGTCTCAATCAAGAAAAATTCATTTATCTTCCCTCCGGAGCTCTATCCGAAATCACCTTGCCATCTTTGATCGTGATGATGCGTTTGGTGCGTTCTGCTAAAGCATTATCATGGGTAACGATTATCAGCGTTCTACCTTCGGAGTGGAGTTGGTTGAACAAGGCTTCAATCTCTGCGCCGGATTTTGAATCGAGCGCGCCGGTTGGCTCATCCGCTAAGATGATTTGCGGATCGTTGACCAAGGCTCTTGCAATCGCAACTCTCTGCTTTTGACCACCAGAAAGCTGGTTTGGTTTATGGTCTAAACGATCCCCTAGCCCGACTTGCTCTAGCAATTTAGCAGCGCGCTGTCGACGTTCTTTGGCTTTGATGCCAGAATAAACCAACGGCAGTGCCACGTTATCGAGCGCCGTCGCGTATTCCAATAAGTTAAAGCTTTGGAAGACAAATCCGATCCTCTGGTTACGGATGCCAGCCAGGTCATTCGCACTTAAACTTGCGACGTTTTGACCGCCAAGTTGGTACTCGCCATCGGTGGGCTTATCTAAACAGCCGAGCATGTTCATCAACGTTGACTTACCCGAACCGGACGGGCCAAGAATCGAAAGAAACTCGCCTTGATTAATGGTTAAGTCAACGCCGTCTAGCGCGCGAACTTCCGCCTCCCCGCTTGAGTAGTATTTACAGATGTTGGTCAGCTCAACAAGCGGCTTGTTCGACATGTTCTCTCCAGAGTTATTATTGTTATTCACTTTGTAGCGCCTCCAACGGGCTGACTTTTGCGGCTCGGTTTGCAGGTAACCATGCAGATGCCACACCTATGATCACTAAGGTGAGGATGACAATCGCGACAACGACCCACGACAACTCAGGGACAGGTTTACCCAGTTGTTCATAAAAGGCATTGCCCTCTAAAGGAATGGAACTGATGGCAGACACCAGCGCGTACGTCACGGCTAATCCAAGCGCGCCCCCCATCATCATTGTCAATAAAGACTGTACTAAATAGTGCATACGAATGGCCGTTGGGGTTGCACCGACTGCCATGCGCACGCCGATATCACGCGTAGATCGCTTTACGGTGGCATACATCACATTGGCAATGCCGACGCCAGCAACAGCTAACGTGACAAAGCCGATAATGCCAAGAAAACTCTGCAAACCTAGCAGAAACTGCTGCATACTCTTTTGTTTAAGGAACATATCATCGACTTGGACGATCTGCTCATCGCTGACACTTGCCCCGTGTTTACGGGCAATCACTTGCCTGATCGTCTTTGCTAAGGCTTCTCGGTCTACATCCGCTTGTGGCTGCACATTGATGCCACCAATTTCACCGTTGACATGAAATCGCTTCCACGTCGCTAACGGCACAAAGCTGGAATAGTTGATAAGATCCCCCTGTTCTATTTGGGCGCTGTTTTTCTCCAATACGCCCACAACGGTGAACTCCTCATTGCCGATTTTTACCTTTTGCCCCACAGGGTTGACTTGCAATGTGACTGTCGCAAACCAACTAAAGTCCTCATTCGGGTTGAATAAGTCGGCTGCCAGTTCATAACCCAGTACAACGACTTTGCGCGTCTCTTTTTGATCGAGTGGATTTAACCATCGTCCCCCCGCCATCGGCACCAAATTGGTCATGGATTGAAACTCGCTCGTGACCGCTAAGGGCTCTTGCCACGAGCTTCTGTCACCAACGGTGATGCGCTCTTTCCACTTCGCAGTTGGCGCAACGCTTTTTACATCGGGTAACGCTCGAACGACCTCTGAATCGTCCATTTTTAATGTCAGAAACTTGCCTTGGTGAAAAGCACCGTGGTCGACGGTGGCCATCCCTCCGGTCAAATAGATCAAGTTGCCGTTACCATTTTGTGCGGTTTTCAATACGCCCTGACGAATGCCCTCACCTACCGCCAACATAGCAGCGATACAGAGGGTCGCCCACGCGACTGCCAGAATGGTCAAACCCAATCTCAGCTTTTCTGCGGCCATTTCTTGGAAAATTTGTCTCATCGGTAACAACATGACTAAGCCCTCGCACTCAAAGCAATGACTGGCGTGAGACGCGATGCTCGCCTTGCTGGGAAATACGATGCCATCAATGCCAAGATAAGCGTCACAAGTAAAGACCAAGCAATGGAATCTGGCGTGATCACAGGCAAACCAATCCATTCCGGTAATGCCATGCTGCTTAGGACAGATACCACTGCATACGAAAACATCAGACCTAATGCCGTGCCCACGGCTACCAAAATAAGCCCTTCAAGAATAAACTGACTGAGTATGGATTTTTGAGTCGCCCCGATCGCCAAACGCACACCGATTTCACGCGTGCGCTCCGTGACAGATAAAAACATGATGTTGGCAACGCCAAGCGCACCGACCGCCATGGTCATCGCGCCGCTCGCTCCGAGAAAAGTCTGAATGCCACGCAAAATTCCACTGATGACCGCCGCACCTTCACTAAAATCGGGTAATTCGACCGCATCTTTATCACTTGGGTCAAAATGAAGCTGCTTGGCGAAAAAGTTCACGATATTTTGTCGAAACGACGGTGCATCCATCCCGTCTCTCGGCTTCATCAATACCATCCAAGGTTTCGCATCCCACAAATCGCGGTACGTTGTTTGAGGAATGAAAACCGTGCGGCTATCGCCGAATGAAATGCCAGTGTCCTCACCAACGGTTATCCCAATCACCAAAAACGGAATGCCGTTGACTTTGAGCCTATCCCCGATTTGGATTCCGCCCATTTGCGCAATTTGATCGCCTAACACTGCCACGCGAGTGTGGTTTTTCATATCACTTGGTGACAGGTTTCTCGAACCGGATTGCAGCTTGCGTTGTATTAAAGGAAAGTAAGACGTATCAATACCGCTGACCGTACTCGATAAGTTCTGTCCTTTGAGATTGGTGATATTCGCATCCCATTTGGCGTAAACGCTTGACGCCTGTTGCACGAAGCCTGACTGTTTGATCATGTCGACTTTTTCTTGTGGAATATCAATTTGTCGTCTTGAAGCTAACCCTTGCCACGGTTTACTGGTACTCGACGGAAACACCACTTGCACATTGTTGATCATAAATGAAAACGACTGGGTCTGATGGCGATAAAAGCCTTCGCCAAGTGCGATTAACACCACCACAGAGATCACGCCCCAAGCAATCGCGATAATGGCTAGCACGCTCTTCATGCGATGCGCCATCAACGTTTGCCAAGTTTGTTGCAATAGACTGCTCATGAATGAAAAGCCCGAGAGATCAACGCCATGGTATCGTCATCGAGTTTCCCTGCGGTTTGCAGTAAGCCGATTCTCTTACGCCAGTAGCTGTACAAGTTGGTTTGCAGACTGTTTTTCGCCTCAAACAAGCTGTTGTGTGCGCTGATAACTTCCGACACTTCAAGCAGACCAGCGTCGTAAAGTTTCTCTTTGCTTTGCAACACTCTGGCGCGCGACTCAACCAGCTCGTTCGCTATCAAAACTTGATTCCAGTTGATATCGACCTGCGTAAACTGCTGAATAACTCGTTTCTGAATATCAATTTCCACTCTACGCATATCTTGCTTGGCACTTAAAATGTTCAACGATGCTTCGTCCACTTTCGCTCGCACTGCACCATTGAGGTCAATCGGCAAACTCAAACTAATCCCAGCGTTAAACTCGCCGTTTGAACGATTGTCACCATCGCTGTAGCCCACACTGCCTTTGACGGTTGGGTAGTATCCACCTTTAGCTGAATCTTTCGCGAACTCGCTCGCTTTCACCATCTGCGCCGCTACCAACAGCTCTGGACTACTGTCTTTCGCCAGCTTTAGCCATTGCTCCTGAGAGTCCACCAGCATCGGAGGCTGAATTAAAGAATCCGTTCGAATTTGGTCGACACTCTCCGGCATTTGATTAATTAACGCCGCAAGCTCTGCTTTTTTCACTTCGAGATCGGCTTTTGCATTGAGGATACTTGCTTGCTCAGAGACTTGATTCGCTCGCATCTCTTCGACATCAACCGACTTCACTTTGCCTGCTCGATAGCGTTTCTCGATGATGTTGAGAAGTTCCTTCCCCTCCTCCAGCTTGGACTGCGCCAATTTGAGGTCGCCCTGTGCGCTTGCCACATCTAGGTAAGCGGTGAGCAACTTCTGCGCAAGCTCGTTATGCGATTGAGATAGCTCTAACTGTGCTTTGAGATAATTGGCATTCGCTTGATCCAGTTCCGACCACAAACTGCTATCCCAAATAGTTTGAGATAAGGTAGCGCCGTAACTGTTGGAATGGCTTGAAGACTCATTCCAATCCGCTGACGCACTGGCACTTAAGCCCGGCAATAACGCACTGCGGTTACTCTGTACGCCAACCTCGCCAAGCTGGACGCCGATTTTCGCTTTTTCGTAATTTGGATCGTTCTGCTTTGCTTGTTGCCAAGCTTGTTCAATAGAAATTGCGTAGGTCGGCAAACTGAGCGTGGCAGCCAACAATGCAAAGGCGATTTTTGATCGTTGCAGCTTAACCATGCGTCGCTCCCATCATGCTGTTGTCGATGACCTCTTCATCAAGCTCCACGCCATCAAGCACTTCGACATTGATGCCATCTGACAGACCGAGTTTCACAGGTTGTTTATGAAACCCTTGTTCTGAGCTGTCGGGGATCAGAACATTCGGTGCGTCACCATCAAATTGCAGAGCGCGCTCCGGTAGAGTGAGCACATTTTCAGACTTCTTCAGAATGATTTGAGCCGTCGATGAAAAACCAGAACGAAGCAACACATCTTGTGGGATCTTGAGTTCTCCCACTTCAACCTCAAAACCGTTATCAAAACTTTTTACCGAAGCATTGCCCTCTGGTGAGTTGAGGTTCTCAGATTGAATCGCCACTTTGGTTAGCACACCAGAAATCGCCACATCAGGATAAGGCGCCACCGTCAACATAACGGGCATTCCCGGAGACAACTGCGCAGCATCATGCTCACTGACGCTACCTTTAAAAATCAGACTGTTCATGTCGGCCAATGACATCATTTCAGTCGCTGCTTGGCTTGATTGAGTCGAGATGATCGGCTCTCCGACCTCAACTTTCTGGTTGAGTACCGTGCCATCAATTGGCGCGTAGATCGTCGACGTTAAACGTGCATCACCGATAGACGCCTCACCACTGCGGATGAGTTCGAGATTCTGGCGCTTTTGCAATACGTCCGCTTGCGCAGATTTGACTGCCGAGCGCGCACTTACGTATTCGTCGTAGTTACTTGGAATAATGTCCTGCTTGACCAAGCTTTCTAAGTTGGACAGTTTTTGTTTGGCGGATTCCAGATCGGCTTCGCTACGCATGAGTTCTGCCGATGCATCCGTTAATGCTTGGGGGGTTGGGTTTGGACGCACTTTGATCAGCGGCTGGCCTTGCTTCACCTTTTCACCAACTTTCGCGTAAATTTCACCGACGATACCGTCAATTTGTGACTTGATAGACACAGAGTGTGCAGGGACAATTTTACCAACAGCCACAGCTTGTTTTTCAATCGTGCCTTTTTCCACAATCAATGTAGGCAGCAATTCTGGTTGAGCGGCAGATTGGAGATAGAAATACGTACCACCGCCGAGCAGCGCAATGCTCACAGCGGAGACAAGCCAACGTTTCGTCATTATTTATTCCAACAATTATTGGGTAGTCTAATGACTACTCCTAAAACACAAAGTTGAAGGAATAATATCCTGCTTTAATAGCGGTATGGTTGTCACAGTTGGTATGGTTTTGTCAGTCGCCTCTGACAATCAAAGACTAAAAAATCTCGACGAATCATTCAGCAAAGACGCTGTCTACGATGGCGACTAACATGCTCTGTAACCGCTCATTTCAACCGCCACCTATTTTATTCTGAACAATGTGCAAAATGGCGCAGTTCTGTATCCTCCAATCGCATATCCATACAGTCTTGCGCCTCACGTCCTAGAGCAGGAAAAACCGCATGCGCTTTTAAAATGCCTTGGCTGATAAAGCCACATTTCTTCAACACACGAATACTCGCGTGGTTGCCAATATGCGGGGCAGTGCGAATGCGCGTTATACCCAAGCTTTGCAGGTAAACAACGCCAAGTTTGCAGGCTTGGGTTGCATAGCCTTTTCCCTGATAGCGAGCAGAAATACCAAAATGGATTTCACTGCTGTCTTGCTCAGGTATCAGCACCAGACAGCCTATAGGAGTTTGAGAAGTAAGTTCTTCAATGGTGAAGACTAATAGATTGGGAGACTTTTGATCATAT
Source organism: Vibrio sp. J2-3(2022) (assembly GCF_021725735.1). Taxonomy (NCBI): domain Bacteria; kingdom Pseudomonadati; phylum Pseudomonadota; class Gammaproteobacteria; order Vibrionales; family Vibrionaceae; genus Vibrio; species Vibrio sp. J2-3(2022). Next base: position 191,489 of record NZ_JAKKCK010000004.1, read on the forward strand.
TGAGCACGCCATCTTTCGATAGCTTCAAGGGTTTGATTTGAATTTTGGTGGGCTTGGCGATGGAGGAAGCGACATGCTTGCTCATCGCCTAAATAGTTTTCAAACAGGGGTGCAGCGTCTGTTGTTTTGAGGTATCTGATTGCCACTTGTTGAGCTTCAACTCTCATCATGATTTAGCTCTGATAAACATTCGGTTTCCAGATTTGCATGAAGTTTTCTACTGGAGCAATAGGAGTGAACCCAAACTGTTCGTACAACCCATGAGCATCGCGGGTTGCAAGCATCATACGGCGTAAGCCTTGTAGTTCTGGATGAGCAACAATTTCTGAGATCAACCACTTACTGATGCCTTTACCACGGTGTGCCTCCACTACAAACACATCGGCAAGATACGCAAACGTGGTGCGATCGGTAATTAACCGAGCAAAAGCGACGAGTTGATTTTCGTCATCCAAAACCGCGAAACAGAACGAATGGCGCAATGACTTCTCAAGGCGTTCTCTTGGAATGCCCTTTCCCCAATAACTGTTTGAAATGAACTCGTAGATAACGCCTAAATCCATGTCATCTAACAATGTAGTAATTCGAAACCCTTGCATTGTATCCCTCAACATTGGTTTATATTTTCTCAGCCACACAGACAAGCGAGTTGGCATTCGCCTCAAATACTTGCGCTGACCAAGATTGGTACTTCTCTATAATTCTGAATCCCGCTTGTTCAAGGAAAACCTCTATGTCTTCCAGCGGGCGATATTTTAAATCAATGCTGGAATGCTCAATCGTTCCACTTTCAAAATGGCGCTCTTTGTTCAAATACATGATGGACGTTTGCAAGTCATACTCGGCCTTCATACCGAAATAATTCACTTCACCATAGGTTGGAGAAACATAGGTTTGCCACAGCGCCATCTCATGATCCAATTCTAGATTCTCTGGCGTTGGTAACCGCGTATCGAAGACAAATCGCCCACCTTTTTCTAGGTGCTTTGATATTGAGCTCAGTGCGCCTGCCAGCATGTCGTCACTTAAAAAGGCTTGGAATGCATTCCCTGTCATTATGGCTAGGTCAAACTTCTTACCTAACGAAAACTGGGTTGCGTCGAGATGAAGAAAACGTAAGTTACTCCTACTTTTGGCTTTGTCCTTTGCGTGTTTGAGCATCCCTTCAGAAATATCAATGCCAATGGCTTCGTTGAGTTGCTCAGAGACTGGAATCGTGACAATGCCGGAACCACAACAGACATCCAGTACACTTCGAGCATTGGTTTCTTCGATTAACCTTGTGATGAAAGCAATGTCGTAATGGTAATGCTGCTCGTATTGGGCATCGTATTCAATGCCCGACCCGAACTCGGTTAAATCTTGTGTTTTCAAAAACAGTCCTTGTTTGTTACTTATTTCAGCGGTGTGACTTTTTCAGCTCTAGCATCAAGTATCGACACACATAACCAACACCAGATACGTAACCAATCACATTTTCTAAGGAAACCACTTCCAACCCCGCCTGCTGACAGAGTTGTTCAACTTCACTTTCGGTATATGCCGTATGCACGACCGAACCACTATAAGTATTTCGAGGCAAATCTTGTCCATCCGGATCGTGGTATTGAAAGCTGATAAAACATCGTCCATTCGCAGTTAGCTTACGCGAAATGCACTCCAGCAGTTGTTGAGGCTCTGCTAGAAACTCAGTAAAACCAAGTGCGGTGATAAGGTCGAAGGTTTGCTCAAACAAAGGGGAAAATGGCTCATCAAGGTTATGAACCGCGACGCTTTGATAGAGATTAGTTTGGCGCGCTTTATCAACCATTTTGGACGAGATGTCTAAGCCATGGATGGTGAGATCTGGATAGTGATTTTTTACGACATGACCGATACTGCCTGTTGCACAGGCTAGGTCGAGAGCCGAGCCTTGCTCGATGGGAAGGTTTTTTAACTTCCCAGAAATCCAACGTGGGCCGACGTAATGGCTGTCATCCACCAACTTTTGATAGCGCTCCGACACATCATCATACATTTTTGCTACGTTCATCGTTTCCTCCTTGATAACCAGAACGATGCTCGAATGTAACACGCAATACGCACCTAAGCACTTATTAAATGGCTAATTTTTTATGAAACGTAACCGGCTGGTTATTCAGCGCTAACCAGTAGAAATAGATGAAATTTTGAAAAGTATTAGCCCGTAATTCCGATGGGATTTTTAAGTGCATAAAGAGAAAATATGTCCTGATAATCTGCTTCGATTATTCAGCGAATCTTATTTCCATCATTCTATTCGCTGTATATAAAAACAATATTTAAATTAACATAACAAACCTATCGCTTATTATTTTCCATTTAAATAATGATTCTTATTTTTAATATCATTCTATAATTAAAGTGCTCAAATTCTCATGTTGTATTAACTTGAGGTTTAATTTATGAAACTAACTCATTATTTAACTGCTGTTGTTTCGGTCAGCTGCGCTTTTGGCGCATTCGCAGCCGATGATTCAAAAGCACTTTTAGAAGATGCACTGAGTGCTGCACCACCGACTATTCGCGATAAAGTAACAGTGATGGACTGGAACAATAATGTTCTGCAAGAAGGTTCTAGCCAATACACTTGCTTCCCAACGCCTCCTCAATTGGAAGGCACAGCGCCAATGTGTATGGATGGTCCTTGGATGGAATGGGCAGACGCTTGGATGAACAAAAAACCTTTCCAAGCCAAAGCATTAGGTATTTCTTACATGTTAGCGGGTGATGGCGGTGCCAGTAACACCGACCCATTTGCAGAAGGGATGACGGACGATAATCAATGGATTGTGGAAGGACCACACTTGATGATTATTACGCCAGACCAAGCGTTGCTGGACTCTCTACCAACCGATCCAAGTTATGGTGGCCCATACGTGATGTGGAAAGGCACGCCATACGCACACATTATGATTCCCGTTGGAGCGAGAAAATAAAAAGAAAAAATCCGATATTCAGTATTTTGAATATCGGATTTTTATTTCGTTATCGAGCCAACCAAATTCTCGCCAATATTCCTATCGGCGTTGTGATGCCTGTCGTAATAGAGGTCACTTCACCATTTCTTAAAATATAAATGGTTGGAGTCACGCTAATTTTCCATTCACGCATAATATCGCTTGAAGGATCGTTTATGTTTTCAAAACGATATTCTTTTGCCTGCATAAACTGCGCCACGCGCTCATTCGGTCCTGATGAGCCAGAAACGCCAACTACGGCATAGTCATCACTCAGCCAGCTCACGCTTGGGCTTACAAATTTACAAGCGGGACACCAAGTCGCCCAAAAGTAAACAACGACAGGTTGTTCATGACTTTGCGCGATTGCATCGAAATATTCACCATCGCTCAATACGGAGCTCAATGGTGGTGCCTCCTGTTTAGGAATATCTTTGGTGCGATACCAATCCATCGCGATAGAAATAACGGTGACAATGAGCACCATCTGTACGATTTGAATGAGCCAATATCGGAATGTTCTACGCTGCTTTGTCGAACTCATTGAATGGCTCCCCCACTCGCTTGTTTCACCGCGCTTAAAACAACATCATCAGTAAGAATCACAGGTAACGGGATACCTTGTGGCGCCGCCGGGCCATAGACAATGTTAAACGGCACACCGTAACGCCCATGAGCTCGTAAAAAGTCCGTTACCGAGCCGTCCGGATGTGTCCAATCCCCTTTTAACGTCGCCACATTAGGGCTTTGCAGCAATGAGTAGACAGGATCTTGCCAGATCACGCCGATCTTGTTCGCTTTACACGTGACACACCAATCCGCAGTCACATCCACAAACACCACTCGCCCATTATTAACGTGCTCTTCAATCGCTGAATTAGAAAGCTTTTGCCAAGCTAGATCATCCGGAAGTGGCGTTGCCCATTGGTCAGCAGTGACACTGCCAAGTAGTAAGCCGCCAGCTATTAACACTAACGATGCGGTCCCCGATACAGCAAGTGCTTTCTCACCATACACACGCTTAACTCTTGCCATCATGACGACAAAAGCAACCACAGCGATGAGTGCAATCCATAACATCGGAACATGATTTGCCATTAATGAAAGCAGCCAAACGCTGGTTGCCAACATCATTATTCCAAACACGATCTTAACGACATTCATCCATGGACCGGGCTTAGGTAGTTTCAGCGCGACACTTGGAAACACAGCGACTAAGATCCAAGGCAGTGCCATGCCCAATGCTAATGCTGTAAAGGTAGCAAATAACGTTAATACGTCCGCGCCCAAGGCAAAAGCAACGGCGGTGCCTAAAAACGGTGCGGAGCAAGGTGTCGCAAGCAAAGTAGCGAACATACCTTGAACGTAGTGACCCACTAGAGAGTTATCACCTTTCGATGCGAGCCATGTATTGGTACCCGATGACAGACGGATTTCAAATAACCCCAACATATTGGCACCGAACAAAGCAGTGACTAGTACCATCAATCCTAGGAACCAAGGGCTTTGGAACTGCACGCCCCAACCGATCGCGTTACCTGTAAGCTTCAACACCAAAATGAATCCAGCTATCAGCCAGAACGAAGTGAGAATCCCCAGAGAAGAAGCGATAAACTGGGTACGAATTTGACGGCGCTCTACACCATGCGCAGCCACAATACTGCTGAGCTTCATCCCCAATACAGGCAGCACACACGGCATGATGTTCAAAATCAAACCGCCTAACAGTGCAAATAAGAAAATACTCGCTAAAGAGGTAGTTGGCAGTGACGATGTAACCGCTCCTGCTTGTGCTTGTGTTACCTCTTCGACCAGCAAGTTATCATCTTTGATAGAAACATATAACGATTGTTCATTAAGCTCTACCTCACCCAGCCAGGTATCAACCGAGTAATTTGCTGTGACGATATCACCTTCTTGCTGAAGTCCATCCAACTTGAAGCTGTAGTCACGAATCGCATCACCAACACCATCCACCAACACTTGAGGATTTTGCCAACCTTGCGTGTTCTTTAGTTTGATTTGTAATTTGGATTGAGTCGCATCCCAATTTGTTTGCGTGACCTCAACAAAAGGCGAAGATTGAGGAACATTACTCACCGCTTGGGCGTAACTGAACATCACGTCTTCGTCCACTTTCAGCTCAGAAGGTAAGACCGTCAATTGAATTTGGTAGTCCGTCAGCACACAAATCGTCGTACAGGAAGAAAGCGTGAGCACTGCATCAATCGTGACGGGTTTCGACATATCGTCGATATGCAGCGTCATTGGGAACAAAGTGTCGCCTTTGTAACCGAGAGTCTCAATGCCCAATAACTCGAACTTTTGCGGATATGGCCATTGCCAATCAACCTTGCTCAGGTTTTGCGAGTTTTGCCAATCTATCGATGGCGCGACACCACCCTCGCCCGGCGATCGCCAGTAAGTTTTCCAGTCTCCGGTTAACTTGACATCCAAATAACCTGTAAGTGTTTTGGCTTGCGGATCTTGTTGACCCGTTAGTACAAAGCGCGTTTGCACTGGAGGATGTTGCGGGTTAGTCATCCAACCGGTATCGGTAGTTTGTGCTGAAATATTCAGAGAGAACAAACTCAACGCCAGCGTCATAAAGAACATAGACGCGAACTGAGTCAGTTTGGTAATTTGATTCATAGTAATTCCTAATAATAAAAACAAATGTGCTAAATCGCTGACTTTATTGGTCAGAAAGCACGTTTTTATTCTTGGAATACACAGAAAGTCAGATGGACTCGATACTTACGGCCTATCGGTTCCGTCCAATGTTGCGCACCAATATAGGCACTGCACAACCAAATTGCCGACACCAAAAGACCGACAAACAGAACAACAATAAATGTATCGAGTTGATGTTGAGAAAATTGAATTAGCTTTTCAGACAATTCGCATTTGCTGGTTTCGTTAGCATCAATCGACTTGACGCTCGACCCCTCATCAGTAAGTGAAACAGCAGGCGATACCGTCTCGTACTTCATAGAGCATGATGATGCAAAACCTGAATTTTGCATCAGACACACGATAACCACCCAGCCAATAATCGCTAGTAGCCATTTCACCCGTTTATGTGGTGTGTGATGTCGTTTAGTCAATAAACTCATAAGAATTCAGATAAAGTAGGAACGAAGAAGATAATACGCGAGTCGTCATAAAGCTCAAGTTGTATCCACAAAATAACATTAAGAAGCGTCACTCACTAAGCTCTAATCTAGCTTGCCATAAATATATGCCAACTCTGCGACGGTTTTCGCTGAGAACTTTTTCAATAGGTTGGCGCGGTGTACTTCAACCGTTCGCATTGCAATGCAAAGCTCATCAGCAATTCGAATGTTGCGCTTGCCTGCAATGATCAAACGTAAAATGTCTTTTTCTCGGGGAGTGAGCGATTCATACGCCGATTTTGCCGCCGCCATATCAAGGTTTGCAGCCGACTGCGCTTGTCCCTGCAAAATGGCTTGTGCCAACTCATCTCCTTTGACTGGCTTTTGGAAAAAATTGACCGCGCCAGCTTGTAATGCATCGACCGCCATCGGGACATCACCATGTCCGGTCAGGTAAATAACGGCCAAGGGACTGTTGGCTTGATTTAAAACTTGATGGACTTGCTGACCACGAAGATTTGGCATTCGACTATCAAGAATGATACACCCCGCTTGCTGAACGTCCACCTCATCAAGGAAAGACTGCCCATCAGCAAAAGTGGTGACATTGAAGTCATGTTCTTCCAACATAAAAGCGAGCGAGTCACGCACCGATTCATCATCATCGACTACAAAAACAGGTAGCTGCTTTTCACCGCTGCTCATTGAATGCTCCTATGCCTAGTTCAGATTAGTTTTGATATGGAAACACGAGCTCAACCAAACAACCATGTGGTACTGTCGAGCTGATGACAAACTCGCCACCATGCATTTCCATCACATCACGACAAATGGCTAACCCTAGCCCCAGCCCTTCTTCTTTGCTACTCACAAACGCTTGAGTCGGATTCTCTTGCTGCAACCCTGTGCCGTTGTCCAATACTCGAATGGAAAGTTGATTGACTTGGTAGTCACTATGCAGGGCAATTTTACCTTGATAACCTGACGAGTGATATTTCTCTTGGAACAAAGTACACGCATCAATCGCGTTACTGATCACATTAACTAAAACCTGTTGAACGCCCACAGCGTCGACAAGTACCGGACGGACGTTCCCTTCTATACTGGTCACAATCGAAATATTTTGCTTCTGCATTCGAAAATGGAGCAACTCAATCGTGTCATCAATAAGAACTTGAAGATCGCACGGCGCTTTGTCGACACTACGCTTGCGGATCAACGTTCTTAAACGCTGAATAATTGCATCGGCTCGTTCAACTTGCCCCTGTATTTTCTCAAGCACTGGGACAATATCTTCATGAGGGCGTTTTTTGGCCAAGCGAAGTAAACCGCCTTCACTGTAATTGCGAATGGCCGCCAATGGCTGATTGAGTTCATGGGCAAGACTAGTGCCGATTTCACCGACAATCGCGACTCTTTGTGAATGCTCTAACTGTTCACTTTTCTCTTTTAAACGTAACGATGTCTGTTCCAACGCCTGCTTGCTCTTGCTAAAACGATACTCAAGCCAGAAGTGGTAAGCGTTCAATACAATCACAAAAATGAACAGTGCCCACGCCCATTCTTGATGGCTACGCAGCCAGCGTAGAGCCTCACTCCACCAAGGTTGTTGCAACGGATGGAGGTCTAGCGCCTGATAAAGTTTGTCGATGCTCAGCAAGCTGACGGGTGACGTCCAACCTGACGCGCCTGCCGCAATAACCGCAGGGTGTTCAGGTGGCATCGCTAATAACACTTGCGCAATTTGTTTGGCGAGCTGAGCTGAGCTGCGCTCTGTTTTGGCAAATGACCAATTTGGATATAACGGCGTAGAAACAGCGCACGAAGAATGTTCATTTGGCTGTTGATTTAGGACTCGAAAATCCCCTTGCTGTAACAGACCTTCATTTTGCATCTGTTCCAATAAACAAGCAGGGACGACAGCGGCTTCCACATTGCCATCACGCAATTGATACAGGTTGGCATCAATAGGAAAGCCGAGGTAACGGACATCAGCAAAGAAATCGTTAGGATTAAGACCCATTTCGACTATCTGGTAACGCAGCGTTAAGTAACCGCCAAAGGCTTTTTCTGATACAGCCGCAACAGGACGTCCTGAGACATCTTGCACCGTTTGATAACTTGAATTGGCTCGAACCACCAGTGCCGAACCTATGCCGTAATTCGAGTTTTGTGGTGCTCGGCTGGTTAGCGTTGCCATCCACGATAGCGCGTATTGCCTACCCAATCGCACTGCCTGACCTGGGTTAGTTAAGATGAAATCCATCGTCTGAAACTTCACCGCTTCACCCATTTCATCCAAGTTAAGGGGATGAAGAACAAAATGCACATCAGAAATTTGCTGATTGAGCCAATCAATGGTCGGTTGCCATCTCTGCTCAGCATAAAGATGACCACGTATCGCTAACACGCCCACTTCGACTTTCTGCTTGGCCTCTGGCTGCACTGCCTTTTGCTCTTGCAGATCTGCTTGTTCAGAAACAGCGCCCTGAGCTAAAGATGCAGAGACAACCAAGCAAAGAATCCAAAACTGAAGCAACCGTGGCGTTTTGTTCATGATGAGTCGAATCGTTCCTTCGAAAATAATGAAGCAAGAATAACAGCTACCTTCCCTAAACCACATTTGTTTTAGATCAAGTTTGATCTGGGTATGTGGAAATCCACAATATAAGCCTCGCGGTGCATTTCTCACAATGGAATCAGTCAATTCAAATACAACAAAAAAAGCAGGTGAGTTATGGATTCCACCAAACGTCGCTTTCTCAGCGCGGTCACAGCCGGAGCCGCGTTAATTCCAGTCGCAGGCATTGGCACGGCAACTGCGGGAAACATTATTCGAAATAACCAGTCCGCTGACCGAAAAGGACAAGTCGGGAAGCGTTATGCCATGGTGATAGATTTACGAAAGTGCGTCGGCTGCCAGGCTTGCACCGTGGGTTGCAGCATTGAAAACCAAGCGCCTATCGGCCAGTTCCGGACCACCGTAAAGCAATACGAAGTCACACTGGATGACGGTTCGAAAGCCACGCGAGAAGCAAAGGCCTTTATGCTGCCTCGCCTTTGTAACCACTGCGAAAACCCACCTTGCGTGGCTGTGTGTCCGGTTCAAGCGACCTTTCAGCGCGAAGATGGCATCGTCATGGTGGATAACAGTCGCTGCGTAGCGTGTGCGTATTGTGTACAAGCCTGCCCTTACGATGCGCGTTTTATCAATGAGGACACCCTCACCGCAGATAAATGTACCTTCTGTGCTCACCGTCTAGAACAAGGTCTATTGCCTGCCTGCGTGGAAACCTGTGTTGGCGGTGCACGTGTAATTGGTGATTTGAATGATCCATCAAGTGAAGTCCGCCGCTTAATTGCGAAGCACCAAGACGACATCAAAGTGCTAAAACCCAATGAAGAGACCAAGCCACACGTGTTTTACATCGGCATGGATGAACGCTTCACCAGCCATATCGACGGGCAGCCAGCTATTTATGACCCACAAGGAGAGCACGCATGAACATCACCGAAGTGTTAGTCCAACCTCAAGCGATGGCTTGGCTCCCGTGGGCGGTACAGTATTTCTTCTACATCGGTTCGGCTTATGCTGCTGCTGTTTTATTCCTAATCGCCCTATTATTTGAAAAACACACCAGCCACAGACTGCGCGCTGCGCTTGTGCTGACGCTGGCCATCGGCGCCATCGTGGGGCCATTAGCGTTAACTGGTGATTTACACCAACCGGGACGCGCATGGCATTTTTACGCGCACATCACGCCGTGGTCATGGATGTCTTTAGGGTCGCTTTTCTTGCCTGTTTTCTCAGGTTTAGCGGTAGTGACTGCATGGCTGTATCTCCGCCAGGATCTAAGCAACTTACGTAATCAGCCAGGGAAAGTACTACCTCTAATTTCAAAGCTATCACTGGGTGAGTGGGTGCTCTCTCGTAGAGCGATGCTTATGGTATCTGCCATCACAGTGCTATCAGGCATCACTATTGCAGTTTACACGGGCGCTGAAATTGCGGTCGTTAAATCGCGCTCGTTGTGGCACCAACCCGCGTCGCCGGTTCTTTGGTTTGTCACTGCATTTATGGGCGCGGTCGGATTTTCTCTGCTGATTTGGTTACTGCTGCCTAGCCAATCGAAATCCCTCACTTCTGGTGATAGCAATTTACTCAAAAAGTCACTGGTAACGAGCGGCGTTCTGACGCTGATTCTCCTACCTATTTGGGCATCCAACAATTCCGCATTTTCGCTCTATTCTAGCGAACAATGGATGCACAACATTGCCTTGCTCACTTTTGTCATTTTAGGTTGTGTTTTGCTCGCTTTCATTTTCTTGCGCGATACCCAAAAGTCCGCATCAGCCAGATTTCGTCACGTCATAGGACTCAGTTTTGTGTCTGCTGCCGCACTGGCAAGCGCATGGCTGATCCGCTGGTTCACCATCATGGAAGTGCAAACCATCGCCAAGTTCGATGCAGGGCTGTATCCATACCAACTCACTATGGATGGAAATGGCTGGATAGGCATTATCGGCATGCTCGGATTATGGCTTGCACTGGCATTACTCGCTTCAGAGTTAATCCAGCCAAAGCGAAACTCCGAAGTGACACCAACATCACTCACCTTAACTGAACGCTAATCAAAGAGGATTTCATCATGGATAACAAACGCCGTCAGTTTTTGAAATCAGGCATTGCAGTGGGTGGGCTTGGCGCATTCGCTGCAGGTTACGCCACCACCACCAAACACATGGTCGAGGGTGCGATCGAAGGCACAGCAGGAGAAAAAACGCGTGATATTCACAATGGTAATTCTCTTGAACCAGAGTACACGGTCAACAACAAAGGTAACCTGATCCCGAATCCAAATCAGCGCGTTGCGCCATCCATGTGCTTTGGTTGTTGGTCACTGTGCGGATTGCGTGTGCGCATTGACAACCGTAATGACGAGATTTTGCGTATCAGTGGCAACCCATATCACCCACTCTCTCATCAGCAACACATTCCGTTCGAAACGCCAGTCAAAGATGCTTATTTAAGTTTGGCAGGAGAAGCAGGCCTTGAAGGTCGCTCCACCGCCTGTGCAAGAGGAAACGGGATGCTAGAAATTCGCAACAGCCCGTACCGAATCACTCAGCCGCTAAAACGTGTTGGAAAACGCGGCGAAGGAAAATGGATTCCGATCAGCTACGAGCAATTGATAGAAGAAGTCGTTGAAGGTGGTGATTTATTTGGTGAAGGTCATGTTGATGGCTTACGCGACATTCGCGATTTAACAACGCCCGTAGATCCTGAAAACCCAGAATATGGCCCGAAAGCCAATCAACTGTTAATGACCAATGCTGGTAACGAAGGCCGAGACGACATCTTCAAACGCTTCGCGTTCAACAGCTTTGGTACGCGTAACTTTGGGCATCATGGCTCTTATTGTGGCTACGCATTTCGTGCTGGTAGCGGCGCATTTATGAACGATTTAGATAAGAACGCACACTTAAAGCCAGACTTTGATAATGCGGAATACATCATCTTCATCGGTATGTCGCCAGCTCAAGCTGGCAACCCTTTTAAGCGTCAGGCGCGCCAACTCGCCAATGCGCGAACAAAAGGTAGCTTGGAATACACCATCATCACGCCAAGTTTGCCTGCGGGTTCATCGAGCTTGGCTGCCGGTGACAACAACCGCTGGGTACCAATCAAACCGGGCACCGACTCTGCCCTCGTGCTTGGCATGATCCAATGGATCATCGAAAACCAACGCTACAACAAAACCTTCTTGGCGCAGCCGGGGGCGAATGCGATGAAACGTGCAGGCACAGCGCACTGGTGTAATGCTACGCATCTCGTGATAAGCGATGAGCAGCACCCGAGAAACGGCACGTTTTTACGCGCGTCGGATCTGAATCTGCCATTCGAGGGCGAAGCGTTGTCTAACTCCGATCCGTACGTCATCGTGGATGAGCAAAGCGGCGAATTTGGTGTTCATACCCAAGCTGAGGAAGCAGCACTGTTTGTCGATAAAACCGTTTCGCTTGCATCGGGCGAAGTGCGCGTAAAATCGTCTCTACAAAGACTCAAAGAAGAGGCGTTCAAATACAGCCTTGCGTTCTACAGCCAACAATGTGACATCCCTGTTGAGCAAATTGCAGAACTAGCGAAACGCTTCACCAGCTATGGCACAAAAGCGGTGGTCGATACCCACGGTGGCAACATGCACACCAATGGGTTCTATAACTCGTTTACCATCATGATGCTCAATGCGTTGATTGGTAACATAAATATGAAAGGCGGCGCGATGGCAAAAGCGGGAGGTTACCCGACTTCCGCTGCGGGTCCTCGTTACGACTTCACCAAATTTGCAGGCAAGGTCGGACCAAAAGGCGTGTTTCTATCTCGCAGTAAATTCCCATACCACAAAACCAGCGAATACAAACGTCGCGTTGAGGCTGGTGAATCCCCTTACCCAACTCGCGCGCCTTGGTATCCGTTTGCAGCGCCACTGCTGACGGAGCATCTGTCTGCGGCTATTGATGGTTATCCATATCGCGTTAAAGCGTGGATCAACCACATGGCGAACCCGATGTATGGTGTACCCGGTTTGAAAACACTGCTGGAAGACAAGCTTAAAGATCCAAAGCAGCTCGGTTTGATTGTGTCTGTTGATGCATTCATTAACGAAACCACCGCGTTGTCGGATTACATTGTGCCGGACACCGTTACTTACGAAAGCTGGGGCATGGCAACGCCTTGGCACGATGTTCCGGTGAAAACCGTTACCGCTCGTTGGCCGATAGTGGAAGCGCGAACAGAGAAAACCGCCGACGGTCGCTCGATTTGCTTAGAAAACTTTTTGATTGATGTCGCCAAGAAAATGCAGCTGGGCGGTTTTGGTGACAATGCAATTCAAGATGCACAAGGCAACTGGCACGCTCTCCATCGCGCCGAAGATTTCTATTTGCGAGCTGCGGCAAACTTGGCTTATGTGAAAGGCGGCGTGCCTGAAGTTTCGGCAGAAGACATTGCATGGTCAGGCTTAGAGCGTTTAATGCCAGCGATGCAAAGAACGCTAACAGCGGATGAGATGAAACGAGTGGCGTTTATTTTTGCTCGCGGCGGACGCTTTGAAAATGCAACCGAAGCGTATCAAGGTGAGCAAATGAAGCATAAATGGACACGACCAGTTGCGATATGGAATGAACGTGTCGGCAGCGCAAGAAACACCATGACCGGTGATTTCTACACCGGTTGCCCAACATGGCATCCACAAAAGCTGGCCGATGGCACACCAATGGAAGAACAGTTCCCAAGCTCAGAATGGCCTTTCAGCCTGACTAACTTTAAATCCAACATTCACAGTGCGGTGTCCAACCTATCGCCAAGGTTGAACTCGATAAAAGGCGTAAACCCAGTGTACATCCATCCAATCGATGCCGAACGCGCAGGCATTAAAACGGGTGATGAGTTTGTTATCGAGACTCCATCTGCAAGCACCAAAGCACTTGCGATGATAGTCAGCGGAATTCGCCCTGGCACACTCGGATTTGAACATGGGTTTGGTCATACCGAGCTAGGACAACGCTCGCACTGGATCGGCGATAAACAGCAACCAGTAAAAACTCGCAGCCAAGATGGAGTCAACATTAACGACATCGGATTAATTGACCCAACCCGAGAAGGGAAAGGCGTGTTGTTGGATTGGGTGGTAGGAGCCGCGGCTCGCCAATCATTACCAGCCAAAATCCGCAAAGCTTAGTAGACAACCAAACCTGAAGAGCTGTCATTTAGCAGCTCTTCACACCCTCTAAATATGTGGAAATCCACAATACCTTTAGTTATTGACAAAGCCGACAATACAGCATCCAAGTCACTATCACAGTAGACACTTGGAGATATTAATAACAATTAAAGTGAGTCAGCATGTCAAAAATACTACCTGTGGTGACGGCCTGTTTGCTGGCAACCACAATGGGCGCAAGCGCCTCGTCTATTCCTGAAAAAGCCAGCGTGTGCAGCGGTTGTCACGGCCAAGATGGCATGGGTCAACCAAACATTGCGCCTATGATTGCTGGTCTGAACGCGAATTATCTCAACACTCAAATCGAACTCTTCCTTAGTGGCGAACGACAAAACGTAGTCATGCAAGGCATGGCGAAAGAGCTTAGCGATCCTGCCGTTCGTAAAGAAGTCATGGATTACTTTGCTAACCTTCCAAGCTACGAGTTCACTAACCCAGAGCAACGCGGCGACCAAGCCGACATTCGTAACCCGTATCGTAAATTAATCTTCCAAGGTGATTGGGATAGAAACATTCCAGCTTGCGCGACTTGTCATGGAGCCAGCGGAATGGGCGTCGACAAATTCCCTCGCCTCGCAAGCCAACATGCTGATTACTTAAAAACGCAATTGATGGCATGGAAAAACGACACTCGCAGTGGTGACCCGCTCAATATGATGGGTACTATCGCGAAAAATCTCACTGACGAAGAGATTGAAAACCTTTCCTACTACTTTGCCTCATTACGTTACTAGGAGCAGACATGAAACGTTTATATTCTTTGTTCGCATTGCCTCTCATCTCTGCTGCTACTTTGGCCAACGAGCCACTGCCGGATCGTCAAACTGAACTGCCAGCTGTGAAAAAAGAAAATCACGGTGAATATTTGCAGCCTCGCGATCTGAGTAAAATTCCAAACACCGCATTTGGTGAGCAAGTAAAACGTGGTTACTCGCTCTTTGTTAACTCGCAACAGATGCGCGGTAAATACGTTGGCAATGAGCAAAACTGTGTGAACTGCCATATGGAAGCAGGACGAAAAGCCAATGCAGCACCGCTGTGGGCGGCTTACATGGCCTACCCGGCTTATCGCAAGAAAAACGATCGCGTAAACAGCTACGCAGACCGTATTCAAGGTTGCTTCGAATACTCCATGAACGGCAAAGCCCCCGCTTACGACTCACCCGAAATTGTTGCCCTCAGCGCTTACGCTTATTGGTTGGCAATGGGTGGCTTGCTCGACAAACATGGTATGACGGATGAACCCATTCCGGAGCTAGACGCAAAAGCGTTGCAAGTTGGTGGAAAAGCAAAAGACTTCCCGTTGCCCGAAGCCATTGCACAAGCATTACCAATTGAAGAGCGAGGTAATCTCTCTGGACGTGGTTACCCAAAAATCGCCGCCCCTGAGCAAGAACCATCACTAGAGCGAGGGGCATTAGTCTACGAAAAGAACTGCGAAGCTTGCCATCGCGCCGACGGTTCAGGCATAAAAAGCACCGACGGCCATTCATACATTCCTCCGCTTTGGGGCGAATTTGCGTATAACTGGGGCGCAGGTATGCACCGCATTAACACAGCGGCCTATTTTATTTATGAGAACATGCCACTTGGAAAAAGTGTGCAGCTGAATGAGCAAGAAGCTTGGGACGTTGCTGCGTACATCAATAGTCACGAACGCCCACAAGATCCTCGATTTAAAGGCAACGTGGCCGCAAACGCAGAGAGATATCACCAACATCAAGGCTATTACGGAAAAACAATTAATGGAAAGCAAGTCGGATCGAATGCTTTCAAGAGCGGAACCGTCGAGTAAAAAACAACCGTTCATCTTAAATACCAGTGCTCCCACCTCCCTGCTCACGTTCTCTGAGCAGGGTTGTTTTACTCTCCTGAAGCAATTCACTTACCCTCTCCAAACCAGCAACGTTAAGTGGTTTTCGGCTTCCAACATACCAATCTTCGCAGTAAAATAATGCGCCAAACGCGACTTTGTTTATATCTTAGAGCTTCCATATACTATGGTGCCAAAAGTAAGAAACTCGTAAACTCCTGAATCAAAACAAGCGTGTCTAATGAAAAAAGAGTATTCTTAGGACAAATGAATCCAAAACCTACCCGATGAGTATTCAACCTAATTCCCGTCAGTTAATTTCATGCGAAGAGTGCGGCCTTGTTGTTCGTATTCCCGATATCGATCAAGGGCAAAAAGCTCAATGTCCTCGATGCGCGCATTCTCTGACAAAAGTGAATGCTAAACCCTATCAAAGCGTGATCGCCATTTCATCGGCATGTTTGATCATGTTGGTGTTAAGCATCTCTTTTCCTTTTATGTCGTTCAGTGTGCAAGGGCTATCGCAAGAAATCACCTTATTGCATGCAGCCAAAATGCTGGCTGAATTTCAAAATGTACTTTTAGGTGTGTTGCTTCTCGCAACGGTCGTCGTATTGCCTGCTATCTATGTCGGTCTCATTCTCTTTCTTCATCTCGAAGCATTAAAAGCGCGTAAACATACGCCATCCAAAAAACAGCAACGAATGGCGAAAGTTTTATGTCGCCTTCTGTTTCGAGTCGAACCCTGGCTGATGGTCGATGTATTCTTGATTGGCGTATTAGTCAGCTTAATTAAAATCGCTTCTCTGGCAGACATTGGAATGGGGACTTCATTCTGGGCGTTCTGCGTTTATACCGTACTGGTAGTTAAATGTATTTCTATGGTTGACAAAAGCTGGCTCTGGGGACACTTCATTCCAGCCATCGTGCTGCCCGATGTAAATGAGGGCGATACGCACCATAACCACAACCATATTGGTTGCCATACATGTCATCAACTCAACCCAATTGAAGCGAAAAAGCACCAATACTGCATTCGTTGTAAAAGCCCTATTCATAAATACAACCCAGCAGATAATTTACAAAAAGCTTGGGCGCTTTTGTTTGCGTCAGTCATTTTCTATATTCCCGCGAACCTTTATCCAATGATGTATACCGTAAGCCTTGGACATTCAGAAGGCTCGACTATCATGGAAGGGGTAATACTGCTTTGGCATTTAGGTTCTTACCCTATTGCGATGGTAATTTTCTTTGCTAGCGTATTCATTCCAATGGCGAAAATGCTGGCACTCGCGTGGCTGTATTACAATGCGCAAAAAGCGCGATATCTTCCTCCCAAAGAAAGTATTTCACGCTTAAAGATATACCGCTTAACTGAGTTTATTGGTCGTTGGTCCATGATCGATATCTTTGTCGTTGCCATCTTAGTTGCACTGGTTCAGTTGCAAAACTTAATGGCGATTTATCCAGGCCCTGCTGCGCTCTCTTTCGCGGCAGTGGTCATTTTCACTATGCTTTCTGCAATGATATTTGACTCACGTTTGTTGTGGCAGTTGCCACAAAACGAAGTGCAGGAGCCGATTTCTGACAACTTAAACGAGAAAGCCAAATATGAGTGATGAGAACAACGTAACCGCTCAAATAAAACCGCAAAAGCAGATTTCTGCGATCTGGATTGTCCCGATCCTTGCGCTAGCCATGGGAGCGTGGATGCTGTTCCAATACATCAACAGTACAGGCCCACAAATTACTCTCCAACTGCCAACCGCAGATGGGATTGAGGTTGGTAAAACCGAGATCCGAGCATTGAATGTTAAAGTCGGTCTGATTACCGAAGTTACTCTCAGTGAAAACTACGATCACATCATCGCTAAGGCGCAAATGAATAAAGACGCGAAGCGCATGCTGCGAGATGACACCATGTTCTGGGTGGTGAAGCCTCGTATTGGCCGTGATGGTGTTTCAGGTTTAGAGACCTTGCTCTCTGGCGCTTACATCCAACTTCAGCCGGGTAAATCTAAAGTAGAAAAGGAGCACTTTACGGTATTAGATGTGCCACCAGTCGCTTCTCCTGATGCAGAAGGCCTGCGCCTTGTGTTAACGCACCGCGAAGCTGGCAAACTAGGTGTTGGTGACCCGGTTATTTATAAAGGTTTTACCGTTGGTCGTGTAGAGAAAACCAGCTTTGATGTTGATACTCGCAAGGCGCTATATCAACTCTTTATTTTCAAACCTTATGACAGCTTAGTGCGCACTCGTACGAAGTTTTGGCTAAATTCTGGTGTTGATTTACAGCTCAATGCCGAAGGGTTCGAAGTTAAGTTTGGCTCGCTAGAGAGCATGCTAACGGGTGGCGTTACCTTCGATACCGTTCCAGGTCTTGAGTCCGGTGAACAACTCACAGAAGACATGGTTAACTTCCGCTTATACGATGATATTAAGCAGCTGAGAGAAGGCATGTACGATGACTACATTGAGTTCGTCATGTTATTTGATGAATCGGTACGTGGCTTAAAAGCGAATGCGCCTGTTGAGTACCGCGGTCTTCGTATTGGTACCGTAACGAGAGTACCGATGCGTTTACCAACACCAGAAGAAAACTTCTCTGCGAAAAAAATTCCTGTTTTGGTGCGCGTTGAGCTCGGTCGAGTGTACGGAGATTTAGAATCCCAATCTTTATCTATGTTCAAAGAGAAGTTGAAGGAAGAGTTTGCTCGCGGTCTCCGTGGCACCTTAAAGACTGGTAACTTGTTAACTGGCGCGCTTTATATTGATGCAGACTTTTACCCTAATGATGATCAGTACGTTCCAAGTGAATTTGAAGGTTTAGATGTTTTCCCAACCATGCGTGGTGGTTTTGCCCAAGTCCAGCGCCAAGTCAATGACTTCCTAAATAAGATTAATAGCTTACCAATGGAAGAAACGCTTAACTCTCTCAATTCAACGTTAAAAACGTCGGAAAAGACGTTGGCGTCAGCAGAACGTGTCGCGGACAGTATTGATAAACTTTTAAATCAAAAAGAGACGCAAGAGATCCCAACAGATATTCGCCAAAGCTTGCAGCAGCTGCAAAAAACACTCGATGGTTATGGACCAAACTCAACCATGTACAATGAAATGGAAGCCACGCTCAAAGAACTAGAAAGCGTGATGACAGAATTTAAACCCGTACTTAAACAGCTAAACGAAAAGCCAAACTCTCTCGTGTTTGGAGAAGATGAAATCAGTGACCCAATCCCAGTTAAAGGCCAAAACTAATGAAACGAGTATTCTTTTTGTCTATCGCGCTATTTGTCGGTCTAACGGGTTGCAGTAGCACTCCAGAAACTAAAGGAGCTTTGTACCTTCTACCTAAGGCGGAACCAGTGACTCTGAGCTCTTCTGATATCTCACAGCGCCCTACTTTAGTTGTTCGTCCAGTAAAACTGGCAAGTTATTTAAACGACAGTGGTATCGTTTACCGAACCTCTGAGACTCAAGTTATCCAGGCAAGAAACAATCAATGGGCGCATAGTATTTCCGAGCAAATCACTCAGAGAGTCGTCACAGAACTACGCCACAAACAGACTCATTACTGGCCGACTGAAATGAACAACCTGTTGGATCAAAATGGTGAAGCCAAACTACAGCTTACGTTAAATAAATTTAATGGTAGCTACAAAGGCAATATCGAAATTGAGGGGGAATGGTTACTCATTAATGCTGAAGGTAAGGTAGAAAAGAGTGCACCAATACAAATCTCTCAGCCTCTACAGGACGAAGGCTATGGAGCACTTGTCGACGCACTATCCGTCGGGTTGGAAGAACTGACTTCGGACATTGCCAAAAAAATCTAAGATCGATGTTAATTACAGGGAAGCAAGTTGCTTCCCTTTTTTGTGCTGCAAGAAGTTTTCCGATCGAAATAGATGTAGATAATCAAGCGAGACAAATTGATCTTAGTCAGACTGCAATCCGTTCTTTGGTGCTACTCTACGGCAAAATATAAAGCCCCATTCTATGACCTTATGTAGAGGTCTTGTTGATAAGGTTCTTGAGTAGCAATGTCGATTAACATTTCCGATTTAACCACCGCCCTAAATAAGGTGGAGCATATTCATAAAGTTCAGCTTGAAAATGTGCATCAGTTCTTTAAAGCAAACGAAGCTTTCTCGGTAAAAACGTTCAGCCAACTTATATCTAGTGACTCACTTGATGAGCGATTTAAAACCATCGACAAGGCCTTCTCTTTGCTTGGTGATGTGAAAACCTACCTTTTAGAAGCGTCTTACTTAGTTAAGTAAAAATAAAAAAGCCCCTGTAACTTAATTACCGGGGCTTTCATTTGTATCGCCGCTAAGTTGTGGAGTTACAACTTGTAGCGATCATCAATAACCGTTGTCTCTGGGAAGGTTTTACCCTCGTCCATCGCTTCCTCAGTCTCTTCTTTTACTTTGGTATCGATCCAGAAATTACCAATATCCATTGGATGAAGCACCCATTCTGTCGCTTTTGTCATGCCATCTTTAGGAATTTTAACCCAGCGCCAATGTGCAACTCGAGAATAAGGCACCATGTATCCAGGAACGATGATATTCGCTTTGCTGACATAGTTTTGGATTTGATGCGATAAATCGTAACGCTTCTCCTGATCAAACTCAGAGTCATAAGCTTCAATCAACTTGTCCAACTCAGGGCTGCTGTAGTTGGTATGAGCATTCGTTTGTGGTCGATTAGCATTATCAGAGTGCAGGTATTCCCAATACGCAGGAATCTCACCAGAACCCATATTCAAGAACGCTAACTGATGCTTTTTCTCAAGAATGTATTTAAACGCAGATGAACCATCAACCAAGTTTAACGTGAACTCAAGACCAGCAAGTTTCGCTTGCTCTTTCAAGTACGCAATACGCGGTGTCCAAGAGTTGTATCCATAGGTGATAGCAAAGCTCAAGCGTTGGCCCTTGTCGTTGACACGGATACCGTCTGCGCCAACTTTGTCAAAGCCCGCTTTTTCGAAATGTTTAACCGCCGCATCGGCATCAAACTTAGGCGGTGTATTATTAGGATCATCGTATTCGCCATGACCAAAGCCGAGTCCATGTGGTTTACGTGAATAATCTCCACGCATGATATTTTCAATCATGCCATCATAGTCAGTGGCTGCCATAACGCCTTTACGCACTTCTAGGTTATCCAACATCGGCATCGCGGTGTTCATCCAAAGGCCACCAGCGCCTTGTGGTGCTTCGTTAAAGCCCCAGTACTTTTGGATATAGCCTTTTTTGTACACATCACTATCGGTTTTGTCATGCCAGAAGCTTGGTAGCACCATCTCAAAGTAGTCCAAGTTGCCTTTCTCAAAGTGCTTCATGGCAATATCAGGATCGCGAATCACCTTAATGCGGACTTTTTCTACGTTGTAACGGTTTTTATAGTAGCGGTTGTTATACCCCCACCAATCTTCGCCCACGTGTTTGAATGTCACGCTCTTACCTTTCTTCACTTTATCAATGTAGTAAGGCGCCGCAGTTGGCTCAGATTTAAAGTTGAACTTTCTGACGAAGTTATCAGGCATGCCATCGTTATTTGCGTCCTTTTCTCCTTCAAAGAAGTGTTCCGGACGAGGCTGAAAACCATTACTCGGCATGTTAATCATAACCATGAGCGAGTCATGACTTTGAGCTACAGCAAGATTGACTTTGATGGTGTAGTCGTCAATTTTTTCAACACCAACAACGCTGTTCGTGAAAAAGTCGTTGTACCACGGGTCGATAATGTCTTTTGACGTGTAGTACTTCATCATAAAGACGTAATCATCTGCCGTAATTTTTTCACCATCTGACCACTCGGCCGTTTCATCAAGCTTAAAGAATACGGTTTTGTTGTCCTCTCCAAATGCCCATGACTTAGCAAGTTGGGGGATCCATTTACCAGTATTTGGATGACGCTGAGCAAGCTTTGGTGAACCATCCATTAAATATTGGCGCAAGCCGGAGTTCGCATCTGGACCAACACTTCGTAATGTCTGAGGAAAGCTCTGAATGTAAGTACGATAAGTACCACCTCGTACCGCTTCTTCAGAGGCGAACAGAGGTTCATTGTTATTTGAAATCCATTCTATATCAGCAGGTAGCTCTGCCGCACTCAGTTGAAAACTGGCAGCGGTCAGTGTTGCAAGTACTGAAAATGGCAGTTTTTTAGTCATGTTTCTTCCTTGTTGTGTTTGCGATTAAGGTCGTAGCAAGGAAGACGGAGTGTGAAAGCTGCAAATAGAAAATACGCAGATAGGAAATAATAGGAGCGTAATATGAAGTGACTTCCTGCCAGCTTCTATATTAATTTCAAAGAGTTTCACTAGGTCATCCTAGACCTTACAACGCAGTGAATGCATCCTCGCCATAGTATTCTTTAGGCTTTTGTAACGCAAGTCATCAATAATACATGGTCGCATTTTCTATGCATCACAGTGAGTTATGTTACAAAAGTGTGATCGATACAGTACCAAGCCCTACTTTTCTCATAATAAACCGTAGAACCTTTATCCGAATAAGCTCCCCCCTACACCAATTAAAGCAAGCAAGTAAGCGAGCAGATATAACTGGTTAAAATGAGCAGTTACTTACTACGGTTGGTATTTTTATTAGATACAAAAAAGGTGAGGCATCACAGCCTCACCTTTCTTTATACAATACAAGACTGTGCTTACATACTAGACAAGCTATCATTGATCGATTTCAACACTGCAGCAGGATCCACAGCTTGAGTAATTGGACGCCCAATAACAAGATAGTCAGAGCCTGACTGAATAGCCTCTACTGGTGTCATGATACGGCGCTGGTCACCTTGCTCAGAGCCAGCAGGTCGGATTCCTGGTGTAACTAACTTAAAGTCTTGACCAAGTTCGCTCTTAAGCAATGAAGACTCTTGAGCTGAACATACGACACCATCTAAACCAGCGTTTTTGGTCAATGTCGCCAGACGAATAACTTGATCCTGAGGCGCAACGTTCAAACCAATACCCGCTAAATCACTTTGTTCCATACTGGTTAGTACCGTTACTCCAATCAGAAGTGGGCGATCTTTACCGTATGGCTCAAGAATTTCACGTGATGCCGTCATCATGCGCTCACCACCGCTCGCATGCACATTCACCATCCAAACCCCTAATTCTGCGGCTGCGCGGACCGCCTTAGAACACGTATTTGGAATATCGTGAAATTTCAAATCCAGGAAGACTGAAAAACCACGTTTGTGGAGTTCACGTACGAAATCAGGACCAAATAGCGTAAACATTTCCTTGCCAACTTTTAGGCGACATGACGCAGGATCAATTCTATCTACAAACGCAAGTGCGTCTGCTTGGTTATCATAATCCAGTGCGACAATAACTTTTTGGTCGATCATTTCATCTCCTAACTATTTTGGTTCTTATTAAATAAAAAGTTAAAAAAATGCAGCGGACAGAAATTCTGCCAGCTGCATTAAAATTATTCACCATCCAATCCGCGGATTGGCTTGATCGTCCCCCACCCTTTACAGGACGGGCAGTGCCAATAAAGGGAATGAGTAGAAAACCCACACTTCCGGCATCGGTAGTGTGGTTTCACTTTTAACTGTTCACCCACCATCGCTTGTAGCGTCGATAGACTGTCCTTCGCGCGACCGTCTTCTGCTTCAGCAATATGGTAGTCAATTAATCGATAAAAGCCCTTCATGGTTGGATTTTTCAGCAGCTGTTTGGTCAGCAGCTCTTGTGCAGCCCCTACGTTCTCGTGGTGAGCAACCAACTGAGCCAACATTAACTCGGCTGATACGCCTGCTTTCTTATCAATACAAGCTCGCAGAAACTCTACAAGTTCATCTTCCTGGCCCAAATGATGGTAGCACTCTGCAATGGTTGGTAAGACATCGCTGATAAAGTCTTTGTCTTGCTCAAGCACACCCGTTAGGTATTTTATCGTGTGTTTATAATCTTCAGACTCTAGATAAATTCGTCCCAAAGCAATACTCGCTCGAACACACTTTGGGTCTTCTGCTAGGGCTTTTTTAAAGTGCTGTATTGCCTTATTAGTATTACCATCGGCTTGGTCGAGCATTGCAATTTCACACCAAAAATGAGCAATATTCGCACGCATTCTGGAGCGTTTATTACCCAACTTAGCCAATTGATTGGCGTAATAAATTGCTTTTTCCCATTCACGTGTTTGTTGGTAAATGGTTACCAATTGCTGAAGGGCCGCTTCTTTGTAATCTGGCTCTTCGACTAACTGTTCGAAGATTTTCTCTGCACGATCGAGAAAACCAGAGACCATGTAATCTTTCGCCAACTGTTGAAGTGCAAGATTCTTTTGATCCAGTGTTAAGCCAGAGCGAGAAATGAGATTTTGGTGAATTCGGATTGCACGGTCGACTTCGCCACGAGACCGGAATAGGTTACCCAACGCAAGGTGAGTATCGATGGTCTCGTTATCAACTTGGAGCAATTCAATAAAGTGATCGACAGCCTTATCTGATTGGTCAGAGAGCAGCAGATTAAGACCCGTCATATACTGACGAGAGATTTGATGAGATTGCTTCTGCTTGTCTTGCTGAGCGCTGCGATGCCCCATATACCAGCCATACGCAGCAGCTATAGGCAACAACAAGAAGAGTAGTTCAAGCATTAAAGTTAAGCCTTATCCTTATGCCTGTTTTTCGATGGCTGGCTTATCAGCAGGTTTGTTTGCATCTGTAGGTTCGTACTTTTTCAGTTTTTTCTTTAAACGACGAACTTGTAGCTGAGTTTTCAACTGGATACTACCAAAGATAACCCACGCTAAAGCAAAGCCAACCACAAATACCACACCTAATAGTGTAGATAAGTGGAACTCTCCTTTGGCTAGAAGATAGTTAAAAGTCACGAGCTCTTGGTTTTGGGAACCTAACGCCAATGCAATTAAAAAGAGAGCTAAAACAGCAACGATTTTTATAATTTTCATTTACATCACCCTTCTAGGAGTAAGTCGGTAAGATTATGCAGGAAAATGCTTCTTCAGACTACGTATATTAGCAATAATCTATACCCAAGTAACCTCAAGATGCTTAGTTTGTAGACACGCCTAGAAGTTAAAGTTACTTGGGTGTAGAAAGCTGCAAAGAAAACAGCCAGAATCAACTGCTCGCTTCGTAAACTGCTTGGATACATTACAAAAAAGCGGCATACACAAACGTATGCCGCTTTTTTCAAACTAATAAGAGTGCGTTAGCCAATATTTACACGCTCACGAAGCTCTTTACCAGGTTTGAAATGTGGAACGTATTTACCTTCCAATTCCACTTTATCGCCCGTTTTAGGGTTACGACCTACGCGAGGCTCGCGGTAATGAAGAGAAAAACTACCAAAGCCACGGATCTCGATACGGTCACCGCTCTCTAGCGTAGAGGCCATGTGCTCTAAAATATCTTTTACAGCATCCTCTACCTCTTTCGCTGATAAGTGTGTTTGCTCAGCGCAGAGTCTTTCAATCAGTTCAGACTTAGTCATAGTTGCCCTCTTTGAGTATCTTTATCACTTATTATAGTAAGTAATACTAATTCCAACAAACACTTGCTGACAATTCTAGACAAATTTTATGCAAAATGCGCAATGAAGAAATGCCTTTTATTAAGATAGTTTACCGTCATTAGTATTACTACTTTAATATGCTCAAATATAAAAAAGGAGCCTTGCGGCTCCTTTTTTGCTTAAGCGAGTATATTATTCGCCTTTAGCAGCTTTGAAAGCGTCAGCCATTGCGTTACCGAATGCATTGTCATCTTGCTTGTTGATAGATGCCATTGCTTCTTGCTCGTCAGCTTCGTCTTTAGCTTTGATAGATAGGTTGATTACGCGGTTCTTACGGTCTACACCTGTGAACTTCGCTTCAACAACATCACCAGCGCTTAGGATTAGAGAAGCATCTTCTACGCGATCGCGAGATACTTCAGAAGCACGGATGTAACCTTCAACGCCTTCTGCGATTTCAACAGTAGCGCCTTTAGCGTCAACAGCAGTTACAGTAGCGTTAACTAGAACACCTTTCTTGTTGTCAGCAACGTAAGCATTGAATGGGTCGTTTTCCATTTGCTTGATGCCTAGAGAGATGCGCTCACGCTCAGCGTCTACTGCTAGAACAACTGCAGAGATCTCGTCGCCTTTCTTGTACTCACGTACAGCTTCTTCGCCAGCAACATTCCAAGAAATGTCAGATAGGTGAACTAGACCGTCGATGCCGCCTTCTAGACCGATGAAGATACCGAAGTCAGTGATAGACTTGATCTTACCAGTAACTTTGTCGCCTTTAGCTTGTGCTTCAGCGAATGACTGCCATGGGTTAGCTTTACACTGTTTCAGACCTAGAGAGATACGACGACGTTCTTCGTCGATTTCAAGAACCATAACCTCAACTTCGTCGCCAACATTAACAACTTTAGAAGGGTGGATGTTCTTGTTAGTCCAATCCATTTCTGAAACGTGAACTAGACCTTCAACGCCTTCTTCGATTTCAACGAAGCAGCCGTAGTCAGTTAGGTTAGTTACGCGACCAGTTAGTTTGTGACCTTCTGGGTAACGCTTAGCGATTGCTACCCATGGATCTTCGCCTAGTTGCTTAAGACCTAGTGATACGCGAGTACGCTCACGGTCGAACTTAAGAACTTTAACTTGGATCTCGTCACCAACGTTAACGATTTCAGATGGGTGCTTAACGCGCTTCCAAGCCATATCAGTGATATGTAGAAGACCGTCAACGCCACCTAGGTCAACGAACGCACCGTAGTCAGTAAGGTTCTTAACGATACCTTTAACTTCAGAACCTTCTTGTAGAGTTTCTAGAAGCTCGTCACGCTCAACGCTGTTTTCAGATTCGATAACAGCACGACGTGAAACAACTACGTTGTTACGTTTTTGGTCAAGTTTGATAACTTTGAACTCTAGCTCTTTGTTTTCTAGGTGAGCAGTGTCGCGGATTGGACGTACGTCTACTAGAGAGCCAGGAAGGAAAGCACGGATACCGTTTAGTTCAACAGTGAAACCGCCTTTAACTTTACCGTTGATGATACCAACAACAGTTTCAGCTTCTTCGTAAGCTTTCTCAAGTACGATCCAAGCTTCGTGACGCTTAGCTTTCTCACGAGAAAGTTGAGTTTCACCGAAACCATCTTCAACAGCGTCTAGAGCTACGTCTACTTCAGCGCCAACTTCAACTTCAAGTTCGCCAGCAGCGTTCTTGAACTGTTCAGCAGGGATAGCAGATTCAGACTTAAGACCAGCGTCAACAAGAACGAAACCGTTCTCGATAGCTACTACAGTACCTTTAACGATGCTGCCTTGTTGGAATTCTGTTTCGTTTAGAAACTCTTCAAAGAGTTGAGCAAAAGATTCAGTCATTTAGTTAATCTTCAATAAATTAAACGTCCACGGGTATCCTACCGCATGGGGTTATTAAATTCGCCAGTCATCATCCTTGCGACCAACGCTCTTAGTCTAGCCGAGTATCATTACTCAGCTAGCTTCGATTCGATATATTGTAGTGCCTTTTCTACTACTTCGTCGATAGTCATCGACGTAGAATCTAGCACAAGCGCATCCTCAGCAGGGCGTAGTGGCGCCACTGGGCGGTTACGATCTCGGTCGTCACGCTCTTGGATCTCGCTTAAAAGGTCAGCAAATTTAACATCTAACCCTTTCTCTTGCAACTGTTTAAGGCGTCGATTTGCACGCTCTTCTGCGCTCGCATCAAGGAAGATTTTCGCTTGTGCACTTGGGAATACAATTGTGCCCATATCACGACCATCAGCCACTAGGCCCGGAGCGGCTTCAAATGCACGCTGACGACGTAATAATGCTTCACGAACACGTGGCAGAGCCGCAACTTTAGATGCTGCCATACCCGTTTCTTCTTTGCGAAGCTCCCCTGACACATCTTCGCCTTCTAGAACGACCTTAACTAAGTCGCCCTCTGCGATAAATTGAACGTCTAGGTGTGTTGCCAGTGGGACAAGTGCGTCTTCTGACTCTGTGTCGACACCGTGGTGAATCGCAGCGAGTGCAAGTACACGATAAATTGCGCCAGAATCTAAGAGTTGGAAACCCAACTTTTTCGCCAGCAACATACATAAAGTGCCTTTACCTGCACCACTAGGTCCATCTACGGTTA
This sequence comes from Vibrio sp. J2-3(2022), assembly GCF_021725735.1. NCBI lineage: Bacteria > Pseudomonadati > Pseudomonadota > Gammaproteobacteria > Vibrionales > Vibrionaceae > Vibrio > Vibrio sp. J2-3(2022). The sequence goes on from NZ_JAKKCK010000004.1 coordinate 219,338, forward strand.
CAACCGGAGTTTGAGAGGACATGTTCTTCTCCACCTATAGTTTCTTTTCAGCAATTTGCTCGGTTTTCGAGGCGCGCATTATACGGGTAATCGCCTTTTGGAGCGAGGAAAAATGTCGTGTAAAGCATTACACCTAATGCGCAATTGGATTCATCAATAAACATAAGGTTCAACAAAAACGGCGAGAGCTTCCACCCTCGCCGTTTTAAATGTCATGATCTTAGGTTCGATTAAACAATCGGTTTTTGGCCACGCTCAGCTAACTTTAAGATCACACTATCAGCAACTTTGCCCGCGACACCTGCTAGCTTGTCTGCCAGTTTTTTCTTCTGCACATAATGCACAGAAAGTACGGTTTTATCTTTGCATGCCGCAACAACGATATCATCAGATGTACTAATATCATCCACCAAACCAAGCTCTTTCGCTTGTGTACCGAACCAGTGCTCACCTGTGGCTACTTTGTCTAGGTCCAAACTAGGACGACGCTCGCGAATGAAGTCTTTAAACAAGACATGTGTTTCTTCAAGCTCTTGCTTAAACTTATCGCGCGCTTTATCGGTATTCTCACCAAACATCGTTAGCGTGCGTTTATATTCACCCGCGGTTAGTTGTTCGTACTCAATGTCATGTTTCTTCAACAGTTTGTTGAAGTTAGGAATTTGCGCGATAACGCCAATAGAGCCCACAATTGCAAACGGTGCAGAAACAATCTTATCTGCGACACATGCCATCATGTAACCGCCACTTGCCGCAACTTTGTCAACAGAGATGGTCAGAGGAAGACCCGCAGCTTTGATTCGGTCCAGTTGAGAAGAGGCAAGGCCGTAGCCATGAACCATACCACCGCCAGATTCTAAACGAAGTAATACTTCATCACCTTCACGTGCGACAGCCAAAATAGCAGTGATCTCTTCACGTAGAGACGCGACTTCTTTTGCATCTATGCTACCGTTAAAATCAAGAACAAATAGGTGTGGTTCACGCTTGCTATCTAATGAACCGTCTTTGCTCGCTTGTTTGATTTCTTTCTCGCGAGATTTGTTTTTCTCTTTCTCTTCTTTCTTGACCGCTTTATCTCGAGCTTTGATGAAAGCATCGTCGTGCAAATGATGTTCTAACTGCTCAACAGATTGTTTGTGTTGCTCTGAAAGGTTGGTAATCTCTAACTCCCCTTTCGCCGCACCCGATTTGCCACCAGCCGATTTTGCAATAATGAGCAGAACAATTATCGCAGCAACCACCGTGATAATTTTGGCCAGAAACAGACCATAATCTAATAAAAATTCCAACGAGAGCTCCTTTATCTCATTTCAGATGACGTTAGTATGTTACGCAGAAACATCAGCGAGAAGGCAGCGCGGTTTGTAACCACTTGTTCTGATTGATAGCATACCTAACGAAAGTTCTGGAATTGGTATAACACATGAATTGGTGTATTGTAACCATCTTGTCACGATTACCAAGATTTTCCATTGAGAAACAGGCGTTTTTTAGCGTCAATTAACTATCATGGACCCTCTTACAATAATAAGGATTTATCGCCGTGAACTACTCCGTTTCAGCTGATGCTCTAAAAGGTAAAGTCATTCTTGTTACTGGCGCTGGTAATGGCATCGGCCGTCAAGCCGCGCTTTCTTATGCCGAGCACGGTGCAACTGTTATTCTTTTGGGTAGAAATGTGCAAAACCTTGAATCTATCTATGATGAGATTGAAGCAGCTGGCTACCCACAAGCTGCTATCATTCCTCTGGATCTCAAGGGCGCAACTAAGCAAAATTACATTGATATGGCAGAGACAATCGAAGGACAGTTTGGTCGTTTGGATGGCCTATTACACAACGCTGGTGTCTTGAGTTCGCTGTGTCCATTTGATCAAATCAAAGAGGAAGATTTCGACGATATCATGCAGATCAACGTGAAAGCAGAAGTGTTAATGACTCAAGCACTACTGCCTGTGATGCGTAAATCAGAAGCTGGGCGTATTATCTTTACCTCTTCGACCGTCGGCCACTCTGGTCGCGCGTTCTGGGGGCCATACGCTATCTCTAAGTTTGCCGTAGAAGGCATGATGCAAGTTTTGGCTGACGAGCTGAGTGATACGCCGATCCGTGTTAACGCAATTAACCCTGGAGCAACTCGTACTCGCATGCGTGAAAAAGCATACCCGGGTGAAGATGCAAATACTCTCAAAACGCCATTGGATATCATGCCGCTATATTTGCACTTAATGGATCCAGCGGTTACCGATGTGAATGGTCAGTGCATCGACGCTCAACCGAAGCGTAAATAACGAATTCAGGTTACCTCACATAATCGATTAAAAAGGCAGCAAACGCTGCCTTTTTTCATTTCTCTCTTCATAAAAATCTTGCGACTTTCTGCCATAGAAATATACTGTACATATATACAGGTATTTATTATGCACGATATTATTCAGCACTTAAAAAGCCAGCACCTTGTTTGGCAAGCAAATTTAACGAAAACAGATCCTCAGCAGTTGCGGACTAGTTCCGGGTTTTCTGAATTAGATGATTTGCTCGGCGGAGGCTTTCCACCTCATGGCGTAGTGGAGATGGAATCTATTGGTAGTATTGGTGAATTGCGTTTGCTCGCTCCTTATTTAAAAGCCACTCAGACCAATGGTGTGACTGCATTTATTCAACCTCCCGCGTTAGTGAATTCTCTGTTCTTACACTACATCGGTTTGGATATAAACCAAGTGTGGGTCGTTAATCCAACTCACCCAAAAGATGCTCTTTGGGCTGCAGAGCAATGTCTGAAAAGTGGGGTATGCCGTAATGTTTTGTTATGGCAAGAAGAGCTTGAAATACATCAAGTGAAACGCTTACAGGTAGCGAGTGAACAAGGTACTTGCCCTCTTTTTATGCTTAAAACAGAGACTATCAACCGCTTGTCTTTGCCTGTGTCACTCAGTTTAAAACTGAAAGGTGACGAGCAAGGGATTAATGTTGAAGTACTAAAAAGGAAAGGAGGCTGGAATAGAGGTAGTGTTAGTATCGGCTTCCAACACCATTACCCGCAACTGGTGAAACCATCATCTGAAACTCTGCACTCGACTGTGGTCAATTTCCCATTGGTGAACCAAGGTTAGTGATATGGCTTTATGGATTTACTTGCACTTCCCTCGCCTACAGCTAGACGCACTCTTTGGTGATAACCAAGAACAACCCGTGGTGATTATCGAAAGCCAACGTTGCCAGATTCTTCAATACAACGAGATTGCCGAACAACAAGGCATTAAGCCTGGCATGGGCCTAGGCAGTGCTGCGTCCTTGTGTCGAGATTTACAAGTGCATCCTTATCATCCGCACACCGAATTGAGCAAGTTACAAGAAATTGCTCAGTGGTTGTATTTGATCACATCTGACATTGTGTTGATGCCAAACCAAGGTATTTTACTGCGTACTACTCCAATGCTCTCTCTGTATGAAGGGCTTGAAAACTATTGGAATAAAGTCAGAGCTCACTTATCGGAGCTGAAACTGAGTTTTCAATTCGGATGTGGTTTTTCGCCTTTTGCTGCCAAATTGATGGCATTATCAGGAGCGAACGTCATCAGTGAAGACAAATCTGCCATACAAAAAGCCTTATCACCACTACCGTTAACACTGACAGATTTATCAAGCGCTACCGTAGAGAAGTTACAACGTGTAGGCGTCACCACATTGCAAAACCTGCTTGAACTGCCGTTGCAAGACATCGCACGACGCTTTGATATCGATTTGGTGAACTACGTTGGTCGACTGACTGGGCAATTCAAGCATCCTGTCGACTTTTATCACCCGACCGAATCCTTCCAAGTTTATTTAGAGCTGTTATTTGAGCTCGAAAACGTCCAGTGGATTGAAAAGCCGCTGGCCAAGTTACTTCGTCAACTCGAAACCTTTCTTAAATTAAGAGATAAGGTCGCTTTTGAGCTGTGTTTAACACTCCACCAGCGTGAGAAACAAGAGCAACACCTTCAACTCACTTCTGCGCAAGGTGATTACCTATGTCAGCGTTGGCAGCAGTTAGCGAGTTTAAGCTTAGAGTCACTCTCGCTCAATGGCCCAGTCACAGGGCTAACGTTAAAAGTCGTCCGTCAAGGTGAGCCTCTTAGTGCATCACGCGATCTCTTTGCTGGGCAAAAAGGGAACATGAATGCTTTAGAACTGCTCTCTTTACTGCAAGCTAAATTGGGTAAAAGTGCCGTGTTAAAACCCAACATCGCTTGCGATCCTAGACCAGAAAAGGCCAGTCAGTATCGCCCTGCTGATGCTCCAGATGAAAAGGAGCACGCCATACCATCCATACTACGCCCCGCAATGCAATTGCCCACTCCCATTGCATTGCAAGAGCAAGTCTCTTTGGTCCACGGACCTGAGCGAATCGTTTCTGGATGGTGGGATGGTGATGAGATCATGCGTGATTACTACATTGCACACACCAAGCAAGGCCGCTGGTTATGGATATTTCGCGATCAGCACAAGCACTGGTTTCTTCATGGCTATTTTTGTTAAATCGACAGTTATTTTTGTTGGATCATTATGAGTTACGCGGAACTATTTTGTCAGTCTAACTTCTCTTTTTTGACTGGGGCTTCTCATGCAGAAGAACTGGTACTCCAAGCTGCTTTCTATCGCTATCAAGCTCTAGCCATAACTGATGAATGTTCAGTCGCGGGCGTTGTCAAAGCTCATGCGACCATCGAACAACATAAACTCGATATCAAACAAATCGTTGGAAGTATGTTTTGGTTAAATGATGAATGCCAAATCGTACTGCTTTGCCCTTGTCGCAAGGCTTATGCCGAGTTGTGTCGTATCATCACAAACGCAAGAAGACGAAGTGAAAAAGGCAACTATCAACTGTTCGAATGGGATTTGATGTCGATTCGACATTGCTTGGTATTGTGGCTGCCCACACATCAAGAGAGTGACCACTATTGGGGACGCTGGCTCAATCAACACCACGCTAATCGTTTGTGGGTAGCGATTCAGCGCCATTTGAGTAACAACGATACTGAGTACATTGCGCACTGCGAGCAGTTAGCACATGAATTTCAATTACCTATAACTGCCTGCGGAGGCGTTCTCATGCATGATGTTGAACGCTTGCCATTACAGCATGTACTTACCGCTATAAAGCATGGGTGTAGCGTCGATAAACTCGGTTTTGATCGTATTTCGAATACAGAACGAGCGCTTCGTCCTTTTAAAAAACTGGTTCGGATTTACAAACCAGAATGGCTGGAAGAAAGTACTTACATCGCCGATTTATGCGAGTTTAAGCTCTCCGATTTAAAATACGAATATCCTACCGAGCTGATCCCAGATGGTTATACACCCGACTCTTACTTACGTATGTTAGTCGAGCGTGGCAAAAAGCTGCGTTTTCCTGAAGGCGTGCCAGCAGAAGTCAATCAAACCATCGAGAATGAACTTGCGCTTATTCAAGAGCTGAAATACCACTACTACTTCCTTACCATCCACGACATCGTAATGTTCGCGAAACAACAAAGCATTCTTTACCAAGGTCGAGGTTCCGCCGCAAACTCTGTGGTGTGCTATTGCCTAGAAATTACCGCCGTCGACCCTCGACAAATCGCAGTCTTATTCGAACGATTTATCAGTAAAGAACGTAAAGAACCGCCGGATATTGATGTGGACTTTGAACACGAACGCCGTGAAGAGGTTATCCAATATATTTACAAAAAATATGGCCGTGAGCGTGCAGCGCTTGCTGCAACAGTGATCAGCTATCGCTTTAAAAGTGCCGTGCGTGAAGTCGGTAAAGCGCTAGGGATTGAAGAGACCCAATTAGATTTTTTCATTAAGAACGTTAATCGCCGAGATCGCAGCCAAGGCTGGCAAGCTCAAATTATTGAACTTGGCTTACAACCAGAATCTCTCAAAGGGCAGCAGTTTATCCAATTGGTCAACGAGATAATTGGCTTCCCACGCCACTTATCTCAGCACGTGGGTGGCTTTGTAATTTCATCTGGCCCTTTATATGAGTTGGTACCTGTTGAAAATGCCTCGATGGAAGATCGCACTATCATTCAATGGGACAAAGACGATTTAGAAAACTTGAAGCTATTAAAAGTCGATGTGCTCGCACTCGGCATGTTAAACGCCATCAGAAAGTGCTTTCAACTGGTCGAGAAACACCACCAGCGATCCCTCTCTATTTCTGAGATCACTCGCCGACAAGATGATCCACACGTGTACCGCATGATCCAAAAAGCCGACACGATAGGCGTATTCCAAATTGAATCTCGTGCACAAATGAGCATGCTCCCTCGCTTAAAGCCCGCTTGTTATTACGATTTAGTGATTCAAATTGCGATTGTTCGTCCAGGCCCTATTCAGGGTGATATGGTGCATCCTTTTTTAAAACGACGTGATCACAAAGAGCCTGTCAGTTATCCATCGGAAGAAGTAAAAAGCGTTCTTGAGCGGACTATGGGCGTCCCAATTTTCCAAGAGCAAGTCATCAAGTTAGCCATGGTAGCAGCTGGGTTTAGCGGCGGCGAGGCCGATCAACTCCGTCGAGCAATGGCATCATGGAAAAAGAATGGCGATCTCGCTAAATTCAGGCCAAAACTGATCAATGGTATGCAAGAGAGAGGTTATGAATTAGCGTTTGCTGAGCGCATTTTCGATCAAATTTGCGGCTTTGGTGAGTATGGCTTCCCTGAAAGCCATTCAGCGTCTTTCGCAGTGCTGGCATATTGTTCTGCGTGGTTAAAATATTATTACCCAGCAGAATTTTACACTGCACTGTTGAACAGCCAACCAATGGGGTTTTATAGCCCATCGCAATTAGTACAAGATGCCCGCCGACATGGCGTCGAAGTATTGCCGGTGTGCGTCAATCACTCAAAATATCAGCATCATCTCGTCTCACGTCCGAATGGCAGGCTCGGCGTGCAACTTGGTTTTCGCTTGGTGAAAGGCTTTAACGCAGAAAGTGCGCAAAGGCTTATTGAGCGCAAACCACTTAATGGTTACCGCTCGATTCAAGAAGTAAAGCAGATATTAAGAAGCCGAAGTGACATTGAATTATTAGCTTCAGCTAATGCATTTCAGGTCCTATCGGGGAATCGTTATAACGCACGCTGGGCAGCAATGGATTCCTTATCTGACCTACCATTGTTTCACAAGGTCAAAGAACCCGGTGTTAGCTACCAAACTCAGCCCTCTGAATATGAAAATTTAATTGAGGATTACGCGAGCACAGGACTGTCTCTTAGCCGCCACCCGATTAAATTATTAGAAGAAACGGGCAAACTCCCTCATTTTACCCGCATGAGGCAATTAGCAGAGAAACCGCATAGGTCATTGGTCACAGTGGTAGGCGTGGTAACGGGAAGACAATCTCCAGGCACCGCCGCTGGCGTGACATTTTTTACGTTAGAAGATGACACAGGCAACATTAATGTGGTCGTTTGGCAAGCGACAGCACGAGCCCAAAAGCAAGCGTATTTAGGCGCTAAAGTATTAATGGTGAAAGGCATTCTTGAAAGAGAGGGAGAAGTCACGCACGTTATTGCTGGCAAGTTGATTGATTGCACGCACTATTTGAATAATTTACAAAGTAAATCTCGCGACTTTCATTAGTACAGAGATATTAATAAGCGAGGCGTTAAAAATCAGAGAGAGCTGCTCTCCCTCTGATTTCACTATATCTAATCATGCACTTTTGAAAGCATCTGGCGTAATCGGTCTTGAGCAACTTCAACCAACAGATCTGGTTGGAATTTAGAGATAAAACGATCACAGCCTACTTTTTGTACCATGGCTTCATTAAAGCTGCCGCTCAGAGAGGTGTTCAACGTAATAAACAACTTAGACATACGTGGATCTTGGCGCACTTCATGAGTCAGTTTATAACCGTCCATTTCAGGCATTTCAGCATCCGTAATCATCATCAACAGCTCTTTTTCTACGTCTTTCCCTTCATCACACCAGCGCTTTAAAACTGTTAGCGCTTCTAGTCCGTCACGACACTCGATGATATTCATACCTAATTGAGAAAGCGTATCGCGAACTTGATTACGAGCTGTAGAGGAATCATCCACAATCAGAACATTACGCCCGACCATTGCTTGGGCCAGTTCTTGATCGAGAATGTCCTCCGAAATAGTCACGTCGTAATGCACGATCTCTGCTAAAACTTTTTCAACGTCAATAATTTCGACAATTTGAGAGGCATCCCCCTCTTTGATTTGCGTGATAGCTGTGAGGTAATTCGAGCGACCAGACGTGGAAGGAGGCGGCTGAATTTCAGTCCATGCCGTATTAATAATATTCTTGACCGGACCGACTAAGAAGCCCTGTACCGTGCGGTTGTACTCCGTCACGATCAAATTTTCTTCTTCCGCTTCACCACGCAAAGCTGGGAAACCTATCGCGCCACGCAAATCAATCACTGGCACTGCTTCACCTCGTAAAGAAGCGACCCCACGAATGTTGTAGTGTGAGCCAGGGAGCTTGGTTAACGGTGGCAGCTTGATGACCTCTTTCACTTTGAACACATTAATCGCAAACAATTGGCGACTATTTAAAGTGAACAGCAGAAGCTCTAGTCGGTTTTCACCAACCAAGTTCGTACGCTGGTCAACCGTATTTAACACTCCGGACATACTACTACCTAATTTATGGATAATTCTTATTTTTACTCGAAATCAATACAGACACATCAAGGTTCTAAACCCAAATAACCTTAAGATATTTGTTTTTCGAGCATGGCTTGAAAGTACAACGGTTTCAGCGTATTACTTCCCTTCTATTTGCATCAGACACAAAGTCACTCTACACATTGAAAGCCATTTGGGTTTATTTACTTGAGCTTTTTAGGAAATTACATGAATGGCGCAGATATAGCAATGCAGCACAACTCAAATTCACCTTCTAGTAATAGGCGATCAAAAAGGGTGAGCTGTTGAGCCTCACCCTAAATCATCTAAAAATGTATAGGCTCGACACCTAAGCACTTCATCATGTTTGAAGCAATTAGCCTTCCACAACCTTCATCAATAACTGACCATCGTACAACGCTTGCTTGATCAACGCGGCACCAGGCATTGTTGCTTGCTTATAGAAACGAGATTCCACCAGCTCAAGATCTTGGTGATAAACCGGTAAACTCTGCTCTTCGATACAGCGACGCACCGCAGGATAAAGTACATCTTTTGCTTGGTTAATCACACCACCGATCAAGATCTTCTCAGGGTTAAATAAGTTGATCACAATAGCAATTGCGGAACCTAAGTAGCGTCCAAGCTTTTCAATCACATCAACTGCCAACGGATCACCGTTCGCTGCCGCTTCACAAATGCTCTCAATACTCATTTCTTCTTGTTCAGCAAGAATAGAGTCTTCGCCATCAGCAATTCGTCTTACGACTTCTTCACGAATGGCTTGAGAACTGGCAACGGTTTCCAAACAACCAATGTTGCCACAATGACAACGTTTTCCATTTGGATCGATTTGAATATGCCCAAGCTCACCAATGTTGCCGTGACGACCTTGCAAAACGCGCCCATCCAGAATGATGCCGGCACCTAAACCATGGTGAATAGAGATAAGGACGGAGTTGTCATTGTCTTGAGAATGGCCGAAAAGCTTTTCTGCTAATGCCCAAGCTCGCGTGTCATTGGCAATGAAAACTGGCAAGCCCGTTGCTTTGTATATCTCTGGTCCAAGAGCAAGATTTTCGACATTGTAATGAGGCATTTGCAGCACGACACCTTGCTCTGAATTCACAAGGCCAGGCAGCGTAATTGCAATACTGGTAACACGGTCAAGTTGATCCGCGTAAGTTTGGAAGAATTCATCAATTTCGTAGAGCAGACGCTCAAGCACATCGTCTTGGTCACGTTCGTGTATCTCGATTTTAGTATCGATCAACACATCGCCACCTAGCTCATGCAGAGCAATAGTTAAATAACCTCGCCCCAAACGCATTGACAGAAATTGCCACCCTTCGTTGTTGACCTGCAAACCGACGGCAGGTCGACCACGACTCGTCGCTTCTTGTACTGTGGTTTCATGAATCAAGTGCGCTTCAATTAATTCTCGAGTGATTTTGGTGATACTGGCAGGAGCAAGCTCACTCTGCTTGGACAAATCAATTCGAGAAATAGGACCTTTTAGGTCAATTAGTTTATATACACGACCAGCATTGACCTGTTTGATATGATCAATATGGCCCGGTTGAGCCATGTACATCTTGCACTCCGAAATTCTATAACGAGACAATTTTTTTACTTTGCGAACTAATTGTGAAGTGAATTAATAAATCCCCGTGACAAGCATCACGTATAAACCTGTTTGTTTGTGTATTCAATCAAATAACGAAGAATCTACTCCTGTTAAATTGTTTGAAAAATAACTTATTTTTATTCACTAAATTATGAAGCAACTCCTGTTACAGCAGCGCATTCTCTCCAATAGAGGCTGAAGCCTATGGAATATCTGTCTGTTTTACCGGGATTACTCTTAATGTAAACATTCTGTGCATATACTTATACTCAAGCAGCTTTAAGGTGTGGGCTCAGCAACGAGGCGGACCTTGAGAGCGATTGAGGAAAGTAAGGATAGAGTTCAAGTTACCTTTACACATACATTCATCGGAGAATCTATGACTTCCAAACTAAGACGAACAAAAATTGTCACCACGCTTGGTCCTTCAACGGATAAGGACAATGTACTTGAGGAGATCATCAAAGCCGGTGCAAACGTTGTCCGTATGAATTTCTCACATGGAACCAGTGAAGACCACATTCAACGCGCCAAAAAAGTCCGTACTATTGCGGCAAAGCTTGGGCGTCAAGTTGCTATCCTCGGCGACTTGCAAGGCCCTAAAATCCGCGTATCGACCTTTAAAGACGGCCAAGTCATGTTAAATGTGGGCGATAAATTCACATTAGACAGTGATTTACCAAAAGGTGAAGGCAACCAAGAGTCCGTAGGGCTAGATTATAAAGAACTGCCGCAAGATGTGTCACCAAACGACATTCTGTTACTCGATGATGGACGCGTTCAACTGCAAGTCACCAGCGTCGAAGGCAATAAAGTTCATACCCGTGTGATTGTTGGTGGCCCACTATCTAATAATAAAGGGATCAACAAAAAAGGCGGCGGACTGTCAGCCGATGCGCTCACAGAGAAAGATAAAGCAGACATTCTTACCGCCGCAGAAATTCAAGTGGACTACCTTGCTATTTCGTTCCCACGTAACGGCGAAGACATGCATTATGCTCGACGCCTAGCCAGAGATGCGGGCCTCGAAGCCATGCTGGTGGCCAAAGTCGAACGAGCAGAAACCGTCGCGACCAATGAGTCTATTGACGATATTATTCTCGCATCCGATGTGGTGATGGTTGCGCGTGGCGATCTGGGTGTAGAAATCGGCGATCCTGAACTTATTGGCGTCCAGAAAAAGCTGATTCGCCGCGCACGCAGCTTAAACCGCATCGTAATTACTGCGACACAAATGATGGAGTCCATGATTACTAGCCCGATGCCGACGCGTGCTGAAGTGATGGACGTGGCCAATGCGGTTCTAGACGGCACTGACGCGGTGATGCTGTCTGGAGAGACCGCAGCAGGTAAATACCCTGTAGAAACGGTCAAATCCATGGCCGAGGTGTGTGTGGGCGCAGAAAAGATGTCTGAGGCAAGCCTATCCACTTATCGCTTAGATCGCACCTTCGAAACAGCTGAAGAAACCATCGCAATGGCAACCATGTACTCTGCGAATCACATGGAAGGAATTAAAGCGATGATCTCGTTAACAGAATCTGGCAGGACTGCGTTGATGATGTCTCGCTTAAGCTCTGGCTTACCAATATTTGCCTTATCACGTAATGAATCCACGCTCAATCGAGCTGCACTATACCGAGGCGTGACACCGGTATATTTCGAGTCAAAAAGTGATGCAGGTTTACCGACAGCTCAAGCTGCGATTGCCAGCCTTAAAGAACAAGGGTTCTTGCACAAGGGTGATTTAGTCATGATAACTCAAGGCGATGTAATGGATGTCGTTGGTTCAACCAACTGCATGCGAATTCTGCAAGCATAACCTTTATACCTAACCCTATTAACCATAGAGATTAGGTACGCACACTAATGAGGCTCCGAAAACGGAGCCTCATTTATTTACACTTCACTTTGTATTTAGCGTATGTCGTTAATACAAAAGGTTATGCACTCTCTCTGCCATCAATTTCAATATTCAGTTGGTCATAGAGTTGAACCAGATTAAATCCCGCCTGAAGTCCGAGTTGATAATCATGCTCTAGTGATTCTTGGTCACTTAACAAAGAAGAAGAACGAAGCCCCTCTTTAGGCGCGATTTGTAAAATGAAAGTATCGTCAGGTGGAGCAGATATAAAGGCCTGAGTGAGCTCAAATGTTTGATAGTGAATCATCAGCATGTCGGCTAAACCTGAGTCAAAATTCTCACCGATTAAATGGCTTAGACGATACAAATTATCAGCACCGAACAACCAACGGCCTCCATTCAATAGCATTTTTCCTGCAAGCTTCGACTGATGGGCGGCATTAATTTTTTGTTGGAAGAACGAAGCCCAATCCAACTTCCATCGATTCACTTTTTGCTGCCATGATTGCTGCACCGAATTGATAGACTCTCGATACCACTCGACAGGCACATCCCCTACTTCACTTTGCGCTCTCGCTTCAATCTCCGAGAACGGTTCTGTTCGGATGACAATAATGTTGCGAGCATTCTGACGCCACGCTTCTTGAACAGGGATAGAAGCCGACACACCACCATCAACAAACTTATTGCCATTAACGTCGACAGGTCCGTGGTACAACTTAGGAATCGCGCATGTTGCTAACATGGTGTTAAACCACGTGTCACCCAAGATTGGTAAATATTGATCCGATAGCGTCTCTACATTTGTTACCGCTGCAAACGCACCTCGACCTCCTAGTGCACTGCGGCCTAAATCAAGATCAAGCTTGTAAGGGAAATCTTGAATCCGCTCTAACGCCCACTCTAAACCCAAGTACTGCTGCTTTCGAATATAACGAAACAGATTAAAAAACTCAGGAGACGTTGTCAGTTCGGTAATAAAAGCTTTGCCCATACCGTGTTGACGACATAAGTAAGAGCATAAATTGAGTGCCCCAGCAGAGGTACCGTAGAATTCATCGAAAGGATCAAAGTTGGAAAGTAAAAATGCGTCTAATACGCCAGCGGTAAAAATCCCTCTCTGCCCTCCACCTTGCGTGACTAAAGCAGTTTTTCCATGCCTGAAATGCTCATAAACTTTGACATCAAGCTCAGTATGGCTTTCTGTGATTATACCGCTGTTACGTATCATAGGCTCACGCCATTTTGTTAAAACACTTGGTAAAAGTAGTTATCTTAAGCCGTTGTAATCGCAATGATGCCAAACGACAAAAGTACTGCAAAAACAGTCACCACGATGATTAATGCGGATTTTAGATCGTGTTCCATAAACACCTCCTTAATATGTAACAAATTAATAACACCAGTGTGAAATATGTTCAAGATTTGCTTAATTTAGTCGCGCAATTTTGACTAACCCATCACAATTAGCTTAGTCATAATAAGGAGATAGGACATGAACCAAAAACTCAGCTGGCTGGTAGGAAGCATACTGCTCAGCACCGCGGTAAGTGCACAAGCCAATATTATCGTTACTCCATTCATCGGCTATACAGGTGGCGGTCAAGTAGAAGACGAAAGTGGCAATACATACGACCTCGATCCCGCAGTGAACTACGCACTTTCAATCGAGACGCCTTTTGAGAAAGGAAGAATTGGATTATTTTACTCCAACCAATCAACAGAACTTGAAAAGTTATCAAATTCGGCAGACATCCATTACCTGCAATTTCAAAGCAGCATGTACTACCCTGTTGCAGAAAACTGGCAAACCTATATTGGTGTTGGCTTGGGAGCCTCTTACACCGATGTTGATTGGGTAGACAAAAAATACGGATTTTCGGCGAGCGCTTTTGCAGGGCTGGAATATGAGTTTTCAAAGAACTTTGCGTTGACAGCCCAATTGAGATGGTTGGGAACGGTCGTTGATAACGATACCTCTGGAGCCTGCACCCTACCTAATGACGGCTCAAACTGCATCATTAAGTTCGATACCGATTGGATGAATCAATTCCAATCAAATATTGGTTTTAGTTTCCGTTTCTAATTTTTTGTACACTTCACTTCGTAGGGCTCTCCGCAAAGAGTGCTGGGCGAGTCCTACACAAAGCAGATAGAAAATATCATCTAAAAATCATCGCTTAGAAAAGTAACGAAGCATTCTCTAGCGGGGTGCGCAAAAGATAGCCGTACGCCCTAGTTCATCAAAATAGTTTTAAACACCAAGTCGATTATTGGATTCTAGTCATTTATTCCATACAACCAACCAATCCCCCACACAAAACCATAATCAAACTCAAATTTAACAAGATTAAAACCAGACAACGCATCTGAGTTAACATTTAGATTCTATTGCGCTAAGTATTATTAGAAGTTAGTCTGATTAGTGAAAACAGATAAATATTTCAGTTTTATCAAACACACATCAAAATTTTAAGATTAATAATCTACTTTCTCTCACAGTAACTAGAATATAGCTCTAGAAAATTATAATAAGCTAGAATTAAGGATAGAAAAGCTGATAGATAACAGCGGTCCTTTCTTCCAACAGTTTACGCAAATATTACTGTGTTACGGAGAGAGCTTCATTCCTCAGGGAGTCGTATAGGAGTCAAATATGAAGCGAGAACAATGGGGATCCCGAGCGGGATTCATCTTAGCAGCAGTCGGGTCTGCTATCGGTTTGGGAAACATTTGGCGTTTTCCATATATGGCCTATGAAAACGGTGGCGGCGCATTTTTTATTCCTTACATTTTCGCCATGATCACGGCCGGTATTCCATTTATGATCCTTGAGTTCAGTATGGGACAAAAGTACCGAGGCTCAGCACCAAAAACGCTAGCGAAAATTCATTCTAAATTTGAATGGCTTGGCTGGTTCCAAGTTGGTGTTGCAGCAGTTATCGCCGTTTACTATGTTGCAGTTATCGGTTGGTCAATTTCTTACTTTGGGTTGTCGTTCACTCAAGGTTGGGGAACCGATACAAACGCATTTTTCTTTAGCGAGTACCTAAAGTTAGGTGACAACTCACCAACAGACTTAGGCAGTATTCAATGGAAGATAGCCTTATCTATGGTGATTGCTTGGGCCATTACTTATACCGCCATTGCCAAAGGCGTGAAATCAGGGATTGAGCGCGCATCTAAAATCATGATGCCAATACTATTCTTGATGGTGATTTTTTTAATCGGACGTATGGTTTTCTTGCCAGGAGCTTTGGATGGCGTTAACTACATGTTTGAACCCGATTTCAGCAAAATTTGGGATGTGAAAGTATGGGCAGCTGCGTACGGTCAGATCTTCTTTACCCTAAGCATCGGCTTCGCGATCATGCTGGCTTACTCTAGTTATCTGCCAGAAAAATCAGACATCACGAATAACGCGTTTATGACCGTGTTGATCAACTGTGGCTTCTCCATCCTAGCTGGTATTATGATCTTCTCTGTCTTGGGTTACATGGCTCAAGAACAAGGTAAACCGCTAACAGAAGTGGTATCTGCAGGCGTTGGCCTTGCTTTTGTTACTTTACCTGCGGCAATTAACTTATTACCCGCACCATATATTCTTGGTCCTCTGTTCTTCTTTGCACTGGTGGTTGCTGGTCTAAGTTCGCACATTTCTATCATGGAAGCCGTAACATCCGCCATCATCGATAAGCTAAAGTGGAGCCGAAAAAAAGCTGCAAACGTTGTAATTGGAACTGGTTTTGTGGTTTCTATGGCGTTCGCAACAAATGGCGGTCTATTGCTGCTAGACCTAGTAGACCACTTTGCAAACAACGTTGGCATTATGGTAGGCGGCTTGGTTGAGATTGTATTGATGGCGTGGCTATTGAAACGCGTGCCTGAAGTACGTAATTACGTAAATGAGCGCTCTGATTTCTCTATTGGTCAATGGTTTGAGATCTGTTTACGCTTCGTAACACCGATTATGCTCGCCATTATCTTAGCGACTAAGCTTTATGCTTTATTTACTGAAGGCTACGGTGGTTATGATCTAACTGTAGGCTGGGCACTTATCGCCGCACTATTTATCTTTGGTCTAGTGATTAACGCAGTGAATCGCAAGGAGACAGCGAAATGACAATCAGCGCAATTATTATGATGGTTATTGGTTTAGGTATCACTTGGGGCGGCGCTGCCGTTTGTATCAAGCGAGCCATGGATAAACAATAGCAGTATTGCATTCCAAACAAAAAACGCCGGTATTTACCGGCGTTTTTTTATGTTTCTTTTATTCTAGAAACTGTATTTGATGCCAACGGCACCACCAAGTTGTAAGTCAGCACCTTTGTAAAGATCTAGCTCTGGGTGTATTTGACCATAAAGATCCCAGCCGCGTGATAAATCCCAGTTCACACCGAGAGGCACACGCACGCCAAACTCATCATCCCACTCATACCAACCACCAACGCCAACATACCAGGTCACAGGCATGTTTTGATCGAATGTTCCACGTTTAGCGATGTAATCAAACGCCATACCATCGTTACCGATAATGCCGCGATACTTATTATCTAACTCAACAACAACACTCAACTGTTGATCGACAGCCATACCAACAGACAAGTTCGTTGGCTCATTTGCCGCAATTGCGGTACTAGAAACTAGTCCTGCTAATAAAATTAATTTGCTCTTCATACACGTTATCAATTATTAAAAAAACATCATGCGCTATTCAAACATAGTGGTGTTTCAATATGTCAACGATGAGTAAGCGCGATGTATGAAAAGACTGGCAAAAGTAAAGATGAGTTTAGGATCACACTCAGAAAGCACTTTTAGCAATGAGAGAGGAACTAAAAAAAGGAGGCCGAAGCCTCCTTTTATTCATTGTTATGAATGACGGTGATTAGCCGTGGTTACGGATCCACTCATCCATTTCAGTTTTTAGGTTGTCAGACTTAGTACCGAAGATAGCCTGTACACCACCTGCAACAACTACAACACCAGCAGCGCCAAGTTGTTTCAGTTTGTCTTGGTCTACAGCTGCTGTATCTGCAACCGCGACACGTAGGCGAGTGATACATGCGTCTAGACCAGTAATGTTAGCTTTACCACCGAACGCTGCAACCAGTTCACCACCCATGTCAGAGCCAGAAGTTGCTGCCGCACTTTCTGTTTCATCTTCACGACCAGGAGTTTTTAGGTCAAGTGCTGTGATTACGCCACGGAACACTACGTAGTAAATCACTGCGTATACTAGACCAACAGCAATCATTAGACCCATCTTCTGAGCGTTACCAGATAGAACTAGGAAGTCGATCAGACCGTGAGAGAAAGAAGTACCGTGTACAAAGCCTAGAGTGTTAGAAACAATGTATGCAGAACCAGCTAGTAGAGCGTGGATACCGTATAGTAGTGGAGCAACGAATAGGAACGAGAATTCGATAGGCTCAGTAATACCAGTTAGGAATGAAGTCAGTGCAGCTGACGCCATGATACCCATTACTTTTGCACGGTTTTCTGGTTTAGCACAGTGAGCAATTGCGATTGCTGCAGCTGGTAGACCAAACATCTTGAACATGTAACCACCCGCTAGCTGACCGAAGCCATTACCAGCAGCACGAGATGCTTCATCAGCAACTAGGTAACAAGTTAGTACGCCGTTTTGAGCTTCACCAGCAGCGTTAACACAAGAACCAGCTTCGAAGAAGAACGGTACGTTCCATACGTGGTGTAGGCCGAATGGGATTAGAGAACGCTCTACAACACCGTAGATACCGAATGCTAGTTGTGGGTTTTGGTGCGCAGCCCAATCAGAGAATGCAGAGATTGCACCGCCAATTGGTGGCCAAATTACAGAAAGGATAACACCAAGGATGATCGCTGCAAAACCAGTGATGATAGGCACTGCACGCTTACCAGCGAAGAAGCCAAGATACTCTGGAAGTTGAATTTTGAAGAAACGGTTGAATGCCCAAGCAGCCACACCACCGACAAGGATACCACCTAGTACACCTGTATCGATTTTCTCAACACCCATAACACCCGCCATTACACCTAGCGTTGCCGTCATGATGCCGTAACCAACGATTGCTGCAAGACCAGCAACACCGTCGTTATTAGTGAAGCCTAGAGCTACACCTACTGCAAATAGAAGTGCCATTTGGCCGAATACTGAACCACCAGCTTGTTCCATAAGATTAGAAACGATCTCTGGAATAAAGCTTAGATGGGCAGCACCCACACCTAATAAAATACCTGCAACTGGTAAAACTGATACTGGAAGCATCAGCGCCTTACCAACTTTTTGCAGGTTAGCAAAAAGGTTCTTAAACATGTTTATGCTCCTGATAAATTTATAAGTATTATTTGGGCACTAACGGCACACCCCCGTAGCCTAAAGGTTAGCACCCAATGAAAATGTAACCACAACTGCATTATATTTTCCGGCTCTAAATATATATTGATGACCCTCAAACTTTCCACACAGTTACGAAATTTAGTTTCAAAACAAGTCTTGGATCACACCCAAAAACAGCTGATGAAAAGGTTTGCATTGCAGTTATATTACTGTTTTATAAAGAGTTTATTATTTATATAATTAATTTTAAGGCGTAAATAAAATACGCTCCAATGTTATTTTTAGTAACAAAATTACATTTGTGATTTTTGAATGTTATTAAATCAACATTTTTAGTAAACATTAAACTCATGAGTATATCTGTTGTTTTTATCAACAAAAAAGGAGCATGCGCTCCTTTTTTATGCTCTTATTGATTTTTCATCGCAAAAAAAGATTTCGGAAATTTTCGGTGGTTTTTTGTGCCACTTCAGAAAGAGAGCACGATTTGAGTTGCGCAATATAAGAAGCCACCTCGACAACATAAGCAGGTTGATTCTCTTTACCTCGGTGAGGGACTGGAGCCAAGTAAGGAGAATCTGTCTCAATGAGAAGCTTCTCTAGAGGTAGAGTCTTCACCACTTCTTTCAACTCTGTAGCTTGACGGAAAGTGACAATCCCCGAGATAGAAATATAAAACCCCAGCTCAAGTGCAGCTTCAGCAAATGGAAGATCTTCTGTAAAACAGTGGATAACACCACCACATTTCTCCGCCCCACCCTTACGCAAAATATCTAGAGTATCCGCACGTGCGTTTCTGGTATGGATAATTAAAGGTTTGTTAAGCTCCACCGCAAGATCAACGTGTTGCTCAAAACGCTCTTTCTGTAACGCTGCCGTTTCTGGCTTATAATGATAATCCAAGCCTGTTTCACCAATGGCAACGACTTTTTCATTCGATGCGTGGTGACGTAGCACGTCCATCGAAAAGTCGCTTTCAACATCAAGTGGGTGTACACCGCACGAAGCATAAACATTCTCATAAGGCTCAATCATTTCCATCATTTTAGGGAAAGAATCCAGCGTAACTCCCACAGAAAGCAGCTCGGTTACCTTTGCATGTTTAGCTTTGTTAATAACGTCTTCCACATTGATGTGGAGATCGTCGTAATTCAATTTGTCTAAATGACAATGAGAATCTACGAACATAATGCCTCTCGTGATTCAATTAACCAGTTCATTGATAGTAGCTCAAGGTTTAGACCAGGAAAGGCTTGCACCTGAGCTTTGAGGTCCATCAGCGCCTTCGCTGATGAGTACAAACCGTTGTAGTTGTTCGGCTGAAACTTTATAGCGCCAGGAAGCATTTGTGCTTCTGATACACCAAACTGCGCTTTCTGAGCGTCTGTCAGTAAATACCACGCCCAGTCTAGTGATTGCTCCGAGTGTTTAGCCATTAAAGAAGCACACTCAGAAATGTCTGAGGCAGGAGAAGACATCGCCTTAATAAAAGTGCGCTCAAAAGCCAAGTAAGCATCGAGATCGCCATTATTTAACGCATCCAATGTTTTTATAGGAGAGCCCATATTCAGTTTTAAGGCGTAAGCAGGAACTTGCTGCGCCCCTTGTTCGCGCATCCATTGCATCGCTTGTTCCGTTGACGGCGGCGCAACAACCCAGTGTTGGCAACGGCTACGAATCGTTGGAAGCAGGCGCTCCTGATTGTGGGTAACGAGCAAAAACAAGCACTTTGCCCCAGGCTCTTCTAGCGTTTTTAACAATGCATTCGATGCCGATTCATTCATAGAGTCCGCTGGCTCTATAACAAATAGGCGATAACCATTAAGCTGTGATGATTCCTGAGCAAGACGGTTGCAAGCTCGAACTTGGTCCACCGTTATCGCTTTTCCTTCTTTTTCTGGTTTGATCCAGTGTAAATCTGGGTGGTTGTGTGATTGATTTAATTGACAGCTATGACAAAAACCGCACGCTTCACTGGCGTAATTTTGGCAAAGAAGTGCTTGGCTAAAAAACTCGATAAGTTTTTCGATGCCTAAGCCTTGCTCGCTTTGCAATAAAAGCGCACCTGGTATTCTGTCCGACTCTAGCCCTACTTTGAGGTTATCCCATACTGGCTGCAACCATGGATAATCATTTAACATGAGTCACCTAAATTTAAGTTTCACTTATTATTGACGAGCTAACCACTCGTTAAGAGCGTCCCGAATATCACGCGACACGTCTTCGATCGCCTGCTCAGCGTTAATGATAATGATAGAAGGATCAGCATGAGCAATCTCCAAATAACGCTCTCGTGTACGTTCAAAGAAGCTGATATCCATCTTCTCGATACGATCGAGCTCACCACGCCCACGCGCACGCTCAAGCCCAACGCGAGGGTCGATATCCATATAGAGAGTGAAAGCAGGTTTAAAATCACCAAGCGTTGTGTCTCGAAGGTTTTTCATTAGCGACGCGTCAATCTGACGGCCACCACCTTGATAAGCCTGCGACGACATATCGTGGCGGTCACCCACCACCCACTGACCGTTCGCCAAAGCTGGTTTAATCACGTTCTCAACCAACTGGACACGTGCAGCATATAGAAGAAGCAACTCCGTCATGTCTTTAAGTTCTTCGCCTTCATGCTCTTCTTTCACCAGAGCGCGCATTTTTTCTGCTAGCGGCGTGCCTCCTGGCTCACGAGTATTTACGATATTTTCAATACCTGCCGCTTTTAGCGTATCTAAAACGGTTTTAATCGCAGTGCTTTTACCCGCGCCTTCTAGGCCTTCAACGACAATAAAGTTTGCTTTCATCATTTGTTCTTTCTTAGTTCTCTTAAATAGGCTCGAACAGCACGATTGTGCTCTGCAAGGGATTTCGAAAATACGTGTCCGCCCTTTCCACTTGCTACGAAATATAAATAGTTGCTGCTTTCTGGATTCAAAGCCGCTTCAATAGAGGCTTCACCTGCCATCGCGATTGGGGTTGGAGGTAAGCCATTGATGGTATAGGTGTTATATGGTGTCGGCGTGCGCAAATCTTTCTTACGAATATTTCCGTCGTAAGCATCACCCATACCATAAATAACCGTCGGATCCGTTTGTAAACGCATGCGTTTGTTCAATCGGTTGATAAACACAGAAGCGACGCGCTCACGCTCAGAGTCAATGGCCGTCTCTTTCTCGATGATAGACGCCAGAATCAAGGCTTCATATTTGTCTTGCAATGGCAGCTTTTCTTGACGAGCTTCCCAGTTAGCATCCAGTATTTTATTGAGTTTTCGATGCGCTCGTTTTAATAACTGGCTTTCACTTGCACCCGCCGTGTAATGGTAGGTTTCTGCTAAAAACAGTCCTTCCAGCTTTTCTCGCTCAATACCCAACTTTGCTGCCATGTCTTTTTCTGAGAGATCGGTTAAGTCATGCTCTAAATAAGGAGCACTTTTCAATTGCTCTACCCACTCAGAAAAGCGGCTGCCTTCAACAAAAGTGATCGCAAACTGGTATTCTTTTCCGGCATTCAGGTGCTCCAATGCTTGCGAAAGCGACATACCAGGCTCTAGTTGATAAGTACCCGCTCGCACTTGCAACAGTTCTGGATATAAGTGAGGTATTAAACGGATGTACTCCGACGTTTCAATTACCTCATCTTCAACTAAGGCGCGCATGACATGATGAAAGCTTGTACCACTTTCTACAGTAAACAGCTGAGGTTGTTCCAATAGAATAGGCCTTTCAACGTATTGTTTAGCCTGTGAAATTATATAAAAAACAGCTGCTGCGCCTATCACTGCGATCAGCACAACAAAAGCCAACAGTTTTTTAATCACGTAGTTAAATTCCCTTGCAGTCGTTGAGTCAATTTTCCTATCGGAAATATAGTCTTAGAGTTAGATGCCACTATACTGCGAATTGGTGCGACACCTAATATTGAGTTACACATGAAAGCCTCGTCTGCGCTCAGCAAATCTGGAAGTATAAAACGCCCCTCGATGACTTCAATATGACTTACTTTTAGTAACTCAAGCACCTTACGACGCATTACGCCCGCAACGCCAGATAAGGTCAGCTCCGGTGTAAATACTTTATTACCTTTAACCCAAAAAAGGTTGGCCATTGTAGTTTCAATGACATGGTTTTGCACATTTAACGTTATTGCATCTGCAAACTCGGTATCGTCGATTTCAGCCTTGGCGAGAATCTGCTCTAAACGGTTGTTGTGCTTGTGTCCAGCAAGTAAAGGTTGAATCCCGAGACGAGTCTCACAAACGCCCAAATCCACGCCTTTTTCTTGCCAAGAAGAGTAATGAGAAGGAAACGCAAAATTGGAGATAGTCACGATAGGGCCTTCAATCCCATTAGGACTATACCCTCGCCCACCAATACCACGGCTAACGTGAATTTTCACCCCAGCTTGTGCATCAGATAAAGCCGCTTTGCTTGCCCAATCAAGCACAACTTGCCAGTCAGGGGAAGAGATCTTCAATACGTCAAGGCAGGACCTCATACGCTCAATGTGTTCTTGCCAGTAAACCAACTCTCCGTTTTGGGTCAGGATGGTGGTAAAACCTCCATCACCGTATTGGAATGAGCGATCACCCAGTTCTACATGCGTTTGTGGAACTCCATTTACCCAAAACATTCGCGTACCTTCAAATTAGCAGACAACAAATAAAACAAAACGGCTCAATGCTAAGCATCGAGCCGTTAGAATACAAGTTTCGCTTATCTAAATAAGGTTAGATAGTGTTACTCAGCGAACTTTTTGAAGATCAAAGAACCGTTTGTACCACCAAAGCCAAACGAGTTACAGATAGCGTATTCCATACCTTCAACTTTGCGCGCAGTGTGCGGCACAAGGTCAATGTCTAGACCTTCTTCTGGATCATCAAGGTTAATCGTTGGTGGAACGATTTGGTCAACCAAAGACATAACCGTGATAATTGCTTCAACAGACCCTGCTGCACCTAATAGGTGACCAGTCATAGACTTAGTTGATGATACAAGTACTTGCTTCGCACCTTCTTCACCAAGAGCACGTTTCACGCCCTTGATTTCTGCAACGTCGCCAGCAGGAGTAGATGTACCGTGAGCATTCACATAACCTACTTGGGTACCTGTGATGTTCGCGTCACGCATTGCCGCTTCCATCGCAAGTGCACCACCAGAGCCATCTTCGCTTGGAGAAGTCATGTGGTAAGCATCGCCAGACATACCAAAACCAACCAGTTCTGCGTAAATCTTCGCGCCACGTGCTTTCGCGTGTTCGTACTCTTCAAGCACCATCATGCCAGCACCATCGCCTAGAACGAAGCCATCACGGCCTTTATCCCATGGACGAGACGCTTTTTGAGGTTCGTCGTTACGAGTAGATAGCGCTTTAGCTGCACCGAAGCCAGCCATGCCAAGAGGCGTAGACGCTTTTTCTGCGCCACCAGCAACCATCGCATCTGCATCGCCGTACGCAATCATTCGCGCAGCATGACCGATGTTATGTAGGCCAGTAGTACATGCTGTAGAAATCGCGATATTTGGACCACGAAGACCACGCATGATAGATAGGTTACCTGCAACCATATTTACGATGGTCGAAGGAACAAAAAATGGGCTAACTTTGCGAGGGCCTTTTTCTACTAATGCAGTGTGACCTGTTTCGATCAGATCTAGACCGCCAATGCCTGAGCCGATAGCAACACCAACTCGAGCCGCATTTTCTTCGGTAATTTGTAAGCCAGAGTTATCAAGAGCTTGAATACCCGCTGCAATGCCGTACTGGATGAAAAGATCCATCTTACGAGCATCTTTTTTAGACATGTACTCTGTGCAATCGAAATCTTTAACAAGACCTGCAAAACGAGTTGAGAAGTTCGTAGCATCAAAGTGCTCGATATTCACGATACCACTTTGACCTTCTAGCAGGGCTTTCCAAGATGATTCTACTGTGTTGCCTACCGGTGACAACATACCCATGCCAGTGACAACTACACGACGCTTGGACACGATATAATTCTCCGGGAATTGAATATTTCTATGAGAGGATAGAAGAAGTTAGAAAGAACACAGGCGGTCTAGGAGACCGCCTGGGAGAGCTAATTACTGAGCGCTGTTTACGTAGTCGATTGCAGCTTGAACAGTAGTGATCTTCTCAGCTTCTTCGTCAGGAATCTCAGTGTCGAATTCCTCTTCTAGAGCCATAACTAGTTCTACAGTGTCTAGAGAATCAGCACCTAGATCGTCAACGAAAGAAGCTTCGTTTTTAACTTCTGCTTCGTCTACACCTAGCTGTTCAACAATGATTTTCTTTACGCGTTCTTCGATGTTGCTCATTTTTCTTTTCCTTTACAGATTTCGCCTAATGCGATGATTCCGTAGTTTATTCGAACTATTGAAAGTTGCAAGGGGGTCCTTGCTGGTCAAACCACAAAATTAGCGAATTTAACCGAATTTCAATACATTTTTGACTTAAATCATGCACAAATCTTGCGCATAAGCATGACAAGTTCATGACAGTTAACTGCAACTATAGGCTATTTTTCACAATGTAAAATAGCTTATTTTGCACAAACTGTCTCATTAAACCATGTACATGCCACCATTTACATGCAAAGTTTCACCAGTAATGTACGCTGCTTCAGGAGAAGCAAGGAAAACTACTGCTGATGCAATTTCACGTGGGTCACCTAAACGACCAGCTGGCACGTTCGACAACGTTGCCGCACGTTGCTCATCATTTAGTGCCTTCGTCATGTCAGTTTCGATGAAACCAGGGGCAACAGTGTTCACTGTTACACCACGAGACGCAACTTCACGAGCCATTGATTTAGTAAAACCAATCACGCCCGCTTTCGCTGCTGCGTAGTTAGTTTGACCTGCGTTACCCATGGTACCAACAACAGAGCCTACGTTGATGATACGACCCGCACGTTTTTTCATCATGCCGCGTAAAACCGCTTTAGACATGCGGTAGATAGGCGTTAGGTTGGTATCGATGATGTCGTTCCACTCATCATCTTTCATACGCATCAATAGGTTATCACGAGTAATACCAGCGTTATTCACCAGAATATCGATCACACCAAATTCTTCGTTGATCGTTTTTAGTGTCGCTTCGATAGACTCGACATCAGTCACGTTAAGAGCTAGGCCTTTACCGTTATCACCAAGATACTCGCTGATAGCTGCAGCGCCACTTTCAGAAGTAGCCGTACCGATAACCGTCGCACCGCGCTCTACAAGAAGTTCCGCGATCGCGCGGCCAATACCACGGCTTGCGCCGGTAACTAGCGCGATCTTACCTTCTAGATTCATCATGTTGTGTTTCCTTTTCTTATCGCAAGTTTTATCGCTTGATGGATTACTTCGCCGCGTCTAGCGACGCAACATCATTCACTGCTGCTGCAGTTAGCGTTTTCACGATACGTTTTGTTAGACCTGTTAAAACCTTACCAGGACCAAGCTCAAGAAGCTGTTCTACCCCTTGCTCGTGCATAAGCTCGACTGTTTCAGTCCAGCGAACTGGGCTATGTAGCTGACGAACAAGCGCATCTTTGATTTTTGCAGGATCTGTCTCAGCGACCACATCAACGTTGTTGATAACTGGAAGCTGTGGTGAGTTAAATTCGATAGACTCAAGAGCTACTGCAAGTTTTTCCGCTGCTGGCTTCATAAGCGCACAGTGTGATGGCACTGAAACAGGAAGAGGAAGCGCACGTTTCGCACCAGCTTCTTTACATAGTGCTCCCGCACGCTCTACTGCGTCTTTACTACCCGCGATAACTACCTGACCAGGCGAGTTAAAGTTTACTGGAGAGACCACTTCACCTTGCGCTGCGTCTTCACACGCTTTTGCAATCGCATCATCAGCCAAACCGATAATCGCGTACATAGCGCCAGTACCTGCTGGTACCGCCTCTTGCATTAGCTTACCGCGTAATTCAACCAGCTTGATTGCTTCTTTAAAGTCAATGACACCCGCACATACAAGTGCTGAGTACTCACCTAGGCTGTGACCGGCTAGGTTTGCTGGTTGCTCTAAACCGAGCTCCTGCCATACACGCCAGATTGCAACAGATGAAGCTAGCAAAGCTGGTTGAGTGCGGAAAGTCTCGTTTAAATCTTCTGCAGGTCCATTTTGAACAAGCGCCCATAGATCGTAACCTAGTGCGTCAGATGCTTCTGCAAATGTTTGTTTTACTACGTCATATTGTTCGCCAAGTTCTGCAAGCATACCTACAGCTTGAGAACCTTGACCTGGAAATACGATAGCAAACTTGCTCATGTTGTTTTCCTTTAAGCAAAGTAAAAAGAAATAAGATGCACCAAGTGCACCTTAAATTTTGAATTCTCGTGAAACTTAGAACTTCACCAGAGCAGAGCCCCAAGTGAAACCGCCACCAAACGCCTCTAGCAATAAAGTCTGCCCGCGTTTAATGCGACCATCGCGCACAGCTTCATCCAGCGCAGATGGTACTGTCGCCGCAGAAGTATTCCCGTGTCGGTCTAGTGTCACCACGACTTGGTCCAAAGACATTGAAAGCTTTTTCGCTGTTGCCGAAATAATTCGATAGTTCGCTTGATGCGGTACTAGCCAGTCTAGTTCAGACTTATGCATGTTGTTGGCTTCAAGCGTATCTTTTACTAGTTTCGATAACTGAGTGACAGCGACTTTGAATACTTCGTTACCTGCCATATGAAGCCATTTGTCGGCATCTTGACCACGCTCAGGTACAGGTAGGCTTAGTAGCTCACCGAATTGACCATCTGAGTATATGTGGGTAGAAATAATACCAGGCTCTTGGCTAGCGCCTACGACAACGGCTCCAGCACCATCACCAAATAGGATAATGGTTGAACGGTCTGTCGGATCACACGTTTTAGACAAAGCATCTGAACCAATAACAAGTACGTTTTTACACATACCCGATTTAATATGTTGGTCTGCAACGGATAATGCGTACACAAAACCAGAACAAGCAGCGGCTAAGTCAAAAGCTGGACAACCTTTAATGCCAAGCTTTGCCTGCACCTGACACGCAGATGAAGGGAAAGTATGGCTACTGCTCGTTGTGGCTACGATAATCAGGTCGATATCGTTTTTATCAATACCCGCCATATCGATAGCGTTTTCAGCTGCGTAGAATGCCATGTCCGCTACAGTCTCATTTTCTGCAGCAATTCGACGCTCTTTAATACCCGTGCGAGCAACGATCCACTCATCACTTGTATCTACCATTTTCTCTAGATCTGCGTTTGTACGCACCTGAGATGGCAGGTAGCTGCCAGTACCTAAAATTTTGCTATACATGAAGACTAATAATGCCTCTCGAGTAAAACCGCTTCCAAACGATCGCTAATACGGCTTGGTACTTGTCGTTTGACCTCGTGTACTGCCTCGCCAAGTGCATTGACAATCGCAGATACATCCGCACTTCCATGGCTTTTTATGACAATGCCGCGCAATCCTAGCAAACTTGCGCCGTTATACTGGTCGGGGTTCAGTGTTTTTAGTTCATTAAATAGCCGAGAAAACAACTTTCTAGCAATCCAACCCTTTATCGTTGACGCCATCATACTGGTTTTAATTTTTTCGATAAAAAGTTGAGCTGTTCCCTCACTGGCTTTTAAGCATACGTTGCCGACAAACCCATCACATACAATGACGTCTGCAACATCATGCAAAATTTGATTACCTTCAATATAACCAACAAAGTTAATCGCGTCGGTCTGAGAAAGCATTTCTGCGCAACGTTTGACTAAATCGTTACCTTTAATCTCTTCTGCGCCAATATTGAGTACAGCAACGCGAGGAGGACAACCTAAGTGTTCTTCTGCTAATGCACTGCCCATTACAGCAAATTGGAATAAACTATCAGCATCGCACGATACATTCGCACCTAGATCTAGCATCCAAGTACGCTTTCCAGTAATCGTCGGTAAAGCTGAAACTAAAGCAGGACGTTCAATACCAGGAAGTAACTTAAGAATGAAACGCGATAGTGCCATTAATGCACCGGTGTTGCCACCACTAACACAAGCATCCGCCTTCTGCTCAGAAACCAAATCGATAGCCATACGCATGGAACTATTTTGGCTATTACGTAGTGCCAATGAAGGTTTTTCTGAGTTCGAGATAACTTTCTCACTATGAAGAATAGTCAAGCGGGAACTGGTCGAGGTACCGAGTTGAGATAATTGAGACGTGATCAGAGATTGATCACCTATAAGAATCACTTTTAGCTCTGGGAAATGAGACAGTGCCTGCACGGCGGCAGGCACTGTTACGCGTGGACCGAAATCCCCGCCCATTGCATCAAGTGCAACGGTAATACTTTGCAAAGGTTCAACCTTACTTGTTGATAACCTTTTGACCACGGTAGTAACCTTCAGCAGTTACGTTGTGGCGTAGGTGAGTTTCACCAGAAGTCGCGTCTACAGATAGAGCAGCTGTAGTTAGCGCATCGTGTGAACGACGCATACCGCGCTTAGAACGAGTTTTACGGTTTTTCTGTACGGCCATTGACCCTACTCCTATACTATTGGGTTAAAAACCTGAAGAAGAATCGGTTACCACACCTATTACTTTTTCAGACTTTTCAAAACGTCGAATGGATTCGGTTTTTCTTCCTCAATTTCTTCAGGAATCTCACCAAAAACCATGTTATTTGAATCAACGCTACAATCCGCTTCATCGTGCATCGCAATTTGAGGTAATGCTAAGATGAACTCGTCTTCAACCAGTTGTATAAGGTCTAATTCACCATATTCATTTAGATCTACCAAATCATAAATTTCTGGTGCTTCCTGTTCCGTTTTCTCACCGTAGTAAGGAGTAGAAAGGAATTCAACTTCGCACTCATGTGCGAATACCTCATTACAACGCTGACACTCTAAATCGACTTCGATGTTAGCTTTACCAGAGATAACAACGAGTCGCTGTTCATCCATCCCAAATGACAATGAGACTTCTGCGTCGCGTTTTACGCCTTCAGTTGTTTCCGCTAAGCGCTTGAAAAGACTAGCTTGGATGACTCCATCGTAATCTAATCGTTTCTGTGCAGCTTTCGCTGGGTCAACCGTTCGCGGTATTTTTACCTTTTGCATAGGGCGCGAATATTATCTTCCAAATCAAAATTAGTCAAAGAAAAAGGCAAAAAAGTTGTACTTTTTTACGCTTAACATACAGAGCATTAGCCAGAATCATTTTTGATCGATTATCCTATCGGAAATGCTCCCACGAATTGTAATTCAAAATGAAAAATTACCAACTGGTTTTAGCTTCAACCTCCCCTTTTCGTAAACAACTGCTTGAAAAGCTTTCACTACCGTTCATTTGTTTATCACCTGATTGCGATGAAACACCGTTTGACCAGGAAACGCCTCTTGAACTGGTGCAAAGATTGGCCCAAGAGAAAGCAACATCTTGCCAGACGGATAAAGCAAGTTTAGTTATCGGCAGTGACCAGGTTTGTGTCATTAATGGTGAAATCGTTGGCAAGCCTTTAAATAGAGACAACGCAATAAATCAACTTTTGTCTCAAAGTGGAAAAGTCATCACTTTCTATACCGGTCTTGCGGTACATAACACCGTCACAAACCATACAGAAGTCGGCTTTGATTCTTTCGAAGTACACTTTAGAGATTTGACGCTTGAACAAATCGAACGCTACGTCGACAGGGAAGAACCTTTTTACTGCGCAGGCAGCTTTAAAAGCGAAGGAATGGGAATTTGTTTGTTTAACAAATTGGTGGGGAAAGACCCGAACACACTTGTCGGACTACCATTGATTGATTTGATTGATATGTTGCATGTTCAAGGACTCGATGTCCTTTGATCCAAATACTATAAAAGGGAACCACAGGCTCCCTTTTCGTGTCCACGAGGAAAACATGGTTACGCGTTTCTTAAACCCGCCAACACTTTTTCTAGCTTCGGTTCCATCGGTGCGTTGATTTCCATCCACTCATCATTTGATGGGTGTTGGAACTTGATGTTTGCCGCGTGTAGGAACAAACGGTCTAAACCAACTTGACCTGTGTAAGCATCAAAGCGACGGTCACCGTAGCGATCATCCCAAGCGATTGGGTGGCCCGTGTATTGTGTATGAACTCGGATTTGGTGAGTTCGACCAGTAATCGGACTCGCTTGAATCAATGTTGCTTGTTCAAACTTTTCCAAAATCTTAAAACGCGTTTCAGACGGCTTACCGTTAGGGTTAACACGAACAATACTGTTCACTTCGTTTTTAAGCAGTGGCGCGTTCACAACCTTACAACTGCTTTTCCATTGTCCCATGACAAGAGCTAAGTAAAACTTCTTCACTGTCTTTTCACGAAACTGGGCTTGCAAGTGACGAAGTGCAGAACGCTTCTTAGCAACCAGCAAGATACCTGAAGTATCACGGTCAATACGATGCACAAGTTCAAGAAAGCGAGCTTGAGGACGCAGAGCTCTAAGCGCTTCAATCGCGCCAAACTTTAAGCCACTGCCACCATGCACAGCGGTACCAGATGGTTTGTTTAGAATCAACATATGATCATCTTCGAAGATGATCATATCTTCCAACTCTGCGACTTTGTTTAGTTTCGTACTTGGCGCGACATCGTCATCTTTTTTCTCGACTGTCACCGGTGGAATACGAACGAGATCGCCTGCTTTTAACTTGTACTCTGCTTTTATACGCTTTTTATTTACACGTACTTCGCCCTTACGCACGATTCGGTAAATCATGCTTTTAGGGATGTCTTTTAATTGGTTGCGCAAAAAATTATCAATGCGCTGACCCGCCATATCTTCGTCAATGTCGACGAACTGGACTTTTGTTCTTATTTCGCTCATGGGCGGTATTGTAAACTCAATTTCGCGCGACTTCACATTATTCTTGTCGTAAAAGAAACACTTGATAGTACAAACTGGTCTAAATTTCGCCAAGCTTTTGTTTAAATTATTAAAACTCTCAATCGAGTTCTCAATTTGTTTTCTGTCTTGATCAGTTTACACATCTCAATTGCTTATGAAACAGCCAGTTATAAATTAGAAATTTTGAGTTTAGCGGCAAATTTTCTATCGTTTGCGTGAAAGCAGATTGCTGATAGCCACGCGCACTGCTATAGTTCACAGCTGCTAAGGAAGGTTTGGTTACATTTTATTCATTACCAATCATTTATCCTCAAGCAATGTGAGTAGATCGTTGAAGGTCGAGTGCAGCATTGGCGTGAGACACATCGAATTCAACACTCTTGCCACCCTACTCCTCGCATATTCACGTTGAGTACCTACCGCCCAAATAGCGGGTCACAAGTCTACGTTTCCAACAGAAACCACAAGAGGCTTGTGATGACTGAAGTGCCCGAGAGCATCCCCTTCCAGCCGGGAGGCTGCAAAATACAAGCCATGGGATCAGGCACCGTGAAAGAGCGAAAAAACAGTGGCAAGTCGACAAGAAAGATATAAAAGAAAAGACAACGAGAATTTTCAATGAAAAGAATGTTAATTAACGCAACTCAAAAAGAAGAGTTGCGTGTCGCTCTGGTTGATGGCCAGCGACTTTTCGATCTTGATATCGAGAGTCCAGGTCATGAATCTAAAAAAGCGAATATCTACAAAGGACGTATCACACGTATCGAACCAAGCTTAGAAGCCGCATTTGTTGATTACGGCGCCGAGCGTCACGGTTTCCTCCCTCTCAAAGAAATTGCCCGCGAATATTTCCCTGAAGGTTACACCTACCAAGGTCGTCCAAGCATCAAAGAAGTGCTAACGGAAGGCCAAGAAGTTATCGTTCAAGTGGAAAAAGAAGAACGTGGAAGCAAGGGCGCAGCTCTTACTACTTTCATTTCTCTTGCTGGTAGTTACCTTGTTCTTATGCCTAACAACCCTCGTGCTGGCGGTATTTCTCGCCGAATCGAAGGTGACGAGCGTACTCAACTAAAAGCCGCATTAAGTACTTTGGAACTGCCTCAGGGCATGGGCCTAATCGTACGTACTGCTGGCGTTGGCAAGAGTGCTGAAGAACTTGAGTGGGATTTGAATGTACTACTTAACCACTGGGGTGCAATCAAAGGTGCAGCGGACTCTAACCCTGCTCCATTCTTAATCCACCAAGAAAGTAACGTTATCGTTCGTGCAATCCGTGACTATTTACGTCGTGATATTGGCGAAATCTTAATTGACAGCAACACCATCTACGAACGTGCAAAAGAGCACATTCAATTGGTGCGCCCTGATTTCCTTAACCGCGTTAAGAAATATGAAGGCGAAGTTCCACTATTCAGCCACTACCAAATCGAAAGCCAAATTGAATCAGCTTTCCAACGTGAAGTGCGTCTGCCATCTGGTGGTTCTATTGTTATTGACCCAACCGAAGCACTAACGTCTATCGATATCAACTCTGCTCGTGCAACCAAGGGCGGCGATATTGAAGAAACAGCTCTAAACACGAACCTAGAAGCAGCCGACGAAATTGCTCGCCAGTTACGTCTACGTGACTTGGGTGGCTTAGTGGTTATCGACTTTATCGATATGACACCTGTTCGCCACCAACGAGAAGTAGAAAACCGTCTACGTGAAGCCGTTCGTCTTGATCGCGCTCGTGTACAAATCGGTCGTATTTCTCGCTTTGGTTTGTTGGAGATGTCACGTCAACGTTTAAGCCCTTCTCTAGCAGAAGCAAGCCACCACATCTGTCCTCGTTGTAGCGGTACTGGAGTCGTTCGCGACAACGAATCTCTAGCACTTTCTGTGCTTCGTTTAATCGAAGAGGAAGCACTGAAAGACAATACAGCGCAAGTTCTCGCAGTTGTACCTGTGCCAATCGCTTCTTACTTGTTGAACGAAAAACGTCGTTCAGTTAACCATATCGAACGCATTCAAGAAGTGAAGATTACGGTTGTTCCAAACTCTGACATGGAAACGCCGCACTTCGAAGTTATCCGTGTTCGTGAAGGTGAAGAGTTCGATCTGATTTCTTACCTACTTCCTAAAAAACTGGAAGCAATGAAAGAAGCGGAAGGTAAAGAGCCAGCGGAAGTTGACGTAAAACCTAAACGAATCGAAGAACCTGTTCTTAAAGGCTTTGCGGCTCCTTCTCAAACGGCACCTGCACCAGCAGCTAAACCTGCCCCTGAGGCGAAGAAGAAAGAACAGAAAGTTGAACAAGAAGAAAAACCTGGACTGTTCAGCCGTTTGTTTAAAGCACTTGGTAGTTTCCTATTCGGCGGTTCTGAAGAAGTAAAAGAAGAACCGAAACCTCAGGAAGAGAAAAAGCCAAATCGCGATAATCGACGCAACAAACGTGATCGCAATGATCGTCGTCGCAATAACAACCAACGCGATAATCGTGAGAACCGCGACAATCGTGATAACCGTGATAACCGACGTCGTCGTAAGCCTCGTGATGAGCAAGCGAATGAGCAAAACGAAGCTCAACAACAAACCAATAAACAGCAAAACCGCAACCAAAAGCGTAAGCCTAAAACTCAACAAGCAGATAAAGCCCAAGAGCAAAAAGCAAATGCAAAAGTAGCGGAAAAAGGCCTGCAGCTAGCGGCAGAAGCTCGAACTGAAACAAAACCAGAAGAGAGCAAACCAAAGCAACAAAACGCGAAAGCAGAAAAAGTGAAGGAGCGTCGTCAACGTCGAAAACTGAACAAGTCTGTACGCGTTAAAGACCAAGAAGCGGTTGAGAAGAAAGCAGAAGAAACGGCGGTTAAGACTCAAGAAACGGTTGAAACCAAAGTTGAGAAGCAAACAGAAGCAGCGGTAGAAGCACAACAAGACAACAAGCAAGCAGAGTCTAAGCAACGTCGTAACCGTCGTTCGCCACGTCACCTGCGTGCAAGCGGCCAGCGCCGTCGCCGTGGTCGCGATCGCCGTCCTAACCCGTTCCGCCTGCGTAAAGGTGGTGTAGCTTCTCCTGAGATGGCTATGGGTAAAGTAATGCCACGCTACATTCCGAAACCAGCACCTAAGAAAGAAGAGCAAGTTAAGGAAGAAACAGTAGCAGCAGTACCTACAATGCAAGGTGGTTTTGCTTGTCCAGAGATGGCTATGGGTAAAGTGATTATTCGCCGCGAGCAACCTGTTGTAACAGAAGCGCCAGTTGTTGAATCAAAGATTCAAGAAACAGTTGAAGCGAAAGTGGAAGCTCCAGTAGTAGAAGCACCTGTTGTGGAAGCAGTAATCGCAGAAAAAACTGAATCGGCAGTAGTAGAAACAGCTTCGGTAGAGCCTATCGTTGAAACTCCCGCGACTGAACCGGTTGATGCCATTGTAGAAACGGCACCTGCTGAAGAGCCTGTGGTTGAAGCAGCAAAAGAGATTGCAGCCGAAGCGCCAGTAGCTAAACCAGAGCCTAAAGTCGAAGCCATTAAAGTTGCGGCTAAGCTAAACGCTAGCGCACCGATGACGAAAGCACCTGGCCCTCAAGAGCTACGCGAAATCACGGTTGCAGCAGCACCGTTCAAAACCGAACGTTACCAAGCTAAAGGTGCGGGTAGCCAAGTGGCTAAAAACCGCGCATCAGCAGAGATGACAAAGCCTAACTTTAACTAGGCTAAATCATTACGTTCAACTGCTTAACGGCATAAATAAATTAAAGGCTACCATCTGGTAGCCTTTTTTATCTTCATATTTGCCCAATAAATTGTTCATATAAATACCAATTCGTGATCACATTTGTACGCCATTATTCGTATCATTCTTGAACTTAATCACACTTTTCGGTAGCATGCGCCGACTCAAGTTTTCGACACCATTCTGATGCTGCTCTTTTAATACTACGGTTTACACTGCAATGTTTGATTAGAAATCAACCACTCAGTGGCTTGTGCAAATACGAATATGTGTCGGGTTTAACTCATTGCAAAGAGAACTTAAAAACAAACATGTTCGAATTTCCCCAATTTTCTAAGCACTCCGTAAAAAATGATGTGCTATCAGGCTTAACCGTTGCGCTAGCATTGGTTCCTGAAGCTGTCGCATTTGCGTTCGTCGCAGGCGTAGATCCGATGGTCGGTCTTTACGCTGCATTCATCGTTGGTCTTATTACTTCCATTTTCGGTGGTCGTCCCGGCATGATCTCTGGTGCAACAGGTGCCATGGCAGTCGTAATGGTTTCGCTTGTCGCGACTCACGGTGTCCAGTACCTATTCGCAGCCATCATGCTCGCTGGTATACTTCAAATTGCCGCTGGTATGTTTAAATTGGGTAAGTTCATCCGTATCGTGCCTCACCCTGTGATGATTGGTTTTGTGAACGGTCTGGCTATTGTTATCTTCCTAGCTCAGTTGGGTCAGTTTAAAGCGCCAGATATCAACGGCATGCTTACTTGGCTACCACAAGACCAAATGCTACTAATGCTTGGTTTGGTTGCGCTAACTATGGCAATCATTCACTTTCTACCAAAAATCACAACGGCTGTACCCTCTTCACTTGTTGCAATCGTAACGGTGACTGCTTTAGTGGTTGGTTTGGATCTGGAAACTCGCACTGTTGTTGACTTCTTGCGTACAATGTCTGGTGATGAAGCGGCAACACTCGCAGGTTCACTGCCGACCTTCTCTATTCCGGCGGTGCCATTTACGCTAGAAACTCTACAAATCATTCTTCCATACGCGATCATTCTAGCGGCCATTGGTCTAATTGAATCTCTGCTAACGCTGACAGTTTTAGATGAGATGACGAACACTCGTGGTCAATCTAACCGCGAATGTATCGGTCAAGGTATGGCAAACATGACTTGTTCTGTGTTTGGTGCTATGGGTGGTTGTGCAATGATTGGTCAGTCGATGATCAACGTAAACTCAGGTGGTCGCGGTCGTCTATCTGGTATCGTTGCTGCTATCGCTCTATTGATGTTTATCTTATTCGCTTCTTCGCTAATTGAAATGATCCCACTCGCTGCTCTGGTTGGTGTGATGTTCATGGTTGTCATTGGTACATTCGAATGGGCAACATTTAAACTAGCGCGTCGCGTACCGAAGCAAGACTTCTTCGTTATTGTTCTTGTGACCGTTGTTACTGTTCTTACTGACCTTGCCGTTGCCGTAGCGGTTGGTGTTATCGTTTCTGCATTAATGTTTGCATGGCAGCACGCTAAGCACATCTATGCCGACACATGCTTAAACGAGGAAGGTTCAAAAGAGTACAAGATTCACGGTCCTATTTTCTTTGGTTCTGCCGCTAACTTCTTGGAGTTGTTTAACGCGCCTGAAGATCCAAAAGATGTGATTGTCGATTTTGCAGACTCTCGCGTGACTGATCACTCTGCAATTGAAGCGATTGAAACACTAGCAGAGCGTTACAATGCTCAAGGTAAAACGCTGCACCTTCGTCACCTAAGCCCAGATTGTCGTAAACTTTTGGACAAAGCTGGCAGCTTGGTTGAAATTAACGTGAAGGAAGACCCAAGCTACAAAGTCGCAACCGACATACTAGCGGGTTAACACGAATAAAAAGGGGTGAGCTCAGCTCATCCCTTTTTCTATTGTCTTCAAGCCCGGCGATTATAGCTTCTTCAAAATCGCGTCTGATGCCTCTTCGATTAAATCAAGCACCAGTTCAAAGCCATCTTCTCCACCATAATATGGATCAGGGACTTCGTCGTAACCTGACCCAGAATGACTTAAAAATAACGATACTTTGTGTCGATACTTCAATGGACAAATATCCAATAAATCGGCCAAATTTGCTTTATCCGCGGCTAATATAAGGTCAAACTTGTCAAAGTCATCAATGGTGACTTGGCGCGCTTGCATTCCTTTAAAAGAATAACCTCGCAGCTTTCCTGCTGCCATCGCTCTTGAATCCGGCCGGTTTCCTGCGTGATAGCCAATTGTACCTGCCGAATCAACCTCTACTTCAACGCCTAGTTTTTGAGCTTTGGCTCTTAACACTGCCTCTCCAGTTGGTGACCGACAAATGTTTCCCATACAAACAACAAGTATTTTCTTCATTTTATTCCCTGAATTATCGGTGGTTTTTCTTCACGATATGTTGGTCTATCATAGCGAGATAAATCTATGAACCCAAATTAGCTTGGGCACAACACGAAAAGGAATTGAGGAAGTATTATGTCTATCGAAGAAAATAAAGAAGCACGCCATAAGGCTCGCCAACAAAAAGTCAAAGAACAGGTAGACGCAAAAATTGCTGCTGCTCAAGAGGAAAAAGGTCTGCTACTGATCATTACCGGAAATGGTAAAGGTAAATCGACATCAGGATTCGGTACGATCGCACGCGCAGTGGGTCATGGTTTGAATTGTGCTGTCGCGCAGTTTATTAAAGGTACTTGGGACAACGGTGAGCGCAACCTACTTGAGAAACTCGGCGTTGAATTCCAAGTAATGGCAACCGGCTTTACATGGGAAACTCAAAACAAAGCCGCTGATACCGAAGCAGCGCAAGGCGTATGGCAAGAATGTAAGCGCATGCTCAAAGATGAATCTATCGATGTAGTTCTTTTTGACGAGCTGACGTACATGGTGAGCTACGGCTACATTGATTTAGACGAGGTCGTTGAAGCGCTGAACAACCGCCCTAAAATGCAGTCGGTTGTCATTACTGGTCGTGGCGCTCATCGCACTCTGATTGAAATGGCTGATACCGTTTCTGAAGTGAAGAATGTAAAGCATGCATTTGAGTCAGGCGTCAAAGCGCTGAAAGGTGTCGACTGGTAAAGCTCACCAGCAGAATTAAAAAAGGGTTGGCTAATGCCAACCCTTTTTGCTTTGGCTCGAATCTAATTGAATAGATTCTTTATCAAACCATCGACTGCTTCTTTGGTTTTTTCGTCTTTGATCTTGTCCGTTAGCTTCTCTACGCCACGATCGATTTCTTTCTGAGCTTTCTGCTTCAGAACATCATCGAATACGAGCTTGAATTTAGGATCCGCCCACTTACCAGACACATTGATTGGAATCGTGATATCTTTCAGCTCATCTATATCTTTACCGCCCTGGCCTTCTAGGCTGCCTACAACTGACGTGCTGATAGTAAAGTTAACAGTTTCATTGATGTAGTTTGCGGTGCCTTTACCACGAACACGGAGTAATGGAGACTGAGCTTGCATATTATCCGTTGATACGACACCTTTATTGAGCTTCAATGTCGCCGTCATCGCACTAAAATCTGTTTTCTTAACTTCATTGGTGCCTTCGACTTTTTGCCCTTTAAATTTCGCGTAGTTTTCACGAATCAATTGAGCAACGTTGATGCCATTTACCGCACCGTCAGCAAAATTGATAACAACCGTACCAGAAAGATTCTTCTTGATACCGGTAGGCGTGAGACTCTTACCGGTAACATTCACATCAATGTTACCCGTCCCTTCAAGCTTGTCGTTATCAGCGACATCAATAAGTAGCGGTTGAACTTTCACGCCTTTGATTGACTTTTTCACACTGTAAGTCGCTGGTGATTGGCGTGCATCTAACTTCGCTGTCGCTGAGATTGTGCCTTGGTACAGCTTCGAGCTAAATGAAGTAAGCTCAAATACGCCACGATTTACAGTGAAGCTCGTTTTTACCGCTTCCATCTTCGCATTTGCCGCTTTGAATTTGTCGATGGTAATGTCACCCTTTACATCTAACGTTTTCAACGCAGACAAATCA
Organism: Vibrio sp. J2-3(2022); assembly: GCF_021725735.1. Lineage (NCBI taxonomy): Bacteria > Pseudomonadati > Pseudomonadota > Gammaproteobacteria > Vibrionales > Vibrionaceae > Vibrio > Vibrio sp. J2-3(2022). The sequence continues at coordinate 258,410 of NZ_JAKKCK010000004.1, forward strand.
GGCTCAACCTCAGACCTAGCTGGAGCACTCTCGCCACCAGAAGCAGGCTTATTACCTTCGGCAGCTTGCTTATCTAACCCTAAGAACTCATCAAGATCGATATTTGGGCTGTGGAGAGCAAATCGTACTTTAGGAATATCACTGAGTGTCACATCAGCCTTACCATCTAAGGCGATAGCATTCGCTGTTAACTTCTCTAGGACAAAACTCAGGTGGTTTTTCGTCAGGTCGAAAGACAGATCAGACACCATGTCGACTTTCATCGGTGACTGAGGTAATGCATCGCCCTCAAAAGTCGATTTAAGAGTTAACTTATCCAACTGCACTTTGCTGATAGCCTTGTCCACGCTAAGTTGACCAGCACCCTGCATATCTAACTTCATACCACCAGCGTCGCCTTTCATGGCATAAGTCAGGTTATTTACTTTATCGAATTCAAACGTATCTAAACCGATCGTTGCCGATTCAATCTTATTGGCAGGGTCAGAGTATGTCGCATCAAAGTTGATGTTCTTTAGCGCGTAGTTTGCCAAACCTTTTTCTAGCTTAAAGTCGGCCTGACCTTTCGCTGTGAACTTTTGGTCATTCATTTCGCCCTTCACGCCAAAATCAGCCGTTGTCCAGTTGTCAAAAGCGAATTCGGAAAGGTTTAATGAGATATCATAAAGTTTGGTGTAACTACCGGCTTGCTTATCCTGCATTTCTAATGAGCCATTAGAAACCGTAACACCAGCAAGATTAATGCTCCAATCAGAGCCAGAAGGCTGCGTTTCACCATTTTGCGTAGGCGCAGTATCGCTCGCTTGCTCTGCTTGTTGTGTTTGGGCTTTCGTCAATGCATCAATATTCTTGCTGCCATCTTTCTTGGTTTCGATATAGAACTCAGCCCCATCAAGCGTGACGTTTCCAATTTCAAGCTGTTGACTAAAAAGTGGCATGACAGAGATATCTACACCAACGGTATCAACTTTGAATAAATTGGGTTTACTAAAGCCTTGTGGGTTTCGCAATTCTGTATGTCCCAACTCAAAGCCGATCGATGGGAAAAATTGCCAACTGATATCTCCTTCAATCACTAGTTCTAAACCGGTTTGCTTTTGCGCTTGCTCAACAATAAGGGGCTTAAACTGGTTAGGATTGACGAAGATGGTTAACGCTAAAATTGCGACCAAAATGACCACAATCGGTATTGCTAGAATTAAGAGCAGTTTCTTCATTTGTTTTTCCTTGCTCGAGTGTTTTTACAATTATAAGCGCAGACTCCATTTACCGCTGACAGTTCCACAAAAGCGTGAAAAATGTCTGGTTTTAACCTGCAACTGACTAATTTAAAAACAAAAAAAGAAGTGGCACTTAAGGTGCCACTTCTTCTCTTAAAAATAAAGCGATATAGCCGTCTAAAGGCTTAAGCTTTCAAAAGTCTTGCAATGTGAGCTTTTAATACATCGATTGCGATACGGTTTTTACCACCGCGAGGAACAATAATGTCCGCATATTGCTTAGAAGGTTCGATAAACTGCATGAACATCGGACGTACTGTTTGTTGGTACTGCTTGAGAACTGATTCCATAGTTCGGCCTCGTTCTTCCACGTCACGCTTAACACGACGAAGCAAGCAAATATCTAACGGTGTATCCATAAATACTGTCGCGTGCATCAAATCACGAAGACGAGGGTCAGTAAGAAGAAGGATACCTTCTAGAATGATCACCTTTTTAGGCGTCATTGTAGTCGTGTTACTTGTTCTTGTGTGTTCAGTGTAGCTGTACTCAGGTACTTCTACTGCTTCACCACGTACCAATTTTTCAAGGTGCTCACACAGTAGGTCGTGGTCCAACGCACTCGGGTGATCGTAGTTCGTCTTTACTCGCTCTTCCATGCTTAGGTGGCTTTGGTCGTTGTAGTAGCAATCTTCCGTGATGACACCGATTTGATGATCGCCTACTTTCGCGCGAAGCTCATTATAAATAGTGCTCGCGATCAGACTTTTTCCAGAAGCAGAAGCGCCAGCAATACCTACGATGACGCATTGATTATTATCAGACATTAGTTTGCACCCGATGATGATTTCTAGTCACATAAAAAGATAAACTGCCTGATTATAGGGAGTTCACCCCATAGTTACTAGCTGGAATTAGGGTTTAGTCATAAGTTTCTGCCTGCTCAGAGGATTAACCTCCGAGCAAACGTTAAAATGTGCAATTATCAACCAATAGGCATAGTAAACTTAGTTCACCATTGTAAAGCTAATCGCATCTGGTTTTGCTTTGCCTTGCCAAAACATCGTGCTACATACGCGATCGGCAAGCTGCTTGTAATACCCTGCATGCTCACTTTCTGGGCGCCTTGCTACTGTTGGCACGCCAGCGTCAATATCTTCTCGCATAGAGATATGAAGCGGAATTTGTCCTAGCAGTGCTAAGCCAAACTCTTGCGACATTTTTTCTGCACCACCCATGCCAAAAATATGCTCTTTCGCGCCACATTGACTACAAATGTGATAACTCATGTTTTCCACAACACCGATAACCGGGACATGGACTTTGTTAAACATTGCCGCTCCCTTTCTTGCATCGGCAAGCACCAAGTCTTGCGGTGTCGTGACTAACACACTACCTGTCACCGGAATCTGTTGTGACAACGTCAACTGTATATCACCCGTACCTGGCGGCATATCAATCACCAAATAATCTAAATCGGGCCAGTCTGTTTCCGTTAATAACTGCGACAACGCTTTTGAAGCCATTGGACCGCGCCATATTGCCGCTTCTGATTTGTCCACTAAATAGCCGATAGAGTGAGTATAGATGCCGTGAGCGAAAATGGGCTCCATCCACTTGCCATCACGAACTTCTGGTTTTGCATCTTCTTGCCCCAACATCATAGGTACAGACGGGCCATAGATATCCGCATCCAACAATCCCACTTTCGCCCCAGATTGAGCAATCGCCAACGCTAAGTTAACCGCAGTCGTTGATTTACCGACCCCACCTTTCGCAGAACTAACGGCAATGATGTTCTTAACACCTTTAACCGGATTGGCCACTTGAGTTTCTAATGCTTTAACTCCAAGGCGAATATTGAATGGGAATTCAGGCACTTTATCTGCGGTTTGTTGCTGTTTAATCCAGTCATGCAATATGGTTTGAAGCTCATTACTTGCGAATGGTAACGTTATCTCAACAGAACCTTGTGCCGTAATCGAAATTGCGCCATGAATATCTGCCCAATTTTCCACCAACTGTGGATGCTGGAATTGGTTAAACCAGTGACAAAAATCTTGTTTTGAAGTGAACTGATGCATAAGTCCTCCTTTTAGATGTCATGCTAACACCGTCCTGCCTCAACCAGAACCCCAAAAAAACTAAGGCATTCCGCAGTTTGACACCTTGGAGTTAGTGAGTTCATGGGGTAGTATTATCCATCAAAATTTATTTATACCTATCAAGAAAAGCGAATATTAAGTATGGCAAACGATCCAAGAAACTTTCCGTCAAGGAAAATGCTGGTAACTTGTGCCCTTCCGTACGCTAACGGTTCGATCCACCTTGGTCATATGCTTGAGCATATCCAAGCGGACATTTGGGTTCGTTACCAACGCCTACGCGGCAACACTGTAAACTTCATCTGTGCTGACGATGCTCACGGCACGCCAATCATGCTTAAAGCGCAACAGATGGGTATTACTCCTGAAGAAATGATTGCCGCAGTTAGCGAAGAGCACCAGAAAGACTTTGCTGGCTTTGATATCAGCTTTGATAACTACCACAGCACACACTCAGATGAGAACCGTGAGCTAGCGTCACACATTTATCTTGAGCTGAAGAAAAACGGCTTTATCTCTAGCCGCACTATCTCTCAGCTGTTCGACCCAGAAAAAGAGATGTTCTTACCGGACCGTTTCGTAAAAGGTACGTGTCCAAAATGTAAGTCAGAAGACCAGTACGGTGACAACTGTGACAACTGTGGCGAGACTTACAGCCCAACAGAACTGATCAATCCTAAATCTGCGGTTTCTGGTGCGACGCCAGTAATGAAAGATTCTGAGCACTTCTTCTTCGACCTGCCTCAGTTTGAAAGCATGCTAAAAGAGTGGACTCGCTCTGGCTCGCTACAAGCTGAAACCGCGAACAAGATGCAAGAATGGTTCGAATCTGGTTTGCAGCAATGGGATATCTCACGTGATGCGCCATACTTTGGCTTCGAAATCCCAGGAGAGAAGAACAAATTCTTCTACGTATGGCTAGACGCACCTATCGGCTACATGGGCTCTTTCAAAAACCTATGTGACAAGCGCGACGACCTAGATTTCGACGAGTACTGGAAAAAAGACAGCTCAGCAGAGCTGTACCACTTCATCGGTAAAGACATCGTTTACTTCCACAGCCTATTTTGGCCAGCAATGCTAGAAGGTTCTGGCTTCCGCAAGCCTAACAACGTATTCGTACACGGTTACGTAACCGTAAACGGCGCGAAAATGTCGAAGTCTAAAGGTACTTTCGTAAAAGCAAGCACTTACCTAGAGCACCTAGACCCTGAATGTCTACGTTACTACTACGCGGCGAAGCTAAACAGCCGTATCGACGATCTAGATCTTAACCTTGAAGACTTCACTCAGCGTGTAAACGCTGACGTTGTTAACAAGATCGTTAACCTAGCATCGCGTAACGCAGGCTTCATCGCAAAACGTTTTGAAGGCAAACTGTCTGACAACTTTGCAGAGCCTGAGCTTTACAACGAATTTTTTGCTGCGGCTGACCGTATTGCTGAGCTTTACGAAACACGTGAATTTGGTCGTGCAATCCGTGAAATCACGGCATTGGCAGACAAAGCTAACCAATACATTGATGAAAAAGCACCGTGGGTTGTAGCAAAAGAAGAAGGCAAAGATCAGGAGCTACAAGACATCTGTTCTGTCGGTATCAACCTGTTCCGTGTACTGATGACTTACCTGAAACCAGTAATGCCTGCGCTAGCTGCACGTACTGAAGCATTCCTAAACCAAGAGCTGACTTGGGAAAACATCGCTGCGCCACTAACAGGCCACGAGATCACTAAGTTCAAAGCACTGTTCAACCGTATCGATCCGAAGAATGTTGAAGCGATGATCGAAGCATCTAAAGAAGATGCGGCGGCAGAAATGGCGGCGAAAGAGAAAGCAGAAGCGGAAAAGAACAAGGCTAGCCAAACTGAGCTAGACAAAGAGCCAATCGCTGAAGAGATTGAGTTCGACGCTTTTGCAGCAGTAGATATGCGTATCGCTCGTATCATCTCTTGTGAAGAAGTGCCAAAAGCAAACAAACTGCTTAAGTTCCAACTGGACATCGGTGGTGAAACTCGTCAAGTGTTCTCTGGCATCAAGTCAGCGTACAAACCTGAAGAGCTAGAAGGCAAACTAACGGTAATGGTAGCAAACCTAAAACCTCGTAAGATGAAGTTTGGTATGTCAGAAGGCATGATCCTAGCCGCTGGCCCTGGTGGTAGCGACCTGTGGATCCTTGAGCCACACGAAGGCGCTCAACCTGGCATGCGCGTAATGTAAGTTGTAGCTTTACGATCAAATTTAAAAAGTCCTCGCCAGTTCAGCGGGGACTTTTTTTGACTGAATTCACACTTTTGGGGAGTTTGCGCACCAAACTTGTACAGCACCTTTCCCATCATAAGTCTAACTTACTGTTTTAATGGAAGTTAATTAGTGGCATCAAAACTGCAATCTTCCTTGTTAGGTCCAAACACTAACAAGGAGTGGGTTATGTTTGTTTTGATTTCCACACTATTGTCCATCGCCATTTTAGCCGGAATATATCACTTATCTTCTAAACGAGAGCAGCAACATGCGCGCAAATATCAGCTGTTAACATTGTTGCGAGATGTTGTTCATCTGCTGAGACACCACCGAGCTGCTACTCACTACTCGCTTCAGTTCCAACAAAACGATCAACAAAAATTGGACGCTCTTCATGATGCTCTGACTAACAAGCTGCATCTTTTAGTCGAAACCTCACGGTTTGAAAACAAACCCATGTATCGCGTATTACAGATTAAAGTAGGGAAACTACTTGAACAATGGAATGACCATAGTGTTGCAAGAAACCAGATGGAGCATGGTAAGTTAATTCGTCATTGCTTGTTCTTGATGGATGAAGTCACGATTGCTTGGTTAGCGGTAGAACAACGAGATGATCTACATAATGAGTACCACATGAACTGGCAAAACATTATGGATAGCTTGGAGACCCTGACTCAGTTACGAATCAGCATTCAAGATTTAGGAGAGCAAGGCGGAAATGAGCGTTTCACAAATTACGCATCGGTTATGACACGTAAGCTAAATCAATTAGCAGTTATCGCTCCGCTTAGTATCGTTTCTCCTGCTTCCACACGCTCAATACAGACATTAAATAACTATGTGACAGGAAGTCATGTCGATTTAACAGAAGCAGAGCTTTATGGAGTCACATCAGACTTATCGTTGACCATCTTCAATACTTACGACCACGTTCTTTCAGACATCGTTGAAGCATTGTATCTACCGTTGCCCAAACTCTCTGTAGCAAGATAAGCTCTATACAATGCCGTGCCAATTGTCACAACAGGAACGTAACTGGTATCTATAGGTAAAAACAAAAAAACCGCAGACCTTAGGTTCTGCGGTTTTTCATTCATCTAACTTCTCAGCGCTTAGCTGTCATCTTCTGTGAAGTTCGTTGGTAATTGCTTTTTCATCTCGTTCCAGATTAGCGCGCTTTCCATACCATAGTGACGAATCACAACTGGCAGTTGTTCACGCTGACCACTTTCACAAGTTTCTAGCAACTGATGGTAAAACTTCAGCGCTAGCTCACGAGAAGCTGGGTTTGAGAAGTAATAGCTACCAACGCGATCATAGAGCTTCTTCAAGCCATTAAAAATCAAACCGTAAATCTGATTCCCTGAATGGAATGCTAGGCGTTGGAACAACATGTAGTCGTAAAAGTTGAACGTTTTAGCAATCAAGATTTCTTGACGCTTCGCTTCATCTTTCTCGTTGTCTTCTTTCACGTTCTGTAAGACTTTCTCAGCATAAGGTGAAGAAGCGATGAAATCGTCCCAAGAAGCAGCATTCATTAAAGCTTCACAAGATTCAATTACATTCTTGATCGTGCGCTCAGAGTTCTCTTTATTTGCTTTAAATGCATAACGCATAAAGATAGGGCTGATGTTGGTACGTGCTGCAAGCAAATCTTCTACAATGTTTGTTGCGTTATCTACATCCAACGTCATCAACGTATCCAAAATATGCAGACCAGAGGTCTCCATAAATTGGTTTACCTTCGTTGGTTTACCGTGTTGGATTGTTAACCAACCATCACGGGCTAGTCGTTGAAGAACCTCTCGTAAAGTCGTTCGAGTAACACCAATTAGCTCAGACAGCTCGCGTTCAGCAGGTAAAATAGAGCCAGGAGGAAAACGGCCGTTCCAAATGCTCTCGATAATATATTTTTCTGCGAATCCCGCAGGGCTTTTCGCCTTTATGACCATTCTACTTTTTATCCAATATTGATTTCTGAGGGTCGATACTACTCATCATACCACTACTTAACGGTTTGAGAAAATTTACGATCAATAATTGAAACGATTCCACAATATAGAGTTAATACTCTATATGTTATGTCAATCTAGGACGGTCTGACGTGCGAGTGAAAGCGGTAAAATCTTAATTTTCGTTTAATTAAACAGCTCACAAATTGCGGAGAAATAAAGACTACTGCGTCACAATTTTATATTCAAAATATGAAAAATTACTTTGTATATCACAGTTAATATTCTTTCTTAATTTGCCTTTTCTCGTCACTGACCGTCATTTAAAATCCAAGAGGATTTTTTTGAGCCTTTCATGATATAGTAACGCCGTTTTGATCGCGTTATTACATTTAAAAAGTCATTTTAGTCGGTAGCATCACGTTTTGTTATTGACTAATAAATGCCTGAGTGTAGAGTTTGCGGTCGAAAGTGAGCGGTGCTTGAGTTCAGGGGAAGTAACTTGGCAAGACTGCAATAAACAAAGGATTGTTGTTTTACTAAGTTATTGTTTTAAAAGACTAGTTAATAAGTCTAACAAACAGATACTTAAGCACTATTGTAGTGTCTATTCATAATTTTGTTATAAAGAGAATTATCATGCCGATATCGCTCGGAAACGCTTTTATCAAGAACTTTCTTGGTAAAGCGCCTGATTGGTACAAAGTTGCCATTATAGCCTTCTTAATAATTAACCCGATTGTATTCTTCCTAATAAACCCATTTGTTGCTGGGTGGTTGCTGGTTGCTGAATTTATTTTCACGCTTGCAATGGCATTAAAATGCTACCCATTACAACCTGGTGGTTTACTTGCTATTGAAGCCATCGCTATCGGCATGACTAGCCCTGCGCAAGTTAAGCACGAGTTGGTGGCAAATATTGAAGTATTACTGCTTCTGGTATTTATGGTTGCGGGCATCTACTTCATGAAGCATTTATTGCTGTTCATTTTTACCAAAATTTTACTTGGTATTCGCTCCAAAACCCTCCTATCACTTGCGTTTTGCTTTGCCGCTGCATTTTTATCTGCGTTTTTGGATGCTTTGACGGTTATCGCCGTTGTTATCAGTGTGGCGATCGGTTTCTACTCTATCTACCACAAAGTGGCGTCAGGTAACCCGATTGGTGACCATGACCACACACAAGATGACACGATCACTGAGCTAACGCGTGATGACTTAGAAAATTACCGCGCCTTTTTACGCTCATTGTTGATGCACGCTGGTGTAGGTACTGCGTTAGGTGGCGTAACCACTATGGTGGGTGAACCTCAGAACTTAATTATTGCAGACCAAGCGGGTTGGTTATTTGGTGAATTCCTAATCCGTATGTCTCCAGTGACGCTACCCGTATTTTTCTGCGGTCTCATCACTTGTGCTCTAGTCGAAAAGCTTAAAGTGTTTGGCTACGGTGCAAAACTTCCTAACAACGTTCGTCAAATCCTCGTTGACTTTGACAATGAAGAGCGCAAAACGCGTACCAATCAAGACGTTGCAAAGCTATGGGTTCAAGGGCTTATTGCTGTTTGGTTGATCGTGGCATTAGCCTTGCACTTGGCGGCGGTAGGCTTAATTGGTCTTTCAGTGATCATCTTAGCGACGGCTTTCACTGGCGTCATTGAAGAGCATTCCATGGGTAAAGCGTTTGAAGAGGCTCTGCCTTTCACTGCACTACTTGCGGTATTTTTCTCGATCGTTGCGGTAATCATCGACCAAGAGTTGTTTAAACCAGTTATCGACGCGGTGCTTGCCGTTGAAGATAAAGGCACTCAGTTAGCTTTGTTCTATGTCGCGAATGGCTTACTATCAATGGTGTCGGATAACGTATTCGTCGGTACGGTTTACATAAATGAAGTAAAAACAGCACTCATTGAAGGTCTCATTACTCGCGAGCAGTTCGACTTACTGGCAGTCGCTATCAACACTGGTACTAACCTACCATCTGTTGCTACGCCAAACGGTCAAGCGGCATTCCTATTCCTACTCACCTCGGCTCTCGCTCCATTAATTCGTCTGTCTTACGGTCGAATGGTTATCATGGCGCTGCCTTACACCATCGTTCTTGCGATTGTCGGTCTAATGGGCATTATGTTCTTCCTAGAGCCTGCAACGGCTTCTTTCTACGATGCAGGCTGGATTTTACCTCATAGTGGTGATCTAACTCCCGTAGTCTCCGGCGGTCACTAAAATTTGAGTTGATTAGGAAACTTATCCACGTTAAAAAGCTCTGAGTATTCAGAGCTTTTTCTATTTCAGACAGGAACAAAAACGTGACTATTTTAAATTCACTTAACCAGTTTTCGAAGGGACGCTTATCGTGGCTGCTGCTTCTGCTATTCGTCGTTTTCTTTGAAGCATGTGCCCTCTATTTTCAGCACGTCATGATGCTTGCACCATGTGTCATGTGTATCTACGAACGAGTCGCGATGATGGGAGTGGGTGTCGCTGCAATCGTTGGTCTTATGGCACCAAATAACCCAGTTTTCCGTTGGCTAGGTTTGATTGGCTGGGGATTAAGCTCTTACAAAGGACTGTTGCTTGCTCAGCAGCACGTTGATTATCAGTTTAACCCATCACCATTCGCGACTTGTGATTTATTCGTAACATTCCCTAGTTGGGCTCCGCTTAATCAGTGGGCTCCTTGGATGTTCGAAGCATACGGCGATTGCTCGAAGATTGTTTGGCAATTCCTCGATTTATCAATGCCACAATGGTTAGTAGTTATTTTCGCGGGCAATTTAATTGCTTTAGCATTAATTGTGATCGCACAATTCTTCCCAGCAAGACGCACTAATCCGATTCGTTAATCCTTCAGAGAAATGATAACGAAAAAAGCCGACCAGATGGTCGGCTTTTTACTGAGTAAACATCGCGGCTATTTAACTTAACCACGTTAACTCAACCACGTGATTGACCACAACACTGCTTGAACTTTTTGCCGCTCTCACAAGGACAAGGATCATTGCGCCCGATACCTTTGAATGGGTTTAGGCTTTGAGCCTTATTGCCTACCATCAACTCATCCGCGCCTAACGCCACTTCACCAACCATCAAATCAAGCTGGTCGACCAAGTCTGCAAGAGCTGGAGGCGTTTCAATACCGGCGTCGCGCATCTGTTGCTGCGTTGCCGACTCATCGATAGCCAGCATCAAAGTGGTCAGTAATGCTTGTAGCATACGTTGTAATCCATCATTGAGCTCAACGTCTTGCCATTGTTCTTCAATCATTGGCCAAACAGACATAAAGCCTTCGGCAAAATCAGCAAGTTGCTCAGGTTCTTTGCCTGTTAGCTCTAGCACGGAATATTCGTTTCGTTGAATTCGGTTGTGCTGCTTGTGAATTTGCTCTTCTACTGCCGGTTGAATCGCTTTGAATTCTTCACCTAATAGCGGCTCTAACCACTTTTCAGGAGCGAGTGGTTTTGTCGTCAGATTCGCAGCGAGCACTGCGCCTTCGATAAATAGGCAAGATTCATCGATGTGAATTTCGCCTTTCTCAATCAATGTGTATTGCATGACATCTGGTTTCCCATAAATTTGGCGGCATTATACCTCAGAGCATAAAAGCACGTAACCGGGAGTTGCGAGTTTGACTGTATTGAGTGCTTTGAGTCTTTTAATGACAAACTTAGCTTACATCGCTACAATCGCCCTCCTTTTTATCACCAAACTGTATTAGGCAAACTATGCGAGTTGTACTAGGCCCAATGGAAGGCGTTTTAGATCATTTGATGCGCCAAATCCTGACCGAGATAAACGACTATGACCTATGTGTTACGGAATTTGTTCGAGTCATCGACCAGTTATTGCCCGATCATGTATTTCACCGTTTATGCCCGGAGCTGTTGCAAGGTTCTCAAACCGCATCAGGTGTGCCAGTACATGTGCAATTATTAGGACAAGAACCAAACTGGATGGCTGAGAACGCAATTAAAGCGGCGAGCCTAGGCGCCAGAGGCATCGACATAAATTTTGGTTGCCCAGCCAAAATGGTCAATAAAAGTAAGGGCGGTGCTGCTCTACTTCAGCATCCTGAGCTAATTCACCGTGTGGTAAAAGCTTGTCGAGAAGCCGTTCCAGAGGCAATCCCCGTAACTGCAAAAATTCGTCTTGGCTGGGAAAACCCTGAAGATTGCTTTGAAATTGTTGATGCCATTCAATCTGCTGGTGCAAATGAACTCACCGTTCACGCTCGGACTAAGCAGGGTGGTTACAAAGCGTCTGAGATAAAATGGGATTACATCAACCAAATTCGCGAACGTTTTGATATTCCGCTTATTGCGAATGGCGAAATTTGGAATTATGAAGATGGTCAACGTTGCATTGAAACGACTGGCGTTGACTCTTTGATGGTGTGCCGCGGCGCTTTCAATATCCCTAACTTGGGCAACATGGTAAAACACAACCACCAGCCAATGTCATGGCCCGAGGTGGTTGAGCTACTGATCTACTACTCCAAGTTTGAGATGAAAGGCGACAAAGGTTTGTACTATCCAAACCGCGTAAAACAATGGTTCTCTTACTTACGTCAGGCCTATCCTGAAGCAAAAGATCTATTCAGAGAAATCCGAACGTTTAACAAAGCCGCGCCGATTGTTGAGCATATTCAACGTTATCGTGATGAGTTAAATTCTCAGGTTGCATAAAACCTGAGCATTGCAAAGGGCGAACTGCTCGCCCTTTAAGCGCTTAGATCTTCGTAGCAAATCTTATTTTTGCCTGTACTCTTGGCTTGATATAACTTTTCATCTGCCGCTTTAAATAACTCATCAAAGCTTTCCACTCGGTTCTCTTTACTGAACACCACACCGCCAGAGATCGTAAAACCTTCTTTAGTCACGCGTGTCGAGCGTTCGTCTATGGCTTTTTTTACCCGCTCTAGAATCAGCTTAATGCCTTCCGAGTCTTCGTCGTAAATCGCCAACACGAACTCTTCGCCACCAAATCTTGAGGCGACATCGGTGTGGCGAATATTTTCACGTATACATTTTGCAACTAGCTGAATCGCAGAGTCGCCTACATCATGACCATAGGTATCATTGATCTTCTTGAAGTTATCAATATCGAACACTGCTAATGCAACCTGTTTTTTCGTCATCTTATTGCGCCACACGGTTTGCATTCCTCGACGGTTCAACAAGCTCGTCATCGGATCTCTGGCGGCGAGATCTTTAAAATAACGTCGCTCACTATGCATATTCACATAGAACAATACGACTGTGCTCAAAACGTAAATAGAGATCGCAACAATAAGGCTGTATTTTTCAAACACCGCTAGGTTCTTAGCTTCATCCCAAAGGTTGTACTCGTAATACATGCTGTGATTCGCACTCAATCGCTCTAACTCGACTGGTTTGATACGTGTACTGTTTGAAGGAATGGATTGTAAATTGGAAACCAAATGAAACTTACCAACAAGACCTTGCGACGAAGCCATCAACGCATTGACATCAAAATCAATGGACAGCACACCTTGATGCCTCCCTTTTTCGTAAACAGGCACCGTCATACTAATGATTTGACCTTCCATCGAATCCAACATCGGCCCAGGTCCGGCCAAGGTGATGTTCACTTTATCTTGTGCGGTTTTTTGCCAAAATGGGCGCGCTTTTAGCGTTGACCAAAGCTCTCTAGTGAAGTTTTTCGCGTACGTGTCAGGAGACGAAATGACGTAACCACGTTTATCGATGTAATGAATACCAACGATATGGGATTCAATATCGTGCAGAAAAGACAATGACGGCGCAAAACCCGCCTTTTGTTCAGCTAATTGGTTAATCGTTGAACCTTGCTGACATAAGCTTTCATCGCCCACAATCATGTAATCAAGATCAACCGCAGGTAACCCCTCACTGTAGACACTCTCTAGCAACAAGACGTCTATCGGCCAAATATAACAAAGCCCCTTTTTGACTAAAGAATTGTGCTCTTCAGACAATGGGTTAGCGTAATTCGTATAGTTAGTAAAACTATAATCTAAGGCGGTGAGGACTTTAATACCACGGGACATGGCACGATCAATACGTGCATACTCAGAATCAATATAGCGATTGACCGCATCGTAGTAGTTTTTTGTCGTAACAAGCAAAACCACGACAAATAATGCGAGGGGAAAAAAGATGACAAATGAGAGACTAAATCGCCTTTGGTTAACCATTGAGTACCATGTATGTGAAAGGTAGATCGTCTCTTATCAAACAATGGGATTACGCTGTCTTATCAACTGGCAATGCGTAGTGCGCATCGCCAGATAATCAGATAACCAACAAATGTGTGCGCATTGTAGGAGACTGTTTATATATTAAAGAAGTTTAATCAATATAGAATGTAGTGTCACTTCAGTTGCCATAATTTGAAGCTCTGTGCAGGTATATTGACAGAAAGATGACCCTTATAATCAATAAGTTCGCGTCCATCAAGCAGTGACGAAAGATGGGTAGCCTCCAAACCAAGTTGCCACAGAGGCAAGTCAATTGAACACTCATCGCCACTTAGATTCATCACAACAACGATCGCTTCACTTCCAAGTACGCGCGCATAAGCCAGCTCGTTGGTATCGCAATGCAGCCATTGAATACTACCAGACTGTAAAGACTTGTACTGTTTACGTATCGAAATACATTGCTTGTAAATCAACAGCCATGCTGAGTTTTCGATTTCATTCCAAGGGAAACAGCGACGATTATCCGGGTCCAGCCCTCCTTCTAGTCCGACTTCACTCCCATAGTAAATACAAGGTGTACCGACGTATGTCATGAGAAGAGCAAGTGCGATGTTCATTTTACGCTTATCACCATCAACCAGTGTGATAAAACGAGCAGTATCATGACTATCGAGTTGATTTAGCTGCGATAGCTGATTCGAAAATGGAATTTTTGCTCTGGCTTCGTCCAACCATGCTTTAAACTCCAAACCATCAATGTTGATTGGTTCATACATAATATCTTGCTGCGCGATAAAAGCTCGAACTGGATGAGCAAAACCGTAGTAGTTCATCGCCCCATCCTCTTGATCACCTTGCAGCCACTGTGTTGCTTCAAAAAAGTGCTCACCTAGCACATAGGCATTCGGATTGACTGACTTCGTCGCATGGCGAAACGCTTCAACATAATGAGCATTGTTTTTCGCTCCCTCTCCTTCGCCAAGCATATGAATGACATCAAATCGCCAACCATCGACTGAGTATGGTGGCTTAAGCCAGTGCTTAATGACAGATGCTTCGCTTTGATAGATATAGTCACGCACTTGTTCATTTTCGAAGTTCAGAACCGGTAAGTTACCAATGCCCTTCCAACCAATATAGTGATTGGTTTCGCCTTCAAAAAAGTAGTAATCGCGGAACTTTGACTGCGGGTTGCTATACGCCCCTTCTCCTTTTTGTTGGATATCAAACCAAGGATGATGGACTGACGTGTGGTTAAACACCGCGTCTAAGACAATCTTCATATTCTTATCACGAATCTTCTCACACAGTTCCGCAAACTGAGCATTGGTGCCAAACATAGGATCAACAGTGAAGTAATCAGTGGTGTCGTATTTGTGGTTACTTGGTGAAGAAAAAATCGGATTGAAGTAAAGCGCTGTTACACCGAGCTGCTCAAGATAATCCAACTTCTGCTCTACACCTTTGAGATCGCCGCCAAAAAACTCTCTTGCTCCTGTATTTTTGTGAGAGCCTACCGCGTCTCCCCAAGCCTTGACGACCGATGCAGAATCATACTGAGCATAAGCGTGGCGAATATCAGACTCACTTTTACTAGCAGAAAAACGGTCAGGAAAGATTTGATAGAACACTTGCTCTTGGACCCAGCTTGGTGGTTGATGATTTACATTCAACTTAAAGTGGAACTCTTTGGGTGGAATACGTTTTTGCACACCTCGCGCATCGAGCCAGTATTGTTGTCCGTCTTTGAGGAGCTTAAACACATAATGTGTGACATCTCGATCTCGGTTTGGTCGGAACGAGGCTTCCCATAGTAACAATTCCCCAGCTGTTCCAATTTGAGCCATGTCGACCAGATATTCTTCATTGTCCGGCTCAATACGCACATAAACGGAATCAAAATCCAATGTCTCGGTTTTCAGTCTGACTGTGACTTGCTCTTGATTAAAAGCTAAACCATCAATAGTTTGACTATGAAAAATAAATGGCAGGTTCATTATGGGCACTCCTCGTCATCGGATATGCCACTATGTTATTGGAGAATGAGAGACAAGAAATCCTCCTTGCGAGTTGACAAATCAGCCAATTTTCTCAAGGAGGATCACACTTAGTAGGCGTAGTGACTGGTAGGATACTGCTTAGTTCAACAAGAGACTGTCATCTGCAAGCTCTTCACCACGTACTTTGGAGAACATATCCAACAAGTCTGGTACTTGCATGTTAGCACGCTGCTCTCCAGCCACATCAAGCACAATTTCACCTTGGTGAAGCATTACGGTCCTATCGCCACATGCTAATGCGTCTTTCATCGAATGCGTCACCATCATCACGGTTAAATCGAACTCATCGACAATACGTTTAGTTAAGTCGATAACAAACGCCGCCATACGAGGATCAAGCGCAGCCGTGTGTTCATCAAGCAATAACAACTTACTCTCCGATAACGTCGCCATCACAAGGCTAACGGCTTGTCGTTGTCCACCGGACAGTAAGCCAATGCTATCGCCCAGGCGATCTTCTAAACCAAGCCCTAGGATGCTAATTCGCTCTTGGAACAGCTTGCGACGTTTAGCTGAAAGCGCCAAACCCCAACTGCGTTTTTTACCACGCATGTACGCTAAAGCCATGTTCTCTTCTATCGTTAGCTCTCCACAGGTTCCGGCCAATGGATCTTGAAACACTCGTGCGCATTGCGTCGCACGTTGGGCAACCGTCTGCTTGGTGACGTCTTTGCCATCAATGATCACCTGACCACCTATCATCGGCGTCTCACCTGTCACCGCACCAAGCAACGTCGATTTTCCTGCGCCATTAGAACCAATCACGGTAAGAAATTGATGCTCTGGAACCTCTAAAGAGACGCCTTTCAATGCACGATTTTCTAAAATCGTCCCTGGGTTGAACGTGACCTGAATGTTATTAAGTTCAATCATAACGCCTCCCCCGAACCATTTTTTGATGCCGCTTGTTTAGCATCAGTAACGCGTTGTTTCGCTCTCATGCTCTGTTTTAGCTTTGGAGCAATAAGCGCCACAGCCACCAATACTGCGGTAACCAGGTTGAGGTCTGAAGCTTGTAAACCAAACATGCCAGAGCTCAAAGCGAAAGCTACAGCAAGACGATAAAGCACCGAACCGATGATGACAGCAAATACCGCAACCCAAATTTTTCGCCCGGGAATAAGGGTCTGGCCCAAAATCACAGCAGCCAAACCAACCACAATGGTGCCCACGCCAGAGGTCACATCTGCAAAGCTGTTCGTTTGTGCAAACAACGCGCCTGCGAATCCGACAAAACCGTTGGATAAAGCCAACCCAAAGTAGGTATAAAAACCAGTGCTCGCCCCTTGCGCAGAAACCATACGCGCATTCACGCCCGTGGCTCGTAAACCAAGACCAAAGTCGCTGTTGAGCAAGCGAATCACAAAGAAAGCGGACAAAAGAACTAAGACCCCAACAACCAGAGGACGAATGAACATCGGATCGCCCAAGGCTTCAAACGGCGTGAGAATCGTATCCTCTCCAAGCAACGCCATATTAGGTTTGCCCATAATACGAATATTGATTGAAAATGCCGCGATCATGGTAAGAATGGAAGCTAACAGGTGCAAAATACCACATCGAACAGCCAGAAAAGCGGTTATCCAACCCGTCATACTACCGGCTATCATCGCCATTATTGTCGCAAGCCAAGGATTAATACCTGCGACAATCGCCGTTGCAGCCACCGCCGCTCCCATTGGAAAGCTGCCATCCACACTCAAATCGGGGAAATCGAGAACACGAAACGTAAGATACACACCCAAGGCAACTAGGCCATAAATTAAGCCAATTTCGAGTGCGCCAAAAAAAGCAAATGCAGACATAACTGCTCCTTTCTGCATGTTCAGGCTGACGAATACCAACCTGAACTTAAGACTTCTAACGTATACTCCCATTCTTCTCTAGCAGAATGCTCTACACGAGAAGTCCGGCGAGTATCAATTTTGGGGCAAGCCTCTACCAACCAATGTGACAGGCTTAACCCTAAAAAGCGTTACTTATTGCATGCTTGTCGCACGTTCAACCACAGAACTTGGCAGCTTGATACCGAGCTTAGATGCTGCGCCTTCATTAATTACGAGGTCAGAGCCCGTCGCGACTTTTACATCCAACTTGCCTGGTTCTTGACCATCAAGAATCGCCGCAACGTAATCCGCGGTTTGTACACCAACCTGGTAGTAGTCAAAACCCAGACCGGCGATCGCACCTTTTTCGACATATGACGTCGCACCACCAAAGACAGGTTTTTTCGCTTGATTCGCTGCCACAATCATCCCTTCAATCGCACTTGCAACTGTATTGTCTGTTGGGGCGTAAAGAATGTCTGATTTCGCTGCAATGGCTTGAGTCGCAGACTGAACATCAGCACTTTTTAGTGCGGTCGCTTCAACCACTTGTATGCCTTTTGCTTCTGCGCTTTCTTTTAGTAGTTCAACCAAAGTCACGGCATTAGCTTCACCGGGATTAAATACAACCCCGATGCTTTTCACCTGAGGGAGAATTTCTTGGATGAGATCGACATGCTGAGCAACGGGTGAAAGATCAGACAGGCCAGTTACGTTTTTGCCTGGTTGTTCCATCGACTTAACCAATTTCGCACCGACCGGGTCTGTTACCGCAGTAAAGACAACAGGAATAGAGCGCGTTGCCGACACCAAGGCTTGTGCCGAAGGCGTCGCGATACCCACTAACACATCAGGATTTTCGCCGACGTACTGACGGGCAATTTGCACTGCAATCGCAGGGTTACCCTGTGCGGTCTTATAATCAAATTCTAGATTTTTGCCTTCTTCGTAGCCTTTCGCTTTTAAACCATCAAGCAATCCTTGACGCGTCGCGTCTAACGCGGGGTGTTCGACAATTTGTGAAACTGCAACGGTTGCAGTGGCGGCCAGTACATTGGCAGAAGAGAAAATAGCAGTAGCAGATAGAACGGCAGTGGCTAATAAACGTTTCGTTTTCATCATAACTCCTTGATGTGACTTCGTCCTTGTTTCGCGAGCATTCAACATGAATATCGACTCGTGAATTCAAATGTTTGAAGGGGGTAATGTTGTGTTCGTATAACTGTGCACTTCTTGCGCATCTTGTTTTTATTATTACTACTAAGTCTTAGTAAAGAAAAGAAAGATTTAACACTAAAGCAACATTTGTGATCGAGAGGTCTCTTCATCTCGATAAGAATCCTTGGTAAACCAAGTAATGTACACACCACCAAAGATAGTAGGAGTGGCTGAAGCGCAAGGTAATCACAGGCAGGATCAAAAATGGAGTGGCTAATGCACACTCCATTTCAAAAAACTTAGATTAGAACCAACGCTCTAGTGAGGACTTATCAAGCTGACGAAACGCTCGATTCAGTATTATCGCAAGCTCTTTATAACGAGGGCGAGCTTTAACAGGCTCTAGTGCAAAACCTGTTTCCACAATTTTTTGATGCAGCTCCCGATACCAAGATGCCAGAGAAGGCGGCAGTTTCGTGTTGGATCGAGCACCAAGCCACCAAATCCCTTGGAGTGGCAAGCTAATCGCAAACAAGGCAACAACAATGGATTGAGGTAACGCGTGGTAATTGTTGAATGCCATTTGAGTGAGTACGCTGATCGCAGCAACGGCTGGCATGACTTTAATGCCAAAGCGAGTCGCCTTAATGATACGCTGTTCCGGAAATATGGCGCTTAGCTCTTTACGAACCGGCCAGATCTCCATGTAATTCTGGCCATCTTTCAGGCTATGGATCAATCCGACTTTATTACTCATACCGCTCTCTCACTAAAAAATAGTTGAACATTTCAACTGAAGGTACAAAAAATTGATGAAAGTTAATATTCTTTCAAATTTTTTTTGTTATCATTGCTTATTATCGCTATCCTTTGCAGACCCTCAATCTCATTGTTGCTGTTATTTACAATTTAAGCAACTCCGAGATATCTATCTGCACGGATCGCATCATAGTGATGGATGGGTTCATCACTATTTCTTTATATGGAATTAGAACAATTTTTGACCAGGATTAGTACGCAGCCTTCTGGGTATCGGCTATTCTTGTGATTAATTTTTCATTCTTTAACTGATTTTTTATCAGACGAATAACAGGTAGTCATACATGTCTAAGCTAGTTTTAGTTTTAAACTGCGGTAGTTCTTCTCTTAAATTTGCCGTTGTTGATGCCGAGAACGGCGACGAGCACTTATCAGGTCTTGCTGAGTGTCTTCACCTTCCTGAAGCTCGCATCAAGTGGAAACTTGATGGCAAGCACGAAGCTCAACTAGGCAATGGTGCAGCTCACGAAGAAGCACTAGCGTTTATGGTAGAAACTATTCTTGCTTCTAAGCCAGAGCTTAAAGCTAACCTAGGCGCAATCGGTCACCGTATCGTTCACGGCGGCGAGCAGTTCACTCAATCTGCACTAATCACTGATGAAGTTCTAAAAGGTATTCAAGACGCTGCAACATTTGCACCTCTTCATAACCCTGCTCACATCATCGGTATCGAAGCGGCTAAGAAAAACTTCCCAGAGCTGAAAAACGTTGCTGTATTTGACACTGCGTTCCACCAAACTATGCCTGAAGAGTCTTACCTATACGCTCTTCCATACAACCTATACAAAGAACACGGTATCCGTCGTTACGGTATGCACGGTACTTCTCACTTGTTCATCACTCGTGAAGTTGCTGGCCTACTAAACAAACCAGTTGAAGAAGTAAACATCATCAACTGTCACCTAGGTAACGGCGCGTCTGTATGTGCAATCAAGAACGGTCAATCTGTAGACACTTCTATGGGTCTTACTCCACTTGAAGGTCTAGTAATGGGTACTCGCTGTGGCGACATCGACCCTGCGATCATCTTCCACCTACACGACGCTCTAGGTTACTCTGTTGATCAAATCAACACGATGCTAACTAAAGAGTCTGGTCTTCAAGGTCTAACTGAAGTGACTTCTGACTGTCGCTTCGTTGAAGACAACTACGGTGAGAAAGAAGAAGCAACACGCGCAATGGACGTGTTCTGCCACCGTCTAGCTAAGTACGTAGCTGGCTACACTGCTTCAATGGACGGCCGTCTAGACGCAATCACTTTCACTGGCGGTATCGGCGAGAACTCTGGCCCTATCCGTGAAATGGTTCTAAACCGTCTTGGCATCTTCGGTATCGAAGTAGATAGCGAAGCTAACCTTAAAGCTCGCTTCGGCGGCGAAGGCGTTATCACGACTGAAAACAGCCGTATCCCTGCAATGGTTATCTCTACTAACGAAGAGCTAGTCATCGCTGAAGACACTGCACGCCTGACAGGTCTTTAATTGAATTACTGGCTAGCCACTCGGCTAGCCAGATTTTCATTCAAACGAATTTCTTAGGGGCTCAACTCCTATTCTTCGAGCTTCATGGAATAAGAGTTGAGCTTTTATCCCCCAAATAGCTAAAGGTACTCTACGAATGTCTCGTACTATTATGCTTATCCCTACTAGCGCAGGCGTTGGCCTAACAAGCGTTAGCATGGGTGTTCTTCGCGCTATGGAGCGTAAAGGCGTTAAAGTTTCTTTCTACAAGCCAATCTGTCAGCCACGTTCAGGTGGTGATCAGCCAGATCTGACTTCAACTATCGTTGGCCACAACAGCGATATGAAGATCGGTGAACCAATGGCGATGTCTGTTGCTGAAAGCCTAATCGGTAATGACAACATGGACGAGCTGCTAGAAACCGTTGTTGAACGTTACAACCAAATCAACAAAGACGCAGACGTTACGCTAATCGAAGGTCTTGTACCTACTCGTAAGCACCCATTTGCAAACCAAGTAAACGCGGAAATCGCGGCAACACTTGGTGCAGAAATCGTGCTAGTTGCGACTCCAGGTACTGATAACCCTGCGCAACTGAAAGAGCGTATCGAAGTAGCATGTTCTAACTTCGGCGGCACTAAGAACAAAAACATCTCTGGCGTTATCATCAACAAGCTAAACGCTCCTGTTGACGAAGCTGGCCGTACTCGCCCTGACCTATCTGAAATCTTTGACGATGCAGACAGCGCGAAACAAAACGAATTGAAAGTGATGGAAATTTTCAACACTTCTCCAATTCGTGTACTAGGTTGTGTGCCATGGAGCATTGATCTGATTGCGACTCGTGCAATCGACATGGCTAAGCACCTGAAAGCAGATATCATCAACGAAGGTGACATCAACACTCGTCGCATCAAGAGCATCACTTTCTGTGCACGTTCTCTGCCAAACATGATTGAGCATTTCAAACCTGGCTCTCTACTTGTTACTTCTGCAGACCGTCCTGATGTTATCGTTGCTGCTTCTCTTGCTGCAATGAACGGTGTGGATATTGGTGCTGTACTGCTAACTGGCGGTTACGACATCCCTCGCGAAATCGAAGGTCTATGTAAACCAGCGTTCGACACTGGTCTACCTATCTTCAAAGCACAAGGTAACACTTGGCAGACATCTCTAAACCTACAGAGCTTCAGCATCGAAGTACCTGCAGACGATAAAGAGCGTATCGAGTTCATCAACGAGCACGTTGCTGGTCACATCGACGGTAACTGGATCGAGTCAATGACTGAAGGCACTCAGAAGTCTCGCCGTCTAAGCCCACCAGCGTTCCGTTACCAGCTAACTGAACTTGCTCGTAAAGCAGGCAAGCGTATCGTTCTTCCAGAAGGTGACGAACCACGTACTGTTAAAGCGGCAGCAATCTGTGCTGAACGCGGCATTGCAGACTGTGTGCTTCTAGGTAACCCAGATGAAATCCGTCGCGTAGCAGCTCAACAAGGCGTTGAGCTAGGTACTGGCGTAACCATCATCGATGCCGATGCTGTTCGTGAAAACTACGTTGCTCGTCTAGTTGAGCTGCGCGGTGCGAAAGGCATGACTGAAGTTGTGGCTCGTGAGAAGCTACAAGATTCAGTATTCCTAGGCACAATGATGCTTGAGAACGACGAAGTTGACGGCCTAGTTTCTGGTGCTGTTCATACTACGGCGAACACTATCGTTCCTCCGTTCCAAATCATCAAGACTGCACCAAATGCGTCTATCGTATCTTCAGTATTCTTCATGCTTCTGCCTGATCAAGTACTGGTTTACGGTGACTGTGCGATCAACCCAGATCCAACCGCTGAACAGCTTGCTGAAATCGCTATCCAATCTGCTGACTCTGCAGCAGCATTCGGTATCGACCCTCGCGTTGCTATGATCTCTTACTCTACTGGTGAATCTGGTAAGGGTGCAGACGTTGATAAAGTACGTGAGGCAACTCGCATCGCGAAAGAGAAGCGTCCTGATCTAGTGATCGACGGTCCTCTACAGTACGACGCAGCTATCATGGAAAACGTGGCAGCATCTAAAGCGCCTAACTCTCCAGTAGCAGGTAAAGCGACAGTATTCGTATTCCCAGACCTAAACACGGGTAACACGACTTACAAAGCGGTACAACGTTCAGCTGACCTAGTTTCTATCGGTCCAATGCTGCAAGGTATGCGCAAGCCTGTAAACGACTTGTCTCGTGGCGCGCTAGTAGACGATATCGTGTACACAATCGCTCTAACAGCAATCCAAGCAGACCAAGAAGCTAAATAATCGCTTCTGACATCTAGTTGGACAACTATCCAAAGCCCTCGATTCGTCGAGGGCTTTTTCTATTGTTGGCCACACAGCAAAGAGGCTATTAGCAAAAGCACTAATACGCTCTTACGAATACAGCGCCATAAATACCCCAGCCCCAACCACAACACAACCTGTCATCACTGGTGCGATTCGGCGCCAAAGCTTCTTATCCCCTATCGCGATGACCATCCCCATTTTCACAATGGTATTAACCGAAGCGGCAATCAAAATGCCTAACGCAGCAGTGGTCACGCTCAATGTTTGCGTACTTTGACGCCCGAGGGTTAACGAGATCGCATCAACGTCAGTAATCCCTGATAAAGCAGAAAGGATCAACACACCCGCGTTGCCGAACCAGTCAGACAAAGCATGAGCAAGCAGCATAATCACCGCCAACACGAGGCCAAAGAACAGTGCCGACTGCAAAGCAAGAGGGTTCGTTTGCTTATTTGATTGCTCAATCTGCTCAACTTCACTTCTGCGCCAAATCCACCATGCCGGAATGTACAGCGCAACCATCATCGCCATCACAATTGGCCAAAGCAGTTTCACTAATTGTGGATTGATAACAGACAGTACGATAAGTAAACGAGGGAACATGGTTCCGCAGCTCAAAAGAATACCACTAGCGAGTAACGGGCTGATGCTCGCTTGCTCACGAGAAAGATGGGAAAACTGCAATGTTAATGCTGTCGAAGAGCTAAGCCCCGCAAATACAGACGTAAACAAAATACCTCGCTTCGCCCCGCCGATCTTTATCGCAAAATAACCGACAAAAGAGATACTAGCGATCAACACAACCATCCACCAAATCTCATACGGGTTAAGTGCATTCCAAGGGCCGTAAGATTGATTTGGTAACAGGGGTAACATGACTATCGAGATAAGTAATAAACGCAGTGCTGCGTCTAACTCATACTCTTGCAGTTTTTGTAGTGCTTGATGTAGCTCTCTTTTGTTATCGAGCACCACAGCGGTTATGACGGCCGCTGCTGCAGCTAAAACAGCCTCACCCGACACGGCAAGGTTACCCAGAACAAACACCACCATGATACTAACCACGCCAGTGATGCTCACATCTCCGCTCTTTTTCTGCTGTATAACAAAAGCGATGCAAGTGAGGATGACTAAAGCGATAAGCGCAAAACCAATGAGTAAAGGTGTATAGATGCTGGCGAGAATGCCAACTAAACCACCGAGTAAACCGACTAAAGAAAAAGTACGAATGCCTGCTACACGACTGCCTTCTACGCTATTGCGCATCACCCAGCCACGTTGGGTGCCAACAATTGCCCCTAGTAATAGAGCAATAAGCAGATTCCAAATTAGATGCTCGCCACTGACAAACTCATTGATATCCATGCATCCCCCCCGTTAAAAAGCGGTTGTTATATCATTAGTTTATTTGAATATGGGTAAGAAGCTGTGACGATGAGAGGATAATCAGAAAATGGCCCCGGCACCTGGCTTACCATTGCGTCTTATAATTTCATTATTCTTTTACCTACCACCAAAACGTAATAGAACGAAGCGATCCTCCCTGTTCAATTTATCAGCATTATTTACATTTCAACTGAACTTTCTTACTCGAACTACGTAACGAAGATGGACTGCAATTACGCAAACTCACACATAAGTAAGGAATACATATGAACAACTCCATCAACAACTCACTGCTAAAGCTTGGTTTAGCTGCAATTCTGTTCAGTTTTTCTTCATTCAGCTTTTCAGCCCCAAGCATTAAAGGCGTTGATCAAGATATGTCCGGAGGAACGGTAACCGCAAAAATGGCTCATGCTGACGACAACGGATGGATGGTCGTCCACCGAACAGACGAATCAATGAAGCCTGGCCCTGTTATCGGCTATGCCCCACTAAAGATGGGACAGAATGAGAACGTGAATGCAATTTTGATGGAACCGGTTGAGTCTGGCGACATGCTGATGCTAATGGTCCACGGAGAAAAAGGTGGAATGAAGACTGGCGTATTTGAATATACACTAGGAGCCAAAGAAGATGGCCCTGTAAAAGTCGACGGAAAACTAGTGATGGACGTCGTACGCGCTAAGTAAGACGTACGCACACTTAAAAGTCACTCTCCTGCTCCTAGTATTTAGTTGGCATCAAAGTACTTAACGATATTGCTAACTGTTAAGTACTTTTTCACTTCTGATGGAGGTAGCAAACTAGCTAATTATTTCTCTTCCATGAGGAGAGTTTAAGTCTAAATCAGGCCCTTTGGGTACGACTTGAGTCGGGTTAATCCCAGTGTGGCTGAAATAGTAGTGACGTTTAATATGGTAGAAATCCGTGGTTTCTTCGACGCCTTCGACTTGATACAGCTCTTTTAAGTATCCTTGAATATTTTCGTAGTCTGCGATGCGCTGCTTGTTACATTTGAAGTGGCCCACATACACGGCATCGAAACGGATCAGAGTCGTAAACAAACGCCAATCAGCCTCGGTAATAGTATTCCCCGCTAAATAACGATGCGTCGCTAGGTGCGAATCGATTTTATCTAGCGCAGCAAATAAAGAATCGAATGCTTCTTCATATGCCTCTTGCGTGGTCGCAAAACCACAGCGATACACTCCATTGTTGACGTTTGGATAAACAAAATCGTTCCACTCGTCAATAACATGCTTTAGCTGTTCTGGATAATAGTCATCGTGGTTTCCTGTTAACTCATTGAACGCCGTGTTAAACATACGAATAATTTCTGACGACTCATTCGACACGATCGTATTGGTCTTTTTATCCCAAAGCACAGGCACAGTTACACGGCCTGTGTAATCTGGTTTGGCCTGCGTGTAGATTTGGTGCATACGAGTGTGACCAAATAGTGGCTCAGGAAGCCCCATTTGCCAGCCTTGGCTTAACATATCCGGGCAAACAACCGTGACATCAATATGGGGTTCTAAGCCTTTCAGCTTGCGGAAGATGAGCGTTCGGTGTGCCCAAGGACAAGCAAGAGAGACATACAAATGGTATCGACCAGACTCTGGTTTAAACTCCGCATCAGGTTCGTTTTTAACCCAGTTACGGAATCCGGCATCTTCACGCACAAATTTGCCACCATTTGATTTTGTGTCATACCAGACGTCATGCCAAACACCTTCGACCAACTTACCCATGATTGCGCTCCTCTCATTCTGTTTATGTCTATATTAGCGTTTCCTATCAAACAGAAAATCACTGAACTTAGGACATCATGTTCAAGAAATTCGAATGTATAAATCAGATGCATAAAAAAAGCGCGACCCGATAAAGGTGTCGCGCTTAAGCCCGTCACAGGCTGAATTTATACACTAACGTGTAAACAAGATACCGCGTGAACGTCGTTACCTTGAATCGTTGGCTTCGTCTTCGCACACTCTTCGGTTGCTTGTGGGCAACGAGTGCGGAACACACAACCCGATGGTGGACTGATCGGCGAAGGAAGGTCGCCTTCCAGCATTTGGATTTTCTTACTGCGCTCAATGTTCGGGTCCGGAATCGGAACCGCTGACATCAATGCGCGTGTATATGGGTGCTTAGGATCAGCAAACAGCGCCTCCGCCTCACCGAGCTCGACAGCATTACCCAAGTACATGACCAAAACACGATCTGAGATGTGTTTAACCACTGATAAATCATGCGCAATGAATACCAGAGAAAGGCCTAGTTCTTTTTGAATCTCTTTAAGCAGGTTAACAACCTGAGCTTGAATAGATACATCAAGCGCCGATACGGGTTCATCACAGATGATCATCTTAGGCTTAAGGATAAGCGCACGCGCAATACCGATACGCTGGCATTGACCACCCGAGAATTCATGCGGATAACGGTTGATCACATTTGGTAGTAGACCCACTTTCGCCATCATCTCTTTAACGCGGTCTTTCACTTCCTGCTTAGACAGTTCTGGGTAGAACGTTTCAAGAGGCTCAGCAATAATGTCGCCAACCGTCATACGTGGGTTAAGAGATGCCAAAGGATCTTGGAAAATCATTTGGATTTCTTTACGCGTTTCACGACGTTGGACGTCTTTCATCTTAGTTAGATCTTGACCCAACCAAACTACTTCTCCATCCGTCGCTTCAACAAGACCGATGATGGCGCGCGCAAACGTCGATTTACCACAACCTGACTCACCTACTACACCAAGCGTTTCCCCTTCGTATAGTCGAACGTTCACCCCATCAACCGCTTTTAGGCTTGAAGGCTTTGACCAAGGCCATGCCGATTTTGACGCAATGCTGAAGTGAACTTTCAGCTCTGAAATGTCCAGAATTAGCTTTTTATCTACTGCGTTCATTTGTTCCAAGCCTCCCATTCAGAAAAACATGCGCGCTGACGGCCATCACCAAATGGAGTCAGAATTGGCGCTTCACGCTTACAACGATCCATCACTCGGTGACAACGCTCTTGATAAGGGCAGCCCGGTGGTAGACGAAGCAAGTTTGGTGGATTACCAGGAATGGTTGGCAGAATTTCACCTTCCGTATCAAGGCGAGGAATCGCCTTCAGTAGACCCTCTGCATAAGGGTGGCTTGGATTATAGAAGATCTCGTTTACGTTGCCGTACTCCATCGTACGACCTGCATACATCACCAGCACCTTATCACACGAACCTGCAACAACACCAAGGTCGTGCGTGATCATGATGATCGCCGTGTTGAACTCATCTTTAAGCTCATTAAGCAGGTCCATTATCTGTGCTTGAACCGTCACATCAAGTGCTGTTGTTGGCTCATCGGCAATAAGCAGTTTAGGACGACATAACAACGCCATCGCGATCATTACACGCTGACGCATACCGCCTGAAAACTCATGCGGGTACATCGTGATACGCTTACGCGCTTCAGGGATTTTCACCGCTTCCAACATGCGTACTGATTCTTCAAACGCTTCTGCTTTGCCCATGCCTTTGTGCAACATTAGCACTTCCATCAACTGGTCACTGACTTTCATGTAAGGGTTCAGTGACGTCATTGGGTCTTGGAAGATCATCGCGATCTGTTCAGCGCGAACTTTGTTCAGTTCTTTTTCTGGTAAGTTTAAGATTTCTTTGCCTTCAAACTTTGCGCTACCAGAAATAATACCGTTTTTAGCCAACAGGCCCATGATTGCGAATACGGTTTGAGATTTACCTGATCCCGACTCTCCAACGATCCCTAAGGTTTCGCCTTGGTTGAGAGAGAAGTTCAAATCGTTTACTGCGGTTACGATACCATCTTGCGTGGTGAATTCGACGCGCAGATCTTTGACATCTAATAAGCTCATCATTGCTTCCTTAATCTTATCTTTTAATTATCTGTCTTTTGGATCCAGCGCATCGCGCAGGCCGTCACCAACGTAGTTGAAGCAGAATAGCGTCACAACCATGAACACGGCTGGGAATGCCAGCTGCCAGATTGCCACTTCCATTGTCTGTGCACCTTCTTGTAGAAGGGCTCCCCAACTTGTCATCGGTTCCTGAACACCAAGACCAAGGAATGATAGGAATGACTCCGTCAGGATCATGCTCGGGATAAGTAGCGTAGAGTAAACCGCTACGATACCCAGTACGTTCGGCACGATATGACGAGTGATAATTTTCCAGTTGCTAACACCACACACATGTGCAGCTTCGATGAACTCTTTGCTACGTAAGCTGAGTGTCTGACCACGTACGATACGCGCCATATCTAGCCATGCGATAGCACCAATCGCAACGAAGATCAGCATGATGTTACGACCGAAGAATGTTACCAGTACGATTACCAGGAACATAAACGGTACCGCGTATAAAATTTCTAGAATACGCATCATTACGCGGTCAACTTTACCGCCGATGAAACCAGATGCTGCGCCGTAGAGCGTACCAATCAGTACCGCTACAAATGCGCCCATAACACCCACCATCAACGAAATACGCCCCCCAATTAGCGTACGCACGTATAAATCACGGCCTAGGCTGTCAGTACCAAACCAATGGTCAGCATTCGGTGCAACGTGCATCGCGTACCAGTCAGTATCATCAAAGGTGTGCGGTGCGATCATTGGCAGAATAATCACCGCCAACGTCATTAGAACAAGAAGGAATAAGCTCACCATTGCCGCTTTGTTGCGCATAAAACGGATACGAGCATCTTGCCAAAGACTGCGACCTTCAATCTCCAAGTTTTCGGAGAACTTCTCAATCGCTTCTAGGTTTTCTTTTTTCGTTAACATAACCAAACGCCCCTGTTAGTAGCGAATTTTCGGGTCAATCATTGCAAGTAGAATATCTACAATCGCGTTGAATAAAATGAATAGGAAACCAATCAGGATGGTTACACCCATTACTAGCGAGTAGTCACGGTTAAACGCAGCGTTAACGAATAGCTTACCAATACCTGGTAGACCAAAAATGGTTTCGATAACAACAGAACCGGTGATGATACCTACGAAAGCAGGACCCATGTAAGAAACAACAGGGAGAAGTGCCGGCTTAAGAGCGTGCTTGATGATAATGTAACGGTAGCTTAGACCTTTAGCACGAGCCGTACGAATAAAGTTACTGTTCAGTGTCTCGATCATCGAACCACGCGTAATACGAGCGAAGGTTGCAACATACAGTAGTGACATACCAATGACAGGAAGCACTAAATACTGCCAGCTACCATCTTGCCAACCGCCCGCAGGGAAGATATTCCAGTGAAGCGAGAATAGATAGATAAGCGCAGGTGCCAATACAAAAGAAGGCATTACCACGCCGAGCATCGCTGTCGACATGATGGTGTAATCAATCCAAGTATTCTGCTTGAGCGCAGCAATGGTACCGACGGTAACCCCCATAATCAGGGTAAAGATAAAGGCGATGAAGCCCACTTTAGCCGAAACAGGTAAGGCAACTGCGATCAGCTCGTTAACAGAGTAATCAAGGTATTTAAATGACGGCCCGAAATCCCCTTGGATAACATTGGTCAAATACGTGGTGTATTGTTCAAATACAGGTTTATCCAAGCCATATTTAGCTTCGATATTTGCCATTACTTCGGGTGGCAATGGACGCTCTGTCGAGAAAGGGTTTCCCGGTGCAAAGCGCATAAGAAAGAAAGATACGGTGATCAAAACCAACATTGTTGGGATCGCCTCAAATATCCTTTTTGCGATGAATTTAAGCATAAACTCACTCTTTCAGTCTGTGACAGTTAAATTAAAGAAGTCGTCCAATTCTTTTGGACTAAAGATAGGCGCTACATGCAATTTCTCACATGTAGAGCCTCATTTTTATAGTTCTATCGAGTTACGAATTACTCTGTGATGTAGAGATCTTTAGAGTAAATCTTGTCTTCCGCGTTATTGACTGGGAAGCCACCAACTTTCGGTGATAGTAGACGTGATTTCACGTACTGGTAGATAGGTGCGATTGGCATATCTTTTGCCATCAACTTCTCTGCTTCTAGGTAAAGCGCTTGACGCTCTTCGTCAGAAGTTGAAGCAAATGCTTTGTTCATGATTGCATCGTACTCTTTGCTGTCGTAGTGAATACCACCAGTAGTGTTATTACTCATCATCAGCGTTAGGAAAGATGAAGCTTCGTTGTAGTCGCCACACCAACCTGCACGAGCAACCTCAAAGTTGCCAGAATCTTTGGTAGATAGGTAAGTTTTCCACTCTTGGTTTTCTAGCGTAACGTCTAGACCAAGCGTCTTCTTCCACATTGAACCCAGTGCAACCGCAAGTTTCTTGTGGTTCTCTGACGTGTTGTATAGAAGGTTAAATTCAAGAGGGTTGTCTGCGCCGTAACCCGCTTCTTCCAATAGACGCGCCGCTTCAGCGTTACGCTCTTCTTGCGTCATTTTGCCGTATGCAGGGATTTCTGGGTTGAAACCCGCCGTGATTTCAGGCGTTAGGAAATAAGCTGGCTTTTGACCCTGTGCTAGGATCGCATCAGTCACGATATTACGGTCAATCGCATAAGAAATCGCTTTACGTACGCGAACATCATCAAACGGCTTTTTCTTCGTGTTGAAGATGTAGTAGTAAGTACACAAGTTACCCGATACAGACACGTCTTCTGGATGCTCTTGCTTCAAACGCTTGAAGTGCTCTGTAGGCAGTTCATTCGTGAAGTCGATTTCACCTGCTAGGAAGCGGTTCATTTCCGCTACTTGGTTTTCGATTGGTAGGAAAGTAACTTGATCAAGCGTCGTGTTTTCGTTGTCCCAGTATTGTTCGTTACGTTTTAGAACTAAACGCTCGTTTACAACCCAGTTGTCAACAACATAAGCACCGTTACCTACAAAGTTCTCAGGCTTCGTCCATTGATCGCCGAACTTTTCAACGGTTGCTTGGTGAACAGGCTTCACTGTTGTGTGGCCCATCATCATCACAAAGTATGGTACAGCAGTGTCTAGCTCAACCACTAACGTGTGGTCGTCAACCGCTTTAACACCCAACTCACTCTTGTCTTTTTTACCCGCAACAATGTCTTTTGCGTTCTTCATCTTGGTGTATTCCATGTACCAAGCGTATGGAGAAGCGGTTGCTGGGTCGACTGCGCGTTGGAAGCTGTATACAAAATCACCTGCAGTAACAGGATCACCGTTAGACCATTTTGCGTCTTCACGTAGGTGGAAAGTGTATGTTTTGTTGTCTTCAGTTTCCCAAGATTCTGCAACACCAGGGATAGTGTTACCGTCCGCATCTTGGTTTACTAGGCCTTCAAGAAGATCGCGAATCACGTGGGATTCTGGAACACCTTGAGATTTATGAGGGTCTATTGTCGCAACTTCTGTACCGTTACCACGCACCAATTCTTGAACAGCAGCAAGTTTTGGCTCTTTAGAATCAGATTTAGCTTCAGGGGCTGGAGCCGGAGCAGGCTCAGCAGCTTGTTTCTCTGCAGGCTTTTCGCCACAACCAGCTAAAGCGAGAGAAAGACCAGCACCAATAAATAAAGCGCGCGTGATTTTATTCTTATACATGCGTAAAACTCCAAATTTTTTCGTTAGCATCCATGACTTCTTTGTAAGGGCCTGGAACGGTCAGAGTTTTAGATTTTTTTAGTGCGTTTTCTGAGCACAAAAGCCTAAAACCTTACAAAGACTGCGGCACACATTAGCAATCATTGAAGTAATTTGCCATAAAAATGTAGCAAAAAAACCAATAATCCTGACTAAACCACACATATCTAGCAGTAAACTCTAATCAAAAAGTATTCACCAGCCAAATGGAGACCAGAAGCGACATTCCACAGACAAAACTTTCGATTAATCTACATTTAAACCATTTGATAGCATCTTATGCTAGATATTTACATATTATTTAACATTTATGACAAATGAAGTCTAACAAATAATTGTTTATATATTGGGTTAAAAACTTTTATTGTGAAGAATATCACCAGAGCGAGTACGGGTTGTGTTGAAGTCAAATGAGCAGAATTATGAAGATAAGTACAAAAAAAGCTAAGTGCCATTGACACTTAGCTTTTTTCACTAGAATGAGGAGTGGGTTCTATTTTTCCCAACGCTGCGCAGCTTGGTGATCAGTATCGCGCGACTCAATCCAACGATCTTCATTCGTCGTGCGTTCTTTCTTCCAAAATGGTGCTTTGGTTTTCAAGTAGTCCATAATGAACTCGCAAGCATCAAATGCTGCTCCACGGTGTGCACTTGAAACACCAACAAAGACGATTTGATCACCGCTATCCATGTCACCAACGCGATGAATCACGCGTACGCCCAATAATGGCCAACGTGATTCAGCTTGATCGCAAATGTCGCTCAAGCTCTTCTCAGTCATGCCTGGGTAGTGTTCCAAGTGCAAACCAACAACATTATCGCCAAGGTTCATATCTCGAACTTTACCAATGAATGTTACGACAGCACCAGCAGCCGTACCTTCGGATAAACGTTGATATTCGTGATCAACGGAAAAGTCTTCAACTTGTACAGAGACGCGTGGGTCCATCTTAACCTCCGGTTACCGGTGGGAAAAATGCAACTTCATCCCCCGCTTTTACTTCGGTATCAAGTGGGACAATAGATTGATTAACAGCAGCAAGTAGCTTTCCTGGCTCTAAAGCTAAATCCCACTTACCATTTTTATCAGCGCCCTCTTCCACGAGATGTGCGCGAATCGCTTCAACCGTTTCAAATTGATCATCTAATTCGACACTGTCGATACCAATCAGCTCACGAGTCTGAGCAAAAAAAAGTACTTTAATCATGATTCCGCCTTGAAGTGTCCAGATTTTCCACCCGTCTTTTCTAGGAGACGAACTTGACCGATAACCATGTCTTTTTGCACCGCTTTACACATATCGTAAATCGTCAGTGCAGCAACAGAAGCCGCCGTGAGCGCTTCCATTTCTACGCCCGTTTTACCTGCAAGCTTACAAACAGATTCAATACGAACTTTGTTTTCTGACTCAATAGCCTCCAACTGAACTTCGACTTTAGAAAGCAACAGAGGATGACAAAGTGGAATCAAATCCCACGTTTTCTTTGCAGCTTGGATACCAGCAATTCGAGCCGTCGCGAACACATCACCTTTATGATGCTGCCCGGAAACAATCAGTTGCAAGGTTTCTGGGGCCATGTGAACAAATGCTTCTGCACGTGCTTCACGAACCGTTTCAGCTTTTGCAGACACGTCGACCATGTTAGCTTCGCCAGACGCATTGATATGGGTAAATTGAGTCATTGTTTTTCCTTCGCTTTTAGGAAAGGTTATACAGATAGGTGCGGCATGAAGTTACAAGGGCGATGGCTTGCATCTAACTGCTGCTTGATGATCTTCGTCCAGCCAGTGCGGCACGCGCCTGTTGAACCAGGCATTGCGAAGATAACTGTATGGTTAGCAAAACCTGCAATTGCACGCGATTGGATCGTTGACGTACCAATTTCTTCGTAAGACACCATGCGGAATAACTCACCAAAACCTTCTACTTCTTTATCAAACAGAGGCTTCAGCGCTTCTGGCGTGCTGTCACGTGACGTGAACCCTGTACCACCAGTAATCATGATCGCTTGAACATTGTCGTCCGCAATCCACTGAGAAACAATTGCGCGAATTTTGTACATATCATCAATAACAATTTGCTTATCGACAACATTGTGACCCGCTTCTTGAGCGTGTTCAACAAGGTAGCGACCAGAGGTATCGTTTTCTTCGGTACGAGTGTCAGATACCGTTAGAACGGCAATATTTGCAGGTTGAAATTTGCTTTCAGCGTGACCCATGTGTTCACCTATTCTCTTTTAACTTTGATACGTTTGGTATCGATTCTAGAAAAGCGAGGGAAAGCTAGCCTATAAATAAGCTTTCCCTACAAAATTTGAGTTGATTTAGCCGCCGATAGACGCCAGATGTGGCGTCATACCCGTATTACCATCGTGCAAGAAGTGGCTCACCGACTTAGTTTGTAACTGCGCTTGGATGCGTTTAATAAGCTCGCTTTCTTGCTCATCACGTTCCAATAGATCACGTAGTTCTACACCGTGGTCTCCAAACAAACACAGATGCAGCTTACCCATCGCAGAGACGCGTAGTCGGTTGCAGCTCTCACAAAAGTCTTTTTCATACGGCATGATCAGGCCAATTTCACCCTTGTAATCTGGATGAACAAACACTTGCGCGGGGCCGTCATTATGAGAGCGCACTTTAAGCAGCCAACCGTTCGCAATCAACTGATTACGAATTGCTACGCCAGACACATGATGCTTATTGAATAAATCATCCATCTCACCCGTTTGCATCAATTCGATGAAGCGCAGTTGGATTGGACGATCTTTTATCCAGTTGAGAAACGCTGGCAGTTCTTGATGGTTAAGATCTTTCATCAAAACCACATTAACTTTGACTTGCTCATAACCAACTTCAAACGCGCGCTCGATACCATTCATCACCTCAGTGAACTTATTTTCACCCGTGATTTGATGGAACATGCGCGGATCAAGGCTGTCCACGCTGACGTTGATGTGAGTTAAGCCCGCTTCACGCCAGTCTGCGACTTGCTTCGCCATGCGGTAACCATTGGTCGTCGTTGCAACTTTTTGGATACCAGGCGTCGTCGCCACTGAGTGGATAATGTCGGTAAAATCTTTGCGTAAACTTGGTTCACCGCCAGTAATGCGCACTTTTGACGTGCCACAATCAGCAAACGCTTTTACGACCCGTTTGATTTCAGGAAGAGATAAAAAAGACGAGTTTTTATTGCCCGAAGGCTTATAGCCATCAGGAAGGCAATAGGTACATTTGAAATTACATACGTCGGTCACAGACAGACGCAAGTAATAGAACTTACGATGAAATTTGTCTTCGAATTGTTGCGCCACGGAACACCTTTCCAAACACGGGAGGCATGGCCATTTCCAATCATGCCCTTGTGACAGTACGCCACTGGCTCAAAACGCTTATCCTCGGACTTAGCAATAGTGAGCTCGGAGTTATGGCAACCAGAGATATGAAACCTCTGATAGCTTTGCGGTGTAAAATACTTAATATTTGTACTGGAATCCAGACTTGAGTGATAAAAAACTCTCTAGAGACACAATTTACCGCTAAGTGAGTACCTTTCAAGCACTCCTTGAGATAAATTGTAGCCGTTTTTTACAAGATTATTAGAAGAACGTAATGAATATCTACACGGATAAAAAAGTGGTCGCTGTTGGCGGTGGTCATGGCTTAGGTCGAATGTTGGCCGCACTACGGGATTTTGGCGGCAATGCAACTGGCATTGTCGCCACAACAGACAATGGTGGCTCAACAGGAAGAATTCGTCACTGCCAAGGTGGAATCGCCTGGGGCGACACACGGAACTGCATTAATCAGCTGATCACAGAGCCGTCGATCAGTTCAATGATGTTTGAATATCGCTTCAAAGGTACTGGCGAGCTTGATGGTCATAACCTCGGTAACTTGATGCTTACGGCGCTCGATAACTTATCGGTCAGACCGTTAGATGCCATCAATCTGATTCGAAACATGTTAAAAGTCGACGTTAACATTCTTCCTATGTCTGAACACCCTTCCGATCTTTCCGCGTTATCCGTGGATGGGAAGTGGGTCACGGGAGAAACGAATGTAGACGAGATGAACACCGATTTACGCCGTCTCGATCTATCACCAGAAGTCCCTGCAACTAAAGAAGCAGTAACTGCACTGGCAGAGGCAGACGCTATTATTCTTGGTCCTGGCAGCTTTTTAACCAGCATCATGCCTCCTTTGCTGTTGCCTGAGCTCGGCAAAGCCATTGCCGCCAATGAGAAAGCAAAAGTCATTTTCGTTGCCAACTTGAGCCCGGAGTACGGCCCAGCCGGACGAATGACCATGGCACAAAAATTAGAATGGTGTGAGCGTGCCTGCCAAGGTAGGAAGATAGACGTGGTTCTAGCAGAGGAAACCGAGCAAGAAGTATTGAGCCAGTGGAATGTAGTGACGGAATCGTTAGCTTCGTCGAACCGAGATTGGCGTCACGACCGAGATAAACTCAAGCTCGCTATTGAAAGCCAGCTAAGGCTTTCAATTTAAAAAAGCCCTCTAAAGCTAGGGGATAGCTTCAAGTTTACTCGCTGTCAGCAATGAAAAAACCCTTCACTCAAGTGAAGGGTTTTGTGTAAGAGCCTCATTAGAACAGCGCATTACTGCTGCCAATCACGATAAGCGTCACGTGTTTCGTGCAAAAGATCGAACATCGTTTTTAACTCGCCTGACTCTTCAGCTAACTCACCTGCTTTGGCTTTTTTATCTATCGACATCGCCAATTGACAAAGACGGTCTGCTCCAAAGCTCGCTGCACTGCTTTTCAACGCGTGACTGATTTCTTTTAGGTAACGCAATCGCTCTGTCCCTTGAAACTGAGATAAATTCTCGATGTAGGTATCCATCTCCCCTAAGAAAATATCGAGTAAAACAGGAACATTATCACTGCCAATCTCCATCGACAGTTCATCGATTTTTTGCTGATTTAATACATTCACACTCATACTTTTTGCCGCTCTTCCTTGCCATTCCAAGCCTGTAACTTGCGGTAAATCGTCGACGGACTGACATCAAGGTATCCCGCCGCTCGGGGGATATTGCCATCACACGCTTCAATCGCTTGCTCTATCGCCATTTTTTCTGTCATCCACAACGGCATAATCTCAGACGCAGTCATCACCTTCGGCTCAATGAATTTCGCCACAGAAGACGGACGGTCAAGCGGTTGATTCAGCGGTGGCGGTAACATATCCAACGTGATTTCTTTACCGTTGTTTAGAACAACGATATTGCGCAGCACGTTTTGTAACTGACGAACGTTGCCTGGCCACTCATAGCTATTAAATCGGTCGATTACATCAGGTGCAAAACGCACGAAGCTTTTTCCTTCTTCGTGCGACATATAGCCTAACAGTGAGTATGCAATTTCAATGACATCTTCACCTCGTTCACGTAAAGGCGGCAAATGCAAAGGAATGACATACAAACGATAGTACAAATCTTCACGGAATCGACCTTCTTGTACCTCTTTCCATGGGTCACGGTTAGTTGCACAAACAAAGCGAACATCCACGCTCTTCATTTTTGATGAGCCCACTTTTTGGAACGTGCCGGTTTGAATAAATCGTAGCAATTTGGTTTGCAAATCTAAATCCATCTCACACAATTCATCAAGGAAAAGTGTGCCACCATCCGCTAATTCCGCTGCACCCTGACGATCATTTGCTGCACCGGTAAAAGCACCTTTCACGTGACCAAACAGTTCACTCTCAATCAAATCTTTTGGAATTGCAGCACAGTTAATCGCAATAAAAGGCTTGTCACCACGCTTGCTTGCCGCATGGATTGCCTCGGCACATACCTCTTTACCCGTACCACTTTCACCAGTGATGAAGATACTCGCTTTACTGCTCGCTGCTGAATCAATCGTGCGGTAAACCTGTTGCATAGTTTGGCTGCTGCCAATAAAGCCTTGATAACTTTGATTGCCCGGGTTATCAGCCTCGTTTTTTAACTTAGTCGCTTTACGAATCGCATTGTTAACCGTGACACGTAAACGGTCTGCTTCACACGGTTTGATCAAAAAGTCTTGAGAGCCATGACGCATTGCTTCTACCGCGGTATCGATAGAACCGTGAGCGGTCATAAAAATAATAGGTACGTCTGGATGACTCTTTTTTACAGCGTGTAAAACGTCCATCCCCGTCATATCTGGCAGACGAAGATCGAGCAGAATAAGATCTGGAATTCTATGGTTGAGACTTTCAATGGCATCCCTACCTGTACCGACAATATTGATATCTATACCAAGCGGTGTCAGGTATGAGCGGTACAGTGCCGCAACAGATGCGGTATCCTCAACCATTAAAAGGTAACGAGATTTAGGACCTTCAGATTTTTGTTGCATAACCTAGCTAATATTTTGTTGTGTTTTAAACAATAATCGCATTACGCTTTGCATTTTGCAAATAACATTAGCTAAATTATGGGTAAGAGAAAGGATTCAAAAATAATATCAATTATTTAAAAAATGGCATAAACCATGCTGATAGTATTAGTGACCCCTCGGGTCACCTAGCCAACTGACGTTGTTAGTGAACGAGATGTTCACAAAACAAGCCAATAGACCCGACTGCCTATTGGCTTCTTTTTTTTTGCAAGCAATCTAAAACACTTGGCTAAGCTAGATCATTAAGCTTATTTTTAACTATTTGCGATGAACTGCGCTCTTAGTTTTTCAATCTCGTCACGCTTTTGCGCCGCCAATTCAAACTCTAAATCTTGCGCGTGCTGATACATTGCCGCCTCAAGTCGACTGATTTCTTTTTCCAACTGTTGAGGAGACATGACCTCGTATGTTTGCGAAGGCTCCGCCACTTTCGACAACGGTACCTGTTTAGTATTACGCTGACGTTTAGACTTGGTAATATCGCCCAATTCCATAATATCTTTGATATTTCGTTTGAGCGCTTGCGGCGAAATGCCCATTTCTTCGTTGTACGCTTTCTGCTTCTCGCGGCGGCGGTTGGTTTCATCCATCGCCTTTTTCATGGAGTTGGTGATTCGGTCAGCATACAAAATCGCCTTACCTTCAAGATTTCGCGCAGCACGACCAATGGTCTGAATCAGTGAACGCTCGGAGCGCAAGAAGCCCTCTTTATCTGCATCCAATATTGCAACCAGCGAAACTTCAGGCATGTCCAAGCCTTCTCGTAGCAAGTTAATTCCCACCAGCACGTCAAACTCGCCAAGACGAAGATCGCGGATGATCTCCACACGTTCTACGGTATCAATATCTGAATGTAAGTAACGTACCCTAACATCATGTTCGTGCAAGTACTCGGTGAGATCTTCGGCCATTCGTTTAGTCAATGTTGTCACTAGAACTCGCTCATCTTTAGCAGAACGGAGGCGAATTTCAGACAACAAGTCGTCTACTTGGGTCGCCACTGGGCGAACTTCCAATTCTGGGTCAAGCAAGCCTGTTGGACGAACAACTTGATCCGCTACATCACCAGCCGATTTTTCTAGTTCATAATTTCCTGGCGTCGCAGAGACAAAAATCGTCTGCGGTGCTAACGCTTCAAACTCTTCAAACTTGAGGGGACGATTATCTAACGCAGAAGGTAAGCGAAAACCAAACTCTACCAGCGTTTCTTTACGAGAGCGGTCACCTTTATACATGGCACCAATCTGCGGCACCGTCACGTGGGATTCATCGATGATCAACAAACCGTCATGAGGCAAGTAATCAAACAATGTCGGTGGCGGCTCGCCTTCCGATCGTCCGCTGAGATAACGAGAATAGTTTTCGATACCTGAGCAAAAACCTAACTCATTCATCATCTCGATATCGAATTGAGTCCGCTGGCTAATACGCTGTTCTTCCAGTAGCTTGTTGTTATCTAGAAGCTGTTTTTTGCGTACTTCTAATTCAACCTTAATATTTTCAATCGCTTCAAGAATACGATCTCTTGGTGTCACGTAGTGCGTCTTAGGGTAAATGGTGTAGCGTGGTAAATCTCGCTGTTTCACCACACCAGTCAATGGATCAAAAACACTGATGCAGTCAATTTCATCATCAAACATTTCGACACGAACTGCGTCTTGGTCAGATTCCGCTGGAAAGATATCAATCACTTCGCCACGAACCCGAAACTGTCCTCGCTCAAA
Source organism: Vibrio sp. J2-3(2022) (assembly GCF_021725735.1). Lineage (NCBI taxonomy): Bacteria > Pseudomonadati > Pseudomonadota > Gammaproteobacteria > Vibrionales > Vibrionaceae > Vibrio > Vibrio sp. J2-3(2022). The sequence continues at coordinate 298,897 of NZ_JAKKCK010000004.1, forward strand.
TGCCACGTCATTTCTCGAATATTGTAGCTCTGCCAAACGTCGTAGCATGTCCCGTTGATCAATCACGTCACCACGACGTAAATGCAACATCATTTGCAAGTAAGATTCTGGGTCACCCAAACCATAGATAGCAGAAACAGACGCAACGATAATCGCGTCTTTACGTTCCAATAGTGCTTTCGTTGCGGAAAGGCGCATTTGCTCTATGTGAGCGTTAACCGATGCGTCTTTTTCAATGAAAGTATCCGTCGTCGGGACATAAGCTTCAGGCTGGTAGTAATCGTAGTAGGAAACAAAGTACTCCACCGCATTATTGGGAAAGAATGATTTCATCTCGCCATATAATTGCGCTGCGAGCGTTTTGTTTGGAGCAAGTAATATTGCAGGTCGCTGGGCTTGAGCGATAACATTCGCTAGTGTGAACGTTTTACCCGATCCCGTTACCCCCAATAGTGTTTGATGTGCCAGTCCAGCATCGAGCCCCTCAAGCAGCTGCTTGATCGCTCCCGGCTGGTCACCCGATGGCTGATAATCGGAGACCAATTCATAGACTTTACTCATACCCTTCCTCAACTTTACTGCGCTTTGGCTGTATATATATACACCTTAGCCAATGAAATCTACGTCTATCGAAAATTTACCCACCATTGTTAATAAATTTTCTTGTTTGTCTAGAATGCTATAGCCATACAAAACCTACTCTGATATAGTACTTCGCCCTAGCTGAAGAGCCACACCCATTCTTCACATTGCAGTTTCCACAACTTTTCCCCAAAAATTGGCCTAAACAGTCTTTATCCCCAAAAGCTAGATTTTTATCCACCTTGAATACATTTTGCTTAATATCAATAAATCTATGTTTTAATTGCATATTCTCTGTATAACCCTGATTAAAAATTCACTGAATAAAAACCAGGTTGCATATAAAAGATCTTTACTCAGATCTCATCAACATAGTTATCCACAAAATTAGTGGATAAGTAACCTCACCCCTTTGCTGACAAGTAGTACAGAAAAGTAAAGCCCTTCCCTCAATATTTTTTGCTAAAAATGTATTTTTTTACTGTTGACAGTAGTTTGGCTGCTCGGTAAGATTCGTCCCGCTTTCAAGCAAAGCAATTCCTCCTTAGCTCAGTTGGTAGAGCGACGGACTGTTAATCCGCAGGTCGCTGGTTCGAGCCCAGCAGGAGGAGCCAAATTCCAGAAAAGCCGTGTCGCAAGACACGGCTTTTTTCGTTTTGAAATAAAAAACTTCTTTCACCATCAATATCTCAAGTGACGACTTAAAATTACTCGCTAAATGTAATTCCCGCCTTCTGAGCAAAAGATTCTTTGAGGAAAGACAGCACCAGCGTCTTTGTAAAATCCATTCAGCAAGCTGTTCAATTTCTTATTGATTCATCAAAATACCTCACATAGACGACTATTTTTCCATCGTGTATGTAAAACCACATCGTTCACTGGTTGTTATTGGTGTCACAAAACACGATAATATCAAGATCGGATTTTAAGAACGTAATAACTATGACCGAATATGTTTTGTTGTTGGTCGGCACTGTGCTGGTGAACAACTTTGTACTGGTGAAGTTTTTGGGCCTCTGTCCTTTTATGGGTGTGTCCAAAAAACTGGAAACAGCAATAGGTATGGGCTTAGCGACAACTTTTGTGCTAACGCTCGCGTCAGTGTGTGCGTATTTAGTGGAAAGCTACATTCTTCGTCCACTGGGTATTGAGTACCTTCGAACCATGAGTTTTATTTTGGTGATAGCAGTTGTGGTGCAGTTCACCGAAATGGTTGTGCACAAAACAAGTCCAACACTTTATCGCTTGCTTGGTATTTTCTTACCGCTGATCACTACAAACTGCGCGGTATTAGGTGTCGCGCTTCTTAATATTAATGAGAACCATAACTTTATCGAATCGATTATCTACGGCTTCGGCGCCGCTGTTGGTTTCTCATTGGTGTTGATACTTTTTGCATCCATGCGTGAGCGCATAGCTGCCGCCGACGTACCAGTGCCTTTTAAAGGTGCATCGATTGCAATGATTACAGCGGGTTTAATGTCACTAGCCTTTATGGGCTTTACAGGTTTGGTGAAGTAAACAATGAGTACGATTTTAATTGCGATCATCGCGTTAGCGGTTCTTGCTGCGATTTTCGGCGCGATACTTGGTTTTGCTTCTATTCGCTTCAAAGTCGAGGCAGACCCAATTGTGGATCAAATCGACGCAATCTTACCTCAAACTCAATGCGGTCAATGTGGCTACCCTGGTTGCCGCCCTTATGCTGAAGCGATTGCAAATGGCGACCACATCAACAAATGTCCGCCAGGCGGTCAGGCAACAATCGAAAAGCTCGCCGACTTAATGGGTGTTGAGCCAGAAGAATCTGCGCACGATCTCGACAACAAAATTCCAACCGTTGCGTTTATCCATGAAGATATGTGCATTGGCTGTACTAAGTGTATTCAAGCGTGTCCAGTGGATGCAATTGTAGGCGGAACCAAAGCGGTTCATACCGTAATTAAAGACGAATGTACGGGGTGTGACTTATGTGTTGCACCATGTCCAACTGATTGTATTGAAATGATTCCTGTGGCAACCACCACGGAAAGCTGGAAGTGGCAACTTAACTCCATTCCAGTACTCAACATTACGGATGCTGCCGACGATGCAGCGAACGTGAAAGATTCAATTAAGTAAGGTTTCGCATGTTGTCTTTGATTGAACAAATTCGTACAGGCTCGCTTTGGGATTTCCCTGGTGGTGTGCATCCGGCAGAAAACAAAAAGCAGTCCAACAAAACTGAGCTCGTTCACGCGGCTATCCCATCAGAAATTGTATTACCGCTAAAACAGCACATTGGTAAGGCTGGTAACTTATTGGTTGCCGAAGGTGACCACGTATTAAAAGGTCTGCCATTAACGCAATCCGAAACTGGTTTTACCGTTCCAGTGCATGCTCCTACATCGGGTACGATCACCGCAATTGAGCCTAGAACCGTTGCTCACCCTTCAGGTCTGAGTGAACTCTGTGCGGTCATTACCCCTGATGGTAACGATACATGGTGTGACAGAAAACCCGTCGCGGATTACAAACAAGAAACACCTGACGCTCTGATCGATATTATTCGTCTCGCAGGCATTTCAGGTATGGGTGGCGCAGGTTTCCCTACCGCAAAAAAAATCCAATCAGGTTTTGCTCGCACAGAGATTCTTATCGTCAACGCAGCTGAGTGTGAGCCATACATCACATCAGATGACAAGCTCATGCAAGAGCATGCCGAAGAGCTCATCCAAGGTATCGAGATTGTCGAACATATCCTGACACCAAAGCTCACGATTATTGGTATTGAAGATAACAAACCAGAGGCAATCAAAGCGTTAGAAGCTGCGGCTCTAAACAAAGATATCGTTATTCGCGTTATCCCGACTAAATACCCTTCTGGTGGCGAAAAACAGCTGATCAAAATTTTGACCAATAAAGAAGTACCAAGCGGCGCAATTCCAGCCGATATTGGTATTTTGGTTCAAAATGTCGGCTCTCTTTACTCAATCAAACGCGCAATCATCGATGGTGAACCGATGATAAAACGCGTGGTGACTCTCACCGGTAAAACATTCAAACAACCACGCAATGTTTGGGCATTATTAGGTACACCAGTACAGGCGTTATTGGATGAGTTTGGCTATAAAGCCGATAAGAAGTTACAACGTTTAATCATGGGTGGACCAATGATGGGCTTCACCCTTCCCCACTCTCAAGTGCCGATTACCAAGACAGCAAACTGTATCCTTGCCCCGACTCGTCGTGAGATCTCTCCACACCAACATGAGATGGAATGTATTCGCTGTAGCCAATGTGCTGAAGCTTGCCCTGCTTCACTACTACCTCAGCAACTGCAATGGCATGCAAAAGCTGAAGAGTATGACAAACTCGAAGAACTAAACCTAAAGGATTGTATCGAGTGCGGTGCTTGCGCGTTTGTGTGTCCAAGTGAAATTCCTCTCGTACAGTATTACCGCCAAGCAAAAGCGGAAATTCGCACCAGAACACAAGAAGCGGAAGCTGCGGAGCGAGCGAAGCTGCGTTTTGAAGAGAAGAAAGCGCGTATGGAACGCGAAAAAGCAGAACGTGAAAATCGCTTTAAGAAAGCAGCCGATCAGCGCCGTAAAGACATGAAATCTTCTGGTGGTGATGATGCGATTGCAGCAGCGATCGCACGAGTGAAAGCTCAGAAGACAGAAACAACAGAAAAAGCAGAGCCAGCCGTTAAACCTGCCGTCGCTGCAGCCATTGCCAAAGCGAAGGCAAAACAGGCCGCAGCCGCTAAAGCAGGCTCTAGTGAACCTGATAACTCAGAAATGGCAAAACTGCGCGAAGAACGCAAACGTCTAGCCCGCGAACGTAAAGCACAAAAAGAGCAAGGCGAAACGCCAGACAACAACGCTGATGATAAGAAATCGGCAGTTGCAGCAGCCATCGCCCGAGCTAAAGCGAAAAAAGCTCAACAAGAAGAACCAACCGAAACGTTAGAAGCTCAAGCATCTGCTGAGAAAACCGACGATCCGAAGAAAGCCGCCGTTGCAGCTGCCATTGCGCGTGCTAAGGCTCGTAAAGCGAAACAAGCAGACTCAACTGAAACCGAAGAAGCTGAAACGCCTACTGAGCCAACCGACGATCCGAAGAAGGCAACCGTTGCTGCTGCCATTGCACGCGCTAAGGCTCGTAAAGCGAAACAAGCAGACTCAACTGAAACCGAAGAAGCTGAAACGTCTACTGAGCCAACCGACGATCCGAAGAAGGCAGCCGTTGCTGCTGCCATTGCACGCGCTAAGGCTCGTAAAGCGAAACAAGCAGACTCAGCAGACTCAGCAGACTCAGCAGACTCAGCAGACTCAGCAGAGACGGTAGAAGCTGAAGCGCCTGCTGAGCAAGCTGAAGATCCGAAAAAAGCCGCCGTGGCCGCTGCCATTGCACGCGCTAAGGCGCGTAAAGCGAAACAAGCAGATTCAACTGAAACGGAAGAAGCTGAAACGCCTGCTGAACAAACTGAAGATCCGAAGAAAGCCGCGGTTGCTGCTGCCATTGCGCGTGCCAAAGCGCGTAAAGCTAAGCAAGAAGAACCAGCCGAAACGGTAGAAGCTGAAACGCCTGCTGAACAAACTGAAGATCCGAAAAAAGCGGCTGTCGCTGCTGCTATTGCGCGCGCGAAGGCTCGCAAAGCGCAGCAAGAAGCTAATAAAAATAATACTGAGGAGAACGAGTAGTGTCGTTTTTTATTGCCAGTTCACCGCATACCCACAGCCGTCGTAGTACACCTGACTTAATGAAATGGGTGGCACTTTGTGCTCTCCCAGGTTTAGCGGCTCAGACCTACTTCTTTGGGTGGGGAACGCTTATTCAGCTGATTTTTGCCATCGCAGTCGCTGTATCACTTGAAGCCTTAGTTATGGTATTCCGTAAACGTTCGCCGATGCGAGCACTACGTGATAACAGTGCGATCGTTACCGCTTGGTTATTAGCCGTTGCTATCCCACCATGGTCTCCGTGGTGGATTATGGTGATCGGACTTATTTTCGCGATCGTAATCGCTAAACACCTATATGGTGGCCTTGGTCAAAACTTATTCAATCCTGCTATGGTCGCTTATGTGGTCTTGTTGATCTCATTCCCAGTGCAAATGACGAGTTGGAGTGCCCCGACGTCACTCATACCTGATCACGTAAATTTTGCAGATACACTCTCTTTAATTTTTACGGGCTATGATTACGACGGCTTATCGCTTCAGCAAGTTCGAACGGGGGTTGACGGCGTGACAATGGCGACGCCACTTGATGCATTTAAGACCGGTATTCATACAGGTGCAACCCCAAGCGAAGTACTGTCGCAGCCAATATTCGATGGCTTAGCTGGCATTGGTTGGCAATGGGTAAATCTTGCCTACTTACTTGGTGGTTTAGTGATGATCAAAAAACGCATCATCCAGTGGTATATCCCAGCAGGTTTCCTAGTGAGCCTGACGCTATTTAGCCTCGTGTTCAGCTTGCTGACCCCTGGGGAAACTGCGTCGCCAATCTTCCACTTGTTATCAGGTGCAACCATGCTTGGCGCATTCTTTATTGCAACCGATCCCGTGTCGGCGTCTACCACCGTTAAAGGACGTTTGATCTTTGGCGCGCTTATTGGTGCTTTGGTCTTTATCATTCGCAGTTGGGGCGGCTTCCCTGATGGTGTTGCATTCGCAGTGTTACTTGCAAATATGTGTGTGCCACTGATCGATTACTACACCAAACCTAGAACTTACGGTCACTGAGGTAAACATGTTAACCGCTATTAGAAAAAATGGTCTGACACTTGCGATCTTTGCCTGTGCAACAACCGGATTAGTCGCCTTTACTCAGTACCTAACAAAAGACCAAATCAAGATACAAGAACAACAACAATTGCTTTCTGTTTTGAATCAAGTCATTCCAGAAAACATGCATGACAACGCACTCACGCAAGCCTGCACTATGGTCACGTCACCAGAACTGGGGACATTGCGTGCGATGCCAGCCTACCTCGCCACGAAGAATGGTGAACCGACAGCAATCGCAATAGAATCCATCGCGCCAGATGGCTACAATGGTGAGATAAAAGTTATTACTGGGATTGACAATCAGGGCAATATTTTGGGGACACGCGTCTTAAGCCATCAAGAAACCCCTGGCCTGGGCGATAAAATTGATCTTCGTGTCACCGACTGGATCCTGAGCTTTACGGGCAAACAAGTCACGGAAAGTAACTGGAACTCATGGAAAGTTCGTAAAGATGGTGGTGATTTCGATCAATTTACTGGTGCAACGATCACACCTAGAGCCGTCGTAAAAGTGGTGCGAAATACCGTTAACTACGTAAACCAATCTCGTGAAGACATTCTTAGCCAACCGTTAGGCTGTGAAGGAGAGCAGTAATGAGTGAAAATAAATTACTGATGAAAAACGGTATGTGGAGCAATAACCCTGCTCTCGTACAGCTGCTGGGTCTGTGTCCACTACTAGCAGTTTCTTCCACAATAACCAATGCCTTAGGTCTTGGTATTGCAACCTTATTAGTGCTGGTCGGCTCCAACGTCACGGTTTCTCTTATTCGTAATTACGTACCAAAAGAGATCCGCATTCCTGTATTCGTGATGATTATTGCCTCACTTGTTACCTGCGTTCAGTTATTGATGAATGCCTATGCGTATGGTTTATACCTGTCTCTTGGTATCTTTATTCCTCTGATTGTAACGAACTGCATCATTATTGGTCGAGCTGAAGCATACGCTTCAAAAAATGATGTTGCGCCTGCAGCATTAGACGGTTTATGGATGGGTCTTGGTATGACAAGCGTTTTAGTCGTGCTAGGTGCCATGCGTGAGTTAATTGGTAATGGCACACTATTCGACGGGGCAGATCTGCTATTAGGAGACTGGGCATCCGCTCTCCGCATCCAAGTTTTCCAATTTGACAACAGCTTTCTGCTAGCGCTTCTTCCACCCGGTGCATTTATCGGTGTTGGTCTGTTGATAGCGCTTAAAAATGTCATCGATAATTCAGTCCAGGCACGTCAACCTAAAGAAGAAAAACCAACCATAGAACGTGCTCGCGTCACCAACGCATAACAAAATAAGGCTCTGTCATAGGAGCCTTTTTCATAAACCGCAGAGACGGTATTGGAAGTCAGCAATGAACAAAATAAAAAGAATCGAAATTCTTGAGCGATTACGAGAAAACAATCCGAATCCTCAAACTGAGCTTAACTGGAGCTCCCCTTTTGAACTGCTAATCGCGGTATTACTATCAGCGCAAGCAACCGATGTAAGTGTCAATAAAGCCACCGACAAGCTTTTCCCTGTCGCTAATACACCACAAAGTATTCTCGATTTGGGAGTTGATGGCTTAAAAGAATACATAAAGACCATCGGTTTGTTTAACTCAAAAGCAGAAAACACTATCAAGACTTGTAAGATCTTGTTGGAAAAACACAATGGTGAAGTTCCTGAAGATCGTGCAGCGTTAGAAGCGCTACCAGGCGTAGGTCGCAAGACCGCAAACGTCGTGCTCAACACCGCTTTTGGTTGGCCAACCATTGCCGTCGATACGCACATTTATCGCGTGTCGAATCGTACTAAGTTTGCAATGGGCAAAACGGTTGATGATGTCGAGCAAAAGCTATTAAAAGTTGTGCCAAAAGAGTTCAAACTCGATGTGCACCACTGGCTCATTCTTCATGGCCGCTACACGTGCTTGGCGAGAAAGCCTCGCTGCGGTAGCTGCATTATTGAAGATTTGTGCGAATATAAAGAGAAAGTATATCCAGATAGCTAACGCTATTTGAAAATCAAAGCTAGGAGCAAAAAATGTCAAATGGTCGAATTCTCCACACTATGCTTCGCGTAGGTGATCTAGACAAATCCATCAAGTTTTACACTGAAGTTATGGGCATGCAGTTGCTTCGTACGAACGAGAATAAAGAGTACGAATACACACTGGCGTTTCTTGGCTACGGTGACGAATCCCAAGGTGCTGTGATCGAGCTAACTTACAACTGGGGTAAAACTGAATATGACCTAGGTACTGCTTTTGGTCATATCGCCATTGGTGTTGATGATATCTACACAACTTGCGACGCTATCAAAGCGGCGGGCGGTAATGTGACGCGTGAACCAGGTCCAGTAAAAGGCGGAAGCACGCACATTGCATTCGTAAAAGACCCAGATGGTTATATGATTGAGCTTATCCAAAACAAGCAAGCTTCAGCAGGTCTTGAAGGCTAAGCGGCACTTCTAATAATCACTTGTACTGCAAGTTGAACATCGATTACAGGCAGGTCTGCGATCTGCCTGTTCTTTTATAAACAAAACACTTTACTTGATAATAATTATCGTTTAGATTTATTCGCAACTTCGATATGCGGGATTACGATAATGATCAGTGAATGGGAAAAACACACACTTCTAGCCGATACAGCACTTCAACTAGATGACCCTGTTCGCAGCATTCTTCATTACCAGCAAGCCCTAAGCCTGAGTGAAGATATTAGCGAATGTGTGGAAATTGAAGCAGACGAGCGATTATTAATTTCTGTGATTTCTTGTCATAACTTAGCTCAGTTCTGGCGTTGGGCCGGAGACACTGACTATGAACTCAAATACCTTCAGCTGGCTTCAGAGAAAGTCTTAACACTCATCCCACAATGCCCAAATAAAGAATGTGCAAGCTTTATCGACTCAATAGGATGTTGCACTAAAGCATTAATAGACTTCATGAAACGTCACCCTAATCCGGCTATTGCCAAACAGGTTGAAAAAATCGATACCGCAACAAATTGCGAAGTCATTGCCAAATTCCGCTTAAACTAACATTCAAATTATACAGCCGGAATCACCGAAAGGTACTTAGCAAAATCCCATTAAAATATTATTAACAACGTCAGTAAATTAAAAACGCCGAAGCTTTCAGCTTCGGCGTTTTTATATTCGTTACACTTGGGTTCGCCCTAGAGATATTACGACTCGGCGGTTTTTGTCTTTTCCTATTGGCGAACCGTTATCAGCAATAGGACGACGCTTGCCGTACCCTTGCACTTGAATTCGATCTTCCGGTAGCCCTAGAGACTGAAAATAATCACGAAGTGACTCTGCACGTCGCTCTGATAAACTTTGACTCGCACTTTTACCATCGGTTGAATCTGTGTACGTCGCCACCAGCACGAGATCGATATCTTGATTATGTCGGATATAATCTGCAATTTGTGATAAACGCTTTTTAGAAGCCTTGGTTAACTGATCACCTTGTCTTTCGTAGTGCAAAATCGTAAAAGCAATGTCCTCAAAACTGTATTTCAATAAGTTGGAAATACAGTCGCTAAACGCGTTGTACTTGTTTTGAAATAGTACTGATGACAATGCGACTTCAATTCTCTGATCTCGGCTCTGCCAATCTTGGTAACTAAAAGTCGGATAACGGCCTTTTTCCAGCTCAGACAAAATGCCCCATGCTGTTTGCCCTCCGACATAACCATCAAACTGTTTAAAAAACTTTAGGTTTGTAATTCGATCGGCGTGTTCACCTGGTCGCCAAGGTGGCGGCATTGAAATGAGACTGACGTTACGTGTTTCTCCCATCGGACGACGCATTTTTAACTCAAAGTCTAAATTGATTTTTTTATTCGCACGAGATGAAAATACCGCATCTCCAAAACTTGGAATAGGGTGAACAAGTTGGCATTCTAACGGTGTGTTGACCACCATTTCCCATTGAGATTGCTGTGGAGTGGCAACATAACGTTTGCCCATCACAGCAAAACTGCTTGTGCTAAACAACGAAAATACAACGCCACTAGTAATCAGCCATTTCTTCATCTAAGTACTGTCTCTTAAACGGCAGTCTGTTGCCGTCAATTTGAATCAATAAAACCACTTCACCTGGCATGCAAAAACCTCGCCAACGTGCGAAATATCGTGATATTACGATTAACGTTAATCATGGTAACTCAATCACCCGAAATGCGATCGAGCGTATTGATGAGATGCAAAATAGAATTCCGTTTTTCTCCTAAATTGCGGTTTTTCTCGTCGGTATAATCTGCAATAATGCAGCCTTCGTCACACAAAAATAAGCCGACATGACAATAGAAAATGAAGCTCTGACCTTGAAAAAACGCTTTCGTGGTTATTTCCCTGTGGTAGTAGACGTTGAGACCGCAGGTTTCAATGCTCAAACTGATGCACTTTTAGAAATTTGCGCCGTTACGTTAAAAATGGACGAAGATGGCGTGTTGCATCCAGCCTCCACCATTCATTTTCATGTTGAGCCATTTGAGGGCGCTAACTTAGAAAAAGAAGCGCTAGAATTCAATGGTATTCGTGACCCATATAGCCCTCTTCGTGGTGCAGTTTCTGAGCAAGAAGCGTTAAAAGAGATTTATAAACTTATTCGCAAAGAACAAAAAGCCGCAGATTGCTCGCGCGCAATTATGGTTGCCCATAACGCAGCATTCGACTTAGGTTTTGTAAATGCAGCCAATGAGCGCTGTAAACTAAAAAGAGTCCCTTTTCATCCCTTTGCTACTTTTGACACGGCAACATTGAGTGGCCTTGCTTATGGTCAAACGGTTCTCGCGAAAGCATGCAAAACGGCCGGGATGGAATTCGATAATCGTGAAGCACACTCAGCGCTTTACGATACACAAAAAACAGCAGAATTATTCTGCGGTATTGTCAACAAATGGAAGGCCCTCGGCGGTTGGCCGCTTGCTGACGAAGAATAATAAGTAAACACAACATATTAGGAAAAGTATGAATCCTGTCGTTATATCAGTGTGCGTCATGCTCGTGTTAGCATTGATGCGCGTAAACGTGGTGGTTGCCCTCACGTTTAGTGCCATCGTTGGTGGCCTTGTCGCAGGCATGAGCCTTGGAGACACAGTTGCCGCGTTCGAAAGTGGTTTAGGTGGCGGTGCAACTATCGCTCTGAGCTACGCAATGTTAGGTACTTTCGCCGTTGCCATCTCTAAATCCGGCATCACGGACCTACTGGCAAAAAGTGTTATCAAGCGCTTAAACGGTAAAGAAAACTCGGCGTCGACTACCGGGTTAAAGTACGCGGTGTTAGTCGCGCTCGTTCTTGTCACTATGTCATCTCAGAACGTAATTCCGGTCCATATCGCCTTTATTCCAATTTTGATTCCACCTCTTTTGGGCGTATTTGCGAAACTTAAGCTCGATCGACGTTTGGTCGCGTGTGTTCTTACCTTCGGTTTGATCACACCTTACATGATCTTACCTGTTGGTTTCGGCGGTATTTTCTTAAACAATATTCTATTAAAGAACCTACATGACAACGGTTTGGAAAACGTGGTTGCAAGCCAAGTTCCAACTGCAATGTTACTGCCAGGTGCTGGTATGTTGTTTGGTCTATTGCTGGCGATCTTTGTTAGCTACCGTAAACCGCGCATCTACGAAGAAACGGAGTTGACTGTCGTTCACGAGACAGATCATGCTATCAATAAAAAGCACATCTTGGTGGCCGCTCTTGGTATTGTCGCCGCATTGGGTGTTCAGCTTTACACCGGCTCAATGATTATTGGTGCTCTAGCTGGCTTTATGGTGTTTACTTTTGGCGGTGTGATTGCCTGGAAAGAAACGCACGATGTCTTCACAAAAGGCGTGCATATGATGGCTATGATTGGTTTCATCATGATCGCTGCCGCAGGTTTTGCTGCGGTAATGAAGCAAACAGGTGGCGTTGAGACATTAGTACAGTCTCTCTCTACCAGCATTGGTGATAATAAGCCGCTTGCTGCGCTATTAATGCTAATTGTTGGTCTGTTGGTAACAATGGGTATCGGTTCATCGTTTTCAACCATTCCAATCTTGGCGACAATCTACGTTCCACTCGCGTTGGCATTTGGTTTTTCGCCAATGGCAACAATCGCGCTAGTTGGTACTGCTGCCGCTTTGGGTGATGCAGGCTCTCCTGCTTCTGACTCTACATTAGGCCCTACATCTGGTCTAAATGCCGACGGTCAGCATGAGCACATTTGGGAAACGGTTGTTCCAACCTTTATCCACTACAACATTCCACTGATCATCTTTGGTTGGATTGCTGCAATGGTGCTTTAGTACCGTTGTTTGATGGATATTCTTAGTTACGAAAAAGCCGCTCATTGAGCGGCTTTTTGTTATTTGAAATCGCGATTATTGCGCTGGCATATTGTCAATAATACGCTCACGTATCAGTTTCAAGGTAGGCTCTGTTGACAGATAATCCACTGCAATCGGGAAATAAGCGTCGTTAATTTGAAGAACCAAGCTAGGGTAAGAATCCACGCCTAGGCTCTTTGCAAGACTCAGTTGATCTTGGAACACACCTTCTAAGAAAGAGCCGTCCATATCGTTCTTGAACTGCTGAACATTCAAACCAATTTCTTTAGCTAGCTGCAAGTGAGTCGCTTCTTCATGAGGAGGCATCGCACGTAAGTAATACGCATGTTGAATCGCTTCTAGCATCTGCTCATAAGAATCTTGAAAGCCCGCTGCGATAACTGCGCGACAAGATTGGTAAGTGCTTCTTACTGGCGTACAAAGCTTCCAGAAATCGTAGTTAAACTTGGTGCCCAACTGACGCTCAATCTGCTTCCAAATAGCTTCGAGTTTTTGTTGCATCTCTGGTGGCATCGGCAAACTAGTATCTGGCGCAAGACCACCCACCACATACTCAAACTGAATAACGCCTGGCAGTTGCTGTTTCAATTTATCAAGCGTCGGTTTGTAACCCCAACACCAACTGCACATTGGGTCATGCACGTAGTAAAGCTTTATGTTCATTCCACTAACCTAAAAAGAAAAAGGAGCCAGTACGGCTCCTTCGTATTCTATCGCTAAATGTGAGTATTTACGAATTACTCAGCTTGATCTTCAGCGCGCGCTGCAGCTTCTTTGATTAGAGGCTGAAGTTCACCTTTTTGGAACATTTCTAGAATGATGTCGCAACCGCCGATAAGCTCGCCTTCAACCCATAGTTGAGGGAATGTTGGCCATTGTGCGTACTTTGGTAGCTCAGCACGGATATCTGGGTTTTGCAGAATGTCTACGTAAGCGAACTTCTCACCACATGCCATTAGAGCCTGTGACGCTTGAGAAGAGAAACCACAGCTTGGCAGTTTCGGTGATCCTTTCATGTACAGCAGGATTGAGTTTTCAGAGATCTGCTGTTTGATTTTGTCGATAGTTTCCATCGCTTCCTCATTCATGGGTTTGAACTTTGTTTATTTGCCACATTCTACTCAATAACGACAGAATAAAAACCATATAATTAATAAGGCTTAAATTCAGGTTGCTTGATGGCGAGCAATTCAGCACTTCACAGCCGCTAACCCCTTAAAATATTTTCATATCGGGGTTTTAATAAAGTAAAAACTTGCTAAAATACTTAGCAAGTCAGCCTTAAAGGCTACATAGCTATAAAAAACACTGGAAGCAATCGAAAGGTCATCCTTTCAAATCAATGGAGAATCGAGTAATGGCATTTGAACTACCAGCTCTTCCTTACGCGAAAGACGCACTAGAACCACACATCTCAGCAGAGACTCTAGACTACCACCACGGTAAGCACCACAACACTTACGTTGTTAAGCTAAATGGTCTTATCCCTGGCACTGAGTTCGAAGGCAAAACTCTAGAAGAGATCATCAAGACTTCTACTGGTGGCGTATTCAACAACGCAGCGCAAATCTGGAACCACACGTTCTACTGGCACTGTCTTGCTCCAAACGCGGGCGGCGAACCAACTGGCGCAGTTGCTGACGCAATCAACGCAGCATTCGGTTCTTTCGAAGAATTCAAAGCGAAGTTTACTGATTCAGCAATCAACAACTTCGGTTCTTCATGGACTTGGCTTGTTAAGAAAGCTGACGGCTCTCTAGAGATCGTTAACACTTCTAACGCTGCTACTCCTCTAACAGAAGAAGGTACAACACCACTTCTAACTGTTGACCTGTGGGAACACGCATACTACATCGATTACCGCAACGTACGTCCTGATTACATGAACGGCTTCTGGGCACTTGTAAACTGGGACTTCGTAGCTGAGAACCTAGCGAAGTAATTTTACTTCCCCCTAAGTTCAATTTAGTCTTATTTTAAAAGCTCGCTGAACCAGCGAGCTTTTTATTTTTCGCTTAAAAACTCCAATTTAATCTCTTCTTTTTCCTAAAGTTCTTCTCAGACACGCCGTTAAAATGGCATCGAGCGAGGAACATCATGCAAATTCATACTTTAGACAAAGCGGCAATTATTAACGAACTTCAGTTCGGCAATGGTATCAATCATGCTGTCCACGAAGGACGTCGTGCCGATTTTGCACTGATTTTGTCGATGTTTTCTAACGATGTACGCGACGTTGTACCTGTAGAGGAAATCAAAGAAGTAGCCACCAGCGAAGATATACTCCGTCAACAACTTGAATTGTCAACGCCTCAAGCTCTTCGTTCTGATAGCAGCAGCTATGAGCTAGCAGCACAGCAAGCAAAACAATTCCACGGTGCAGGTCTACCCTCAGCGAAACTGAGTCACTACTTGAAACCAGACGCCCTGACCTACTTGCCGGAAGATACGTTTAATCTTCCTGAAGACGTTTATCACAACCTATCCGGTCATGAGCGACGCAAATTGGGCGAGCGCAACAAAAACCTCATCCCAGATGCAGGGCTATACAATCAACTAGTGACGGCTCAACGTCAGTATCAAATTCAACTGCAAGTATAGAGATCATTGTTCAACCAACAGCTTGCAGTATCCACAGTCAGAAATGTGACGCCTTACAAATTACCGCACAATAGTCCTCATCCAAAAGCGTTAGTTTGAAGTCTTTCACACTGAGCCTTTCTAATTTCAACCATGCTAATAGCACAAACCACTGGTGTATTTTTTTTCACACAGGGATACAGTGAAGGTGTTATGGATATTAAAGAATCAATTATTCTCGTCACGTCTGCAGGTTCTGTTATAGGAAGGACTTGTGCTAGTCACTTTGCTCACCTTGGAGCGACGTTGATTCTTTGTGACCAAAACTCTAGCGCTCTAAAATCGAGCTATGAGCAGATTAGTGCCTTCACAGATAAAGTCTATGCGATGAATGTGTGCAGTGATAACACAACGTCCATTAACTTACTGTTTGATCAGATAGAATCGCAGCTGCGTGCGACACCAGACGTGATAGTCAATTGCTGGACGAGCTCTCCCATGCCAGGCTTGATGGCTCCCGAACCTATGAGTACTTACATTGATCACTTGTCTTCTGCAGCACGTTTCCTCTACACCTATGGCCAGGTGGGAGCCGAACGATTTCGCGCTAGAAATAAGAAAGGGGTAATTGTTAACGTCATTTCCCATGACAGCCATGAAGATTTAACGGGAGTCGAAAGCATGGCTGCTTTGGTGTCAGGTTTTACTCACAGTTGGGCAAAAGAGCTCACTCCATTTAATATTCGGGTTGGTGGCGTCATTCCTTCGGTAAACCATACAAGAGAAGAACTTAACGAAAGACACTGGGCCGAGATCCAAGATGAATTGGTTCGCAATACCGCATATATCGTATCAAATGAGTATTTTAGTGGCAGAGTGGTTGCTACAGAAGTATGAATGGACAACGTGTTTGTTGCGTAAACGGATCGCTATTACTCAACTCTTTCAACAAAAAAAGCCCCAGTCAAATGACTGGGGCTTTTACTTTTTCCCGGTTAAGGTTTCGTGCTAGCGAAAACCTTACTCACACGACTCTTAATTACGCGTCAGCTTTTTCTTTCTTTGCTTTAGGCGCCGCTTTCGCTGCTTCTTGGTCTGCTTTCTTCTTGATAACTGTTGTACCTTCGAAAGTTTCACCTTCAACGAATGCTTTACCGTAGTAAGAAGCCATTAACACATCTTTAAGTTCGCTAATTAGTGGGTAGCGAGGGTTCGCACCAGTACATTGGTCATCGAACGCTTCAACTGCTAGCTCATCAAGTTTCGCGATAAAGTCTGCTTCAGCTACGCCTGCCGCTTGGATAGACATTGGGATGTCTAGGTTCACTTTTAGCTCATCCAACCATGCTAGTAAACGTTCAATTTTCTGAGCAGTACGGTCACCAGCTTGGCTTAGACCTAAGTGGTCAGCAACTTCAGCGTAACGACGACGTGCTTGTGGGCGGTCGTATTGAGAGAACGCTGTTTGTTTAGTTGGGTTATCGTTCGCGTTGTAACGTACAACGTTAGAGATAAGTAATGCGTTTGCTAGGCCATGTGGAATGTGGAACTCAGCACCTAGTTTGTGCGCCATTGAGTGACAAACACCTAGGAATGCGTTAGCAAATGCCACACCAGCGATAGTTGCGGCGTTGTGTACTTTCTCACGAGCGATTGGGTCGTTAGCGCCGTTCGCGTAGCTTGAAGGTAAGTATTCTTTTAGCATCTTAAGTGCTTGTAGAGCCTGACCATCTGAGTATTCGTTCGCAAGAACAGATACGTAAGCTTCTAGAGCGTGAGTTACTGCATCGTAACCACCAAATGCTGTTAGAGACTTAGGCATGTTCATCACTAGGTTAGCATCAACGATAGCCATGTTTGGCGTGATTTCGTAGTCAGCTAGTGGGTATTTAGCACCAGTCTTGTCGTCAGTAACAACCGCAAATGGTGTAACTTCTGAACCAGTACCTGAAGTTGTAGTGATACATACAAGCTCAGCTTTTTGACCCATTTTAGGGAACTTGTAAATACGTTTACGGATGTCCATAAAGCGCATTGCTAGTTCTTCGAAGTGAGTTTCTGGGTGCTCGTACATTACCCACATGATCTTCGCAGCATCCATTGGTGAACCACCACCTAGCGCTAGGATAACGTCTGGTTGGTAGCTAGCCATTTGAGCCGCACCTTTCTCTACTACAGAAAGCGTTGGGTCAGCTTCAACATCGAAGAATGTTTGAACTTCCATGCCTTGAGCTTTAAGTAGGCTTACTACGTCATCTGCGTAACCATTGTTGAATAGGAAACGGTCAGTTACTAAGAATGCGCGCTTCTTACCTTCTAGGTCGCCTAGAGCAATTGGAAGGCTACCACGACGGAAGTAGATTGACTTAGGTAGTTTATGCCACAACATGTTTTCAGCTCGCTTCGCTACAGTTTTCTTGTTGATTAGGTGTTTAGGACCTACGTTCTCAGAGATAGAGTTACCACCCCATGAACCACAACCTAGCGTTAGAGAAGGCGCAACGTTGAAGTTGTACAAGTCACCGATACCACCGTGAGTAGTCGGGATGTTGATTAGGATACGAGCTGTCTTCATCTTGTCACCGAAGTAACGGATACGGTCAGCGTTAGTATCTTGGTTAGTGTAAAGACCAGATGTGTGGCCGATACCACCAATCTCAACCATAGTTACCGCTTGAGCAACCGCGTCTTCGAAGTTGTCAGCACGGAATAGACCTAGAGTTGGAGATAGTTTCTCGTGAGCGAATGCGTCATCGTGAGACACTTTACCTAGACCTTCACCAACAAGGACTTTCGTGTCTGCTGGAACTTTAACGCCTGCCATTTCAGCGATTGCCGCTGCTGGCTGACCTACGATTTTCGCGTTTAGCGCGCCATCGATAAGAAGAACTTTACGAACTTTTTCTGCTTCTGCTTTGCTTAGTACGTAAGCTTTGTGAGAAGCAAAACGCTCTTTTACTTCGTCGTACACTTCATCAACGACGATTGCAGCCTGCTCAGAAGCACATACTACGCCGTTGTCGAAAGTCTTAGACATCAGGATAGAAGCCACTGCACGTTTGATGTCAGCAGTTTCGTCGATAACAACAGGAACGTTACCTGCACCTACACCGATTGCTGGTTTACCAGAAGAGTAAGCTGCTTTAACCATGCCTGGGCCACCAGTTGCAAGGATAAGAGCAATGTCATCGTGTTTCATAAGAGCGTTAGAAAGCTCAACAGAAGGTTGGTCGATCCAACCGATGATGTCTTTTGGTGCACCCGCTGCTACTGCTGCGTCTAGAACCAGTTTCGCTGCGTCGTTAGTCGAGTTTTTCGCACGTGGGTGTGGTGAGAAGATGATACCGTTACGAGTCTTCAGAGAGATTAGAGATTTGAAGATCGCTGTAGATGTAGGGTTAGTCGTTGGTACGATACCGCAGATGATACCTACAGGTTCAGCGATAGTCATAGTACCTAGGTTGTCATCCTCTTCTAGGATGCCACACGTTTGTTCGTCTTTGTATTTGTTGTAGATAAACTCAGAAGCGAAGTGGTTCTTGATTACTTTATCTTCAACAATACCCATACCAGATTCTTCAACCGCTTGTTGAGCTAGCGGGATACGGGCTTGGTTAGCTGCAAGCGATGCTGCACGGAAGATTTTGTCTACTTGCTCTTGAGAGTAAGTAGCGAACTCTTCTTGCGCTTTCTTAACGCGAGCAATCATTGCATCTAGTTCAGCCATATTAGTTACAGGCATAGGGAATCTCCTAAAATTAACAAATATTAAAAACTTTTTACTAAGGCTATTACTTATCGTTTTTACTGTTTATCAGTCACTTAGAAAACAAACGTCTTAGTAAATTGCTTTCAGGACTGAGTATAATATTTCAGAGTGTGAAAAAAATTGACTTGGATCAGTTCTCACGACCTAAATACCACCAAAGTGGTGCCCCATCACACTAAAACGACATAACTCACTGATAAACAAATAAATTAATCTTCACTTTTTATTGAACAAAAAAGAAGCAAATAGACAAATAAATAAAAGAAACTACAACAACCTGTAAAAAAGTTTCATTTTTAGCCAACAAAATTACATGTAGGCCCAATTCCTTGTGCTACTGAGAGTATATCGAACCGAATACATCTCTCTACAAACCACCTTAGTTTTTATCAAAAGTGTGCGAATGTTAACGTTTATGTAAAACAGCACGCTTTGACAGCAACTTTATACGCAACAATTCTTTTCCAGATTAGATACAGTTTATTAAAGAATTAGTTTTTCTCACTAAAACAGTAGGAAATGCGTTAGTTTTTTTCATTTCTTCCAACCCAACTTTTGCCTTACATTACGCCCAAATTACCCCTTCTCCTTTTCACTAATGTGAACTTTAATGAGTACGCAACATGCAAACTTTTGAACTTGCTATCTTCTTGCAGTTTTTTCTTGGTTTGGTCGCCGCAGTAAACCCTGTTGGTATCATGCCTGTGTTTGTGTCACTAACCGGACATATGACACCAGACGAAAAGCGCAATACGGCAACCACAGCGAACGTGGCTGTTGCGATCATCCTGATCATTTCGCTCTTTGCTGGCCAGTTACTATTAGATATGTTCAGCATTTCTCTGGATTCGTTTCGTGTTGCAGGTGGGCTACTGCTGCTTAGCATCGCGTTCTCGATGATGAGCGGTAAACTGGGGGAAGATAAACAAAACAAACAAGAAAAATCAGAATACGTGAGTCGCGAGCAGATCGGTGTTGTTCCTCTTGCGATGCCGCTAATGGCAGGACCAGGCGCAATCAGTTCGACTATTGTTTACGGTGCACGCTACCCAAGCATGTTTGATACGGTAGGCATCAGCATTACAATTGGCTTGTTCTGTCTATGCTCGTGGCTGTTGTTCCGCTCTGCCCCACTGATCGTGCGATTTTTGGGCCAAACTGGTATCAACGTCATTACCCGTATCATGGGTTTGATATTAGGCGCATTGGGTATTGAGTTTATCGCCAATGGTTTACGCAACTTATTTCCAGGATTAGCCTGAGTTTCTATAAAATTGTATGATAGAGCGATTCAACAATGGATCGCTTTGTCATGACGACTGACTCTCTCAAACATACTCTTTATGTCACCATTTTTGGTACTCATACCAAAGCTGGTCGAACCTTCGATATTGCACTCATTATCGCGATTATCAGTTCTCTAATCGTGCTGGTATTAGACTCAATACCATCCGTACGCGCCGAGTGGGCAAAAGAGCTGAAATACTTGGAGTACACTTTTACCGGTTTATTCACTATTGAGTATTTTCTCCGGCTTTATTGCTCTCCAAAACCAGCCGCCTATGCGAAAAGCTTTTATGGCGTCGTTGATTTACTCGCGATTTTACCTACTTACTTAGCACTGTTTTTCCCTTCTGCCTCCTTTATGGGCGTAATAAGAGCACTACGAGTCATGCGAATATTCCGCATACTCAAGTTGGTCCGCTATCTTCAAGAGTCCAACATCCTCTTACGCTCTCTACTGATGGCGCGCAGAAAGATTTTTATCTTCTTTAGCTCTGTCGCCATTATGGTCACGATCTTTGGGTCACTGATTTTTGTCATTGAGGGGCCTGAAAACGGATTTACTAGCATTCCGAAAAGTATTTATTGGGCTATTGTGACCATCACAACGGTTGGATATGGTGACTTGGTACCTCAAACAGATCTCGGAAAAGGACTTGCCTCACTCACCATGTTGTTGGGTTATTCAATTTTGGCGGTCCCTACTGGTATTTTCACAGCAGAGCTTCACCAAGAAATGCAATCGCACAAAGTATTAGTGAAGTGTCCGAACTGTTCTCACGCCGGGCACGACTCTGATGCGACTTACTGTAAACACTGTGGTAGTGAACTGGCCGATCCTGATAAACGCGTTGTTCGTGGAGAAGACGAAGCATAAAAAAGAGCTCCCTAGGGAGCTCTTTTATTTTGTCATCAAACAAAGATTGATGTGATTATGCTTTCTCAGAAAGAATAATGCGTAACGTACGACGCAATGGTTCTGCTGCGCCCCATAGTAGTTGGTCACCAACAGTGAAAGCATTTAGGAAGTCATCACCCATTGCCATCTTACGTAGACGACCTACTGGTACGGACATAGTGCCTGTTACTTTTGCAGGTGTAAGTTCTTGCGCAGTAATGTCACGATCGTTAGGAATCACTTTAACCCAGTCGTTATGAGTGGCGATGATTTCTTCGATTTCATCCATTGGGACATTTTGTTTAAGCTTGATAGTGAGTGCTTGAGAGTGACAGCGCATCGCACCAATACGGACGCAAGTACCATCGATTGGCACAGGCGAGCTTTGTGAGCCCAAAATTTTGTTTGCCTCTGCGCCCGCTTTCCACTCTTCTTTACTCTGACCGTTATCACGTTTCACATCGATCCACGGAATAAGCGAGCCAGCTAGTGGTACACCGAATTTATCGGTAGGGAAAGAACCGCTGCGCATTGTATCTGCAACTTTTTTATCAATATCTAGGATAGAGCTTGATGGGTTTGCAAGTTCGGAACTTACAGAGTCATTGATAACGCCCATTTGCGAGATCAGTTCACGCATGTTTTGCGCGCCAGCACCAGAAGCGGCTTGGTATGTCATTGCGCTTGTCCACTCAACAAGGCCTTTTTCGAATAAGCCACCTAGACCCATTAGCATTAAACTAACCGTACAGTTACCACCAACAAATGTGTTCGTGCCACCGTGGATGCCTTGTTGGATTTGCTTTAAGTTCACAGGATCAAGCGTGATGATGGAATCTTCCGCCATACGTAACGTAGATGCTGCGTCAATCCAGTAGCCTTTCCAACCGGCTTGTCGAAGTGCTGGGTAAACTTTTTCTGTGTAGCTACCACCTTGACATGTAATTACCGCATCAAGCTGTTTTA
Source organism: Vibrio sp. J2-3(2022) (assembly GCF_021725735.1). Taxonomy (NCBI): domain Bacteria; kingdom Pseudomonadati; phylum Pseudomonadota; class Gammaproteobacteria; order Vibrionales; family Vibrionaceae; genus Vibrio; species Vibrio sp. J2-3(2022). Next base: position 321,088 of record NZ_JAKKCK010000004.1, read on the forward strand.
AGCTTTCAATATCATACGCGTCTTGCAGTAAGCCTGCGTCTTTTCCTAAGTTAGGAGCAGGAATACCAACTTGAGAAGTACTGTAGAATACTGGTTCGATTAGGTCGAAGTCTTTCTCTTCAACCATACGCTGCATAAGGACTGAACCAACCATACCGCGCCAACCAACTAAACCAACTCTCATCGTATTAACTCTCCATGTATTAAAAAACCTACCCCATAGTTAATTTTTCGCATCAAAATCTCAACCCCTATTTTGTAAATAAGCCTATTTTTTAACCTTTTCCTATGAAAATTCGTGTTAAACGAGATTTTTTAGTGTTTGGTTTGCGATTTCGGCCATTTTTCAAGTAGGGAAAGCCCTGTTACTCCAAATTGGTCTTACCACTCAGTGATAAAATAACACATGAAGCACAATAATTTCACATTACACAACATTTAAAACCAAAAAAGTTAAAACAAACTAACAGTTAATTTCACAAGCAAACGTTTTTGCCGACGAACATCAAGATAAAACACCAAATATTCGAAATATAATTTTTGTTAATGTATGTTATGCGCGATTACAACAAGGAGCGCCTTCCTCTATTGCTCCAAGATTGACAGAGGCACATATGAAGCAAGTTACACCACGCCTACCAAGCTTGATACAGGTATTTATCTCGCTCGGTTTATTTCTACTGCTGGCATTTTCGTTCACTGCCAAGCTAGACCTACCGATCCAGCTAGCGCTGTACATCGGTTGGTTCATTATCATGATATTAGGCATTAAGCTTGGTCATCAGTACAAAGAGCTGGAAAAAGCTGCACTAAATGGCATTTCCAATGGACTTGGAGCCGTCTTAATTCTTCTTGCCGTTGGCGCGCTTGTTGGTACGTGGATCTCTGGTGGTATTGTTCCAACCATTATTTACTACGGCCTTAAAGCAATTCACCCTTCTATCTTTTTGCTAGCAACCATGATCATCTGTTCATTGACTGCGCTAGCGACTGGCACCTCTTGGGGCGCTGCTGGTACTGCCGGTATTGCGATGATGGGTATTGGCCAAGGCCTTGGCGTTCCTGCACCAATTACAGCTGGTGCGGTGCTTTCAGGTTGTTACTTTGGTGACAAAATGTCGCCTCTATCGGACTCCGTCATCCTTGCTTCATCTATGTCTAACGTTGAAGTAATGGAACATATTAAAGGCATGCTGCCGATCGCACTCATTAGCTACATTATTACAGGCATTATGTTTACTGCATTTGGTTTCCACTACGCAGGTCAAGTTGACATGAGCCAGGTAGACTCTGTAATTAAAGCGATGGAGCAGCAATTCTACATCACCCCTTACTCATTTGTTCCTGTGATCATCGTATTGTCACTTCTAGCAATGCGTATGCCTTCATTCCCAGTGATCAGTTTTGGTTCTCTGCTCGGTATTATTTGGGCAGTAATGATTCAAGATGTGGACTTCCTAACCGCGTTCAACACCGCTTGGGCTCCGTTTGCGATTTCTTCAGGCGTAGATTTCATTGACTCAATTCTTAACCGTGGCGGCATGTCTTCAATGCTTGGCTCGGTAGCAGTTATCGTATTCGGCCTTGGTTTTGGTGGTCTACTAGATAAAGTGGGTGTGTTAGAAACTATCGCTAAGCTGTTTGAAAAACGCGTTCAAAGTGCAGGTTCACTGGCAACAAGTACAATCGGTACAGCCTTTATGGGGAACGTATTTGGTTCAGCGATGTACGTTTCACTTATCCTGACACCAAAAATCTGTGCGAAGAACTACGATCGCCTAGGCTACAAACGTAAGAACTTGTCTCGTAACGCAGAGTTCGGCGGCACATTAACCTCAGGTATGGTCCCTTGGAGTGACAACGGTATCTACATGGCAAGTATTCTGGGTGTTGCGACACTATCTTATGCACCGTTCATGTGGCTAAGCTTTGTATGTATCATTGTGACTATCATCAGCTCCTACATGGGTTGGTTTGTTGATAAATGCGAACCAACAGCGGAAGCAGTTGAACAAGCAGAAGGCGAACTGAAGCAGCAAACCGCTTAAGTTCGCATAGATAGGAAGAATCTCTCTTTCCGAGTGAAAGACAAAGAAAAAGAGCGCATGAGCGCTCTTTTTTATATCTCAACCAAACGTTAACTTTGTTTGGCTTGCGTTTTCACTGCTGCACGCTTACCAAACCAATAGCCCAAGCCAAGTGGTGCAAAGAATATAACGGCAATGAACAAGATGAAGTAGATAATGGTACTTTTAACGAGCTCAATCAGCTTGGTCATCGCTAAACTGACCACTTCCTGCGAGACTCGGTCCATATCTTGAGCAAACTTCTCACGCTCATGGGTAATGATCTGCGCGATTTCTTGGCGCTCTCTGGCTACCATCAGCTCTAAAGCTTGGCGCTCCTCACCCAATTGAGATAAACGCGCTTGCGTTTTTTGGTCAATATCGTCAACCAAAGGTTGTAACTCTACCGCCATTTGCTCTGCCAAATAGCGCATGTACTCTGGATTGTTATCAATAAAGTCCTTCATCGAATCAGCCGTAACTTGTAGGCTATTTAGCGCAGTATTAACTTTTTCGATGCTGGCAGAGCTATTTAATGCTAATAACTGCGCCTTCCAAGTCATAATTTTGGGGGTCTGTTCTGATACAAGGCTTAGACGATCCGAGACATCACCTAATGCTTCTGGCATTGTACCTAGCGTAGTCACTGCCTCTTCCTCGCTAATTTGATTCGCATCTAACCACCCACGGTAAGCTGGCGTCCTGATCATACTTAAGCCCGCGAATGGATGTTGCTTAACGAACTCTGCAACAAACGCTTGTGTCTTGATGTACGCTTCTTGTTTCAACAGAGATTGAGCCAGTTTATCCACCTCTTTCGCTAAGTGAGCAGAAACTAACTTTGCCTCCTCTGTCGCAAACAGTTCATGACCAAGGCCAGTCGTAAAGAATTGATCCATCTGTAGCGTAAAAGTCCAAGTATCAATCAGTGCTGCCATTGGCGAGACTTGGTATGCTGCTGCTTGAAGACCTTCTTCAGCATTTATCTTCCAAAGCAAAATATAAGATTGATGGACTTTATCATGCGGCTCATATTGATCGTGCAATGCATCAGCAGCTTGCTCTACCTGAGCAAAAAACTGTTGCGCATACTCACGAGTCAGGAGACGCATATTAAGCTCTTGTTTGGTAAGAGGGACGGTTTGACTCTCGATTTTCACTTCTAACAGGGAGCACCCTGAAAGCATCACAACCAACCCTATCAACATCATTGAAGACAATCGACGAACGGACATGAAAGTACCTTTAACAAATTGTATGGAACAGGAATAAAGCGAACTAAGTCATATAGTTCGGGCCTTTAATACCCCAACTCTGATGATTGTAAGTCAGAGCAATATCAATCTGTTAGCGCTTCTTGTATCTTTTCACTATTGAGAACGTGGTTAGCGAAAAGTATGGTTTGCTTTAGGACATCATCTAAACGTGTCAGTTTCTCTTCCGGCACTTTTTGCCCTTGTTTAATCAACAGTTCAATATCACCCGAAATGCAGTGCAATGGCATTGCCCCTAAACTTCCCGAGACCCCTTTAAGACTATGAGCCGCTCTTTGCGCTTGCTCTTTATCCTCTTCTAATAGCCGATGCATTTTTGAACCATCGCCAGAGTGATCCTGAATAAAGACTTCAAGTAACATTCGCACCGCGCTTTCATCTCCCGATAGCGAGTCCAGCATCTTATTGATATCTATATACGGCTCACGTTCCACGACTTCCACTTGCGATGTGTTCGGCTCATTAGGGCTCTGTTCGTTAACTTGGCTGCTTTGAGAGATTTCGGACTGAGCAGAAAAAACAACGTAAGACCCACCAACTTGCTCAGACTCTTTATCTTCTGCTCTTGATGGTATTAGCGGCTGAACGGTTCTTTGGGAGAAAAGCCCCCATGAAATAAGAGAAAGAAATAAACCACTGATTACTGACAACCAAGTAACAAAGGTCATCAACTTTTGTTCCAACTGGTCATTTATCGACGTTAACTGGTTCGGGAAATCAGGATTAAGCAGTTGATTAACTAGATAGCTGCCTTGCGCCTTGGCAGATAGCGCGCTTGAAGTCTGGGCAAGTTGACGCTGAAAAGCACTTCGCTCTTGAGGAGAAAGCGTGTCCGACTCGATAAAGAGTCGGTCTAAATCACGATAAGTATCGCTATTCGTTGCTGAGTCACTAAAAATAGACTCCAAAACAAGTGCGCCTAAGCGATAGTACATTGATTGAATTTGCTCAGAGTTTTCAGCTCGGGCACGGCTCCTTCGCAACTGCTCGGCTAATGAGACTAGCTCACTGTCACTTCCTACAAAGGCTCGAGCACTTTCTAAAAATCGATCGGTCGCATAAAGCAATTGAGTAATATCTGGTGTGATTTTTCCTTCAGAAAACTCACTTTCAAGCTGTAAGCGAACTGCATAGGCTAACTGAAGTTTTAGTGAAACTTGGTCGACGTGCTTAACACGATAAGGCAGATCAAAGTTAAAAAAGTGTCTGACTTCTTCGACTTTGCTTCCTAGCTCATTCACTGTTGAAATGGTTTGAATCGTTTGTTTGGCTTGCAACCAAATCCCTAGCGCTAAAACACACCATAACACGAACCAGAACCAAACAAACCGCCCCATTCCTTCTTTTAGCTTCAGCAACACTCGCCCCTCGCATATCTCCATTAATTACAAGCATATACTATGGATGTTTCTTATTCACATAAAAAAGAGAGCCATTGGCTCTCTTAATTTGACGATACGGTTTTAGTTGCGACTCAACTGATCTTTTAGATTTGGTGGCGTACCTTTAATCGTTAAGGTATCCGTCTCTGGGTCATAAAAAATACGCTCGCCAAGCAATAGGCTATCAAAGCTAATATTCAAGCCACCGCCAGCACCAACAAATTTAGTCAGTTTGCGAACCGTCGCACGGTCACCAGGGAAAGATTCTTCAAGCTCGTACCCTTGCTCTTTGGTAAAATCCATAAAGCTTGTGCCATCTTGGCTTGGAGGAAGCTCTCCAGAAAGCTCTGAGATTTGAACCTCATCACCAGATTTAATTTGCTCATTACAGTAGTCGTAAACTTGCTTTTTATACTCGTTCACTTCTTGCTTTTCTAGCTTCGAATCAGCACAAAAATCATCCACCGCCTGCATTAACACTAAGTTTTGTTGTTTAGTATCTAAGCCGATGTCCGCTTGCAGGAAATCTAGGAAGAAATCCGCTACTTTACGGCCGACGCGTCCCTTGATGTATTGCAAGTAACGATTAGATTCCTTGTCAGTGTCGTAGCTCGACAAGTCAATGCGTGCCGCAATATCCATTTTGGTGATATCTAGGTAATCCGTCGCACTGATGTCCAAACCTTCGGTCACTTTTAAACTTTGGTTCATTGGTAAGATACCGATGAACAAGTAGTCCGTTGCTAAACTCTGATACTCAGCGAAAACCAAAATACCTTCATCCGCAAATGGGTACTTAATCAACTCTTCTTTCAAGCGATTTGCACTAATTTGTGAGAAGTCGTAAAAATCTCGCTCTCCTTTGCGCATTTCTTGAAGCCAAAATTGAAATTCGCTGTCTGACTGGAAAGAGCCAAAACCTTTACCAGCTTTAGAATGGAATACTCGGTGAAGCTCAGCGACTAAGTTTTCAGTAGATGCATCGTTCTCTAATGATGCTGGACGAAAGTTTACAACTAGCTCGTCCTGATCGTTTTTGCACAGTTGATGCAGAATAACGTTTGAAAGATGAAGGCTCATAGTGATTTTATCTTGCTACAAGGTTTTAGTTGATGGGCATTGTAGGTTATCATAAGCCGCTTTTACTATCATTATTAGAGTCTTTATGCCGATTACATCTAAATATACTGACGAGCAAGTAGAGAAAATTCTTGCTGAAGTAGCAACAGTTCTTGAAAAACACGCTGCTTCTCCTGAGTTGACGCTAATGATTGCCGGAAATATCGCAACCAATGTCTTAAATCAACGTGTTGCTGCTTCACAACGTAAAGCGATTGCTGAAAAATTTGCTCAGGCGCTGATGTCTTCTTTAGAAACACCAAAAACACACTAATAACGGACAATAGAACACATACATGGTAGACAGCGGAAACTCATACGGCGAACGTGTATCTCGACTGGTTGGTTGGGGTCACTGGTTTGCATTCTTCAATATCGTTGCATCGATGTTGATAGGCACACGCTACATTGTTCAGTCTCCTTGGCCCGAGACGTTACTTGGTCAGTTTTATCTGGCGGTTTCTTGGGTTGGTCACTTTGGCTTTCTAGTTTTCGCGCTTTACTTGCTCGTTCTATTCCCGTTAACGTTTATCCTGCCATCGCGGAAATTGTTCCGTTTGGTGGCAGTGATTTTCGCGACCGTTGGGCAAACCATATTATTGATTGATACCCAAGCGTATCAGTCGATCAATTTGCACTTAACTCCTGTCGTTTGGGAGTTACTATTCAGCGAAGATAAAAGTGCACTCAGCACTGATCTACAACATCTCTTTGTTGTAATGCCGTTGATCTTCCTTATTCAGCTCGCTCTATCCGAATGGGTATGGCGAAAACAGCGCAAACTATCTCATAAGCACGTAGGACGTCCTCTAGCAGCTGTATTTTTCCTCAGCTTTATGACCAGCCATTTGGTTTATATTTGGGCAGATGCATACTTCTACAATCCAATTACCAGTCAGCGTTCAAACTTCCCATTGTCTTATCCGATGACGGCGAAGAGTTTTATGGAAAAACATGGTCTACTTGACCGTGAGGAATACCTAAAACGCTTAGCGGAAAATGAAGGCAACGTAGAGTTAGTCAATTATCCTCTAGAAAAGCTAGAGTTTAACCGTCGAGTCAATAAGCTCAACGTGTTGATGATCAGCGTAAATAACCTGCGTGCAGACGCGCTGAATCCAGAAGAAATGCCTAACCTCTATGAGTTTGCCGAAAACAATCAGAACTTCCGTAATCATTACAGTTCAAGTAATGATACTTACGGGGCTTTCGGTTTGTTCTACGGCTTACCAACCAGTTACGCCTCAAGCATCAAGGCGCAAGGTGCTTCGCCGGTGTTACTCGATGTACTGAAAGATCAGGGTTACAACTTCGGCTTATTCAGTGGCAGCGGGTTTGAAGATGATCTCTACTCAGAGATTATTTTCCGCGACTTAAAACTAGCGGAAGACCTCGATGGCACACAAGCTCATACCGATAAGCAATCTATCGCGAACTGGAATACATGGTTAACAGAGAAAGCGAGTCAACCATGGTTTAGTTACATCGAAGTCACCACCGTTGATAATTTTGAATCGATCCCTTCAAATAATGACGAAGAAATGTCCGCAAGTGAACGCTTCAAAAAAGCTTATGAATATGCGGTGAAATCAGCGGATAAAACCATCGCTAGCATTATTGGTGAGCTTGAAACAAATGGACTATTGACAAACACCATCGTGATTATCACTTCTAATCACGGTAGTGAGTTTAACGAAACCAATACGAACAGCTGGGGCGCAAACAGCAACTACAGCCGTTATCAGTTACAAGTTCCTATGGTAATCCAATGGCCAGGAATGTTGGCTGGTGAATTTAATCACAGCACAAGCCACTTGGACCTTTCGGTCACGTTGTTGCAGGATATGCTCGGTGTATCTTCCAACCCATATGATTACAGTAGTGGCCGTAACCTATTTGATGAAAGTCGTCGCCGTTGGATCCTAGCGGGTGACACTCGTGAGCTTGCCTTAATTACTAGCTCGCAAACCACAGTGATCGATAAGTTTGGCAACTACAAGTTGTATGACAAAAATTACAAACGACTTCGAGATGATGCACCGAAGTTGCCAGTTTTGATGCAAGGTTTAACTGAGTTACAGCGTTTTTATTCTAAAAACGATTAATACCTAGCAATCCATACACTATTCAAACTCCCCTTTTTGGGGAGTTTTTGTTTATTTAAACAACACAAACCACAAATTTGCGCAGTAAACATCCAATCAGTTCAACTAGGGGTTTACAACATTTTCAAAGCCTTATATTATGCGCCTCAACAACGGAGAGATGGCTGAGTGGTTGAAAGCACCGGTCTTGAAAACCGGCATACGTTAATAGCGTATCTAGGGTTCAAATCCCTATCTCTCCGCCACATTTAGAAAAAGCCCGCTAAGAAATTAGCGGGCTTTTTCGTATATCCAGAATTGAAAAGATTAGTACAAATCCCTTCTTTGAACACAACTAAGCACTCCGCCACACTCCGAAAGAACCCACAAAAAATTAATGCCCTTTTCGTTCGTTCCAGTGTTGAATCAATTTGATATTTACATCTAGTTGTATCTACTCATCAATAAAGACTTCTTTAGCGGCATTGATAAGCTGCAAATGGATTGGGACGAGGTCAGCATGATTCGTTCGATATCCACCTCCAACGACAGCTGCGACAGGGATACCTCGAGATTTCACTGTTTGCATTAAAAATCTATCACGTTCTAAAATCCCTTGAGTCGACACATCAAAATATCCAAGCTCATCGTCTTGATGTATATCGACACCAGCATCGTAGATAACTAAATCAGGGCGATGAAGATTAAGTGCCATATCGACCACTTCTTTAAACGCCATTAAAAAATCCTCATCACCTGTTCCTCGCACCAAAGGCACATCTAGATCAGACTGAGGCTTTCTAGCCGGGAAGTTTTTGTCACAGTGGAAAGAAAGCGTGATGATATCTGGCTCATCGTGACACAAAGTTGCTGTTCCATCCCCATGGTGAACATCACTATCAATGATCAATACTTTATCGACATGTTCGACTTCGAGCGCTTGCCTGGCCGCGATCACTAAGTCATTAAATAAACAAAAACCACTGCCAAACTCTTTGTGTGCGTGGTGATACCCGCCACTCAAATGAATGGCAACACCATACTCAAGTGCTTTATTTGCGGTCAAAGCCGTGCCCGCTGCTGAAGTTAGCGTTCTGGTAATGAGAGACTCACTCCAAGGAAAACCTATTCGGCGCATCTTCGCAGCTGGCATGTTTCCATTCACAAGTAAGTCGACGTATTCCTGGTCATGAACACGTTTTACTTCCTCAACAGTTAATGCTTCTGGCTGGAAAAACTGCACGTGTTCTTTCCAGTTATCTTTCTCCATATGTACCAATACCGATTCATAGAGGTACTGGTACTTCATAATTGGGTAACGATGCCCCTCTGGCAACTCAAGTTGAGAATAAATCGGGTGGTAGATAAATGGCAGCATGAGAAATTCTTAATAACAATGGTAACGAAATAGTATCAACTTCAAGGGTTGAATAAAATGCAATTTATATACATATGAATTCTACTTTCTTTGCTATTCTCGGCGCACTGTTTGGCTCTCTTTGTGCTCTGTCCCTATTTTCATCTTTCGTTGTTGGTGCGTGGTGGCTGGTTGATTTTATTGCGCTTAGCTAACACAATGACTTTCAACTGAAATCAAAAAAATATAGGTGTTTGTATGAGTCAAACCGTCTTTATTACCGGAGCAAATCGCGGCATTGGCCTTAGCTTAACTGAGCTGTACCTGAAGCAAGGCCATCAAGTACACGCTACTAGCCGTTCCTTAGAGAACAGTTCTGAACTACAAACTCTAGCCTCACATTACAGCAATCTAGTTTTGCACGAACTGGATGTTACTCACTACGAACAAGTCGCTCTGCTTGCAGATAAGCTCCCCGCCATCGACTTACTCATTAACAATGCAGGATATTACGGCCCCAAGGGATATGGCTTTGGAAACACTGACGTAGAAGAATGGCGTAAAGTCTTCGAAGTAAACACCATTGCACCGTTAAAACTGGTTGAGCACTGTTACCCTCGCTTACAACAAGGCAAGATGAAAAAGATTGCTTGTATCTCATCAAAAGTGGGGAGCATGACCGAAAATACGTCCGGTGGCGGTTATATTTATCGTTCATCGAAAGCGGCGCTAAACTCGGTTGTTAAAAGCTTGAGTAATGATTTAACACCTGAAGGATTTACCGTTTTAGCGCTTCATCCTGGTTGGGTAAAAACGGCAATGGGCGGGCCAAATGCATTGATCGATACGCAAACCTCCGCGCAGGGCCTAGCGAACGTGATAGAGCTGAGTACACCGCAACTTTCAGGTCGATTTATTAACTACGATGGTACTGAGCTACCTTGGTAGCGGCGTTAAGAAACAACCATCAATAAACCAAATAACACCTAAGCTAGGCTTCATAATCGTGACTTGGTTGGCAAACATAATGTTCATCGGCGATCTACCAGCATAATTCGCGCAATCTAACTTGAATTTATCTATATCCAATCCAGACTTATGAAAAAGTAGAACAATTAAGGAGAAGGCACGATGGCAGCAGATAGGGATTTGGTTAATTTTAGCGAAGAGCACGAGCTAAACTACTGCTTGAGAAGTGCTGGTAAACGCCAAACTCAAGCGAATCGAGATACATTAGTTGACTTGGGCAAGCAGGTGAAAGAGGTACTGGACAAACGCGTGTTAACTCAAGGAGAAGTAAGAGGCGCGATCCAAAACCACGGTGACCTGTTCGAGTAATCTATTTTCAAGCATGCGCGGTGTTTAATTACGCCGCGCTTGTCCTATGCCCGCTTACCTTTGGTTGCACGAGATTTAGCCGCGCCACCACTCTTTGAATAACTACGCTTTTTACGTTTAAACGCTGGACGTTCCACCTTGGGTAGATGACGTAATGAATCAGGGATCGGCCCTGCTTTTACTTGTGCCATCAAACCATCAATGCGTTGCTCTAGTGCTTGCATAAACGGCTGATATGCCTGATTTCTCTCTGCCATACCTTGTAACTGGTGCTCCCAATGAGCCGTCATATCTGGGTACGTTGAATCCTGTGGCAAGGCATGAATGAGACCTCTTCCCGCAGGAGAGCTGAGAATTGATTTACCTTGACGCGTGAGCAGTTGGCGTTTGAACAGCGTGTCCAAAATACCAGCGCGAGTCGCTTCCGTACCTAGCCCATCAGTATCACGAAGGATTTTTTTCAGTTCTTTATCCGCAACGTAACGGGCGATCCCGGTCATCGCTTGCAACAGCGATGCTTCGGTAAAGTGCTTTGGTGGCTCGGTTTTTCGGTCTTTTATTTCCCCTTCACGACAAGTTAACACGGTGCCTTCGGGTAACGGTGGAACGGCATCAATACCTTCATCTTCCTTGTCAGTTTTGCCCATTAGCGCTTTCCAACCCGGCGAAACTAACTGACGACCTTTCGCGATAAACGTACCACCAGCGATATCGAAAACCAATTTCGCTTCTGCGTAAACCGCCGCCGGATAAAACTGCATGAGATACTGGCGCGCAATCAATTGATACACTTTCATCTCATTACCCGAAAGCGCATTCACATTAGCTTGTTTTGGTGTAGGGATAATCGCATGGTGCGCATCCACTTTTTTATCATTCCAAGCTTTGGACTTTAATGTTAAGTCTGCTCCCTGAACGGCACCTTGCAGCTCTTTTGCGTTATTCGCAATAGCTGTTGTCACCGTCCCTGCTTGTGAGTAGTGTTCCATCGGTAAATAGCGACAATCTGAACGTGGATAAGTGATCAGCTTGTGCTTTTCATACAATGCCTGACAAGTATCTAGTACTTGTTGCGCACTCATACCATAGCGCTTCGCTGCATCGATCTGTAAAGCAGATAATGAATAAGGTAGTGGTGCGGATTGCTTGGTTTGCTTTTGTTCCGACTCCGTCACTTTCGCGGGTTGATTTGCAATGCGGTTTGCAACGTTTTCCACTAACTTACGGTTTAACACTCGCCCTTCTTCATCCTGCCAAGGCTTGCATGCCTCACTTGGCTTCCAACGAGCACGAATATCAAAAGTACCATTGGCATCTTGATACGGAATAAGAGCATGTAGGGTAAAATAGTCCTTCGGGACAAAGTTTTCGATTTCCTCATCACGACGCACCACTAAGCCAAGAACTGGCGTTTGCACTCGCCCTACCGAGAGAACACCTTGATACCCTGCTTTTTGACCAAGCAAGGTATAAGCACGAGACATGTTCATACCATACAGCCAATCAGCCCGAGAGCGAGCCAATGCAGAAACTGAAAGTGGGATAAACTCTCGATTACTGCGCATAGAACTGAGTGCACGTTTAACCGCAGGTAAGTTCAAGTCGGAAATCAGCAAACGCTGTGTGGATTCCTTCTTGGTTTTAGATAACTTGCAATAGTCGAGAACTTCATCAACTAACAGCTGACCCTCGCGGTCAGGGTCTCCTGCATGAATGACTTCGTTAGCTTCTTTGAGCAATTTGCGAATCACTGTTAATTGCTTACTTGCGCTTTTCCTCGGTCTGAGCTGCCATTGCTGCGGAACAATTGGTAAATCTGCCATATTCCACTTTTTATAACGCTCATCGTAAGCGTCAGGTTCGACTTGTTCGAGCAAATGGCCGATACACCAAGTAACGATATCCCCGTTCCCACAGCGGATGAATCCTTGATCTTTCTTTTGAGGGTTTGGCAGTGCTGCGGCAATCGCACGGCCTAAGCTTGGTTTTTCAGCAATAAACAGACGAGACATAACGTTTTGGAAATAAATATAATTAGGGCCACATTAACGAATGTAGCCCTAATAAATCAAGAAAAACTGTATAAATAAACAGTCAAGTTTGTTTAAGTTTTCAGTTATAGAAATTCAACAAACTGAGAAAGGTCACGCTCAGGAACTTTCATCGGTGTGCAACCAGGCGTACCTAGGTACAAGAAACCAACAATCTCATCGTCACCTTCTAAACCAAACGCTTGATGAACTTCTGGATGGAACATCCACTTACCTGAGCGCCAAAACCCTTGAAAGCCTTGCGCTACGGCTGCCATCTGCATGGACTGTACTGCACATCCAGCAGATAAGTGTTGCTCTAGTGCAGGCACTTTCTCATGTTCCGTTACTTTAGCAATCACCGTGATCACCATTGGCGCACGAAATGGCGCATTTTTCACCTTTTCGACCACCGCTTCATCACTATTTTCAGCTTCTGCCGCTTTTATCAAGATATCTGACAGTTTTTTCAAACCATCGCCCTGTGCGATAACGAAACGCCAAGGGGTTAATCCCGCATGGTCAGGCGCACGAAGGCCTGCACGAATGATGTTCTCAAGCGCTTTACCTTCTGGTGCAGGCGCAGATAACTTCGCGATAGATCGGCGATTGAGCAAAAGATCGAGAGCGTCCATGAAAGAGTCCTTATCGAATATCGTTGTTATTTTGTTTACGCTACTTTAGCACAATCTCTTCCTACGAATAACAACCGGTTTTCTGTGGGCTTGATAACGTGCTTCACTTAACATCAAGCTGGATTTAATGTTAATTTATTCGCGAAATGAATAAGTTGAACATAGGCAGGTTGATGAACAAGGATAAACAAAACAGCATTTACGAAAAGATCGTTAATGACGAAGATGCCCGTGCCTGTAAGGCGATTCCTGAATCAGCTTGTCATCAAGTTCCCGGCAACTTTCTTAAAATCATTCTTGCTCAGTTTTTAACGAAGGTCGGCGATGCGTTAATCAACCCTAAAGTCACGTTGCCGTGGATACTACAAAGTCTTGGGGCACCGGTTTACTTAATTGGTTGGCTGGTTCCTATTCGTGAGTCAGGATCCCTTATCCCACAACTTAGCATCGCGCACTACATCCGACGCATTCCAGTAAGAAAATGGGTCTGGGTAATTGGCAGCATCTTGCAGGCTCTTTCCATATTTGCAATCGGATTGGTCGCATTAACTCTAACAGGAGCAGCTGCGGGTTATGGTGTGATTGCATGTCTTATGATCTTCAGCCTCTCACGCGGTTTAAATTCCGTCGCATCAAAAGATGTATTGGGCAAAACCATCCCTAAAAACCAACGAGGTCAAGTTAACGGCTGGTCTTCAAGCGCTGCTGGCCTGGTTACGCTGCTTTTCGCGAGCCTTCTGGCACTAGCCTGGTTATGGGACGTAGAGCCGACAGAGCGCTTTTACGGTCTGAGTTTAGGCTTAGCGGGCGTCATATGGCTCATCGCGGCATTAGTCTATGCGCGAATTAATGAGTATGCCGGTGAGGTAGACGGTGGTCGAAATGGCGTCCTCGAAGCATTTAAACAACTCGCGTTACTTAAGACAGACGTGACCTTTCGTCGATTCGTTATCACGCGGACACTATTTTTATGTTCTGCGCTGAGTGCACCGTACTACGTTGTGCTGGCACAGCAATCTCTGGGTGGACAGCTCTGGGTGCTAGCTCTCTTTATGTTTGCGAGTGGCTTAGCCTCCTTTGTGTCAGGTCCTTTCTGGGGAAGAATGTCCGATCGATCTAGCCGCAGTGTTATGGTCATCGGCGCAACGATGAGCGCGCTACTTGGCGTTGTTTTATTTGTTTACGATACGTGGGTCACTGCTAGCCAAAGCTTCCTATTCGTGATTCCTCTGCTCTACTTTTGTGTGTGCATTGCCCACGACGGAATACGAGTCGGACGAAAAACCTACTTAGTTGATATCGCAGAAGGTGACAAACGGACAAGCTATGTAGCCGTGAGTAACACGGTGGTTGGGATAATGCTGCTTCTAATGAGTTCTCTTGGTGTTATGTCGAACTTTTTGAGCCTTTCAGCTGTGGTGTTAGTGTTCTCTTTTATTACTCTTGCTGGCGTGGTAATGGCCAAACAACTGCCAGATATCAGTGACTAGTTCTATACAAAAAAGCTGCGCTCAAAGCGCAGCTTTCATGGCAAACACACATTAAAAAGCTAGAGTTTTACCGCCAATTTAACACCTTGACGAATCGCACGCACAGCATCAAGTTCACCCGCATGATCAGCTCCGCCAATGATATGAATCTTCTCTCCGAGTTCAGACCATTTATCTTCAAATGGACGAACAGACTCTTGCCCCGCACAAATGACGACTTTGTCCGCGTTCAATAATTGTTCTTTTCCATCTACATGAATGTGCAAACCTTGAGCATCAATTTTATCGTAAGACACGCCACCGACTAAATGTACGCCCCGTTTTTCAAGTGTACGTTTATGGATCCAACCTGTCGTTTTACCCGGACCTTTACCTACACGACCTTTACGACGCTGAAGCACCCAGACTTCTTTATCGCTGACCGCATCAGGGTAAGGGTATAAACCACCCGGTTGAGACATCTCTTTGTCTATTCCCCATTCATGCAACCAGTCATCCAACGTTTGTCCAACCGGCTCAGTGAGCATGGTCGCGACATCTACGCCAATACCACCTGCACCAACGATAGCCACTTTCTCACCGACTGGCGTTTTGTCTCGAATGAGTGTTTGATAGTCGACGACTTTTTCTGGGTTCTCAATTCCATCAATATTGACTTTACGTGGCTCGACACCCGATGCCATCACTATCTCATCGTATTCTGTGAGTAAGTCATAGTTCGCTTCCGTCGATAAGTGCAGATTCACGCCTGTTTCATCAATACGGTTAGCGAAATATCGTATCGTCTCTCGAAACTCCTCCTTACCAGGGATCTGCATCGCAAGACGGAACTGACCGCCGATGCGGTCGTTCTTTTCGAACAAATCAACCTTATGGCCACGTTCAGCCAGTGTAGTCGCACAAGCCAAGCCCGCCGGACCTGCTCCGACAACGGCAATGTTTTTCTTCTTAAAGGCTGGTTCAACAACAATTTCGGTTTCATAGCACGCAAGTGGATTCACTAAGCAACTGGCGCGCTTACCTTTAAACACGTTATCTAGACACGCCTGATTACAACCAATACACGTATTGATAAGCTGCGCTTTTTCCTGTTCGGCTTTAGCAACAAAGTAAGGATCAGCCAAGAATGGGCGCGCCATCGAAACCATATCGGCATGCCCAGAAGATAGAATACGTTCTGCTTCGTCTGGCGTATTTATTCGGTTACAAGTGATGATAGGAACCGAAACGTGAGGTTTAACTTTTTCCGTAACCCACGTAAACGCACCGCGTGGTACTTGAGTCGCAATGGTCGGAATTCGAGCCTCGTGCCAACCAATGCCAGTGTTAATAATCGTGACGCCAGCCTCTTCAAGCGCTTTCGCCAATTCGATAACGTCTTCAAATGTGCTGCCCTGCTCGACAAGATCCAGCATAGAGAGACGGAAAATGATGATGAACTTGTCGCCCACCGCCTTACGAACCGCTTTGACAATTTCTAGCGGAAAACGCATACGTTTTTTGTAACTGCCACCCCATTCGTCGTAACGCATGTTCGTGCGCTTACATAAGAATTGGTTTATCAGGTAACCTTCCGAGCCCATTAACTCGACGCCATCATAACCAGCAAGCTGGGCTAACTCAGCGCTGTTCGCAAAGGCATCAATGGTTTTCTTAATCTGGCGGTCGCTCATTTCACTCGGAGCAAACTTTGCAATTGGCGCTTTAATGCCAGACGCACTTTGCGAGAATGGATGCATGGCATAACGCCCAGCATGGAGAATTTGTAGGGCAATTTTGCCACCGTGCTTGTGCACCGCTTCTGTCACAACTTTGTGGGCCTTGGCATGCTTTGGCTTGCTGAACTCAGCACTCAATGGGTGCAAACGACCGCGTAAGTTAGGAGAAAAACCTCCGGTTACAATCAGTCCAACACCGCCTTTCACGCGTTCTTCATAGAAAGCGGCGAGCTTCTGTAATCCTTCTTTGTGCTCTTCTAAGCCCGTGTGCATTGATCCCATCAGGACTCGGTTTCGTAATTGTGTAAAACCGAGATCCAGTGGCTTTAATAGGTTTGGGTACATGGCAGACATCACTTAACATCCATTGTTATTATCATGGTCTGACCAGATTAAGCCCGCTCAACCAAAAAATCAAACAAGCGTTTACATTTTTGTAACACCGATCAATCTCGCGTTAAAATATGCCAATTGTTGAGTGGTCGTGATAAGCTAAAAAAATGTTATCTTTTGAGATCTTAGAGATAAGAACCCATACTTTGTTAGACTCGGCGTAACTATCTCGTTATGGAGACAAGATGAAAAAACTCTTCAAATTTATTGGTTTGATATTTAAAGGGATATGGAAGAGCATCACCTTTATCAGACTCGCACTGGCAAACCTGATCTTCTTGCTGATGATTGCCGTTTTCTACTTTGCTTTTACTTATACCGGAGACGGTCAACCCGTCGTCGAAAAAGAGTCGGCATTGGTGATGAATCTTTCAGGTCCGATTGTCGAACAAAGACGTTATGTAAACCCAATGGACTCTTTTGCTGGTTCCCTTTTGGGTAATGAGTTACCGAAAGAAAACGTCCTTTTCGATATCGTTGATACTATTCGCTATGCGAAAGACGATCCTAAAGTGTCTGGATTAGTGCTAGCACTGCGAGACATGCCAGAAACAAATCTCACGAAATTACGTTACATCGCGAAAGCGTTGAACGAATTTAAAGCGTCAGGTAAACCCGTTTACGCCGTAGGTGATTTCTACAACCAAAGCCAATATTACTTGGCAAGTTACGCTGATAAAGTTTACCTGGCACCTGATGGTGGTGTATTGATTAAAGGTTACAGTGCCTATTCAATGTACTACAAAACGTTACTTGAAAAGCTTGACGTTTCTACTCATGTTTTTCGCGTAGGTACTTATAAATCCGCTATCGAACCGTTTATTCGTGATGACATGTCCGATGCGGCGAAAGAGTCTGCAACACGCTGGGTTACTCAATTGTGGAGTGCTTTTGTTGATGACGTAACGACAAACCGAAATATTGATGCGAAAGTGCTTAACCCAACCATGGATGAGCTGATTGACGAAATGAAGTCAGTGGACGGTGATCTTGCTCAGCTAGCGGTTAAACTGGGCTTGGTTGATGAACTCGCGACACGCCAAGACATTCGCACTCTATTTGCAAAGCAGTTTGGTAGTGACGGCAAAGACAGCTACAACGCGATTGGTTACTACGACTACCTCGCCACGATTCGCCCTGATTACACACTACCTCAGCACGATATCGCCGTTGTTCTAGCAAGTGGCGCGATTATGGATGGTCAACAACCTCGTGGTACTGTCGGTGGTGATACCGTCGCAAGCTTGTTGCGTCAAGCACGCAATGATGAAAAGGTGAAAGCGGTCGTGTTGCGAGTAGATAGCCCTGGGGGTAGTGCCTTTGCCTCTGAGGTGATTCGCAACGAAGTAGAAGCACTAAAACAAGCAGGCAAGCCAGTTGTTGTATCCATGTCGAGTTTGGCTGCCTCTGGTGGTTATTGGATTTCAATGAGCGCAGACAAGATCGTTGCTCAGCCAACAACCCTGACGGGTTCCATTGGTATCTTTAGCGTCATCACCACGTTTGAAAAAGGCTTTAGTAAGTTAGGCATTAATACTGATGGCGTTGGCACATCGCCGTTCTCTGGTGACGGTATTACCACTGGCCTTTCTGACGGCGCATCTCAAGTGTTCCAATTAGGTATCGAGCACGGTTACAAGCGCTTTATTTCTCTAGTTGGCGAGAATCGCGATATGTCTCTAGAGGAAGTCGACAACGTCGCTCAAGGTCGAGTTTGGACAGGACAAGACGCACTATCCTTTGGTCTTGTTGACCAAATGGGTGACTTTGACGATGCTGTGGAGCTAGCGGCGAAACTGGCGAACGTGACCGATTACGGCATTTACTGGGTAGAAGAACCGCTTTCTCCTACTGAACTATTTTTACAAGAGTTCATGAAACAGGTGAAAGTCTCTCTAGGTATTGATGCAACCAGCTTGCTACCAAAAAGTCTTCAACCCGTAGCTCAACAGTTCGAACAAGACGCAAGCTTGCTACAAAGCTTTAACGATCCTAAAGGTCAATACGCATTTTGTTTGAACTGCCAAGTGCAGTAGCTTTTTCATTAATATCACAAAGGGTATCTCTACTTGAGGTGCCCTTTTTATTACGCTCAACATCTCCTCAGATGACTTTCTGATGCTGTGCGCATAGCCTCGCATCTCAAGGTTATTTAGGTATATAATCCCCGCCTCTGTTCCCCTACATGAAAGAAAAAACGATGACTAGAAAACACATCTACATCGCTTACACCGGTGGCACCATCGGAATGCAAAAATCGGATCACGGCTATGTGCCTGTTGCTGGCTTTATGGAAAAGCAACTAGCAAGCATGCCAGAGTTTCACCGTCCTGAAATGCCGGATTACACTATCCACGAATACGATCCTCTGATTGACTCATCAGATATGACGCCTGCCGACTGGCAGCAGATTGCGGATGATATTCGTGACAACTATGACAAATACGATGGTTTCGTCATCCTACATGGTACTGACACCATGGCATACACAGCATCTGCATTGTCTTTCATGCTTGAAAACCTTGGCAAGCCAGTGATTGTTACGGGTTCACAGATCCCTCTTGCAGAGCTGCGTTCTGACGGTCAAGCAAACCTATTGAATGCTCTGCATATTGCCGCAAACTACCCGATCAACGAAGTTACTTTGTTCTTCAATAATCAGTTGATGCGTGGTAACCGCAGCACAAAATCTCATGCGGACGGTTTTAATGCCTTTACTTCACCAAACCTTCCTCCACTACTGGAAGCCGGGATCAATATTCAAGTAAGCAACAGCGTAACCGTTGGTGCACAACCAGAAGGTGAATTTAAGGTTCACAACATCACACCACAACCAATCGGTGTGATCACCATGTATCCAGGCATTTCACACGAAGTTATCCGAAACACGCTTCGTCAGCCCGTGAATGCGATGATTCTTCTGACTTTTGGTGTGGGCAACGCGCCTCAAAACCCTGAGCTGCTGGGCCACCTAAAAGAAGCCTCTGAGCGCGGCGTTATTGTCGTGAACCTAACTCAATGTTTGGCAGGTAAGGTGAATATGGGCGGCTACGCCACGGGTTGTGCACTGGCAGACTCTGGAGTTATCAGCGGCTTTGACATGACGCCAGAAGCGGCACTAGCAAAACTGCATTACCTTCTAAGCCAAAACCTTTCTTACGAAGAAGTGAAAGAGAGAATGCAGCAAGTACTGCGGGGTGAGATGAGCCTGTAAATTCAAGCTTACTACGATCTAAAAAGCCCAATAGAGATTGGGCTTTTTTCTTTTAAAGTCAAAGTAGTAAACGACACTCTGTAAAATCAAAGGTTACACTTAATCAATGTTCGGATTGACACGAACAATGTCGCTCTCTTCTCCGCTAAATTGTTTTTTAAGTTCTTGCTTCGATTTAAAGCTGATTTCACCACCTGCCGCAACCGTCATATGCTGCGCATCAGTATTATGTTTTGATTGATACAACATCACAGCTTGCATACACGAATCTCGCTGCTCTTTAGAAAGTGTTGTACCCTCAGGCCATCTTCCTGTTTCTACTGCATAGACTAAGCGATCATAAACTTCTGGAGTCATCGCTTGTAATAGTTGTTCTGCGTCCATAATGTACCTTCTTATTACATTCTATTTACAGAACATAACGGGTTAAGAAACTGAGTCAAGAATACGAAAATGAATTGGTGTAACGGATCACAAGCAAAACCATGAAAAGAACACACTGGTTACTTCTCAGCCTCACAAGTCTCGCACTAACCGGCTGTTTCGAAGGTAACGTGACAACCGAAGAGTTGTGCCAAAAAACACCAGAGCTGCGCTGCAAACAGCTCAATATGGATGACGGGCAATGTCGAGTTCCCAGAACAAACTTAGTATGGCATCGGTTTGAGCAACTGAAACATCCATCAGAAGCCAGTCAAATTATCGAATACGGTCTGGTCGCTGAATATAGGAAATGCTTAGAACTCGCCTCTCAGATCACACCTATTGATCAAAGTGCTCTCAAGAGACAGCGTTTTAACGCTTTGGTACACAGTATTGATGAGCTAGAACGCATCGTAAACGAGTTAAAAGGCTCAGAAGACCCCGCTACTTTGTATTTTTTGTGGTCTCAAACGGGTGACATCCAAGCTCGTCGCGCATTTTTACAAATGGAAGGCTCACCCAAGTTAAATACTGCTGAGATGCAATATGCATTAGCTACTTTCTATACTAATCGAGATGCCAAGAAAACGTTAATACTGCTGAATAAAGCGTTGTCTTTATCCGATGAAGACAACCTTAATCCGATCATTCTCAAATCAATGGCAAGCATTCATCAAGGGCTTGGGGAAAAAGAGCGCGCATATCTGTGGGCAATGGTTGCAAAAAGATTCGACGTCCCGCTTGCTGATGAAAAGCAGCTCAAGCGTATGTTTAATTTTAGTCATGCAGAGCAATATCAGCTGCTAGATGAATTAGCTGAATCGGTGGCAAAAGCCATAGAGAGAGGGAACTACTCTCCAACAATGATACCCAAAGAGATATAAACGAAAGAACTCCCGCAATTGGCGGGAGTTTTTCTTTGGGTCAAACTACACTCTGTTTTCTACTTACAACAAATCGTATTGAAAGGATAAAACACTATCGAGCACAATTTTGTCGTTATTGTTCTGATTTGTTGAAAATTAACGACACCGAATTAACACAAAAACGCTCACCCGTGGTCTGTGGGCCATCTTCAAAAACGTGCCCTAGATGGCTATCACATGTGGCACAACGAATCTCTGTACGTACCATTCCGTGACTCAGATCTTCTAAATAGCGCACCGCTTGATCATTGATGGGCGCATCAAAACTTGGCCAACCACAGCCAGAGTCATACTTGTTATCAGAGACAAAGAGAGGGGCATTGCAACAGGTACAAGCATAAACACCCGTCTCTTTATTATGCAGTAGTTTACCGCTGAAAGGCGGTTCTGTACCTTGCTCTCGGCAGACACGAAACTCTTCTTCAGAAAGTTGCTCACGCCACTGCTCATCTGACTTCGCCACTTTTTTCCCGTTTTGTTCCACGACTTTCTGCTCCTTCTTTACTGTTTTTGGTATTGACTTTTTTAGCAAAAAACTTGCTTCTCTTAACAGTTGTAGCACATACTTTCTCACCAGGACACCATGCGTAATTAATTTGATAAGAGCACTTATCTCACCAGTTATATTACGCCAACTGGACTACAGAAGAATCAGTTAAAAGTTTAAAAAACGAACATTTGCGAAGAATTGTTAAAAAAAGCGTCGCTTTTTTTTGACTTTAAACAAGTTAAGTCCGATTATCACTTGCAGATGTTTACTGGATTCTGTAATTTTACTACCAGTTATCTTTAATCAGAAATTAAGTTGTGGAGCAACTATAATGACTATCAAAGTAGGTATTAACGGTTTTGGCCGTATCGGTCGTTTCGTATTCCGTGCAGCGCAAGAGCGTGCTGACATCGAAGTTGTAGGTATCAACGACCTTATCGACGTAGATTACATGGCATACATGCTTAAATACGACTCAACTCACGGCCGTTTCAACGGTACTGTTGAAGTTGAAGGCGGTAACCTAATCGTTAACGGTAAAACTGTACGTGTTACTGCAGAGCGCAACCCAGCGGACCTTAAGTGGGACGAAATCGGTGTTGACGTTGTTGCAGAAGCAACAGGTCTTTTCCTAACTGACGAGACTGCACGTAAGCACATCGAAGCTGGCGCGAAGAAAGTTGTTCTAACTGGTCCTTCAAAAGACGCTACTCCAATGTTCGTAATGGGCGTTAACCACGCTACTTACGCTGGTCAAGACATCGTTTCTAACGCTTCTTGTACTACTAACTGTCTAGCGCCTATCGCTAAAGTTCTTAACGACAAGTTCGGTATCGAATCTGGTCTTATGACTACAGTTCACGCTACTACAGCAACTCAAAAAACTGTAGACGGTCCTTCTGCTAAAGACTGGCGCGGTGGTCGTGGTGCTTCTCAAAACATCATCCCATCTTCAACTGGTGCTGCTAAAGCTGTAGGCGTTGTTCTTCCAGAACTAAACGGCAAACTAACTGGTATGGCTTTCCGCGTACCAACAGCTAACGTTTCTGTAGTTGACCTAACAGTTAACCTAAAAGAAGGCGCATCTTACGAAGCTATCTGTGCAGCAATGAAAGAAGCTTCTGAAGGCGAGCTAAAAGGTGTTCTAGGTTACACTGAAGATGCAGTAGTATCTCAAGACTTCATCGGTGAAGTTCAAACTTCTGTATTCGATGCTAAAGCTGGTATCGCTCTAACTGATAACTTCGTTAAAGTTGTATCTTGGTACGACAACGAAATCGGTTACTCAAACAAAGTTCTAGACCTAATCGCTCACATCTCTAAGTAATTAGATAGTTAGCAATTAGCGAATAACTTCGTTAAAGAAAAGGCGGCTCTAGAGTCGCCTTTTTTGTATCTGGAATTTGAGAGAATACCTCGGCGCTGTTGCATTGTATTTGCGACGGATGTCGAAACCCTACTTTCCCCAATGATAGGAAACAGCACATGGATTTAAAAACTCTCCCAGCTCTAACCGTGTTATCTGATAACGTTACTGTCGTTGAAATTGATCAGGTCAAAGTAGTACGTGTTATTCATGAGAAAGCGACAGCAGGCATCTCCTTACATGGTGGTCACGTTGTTTCGTTCACTCCTGCTGGTCATGAAGATTTGATTTGGATGAGCGAGAAGGCAATTTTCGACGGGAAAAAAGCTCTGCGAGGCGGCATTCCCGTTTGCTGGCCATGGTTTGGCCGTATTGCAGCACCGGCTCATGGTTTCGCACGTACTGCTGAATGGGAGCTGGTTGAACATCGCGAGAACGATAACGGCGTGATTGTTGAACTTGCTCTGTTCCCGACAGAAGAAATCCACGATATTTGGCCACATATGTTTGACGCTCGTTTGGTGGTTGAAGTTGGCGATGAGCTAAAAGTGACACTCAAAGTCATGAACATCGATGACGAAGCTTGGACCTTCTCTGGCGCGTTACATACTTACCTAAACGTTGGAGACATTAAGCAAGCACAAACGACAGGCATGGGTGCCGAGTACATTGATAGCTTGAAAGCTGATGCGGTATGCCAAGGTGGTGATGTTCTGCAACTCACTGACACCATTGATCGCGTTTACACGCAACCAGAAGCGAAAATTTTGGTAAAAGATCCGGAACTGAATCGTACATTAAGCGTGGAAAACCATGGTCATAACTCCGCGGTACTTTGGAACCCTTGGGCAGAAGGTGCACAAGGTATGGCAGATATGGCTGACGATGGTTACCAAACCATGCTGTGTGTTGAGTCTACTGTTCACGCTCCAAGTATCGAGCAAGGTAAAACGCTCCAGCCAGGTGAGACTCATGAACTTGTCACTGTAATTTCAGTGCAGTAGTTGTAACCAGCTCAAAGGTCGGGGATACCCGGCCTTTTTTGTAATAAAAGCCCCACTTAGATGGTCCTCTCTCAACTAACTTATTGGTTATCAGTCACTTTTGACTATTTCATTAATAAATATCAAAAAATTCGATCATATAAACCGATAGCATGCCGATACAAAACTCATAAATAATAAAAATATCAGGAACTGATCTATGTTAGAGAGATACCGAAATCAAAGTGTCGGATTCCAGTTAAAGCTGGTTATCACTTTGTGTCTATTCATTGCTTTCAGCAGTATTGCTGCGCTTGTTTACCGTAACGCTTCCGATGTTCTATTGAAAAGCACCCTTAAAGAGCACCAATCTAAAGTAGAGTCGATGGCTAAAACCATTGCTGGCCAATTCGATGCTTATCTGCATACCGCTAAAGTGCTCGAGTCCACTTTTCGTAATGGCTACCTTGCCGGTGTTTATGTCGAAAACTATACCGTTGATTTCATGGGTCACGAAATACCAAACATCACTCAATACAGTGAAAGCTTAATTAACGACACAAAGCTGGTCGATAGCTTCACACGTGATACCGGTGCTATCGCGACTTTATTCGCGCCTTTGGGAGATGACTTTATCCGTGTATCTACCTCACTAAAAGATCCTCAAGGTCAACGAGCAGTGGGAACCACACTAGGTCTCGACCACCCAGGTTATCAGCAACTAAAAGCTGGTCAGCCATATTACGCTCAAATAAAGTTGTACGGCGAACGCTACATTACCTATTACTCTCCAATTAAAGATGCAACAGGAAAAGTTGCAGGGTTATCGTTTATTGGTTTACCCGTAGATCAAGCAACACAAACGCTATTCGATGCGCTAGAAGAGATTAAATGGGGCGATACTGGCTATACCATCATTGTCGACAACGACGACAACAATCTTGGTAAGTACCTACTCCATCCGACCAAAAGTGCAACCGACCCTTCAATCACAGAAGTTCGTGACTACGAGGGTAATAAGCCTTTCCATAAAATTTTTGAACAAAAGAGCGGATTAATTCTCTACCCTTACCAATTCGGCTCAACAGTCGGCGAAAAGTACTTAGTGTTTACCGAAGTACCAGGCTGGAACTGGAAACTACTGGGTGGTACGTTCATCAAAGAAGTGACCAAAGGCAGTGATACACTACTCAAACTTATCGCCATCATTTCTTCGGTAGCAGCAATCATTACTTTTGTTGTACTGACACTTTTCTTGAATCGCAGCTTAAAACCTCTGACCGTTCTAAACTCCTATATGACTCGCTTGGCGGGCGGCGAGGTCAGCTTGAACGTCCCATCGTCTCGTAAGGCATCAAAAAATGAAATTACGAACCTGAATACGGGTGTCGCCAGTATGGCAAGTCAACTCAATGAACTTGTTGGTAAGATCCGTTCCACAAGCGACTTAGTAGAGAGCAACTCCAACAGCGTTGCCAATGATGCCCATAGCAATTTAACCCAAGCTGACCGCCAACAAGAAGAAGTAGAACAAGTGGTAACAGCAATCGAAGAGATGGCCTCTTCTGCTCAATCGGTTGCCCAACAAGTCGAAAGTATTGCGGAAAACGTACGCTCCGCAAATACCGATAGTCAATCTGGTCTCGCGATTGTAGAAGGCGTATGTATCGATGTTGCTCAACTCAACGATCAATTGGATCAATCAGCAGCGGCTATCGAGCAAGTCAATCGCGATAGTGAGAGTATTCAAACCGTCACGAAGATGATTGATGAGATTGCAGAGCAAACCAACCTACTTGCGTTGAATGCAGCCATTGAAGCCGCACGAGCAGGTGAGCAAGGTCGTGGCTTCGCAGTTGTAGCAGATGAAGTGCGTACACTTGCACACCGTACACAAAGCTCAGTTCAGGATGTAGTTGAAATTATTGAGAAGCTAAAAGGCTCTACTCATAATGCAGTTAATATGATGACCGACAGCCAACGCAGTGCCAATCAGGTCTTAGACAAAGCACAAGACGCGGGTACAGCATTAGAAGCTATCGCAGTACAAGTCCAGTCGATAGCGTCTCAAGCCGACGCCATTGCTGCGACCTCAGAAGAGCAAGCGCAAGTATCCCAAGAAATTGCTGCAAATGCCCATTCTATCAGTGAGCTAAACCGAGAAAGCCGCGACACCAGCGCGAAAACCTCGCAAAGTGCCATTGAACTGCAACAACAAGCTCGGAACTTGAAAGAGCAAGTCGACTTCTTCCACTAATACTTAATAAGAGCCGATTCCATCGGCTCTTTTTGTTTCACTTGAGACCACGCTTTTTGATAGAATTTGCCGCCCTACTTTCTGTTCGAGATCGTCATGAACTATCAATGCCCTTTATGCCACCAAGCTCTAGCGTTAAATGAAAAAACGTTTAAGTGCAAAAACAACCATCAGTTTGACTTAGCAAAAGAAGGTTACGTTAACTTGATGCCAGCGCACCACAAACGTTCTAAAGATCCTGGTGACAATAAAGAGATGATGCAAGCTCGTCGTCGATTCCTTGAAGGGAATTACTACAACCCAATGCGCCAAGAGGTTGCGCAGCTGTGCGCGAAATACACTGAGGGAACCGATCATCAGTTATTAGATATTGGTTGCGGCGAGGGTTACTACACGGATCAAGTGCAGAAAACGATACAAACGCAAACGGACGATGCGACGATATATGGATTGGACATTTCAAAAGTTGCGATTCGTTATGCGGCGAAGCGCTACACACAGTGTCACTTTAGCGTCGCTTCTAGCCATCGGCTTCCTTTCGCGAATGAATCCTTAGATGCTATTTTGCGCATTTATGCCCCTTGCAAGGCAGAAGAGCTTCAGCGCGTTGTAAAAGAGAACGGTGTGGTCATCACAGTGACACCTGCAAGCCGTCACTTATACCAACTACGTGAACGCATTTATCAAGATGTTCGTCTTCACAGTGAAGAGCCAGAACATATTGAAGGATATGAATTAGAGCATCAACAACATCTTAACTATGTTATGAATTTGAAGGACGGGGCCGCATTCGATTTATTGCAAATGACGCCATTCGCATGGAAAGCAACCGATGCACTTCGTGAAGAGTTGAAGTCCGCTACACTCTATCAATGTGAGGCTGATTTTATGCTACGCGTATATCGCAAAAGTCCACTCAGTAATAATAGTGGCAGACAATAAACGCAAATAGTTATCATTTATATTGATTCATTGTTCAGCCTCCATTAATATCATTCGGACATTTTTGGAGGCTTTTCAATGCGCTTTTCTATTTTAAGCTTGCTCTTTGCTGGCTTACTTACTGGTTGTTCTTCTGTTCCATCAACCAACTCTCACCCTACCTCTGCGGAAGTCACTACTTTTTACGACTACCAACTTTACACTCCTTCTGGCGAGCACATCGCTCTAAGCGAACTACCAAAAGAGCTGCAACAAGCAGATGTCATTCTTATTGGTGAATGGCACACACATGCCGGCGTTCATCGCTTTCAAACCGATATGCTCAAACAACTTTCATCTTATGACCGCCCACTCGCGTTATCAATGGAACAATTTACCCGCGACAAACAACCTGTTGTTGACGCTTACCTGCGTGGGGAAATCGGTGAACAGTACTTGATGAAACAAGCCAATGCTTGGCCCAATTATGAGAGCGACTATCGCCCTCTCGTTGAGTTTGCTAAGCAGAAAAATCTCCCGGTGATTGCAGCGAATGCACCAAAGGGCATTGTCCGATGTATTGGTCGTCAGGGGATAGACTACGTTAACAAGCTCGATGATGAGCAGCGAACGTTTATTGCAGAATCCATCAACACGGCCAGTAGTCCATACAAAGAGAAGTTTATGGCATCCATGCATCATGGGAAGCCAGAACAAACCGAGAAACAGTTTGCAGCTCAAGTAACTTGGGATGAAACCATGGCAGAGTCTATTGTTAACTACCTAAACGCCAAACCAGGTGCTCAGGTTGTTCATGTCGCGGGTAAGTTTCATACCGAGCAAGGGTTAGGTACGGCTACATCCATCTTAAGCCGCAATCCGAGCTTAAAAGTGGTTGTAATTAGCCCAACAGATAATGTGCTTGCCGATAATACTGACTATCAGTTAGAGGTTCTTGCACCACCAGTACGGTATGTACAAGATGCTCACCGCATGGCGGCATATCAACACCTCACTAAGCGCAATAGCGACCTTCAATGTAAGTAGTTGGTCTCCAATTTAAGTTACTACCTTGTCGTTGCGTTGCATCATCACACTGCTCCGAGTTCATAGAGTGACAACGGTCTGCTTCCTGCTGGTCTATTTTTTGCTAATGATCACGAATAGAAACCAGAAGCGGCAAAAGCAGACCTGCTTTTATCCAAATAGCTTCAGAAATAGAATTTGCCGCCGATAGTAATATAACTGCTTTTTACCCGCACTCAGTGAACGAGTGTCGATGTTCCAAGGAGTATTCGATGAATCCAGTAGGAAGCACTTCTGTTAATAGCTATGCCAAACAATCTGTCGCCTCTAAGCAAACAAGTATTGCACAAGAGGAAGGCAACGCTTCGCCGCTAAAAGTCGAACACAATAAGGTGACACTGTCCACGGAGGGCAAAGCGCTCCTCGCCGCTCTGCAGCAAATCGAACACGACAGTAAGAGAGTAGAAGCAGAAGATAAATCTGTTGGTGAAAAAGTGGAGTCCTTTACACATGGCGCACTTGGCATGGATCACCCTGACAAAATCGAGGAAGAAGAAGACGGCTCATATTCTGCGGGTCAATACCTTTCTGCGGCCCTCACTGTCGGTGGCATCATATTAGCGTTGGTCTAATAATCGTTACGACAATAAATCCTATTTGAATAAATCACTAACTGCAGCCCATAATTTGATACGTCAAAGAACGATATGTCGTAAACGTAGGTTATATACTCCTCAATTCGACCGCTCTTATGACCTTAAGACGCATACTCGTTTATTGCTCCCTAAACTAGGTTTCTTGTGAAGGCACTGAATGGATAACTTTAGTCCATGCTTTCAACTCCTAAGCGTAATCCAAGCCCACGTTTGTGGGCTTTCTTCTTTCTAAATTCACAAACGTTAGAGGTTGATTCACTTTTTCTACAAACCCAAGCAAAGACGACAATTTAGTTAAACTTTTATTACCGACACAAAATCGTCATAAATCATTGTTTTAATGCCAGCGCTTTTAATAAACAAGGAAAATATAATGAAGCGCTTAGTATCTCCAATCGTTACCGCAGTGGCAGCATCAACCCTCTCTTTTAATGCACTCTCGGCCGAAATCAAAAACGTTATTTTGATGATCGGCGATGGCATGGGGCCTCAACAAGTTGGTCTACTAGAGACCTACGCCAAACACGCACCTAACTCGATTTACCAAGGCGAAACTACCGCTTTGTATAAACTCGCTCAAGAAGGTGTGATTGGATCATCACTGACTAATCCAGAAGACGCGATTGTCGTCGACTCTGCGTGCTCCGCAACGATGCTAGCAACAGGAATACCTACCGCTTCTGAAGTCATTGGCATTGATAGCCAAGGCAACCACGTTGAAACCATTTTGGAAAAAGCCAAAAGCAAAGGTAAGGCTACGGGTCTCGTCTCTGATACACGTATGACTCATGCAACGCCAGCCGCATTTGCCGCTCATCAACCACACCGTTCTCTAGAAAACAGTATTGCGGCGGACATGCTAGAAACTGGCGTTGACGTGATGATGTCTGGCGGACTTCGTCATTGGATTCCAAAGTCGACAAACGACAAGGGAGAGACATACGAGCAACTTGAAAAGCTCACTGAAGGTAATGTCTACCTAAAGTCGAAACGTAAAGATGAGCGCAACTTGCTTACTGAGGCGCAAGACCAAGGTTACAACCTGGCTTTCAGCCGCGATATGCTCACACAAGCTAAAGGTGACAAATTACTTGGACTTTTTGCTTACTCGGGCATGAACGATGGTATTGCCTACAGTCAAAGCAAAAACGATCCAAAACGTACGCAGCCATCACTGAAAGAAATGACCACCAAAGCAATCGACATCCTTTCAAAAGACAAAGACGGCTTTTTCTTAATGGTTGAAGGCGGTCAAATTGACTGGGCTGGCCACAGTAACGATGCGGGTACGATGCTGCATGAAATGATCAAGTTCGACGAAGCGGTAGACTCGGTTTATGAGTGGGCAAAAGGCCGTGATGACACACTGATCATTGTTACCGCTGACCACGAGACCGGTTCTTTCGGCTTTAGTTACTCATCAGCAAACTTGCCTAAACCGCAAAAACGCGACGGCGAAGCATTCAAAAATCAAGATTACGCGCCAAACTTCAACTTTGGTCAGTTCGAAATCCTCGATGGTTTATACAACCAGAAGAAAAGCTACTACGGTATGATCAGCGAATTCCAAGCGCTTGATAAGAAAGCTCAAACACCAGAGAAGTTTGCAGAAATTGTGAATGCAAATAGCGCTTTTTCGATTACGCCTGAGCAAGCAGAACGCGTATTAGCAAGTAAACCAAATCCATACCGACTCGCTGGACACAAATACTTAAGCGAAGAGAACGTTCCGACAATCAATGACTTTGATGCGTTCTTTCCTTACAACGACCGTGGCAACTTGCTAGCTCGTGAGCATGCAACAAAGCAAAACACAGTATGGGGAACGGGTACTCATACGCATACCCCAGTCAACGTATTTGCTTGGGGGCCGGCAGAAACTATCCTTCCGGTATCAAAAATCATGCACCACTCTCAGTTAGGTGAGTACTTAAAGCAACAAATCAAATAATCGGCTTGCACTTACTTCACGACTCGTGATGTTCAAACGCTCTCGTAAGGGAGCGTTTTTTTATGCATGAAAATAGTTGACGTTTTAAACAATAAACCTCAATAATTATAGGTCTTTGATTATATGAATGAAGAAAATGTGCGAAATATTTGCTAAGCAGCCCCAAGACAACTATCAGTTCATCACCCGCTCTATCCGTATTGATGGTCACGCCACAAGTGTAAAACTTGAAGCGAGCTTTTGGACGATTCTTGAGGAAATTGCTAACGCTCAAAACATGACTGTTCCTAAGTTTATTAGTACGGTCTATCAAGAAGCGCTCGAATACAATGGTGAAGTAAACAACTTTGCCTCCCTACTCCGCTGCGCCTGTCTCACTTACGCTCGCCAGCCTAAAGAGACGATTCGTCAAGCACTGACACAACTAAACACTTAATAACAACCAACCACTGACCAACCTACCAATAACCCTCATAGGCTATGCAACAGAGTTGTAAGCCATTGAGCATGTTCTAATTTGTCGTACTAGAGTACTACCCAGACTCCTTTTGAACTCGCTAACCTATGCGGACTATCAAGGAGTACCCATGACAAAAATGATTCACACCATGATCCGAGTCAGCGATCTGGACCGTTCTCTACAATTTTACCGCGACGTACTTGAGCTAGAAATCAAAGACCAATACATCTTTGATGGTTTTTCTCTGACCTATCTAGCTAACGAAGAAACTGGCTTTGAATTAGAGCTAACACACAATCACGATCAAACGGAGCCTTACACTCACGGCTCAGGCTACGGTCACCTTGCTGTCAGCGTAGAGGACATCGAACAAACTCACAAACGCATTAAATCTCTCGGTATTGAAGCGGGTGACATCAAAGCTTTTGATCACCAACAAAAGCATTTGGCAACGTTCTTTTTTGTGACTGATCCTGATGGTTACAAAATTGAGTTCTTACAACGCCAAGGGCGTTACCTATAACAAAAAGAGTAAACATCATGATTCACTTAACGGCTACCTTTCACGCACAACCGGGAAAAGAACAAGAACTGAAAGCAGTGCTCACCCGAGTACTTGAACCCACTCGCAATGAGGAAGGTTGTGTTCGTTATCAGTTATTCCAAGATAAAGACAATGCGTGCCACTTCGTTTTTCAAGAGCAATTTAAAGACCAACAAGCGTTCGATCTTCATGGTAAAACAGAACACTTTTCTCTTTTGATTAGCCAAATCGACAACTTGTTAGAATGCGAACCGAAACTGGCGTTCTTTAACGAACTGTAAAAACACCGCTTAATGCAAATAAAAAGGCACTCTTTACTAGAGTGCCTTTTCGTACTGTTGTGGCTGTGATTACGCGTCTTGCTTCTCTACCATGTGCAAATGCACATCTTGTTGTGGGAAAGGAATCGAAATGCCTTCTCGGTCAAAGCGCAGTTTCACTTCTTTTGTCACATCCCAATACACGTCCCAATAATCATCAGTTTTTACCCAAGGACGAACAATAAAGTCTACAGATGATGTGTTTAACGTATGCACTTTGATCATCGGCTCTGGTGTACGAAGTACTGCAGGGTGAGAAGTAATGATATCAGACAGCACTGACTCGGCTTTCAGCAAGTCATCCGCATAGCCAATGCCAAACACCATATCCACACGGCGAATGCGCTCGTGTGTGACGTTCTTAATGACATCTCCCCAAATTTTACTGTTAGGTACAATAATAATTTGGTTATCAAACGTACGGATTGTGGTGTTCACCAAACTCATATGGCTTACCTTACCATCCACGCCACCAGCATACACAAAGTCACCAACATCAAATGGGCGGTAAATAAGCAACATCATACCCGCCGCGAAGTTGGACAAGGTGTCTTGCAAAGCGAAGCCGATAATCACACCAGCAATACCAAAACCAGTTAGGATCGGTGCTAGGTTCAATCCAAGCTGAGATAGGCCCACCATGATACCAATCACCCACACGAATTTGCCGGACATTGATATAAAGAAATCCTGCATCAAGTGTGAGAGCTTTAAGTTTTTCGATGAAACCGCCTTGCTGACCACTTTGCGCGTTAACTTCGCGAGCCCACGAGCGATCAATAAAATCAGCGCAAATACAAACAACTGGAAAATGTGCTGTGGTGCATTTTCGGCAAACCAGTCTAGTGCCGAGTTGGACCAATGGCTCAGTATTGACCACACTACTTTGGTATTCAGTAAATCGTGGGTGATATTCCCTGTCACTTCGAAAATTTGGCGTTTGTATTCGGACGTTTCTAAACCGACTTTATCGCCAATCGAAATTAAATTGCGTAGGCTTTCCGTCGCAATATTAAGTCTTTGCTTAGTAATAAGCTGACTTAGCTGCAGTGACGCTTTTTCCGATTCAGGGCTTGACGAAAGTTGAGAGCCGATGATTTCACTTTGCTGGCTCAAGTACTCAATTGAGGCAGACAGCAAACGCATACGTTTATCAACTTTATCCTTTAGTTCCGCTTCTGCGCGCTCATTTTGAGCCCCTAACTCTTTCAGCCAAGCAAGGTTTTGCCAACTTGAATCGAAGCTGACATCGAGGTAATGCTGTAACTCTCGGTAATCATTAACAAGAGCAAGTTTCTCTTCATCCTTGGCTTTATTTAAATCTTCAACGACCTTCTTTATTTTTTCCGACAGATAGTTCGTGGCGTCCTCAGAGTATTTTTCCTGCTTTTTAACCAAGGAGATCAATTTGTCGCGAGGGATAGTTTCACGTTCAATCGCTGATGCTAACTGACTTCTTAACTCTTCATTTTTTTGGAACAGCTGTAGTTGAAGCGCGTCGCGCTCATCACCACTCGCTTGCGAGAGACCTTGGGATAAATCCACAATTTCTCGATTCAAGTTATCAATAGAAGTTTCGGCAGCAGAGGGCTCTGGCGTATCCTGAATATCTTTCGCATTGATGACCATAGGGGCCATCATACCGAGGATGAGCGTGAATAATGCCACCCAAGATGTCAGGCGTATTTTCTGGGGGAAATGAAACGTCATGTTTACCTCTTAGGGAACAGTTCTGATCAAAACGACCAAGAATAGAAGTGTAAAGCCTTGAAATTATATACCTAAGTTTACAACACTAAATAATAAACTGAGCAGCATTTCGTTAGTTGGGCGTCAAAGTTGAGAAACCCAATAACAAACAAGCCTTTCATTATTAGATGAAAGGCTTGTGTAAATTTAACTACTGGCGATTGGGGTGATTCAGAATGTGGTCTTCCCAATCCACCACATCAATCTCGTATACCACTTTATTGCGGACACTTTCGCCCGCCGCGTGCATCGCAGATTTCGAGCCCGTAATCAACGGATGCCATTCTGGTAAAGGCTGCTTTTCAGCCAACAGGCGGTAAGCGCACGTATGCGGCAGCCAAGTAAAATCGTCGATGTCTTCGCGCGTCAGCTTGGTGCACTCTTCACCCGAAGTAAAACGATTTGGGTAATCCTTACAAGAACACGTTTTGCTATTTAGCCAGCTACAGGCCACATTGGTGTAATAGATTTCGTCGGTATCTTCGTCCATTAGCTTATGCAGGCAACATTTACCACAACCATCACAGAGAGATTCCCATTCCTCTTCTGTCATCTGCTCTAACGATTTACTTTGCCAAAATGGAGTGCTCATACTTCAGGTCTCACCAAGGGAATTTAGGGGGCGATTTATACCCCTCTCGACGCAAAAGTTCAAGTTTTGAGAAGATCTCGAATCATTCACACATAACAGTAGAGATATTCAACTACTTTCGCTTTACTGTTCTATCCTTAAACGAGTTTCCATTACTCAATTGATCAAGAAGGCATTAAGGAGTTTTCATGGGTATTATTTCTTGGATTATTTTGGGCTTAATCGCCGGTGCACTCGCAAAATGGCTCATGCCAGGAAAAGATGGGGGTGGCTGGATTGCGACAATGCTACTCGGTATTGCTGGGGCGTTTGTCGGCGGCTTTCTTGGCGGTATTCTGGGTTTCGGCGGGGCAACTGGCGTAAATATCGGTAGCATAATCACCGCAACGCTAGGCGCATTTATTCTGCTGTTTGTTTACAACCGCTTCTTGAGATGATCACAACGGTTTAGAAGCCAAAAGGAGCACTCTATTGAGTGCTCCTTTTTATTTTTTTCTTAGGCGACTCTTCCAATCCACGTCAAAATGACCATAATTGCCCCTCAATTTTTAAGAGGTTTACATTATGGATTGTCGACTAGGATGCGGAGCTTGCTGTATTGCGCCAAGTATCTCTTCACCGATACCTGGAATGCCCAAGGGCAAACCAGCAGGTGTTCGTTGCGTACAACTCAACGATGATAATTTGTGTAAGCTGTTTGGTAAGCCTGAGCGCCCTAACGTTTGTCACGATTTTAAACCGTGTCCGGTTGTGTGTGGCAAAACCAACCAAGAAGCGCTCGACAACATCACTGAGCTAGAGCAACTTACTTAATCTATTCAGAGCCCCCGTTTAGTCGTTACCAAGCTCTCGTAAGTACAAGTAGATGGTATCGCGCGAAATGCCAAGATGGTTTGCAACCATTAAAACAGCATCTTTGTATTTAAAAATGCCTAAGCCGTGCAGTCGCGTCACCAGTTCACGGTTACGTTTAGAAGGCGCAATGGCTTCATTTTCCCACACTTCTGTTTGCACGGTTTCTATCGTACTGATGATGGTTTCATCGATATTACGCGCAAACGTTTCTGGTGATCGAGCGCCACCAACACAACACTCGGTGTGTTGCTGAGGCAGCATTGCCTTTAAAAATGCCTGCATCGGTGCATCCATATCCACGTTGATACACAGCAAACCAATCGGTTTGTTTTTTGGATTTCTGACAATGGTCGTAATGGAGTGCAAGGTCTTTCCGTTCGACGTTTTCGTCAAGTACGAATCAGAAACGTCCTTGCCCTCTCTTAACTTCATTCTCGCTAAGTTGGTAATTGGGGCACCTTCACTGCGTTCCGTCACGTGCCCGTTTGCGATTTTGATGATTTCCGGCGCTTCGGCATCTAAGCTGTGGAGAACCACTTCAGTGTGTTCACCATACATGCGTGCAATGCCATCCACGACGTTTTTCATAGAGTTCAAAATATCGAGATCACTCTTGGTGAGTTTCTTTAGTAGCAATGTTACTTCCCTTAGCAAAAACTGGAGGTTAGGCCGACATAATATCGATAATAGATTTGTCAGTATACGGCATACCGAAACGAACCATTGAGCCAACATTTCTTATCGTTTGCTCAACTTCTTCGCCTACTATACCTTGATTCTTAACACTGTGGTTACCCATCGCCATCAAATATGAGCGCACCGCCGTTGTCGATGAAGTACACACTTTCATCGCACAAGAGGACTTCGCACCATCGCACACCATGCCTGAACTGTCGCTGATGACGTTTTGAATGGCGTAGCATGATTGCTCGAATGTACCACCAGCTAAATACACCAGCGCCATAGAAGCTGCCGCACTGGTAACAGTGTTGCCACAAAATGCGGATAACGGTGGGTAATAAGATTTGATGTAAATAGCCCCTAAATGGCTCATGATCAACGCACGAGCCAACTGTTCTTCGTCGTTTTGGAATACTTCTGCCGCAACTACAACTGGCATTGTAGCGGCAATACCTTGGTTCCCACTGCCGAAATTGCTCATGGCTGGCAACGTCGCCCCTCCCATGCGAGCATCAGACGCCGCGGATGTCATCATTTGTATGCGACTCATTAAGTCATTGCCTAATAAGCCTTGCTCGATGTTGCCTTTTAGCGTGCGTCCAATTTCTAGGCCGTAACCTCGGTCGATCCCCTCTTGAGCCAACAAGGTATTAAGCTCTGCAGCTTGGAGAATGAATTTGATCTCTTCAAAAGGCGCTTGAGTGGCAAACTCATAGATTTGTTTGATCGAAATATCCACACCTTCACAAACGGAAGCGGTTGCAACGCGTTGCTGTGGTGGTGCATCAAAAATCAAGTCGCCATTGCGCATGATCTGGAGAATGTTGGTGTGACCGCCACTGATCGTGACCGAAACAACATCGTCACCAGAGGTGAGCGTTACGCTGCAATAAATGAATTCTTGCGTATTCATGCGCGCTACAGTTACCCGCTCTTCATCTATCAATTGTTGCGCAGCAGCTACATCCTGCTCATTAATCCGAGCCAACACTTCCAGTTCTGCTGTTGGGTCACCGGCTAATGCACCAACTGAGGCGGCAATTTTGAGGCCTATCTTGCCCGTTCCGGGTACGAAAACACCCATCGAGTTTTTAAATAGGTTGTCTGAAACACGCACCTCTATCGCATCAATATCGGATGTGCCTAACTCTTTTCTAGCAACTGCTGCCGCGTACGCAGCAGCAATGGGTTCTGTACATCCTAATGCAGGTTTCACAACTTGCTTAATGATTTGGATATATTGTGTCCATTGCTGGTTCATGCTCTGTTCTCCGTATTACTTTTTATGAGCAATCGCTTCGACTTCAATTAACACGCCAAGAGGCAAATCTTTCACTGCGAAGCAACTGCGTGCCGGACAATCTTGTTGGAAAAACTCTGCGTAGACCTTGTTAAACTCGGCAAAGTCATTAATATTCGATAGGTAACACGTTGTTTTTAAAACAGTATCGATACTGCCACCACCAGCCTCTAAAACGTGCTTCAAGTTAGTAAGAGATTGATGACTTTGTGCACTGATGCCGCCTTCAACTACTTTTCCTGTTGCCTTATCAACGGGTAATTGGCCAGAAGTAAAAATCAAATCACCATAGCTAGTGCCATGTGAATAAGGTCCGATAGCAGCAGGCGCGTGTTCAGATGAAATCAATTTTTTCATTTTTAAATCCTCACATAAATTTTATTTTTTATTAAGAAGTTTCTAATTCAACTTCCGTATTAGCGTTATTTTTTCAATTAAATATGAATCAAACAACTAGATCAGATCACAAAACTCGTTAAAAACTCCAATTTATTTGAACTTCTTCGCCAAGATCTCAAATTTATCTGAATTTTCCACAAAAAAATTGGTGATATGCATTTTCTCAATTAAATTTGAGAAAATTCATACTAACAAGAGAAACAATAAAATGAGCGTGACAGCACCTACACAAACCTTACCTATCGGTAAAGAGCCACCGCACGTAAAAGCAGGCATGGCCCTAGACGAGTGGAAAGCCGCGATCAAGTTTGATAGCACAGACTGGGGATGGGTGATCATGAGTATCGGCATGGCAATCGGTGCCGGTATTGTCTTTTTACCAGTAAAAGTAGGCGTATTGGGCCTTTGGGTATTCTTGGCCTCTGCCGTGATCGGCTACCCAGCGATGTACTTGTTCCAACGCCTTTTCATCAACACTCTCTCAAGTTCACCAAAGTGCCAAGATTACGCTGGCGTCATTTCTGGTTACCTTGGTAACAAATGGGGGGCGTTATTAGGTGTGCTCTACTTCATCATGTTGGTGATTTGGGTCTTTGTTTACTCAACAGCTATCAACAATGACTCGGCATCTTTCCTACATAGTTTTGGCATCACGGAAGGTTTATTGTCTGAAAACCCGCTATATGGTCTGGCTTTAGTGTGCGCGCTGGTCGCTATTGCATCTCGTGGTGAAAAGATTTTATTTAAGGTCAGTACTGGTCTTGTACTGATTAAACTTTGTACCGTTGCATTACTTGGCGTCATGATGATCGAGAAATGGGATGTAGCGAATGTCGGTGCAATTCCAGAAACAGGCGCTGGTTTGAAAGATGCAATTGAGCTACTGCCGTTTACTCTAACGTCTATTCTCTTCATTCAAAGCTTGAGCCCAATGGTGATCTCATACCGCTCAAAAGAAAAATCGATTGAGGTTGCTCGCTTTAAAGCCATGCGCGCAATGAAAATTGCTTTCGGTATCTTGTTTGTGACCGTCTTCTTCTACGCGATTTCCTTTACGCTTGCGATGTCACATGAACAAGCGGT
Source organism: Vibrio sp. J2-3(2022) (assembly GCF_021725735.1). NCBI lineage: Bacteria > Pseudomonadati > Pseudomonadota > Gammaproteobacteria > Vibrionales > Vibrionaceae > Vibrio > Vibrio sp. J2-3(2022). The sequence goes on from NZ_JAKKCK010000004.1 coordinate 360,170, forward strand.
TAAAGCAGCAGAAGAGAACATCTCTGCTCTTGCGATGGTTGCGCAAGGTATGGACGGCACGACGCTAAAACTAATGAGTTTGATGCTGAATATTTTCTCAGTAATGACTGCGTTTTTTGGCGTGTACTTAGGTTTCCGCGATTCTTGCCAAGGTCTAGCGATGCTGGCTCTAAAAAAGGTCATGCCTGAAGATAAGATCAATAAAGACTTAGTCACCAAGGGAATCATTCTCTTTGCGATTCTCATGGCGTGGGGTGCAATTGTATTGAATCTACCAGTTCTGAGCTTCACATCAGTATGTAGCCCTATCTTTGGTTTGATTGGCTGTTTGATTCCAGCTTACCTTGTCTACCAAGTGCCTTCTTTACACAAGTACAAAGGCGCGTCGCTTTACTTGATTATTGCGACTGGTATTTTGTTGTGCGTATCACCTTTCGTCGCATTTAGCTAAAACCTACTTTGCCTTGGCTGTTACTCAGGTAGTGATGGCCAAGGCAAACTTAAAATTCAACCTCTCCTCTCCTTGCTTTTCTCTCATCCTTGAGAACTCTTGCCACATACCGTCCTATTTGCAGTCTTTACGAGACCTCCCTCACACTTTATTGACAATTCTCGACTATGTTCAGCGGGTCATTTAAGTAGAAATTAGGAAATAACATGAACAAGTATTTGGCAGAGGCTTTTGGTACGTTCTGGCTAGTATTAGGCGGCTGCGGTAGCGCAGTGTTGGCTGCAGGTTTCCCAGACGTGGGTATTGGTCTGCTAGGCGTTGCTCTGGCCTTTGGTTTAACCGTTTTAACCATGGCATTTGCAATCGGTCATATTTCAGGTTGCCACTTGAACCCGGCAGTGACGGTTGGTCTTTGGGCTGGCGGTCGTTTTGAGACAAAAGACGTTGCGCCTTACATCATCGCACAAGTGCTCGGTGGGCTTATCGCTGGTGGCATTCTTTATGTCATCGCGACAGGACAAGCTGGATTCGATGTTGTGGGTTCTGGCTTTGCCGCCAACGGTTATGGTGAACACTCGCCGGGTCAGTACTCCATGCTTGCTGCGCTAGTTTCTGAAGTCGTGATGACGATGATGTTCCTTATCGTGATCATGGGGGCGACAGACAAACGTGCACCTCAAGGTTTTGCACCTATAGCGATTGGTTTGTGTCTGACTCTTATTCACCTGATCAGCATTCCTGTGACAAACACCTCAGTAAACCCGGCTCGTAGTACAGCAGTCGCAATGTATGTGGGTGACTGGGCAGTTTCTCAATTATGGCTGTTCTGGATTGCGCCTATTTTGGGTGGTGTACTTGGTGCAGTCATCTACAAAAACCTTCTTGGTAAAGAATCGAACGATTAATCGTTCCCAACTCACAAGGTCAAAAAAGCCGCTGAATTCAGCGGCTATTTATTAAATTCTGTGTCGACCTAACAGCGAGTGTGACAACGTCGTGCCATCGACAAGCTCAAGTTCTCCACCGACAGGCACACCATGCGCGATGCGGCTGGCATCAACTTGGTGTTCTTTACATAGCTCTGCGATGTAATGTGCAGTGGCTTCGCCTTCAACCGTCGGGTTTGTTGCTAAAATCACTTCGGCTATATCACCGCGACGTAAGCGGTAATCAAGCACATCCAGTCCAATATCACTTGGACCAATACCGTCTAGTGGTGACAAATGTCCCATAAGAACAAAGTATCGACCAGAATACTGGCCCGTTGCTTCGACTGCAGCAATGTCTGCCGGGCTTTCTACCACACAAATTTGACCATTTTCTTGGCGTTTTGGGTTAGTACAAATATGACAGACTTCTTCTTCGGTGAAGGTTCGACACTCAGTACAATGACCGATTTCTGTCATTGCCTGGCTAAGCGCATCTGCAAGTTGCAAACCGCCTTTTCTATCGCGCTGTAACAAATGAAAGGCCATACGCTGCGCCGACTTGGGGCCAACCCCAGGTAGACAACGTAAGGCCTCCATCAATTGCTCCAGCATATGACTGGTACGCATTAAAAGTCCGCTTAATTAAATATCAGCAGATTAGAATGGCATTTTCATACCTGGTGGTAGTTGCATACCGCCAGTTACAGAAGCCATTTTCTCTTTTTGAGTTTCTTCAACACGACGGGCCGCATCGTTGAACGCCGCAGCGATCAAATCTTCAAGCATTTCTTTGTCGTCTTCCATCAAACTTTCATCGATGTCAACACGACGTACGCTGTGACTACCAGTGATAGTAACTTTAACTAGGCCAGCACCAGACTCGCCAGTTACTTCCATATTCGCGATTTCTTCTTGAAGCTTTTGCATGCGATCTTGCATTTGCTGGGCTTGCTTCATTAGGTTGCCCATACCGCCTTTACCAAACATGTTTATCTCTCTGGTTTAATGAGGTGTTGCATCAATTAATGGGGTTATACCTTTGGGTTTTCAACCCCATTCCATTCGATTATTAGATAGGGCGCACACTATCTTTATCAAGCTCTGCAGCAAAACGACGTTCAATAAATTGAACATTTGGATCGTTTTCTAAACTATTCAGAGCTTGCTGTAATTTCTCTTGATAGAGCCTATCTCTCAGTTCAAGTGGTGTTTCTCCACTCTCCCCTATTTCGATGCTCATGTGGCACTCTTCACCTAACACGGTATTAAGTGCTTTAAGCAATTCGGCTTGAGCTCTATCAGTATTCAAATGAGCTTGGCTGCTCCTCAATAGTAACGAAACGGTTGTTCCTTCCTTACTATAATGAGAGTTTAGCGCAAGTTGCTCTACCAGCTTAGGGATCTCCATTAAGCTGATTAGCTTCGCCCATTCATTATGTTCTAACGATTCATCGATGAGCTTTTGTGCCATTTCAGGCGTTTTCTCATGCTCAAGTGCCTGCTTGAGCTGCGTAGGTGTCAGTTTTGTATTCACTTTTGTCTCAACAGGCTTGCTTGGACGCCAGCGATACGCTTCCTCAACTTGTGGCTCCGTCGACTTCGGAGCTGAGTTTGGCGACACCTGCGCGGAACTGCCATGCAATTGCGCTACTCGGTCGATAACCGATTCTGGTTGTGCAGATGCCGCTTTAGGCTTTTTTGAGCCACCATTTTGAGGAGTGTTCTGTTGTAGGCCTTGACGCTGAGAACGTAATTGGTGACGTAAACCGCTTAGACCGCCGCGCGCCGGTGTTGAAACGCTCTCTTGCACTTGTTGAGGTGGCGTTTCATGCTGCGGTGCAGGGTTTTCGCTCATCGGCGGCGCCATATCATACTGTGGCGGAACCGCCTCATATCCACTCGCGTGATACTCAGGTTGTGAATTGGATGAAGGTTGAGGCGCCACTTGTGGTGTGCTTTGCGCTGGACTCGGCTGCTGAGTTCGAGGAGCAGCTACTGTCTGAGGTGGTGCAGTCTTTGGCTGACTGGCACTTTGAGCTGGGGCTGAAGCTGGTTCGCAGTTACTAGAAACAACATTTGCCCCACTGTTATTTGATGGGCGGAACGCCATCATACGCAGCACAATCATTTCCAAACCGACTCGCCCATTTGGCGAGAGAGTCAAATCTTCACGACCTTTCAATGCAATTTGATAGTAAAGCTGCACATCTTGCGGGCTTAGTGCTTTACTCAATAATTCGATCTTTTCTGCATCTGGCTGCGCTCGGTCTAGCGACGCTGGCAACGCTTGATACATCGCAATTCGATGAAGCTGTGTTGCGACTTGCTGCAACAAGCCATCCCACTCAACACCATTGGCCGCTAATTGCTGGATTTTATCTATGGCTTGTTGAGGTTGCTTGCTGCTGATTGACTCTAGTAAGTAAATCGCTTGGTCGGTATCAATCGTCCCCAACATGTGGCTGACAATATCAGTTTGCACCGCACCGTTACCTAAAGCAATTGCTTGATCGGTCAAGCTGAGAGCATCACGCATACTGCCATCTGCAGCATGTGAAATCATACCCAGTGCTTTTGGTTCTGCCGATACTTGCTCTTGACCCAAAATGTAGTCAAGTTGCTGATGAATATCATCAACGCTGATCGGTTTGAGATGGAACTGTAGACAACGCGACAATATAGTAACTGGCAGCTTTTGTGGATCGGTTGTCGCGAGTAAGAACTTCACATACTCTGGCGGCTCTTCCAGGGTTTTCAACAACGCATTGAAAGAGTGACGCGATAGCATGTGTACCTCATCGATGAGGTACACTTTAAAACGTCCACGAGCAGGTTTGTATTGAACGTTGTCTAACAGTTCGCGAGTGTCTTCAACTTTAGTACGTGATGCCGCATCGATTTCAAGAAGATCGACAAAGCGACCTTCATCAATTTCACGACAAGTATCGCACTTACCACAAGGTGTCGCGGTAATACCGGTTTCGCAGTTCAAGCCTTTGGCAAACAACCTACCGATACTCGTTTTACCCACACCACGAGTCCCGCTGAACAGATAAGCATGGTGTAAACGGTTTTGCGCCAGTGCGTTTTCCAACGCCGTCAGGACATGTTTTTGTCCGACAACTTGGTCAAACTGATTAGGACGCCATTTTCGCGCTAAAGCTAAATAACTCATTGAATGTATTAATGTCCTTCAAAATCGCAAATGCTGTATACGTTTAGACCTAGTGCTTCTAAACGTTTGTCACCACCGATTTCTGGTAGGTTGATAACGAACGCAGCGTGCTCAACTTCACCGCCCAGTTGGCGAATCAGCTTAGTCGTCGCTTCAATAGTACCGCCCGTTGCCAATAAATCGTCGACAACCAGTACTTTGTCGCCTTCAACGATAGCATCTGTATGGATTTCTAGTGTATCAACGCCATATTCAAGCTCATAAGATTGAGCAACAGTAGGACGTGGTAGCTTGCCTGGTTTACGCACTGGTACAAAACCAACACCTAGCTCAAGCGCTAAAGGCGCACCAAATAAAAAGCCACGAGCTTCCGTACCCACAACCTTGGTAAAGCCCATATCTTTGTAACGTTCAACAAGAAGATTGATCGTCGCTTGGTATGCTTTTGCGTCTTCAAGAAGGCTCGTTACATCACGAAATAGAATGCCTGGCTTTGGGTAGTCTTGGATGCTTTTGATGCTAGATTTGATCAGTGAAATTGTTTCTGTAGTCATAATACCGATTTACTTAGATTGGCTCATCGCCCTCTCTAATCGCAGTATCACGAGGGCAACGAACAATAGGTTTTCACCACTATGTGCTTATTTTCGTAAGAGTCACAGGCGCTGAAAATACAAACGCCCACTCGAAGAGCGGGCACACTATTCTCTACAATCTTAGTGATTTTCTTCTCTGTCAGCAACCAACTCAATCACAGGCAGACGTATAAACCAGCCGAGTAAAACGATTAGCATCACTAAAAGACCAATTTTCACCCAAACAAGGGGAACAACAACGATTGAAACCATGAAACTAAGTGCAATAAAAATGGCGCCACGCTGTTTTACTTTTGAAGTAACAGCCCGGTGCTTATGCCAATTATCGAGAATCGGCCCAAACGTTTTGTGGTTATGTAGCCAATGATGAAATGCGGGGCTACCACGCATAAAACATGCACTAGCAAGTAGAATGAAAGGAGTGGTGGGTAAAAGCGGAAGGGCTATGCCGGCAATGCCGAGCACAATACAGAGTCCACCAACGGTATTGAAAAAGTAACGCTTAATACGAATGGTGAACTCCGGTACAAAATAGCTAGATTAAAAGCCTGCGTAACCATTCATTACACGAAGCCAGGTTAGCGTTGCAGGTAGTGTTGGAATTAAAAGTACTGCAATGAAACCTAAAAAGTAAAAAATATTATAAGGCTCTTTAAAATCTTTGTCTGCCATGATGTATCTTCTCACTAGTTGACTTTGCTTCTCCCAAGGTACAGCGTTAAATTATCGTTGCACAAATGGGTCATTATTGTTTTAGGCGTTGACTATACCTTAAACAGCCAAATCTAAACACCAGTAAAAAGTAAGGTTATTGTTCGAGCATTTGTTGTTTTTTTGTGGTTCTAAAAAGACAATAAGCAGCGCCACGACGCTGCTTATTGTGTTATGAAGTCAGAATTATACCAGTCGTGATTTCCGGGCAATATTTAAGCTAAAACTTGAAGAACCTAAACAACCGATGGATAACTGACCAGCAACACCTAGCGGTAAATCTCGGGTTATGAAGTTTTTCATACTTCCTGCCCCTAAACAGTTACCTGCCGCGATATGTTGATTAGTATTTCCGTCAGACCAATGACTATCTAAACCCGCAGGCAGGATAGAAACGGAGGACGAAGCCAGATCGGCGACACCAAATACAGCATTAACCGCACCAGCGCACTCTGAACACTCGATTCCTTTTTCAATGATCCCTACCATATCCTTCAGATCAGCACTGAAACTCTTCAAATTACGCAGGTAATCGTCAAACAAAGCCCTAACAAGCAATGTCGTCGCGACACCATCATTACTCTGGGAAGCAGAGTCAACGAGATAGAACGCAAATTGCCCGTTCATTAACCAACGATAATCAAACACCAGTGGCATAACGTCCGTCGATTGCAATAAACGGTATGAGCAGCGCCAATCACCTTGAGAAGCATCTTTCTCTGGCAATAGAGCATGCAGTAAATCTCTTGCAGCACTCGGGTTCTGCTGCAAATACTCTAGATGCCAGTGAAGCTCTTGCTCATCTGGGATTTCGCCACCGTCATCGACTCGGAACCACTGACTCGAAAAGTCTCGCTGTTCTGAGAAATGGCTATCGGTATCTTCGAGCGTATTGTCTATCGCCTGAGATAGGTGCTCATAATTACCTATCGGTTTAGGAAGAAAGTCTTTAATACCAAATCGCAACGCTTTCGCGACATCGGACATTTCATCCGTGCCGGACACCACGATAAGCGGCAAGTATGGATATTCAAGACTGACTTCTTCGACGAATTCAATGCCATCTAATACCGGCATCGATAAATCACACAAGATAAGATCGGGTTGGCATTCCCTGAGTTGTTGAAGCGCCTCTAGGCCGTTTTCAGCTTCTACTACTTTAAAACCCTGACTTTCTAAATAAGCATTGGTTACTTTACGAAATATTGGATCATCATCCACCAACATAATTAGTTTTTGATTAACCACTTCCTGTGCCGAGACCATTGCCGTTTGACTGTGAGTCTTAAACATACCTTTACACCTCACAAAGCTAAGTCAAAAAACAGATTTATTATTAAGTCATTATTTTTGTTGTGTTTACATCCGGCGAAACGTTGCGCAGCAAGACTTGAGGCCGTTCCGCCTTGTTATAAAACGTAGCTTGAAAACGGCGTTTATACAAATATTACGGGGTATAACAGTATTTACTCAAACAGGGTTGCTGTGTTCAAATGATGCAACATGTTGACTTAAAGCAAGCTTTGATCACAAAGTTAATTATAAATTAGCCGTAATCGGTAATTTAATGTGTCTGGAAATATGAAATTAGATGACTTAAACCTGTTTCGACTGGTTGTCGAAAATGGGAGCTACACCGCAACTTCGCGAAAAACCATGATCCCGGTTGCGACCATCACCCGACGCATTCAAGCGCTAGAAGACTCTGTCAATCTTCGACTATTGAACCGTCACGCTCGCAAACTCTCGCTTACAGAAGCCGGGGAACGTTTTTACCATGAGTGCTCCCCTTTGCTACAAAGGCTAACCACGGCAGCAGAGGAAATCACTGACGACTGCCGAGGAGCATCAGGCAAGATTAAGATATCGGCGCCTTATAACTTAACTAAGCGCATGATGATGCCGATGTTCAACAGCTTTATGAAGCAGTATCCGGACATCAATATCGAACTAACAACAGAAAATAATGCAGACAAGCTTGACCCGACTGAATGGGATGTCATTTTTCGAGTGGGGCCCCAACGTGATTCTAGCCTGATCGCACGCAAGATTGGCGAAGTGAAGGATATTCTTGTCGCAAGTCCTGACTACCTTGCCTCGAATCCGGCACCAAACCACGCAGAAGAGCTCTCTAACCATTCATTGCTAAAAGGCTACCCTCTTATCAAGTGGACCTTAATTAATAGCAAAGGCGAGTCTGTCGTAAACGTTGATCGTGGTCGCTTTCAGGCGAATGCACTAAATGTAGTACGCAGTGCTTGTTCCGAAGGTTTAGGCATCACGCTAATGCCAGATGTCATGATCAAAGAATACATCGAAAGCGGCGATTTGGTACGCATACTGCCAGATTGGAGTGCAAACCCGCGCGACATTTATATGCTTTACAACCACAAAGATCACCTGCCAGAGAAAGTTCGTCTCTTTATCGACTTTGTGATCGCTTATAACATCCACTAATTCGATAGCGAATACAAAAAACCAGAGCCGGAGCTCTGGTTTTTTTACGCCTCAAGAAAACGCCTATTATGCGCCTTCGTTATGCAGCTCTAGGTTGGCTAAATCCTGTTGGATTTCAAGTTGTGTTTTCGCATCATCGTTACGAAGACCATCTAAGAAGTCTAGGTATTGTTGGTCAATATCACCCGTTACGTATTCGCCGTTAAACACGGATGTATCGAACTGAGTAATATCTTGGTTTCCAAGGCCGACAGCCTCAACCAAATCTTCTAGACGTTGATAAATCAATGCATCAGCACCAATCTGCTTACAAATTGTATCGTTGTCACGGCCATGAGCAATAAGCTCGGTAGCACTTGGCATATCAATGCCGTACACGTTCGGGAATCGAACTTCTGGTGCTGCTGATACCATGTACACTTTCTTCGCACCAGAATCACGTGCCATTTCGATGATTTGTTCTGACGTAGTACCACGAACGATAGAGTCATCCACCAGCAACACATTCTTATCTTTGAACTCCGAACGAATTGCATTCAACTTTCGACGTACTGATTTCTTACGTTGTTGCTGACCAGGCATGATAAACGTACGCCCCACGTAACGGTTTTTCACGAAGCCTTGGCGATAAGGGATATCGATCGCTTGAGCGATTTGAAGTGCGATGTCGCACGATGTTTCAGGGATAGGAATAACGACATCAATATCAAGATTTGCGTAGTCTTCACGAATACGTTCGCCTAGCTTTTTACCCATTTCAACGCGAGCACTGTATACCGAAATTTTATCGATGAACGAATCTGGGCGAGCAAAATACACGAACTCGAAAATACAAGGGTTCAGCTTAGGATTGTCTGCACACTGCTTCGTGTACAGTTCACCGTCAAACGTTGCGTAGATTGCCTCACCAGGTGCAACATCACGAACAAAATCAAAACCGACGGCATCCAATGCTACCGACTCAGACGCAACCATGTACTCCGCTCTGCCATTAACTTCACGCTTACCTAAACATAGAGGGCGAATACCGTGTGGGTCACGAAACGCAATCATACCATGACCAATGATCATGGCAGTCACAGCGTAAGCACCACGAATTGTGCGATGCACATTGGTGACTGCGCGGAATACGTCTTCTGTCGTGACATTTCCTTTTACTGAGTCAATTTCATGTGCCAGTACATTTAGTAATACTTCGGAGTCTGAAGTGGTATTGATATGGCGGCGATCTTTTTCAAACAGCTTTTGACGAACTTCGTTAGCGTTAGTCAAGTTGCCATTGTGGGCAAGTGTAATACCGAAAGGAGAGTTTACGTAGAAAGGTTGAGCTTCTGAAGCGCTTGAACTGCCTGCTGTTGGGTAACGAACATGACCAATTCCGACCTCGCCTTGCAGGCGCTGCATATGTCTTGCTTCAAATACATCCTTGACTAAACCGTTCGCCTTGCGCAGACGAAAACGATTGCTTTCTATGGTACAAATACCAGCGGCATCTTGGCCACGATGCTGTAACACCGTTAACGCGTCATAAATAGACTGGTTTACAGGCGTTGTGCCCACGATTCCAACAATACCACACATGTCCTAATCCTCGATTTGCGACAGTAGCTGGCACTACTAGATAGTGCCAGACAGAAAACTTGATGTTGCTTGTAAATGCTCGAAGAATGGGGCGATGATACGGCTGAACTCAGGGATCAACTGTGAATCTTTCCACCAATCCGAGCTTGGGAATGCAGTAAACGCATCCATAAAAAACAGCACCGCAGAAACAATTAAGACTCCGCGTAGACCACCAAATACAATCCCAAGAATTCGGTCCGTACCTGATAGCCCTGTTTTTTGTACCAGTTGACCAATGACGTAATTCACCACTGCACCAACTACCAAGGTCGCGACAAATAAAGCCGCAATCGCCGCTCCGTTACGAAACATGTCATCTTCGATGTTGGTGAAGTACACCGCCAATTTGGCGTAGTAGTTGCTGGAGATAAAAAACGCTCCAAACCAAATCACCAAAGACAAAGCTTCTTTAGCAAAACCGCGAACTAAACTGATCAGAGCTGAAAATCCGATCACACCTAAAATGATAAAATCTATCCAATTCATGTTTTCTTCATCTTAAGTTGGCGCGCATTTTAACAGAAAAAATGCTGACGCAAACGTTTTCTTATGGATTTAATGGCTTAAATTTAAGCAATTGACCTTTTGAGCCTGTAATTTTTTGTAATTCCTTGACTTGTCGTTCAAGTTTACTTTTTGACACATCAGGACCAACAATCACTCTCGTAAACTCGTTTTCTTTCTTTGTATGAGCTTGATAGCCACGCTTTTGCAAATCAGCGACAAGCGCGACCGCATTTTCGTGATTCTTAAGCGCCATCAACTGAATGATCCAAGCAGAATCTTCATATTGATTTTTTTCTTGCACAGGACGAGTGGCCACCTCAACTTGCTCTGGCTGTTTGATGACCTCTGGTTTAGGCGTCGGCGTTGGGTCAGGCTCAGAAGCAGCCACTTGGGCGCCCTCTTGCTCCTGCACCACCGCTTCAACTGGAGAGTCCGGTAACGCTATGTCGTCTTCCACTGGCTCTAATATTTCGAAGTTTTCCACATCACTATCAAGTTCAGGTTTGATAGGAATACTGGCAAATTCTTCTTTGTAGTGCAGTTTCTTACCATCTAGCACATCGGGAAGAACAATCACTCCGACTGCGACTAGAATGATGGTGCCGACTAAACGACTTTGGAATTTACTTGCCATCAAAATACCTTTGCTTATTTATTCTTTAATTGCCAATGTTCCAATACCTCTCCGACAGTATGGAATGAACCAACCACCAGAATGACGTCTTCTTGCTTTGCGTGGCTTCTTGCATTCTCAAAGGCGTCAACAGGGTGTTCAAAATGAACTTGCCCATCGGGTAAGTATTGGCACAACTCTCCAGCAGTCGCCGCTCTCGGTCCGGTTAGCGACGCTGGATACCATTGTGTTGCAATTGGAGTTAGCGCTTCAATGGTTGCTTTAATGTCTTTGTCATGCAGCATCGCGACTACAATATGGATATTCTTACCCAAATATTGGTGCTTCACTTTCTCTACCAAATACTCAGCAGAGTGCGGGTTGTGCGCGACATCAAGGATTATCTCCGGCTCATGATGCAATATCTGCATACGCCCTGCCAGGCGAGCATTATTCAAGCCATTGACAATGTTTATGTCAGTGATTTGCAATTCCGATGCTCCCAACGCCATCAATGCTGTTGCCGCGTTTTGTAGCGGTAACGATGGGACAGGTAAATCCTCTAACGCAAATGCGCCACTGCTCCACTTCCAACCATTATTAGTTAGTTGGTAATCATACTGAATACCAACTTGGAAGAACTCAGAGCCAATATCGTCAGCATGAGCTGCCACGGTCGCCGGTGGCGTTGGTTGACCACAAATTGCTGGCTTCCCTGGACGGTAAATGCCTGCCTTTTCAAAACCAATGACATTGATGTCATCACCAAGCCAATCCACATGATCGATCGCTAAGCTCGTAATAACAGAAACATCATGGTCAACAACGTTGGTGGCGTCTAGACGGCCGCCAAGTCCTACTTCAAGCAACACAACGTCGACTTTCTCTGCTTGGAAAATACGTAGCGCAGCAAGCGTACCGAATTCAAAGAGACTAAGGCTGATATCACCACGCTGCTTTTCTACATAGTCGAATGCTTCACAGTGCTTTGCATCTACAACGTCGACGCCATTAATGCGTACACGCTCGTTGTAACGAATCAGGTGCGGAGAGCTGTAAACACCGACTGAATAGCCAGCATCGAGTAAAATGGCTTCCATTAACGCACACGTTGAGCCTTTGCCATTGGTTCCGGCAACGGTGATTACGGTTGGAGCTGGTTTGGTAAGATTGGCTTTGTTTGCTACCGCTTGGACACGGTCTAAGCCTAGATCAATTGCTGAGGAATGAATATTTGCTAAATAATCAAGCCACATCTCTAATGAAGATGTGGCTTGAGGAATTGGGTTTTGGGTCATCTAACTTTAACCATTAAATTCTTTGGTTTTTATGTTAGTTGATACTTTACCCTTTTTCGTCCGCTTCTGGTACAGAATATGGTTCTTCATTTGGAGATTCGTTAACCGAAACCACCAAAGGAGACTTGTGGTTAGTCATCTTAGCGATTAGACCACCCACACGCTGACGCATTTCACGACGGTCAACGATCATATCAATCGCACCGTGATCAAGCAGGAACTCACTACGCTGGAAACCTTCAGGAAGATCTTCACGCACTGTTTGCTCGATAACACGACGACCAGCAAAGCCAATCAGCGCCTTAGGTTCACCGATGTTGATATCACCCAACATAGCCAAACTTGCTGATACACCACCCATTGTAGGGTCAGTTAGAACCGAAATAAACGGCAGGCCTTTTTCTGATAGACGCTCAAGCGCAGCACTGGTTTTTGCCATTTGCATAAGAGACATCAATGCCTCTTGCATACGAGCGCCACCACTTGCTGAGAAACAAACAAGTGCACAATTGTTTTCAATTGCTGCATCCACCGCTTTTACGAAGCGAGCACCAACAACTGAACCCATTGAACCGCCCATAAAGGAGAATTCAAACGCACACGCCACAAGGGGTAGACCAAGCAGTTCACCTTGCATCACAACTAGCGCATCTTTCTCTCCGCTGTTTTTTTGTGCTGCAGAGATACGCTCTTTGTATCGCTTAGAATCTTTAAATTTCAGTTTATCCTGTGGCTCAAGTTCGGTACCTAATTCAACTCGATTGCCTTCATCTAAAAACGTTTCCAAACGACGACGCGCTTTCATGCGCATGTGATGGTTACACTTTGGACAAACTTCTAGGTTACGCTCTAGTTCAGCATGGTATAAAACCTGTTCACAAGAGGTACATTTAGTCCACACACCTTCTGGGATAGAAGCTTTGCGTGAACTTACTAGGTTGCTTTTCTCTAAAATCTTTTCAAGCCAACTCATGGAAGACCTTTTCTCTCAACTCTTCCGCTTCATTGCGAAAGATATAAATTCGACATAATACCGACGGATTAAACCATATCTTGCAGCTACTGTAGATAAAAAACTGGTTGTACCTATTTTTGATATCATAAATAGCGTATGTTTTCCGCTCACATTCAATGTAAACACTACCGATATTTTGAAATAAGTTTGTAAAATTAGTTCAAATTATCTGGCAAAAACAGTGGACCGATCGGCACTTCAGGTAACCCAAATTCTTCTGGATAGTCTACATCTACCAGGTACAGACCTTCCGCTTTCGCTGTCGCACCCGCTAGTTTGCGATCTTTAGCCTCTAGCAACCATTTGATCCATTCAGGGCTCTCTTCACCACGTCCAACCTTTATCAAGCTACCCGTGATGTTACGAACCATATGATGCACGAACGCATTGGCTTTAATATCAATAACCACATAGTTCCCATGGCGCGTAACGTTCAGATGCATCAAGTTTCGAAATGGGCTACGAGACTGACAATGCGCCGCACGAAACGACGTAAAATCATTTTCTCCAAGCAGATACTGCCCTGCCTCATGCATTTTTTTCTCGTCGAGCTCACCATGATAGTGGCTCACACCAGAGTTTAAGATGCCAGGTCGTAAAGCATGATTGAAAATAATGTAACGATAACGGCGCGCTGTCGCTGAGAATCGTGCATGGAAATCATCTGGGACTTCCTTAGCCCAACGAACCGCTATATCACTCGGCATGTTCGCGTTTGCGCCCATGGTCCAAGCTACCATTTTTCGAGTAACGTTGGTATCAAAGTGCACAACTTGTCCTGTGCCATGTACGCCAGCGTCTGTCCGACCAGCACACTGCACTTCAACTGGGTGATTAGCGACAACGGACAATGCTTTCTCTAGCTCTTCTTGGACACTTTTCACTTCTCTTTGACGCTGCCAACCAAAGTAGTTTGTACCGTTGTACTCGATACCTAATGCGATTCTCATCTTAACCTTCGAACTCTAAAATGGGGCGGGAAGTATATACTCAAGTCACCTCAAGTTGCCAGTTTCAACAAGGATGACGTAAAGGTAGCATCATACTAGCGGGACACAAAAAGGGTAGCTAACGCTACCCTTTTCAATTTATCGGCCATTAATGGCATCAATCAGGCTCTTTGCTTCGCGGCGAATATCATCTTCACCGTAAACAATCGCCTCTTCTAGTAGTTTTATCGCCCCTTGAGAATCGTTCATCTCGAGATAGATTTTAGCAAGGTCCAGTTTTCCAGCAGCTTCAGCGTTGCTATCTACGTCAACATCGCCGATCTCACCGATAACATCTGGAAACTCGTTCAATCCGACATCAAGCTTCAGATCTTCCTCTTCGAACTCACCACCTTCTTTATCGACCTGAGCCATCAATTCATCAATCGTCATAAATTGATTTTTCTTTGGGTCGAAGTCATCCAAGTCGCTTTGCTCTGCCCAGTTTTCTTGCGCGATCTCTGGCTGACTTAGTGCGTCACTCGAATTCCAAACATCACGCTGGTCCTCAGGCACATCTTCCGTAGAACTTACACTATCGGCAGCTGGTTTAAAGCCATCCCAATCATCTCCAACATCAAGCATGGTTTCAAAATCCATACCTGCGCTTGCGATGGTGTCACTGTCTAACTGACCTTCAAACACCTCTGAACTTGCGTCTTCAGCAAGAAGGTTAGCCATTGAAGATTCATCATCTAAGTCACTTAGCGGCTCACCCTCTGTCGCTGTTGGCTGCACTTCTGGTTCAGTATCAAAACCGTTTTGCTGCGCAAAGACTTCAAACAAAGCATCATGATCGTTATCGGCTTGAAGAGTTGGTCTCGATGTCTCAGTTTCAACATTAGGAGTCTCTGGCGCACTCTCATTCATTGATGCGAGAACATCTTCCTCATTGAACTCAGGAAGATCTTGGTCGTCAAAACTTAGCTCTTCATCCTCACCGGAGATTGGTTCTATATCTGCAGTCTCAGAGCTCGGTAATTCTGGCTCTTCTTCCATAGATGCCAAGGCGTCTTCTTCACTGAATTCTGGCAGTTCGAGTTCATCGAAATCGAACTCTTCTTCTGCTTCAGTCGCCGACTCAGCTTCAGAGCGCTCAGGCTCGATAGATTCTGGTTCATCTAACGTAGGTTCGCCTGCCATGGACGCCAATGCGTCCTCTTCGCTGAACTCTGGCAGTTCGAGTTCGTCGAAATCGAACTCTTCTTCTGCTTCAGTCGCCGACTCAGCTTCAGAGCGCTCAGGCTCGATAGATTCTGGTTCATCTAACGTAGGTTCGCCTGCCATGGACGCCAATGCATCCTCTTCACTAAACTCTGGCAGTTCGAGTTCATCGAAATCGAACTCTTCTTCTGCTTCAGTCGCCGACTCAGCTTCAGAGCGCTCAGGCTCGATAGATTCTGGGTCATCTAACGCAGGTTCGCCCGCCATAGACGCCAATGCGTCCTCTTCGCTAAACTCTGGTAGATCGAGTTCATCAAAATTGAATTCATCTTCTGCTTCAGTGGCCGAATCAGCTTCAGAGCGCTCAGGCTCGACAGGCTCTGGTTCATCAAACGTAGGTTCGTCCGCCATGGACGCCAGTGCGTCTTCTTCACTGAACTCTGGTAGATCGAGTTCATCAAAATCGAACTCTTCTTCTGCATTGGTGGCCGAATCAGTTTCTGATGCTAGTTCTGAACTTTCTGGCTCACTTTTGTTACCCGAGTTTTGTTCTTGTTCTGGTTGAGTTTCACTTTCTAGTTCAGGCTCATCCAGTAGCCAATCTTCTTCTTGTGGAACACCAAATTCATTTTCTACTGTATTTGGTGTCGGAGTGAACGCTGGGGCGTCTTCTTCTGTATCAACTTGAGGCGGCACTTTAGCATCAGGCTCTACTGATGCATCTTGCGTTGACTTAGAATTGGCATCCTCTTCTTGTTGTGGCGAAGATTCCTCTATCTCAGCTTGCGGCTCTTCAACTTGTTGTTGCGTTAAATCATCTTCAGTATCAAATAGTGCATCCAGTTCAGCAGAAAAGTCCGCTTTTTCTTGCTCTGTAGGCTGAAGCTCTTCACTGTCTGACTCAAACAAGTCGTCTAGCTCGCTCATTAAAGGATCGTTCTCTGGTGAGAGGTCCTCTAAATCACCCAGAAACTCATCGCTGCTAAATGGCTCTGAAGCAGTTTCTGGCTCGGTTAATGGTTGCTCTGGCGCTGTTTGTTGCGGATCTGGTTGACTGTCACTTAATAAAGCGTCGATGTCCAAACCAGACTCAATTTCCGGCTCTTCATGAGCGGGCTCTGACTCGGCTATTGAAGATGGTTTTTCGTCGCCGTCTGGTTCGCCAAAACCAAGTGAAGCGAGTAACTCTTCCTCTTGCGATTTATTCTGTGCAGGGCTTTCGTCCTCTCGAATCAGATCATCAAACGGGTCTAACTCAGTCTCAGTTCCTGTCTCTTCATCCAGTTCGGATGTAACGTCATCAATGAGTTCATCTAGTAAATCTGTGCTATCTGCATCTAACTCTTCAATCGAGTCATCGCCTTCAAAACCAGAGAGTGCTTCTAGCTCATTCAGTGGGTCGAACTCGTCGTCTGTTTCATCTTCGTCAAAACCGATCAGTTCATCGAGTAAGTCCGTACTGTTTTCATCTAGAACGACGTCTTCGCTGGCGTCACCTTCAACTTCTGTCGACTCAGTAACAGGCTGCTCGTATTGAGCTAATAGCTTATCGATATCGTCATCAGATGCCTCTCCTGCGCTGAAATCATCATCCGATACGGGCTGTTTTAGTTCAGGTTCATCGGTATCTAGGTCGAAGTCGTCATTGCCAAGTTCCGCAAACAAGTCATCAAGCATATCCTGATCGACAGTGTCACTTGGTAACTCTTCTGACGGCTCATCTGCTGCAAGTAGTTCCGCAAACGCGTCGTCTGAAAGCGAGTCTGCTTTCTCGTTCGTATCATCTGAAAGATCGAAGCCAGCCTCATCGTCATCGAGCACTTCTAGTTCTGGAGCAACCTCATCTAAGGCTCGCTCCATCTCTTCTAAACCAAGCGCTTTTTCTTCGCCGTTAACTTGGATACCATTGTTCGATGACTCAAACTCATCCAGACCAACATCCAGGTCGCCGTCATCACCGATACCCGCAAATGGGTCATCGTCCCCTTCTAGGTTGAAATCCAGTTCTTCATCGTCAAGGTTGGCAAAGACGTCTTCTTCTAAATCTGGCTTCTCTTCTTGTGTAGCCTGAGTATTTATATCTTCATCTGCGAACAACTCATCATCAAGTGTGAGTTCTTCATCCAGCTCGTCCGTCGCCGCTAAACCAATTGGCGCAGCTAATGGATCGGTTTCCTGCGGCGATTGCGCAGCAGGCTCTTCCTCTTTGTTTTTAGAACGGCGACCAAGCAACATCACAACCAACAGTGCTAGCAATGCACCTGGAATAAGCGCCGCTAAGCCGACAAGCCAACCATTAGACAAAATCTTGTCAATCGTACTTGGCTGCATGCGTTGTTGCTCAGCAAGGCGCTGGCGCTCTTCAGCAAGCAGTTTCTCGACTTCCGAGCGAATGCGTTCTTCGTCATTCAGCTCATTTTTCAAGGTTTCAACTTCGCTTTGCACTTCTGACAACATTAAGCGAAGACGATGGTTCTTCTCTTCCAATGACTCTAATTCACTTTGTGAGCCTTGAAGTTTGTCTTTTAACGCACTGACCTGCTTTTCACCCTGCGGAGAGGTGTTCACAGGTGGCGCAGGAATAACTGGTATTGTTTTTTGAACCGGTTTTGGTTCCGCAGCTACAGTGGTTTCTGGTTTAGGAGCAACAGGCTTGGGTTCTACTTTTATTTGTGGCTTTGGTTGCTCGGCGACGCGTTGCGCTGGCGTGGCTCTATTTGTCGGCTTCGGCTGTTTTAACTTAGCCTCGTGCGCCTTCATGATCGCAACAGCTTGTTCTGTAGTCGCGCTTTGCACTTGCTCTAGAGACGGTACTCGTAGTCGACTCCCTGGGATCAACTCATGAATGTTTTGGTTCTCAAACGCTTGAGGGTTAATTCGATAAATGGCAAGAAGCGTTTGTTGAACGGTAACACCGCGTGAAGGTCTTAATTCTGAAGCGATCGACCATAGTGTTTGATTTTCACCAGTCGGACCAAAGAAACGTGACGGCTGAGTATTTGCAGGAGGAGCAGGTAATGCTCGCTCAATATCTTCAGCATAGCTCGGAGATGATTGCACTTCACCAGACGGTCCAACAAGACGAATTCCTTCGGCTTGAACCACTGATGATGTCTGAGTCGCGCTCATCAACACAAGGGCTGCTAACAAACGCTTATAATTTTGACGCATAGAAGGCTCAGTTTTGTGCTAAATACAATTTGAAATGGTGATCGGTTAAATATATCGGATATCACATGCAAAACTATAGCGTTGAGAATAAAAAATGTGTGGCTCTCGCCATATTCGTACTAATCTCACACTATTTTGTTCCGTTCGTACAAAAAAGCCTCGCACAGTGCGAGGCTTTGAAATGAACTGTAAGTGACTTAGTAGTAATCGCGGATCAGGACTTCAGCGATTTGTACCGCGTTAGTTGCTGCGCCTTTACGCACGTTATCCGCCACAACCCACAAGTTTACCCCACTGTGGTGGCTGATATCGTTGCGGATACGACCAACCATAACATGATCTTTACCACCCGCATCACGCACTTGTGTCGGGAAGTCATCACCGTGGAAGACTTCGATACCGTCAGTTTGCTCAAGCAAGTTAACGACTTCTTGTGCATCGATTGGAGAGCGAGTCTCAATGTGAAGCGCTTCAGCATGACCATAGAATACCGGCACACGCACACACGTTGGGTTTACTGTGATTGATGGATCGTTAAAGATCTTCTGTGTTTCCCACACCATTTTCATTTCTTCTTTGGTGTAGCCATTTTCCATCATCTGATCGATTTGCGGAATACAGTTAAACGCAATCTGTTGAGAGAATTGCTTCTTATCCGCAGGCAGACCGTTTAGAAGCTTAGCCGTTTGACCTGCTAGTTCGTCAATGCCCGCTTTACCCGCACCAGATACGGATTGGTATGTAGATACGTTAATACGCTCAATACCCACTGCATCGTGAATTGGTTTTAGTGCCACCAGCATTTGAATGGTCGAACAGTTTGGGTTCGCGATGATGTTACGGTTACGAAACTCTGCAATCGCTTCTGGGTTTACTTCTGGCACAACAAGAGGAATGTCGTACTCGTAACGGAAGTGTGAAGTGTTGTCGATAACGATAACACCTTCATCTGCCGCGATTGGGGCCCATTTTTCAGATAGTTCACCACCAGCAGAGAACAACGCAATATGAGCTTGAGACCAATCAAACTCTTCAACGTTCTGTACACGAACCGTTTTGCCATTAAAGCGATAAGTCTTGCCTTCGCTACGCTCACTTGCCAATAAGTGAATGTCACCCACTGGGAATTTACGTTCTTGAAGCACTTCTAAAATTGTTTCACCGACCGCACCGGTCGCACCTAAAATGGCAACATTATATTGCTGGCTCATTGACTTACCTCAATCTGAAAACCTAGTTCTGCTAATGGAGCAAGGTTACATGTTTTGTTACCCACTAGCGTGACAGCGCTGTATTCACGGCGATCCCAGTAGTTTTTACGCATCAGGTCAAAAGCACCTGGCTTACTGATCTCACGACGGAAAAGAGCGTCATCTCTACGCACATCATAGATTAACTGCGTGATGTTATGCAGTGTTGCTTCATCCCAAGCTCTGTCCAATACCATAGTAGGAACAGGCGCGGTTGGCAGTAAATCGCTGGCATGCGCACGTAATTCGTTATTTAAGAACTCACAGTAGCTGTTGAAAATCATCGTCGTACCGCGAGCTTTCCCTTCCAAGCCGTAGCCTGCAACGTGAGGGGTTGCGAATGCTAGCAGAGGCAGAAGCTCCATATCAACCTCTGGTTCAAATTCAAATACGTCAAGCGCTGCGGTAAAACCGTCGTTTTTCAAAAGACGTTGCTTCAATGCCTCGTTATCAACGATTGGACCTCGCGCGGCGTTAATCAAAATCTGATCACCACGAAGCGAGTTTAAAACCGTTTCATCAATTAAATGATAAGTTGGATATGGGCCATCTTTGGTGATTGGCGTATGTAGTGTAATGATGTCTGAGCTTTCAATCAGTTCTGTCAACGGAGTAAAGCTACGAGGATCACCAGCCTCTTGTTTGAATGGGTCATTGATGAGAACTTTAATCCCCATGCCTTTCAAACATTTCTCTAGGTAGCTACCTACTTGGCCTGCACCAATAATACCTACCGTCTTGTCAAATACCGAGAAGCCTTGTTGCTGAGCGAGCACCATCATCACGCTGAACGCATACTCCGCCACACCCACTTTGTTACAACCCGGCGCAGCGGTGAAGAATATACCTTTCTCTTTTAAAAGCGCTTGGTCGACATGATCCATACCTGCTGTTGCGGTACCAACAAACTTTAGCTTGTTTGCTTTGCTGATTAGATCGGCATTCACTTTGGTTACCGAGCGAATCATTAGAGCATCGATATCCACTAAATCATCAGCCGTCAGTGTACGACCTGGTTTTAGAATCACTTCACCGAGTTGGCTGAATAGCTCTTCAGCGTACGGCATATTTTCATCAACAATAATTTTCATAGCACCAGCGTTTTAACATCCATTTGTATGAGTTCGTTTATTCGCAAGATGCGAAACTAAAACGATTGTGCCCTTTTCCCGAAAAATCTCAAGAAATAACCCTAATAAACCTCAAGGAGATTAGTTCCAAAGAAATCGTTTAACGGGAAGCAATGTAAAAAGCAGAAATTGAGAAAAGAAAAAGCCCGGCTAAATAGCCGGGCAAAGTTCCAGAACAAAAGGATCCTATCCCGCTCTCCATGGGATAGAGTCTGCGTCTGTTCGATCAGTGTGACTGATCAAGCTCTGGAAACTGGATTGTTGACGCTGTACTCACTCACGTGGCGCGCCAACAAATTCAGTTAACCTTGGTACTTTTTAATAACCAAAGTTGCGTTTGTGCCGCCAAAGCCAAAGCTGTTTGACATTACGGTTGTTAACTCTGCATCACGTGCTTCTGTCACAATGTCTAGACCTTGAGCTGCTTCGTCCAAGTTTTCAATATTGATGCTTGGAGCAATGAAGTTTTTGTCTAGCATAAGTGTTGAGTAAATCGCTTCGTGCACACCAGCGGCGCCTAGTGCGTGACCAGTCATTGCTTTTGTTGCAGAGATTGCAGGGCTGTTCTCACCAAACAATTGTTGGATCGCACCAAGCTCTTTCACGTCACCAACTGGTGTCGACGTGCCGTGCGTGTTGATGTAATCCACACCGTCAACGTCTTGCATCGCCATCTTCATACAACGGATCGCGCCTTCACCTGATGGTGCTACCATGTCGTAGCCATCTGAAGTCGCACCGTAACCTACGATCTCACCGTAGATTTTCGCGCCACGTGCTAGAGCGTGCTCAAGCTCTTCGATAACCAGCATGCCGCCACCGCCAGAGATAACGAAACCATCACGGTCCGCATCATACGTACGAGATGCTTTGTCTGGAGTATCGTTGTATTTCGTTGACAGCGCACCCATGGCGTCAAACATCATGGTTTGAGACCAATCAAGCTCTTCACCGCCACCAGCAAAAACAATGTCTTGTTTACCAAGTTGAATAAGCTCCATCGCGTGACCGATACAGTGTGCAGAAGTAGCACATGCAGAGCTCATTGAGTAGTTCACACCACGAATCTTAAATGGCGTAGCAAGACAAGCGGAAACCGTAGAAGACATAGTACGAGGAACCATGTAAGGGCCAACTCGTTTTACGCCTTTTGCGCGCATCGTGTCTGTCGCTACCGTTTGGTTATATGCAGAAGCACCGCCAGAACCCGCAACGATACCGGTACGATCGTTTGAAACCTGATCCTCTGTAAGACCAGCGTCTGCGATTGCCTGCTCCATTGATAGGTATGCATAAGCAGCCGCATCACCCATAAAGCGCATCTGCTTACGGTCGATGTGTTCCGCCGGGTTGATTTTTAGGTCACCCCATACTTGCGAACGAAGACCGTGTTCTTTGAACTGCTCAGATGCAGTGATGCCAGATTTGCCCGCTTTAAGAGACGCTAGAACTTCTTCGACGTTGTTACCGATACTTGAAACAATACCCATACCGGTGATTACGACTCGTTTCATTATGACATTCCTATAATTCAAAAATCCGCTAGATGATAACTAAGATAGTCAACAAAAGTGGTCAGCTTTCCCATAAATTCGTACAATCGCCCCATTCTTACCGCGCCAAATCACAAATTTGCACCATTATGACTTCAATAAAAAACGCAGAACTTGGTTGGAACGAAGCTGGTACTCCGGTTTCAGACCAATTTGATGATGTTTACTTCTCTAACGTAAACGGTCTTGAAGAGACACGCTACGTTTTCTTAAAACAAAATCATCTCCCAGAAAGATGGCAGGAATTTGACCAAAGACGTTTTGTCATTGGTGAAACAGGATTTGGCACGGGATTAAACTTCTTAGCAGTATGCCAGTGGTTTAGTGAGTTTCGTCGTCAGCATCCAGACGCAGCATTGAAAGAGCTGCATTTTATTAGCTTTGAAAAATACCCGCTAAGCCAAGCAGATTTAAAGAAGGCGCATGAAGCTTGGCCTGAGCTAGCTGAGTACGCGGAAAAGTTACAAAAGCACTACCCTGTCGCCGTACCTGAGTGTCACCGCATTGTGCTTGAAGATGGCGCAATTACACTCGACCTTTGGTTTGGCGACATCAAAGACTGCATGCCGCAAGTCCCATACAACGAACAAGGTTTGATTGACGCTTGGTTTTTAGATGGATTCGCGCCAAGTAAAAACCCAGAAATGTGGAACCAAAATCTGTTCAACAACATGGCTAAGTTAGCCAAGCAAGACTGTACAGTTGCCACTTTTACCGCAGCGGGCTTTGTGCGTCGAGGATTGAACGAAGCAGGCTTTGCAATGAAAAAAGTCAAAGGCTTTGGCACCAAGCGAGAAATGATCGCAGGTTCGATGGAACAACGTGAAAAGCAGTCGAACCATCTCCCTTGGTTCAATCGCACAGCATCTAGCAATCTTGATTCGATTGCTATCATTGGTGGTGGTATAGCCAGCGCGGCGTTAGCGAAAACGTTGGTTCGTCGTGGCCAAAACGTCACGCTTTACTGTAAAGACACTCAACCAGCCGAAGGAGCGTCGGGTAATCGTCAAGGGGCCGTGTATCCCTTGTTGAACGGCCCTCATACTGGTGTTTCGCGTGTGTTTGCGCCTGCATTTTTGTTTGCAAGACAATTTATTGAACAAGCTGCGAAGTCGGTTACATTCGATCACGATTGGTGTGGTGTAACTCAGCTAATGTGGGATGAAAAATCTGCTGATAAGCTGGAAAAGATGCTTGCGGGTAATTTTCCTTCTGAATTGATTCAAAAACTGTCCGCCGAGGAAACTGCGAATACTATCGGATTACCTATCGATATGTCGTCTGTGCACTATCCTATGGGAGGGTGGTTGTGCCCTGCCGAGCTAACGCGTGGGTTAATCAAACAATTAGAACAGACATCGTTACTCTCAACGAAGTTTGAACATCACGTTGAAGCATTAAATTGGGATGAAGAGCATCAGCTTTGGACACTAACGGTCAATGGTCAAACATTTGAGCACTCAACCGTTGTGGTTGCGAATGGCCATGAGTTCCAAACATTGAGCCAAACCGCTTCCCTGCCGATGGGACAGGTGAAAGGGCAAGTCAGTCATGCTCCGGCAACCGAAACGCTGAGTCAATTGAAAACGGTATTGTGTTACGACGGCTACATGACGCCTGTTAACCCAAACAATCAGCACCTGTGCATAGGCGCAAGCTACGATCGCTGTCACCTAGACTACGAATTTGATGAAAACGCTCAGAAGGATAACGCAGAAAAATTAGTTAAGTGCGTACCGAACCAAGAATGGCCAAAAGAAGTAGATATCAGTGGCAATCGATCTCGCCAAGGTATTCGCTGCGTGAGCCGAGATCACTTACCATTTGTCGGAAATGTGGGTGACTTTGAGACGATCAAAACGCAATACGCCAACTTACAAAATCAAAAAGCAGAAGAGGTAGAAACCGTTCATCAGTTCACTAACCTATTCTGCTTCTTAGGTTTAGGATCTCGTGGGCTGAGCTCTGCACCATTGTTAGCTGAAGTGTTGGCCTCGCAAATCTGTGGAGACCCGCTGCCATTACCTGTTGATGTATTGACCGAACTTCATCCAAGTCGAATGTGGGTTCGTAAACTAAGAAAAGGCAAAGCCATTACTGAGCTGTAAGAGTATTCTCTCGTTTACATTCCCGACGCAGGTATGTGTCGGGAATCGCTAACTCATTAAGTCACTCGTGTTGAAATTACTTCAGCTGTGCAATTGCCTGTTTCACTTGCTCTGCTACTTCCGGATTTACCGCCTCACCAGACTCCACATCAAAGTTCTCGTAGAAGCTCGGCACAGATAGCGATGCTTTCACATCTGCTCCGAAAAATTGCGCGGAACCTGTTGCCGCCGCAAGAACGCTCTGTGCGCCACCCGGGCCAGGAGAAGTTGCTAAGTAAACGACCGGCTTGTTTTGAAATACGTTGCGCTCAATGCGCGTCGCCCAATCAAACAGGTTTTTATACGCTGCTGGGTATGAGCCGTTATGCTCTGCGAAGGAAACAACAATAGCGTCAGCCTCAGCCAAATCACGTAAAAATGCGACTGCACCTTCAGCTTGACCAATTTCTTTCTCTTTGTCTTCGCTAAACATCGGTACTTGATAATTGTTTAAGTCTAAAACGTTCACTTGAGCGTCTTCGACTTGGTTTGCTGCGTATGTAGCAAGTAATTTGTTGATTGAGGTAGAGCTGGTAGAAGCACCAAATGCGACAATTTTCATGGTTGTAATCCTTTGTTCACGTTTTATGCTAACCAGAATAAAAGTTGAACAGTTTCGCTACAACCACAAAAATTTTATGGAGAGGTTCGAATTTTTCGAAGTAGTAAATGATTTGGACTAATAAATGGAGAACGACGTTCGGAGATTAAGCCTGAGCCTGCAGTTCTTGCCACAAGTCACTGACGATCGCGCGATCAGCTGGGCTTAACTCGGTACGAGCGTCTTCCAAACTGCTCTCAATGCGTGACTTCAGCTCAGTAATATCGCTAATGCCTTCTTCTTCACAAGATGCCGCAGACAAAGAGATGTGACCACGTAGATAACCACCAGCAAACAATTCATCGTCAGATGCTGTTTCAATTCGAGCATCAATCAGTTCCAGTAGTTTTTCTTCAAATTCAATAATCATGGTGTATCTCTGAGGTTATTTGAGGTTATTTAACGCAAAAGTCTGACGCTTCCAGCGGCTTGGTTTGGTAAAACGCACGCAGAGCATCCGAAAGCATTTTCACTCGCAAAGGCAAGCCAGCTTCCAAAATACCCAACACTTCTTTATGCACTTTCTGCATAAAGCCGAGCCTATCTGGTTCAAAATCGCCGTGTAGATTGTCACAACTCACCGTAAAAGGGAAGCCAGCACTTTGTGCCAGAATCCATTCATAAGCTTGCGGACGCACTTCAACTTTCTCAAACTCCGCTTGAACTTCTGCCGTGCGCCCATCAGGTTCATACCAATAGCCAAAATCTTCCAGCAAACGACGCTCTGGCCCTGCCACACACCAATGCGAGATTTCGTGTAATGCGGAGGCATAAAAACCCCGAGCAAAAATAATCCGATGATGAGGATGCTCATCATCAGCAGGAAGATAAATAGGCTCATCACCACCTAACTCCAATTTCGTATTAAATTGGTCTAAAAAGGTGTCATTGAAAATGGTGATAAGGTCTTGGTATTCGTGGGTCATCGTCGAGTTTGTACTTCAGTTTGACATGCGATGCGTATTGTCGCTGTTTTTATCTATAAGGTAAAGGTGCTCCCACAGTTTTGGTTATTAGTTGAATTTATCTGAACATCGCTTTCTCCATATAATTTCTCATTCGTCAGCGTACTCATTTGCTACTACACTCTCGCCTTATTTTGATGCTGCTCAAACTGCTGTTTTTTAAGCGGTTTGATTACAGGCATGTTGCTGGTTTTAATCACTTTTTAAGAATGATAAAACCTTTTGTAAGTGTTGTTGCTGCGCCTACGATGATTCACGTAGAACGTAGTGACTTTTTACGTTGAGTGTCTCCCTATGTTGCTAAGTGTGTTGTATATCATTGGTATCACGGCTGAAGCCATGACAGGTGCGTTGAGTGCTGGTAGAAGAAAAATGGACTGGTTTGGTGTTATGTTGGTGGCCAGTGCAACGGCCATTGGTGGTGGCACCGTACGTGACATTTTACTGGGACACTACCCTCTTGGTTGGGTAAAAAACCCAGAGTTCCTAGCAATCACGTGTGTTGCGGGTGTACTTACCACAGGCTTAGCGAAATGGGTGATTAAGCTAAAAGGTCTATTCATCCGCCTTGATGCGTTAGGTCTAATCGTATTCAGTATCATCGGAACTAAGATTGCGATGGGCATGGGCTTACACCCTGGAATCTGTATGGTTTCAGCGCTAGTAACGGGTGTATTCGGTGGTCTACTCCGCGACTTAATCTGTCGCCAAACACCGTTGGTACTGCATGAAGAACTTTACGCTTCTGTCGCTCTTATCGCATCAGGAATGTACTTAGCGCTATTAGAATTTAATATTCCCGATGTAACAGCCACTATCATTACGCTGATCACCGGTTATATGCTGCGTATGGCTGCGGTACGTTTTAAGTGGCGTCTCCCTTCTTTCAATTTGGAAACGGAAGGCTCACTCCATTAACTTATCTAAACGCGTAATGAAAACACATTAAAAAGGCTGCCCATTGAGCAGCCTTTTGTCTCTTTATCAAGCTTATTTTTAAGCTTAAATCTTCGGTGTTTCAGTTGTTACGCCATGGTTTTGACCACGATGACGCAGCAAATGATCCATCACCACAATCGCTAGCATCGCTTCAGCTATTGGTACGGCACGAATACCCACACAAGGATCATGACGGCCTTTGGTGATCAACTGAGTTGGCTCACCTTCTTTTGTGATGGTCTCACCCGGAACTGTGATGCTTGATGTTGGCTTAAGCGCAATGTTAGCCACAATGTCTTGACCAGTTGAGATACCGCCAAGAATACCGCCCGCGTGATTACTGCCAAAACCTTCAGGAGCAAGCGTATCACGGTGTTGACTGCCTTTTTGGTTTACCACATCAAAGCCATCACCAATCTCAACGCCTTTCACCGCATTAATGCTCATTAGCGCGTGTGCAATGTCGGCATCAAGACGATCAAATACAGGTTCACCAAGACCAACAGGCACGTTAGTTGCCACAACCTGAATTTTCGCGCCAATTGAGTCGCCTTCTTTTTTCAGGTCACGGATAAGTTGGTCAAACGCTTCTACTTTGTCCACATCTGGGCAAAAGAACGCGTTGTTTTCGATTTCGTTCCAATCTACCTTGTCGATAGAAACATCACCCATTTGTGACAAGTACGCGCGAATCTCAACACCAAACTCATCTTTCAAGTATTTCTTCGCGATTGCACCCGCCGCCACACGCATTGCGGTTTCACGAGCAGACGAGCGGCCGCCACCTCGATAGTCACGGATGCCATACTTTTGGTGGTAAGTATAATCAGCATGACCCGGACGGAATTTATCTTTGATGTCCGAGTAATCTTTTGAGCGCTGATCGGTGTTTTCAATTAGCAAACCGATCGATGTGCCTGTGGTTTTGCCTTCAAAAACACCAGAAAGAATTTTAACTTCATCCGGTTCACGACGTTGTGTGGTGTAACGTGATGTGCCTGGACGACGGCGGTCGAGATCGATTTGCAGATCTGCTTCTGTAATTTCTAACCCCGGAGGACATCCGTCTACGATACATCCCAGTGCGATACCGTGACTTTCCCCGAATGTCGTCACTCGGAAATGTTGTCCGATACTGTTTCCTGCCATTACTTCCTCAAGTTTTTATCGCTACGCCCTCTCAAACCAGAGCGCAACTGCTTTCCAATTCTTCGTGGATTCATAGTGGCTTTATTACGTTTTGATGTAAAGAGTTAATATCGGCGAGGTATGCATAAAAAAACACCGAGCATAAAGCTCGGTGTTTTGACATTTAGTGCAAGACCCTATTAGTCTTTGTACAGTTTAAACTCTTCTGCACACTCAACCAGCTGGTCACGCGTTAGCATGAATACGCCGTGACCGCCGTTCTCGAACTCAATCCAAGTGAAAGGAATCTCTGGGTACTGTTCCATCATGTGAATCATTGAGTTGCCAACTTCACAGATAAGAATACCGTTATCTGTTAGGTAGTCTGGTGCATTTGCAAGAATACGACGCACAAGTTTTAGGCCATCCGTACCCGCTGCTAAACCAAGCTCAGGTTCGTGTGTGAACTCGTCTGGCAGGCTGTTCATGTCTTCTTCATCCACATATGGTGGGTTAGACACGATCAAGTTGTACTTCTCTTTTGGTAAGTCGCGGAACAAGTCAGAGCGAATTGGGAACACTTGCTGCTCCATGCCATGATCTTGTACGTTTTGCTCAGCCACTTGTAGAGCATCTGTAGAGATGTCGATCGCATCCACTTCAGCTTCAGGGAAAGCGTGCGCACAAGCAATCGCGATACAACCAGAACCCGTACATAGGTCCATGATGCGCGTAGGCTCTTCCACCAACCAAGGTTGGAATTCTGCTTGAATCAACTCACCAATTGGAGAGCGTGGCACGAGTACGCGCTCATCAACGAAGAATTCAAGACCGCAGAACCACGCTTTGTTGGTTAGATATGCAGTTGGTGTACGTTCATTGATACGTTTTACTACACGCTCAACAATACGCAGACGCTCGCTGGTCGTTAGGCGAGAGTTTAATACGTGCGGAGGCACATCAATCGGCAAGTATAAGGTTGGCAGGATAAGCTGAACCGCTTCATCCCACGCATTATCAGTACCATGACCGTAAAACAGGTTCGCTGCGTTAAAGCGGCTTACCGTCCAACGAATCATATCTTGAAGGGTATGCAGCTCCGATACCGCTTCTTCTACAAAAATCTTATCCAAAATTGCCTCCGAAAAGCGCTACAATACTGCCAATAAAAGTTTATTAATGAAATTGTTTACCTAATGAGCAAAAAAGACACCGAACACGATGACGATTTCGCCTTGTTTCAGGAAGCAGTACAGGGCGTAAAAAAGTTGCGACAGGATACCATAATCCAGCAACCAAAAAAAAATACTAAGCAAAAAGAAATCAAGCGCTCCAACCGTGAAGCGCGTGATTCTGAGTTTTACTTCTCCGACGAGTTTGTCCCTCTCTTAAATGAAGATGGCCCAACTCGTTATGCACGTGACGACGTCTCCACTTATGAAGTTAAACGTCTACGTCGCGGCGTGTATGTACCGGACGTATTCCTCGATATGCACGGCATGACACAACAAGAAGCTAAACGCGAACTTGGTGCGATGATCGCCTACTGCGTCAAAAACGAGATTCACTGTGCGTGTGTGCAACATGGCATTGGTAAACACATCCTGAAACAGAAAGCGCCACTTTGGTTAGCACAACACCCAGACGTAATGGCTTTCCACCAAGCGCCACTAGAATTCGGCGGTGATGGTGCGTTGTTAGTTTTGCTCTCGATTCCAGAAAAGTAACTAGCTCACTGTAGAAGCAATTAAACAAAAAGGCAGGAAATTTCCTGCCTTTCTTCATTCTATATCTAATGTTTAAATGCTTATTTGGTTTCGACGCTTATGGCGTAATATGCCACAGCACTTCACCGTTTTGCGTTTGTAGATCGTATTCAATACACACTAGACCTGATGTAGGAAACATCGGTGGTGCCATGTCTTTTACAAACTCTGAAGTGAGATAACCAACCAAAGGCAAGTGAGAGACAAGCAGAAGCGAGTCTAGTTTTTCCACTTCAATCAATGCACTTGCAAAATCAAATACATGCTCAGATTGGCCGTAAGGTGTAATATCTTCACAAGTTTCGATGCTTTTTGCAGCAAAATACTCGCTGATCTCTTGCCAAGTTTGTTGAGCTCTAATGTACGGACTCACCAACACTTTATCGAATTGCGCAAAACCTTGTTCTTTACAGGCTCTCGCAACCGCTTCTGATTCGACTCTGCCTCTTGGGGTCAATTGTCGTGCTGCGTCTGAATCTGCAAAATGCTCGGCTTCGCCGTGACGCATGATGAATATTTTCATGTTATTTCCTAGGGATAGCTAACGCTACCAAAAGGTTGACTGCTATCTTTATTAGATAGACGGGGCTAACTTTAATAATGACGAAACAAAAATACTGATATAATTATCTGTTCATTATACCAATTCGCTTGCTAAAGATAGCGACTTTCTTAACAATCTATTAAAAAGAATGTACTCAGTTCATCACAGTATTTAACTGTGCTATGAGTTCAGAGCATTCATTCAAACAGTTCTTCCCCATACGCAAACGCGATGGGCCTGTGCAGAAGTCTACGAATAACAAAAATACGGCAAGCAGTATTTGTCGAAACGCAAACTTTGCGCCCCCTAGCTAGGGGTTCATAATTACTGTAATGCGAAATCTGGAGACGCATCGTGCATCTAAGTCCTAACGATTCAAATCAATACCGCTACATTACCTTGAGCAATGATCTGCGTGTACTGCTGATTCATTCCGAGACAGCTCAACAGTCAGCAGCTGCTCTAGCAGTGAACGTTGGACACTTCGACGACCCAAACGATCGCCAAGGTCTGGCACACTATTTAGAACATATGCTTTTTTTGGGTACGGAAAAATACCCTAAAGTGGGCGAGTTTCAAAGTTATATTAGCCAGCATGGAGGAACAAATAACGCTTGGACGGGTACTGAGCACACTTGTTTCTTTTTTGATGTTACTCCGAATGCCTTTGAAAATGCCTTAGATCGATTTAGCCAATTTTTTACCGCACCATTGTTTAACGAAGAAGCTTTAGACAAAGAACGCCAGGCTGTCGACTCCGAATACAAACTCAAACTTAATGACGATTCTCGCCGCCTGTATCAAGTCAACAAAGAAGTCATCAATCCAGATCACCCTTTCTCTAAGTTCTCAGTCGGCAACCTAGATACATTAGGTGACCGAGAGGGTAAATCCATCCGCGACGAAATTGTCGAGTTTCACCACTCTCAATACTCTGCCGATCTCATGACGTTGACGCTCTTTGGGCCGCAGTCGCTCGATGCTCAGCAAGCGTGGGTAGAAGCCATGTTTGCCAATATCCCAAACCACCACCTTCGTGGAAAATCGATTGATGTCCCCATTAGCACCAAAGAAAGTACCGGAATTTTAGTTCAAGTTGAACCAATCAAAGAATTTCGAAAACTCATTCTCACCTTCCCAATGCCGGGAATGGATAAGCACTACGGCGTTAAACCACTCTCTTACTTCGCGCATTTACTCGGCTATGAAGGCGAAGGCAGCTTAATGCTCCAGCTAAAAAATGAAGGCTGGATTACGTCACTTTCTGCAGGAGGCGGCGCTAGTGGTAGCAACTATCGAGATTTTACGGTTAGCTGCACACTCACCCCGCTGGGTCTCAACCACGTTGACAACATCATCCAAGCGGTTTTTCAATACCTCTCGATGATCAAACAAGACGGGCTAGATGAATGGCGCTATCTCGAAAAACAAGCGGTGCTTGAGTCGGCGTTTCGTTTCCAGGAACCATCTCGACCAATGGATTTGGTTAGCCATCTTGTTATCAATATGCAGCATTATCAGCCAGACGATACCATTTATGGCGACTACAAAATGGCGGGCTATGATGAACAACTGCAGCGTTCGTTGCTGCAATACTTAACCATCGATAATGTCCGCGTAACCCTGATTGCAAAAGGACTGGAATACAACCGTACTGCCGAATGGTACTTTACTCCATATTCCGTCACGCCTTTTAGTGATGAGCAACGCCGCTTCTATCAACAAATCGATCCAAGCTGGCAGTTCGTCTTACCAGAAAAGAACCCTTATATTTGCTACGATCTCGATCCCATGCCGTTCGAAAATGGTGGTTCACTACCAGAGTTAATTGAAGATCTCGAAGGCTTCCGACTTTGGCATTTACAAGATGATGAATTTCGCGTGCCAAAAGGCGTTGTATATGTCGCTATCGACAGCTCTCACGCTGTTGCATCACCGAAGAACATTGTCAAAACTCGCCTATGTGTCGAGATGTTCCTCGACTCGCTAGCAAAAGAAACCTATCAAGCGGAAATCGCAGGGATGGGTTACAACATGTACGCTCACCAAGGCGGGGTTACCTTAACCCTCTCAGGGTTCAGCCAAAAACTGCCTCAATTGTTGGAAATGATCCTGCA
This sequence comes from Vibrio sp. J2-3(2022), assembly GCF_021725735.1. NCBI lineage: Bacteria > Pseudomonadati > Pseudomonadota > Gammaproteobacteria > Vibrionales > Vibrionaceae > Vibrio > Vibrio sp. J2-3(2022). The sequence goes on from NZ_JAKKCK010000004.1 coordinate 393,009, forward strand.
CCGTTTTGCTTCTCGAGATTTCAGCCCTGCACGCTTTGAAACCATCAAGCAGCAACTGTTACGTAACTGGAGAAATGCTTCACAAGATCGTCCTATTTCACAGCTGTTTAACGCACTTACAGGGCTACTTCAACCCAATAACCCGCCTTTCGCAACCTTAGTCGAAGCGCTAGAAGAAATCGAAGTAGATGAACTCTCGGTATTCGTTGAATCAATTCTTGCAGAGCTGCACGTTGAAATGTTTGTTTACGGAGATTGGCAGCGTCAACAAGCGCATGACATGGCGACGACCTTAAAGGATGCCCTAAGAGTAAAAGAGCAGCGTTATGAAGAGGCACTCCGCCCACTCATCATGCTGGGAAAAAACGGCAGTTTTCAACGTGAAGTACATTGTAACCAGCAAGATTCGGCGGTCGTTATTTATCACCAGTGTGAGGATATTGAGCCTCGTAGCATTGCTCTATACTCATTGGCGAACCATCTCATGTCGGCAACTTTTTTCCACGAGATCCGCACAAAACAGCAATTAGGTTACATGGTGGGCACTGGCAATATGCCACTTAATCGTCATCCGGGTATTGTGCTTTATGTGCAATCACCCAATGCTGCGCCTGCCGAGCTGGTTACCTCAATCGATGAGTTCTTAAATGCCTTTTATATGGTGCTGTTAGAACTGAACGATTACCAGTGGCATAGCAGTAAGCGCGGCTTGTGGAATCAAATAGCGACGCCGGACACCACACTGCGAGGTCGTGCTCAGCGTCTTTGGGTTGCAATAGGAAACAAAGACACCGAGTTTAACCAACGTGACAAGGTACTTGCTGAACTGAAGAAATTGACCCGAGCAGACATGATTCGCTTTGTCGTTAATGAGTTGAAACCTCGCACGGCAAACCGATTGGTCATGCACTCTCAAGGGCAATCGCATTCGGACGCTCCGCGCATCCACTTAGGGCAAGAAATTGGATCGATTGAAGAGTTCCAACTTAGGCCAAAAGATTGCGGCTTAGGATGATCTAATTGCGCAGTAATAAAATTATCGATTAGTAAGTATATACCTACAAACCAATGAGGTTGTGGGTCTCATAAATAGAATCGACACCATAATTGGCAGAAAATTGAAATTACGCCATTGCGGCTTATGCTCTAATTACCACACTAAAAATAAATTAATGAGGTAATCATGAAAAAAGCACTACTACTTGCGGCTATTTTACTGCCACTGGCATCTGCACACGCTGAAATCTCGGTGAAAGGTGATGGCTTTGAGCTAAGTAACGACTGTGTCCGCCTAAGCGGAGACAATGTTTCTATCAAATCAGATGATTGCTCTTCAAAACAGTGGAAAGATAAAGACAACAAAGGCAACAGCAGCGTTCACGGGGACGACAACCCAGGTAAAGGCCACAATAAAGATAAGAAAGACAAGAAGAAGTAACTATTTCTTATTTATGAAAAAGGCTTGCCACTGGCAAGCCTTTTTCTTTATCGAAGCAACGTTTAATAGAATGTGGTTCCTTCTCCAGCTCGAGTAAGCAAACCATCACACGGTGCGTAACGATCGCCGTACTTCGATGCAAACTCATTCATTTTCTCAACCAGTTCTTTAATGCCAAACTGATCCATATAACGGAATGGACCGCCCAAGAATGGAGGGAAACCAATGCCAAATATTGCACCAATATCACCATCACGTGGCGAGCGAATGATGCCGTCATCCAAACAACGTACCGCTTCATTCAGCATTGGTAGTACACAGCGCAACGCAATATCGTTATCGCTCAGCTTAGATTCAGGATCGAGCTTAAGCAGCTTGTAGATAGATTTATCGACTTCTTTCTTCTTACCTTTGTAAGTGTAGAAACCTTTCCCGCTCTTACGTCCTTTGCGACCGTCATTCAATAAGATATCGAACACGTCAGGGCCTTTGAATCGCTCACCTAACTCGTTGACTAGAATCGGCATGATCTTCGCGCCAATGTCGACACCGACTTCATCCAGTAAGGTAATCGGGCCGACAGGGAAACCAAAATCAAGCAACGCCGTATCAATCTTTTCGATCGGTTCGTTAGCCAGCAGAATATGCGCCGCTTCGTTCATGTATGGCGCAAGAATGCGGTTCACGTAAAAGCCCGCTTTGTCTTTCACTACGATCGGGGTTTTACCTTGCTTTTTAGCAAGTGCAACGACTGTTGAAATGGTTTCATCTGAGGTCGTTTCATGCGGAATCACTTCCACCAACGGCATTTTTTCTACCGGGCTGAAGTAATGCAAACCCACTACGTTTTCTGGACGCTCCGCTTTTTCTGCAATTTTGTGGATTGGTAACGAAGAAGTATTGGTCGCAAAGATGGTTTCCGGCTTGGCATTCGCTTCAATATCCGCCACCATTTTTTGTTTAAGATCTAAGTCTTCAAAAACGGCTTCAATTACGACATCAATATGATTAAAGCTGGTAAAGTCGACACCGCCAGACAGTTGCAACATTTTCGCTTGCAGATCGGCTTTTGATAGAATGCGACGTTTACGCTGTTTCTCGAATAACTTGTAGTTATAGTTGAGTGCGTTTAGAACGCCATCGTTGCTGACGTCTTTGATGCGGACAGGCACCTTCGCTTTTGCAACAGACACATGGCTGATTCCTGCGCCCATCAAGCCACCGCCAAGCACGCCAACTTTATGAACTGGCGCGGGTTTCGCATCCGTACCATTTTCTTTCTTCATTTCCGTTGTCGCAAAGAAGATAGAACGGAGCGCTTTTGATTCAGAGCTCATCACAAGCTCACCGAAGCGTTTCGCTTCAAGCTCTTGTCCTTGGGCGAAACCTTTCTCTAAACCATGCTGAATAACGTCTAAAATCGCGACCGTTGCAGGATAGTTACCACGGGTTTTCTGATTGGTTTTCTTCGCTGCCTGTTCAAACACAAACTTGCGCCCTAACCCGCTACCCGACATCACTTTTTCTTTCGTCGATAGCTTTTTCGTACCCTTGTTTTTACCTTTGTCGATAAACTGTTTTGCTACGTCGAGCAAAATGGTGTCAGGGACACAGGCGTCCACAACGCCCAGCTTTTTAGCTTTCTTTGCGCGAAGCTGTTTACCCGTCAGGATCAAGTCCAGTGAAGGTAACAGGCCAATCAAACGCGGCAGACGCTGCGTACCGCCGGAACCTGGCAGCAATCCAAGCTGTACTTCTGGTAGGCCTAAACGCGTTTTATCTGAATCCGTACAAACACGATAATCACATGCAAGAGCAAGCTCTAAACCACCGCCCAAACATGGACCGTGAATAGCGGCAACCACAGGATATGGTAAGTCCGATAGCTGCTGGAATAGCTCTTGACCTTGCCTCGCTAATGCTTCTGCTTCACTTGCGGTCGTGCACGCTTCTAGCATGCGAACATCGGCCCCCGCGACAAAGTTGTCCGGTTTTAGGGAATGAATGATCATCCCTTTGATGCCACTGGCGTCTTTTAGCTGAGCAAAGATTTCTTTCATTTCATCAGCAAAAGCCGCCTGTAGCGTATTCATTTTTTCATTAGGTACGTCAATCGCTAACCAAGCAATATTCTGCTCATCAACTTTTAGACTAAATGCTTTTTGCTCGCTCATTACTCAACCTCCAGAATCATTGCTGCACCAAGACCGCCAGCTGCACATGCGGTATTCAATGCAATACCGCCACCACGGCGTTTCAGTTCACGTAGGGTTTGCGTCATCATTCGTGCACCTGTCGCCGCGAATGGGTGACCGTAAGCGATTGAGCCACCAAGCACGTTAAACTTATCCATGTCGATTTCACCGATCGCTTTCGAACGACCTAGATTTTCTTGAGCAAACTTATCTGAAGCAAACATCTTCACATTCGCCAATGCTTGCGCAGCAAACGCTTCGTGCATGTCGATCAACGTCAGATCAGACAATTCCAAGCCTGTATTTTCTAGCACTTTTGCTGTGGCATAAGTCGGTCCCATCAGCATGTCCTTTTCCACACCGATCGCTGAAAATGCGTAGCCACGTATGTAGCCAAGAATCTCCATGCCAAGCTCTTTCGCTTTACCTTCGCGCATCAACATCACTGCCGCACCACCATCAGTCAGTGGCGTACTGTTAGCTGCCGTAACACTGCCATACTGGCGATCAAAGGCAGGTCGAAGTTTCGCGTACCCTTCTACGGTTGAGTCGTGACGGACATTGTTGTCTTCCGAAATCCATTTTTTGTATGGTTCTGGAAAAGCCGTCATCACTTCACCTTGGATCTTACCTTCTTTCCAAGCTTGGGAAGCCAGCGTATGAGAGCGATGTGCAAGCGCATCCTGCTCTGCACGAGAAATACCATGCGTCTTTGCCATTTGCTCCGCAGTTTGTCCCATCGACAAGCCCGTCGAGTATTCGGCTACTGCAGGAGGCACTGGCATAAGGTCTTTAAAGCTCAAGTTTTTGAGGATGCTAAGCTTCTGACCCATTGTTTTTGTCTTACTTAGAGCAAGCAGATTAGCGGCCAGTTTCTTAGATACGCCAATAGGCAGGACGGAAGAAGAGTCTGCACCACCAGCAATACCGATATCGATGGTTCCCGCCATGATGCTTTCTGCGACATTGACCGCCGCTTGAAAACTCGTTGCACACGCACGAGTCACACTGTAAGCATCAGTATGGATGTTCATACCGGTGCCTAACACAATTTCTCGTGCGATGTTTGGCGCTTCAGGCATTTGTACTACTTGTCCAAATACCACTTGTTCGATTAACTTCGGATCAATATCTGTTCGAGCAAGCATTTCGCTTACTACCATTTTCCCTAAATCGACCGCTGGCACTTGGCTAAATTCCGTGCTTTGACGAGCAAAGGGAGTTCGAAGCCCCGCGACAATAGCGACACGCTCACCATTGCGTGTTTTTACTTCCTGCTTGCCCATTGTTTCTCCTTAAATACAAGAGGTCTGACCTGATGCATTGTAATGAATTTGTTAAATTTATCAAACATGCGTTTAAATAAACGTGAAGCAAGTAGATCAATTACTCTACTTCTTTGATTCTTATGCGATTAATAATGATTAACTATAGAGAGTTAAAACGGTAAGAGGTATATGGAAGGTAAAATCGAAGCAAAAAAAAACCACACATAACTGTGTGGTCGGAATATCTATAAAACAATTAACTTACGCCAATTGAAAATTAATCAGTTTCCTGATTAGGAGAAAGTAAAGTCAGCCTTCAAAAGGAAGTGTCATCTTGCTCAACATGTTAGTCGCAATGACTAACGAGATGACAAGATGTACTATAACCCCTTCACTGCTTGATATTTTGAAATAGATCAATTTTATAGTGATTTTACGAGCTTTAAGCACATCTAAAAGGCTCAGCAATGCAAACCGATTCAAAAATTCACCGCTAGCAGTCTCTTTTTATGTCCCATCGAATGAACTTATCCAAACCATTGATTACTAATGATGATATTGTTAACAATCTTTACCAATTCATGTTCGATGATATTTGGCATTTGCGTATACACTTTTAAGTAACCACATAGCTTATTGTGTCAGAGGTTATCTACGACACACGCTCAACCGAAACCGCGAGGCTATTGAAAAGTAAAGTCATGCTCAGAACAAATAAGAAACTCACAGAGCGAGGATGGAGGCTCCTGTGGCCATATTAAAAATGTTTGGAAAGAAAAATTCCAACAGTCCGGTCAACTCTGATATGGACAAGCAAAGAAAATACGAAGCGCTCGTCCGAGGGTACCATCGTGACTTATATCGCTACGCATACTGGTTGTGCAAAGATAAAGCGATAGCGGAAGATCTAGTTCAGGAAACCTGTCTTAGAGCCTGGAAGTCACTCGATAGTCTCCAGGATGAAAAAGCAGCCAAGTCTTGGCTCATCACCATATTGAGACGAGAAAATGCGCGCCGCTTCGAACGTAAACAATTTGATTTAGTTGATATCGATGATTACGGCAATGATGCTAAAGTCAGCGATGACCCACATCATCAGCAAGAATGGCTGCAAGCACAGATCATGAAACTCGATGTTGAATACCGCGAACCTTTATTTCTCCAAGTTGTCGGTGGTTTCAGCGGAGAAGAAATTGGCGACATTCTTGATTTAAATAAAAATACAGTGATGACTCGACTATTTCGCGCTCGTAATCAACTCAAAGAGATGTTGGATTCTCAAGATACTAAGAGAGGACAAAAGAATGGATGATTTAGAATTTCGTCGTCGTATTTTGTCGGATCCAAAACAAAAGGATGAAGAGATTCTGCAAGCTTTAGCTGGTAGCGACGCCAACAATAAGTTTGTTGATGACGTTTTGGATCTCGACGTAAAAATTAAACAAGCCATGAATGTGGATGTACCTGAAGATCTCGCTGATAAGATTTTATTTAGTCAGACGTCGAGTGCACTTGATGAAGAGAAGGTCGTCAAACCAAACTTTGTTCGCAAAGCAATGGCACTTGCCGCTTCTATTGCGTTCACCGCAGGATTATTAGTTGGTCAAGTAAACTGGGGAAATGTTTTGGTGTCTCCAGCACAAGCCAGTTTAGCGGATACCGCGATGAAACACGTTATTCATGAAGAACCTTTTGTTCGTCATCTTGATGAGGATGTACCGAGCTCGCAAATTAATGCGAAAATGTCGCCATTTCATTACCAGTTTAGTGAAAACTTTCCATATCACGTTTACTACCTAAACCACTGCGGTTTTGGCGAATCCAATGCGGTGCATATGGTATTCCAAGGTCCAAAAGGTAAAGTAACGTTATTTATTACTGGTATTCCTAGCGAACAAAGTACCGACTTTAATAAGGATGGCATGACCGGAATCGTTCAGCCCGTCGGGAGTTCAAGCCTGATTTTAGTCGGAGAAGAAGGTGAAAATATTGATGCTATCGCTACGACTCTTGCATCAATGATTAAACCGATGTAATAACTTCGACGATTTCCAGCCTTCAAAAGGTTAAATGCCGCTAAATGATCTTATTTAGCGGCATTTTTGTATAAATAGAACACAAAACATTCACCATCGCTATAGCATTTAGAGCTTAAACTCTAAATTATGCATTTTAAGTGCAATTTCCCGTCTTTTAGACATCATTTCTGCAATTTTTATTCAATTTTATCCAATGGTCGGATTTGTCCAAGCAACTATTGATACTACTATCTGCGCCACTGAGCAAAAGCTCAATTTATCGTCCAAAGAGACGAATCTAATAAGGAAAAACAAATGACTCAGAACACGCGTCTGTTTAAAAAGACTCTCCTAGCAGTAACGGTAGCTTTTGCCTCAGGTCAATCGATGGCAGCGGGTTTCCAAATCAACGCTCAATCAGCAACTGGCATCGGCCGTGCATTTGCTGGTGATGCAGTAATCGCAGATAACGCCGCGGTAATGGCTCGTAACCCAGCAGCAATGGCTCTATTTGATAAAATGGAACTTTCGCTAGGTTTCGAAAGCATTACTTCAATGATTGAAGTGAAAGATGCGAAATATAACGTTAATACTCCTTTGGGTTCCAGTACTGTAAATGTTGCTGACACTGATGATGTGGGTGATACGTCAATAGCTCCAAACATTCACCTAATCGTTCCAGTAAATGACAAGTTTGCATGGGGCGTAAACGCATACTCTAATTTCGGCACTAAAACTGAATTTTCAGATAACTACACCGCAACCGAGTACGGTGGTCTTACGGATGTAAAAAGCCTCAACTTTGGCTTTGCGGGTTCTTACCGTTTAAACGAACAATGGAGCTTTGGTGCTGGTTTAGATTTAATCTACGGCCAAGGCACAATGAAGCGTACAACTAGCTCTTCAGTCCCAGGGGTTGGCGGTCAAAAAATTCTGGACGTAGATAAAGCTGATGGTTGGGCTGTTGGTTTCAACGTTGGTACTGTGTACGAACTAGATGAAAACAACCGTTTTGGTCTAGCGTATCGTTACAGTCCTGAATTTACGGCGAAAGACGACAAAGGTCAGGAAATCACGCTACCTCTACCAGATATGGCAGAGTTTTCTGGTTTCCACAAAATCCAAGACACTAAGTTTGCTGTACACTACAGCATTCAATACATCGGCTGGAAAGATTTCGACCAAATTGATTTTGAGAACCTAAATCAGGGTTTACTTAAAGGTGGTTACTCGAAAGACTATCAATGGCAAGATGGCTGGCACTACGCAATTGGTGGTACTTACTACCTAAACAACAACTGGACACTTCGTGCTGGTTACATGTACGACACAAGCGCTCAAGATAAAGTAACGTCTATCTCGGTACCAGATTCAGATCGCCAGTGGTTCTCAACAGGTTTCTCTTACCATATTGATAATAGCTCAAACATCGATTTTGGCTTCACATACTTGTTAGGTGAAGATGTAAAAGTTAATGAGAATACTCAATTAGCTCCTGGTCTTTCTACCGGTGTAACAGCAACAACTCATGCTGATGCAATTCTATTCGGCTTACAATACAGCCGTAGCTTCTAAACGCTTCGCTGTTAGTTAGTAGAAAAATACTTTATATAAAAGGCTGGATTTCCAGCCTTTTTTCATATCTGCGATTTATTGCCCACTCAATTTGAGTGAACACGTGTATCTAAATCTCACAATTAGGACGCACAGCTGTTCGCTGAATTTCGTTTACAAGCCTTTCACAGTTAGATTATTAAACCACCCAAGCAACACTTGAAAGAATAATACTCCAAATGACTACTTATGTTGGATTTTCATTTCTAAAGTAAAAACTCTACCTTTAAACTTTCGTCCCACGTTATAAACAAATCAGCGAACATTCGAATGAAAACCAACAAGACTCTTCTATCAACAGCAGTGGCATTAAGCCTACTTGGCACAACGGGCATGGCTAACGCTGCAGGTTTCCAACTTGCTGAATATTCTGCAACAGGCCTAGGTCGAGCATATGCTGGTGAAGCAGCAATGACTGACAACGCAAGTGCACAATGGCGTAACCCAGCAATGCTAACTTATTTGGAAGGCACTCAAGTGTCCGTTGGTGCAATCTATGTGAACCCAAATATTGATATTGAAGGTGATGTAAACTTCCACGGTAGTACTTCTTCTGCATCTTCAGATGATTTCGCACATGATGCAATCATTCCAAACTTCTACCTATCACACCAATACAATGAGAAATTCGCGATTGGTTTGGCATTTGGCACCAACTACGGCATGGAAACCGATTTAGGTAAAGGCTTTGGTGCATCACACTTCGGTAACGAAGCAAGCGTAACGACAATGGAAGCGAACTTAAACGCAGCTTACAAAGTCAATGAATCAATCAGCGTTGGTGGTGGTATCCGTTACATCATCGGCGAAGGCAGCTTTGGCGCAGCAGCACCTAAGAATAACGTTGTAGGACAGCACCCTGTCACTGGCGATCCTATCAGTGTTCCTCAAGGTACCGCTCTAAAATACATGGAAGGTGACGATACCGCTTGGGGCTGGCAAGTTGGTACTGCATGGCAGATCAATGAAAATAACCGTATCGGCTTCGCGTACAAATCTGAAGTTGAACTGAAGCTTGAAGGCCATGCTGAAGGTCTAGGTTTTGGCTTCGGTACTAAGCTTTCACAACTACGTGACAACGGCTACATGTACCTAAACCTGCCTGCAACGGCTGAGTTGGCAAGCTTCCACCAAGTAACAGACCAACTTGCGTTACACGCAAGCTTTAACTGGACGGATTGGAGCTCTTTCGAGAAATTGGAAGCACGTCTAGATACCGCTGGCACGCATATGGTTAAAGTAGAAAACTGGGAAGATAACTACCGCTTTGCTGTTGGTGCTACTTACCAGCTTGATCCTAAGCTAGCGTTACGTACTGGTATTGCGTACGATACTTCAGCGGTAAGCGATAAAAACCGTACGATCACTATTCCAGAAACTGACCGTACTTGGCTAAGTATTGGCGCAACGTACGATTGGACGAAAGACTTCAGCCTAGACGCTGGCTTCACCTATATTTTTGCGAAAGACGCACCAATCGTTGAGTCTCGTGGTTACAAGTCAGACGACACTGCAGAACAAGTCGGCGGCCAATTCGTAGGCGAAACTACGGGTAATGTTTGGCTAATCGGTGTTCAAGCAAACTACCGCTTCTAACCGAGCTGCAAAATACAAAAAAGGCTTAGCATCAGCTAAGCCTTTTTTCATTTGTATATTGTAAAGAACAGCGCTTAAAAGTCTTCTAGGTATTCGTCTAAATACTCTTCTTCTTCGATGTTAACTTCTTCCACCGTTTCAACTTCTGCTTTAAAGTTTTGACGCTGAATATAAACATCGCGAGTAAGAATGTATGGATCCGGCGACGAGTCTAACTGTGCTTCTTGCGGTACTAATAAAGCACGCTTCTCCATGCCTTCAAACGCCCACTTACCCAAACTCGCCCAGAAGTTGAGGTAAGAGAGGGGTAAATACGTACTATCTACGGTATCTGTCACTTCACGTAAGGTATACGGGCCATAACCTGGAATCATGAAGTAAGGGCCATTTCCAACACCATAGTGGCCTACTGCATCACTGAACGCTTTCTCGTCGTACTTCGTAATACCCGCGGCACTTGCAATATCGAATAAACCGAAAATACCAAACGTCGAGTTAATCCAAAAACGGTTAAAGTGGTCCACGGCTTTCGTGCCGTTACCCATGACTAAGTTATTAACCATGCTGGCTGGCTCATCTAAGTTCGATAAGAAGTTAGCGATACCGGAACGAATAGGAACTGGCGTGTATTCCACATACGCAAGTGATACAGGACGAACCAAATACGGATCTAAATATTCGTAGTTGATTTCCCACATGGTTCGGTTAAAGCCTTCCAACGGGTCATACACATCAGAAGTCGTTTGATTTGTTTCTTGTCCTTTTACTGCTTCATCAGGCGCACTTGAACAGCCAACCAGTCCAACTGCAAGCAGTAACAAGAAGGTAGATTTACCCTTGTTATACATTTTATTTTCCATAACGACTATTAATCTACCTAAGTCACCCAATGAACCGTTGTACGTATGTTGAGCAGTATACGTAGTAAAGATGACTCAGATATGGGAATAAATAAAGGCCAGCAGTCGCTGGCCTTCGGTATTCTACTCGATCGTTTAGAGTCATACCACTAAAGGCAACTGACTCTACCTCGTTGTCATGTTTCAGAGACAGATGTTAACAATTAATACTGCTGATCAATGGTCACTTCTACTGGTGCGCCAAATTCAACGACGTCACTTTCTCCGTGCCAATCTTGATCACGCGTTGCTACGTTACCGTCAGAGTCCACACGCACACGGACGATTAACTTGTCGAGTGAAGATAGTTTTTGACCCTGCATCATGGCATTACCATCATCTAATACGACTGTACGAGGGAAAGTACCCAGCGGATAGCGAGCTGCCGCAACAGGCATTGGTGAGCCATCTGCACGATGTACCGACACAATCAGAACTGCGTTTGGATCCAACTGAGCATTTGGTGCCACATTAATTGTCACAGCGACACTCTTATCCGGTGAAACCGCTTCGCCCATTTGCTTACGAGCACTCTCAATACTGCGTGACAACATCTCGTAGCGGCTATCTTCTGGACCAATCATTTGCTGCATGATTCCCCAGTACTTGATGGCTGCCGGGAAGTCTTGACGCTCAAACGCATCGAACGCTAACAAAGAAAACACACGCAGATCGACATAGTCTTGCTGCATCAGCTTGCCGAGTAATGAGCGAGCCGTCGCTTGATCCATTTCCTCTTGAGACAGCATCAGAGCTTGTGCATAACCCAACATCACATCAGGATCTTGGGGCTCTAGGCGATATGACTTTTCCATCGCATCGATAGCAGTCGTGACATCACGATTTGCTAACGCAATACGACCTAGCAGTAACCAACCTGTCGAGTCTTCCGGCTGGTAATGTAAGCGAGTTCGAAGGGCAAGGGTCAAATCCGCCATTTCATCGTCACTCAACGGCTCAGAAGAAGCCGACATCAGCTTTTTCGATAACTCAGGTAGATTTGCAGACACTTCTTGCCACTGAACAATATCTTCTGACGCGCCAAATTTGTAATACAAGCCATAGCTCAACGCCACCGTCAGAATTACCGATGGGACTAAAACCGCGATTGGTGAAACCTTGGTTTCTTTTTGCGCTTTATCACCAGGAATATCGTCAAGGAGAGACTGCTTTAGATCAGAAATCAGTTCGTCTTCGCTTTCAACCAGCCCTTCGTCGGTTTCTTCTGCAAGCTCAGATAGACGGTCTTTATAAAATGCCTTGTTGAGCTCATCGCGTAACACATCATCATTGTTCGCTTTTTGTTTAAGCAGCGGCAAAGCCACCAGCGCACAAGCAATAAGCGTAAGAGCAACGGTGGAAATCCAAAATAGTGTCATTACTTCTTATCTCCGTTGTTCTCTTCTTCAAGCAATGCTTTTAAACGAGCCTCTTTTTGCTCATCCCATTGCTCGTCACTGCTCGCTTTTGCCTTAACTTTAGATTTACGGCTACGCAGTACAATCAAACCAAAACCACCCAGTACTACAGCGAGTGGCCCTAGCCACAAAATCGCAGTCGCAACCGTAAATGGTGGGTTGTAAGTCACGAAGTTACCGTAACGAGCGATCATGTAATCAACAATCTCATCTTTGGACTTACCTTCTTTGGTCATTTCGTACACCTTATGGCGTAAGTCTTGAGCAAGTTCAGCGTTAGAATCCGAGATCGTGTTGTTCTGACATTTAGGGCAACGGAGCGTATGGCTTAGCTCTTTGAACTGCTGTTCTTGTTCCAAGTTATCGAACTCGTATACTTCAATGGCAGCGTGAGCAGCAAGAGATAATGTCATGGCAGCAAAAACTGCAAGGATCAGCTTTCTCATTGCTTCGCCTCCTCAACCAATTTGTTGTAAAGCGGCTCCAGTGTTTCTGACCAATTACGTGGGTTAACATCCCCCACATGGCGATAGCGAATCACACCATTTGCATCAATAATGAATGTTTCTGGTGCACCATAAACGCCAAGGTCAAGACCAAGCATACCGCTACCATCAAATAGGCTAATTAAGTAAGGGTTGCCGAGATCATTCAACCAGCCTACCGCTTTGTTACGATCATCTTTGTAATTCATACCGATAATCTTAACGCCCTTACCCGCCAATTCGTTTAGGTATTTATGCTCTGCATAACACGTTGGACACCACGTAGCCCAAACGTTCAAGAGCAACGGCTCACCTTTAAAAATTGACTGGTCGTATTGTTTTCCAGGTTCAGCTAAGTCTTCTAAGTGAAACTCAGGAACTGGCTTACCAACCAAAACCGACTCCAATTTCGTTGGATCATCGCCCTCTTGGTTGCGCATTAACTGGGTTGCGAAAATGCCCGCCAAAATCATGAAAGCGACGAGCGGAATAAATAAGATTTTCTTATTCATGTTATGCCTCCTGCTCTTTTGACTTCGCGTTTTTCTTTGAAGATTTACGGAAGCGATAACGCTTATCTGAAATCGCTAATGCACCGCCTAACGCCATAATCAAAGAGCCAGCCCAAATCCAACGAACGAACGGTTTATAGTAAATACGAACAGCCCAAGATCGGTTGTCGTCTAAACGTTCACCCATTGCAATGTATAAGTCACGACTAATTCCACGGTCAATGGCAGCTTCGGTCATCATAGACTTAGCCGTACGGTAGAAGCGCTTCTCAGCGTGAAGCGTATTCACGTATTTGCCATCATGTGTGATCTCAAAATCCGCGATGTAGCCATCGTAGTTTGGACCATCTTTATCACGCAGGCCTGAGAAGTAGAAATCATAACCTTGAATTTGGAAGTGTTCGCCAGGTGCTAAACGTACATCACGCTCGATGCTGTAGTTCTGTACCATCGCAATACCGATAACAGATACCGCCAGACCAACATGACCCAACATCATCGCCCAATGGCTACGCTGCAGCTTACGAACACCTTCACTAAAGCTATGACGGTGCGTTGCACGCTCATATAGTTCAAAGCCATGCATTGCAATAATCCAAATCGCCATTACCCAGCCAATGTAAGCCATAGTTGAGAAGAAGTCGGCAAACAGGTATACGCATACCGCGGCCAAAGCAAAAGCAAGCACACCTGAAACGAGCATTGGTTTCACAAGTTTAGATAAATTGTCTCGCTTCCAACGGATAAGTGGACCAATACCAAGTAGGAAAGCAAATGGCATCATCAACCACGCAAACAGCATGTCGAAGAATGGAGCACCGATAGAAACCGACCCCAAACCAAGCTGCTTATGTACGAGCGGCAATAATGTCCCCACTAACACCACAACAAGTGCTGCGATAAGTAATACGTTGTTGGCTAAGAGCGCATTTTCACGAGAGACTAAGTCGAAGTTACCTCGCACACGCACTGCCGCCCCTTTCACGGCAAACAGCAATAAAGAGCCGCCGATAACGAAAACGAGGAAGCCTAGAATAAACATACCGCGCGACGGGTCAGACGCGAACGCGTGCACCGATACTAAAATACCGGAACGGACTAAGAATGTGCCCAACAAACTCAACGAAAATGCAGAGATTGCCAATAGTACCGTCCACGCTTTAAATGTTCCGCGTTTTTCTGTCACGGCAAGAGAGTGCATTAATGCGGTACCCGCTAACCAAGGCATGAATGATGCGTTTTCTACTGGATCCCAGAACCACCAACCACCCCAGCCAAGTTCGTAGTAAGCCCACCAAGAGCCTAGTGCGATACCGAGTGTTAAAAATACCCATGCAGCGGTAGTCCAAGGACGAGACCAACGGGCCCAAGCCGTATCAAGGCGTCCGGTCATTAGGGATGCGATCGCAAAAGAGAAGGCAACCGAGAAACCAACGTAGCCCATGTAAAGCATTGGCGGGTGAACAATCAAACCAGGGTCTTGAAGCAGAGGGTTCAAGTCACGCCCGTCAACCGGGAAGAAAGGTAACGTACGTAGGAATGGGTTTGACGTTAAGATGATAAACAGTAGGAAACCCACTGAGATCATGCCCATTACGGCAAGTACACGTGCAACCGACTCTTGCGGCATACCACGACTGAATGTCGCTACAGCGACAGTCCAAGCAGCCTGGATTAAAACCCATAGCAACAGTGAACCTTCGTGTGCACCCCATACTGCGGTTAAACGGTAGTACCAAGGAAGCTGACTATTCGAGTTGCTCGCTACATACTGTAACGTGAAGTCGTTGGTATAAAATCCCCAACATAAAATGGCGAAAGAGAACAACAGCATTAGGAACATAGACCAAGATAGCGGTCGCGCTGTGTTCATGAGCATGGTGTTATTATTCGATGCTCCCCACAATGGCAATACGCTCAGCAGCACAGCCATTGCAAGCGAAAGAATGAGAGCAAAGTGACCGATTTCAGCAATCATTGGCCGCTTCCTTGTTTCTGTTCTGTGCTGTATTGAAGCGGTTCATGCGTTTTCTTCATCGCTTCCGCAATTTCTGGTGGCATGTATTCTTCATCGTGCTTCGCTAGGACCTCAAATGCCTCAACTGTCGTGGCATCTTTCAGTACACCTTGAGCCACAATACCCTGCCCTTCACGGAACAAGTCAGGAAGAATACCGTCATAAGTAATCGTCACTTTAGGACCGACATCGTGCAGGTCAAAACTCACTTTCAAAGAATTAGGATCTCGACGAACCGAGCCCACAACCACCATACCACCAATACGCAGACGCTGGCCTACTTCTGGCTTGGTGCCATCTGGCTTACCATTAACCAATTCCGTTGGAGTGTAGAAAAGGTCCATATTTTGGTTAAGCGCATAAAGTATCAAACCAATGGTGGCACTAATACCGATAAAGATCGCTAGTACGATACCTAGCCTCTTTTTACGTCTCGGGTTCATAAGGTGTTCTCCATGTTCTTCGCTGCGTCGATACGAGCTTGACGGTCAATTTTTGCTTTCACTTCTTTCAATAATGCATCACCGCGGCGAAGGCTAGTGATCAGAAGAATCAGCATGGATAAGAAAGTAATACCAAACGCACTCCATACGTATGATGCGTAGCCACCCATGGCAAAAAAGTCGCTCAGAGATTCAAAATGCATAATCAATTACCTCACTGAGTTTGTTCTGTTGCGAGTTTGCGCACCCAAGGGCGGTGACTTTCTTTACTGATGATTTCGTTACGAAAACGTACCATCGTCACTGCACCAAAGAAGAACGCAAAGCCAAAGATGTTTAGCAATAACGGCCAAAGCATGTCGGATGAAATAGAAGGTTGTTCAAATTTCGTGATCGTCGCGCCTTGGTGAAGCGTGTTCCACCATTCTACGGAAAAGTGAATGATAGGTAGGTTCACGACGCCTACGATCGCTAAAATACCCGCCGCTTTTGCAGCTGTTTTCTGATCGTCAAACGCGTGATAAAGCGCAATAACACCAAGGTAGAGAAATAGAAGAATCAATTCTGAAGTAAGACGGGCGTCCCATACCCACCAAGTGCCCCACATTGGCTTACCCCAAACGGCACCAGTAAGTAGAGCAATGAAGGTAAATACCGCACCAATCGGCGCCATCGCAAGCGCCGCCATATCAGATAGACGTACTTGCCATACTAAGCCAATAAATGCCGCAATCGCCATCGACATATAAACGCCCATAGACCAAATAGCTGATGGGACGTGAATATAGATGATTCGGAAACTGTCACCTTGTTGGTAATCTGAAGGCGCAAATGCAAGCCCCCAAACCGTACCAACCGATAAGCATACGAGGGCCAATACAGAAAACCAAGGCAGAAACTTACCACTCAAACGGTAAGCGGTTTCTGGCTTGGCATAAGGATGTAGCCATTTCCACATGTTTTGTTCTCACTCTTACTTCAGGGACACTGTCTAAAGGGCTGAGACCGTAGCAGTGCTTTAATAATAATTCTTTGATCAAGCGCCGCTTCATTGGCACTTTATTGAGTTAGTTAACACTAACTCTCAATGCGGCACTAATGGCAAAAGGCGTTAACGTCATCGCTCCCATTAGCATCGCACCTAAAATTGCTAGTTGACCGTTATACGCCATACCAAGCGCGGCGGCATCAATTGCTGATGTTGCGAAAATCAAAATTGGGATGTAGAGCGGAAGAATAAGCAAACTCAAAAGAACGCCCCCCTTTTGCAACCCAACCGTCAAAGCCACACCAATAGCTCCAATAAAACTTAGTGTCGGTGTACCGATCATCAAGGTTAGTACAACAGATAGCCAAGTATTGAAATCAAGCGAAAGTAAAACCGCCAATAATGGGCTAATTAGGATCAGAGGTAACCCTGTTAACAACCAATGAGCTATGACCTTTGAAACCACTACAAGTTGCAATGGAATCGGCATTAGCATCATTTGTTCCAATGCACCGTCTTGAAAATCATCACGAAATAGACGCTCTAATGATAATAAGGCGGATAGCAATGCGGCAACCCAAACAATGCCCGCTGCAATACGTGCTAACAAATTTGGTTCAGGGCCGATACTAAGAGGAAACAGAGTAATAACAATAATAAAGAACCAAAGCGGGTTCAGAATGTCTGCCTGACGGCGAAATGCTATCAGTAGCTCGCGGCGAATGATGGTGGTCATAGATGGAATCATATCAATCACCCAACTTTATTTTTCTAAGTTTCGGGCTGTCCGAAAACATATCTTGATGCGTCGTCAACACGACAATACCGCCATTATCAGCGTGACTTGCGAACAAAGATTCAAGCACTTTGACGCCTTGCTTATCGATGGCGGTCAACGGTTCATCTAAAATCCATAAAATTTGCTTACTGAGCCATAACCTTGCTAGTGCCACTCGTCGTTGCTGACCTGCGGAAAGCTGTGCTACAGGCACATCTTCTCGACCGGCTAAACCAACTTGAGTTAAAGCAGTGAAGATTTCTTCGTCAGAAGAGCGGTTATTTTGAATAGATTGGTAAAAACGTAAGTTTTCTAGTGCGGTAAGCTCTCGTTTCACTCCAGTTTGATGCCCTAAGAACAGCAGATCTTGATGGAAAACATCACGAGATTTTTCAACCTCTTCTCCTTTCCACTTAATGATGCCTTCTTCTCTATCACCTAAACCTGTCACAATACGTAGTAACGTAGTTTTGCCAGTACCATTGCGCCCTTCTATCTGGACCAATTCACCAGGCTTAATTTCAAACTGCAGGTTTTCAAACAGGACCCTCTCATCACGGATCGCTGTCAGGTTAGATACTTCTAACATAGAGCTTCAACTAAAAAATGAACGAAGTGCTATATTAGCACAGCTTAGTTATGACAAAACAGGATAAGAGGGCTGGGATGTATGTAAGTTCATGTATTTTTGTTAATTAATCGTCACACTTTAATAAAATTAACTATAAGTAGTTATAAGCTCTCATTGTAACTTGGGGAGCGAGTGCTAAGAATGAAAAGAGCTTAAGGTAATCTAGGGCTGTATTGCAAAAAGATAATTAGTAACCGAACACAAAAAAAGAGGCTTATCGCCTCTTTTTATCGCTTTAAAACCTTTAGCGTCGACGACGTCCACGCGCCGGGTATTCTGCATCATCTGATGGCTGACCGCTTAGTGGTGGAATTTTCTCTTTTCCCGCCAGTTTTTTCTGTAGTGAAAGCATCAATTCCGCTTCAGCTTTTGGCAGTTCACACTCTTCAATGAGCTCATTGATATCTGCACCAAGCTGTACCATTTTAGAAGCTCGACTGTACAAGCGACCATCAGTATCAGCGTGTTCGAGTTCACGAATTCTCTCGTTTAGGTGCTGAATAATGTCTTGTTGTTCCGTTACTTTTTGTCCAAGACCAACGACAACCGAACGCACTTCGAGTAACTGCTTACTCAACTTTTGTACTTCTTTATCTACATGTCGAGACTGTGCTCGTTGCTGGTCTACTTGCTTTTGCAACCCCGAGCGAATGCGCAGTTGCAAAACAACCAACACCAACACGATAAAAGCGACGCCACCCGCAAGGAATGGAACAGATAAAAGAGTCTCTTCAGCCATCATTATTCAGCCCATTATAGGTGAGCCATCTCGTCCCATTCGTCATCCGTTAGGAGCTTGTTCAAATCCACAAGGATAAGAAGCTTGCCGTCACGGTTGCTCACACCTTGGATGAACTTCGCGCTTTCATCAGTACCAACAGAAGGCGTCGTGTCAATTTCAGAAGAACGTAGGTAAACCACTTCTGCCACACTATCTACCAAAATACCAATCACTTGACGCTCTGACTCTATCACAATAATACGAGTATTATCTGTAACTTCGCCTTCCATCAGGCCGAAACGTGAACGCGTGTCGATAACAGTAACCACGTTACCACGCAGGTTGATGATACCCAGAACATAATCTGGCGCACCTGGAACGGGTGCAATTTCAGTATAACGAAGTACTTCACGAACTTGCATTACGTTGATGCCGTACGTTTCTTCTTCTAGCTGGAACGTCACCCACTGAAGAACTTCGTCATTCGATGCATCTTTCTTCACTTCTACTTCAAAAGCTTGAGACATAGTTAATCCTCGTTAATGTCGTTCCCGACTTAAATCTAATTCAGTGATTTGACATCTAAACCGGCGTTTAGCATGTCAATGAGCGCCTGGACATGAATTAAGGCGCACATTTTTTCTTTTACCATGCCCGCTAGCCAAGGGCGTTTACCCGCCTGTTCACGCCAGCGAACCTTGTCGATATTGAGCATTTCCGTCCCCATTAGTTGGTTACTGGCCAGCCCCCACATGCTCTCTCCAAGCATGACAACGTATTGGTAATTATCTTTGTAACTGTCATCGCGAAGCTTATCTGCCATCACCCATTTCGCGGTATCGACGACATCAAACTGTTGCTCACGATTTGTTTGTAGCCCCAAATACCAGGCGGGCTTTCCTATCAAATGGTTAAGTTCGCTGATGCGATGAATACCACCTAACTCATCAAGCGGTACGGCAAACGTGACATCATTCACATCAAAGTAAAGCACTTGAAAATCTTCACTTCGCTTCGTGCTTTCCCAGTCAGTTGGTATTTCGGAACCTGTTTGTGTCTCGAGCTCGGTATCAACGTTCGATTCTATATTGACATCATGCTCAATCACCGATTGAGGTTCAACCAGTTCTGGCTGAGTTCCCTCAAAAACTGGCGCATCAATCACCCAGTCTTGTATCTCTTCAACTGTTTGTAACTCGGACGCCTCACTAACGGTTTGCACTTCTGGCTCAGCCGCTTTTATTTCTGCTGCAATATCAATCGTATTTTGTTCAAGAATACTATCAATATCTAACTCGGCTACAGGGTTGCTTGCTTCAAGCTGACTTAATAACCTTTGCACATCTTCCAGATTTGGGGCTTCCAATTCTGGCGGGTACGCTTCTTGAAACTGGTAAGTTTCCGGCTCCGAGTATTGAAACTGCAATTCTGGCTCTGGCTCTGGCTCTGGCTCTGGCTCTGGCTCTGGCTCTGGCTCTGGCTCTGGCTCTGGCTCTGGCTCTGGCTCTGCAGATGATATTTCTTGAGCCAGCAAGTCAAGCTCTTCCTCAAGAGTCGTTGCTTCAGCCTCATCACCCAATAGCGCATTAAAGTAGTCATCAAGCGCTTGTTCACTGGAAAGCACGTCGTTACTGCTCATCGAACGCTAACCTCTCCAGGTAAATCAATAACTGTTTATACGCAAACACACCGCGACTACCAGATGCAAAATGCGATGCTGGCAAATGCTTTAAACTAGCATCACGGAACTTGGTATCAATCGGCACCGCAGAGGTCCATACTTGATTTGGGTAATCTTTCTTCAGTTGCATCAATGTCTGCAAAGACGCTTTGGTGCGCTTGTCATACATCGTTGGAACGATAGTCACTTTGAAACCACCCGGACGAGACTTTTGCATAATGGTTAACGTGCGCATCATGCGTTCCAAGCCTTTCATCGCCAAAAACTCGGTTTGAACGGGAATCAAAATTCGGTCACTGGCGGCCAGTGCGTTGACCATCATCACACCAAGAATTGGCGGGCAGTCAATCAACACATAATCATAGTCTTGTGAGACCGCTTGTAGAGCTCGTTTTAAGATCAATCCCATCCCACTGCGATTCCCCATGACACGATCAAGCGTCGCAAGGGACATATGCGCGGGAATGATATCCATCCCTTCCAGTTTTGTCTCTAGGATTAACGGCCTCACCGTTTCACGAGAGAATGTCTTCAACTGGAATAAATCAAATAGGCTCGAAGTTACTGCGTCAGGATCATAACCAAGATAGGTAGTCAGTGATGCGTGAGGGTCAGTATCGACCATCAGTACGCGATGACCTTTTTGACTCAGCAAACCCGCTAATGTTACTGTTGAGGTGGTTTTACCCACGCCACCTTTCTGGTTAGCTACACTCCAAACAATCATGATGAATCCTACGCTAGGCCAACTTCCACCAACATGCGTTCTGCAATGCGGTCAAGCGGTAAATCTTCTGAAGAAATGCCTGCTTTAGCAACAGCTTGGGGCATACCATAAACAACACAACTTTCTTCATCTTGAGCCCAAATAGTTGAGCCTGAAGACTTCAACATACGAGCGCCTTCACGACCGTCTGCACCCATGCCAGTCAGCACTAAAGAGAGTACTTTGTCACCGTATACTTTGGCTGCAGAACCAAAAGTCACATCCACACATGGTTTGTAGTTCATGCGGTCGCCGCCATCAATGATGCGAAGACGAGCAGCCCCCGCTCGACCATCCACCATCATTTGCTTACCACCTGGAGCAAGGTATGCCACACCTGGCTGCAAGACGTCGCCATCTTGTGCTTCTTTCACTTGAATCTTACACAAGGTATTCAAACGGCTGGCAAATGCAGCAGTAAAGGTTGCTGGCATATGTTGGATCAATACGATCGGATGCGGGTAGTTCATCGGTAAACGCGTCAGAATTTTTTGCAAAGCAACCGGACCACCAGTCGACGTGCCAATTGCGGTCAGTTGATACTTCTTACCAGAGGCTCGGAACTTTGCCGCAGCCGGTCGAGCAGGAGCTGGAGTCGCTGGCGAAGCCGTTCTTGAACCTAGTGGACGAGCTGCCGCACTGGTACTCGCAGCAGCGCGAGTGATTGGTCGACGCATAAAAGCGCGCTTCGAAGCAATCTGAATAACACGTTGCTGAAGCAGTGACACCGCTTCTTCGCGGTTACGTGCGATGTCTTCAAACTTTTTCGGCAAGAAATCCAATGCGCCCGCATCTAGCGCATCAAGCGTGGCTTTCGCCCCGTCATGAGTCAGGGACGAAAACATTAGGATTGGCGTTGGAGCCGCTGCCATGATTTCACGCACAGCGGTAATGCCATCCATCACTGGCATTTCAATATCCATCGTGATGACGTCCGGTTTAAGAGATTTGGCTTTCTCAACCGCCTCTCTGCCATTTACCGCAACGTCAATCACTTCTAGGCGCGATTCTGAGTTGATGATTTCGCTCACGCGACGTCGAAAAAAACTCGAATCATCAACGACTAGTACTTTAATCGCCATCTTATTCCTTTTAATAACGTCAGCTTTGCTTAAAGGCGTGAAGCCGCAGCATATCGCTTAAGTAAATCAGGCACATCTAGAATTAATGCAATATGGCCATCGCTAGTGATTGTTGCACCAGCCATGCCCGGAGTGCCTTGCAATAGATTATCGAGTGGCTTAATAACCACTTCTTCTTGACCAATAAGCGTATCCACAACAAAACCAACGCGCTGGTTACCGATCTGTACAATAACCACATGACCGTGACCAGTACGCTCTTCGACGTTTTGTGATTTGGATGCTAACCAGTTCTGTAAGTAAAATAGCGGGATAGATTTTTCACGCACAATGATCGTCAACTGACCATCTACCACGTTTGTGCGACTCAGATCCAAGTGGAAAATTTCGCTCACCGATGCCAGTGGCAGCGCAAACGGATGACCGCCAACACCAACCATCAGTGTTGGTAGGATCGCAAGCGTCAGTGGTACTTTGATGGTGATCTTAGTGCCTTTACCTAGCTCAGAATCGATATCGATTGAACCATTTAAGGTGTTGATAGCCGTCTTAACCACATCCATGCCAACGCCACGGCCAGAGATGTCAGAAATTTTATCTTTACTTGAGAAACCTGGCGCAAAGATAAGGTTGAAGCACTCTTTGTCTGTTAAACGGGCCGCTGCATCTTCGTCCATCATGCCGCGCTTAACCGCGATACCACGCAGTTTGTTCGGGTCCATACCGCCGCCATCATCTACGATGGATAGCTCAATGTGATCCCCTTCTTGTGATGCAGACAAAATCACTTTACCTGTGCGTGATTTACCTGCTTTCGCGCGGTCGTCTGGCATTTCAATACCGTGGTCAACCGAGTTACGAACCAAGTGAATCAATGGATCAGCCAATGCTTCTACAAGGTTTTTATCGAGATCGGTTTCTTCACCGCGCATTTCCAACACGATGTCTTTATTTAGGTTGCGCGCCAAGTCACGGACAACGCGTGGGAAACGGCCAAATACTTTCTTGATTGGCTGCATACGCGTTTTCATTACCGCGCCTTGCAGATCCGCCGTTACGACATCAAGGTTGGCGACCGCTTTGGACATTTCTTCATTGTCGCTGTTCAAACCAAGGCTTAATAGACGGTTTCGGACCAATACAAGCTCACCTACCATGTTCATGATGGTATCAAGCGTTGAGGTATCGACACGAACGGTTGCCTCTGCCTGAGGCTTTTTAACCGCTGGCGCTTTCGCCTCTTCTTTCACCGCGACAGGTTTAGATTCTGGCTTTGGTGCTGGAGCCGGAGTTGGAGCTGCTGGTGCTGGCTTAACCGCAGGCTCAGGTTTCGCAGGGCTTTCCTCTACGTTTGCTGATGCCGGCTTCGTTGCCATATCCAGTTCTTCCAGAGTGGGACCTTTGCCCGCACCATGTAGCTCATCGAGTAACTTTTCGAACTCTTCGTCCGTCATTAAGTCACTATCTTGATTTGCTGACGATGCAACTGGCGCAGCTGGTTCTGCCGCTTTAGGAGGTTCTGCTGGTGCAGATGCTGCAGCCTCTGCCGCTGATGGACTTTTGCCAACGCCGTGAAGTTCGTCAAGTAGACGCTCAAATTCATCGTCAGTGATATCGCCACTTTCAACTGATGGCGCACTTGATTGAGGGGGCTCTGATGGCGTTGTTGGTGTCGCAGGTTCTGAAGCGCCTGGAGCTGAGCCTTTACCATGAAGCTCATCCAGCAGCTTTTCGAATTCGTCTTGGGTAATTTCATCAACAGAGCCGACACTTGACGCTGGAGCGGCAGGTTCTTCAATAACAGGCTCAGGAATGACAGGTTCAGGAGTAACCACTGGTTCTTCAACCACGGTTGCAGCGACTTCATCTTCTGATTCAGGTTTACATAGACGATGAAGTTCTTCAAGAAGGGCAGGATCCGCAGCTTCCAATGGCTCACGATCTTGAACAGCTTGGAACTGGGTATTGACCGTATCCAACGCTTTTAGCATCGTATCCATTAAGTTTTGCGTGACCGTGCGTTGGCCGTTTCGTAAAACGTCGAACACGTTCTCCGCACCATGACAAGTATCGACTAGCTCTGCCAAAGACAGGAAGCCAGCACCGCCTTTTACGGTGTGAAACCCACGGAAAATTGCATTAAGTAAGTCTTTGTCTTCTGGGTTATTTTCCAATTCAACCAACTGCTCAGAAAGCAGTTCGAGAATTTCCCCAGCCTCAATGAGAAAGTCCTGAAGAATATCTTCGTCTAAATCGTAGCTCATACGTTACCTTTAAAATCCAAGACTGGACAACAAGTCATCGACTTCGTCCTGCGATGAAACCGCATCTTCTCTCAGTTCTGGATGAAGAATCGGGCCTTCGGCTTCGCTTGTTTGTGTATTCTTTTTATCTGCCGGTTCTGACAAAACTTGAATGTGTTCTTCAGGTTTATTTCCAGAGAATACGGTTAGGATTTCCACTAAGCGGCCTTCTACTTCATTTACCAACGTAATTACGCGGCGAATAATTTGGCCAGTTAGGTCTTGGAAGTCTTGCGCCATGAGAATTTCGGTCAATTGACCACGCAACTCAGTGCTGTCACCTTCGACTTGAACTAATAGCTCGTCGATTCGGTGACAAAGTGCTTTGAATTCGCTTAATTCGATGCGCCCGTGCATGAGTTCATTCCATTGAGGACGAACTTTCTGAAGGCAATCATGCAGGTTGTCAGCGATAGGAAGGCAGCAGTCGACTGCATCCATCGTTTTGTTGGCTGCTAGCTCTGTCTTCTCGATCACATAATTAAGACGATCCCTTGCGTTAGGGATTTCGTCTTTCGCAATTTCGGTCATGCGCTGATCGAGACTGAACTGCTTGAGTGATTCGTGAAGGTCTCGAGTTAAGGCTCCAATTTCTTGCAGCATTGGATTCTCGGCACCTTCGTAGATCGAGGCAACAAGCATATTGGCTTGGTCTTGTTCCCCGTTTTCTAGCATTTGAACGAGTGACTTCGCCTGCTCTAGTGAGATCATTCTGAATAGACCCTTTTACGTTTAGTTCTTCTTATCACTTTAAAAACGCTAAACGAGTCATTTAATAGGTATTTAATAATTGGTATGAATGACTCGAATAACAAAGAGAAAAAGAGAGAGTTATAAACGCTCGAAAATTTTATCTAATTTTTCTTTTAATGTTGCAGCAGTAAATGGCTTAACAATGTAGCCGTTTACGCCTGCTTGAGCAGCTTCAATGATCTGCTCACGCTTCGCTTCAGCCGTGATCATTAGAACTGGCAAATGCTTAAGTTCTGCATCCGCGCGGATGTGTTTAAGCAAATCGATGCCTTGCATACCTGGCATGTTCCAGTCAGTTACAACAAAATCGAAGTCACCTTTTTTCAGCATTGGTAATGCGGTTAAACCATCGTCCGCTTCTTGAGTGTTATTGAAACCCAAGTCACGAAGCAGGTTTTTAACAATACGGCGCATTGTTGAGAAATCATCAACAATAAGGATCTTCATGTTTTTATTCAAAATTGCCTCCACTGAATCGTAAAATCAGTGTTTTTAGTCATTTTGTGTCCACGCACTGAGCTTGGTGCGCAAACGTTGCATCGCTTGACTCAGTATTTGACTTACGCGAGATTCGCTTACGCCTAACACATCGCCAATTTCTTTCAAATTGAGTTCTTCATCATAATAAAGCGAAAGTACCAAAGCTTCACGCTCTGGAAGCTGTTTTATTGATTCAACCAGTGCTTTTCGAAATGATTCGTCGGCAACCCCTTTGAATGGGTTACTGTCATCAGTTTCATCTGCAGGCGAAATCACATCATCAGAAACGCCTAAATCTTCAATACCGACTAATTTTGAGCAGTTGATATCGGTCAGAGCACTATGATATTGATCCAGTGTCATACCGAGATGCGTGGCTACTTCAGAATCAGTAGGATCTCTATTTAATTCGCCTTCCAGTTCCGCAATCGCTTGGTTAATCTCTCGATTATTTTTATGAACAGAACGCGGTACCCAATCGCCTTTGCGCATGTCATCTAACATTGCACCGCGAATACGGATACCTGCATAAGTTTCAAAGCTCGCACCTTTAGAACCATCATAATTCTGCTGAGCTTCGATAAGACCGATCATGCCGGCCTGAATTAAATCCTCTACCTGAACACTCGGCGGTAAACGGCCTAATAGGTGGTGAGCAATGCGCTTAACCAACACTGAGTAGCGCTCTATAAACGCTTGCTGGCTATTAAACTTGCCATGTTGGTCATAGGTTATCGCTTTATTCACCAAAAGGGTCCTCTGCGAATTCGGTACGATTTAGCAACCTTTCCACAAAAAATTCCAAGTGTCCACTTGGTGTTTTCGGTAGTGGCCACGTTAACGCTTTGTTTGCTAGTGAGCTGATAGCTAAAGCGGCAGGTGAGCGAGGGAACGCATCAACGACAATTTTTTGTCTTTTTACAGCCTGTCGTACTTTATCATCTAATGGAATACATGCTACGAGTTCAAGGCTGACATTCAAGAATCGCTCTGTGACTAGCGTCAACTTTGCAAACAATTCTCGCCCTTCACGGTAGCTTCTGACCATATTTGCTACAACTTTAAAGCGTTGGACCTGGTGTTCTTTACTTAACAGCTTAATTAACGCATATGCATCTGTGATTGAAGTTGGTTCATCACACACAACCACAACGACATCTTGAGCTGCTCGCGAAAAACTGATTACCATGTCAGAAATGCCTGCGGCGGTATCTATCAGCAGGACGTCCATTTCGTCTTCAAGACTACCAAATGCTCGAATGAGTCCAGCATGTTGAGCGTGAGAAAGCTCAGTCATGCTCTGTGTGCCAGAAGTTGCAGGGATTATCTTTATACCATAAGGCCCTTCGACAATCGCATCTTTTAGCTCACATTCACCCGCTAAGACATGTCCTAGATTACGTTTTGCACGAATTCCGAGCATCACGTCCACATTGGCCAGACCTAAATCAGCGTCGAGAACCATCACCTTCTTGCCTTGGCGAGCCATACAAATCGCCAGACCCAGTGTTACGTTTGATTTCCCCACACCACCTTTGCCGCCAGTAACAGCAATCACTTTGGTCAACGATGGTTGTGTTAAGCGACGGAGGCCGCTTGCTTGATCGTGTATCATATTCTCAGTCATAGTAGTCCGCCGCCTTAGAGTCCTTCACTGTCACTGTTCCAAAAGTGAGGTTCGTTCTCTGTCGACTTCTCTAACAGTTCATTTGCTTTCGCAAGCATATATTTTGGTTGCGCTATCACAATGTCTTCTGGCACGCGCTGACCATTAGCGATGTAAGCCACTGGCATTGCGTTTTGAATCACTACACTGATGAATTCGCCTAGACTTAATGACTCATCAAGCTTCGTCATAATACAACCCGAAAGTGGTATGCGTCGGAAGTGATCCAGCGTTTCTTGTAGAACGCGACGTTGTGCGGTAGCTGGCAAAACAAGGTAGCTGTGAATCACTTCTCCGCTCTCTTGCATTAGAGTATCGAGCTGCTCAGAAAGCCTGACATCTCGTTGCCCCATCCCTGCCGTATCGACCAAAATCAGTCTTCTGTTTCTTAGCTGATATATAACATCGGCTAACTCGTTAGAATCTTTAGCAACTCTCACGGGACAACCCATGATTCTTCCGTAAATTGAGAGCTGCTCATGTGCACCTATGCGATATGTATCTGTTGTCACAAGGGCCACATTGTCGGCACCGTATTCCATGGCGGCACGTGCTGCGAGCTTCGCAACGGTGGTTGTTTTTCCCACCCCCGTCGGACCTAACAGTGCGACCACACCACCACGTTTTAAAATGTCCTGTTTAGGAATATTGATTTGATCCGCCACCAGCGACAACAGCGCTTTCCACGCTCGCGCTGGTTTTGTATCTTCCGGGATATAGCAAGCCATTTGGTCTGCTAACTCCGGAGAAACGCCCATACGCTCTAAGCGCTTAATCAGCATTGCTCTGAGCGGCTCACGACGTTCCACTTCCTGCCACATTAGGCCAGAGACTTGATGCTCTAGAAGACGACGAATTGACGTCATCTCTTCGCGCATACTCTCCAGCTCATCAGCAGACTCTTCTCGCTCATCACTTGGACGGCGGCGATCATAGCGTGTCGGATCCAACTTCGGCGTTGGACGCTCAAATCGATTATCTTGTGCGATTAACTTCGCCAAAGGTGAATCTGGTTGATATGGCGCTGGCTTTTCTTGGTTGTAGCCGTCGCGATGCTTATTCTGGCGTTGCAATAAAGCAGAGAGCGAATCTTCATTTTCCGCTACATGATCGTCAGCATCTGCTGCACCACCACTATATTGCTTAAGCATGTTAGCGAATCGCTGCGTCATCGAGCCTGTTTTTTCGTTGTTACTGTTATTACTGTTCAGGCTAATTTTATCTTCATCTAAATGACGATCTTGATAACGATCAGCAGAAGACGATGACATTTGACGATGTTCGTTATAGCGATTCGATTGAGAAGCACCGCGATTTTGTTGTGACGCTGCGCTTGCTTGAGACGGGTTAGATTCACTATCTATCGCCGCAACAATCGCCACCCCACCAGCCACTTTCTTGTTTGACATGATCACCGCTTCCGCGCCTAACTCCTCTTTCACTTGGAGCAGCGCCGTTCTCATGTCTTTGGCAAAAAATCGCTTTATTTTCAAACTATGAATCCATTAATGATGCGTGAGATCAGTTACCCACGGCTTGCACAATTCTGATCTGTTTTTCATCCGGGATTTCTTGGTAAGACAGTACCCGGAGATTAGGTATTGTGTTCTTCACAAATTTCGCCAACGTCGAGCGTAATACACCGGAAGTAAGCAGAACGGCAGGTTCGCCTTTCAATTCTTGTTCCTGTGTCGCTTGGCTTAGTGAAGACTGCAATCGTTCAGCGAGCCCCGGTTCAATCCCCGCAGATTCGCCTCCTGATGCTTGCATAGTTTGATGCAATATTTGTTCCAGTTCAGGTATCAAAGTAATCACTGGCAGCTCAGGCTCTATACCATTGATTTCTTGAACAATTAGACGTTTCAGACTAATTCGAACTGCTGCCGTCAATATGTCAGCTTCTTGACTCTTACTTGAGTACTCAGCCAAAGTTTGAACAATCGTGCGAATATCGCGGATTGGAATGGCCTCGTTTAACAAGTTTTGTAGGACTTTCACCACCACACCTAAAGGCAACTGATCAGGAACAAAGTTCTCAACCAACTTAGGCGCGCTGCGTCCTAACATTTCTAATAAATTCTCTACTTCTTCATGACCAATCAACTGCGATGCGTTATTAGTCAATAACTGGCTCAGGTGCGTCGCTAATACTGTCGATGAGTCAACAACCGTATAACCTAACGCCTGAGCATGCTCACGCTGATCTTCGCGAATCCATACAGCTTCCAGTCCAAATGCAGGGTCAATGGTTGGCTCGCCATCAATCATGCCATACACCTGACCTGGGTTAATCGCTAGCTCTTGATCCGGACGAATCTCAGCTTCGCCGACCGCAACCCCCATTAATGTGATTCGATAGCTGTTTGGCGTCAGTTCAAGGTTGTCACGTATGTGAACCGCAGGGATTAAAAACCCAAAATCTTGCGATAGCTTTTTACGCACACCTTTTACGCGCTCTAACAGTTCTCCACCTTGGTCTCGGTCCACTAGCGGAATCAAGCGGTAACCCACTTCTAGGCCAATAATATCGACTGGCTGGACGTCGTCCCAAGAAAGCTCGCGTTGTGATGAAGGCTCTGTACCTTCGTCGGCTTTCGCTGGTAAAGCCGGTTCTTTCGCTTTCTGCTTTTGGCGTTTATCGATGAAATACGCCGCCGCGCCAGCCGCTACCGCCAGACTCAAAAACGCAAAGTGTGGCATGCCCGGTACGATGCCCATCACACCGAGAATAGCTGCGGTAATCATCAGTGCTTTTGGGTTATCGAACATCTGGAAGACCAGCTGTTCCCCCATGTCTTCATCGGTGTTTTGACGTGTCACCATCATCGCCGCTGCAATCGACAGCAATAGCGATGGAATCTGTGCAACTAGGCCGTCACCAATCGTCAGCAAAGTATAGATTTCAATTGCCTCACCGAAACCCAATCCATACTGCGCCATACCGATCGACAGACCGCCAATGATGTTGATAAACAGAATCAAAATACCGGCAATCGCGTCACCTTTTACGAACTTCGAGGCACCATCCATTGAACCGTAGAAATCCGCTTCTTTTGTCACTTCAAAACGACGAACTCTTGCTTGTTCTTGGTCTATCAATCCGGCATTTAAGTCCGCATCAATCGCCATCTGCTTACCTGGCAACGCATCAAGGGTGAAGCGAGCACTTACCTCAGAGATACGACCTGCACCTTTGGTCACCACCATAAAGTTGATGATCATTAAGATGAGGAAAACCACTAAGCCGACCGCGTAGTTACCACCAATAACGACATTACCAAACGCTTCAATTACGTTACCTGCCGCGTTGCCGCCTTCATGACCATGCAGTAAGACGACACGTGTCGAAGCAACGTTCAAAGCCAAGCGCAACAAGGTTGCGATCAGCAGTACCGTCGGAAAAGCGGCGAAGTCCAACGGACGACGTGTGTAAACGGTCACTAACAACACCACCATCGACAACGCGATGTTAAAGGTGAAGAACATATCCAGCAAAAAGGCTGGAATAGGCAGCACCACCATCGCTAAGGTGGCCAAAACCATCACCGGTGCGCCAATAGCTGGCATTTCACGCTGAGGGATTCGTGGCAATTTATCTGCAAATGGCAGGCTTAACTTCATACTACGAGAGATCTCAATCGATTGAAGCGTCACGTTAGCTCTTACTATTAATACGCGACCGCTTTGGCCTAAAAGTTTAGGTATGGTTGATAATTAAGGCGTTTTAAGCAAGCTATGTACCATAATTAACGCCAAAATAATGACTAAACACTCAAGTAGAGTTTAATATCTGATTCAATTAATCTTTTTAGAATTAGGCTTCTTTTAGCATTAGTGCCGGTGTTCTGGCGGGATTGGCAAATCGTAATCCTGAATTTTGGGGCGCTGTCCACCTCGTTTTCGGTATTGCTTCAACTGGAATACAAATGCCAAAACCTGAGCCACCGCAGTAAATAATCCATCGGGGATCTCTTGTTCTAGCTCAGTAGTATGGTACAGCGCACGAGCAAGTGGCGGAGCTGGTACAATTGTGATGTCATGCTCTCGGGCGACTTCTCGAATCTTCATTGCCATGTGATCAGTACCTTTAGCGATCACTACCGGCGCACGGTCTGTCTTCTGTTTATAACGAAGCGCTACCGAGAAGTGCTCTGGGTTAGTAACAATAACATCAGCTTGAGGAACATCCGCCATCATTCGACGTTGAGCCGCTTCCCTTTGCAACATACGAATGCGTCCTTTGACCTCTGGCTTACCCTCGGTTTCTTTATATTCGTCTTTGACTTCTTGCTTGGTCATTTTTAACTGATCAGCGTGCTGCCAGATTTGAAATGGAATATCGATAGCAACCACGATCAATAGCGAACAGCTGATCAACAAGATAAAGTTCAGCAGAATATCTAAAGCATGGAAGATGTTTTGCGGATACACATCCATACTTAATTGAATCAGATCCGCCTGTGATGCTTGGATCAAATAGATCGCGACACCAGTAACCAAAACCACTTTAAGAATTGATTTGATCAACTCTACCCAGCTTTGCATTCCGACCATCCGCTTTAAACCGCTAAGCGGATTCATTTTTGACAGCTTTGGCATAGCCGCTTGAGCAGAAAAACTGATTCCTCCCACACCCGCAGCACCAATCATGGCGGCAGTAAACAACGTAGCTAGCACCAAAAATAGAGGGAACAACAAATCGGTCATCGCCCCTAAAGCAATGTCAAATAGCTTTGCCGTATCAAAAATCTCTTCTCGTTGAAGATCAAATAAACGGCTCATGATGGAAAACAGTGAGCGTGCTAACGCCTCGCCAAACCACATCAGTGAAATGGCGCCAACGATCAGTACAGATGCTGATGCAAGCTCTTTAGATCGAGCGACCTGCCCCTTTTCTCTGGCTTGTTGTAACCGTCGGGGCGTGGCTTCTTCGGTGCGTTCCTGACCGTCTGATTCTGCCAAATCTTAGCACTCCAAGCGAATAAGCCGACAAATCTGCGCCTCACCCACTGTCCAGAACATTTCATAATGACTGTATAGACCAGCCAGTATGTACCAACACAGTAATAGACCCACCATCAACGCAAACGCAAAACCAAGCGAAAAGATATTCAGCTGTGGTGCAGCACGGGTCATTACACCAAACGACAAGTTAATGGTAAGTAGTGCAATAATTCCAGATAGCGACATACTCAGTGCCGTTTGGAACATAATACCAAGCCAGCCTGCCATTTCACGGAAATCAACCGCGTTGAGCGAGCCGGAGCCAATCGGCAGTGTTTTAAAGCTGAACACGACCAGTTGCAGCATTTTCAAGTGCCCATCGGTGGCAAGGAAAAACATTGTCGTCAAAAACATGAATAGCTGACCAAGCAATGGCGTGTTCTGACCATTTGCGGGATCAACCATAGAAGCGAAACCCAAACTTGATTGCATACCCAATATTTGTCCCAACAAGACAAAGGTTTGAATCATAAATTGAGTGACCATGCCCATCGCAATACCGATGATCATTTGCTCGGCAATGGTCATAAAACCCCGAAACGAGAGCAACTCAATTTCTTGAGGCACTGCAGGGATCGCTGGCATGACTGCAAAAGTGATGGCTAACCCGAGGTAAAGGCGGATTCGTGGTGAGACAAATCGAGCCCCAGTTACCGTCATCACCATCAGCATGGAAGAGATACGAACGTAGGGCCAGAAATAGTTTGCGATCCAATCTAAGACAACGCTAGTGGGGTACTCCATAGGCGCCTCTAATAAAGCACCTGAGGTAAGCGCTCAATCAAGCCATAGAAATATTCCATCAACATTTGCGTCATCCAGTGACCAAATAGCATTAGAGCCAAAAGCGTGACAATCAAACGCGGCAAGAAGCTCAATGTTTGTTCGTTGATGGAAGTCGCAGCTTGGAAAATCGCAACAATAAGGCCGATAAGCAAACTTGGGATGATAATGGCGCAGACCATGATAAGCACCATCCAAAGTGCTTCACGGAAAAGCTCGACAAACATTTCTGGTGTCATGTCTTATCCTCTATCTGCACTTATCTAAAGGGCAAAACTGCCCGCGAGTGTCGAAAGTATCAAGTTCCAACCATCGACCAATACGAACAGCATCAACTTGAACGGCAACGAAACAATCATTGGTGACAACATCATCATACCCATTGCCATCAGTACCGACGCTACCACGAGGTCAATAATCAAAAACGGCAAGAAGAGCATAAAACCAATTTGGAATGCAGTTTTTAACTCCGAGGTGATGAAAGCCGGAATCAACACCGCCATCGACACATCTTCTGGATTCTCAACTTGCTCTCCTGACATGGTTACGAACGTCTCCAAATCTTTGATTCGGGTTTGTTTAAGCATGAACGCTTTCATTGGTGCTTGTGCAGCATCAAACGCTTCTCTCGCAGTGACTTGCTCATTCAAATAAGGCTGAACGGCTTTATCGTTGATTTCGTTCAGGACGGGAGACATAACAAAGAAGGTCAAAAACAGCGCTATACCAATGATGACCTGATTAGACGGCGTTTGTTGCAAACCCATTGCCTGACGCAATATCGACATCACCACAACAATTCGAGTAAACGACGTCATTAGAATCACCATAGCAGGCAAGAAGCCAAGCATGGTCATTAACGCTAAAATTTGCAGTGTAACCGAGTAATCTTCACTGCCATCTGGGTTTGTGGTCATGGTAAACGCAGGGATGCCACCACCACTAGAAACGGACATAGCACGACTGGCGCCAGTATCACTTTGCATCGCCTGAACAGTGACTCTACTTCCATCAGCCAAGTTGTCAGGCAGAGCAGACTCCTCTGCCTCAGCAAACGAAAATGAAGAAAACAGCACGCCGACGAAAAGCAACAACGTGCTCAGGAGCAAACGAATCGGGTTACCCTTTGTCATGTTTTTTGATCAGTTGGCTAAATTGAGTCGCAAAAGCATTGGTCGCCAACTCTTCCTCTTTCAGTGGCTTATCTAACTTGGCTAACGTTTGGATTGATTGGCTGGTAATTCCAACCAAAAACTGCTCTTCACCCACTTGAACTACGGCGATTCTTTCTTTGGTGCCCACTGGCAACTGACTCACAATACGCAAGCCTTTTTGTTGTCCCATCGCAGGCACTTGCATACGTTTAAGTAGCCAAGCCAACAAAAGAATCACGCCGATCACAAGCACAAGCGAGCCCAGTGTCGTCGCAAGATCCAGATTATTTGGTGCGGCAGCAAATGCATAAGGAGCACTCAGCATTAAGCTCAGTGCTCCAGTGATTTGCGTCAATCGCGTTTTGATTGAGCGGCTCATCTTAACGTAGCTTCTTAATTCGTTCAGTTTGGCTGATCACATCCGTCAAACGGATACCAAACTTATCGTTCACGACCACGACTTCGCCATGCGCAATCAGTGTACCGTTGACTAATACGTCCAATGACTCGCCCGCTAGACGATCCAACTCAACAACCGATCCTTGGTTCAATTGCAACAAGTTCCGAATGCTGATTTGTGAACGACCGACTTCCATCGAAA
Source organism: Vibrio sp. J2-3(2022) (assembly GCF_021725735.1). Lineage (NCBI taxonomy): Bacteria > Pseudomonadati > Pseudomonadota > Gammaproteobacteria > Vibrionales > Vibrionaceae > Vibrio > Vibrio sp. J2-3(2022). Next base: position 428,303 of record NZ_JAKKCK010000004.1, read on the forward strand.
TCGTCACCGGAATATCCATGATGGTGTCGAGTTTACGGCGCTCATCTTCGGTAATTGGGCTTGAAGTGTCTTTTAGCTCTTCCAGTGGCGCGGCCAATACTTCATCTACGTCAACAGAAGGTGCAGACGGGTCTTCGCCAAGAGCGGCTGCCCATTCATCTGCTAGCTTTTGATCGTCACTTGGTTCCATTTTTTCTATCCTGTGTTAAGCCTTATTTAATGCCAAAGCATGTATGTTCAATAAGGTATCTTAATCGTCTATATCGTCTTCATTCTCAAGCTCAGACATGATGTCTTTGCCCAAGAAAGCTAAATCTGTTTTGACTACATGTGGGCGCTCAATTTCCTCAGAAATTTGCACCGCTAATTTGTCTTCCGAACGGCCCATTTTTACGCGATAGGTCGGCAGGTCTTCCACAAACATTGTCGCATGTTCTGGCATTTCAATCGGGATGATGTCACCCGGTTGCAATTCCATGAGGTCACGCAAAGAGATGTCTTTTTCAAGCAAGTTAACGCGGAAGTTAACCGGACAATCCATAATCTCTTCACGTAATGCTGAGCTCCAACGGACGTCTGTCTCCATCTTGTCGGACTGAACACCTGCATCCAACAGTTCACGAATCGGCTCAACCATGGAGTAAGGCATAACGACATGAAAATCGCCGCCGCCACCATCGACCTCAATGTGGAAAGAACTCACGACAATCACTTCTGTCGGGCTGACAATGTTAGCCATACTTGGGTTTACTTCAGAGTCGAGATATTCGAACTCCACCCCCATCACTGGCGACCACGCTTCTTTGTAGTCTTCAAATACAATCTTCAGCAGCAGCTGAATAATGCGGCGTTCCGTTGGGGTAAATTCGCGTCCTTCGATTTTGGCATGGAATCGACCATCCCCACCAAAGAAGTTTTCTACTAGAATAAAGACTAAGCGAGCCTCCATGGTGATCAACGCTGTACCTTTTAACGGACGAAAACGCACCATGTTCAAACTGGTTGGCACGTACAATGTGTTTTGGTATTCGCCAAACTTCATCATCTGCACGCCATTGATCGACACTTCTGCCGTTTTACGCAGCATATTAAACAGACTAATACGCATGTGTCGTGCAAAGCGCTCGTTGATAAGTTCGAGCGTCGGCATTCGACCACGTACAATCCTGTCTTGCGACGAGAAATCAAAATTGACGGCACCTTCGTTGTCGTTTTCTATCGGTTCATCGACGTCATCAACATCGTCAACCCCGTGTAATAGCGCATCAATTTCGTCTTGGCTTAATAGATCGGTCACGTTTTACCTATTGAATAACAAAATCTGTAAACAGTACTTTTTCAATCACTGGCTTACCGACCGCAGCGTTTAGCGCTGCTTTGATATCTTCGGAAGCACGATCGCGCAATTCCACTCGTCCCGTTGGAGAACGCAACTGATCAACCGTCGCCGAAGCAAACGTTGATAACAAAGAGCTCTCAATCAGTGGCGAATGGTACCGCGCCAACTCTTCATTCTCTGCGCCGCGAACCATTAACTGCGCTTTAATTTGTACCAGTCTGTCGCGACGGTCCCCAGTAACGTTAAATACAAATGCCTGAGGAAGATTCACGTAGGCAATGGGCGAGGCATCAGATGCCTTCGCTTGAACCTGTTGAGACGCTTCAGCCTGAGCTGGTTCATCAGAGCCCATGAGAAAGAATGCTGCTGCACCACCGCCAAGTAGCAATACCACAACAGCGATTATGATGATAAGTAACTTACCTTTTCCTTTCGGCGCATCGGCCCCTTGTAACTGTTCTTCTGCCATTGTTGTCTCTTATTGTTCTTTTAGGTTACCGAGATGCTTAAGGAAGTCGTTTGGTAACCTTGTATTATTGCCTTTAAACGGCCTGTTATGCGTAAAAGCTAATTCCATCACGCTTTGAAGCCACATTCAAATCCAGATTGACGTCAGCATCAAAGCTCTCTTCTGATTGTCCAGAAAAACCGCTGCCTTGAGCGCTTTGACCATGTTGCTCAGCAGTATACCTACCTTGCTGCTGCCCGCTGTTTTGTTGCTGAACAGAAGAATCAGCCAATTGCATGCCCTGCTGCGCCAACATCTCTCTCAAGCGAGGAAGCGTCTGTTCAATGATGTCACGCGCTTGCGGGTTGTTCACCGTAAAATGCACATTAGCTACATCGTTGTTCATCGTCATACGAATTTGCATACGACCTAATTCTGGTGGATCAAGACGAATATCGAGGTTTTTTAGGTTCTTCGACATCATCATTTGCACTTTTTCCGCCACTTGCTCATTGGCCAACTCTTTGGTCAGTTGCAACGGAAGCTGAGCTTGCTGCGCGGCATCAATACGCGCTTGTTGCTGCACGTTTGTTCCTTGTTGACCCGCCATCACCTGAAGCTGCCCTGCTAAACCATGTTGAAGTTCTGGTTTATCTTGCTTATCCGCTGTCGCTTTAAGTGCACCAGCAGTCAATGCGGCATTCACAACTTTCTGGTTAACCTCTCCGTCCTTTACGCCTTGAAGCGCCGTCGGAAAATGAGCTGCGGCCAACGCATCTGTCATCGGAGACAATGCGACTTTATCTGTACTCTGAACAGCTTGTGGCTGAGCTGATTGAGGCGCAAAATTAAGGGCTTGCTGAGACATCCCCATAGGTGTAGCCTGGCGAGCCAAATGCTGTTGTCCTTGCTGTTCGGCGAGAACCTGTTTAACGTCAGTAGGAAGCGCAACAAACTGGGCAAGATCTTGCTCAGGAATATCGGCAATGACCGTCCCTTTTTTCAACCCTTCTATGATCTCAGTTTCTTGCTGAGTCAGTGGTTTTCCCTGCGCCAGTTTGGTATCTATGAGTTCGAGTTCATCCAAGGAAACACGCTGAAGCGCATCAATTTTAGAGCCATCCAAACCCACCTCCAGTGGCGATAGTTCATTGGCAACGTCACCACTGACCATGCCCTTCTCGGTTGGGTGACTGACTTGTTTAGCCATACCTTGCCAAGTAGCAAACTCAGACGAGAGCTTATCGACATCGATAGGTTGACCATTCTTATCTAAAATTGGCTCTAAGCCTTGCCCAGCCATTGCCTGCACTTGTTCAAGCGATTGAGCTAATGGCATGTCATTCAAAGCAAGTTCATCAATGTCTGTTGTTTGCCCGTTGAACGAGTGTTCTAAACCCGCTCGTTGAGGCAAAACTTTGCCACTATCGATGGATGCATTATTCGCTTTCAAGGTTTGATTCGCTTGTTCAATACGACCAAGCAGCTGTTGTCCTTCACCCATCGCGCTTTTTGCGCCATTAGCAGCTGAAGGGGCGTTCGAGAGTGAACCGACTTTCTCAGTGACATCAGCATCATTTTGCGAGTGCTCGCCTAGTTTGGCTTCCAGTAGGCTTGCTTCATCACTTTGAATGGTGTTCGCATGCTCTGTCAGCATGTCGCCAGAGCGGTTTTGCTCTTGATGGCTTTCTTGCGCCAGAAACTCTTCGGCGTCGTTACTGCTCTCTTGAGCCACGTCTGTGACCGTATCTTGGCTATCAGCGTCGCCAGACGAAAGCTTGTTAACCTCGGCACTGTTTTGTTCTTCACCGTTTTGTGATTTCGTTGCTACTTTTTCTGACTTTTGTGAACCTGAAAATGCATCCGTCAAGGTTTCCAAAAATCCCTTGTTCTCCGCGTTTTCTGTAGGTGCTTGTGCGGCAGAGTCAGAAACTGACGTCTTGCTCGTCGCAGAAACATTGGACAAATTCACATTCATATAGAAATTCTCATTATCAGCAGCTTCGAGCGCTAGGCCGCTGCTAAATTGCACACGGTGGCAAATTTAGGTTATTGGGATGATCATCTACAAAGTTATCTGCAAAAATTACGCCAATAACAAGCTCATTGCCGCAGTGACAAATCGAGCGCTATAAGTGGAAGCAACATCAACTTTTAAACATTAAAAAGGCTTCGCTCGACGGCTGTAAAGCAACGTTGAAAACTCATCCATTTGCTTTTGTTCCCGTTTGGCTTCCGCAAGCTGCTTCTCTTTCTCTCGCTTTTCGATCATCCACTCATAGGATTTGCGTTCTTTGCGTACTGTTAACCAGTATTCTTGACAGTTTTCTACCTGTTCTTTGAAATGACTTTCCGCTTGTTTCTGCTTAGATAACGTTTCGTCTAGCTGGGTGAGAAAGCGATTTAAATGCCCATATTCGCTTGCCGTTAAGCCCGCCTGCCCACGGTCGATAAGCTGTTGGCAATAATCAAGGCGATACTTTTCGATTTGCTCAACCTGACGGTAATAATCTTCAAATTCAGAGCGCGCTTTGTTCAGCGCAAGTACGGCTTGATCTTCACGCTCTTTAGTCTGCTCAAGTAGGAACTCCATCGCATTGTTCATGCGCTATCACCCGCCCAAAATGTTTCTAAGCATGTTGACGCACATATCGTATGGCACCGATTCTTTCATGCTCTGCTGTAAGTATTCGTCTAACTTTGGCTTCAATGTAAACGCGCCATCGATAGCAGGATCGGTGCCCGGTTTGTACGCCCCAATCGAGACCAAATCTTGGTTCTTGCGGCAAATCGACAAGACCTGACGTACGGCTTTCGACATCAGAACATGTTCTTCAGTGGTGATTTGCGGCATAACACGGCTCACCGACTTTTCGACGTCAATCGCAGGATAATGACCTGCATCCGCCATTTCACGGGACAGCACAATGTGACCATCAAGAATTGCCCGCGATGCATCCGCAATCGGGTCTTGTAAATCATCGCCCTCGGTCAACACGGTAAAGAACGCCGTAATTGAGCCTTGTTCGGCGCTTCCGTTACCCGCACGCTCAACCAAAGCAGGTAGCTTAGCGAACACAGATGGCGGATAGCCTTTTGTCGCTGGCGGCTCACCAACAGAAAGGGCGATTTCACGCTGCGCTTGCGCAAAACGCGTCAAGGAATCCATCAATAACAGAACGTCCAAACCTTGATCGCGAAAGTACTCGGCAATGGTTAAGGCGGTTTGACAGCCTTTCAAACGCATCAATGGTGAAGCATCGGCAGGCGCAGCCACCACGACAGAGCGACGTCGTCCATCCTCACCTAAAATCTCTTCGATAAACTCTTTAACTTCGCGTCCACGCTCACCTATCAGACCGACCACAACAACTTGTGCGGTTGTACCTCGCGTCATCATGCCAAGCGTGACCGATTTACCCACACCAGAGCCGGCAAACAGACCGATACGCTGACCTTTACCTACCGTCAATAATCCGTTAATCGCTTTCAAGCCCACATCAAGTGGCTCTGAAATTGGCTTTCGAGCCAGCGGGTTGATTGGCTCAGCATTAAAAGAGGCGCGATGATCGGTATACAACGGGCCAAGTCCATCAAGCGGATTACCAACCCCGTCAATCACTCGACCAAGCAACTCCATGCCAACAGGCAAGCCAGCGTCACTGGTTAATGGCGTCACTCTAGCGCCAGGCAAAATGCCCGTAATTTGCTCGCTTGGCATCAAAAATAGGTTATCACCTGAAAAACCGACGACCTCGGCTTCCATCTGACCGGACATGGTTTCCACTAAGCATAAACTGCCAATTGGCGCGCGACAGCCTGTCGCTTCCAACGTTAACCCAACCACTCGAACCAGTTTGCCAGAGGCAACTGGGCGCGTCGTTAAGCCTTCAACTTTGTAGTTTCTTAAACGGTCAGCCAATGCTTGCATGGATTACTCACCCTCTTGATGACGGTTTGCACCACAAAAACTGTGCAACACGCTTTTGACGCGCTCTTCCATACGGTAGTTAATGCTTGATTCACCCGCTTCAATCTGGACGTCGCCCCGATTAAGTGATGGCTCAGCAACCAACGTCCAGTTGCGGCAATCAAGGTCTTCTTCGCCGTAGGCTGAACGAATAATCGCAACGTCTTCTGGATTCAGGTGCAATGTAATGGGGTGACCTGATATTGGCAGCGCTTCAACCGACTGCTTAACCGTGTCTAAAATAATTTGAGGGTTGGTTTGTACTTCGACATGCACGACTTCTTTAACTAAACAGAGCACCATGTCCACCAGCTGCTTTTCAACCTGAGCATTCATTAGCTCTAACGGCTGAGCAAACTGGTTCGCTAAGTTCATAAAGGTTTCAACTTGCTGCTGAATATATTCTTGACCTGCGGTCACGCCTTCGGCTTTTCCAAGCTCCAGCCCTTCAGCATGGCCCGCTTGCAGGCCTTCTTCTTTGCCTTTGTCGTAACCTTGCTTAAAGCCTGCTTCTTGACCTTGATACAAACCTTCCTGATAAGCGCCTTGCTTGATCAGCTCTATCTGCTCTTCGGTTAGCTCAAGTGCTTGCTCTTCTTCTGGTTCTTCAAGATTCGGTACCCAACCCGGGTCATAGTTAAACGCGGTTTGTTTTGCTTGCTTGGCTTTGGGCTCACCGTAATCAGGCAACCCCCAACGTTGTGGTTCGATCATCGAATCATCTTCATCAGGACGGATAAATCCACGTTTTCTTTCGCCAGCCATGGGTTACCTATTATGTATTCGATTAAGAAGTGAGGGTGCTCCGCAATAGGATAATCGCGGAGCAATAGAGATTATAAGAACTCGTCCGCACCGCCAGACAACATGAGTTCGCCTGCATCGGCCATGCGACGAGCGATCGCCAGGATTTCTTTCTGTGCCGCTTCGACATCCGCCACGCGAACTGGCGGCATCGCTTCGATGTCATCACGCATCATCTCAGCTGCTCGTTTCGACATGTTCTTAAATACCTTCTCACGCAGAGAATCGTCGGCACCTTTAAGTGCTTTTTGCAACACGTCTTGTGGTACATCACGCAGCAATTTCTGAATACCTTGATCGTCCACTTCGACTAAGTTTTCGAAGACAAACATCAAGTCTTGAATTTGCGTCGCCATGTCTTCGTCTTGATCGCGAATCTGTTCCATCAACAAACCTTCGACGTTGTTGTCTAGATAGTTCATGATCTCCGCTGCCGCTTTCAGGCCACCAATCTTGGCTGCTTGAGCGCCAGCTTGACCCGCGAACTGTTTCTCCATGATTTCGTTCAGCTCTGCCAGTGCCGATGGCTGAACTTCTTCAAGGTTGGCAATACGCATCATCAGATCCAAACGCACGCGCTCAGGGAACTGAGACAAAATCTCTGCGGATTGGTCTGCTTCTAAATAAGACAAGACGATGGTTTGGATCTGCGGGTGTTCGTTGACAATGATGCTCGCCACTTGTCGTGGGTCCATCCATTTCAGCGAATCCAAGCCTTTTGAACCCGTACCAAGTAGGATCTGGTCAACCAAGTTGTTGGCTTTGTCTTCACCAAGAGCCGCCACCAGCGCATTACGCATGAAGTCTTCGCTGCCCATGCCGATGTTGGTGTATTTCTGGATGTCCTCCAAAAACGCACGGTGAACGGCTGACACCTTGTCTTGGCTGAGATCTTTCGCCTTAGCCATCGCACTACCCACACGCTGGACCTGTTTTGGCTCTAGGTGACGAATAATGCCAGCGGCATCTTGTTCATTGAGGCTCAGTAGCAAAATTGCTGCTTTTTCTTCGCCAGTAATGGTTGAGACATCCAGCTCAACTGGCATTCCCGCGGCGTTGTCATCTTGAGGTACGATATCGTTAGCCATTGTCATTCATCCAGTTTTTCACTACTTGAGCAGCAAGTTCAGGTTCATTCGCAACCAGAGCGCGAACCGCTTTCAATACATCTTCATCTTTATGAAGGTTTGGCAAATCAATACTTGAACCAAACTCAAACAGTTCGCTGCTTTCAATGTCGCTGCCAATCAGGCTAGTTTCACCATCCGCGCCAATCGGCAAGCCGTCTGGTCCGTACATTTCGTCTTCGTCATCACTGGTAGGGTTAAGCAATTTCTTCATTGCTGGGCGAACCAGAACCAACACAACAACGATGATCACTAATGCACTTGCGAACCAACGAACCCAGTCACTGAAGTTAGGGTGCTCCCAAATTGGTGGTTCTTCCAGCTGTTCAGCCTCAGGCTCTGCAAACTTCACACTCAGTACATTCAACAAATCACCACGGCCTTGGTCAAAACCGACCGTACCAATTAAGACTTGGCGAATAGCATTGATTTCAGATTCGGACATCGGGGTATAGGTCACTTCTCCCGTATCTGGGTTGACCTGACGACGGTCCTTAATCGCAACAGAAACTGTCTGACGAGCAACCGTCCCCGTCTGCTTACGCTCATGGCTGATGGTGGTATCAAGCTCAAAGTTACGCGTGGATTCTTTACGCACCGAACCCTGCCCCATGACAGAACCGTCTTTCATCTGAGCCACATCTTGCGGAATAGAGGCATCCGCTGGAGGCTGATTACTTAACGCCCCCGGAATACCCGCTACCATATTGCCGTTATTGTAATCTTCTAATGCGTACTCACTGCGGGTTGCAGGGGTATTGGGATCAAAGCGTTTGCGAGTTTGTTCAACCGCGCTGAAATCCATTTGGATATCGACCTGCGCCGTGTAGTTGCCATAACCTAAAATAGGTAATAGCACTGAATCAATTTTTTCACGCAGCGCCTGTTCCTGACTACGCTCTAATTCTTGCTCTTTGCGTCGCGCTGCAGAAGCAGGGTCTTGAGAGCCTGAACTGAGCAAACGGCCATGCTGATCTGTGACGGTAATTCGGGAGGTTTTCATTCCCGGAACGGCACTCGCCACCATGTCAACGATAGAATCAACTTCTTGCTGTTTGAGGTTCGTGCCAGTCGACAGTGTCAAAAATACGGACGCAGATGCTTCTTGATTGTGACGTACAAACACACTGTGCTTTGGCAGCGCCAATAAGACTCGTGCTTTACGAACTTGCTTCATTTCCTCAATCGCTTGAGCCAATTGACGTTCTCGACTGAGTTTAAGGCGCTCTTGCTCTAAACGTTGTGATACGCCAAAGCCCATATCTTGCAGCAAAATATCATCGCCCGCCTCTGTGGCTTGGTTTACGCCCGAGCGAACCATGCCAAGTTTGATCGAGTTGTATTCGCTCGATTCAACAGAAATGGTATTACCATCAAGCTTGTAATTGATTTTTTGCTGGTCCAGATAATCCAAAACGGGGATCAACTCTTCGGTCTCATACGCTCCAAGCGGGCGCATCTCCGGCTCTTTGACCCAAAAGAACAGCATCACGATCAATGCAACACAGATGGAGATTGACAGCACAAGTACAACTTGACGAAGTAAATCAAGGTCACCCACTGCCATATCAAATTTTGACGCACTGCGCTCCTCTAGATCTGGATTTTGACTCTCCACATCTACGTCGGAACTTGCTACCAGTGCACCATCTGAGCCGCCTTCAGTGACGGTTAAATCTGTAGACTTGTCTGCCACACTTATTACCTAAATTACACTGGCATGTTCATGAGGTCTTTATACGCCTCAACGAGTTTATTGCGAATTTGAACCGTCGCATCAAAAGCGACACTAGACTTGTTACGAGCAATCATAACGTCAGAAAGGGAAACATCGGCATCACCACGATCAAAACGGGTTTGTAAATCACCGGATGCTTTTTGAAGTGTGTTCACGTTATTGATGGCTTTAGTTAGGAGATCATTAAAATCTGCTCCAACTTTCGCCCCACTTGCAGTAGGAGCAGTATTGGTTGCTTCTACCATCATGGCGCGCATTTCTGCCTGAATACCATCAACTTTCATTAGCACCTCTAAGCCAAAAGATTGACTATTAACAAAACTGATTATTAACACAGCAATTAACGTGCCATAAGACATTAGTTAGCGGTTTGCTTACACTTTTTGTCTTATGGCGATTGCACATGTTAATTTGGGATATCTATACCAGCATCACGCATTTTGGCAAGTTTGTAGCGCAAGGTTCGTGGGCTTATGCCCAGTTTCTCCGCCATTTCTTTGCGTCGGCCGTTACACTCCACCAAGGTTTCCAAAATAATGGCGTATTCTTGGTCACGCAGCTCGCTGCCCAAGCCCTCCCCGCCAGATACCGGACGGTTCACACTCTCAGGTTGAGCGACTGGCTTAACATTAGGTACAACCATCTCTGCATTTTGAACCACATGCTGCAAGCTGTTGGCATCTTGCCAATCCACCCCTTCTAGTAAGATGTGCTCAGCGTCGATATCACCATTCTCACTTAAGATAAGAGCTCGTTGCACCACGTTATCCAGCTCACGAACGTTACCTGGCCAAGGGTATTGCAGCAGTTTTTCTACCGCAACGGCTGAAAATTGAGGCACTGGCATCCCCATCTTGCTGCAATGACGCTCAGCAAGATGCTTGGCAAGTGGCGCAATATCGCCTTTGCGTTCGTTCAGTGCTGGCCACGCAATTGGGAACACATTCAGGCGGTAGTATAAATCTTCACGGAAGTTGCCTTCTGAGACGTACTGCTTGAGATCACGGTTACTGGTCGCAAGCACGCGTACATCCAGCTTGATGCTCTTACGACTGCCAAGGCGCTCCACTTCACGCTCTTGCAAAACACGTAATAGTTTCGCTTGCAGGTTTAAGTCCATTTCGCTGATTTCATCCAGCAAGATTGTGCCGCCTTGCGCTTGTTCAAACTTACCCGGACACGCTTGAACCGCGCCAGTGAACGCGCCTTTCTCATAACCAAACAGTGTCGCTTCCAGCATGTTGTCTGGAATCGCCGCACAGTTGATCGCAACGAATGGACCATCTTTACGGTTTGATGCGTTGTGAATATAACGCGACATCACTTCTTTACCTGAGCCACTCGGACCTAGCACCATAACATTCGCATCTGTACGTGCCACTTTATCGGCCAAAGCAAGTAGTCGCAGACTTTTTTCATCAGCCACGACCGCGTCACCATTGTCATCGCTTTTGATCGGTGCATATCGACTGACCATGTTCAGCAATACTTCTGGTGCAAATGGTTTCGCCATGTAGTCAATCGCGCCGTCTTTCATTGCCGACACGGCATCCTCAATGTTGGCGTACGCCGTCATTAACAGTACTGGTAAGTTAGGCCAATTCTGCTTGATGTTTTTGAGCAGAGCCAACCCGCCCATACCTGCCATTTGCACGTCAGAAACGACGATATCGACAGTATTCGATTTGAGTTTTAGTAGTGCGTCTTCCGCACAGTCAGCTTCTAACCACTCATACCCTGCCAGAGCCAGAGTATCCACTAGGGCTTCACGAAGACCTTCATCGTCTTCTACGATCAGCACTTTGCTTTGCGCCATTCTGATTCTCCAGTAATTGTTATTACCAGAAGCTGCTTACTGCGCTTCTGGTTGCACTCGCTCTAGCGGAATGCACATGGTAAAGCAGGCTCCATCACCCTGCTCTGAAATAAGTTCCAATCGACCGTCATGGGCACGGCAAACCATTTGAACAACAGCCAGCCCTAACCCGGTTCCTTGAGAACGCGTGGTAAAAAATGGCTCCATAATTTTGGCTTGTAGTTCTTCAGGTACACCCGGTCCGCTGTCTTGCACTGAAATGCGCAACTCGCCATTTACCGGGCGGAAAAATATATCGACTTGCGACTCTTTACCAGACATCTGAATCGCATTCATGACAAGGTTGCTCAACGCGGATGCAATCGCATTCGCATTGCCTAGCAACTCAGTTTGTTCTTCTTCCACTTCTAGGCAGTAATCAATACCGTTATTTTTTAGCGCGGTTTCGACCATCGGCTGATATTCCGCCACCAACTGAGCAATCGTAAATGGCTTAATGACTTTATTATCACCACCTTTAGCAAAAAGCAGCATATCATTAACCTGCTTTTCCAAATCGTGCAGTCGATCCATTAATTTGGTTTGAAAGCGATCCCTTGTCGCTGGTGGAAGGTTTGGCGCTCCCAAATTGGATGCATATAGCATGGCGCTCGATAGCGGCGTTCTTACCTGATGAGCAAGTGACGCTACCATACGCCCTAACGACGACAAGCGTTGTAAATCACTCACACGAGCTTGAAGTAAGCGAGTTTCGGTTAAATCGGTAATCAGGATCAATTGACCTGTCGTAGAAGCCGAAATGGCTAATCGAACTTTACGACCATTCCGCAGGGAAACTTCGTGACCATCATCCTCACGAGGATCAAACACCGCCTGAATAATGTTGAACCATTTTTCATTAACCAGTGGAATCTCAAGAATTCGGTGCGCCTCTGGGTTTGCTTCACGCACTATGCCGAACGTGTCGAGCAGAATCACTCCGGCAGGCATCACATCAAGCACCTGCTTATAGCGCTCAACCTGATTTTCTACGGAATCTAAATGGGATTGGTTGGTGTTGTTATCCATTACTGCCTGTCGAAATATCGCCGCTAAAACTAAAATAGCTTGGTAAGCAATTAGCGTACCAAGCTATTTTTTATATTTATCATGACGTTAAGTCATCGACAATAAGTTGACACCCTCAGATAACGGTTTTTGGTGTCAGAAAAACGATGCTAAATAGCCCAAATGATTTAGATATCGTCTTAAATCTCAACGTTGCCTAGCGTTGTAAGTTGTACTTACGCATTTTTTCCACCAACGTTGTGCGTCGCATACCCAGCATATCAGCGGCTCGTGCCACGACTCCACCTTGTGCTTCTAACGCTTGGCTGATCATATTAACTTCTAAATCAGCCAACAGCTCTTTCAGATTTACACCTTCAGGCGGCAGCGCTTGCGGAGCGTTCATGCTGTGGTCAAGATCGTCTTGATCATCAAAGCTAAAGTCTTCTGAGAAGATGTCTTGGAACACATCACGCTCTTGTTCTTCAACCGAAATAAACGGATTACTTTCTGGTTGGAACTCCGGGATATCACTGTAGCGATATTTGGTTGGTAAGTGGTTTACATCGACCAAGCTATTTGGGTACAGAATGATCATTCGCTCAACAAGGTTGGCTAACTCACGCACGTTACCCGGCCAGTTGTGCTCCATCAGTGAATTGATCGCACGAGGGGTAAAACAGATAGGCTGGCCACCCTCCGCTTCCAGACGCGTCATCAACTCTTGCAGCAGCAATGGAATATCTTGTTTGCGCTCTTTCAGCGCAGGCATCTCGATTGGAAACACGTTCAAACGATAGAACAAGTCTTCTCGGAACGTGCCTTCTTCAATCATACTTTCTAGATTACGGTGTGTGGCCGCGACAACTCGAACATTGACCTTGATGGTGCTATTGCCACCTACGCGTTCGAAGCAGCGCTCTTGCAATACGCGAAGTAACTTCACTTGCATCGACATCGGCATATCGCCAATCTCATCAAGAAAGATCGTGCCACCGTCTGCGAGCTCAAATCGACCTTTACGTGCCGTTAACGCACCAGTAAACGCGCCTTTTTCGTGGCCAAACAATTCACTTTCTAGAAGCTCCGGTGGAATGGCACCACAGTTAATGGGCACAAAGGCACCACTGCTGTACGACGAATGATAGTGAATGTTACGCGCAACGACTTCTTTACCGGTACCAGATTCACCCAAGATCAACACGTTTGCCTCAGTGTCTGAGACTTGCTCGATCAGGTGACGAACTTCTTGAATACCTCTACTTTGACCAACTAAGCTGCGAAAAAGTGTGTTTTTTCGTGCACTGGCAACGACATTGACCCCTTTTCGACCCAGAAAATCTTTGCAGTGGCGTAACGCCTCACTAAGCTGTGGGTAATTAAGAGGTAGTTCTAGCTCACCTACAAAATTTGGAAGATCATCCACGGGCAACGGAAATCGGCCCATGACTAAAAGTGGGATGTGGTAGGCGCTGTTTAAATGAGAGATAACCGTATTCGCCGCTTGACCTGCTGGAATGTTACCAACAATACAGCACGACCATACGCTAGACCAATCAACATCGCTGAGCTGATCAGAACTGACCGCTTCGCAATTTTCTCCAACAAATTCCAATATATTGCTTAAATTTAAACGACTTGATGCGTCATCATCAATTACAAGCAGCTTTGCCAAACCTTGCATAAGTAAGAATGATTGCCTTTATTTTAGGTGCGTTGCGGCCAAACCTTGATTTGCGCAATTGGGTGCTAAAAGAAGGCAGAACCACCACACTCAATTTACGATAGACAAAATAGGAAAATCAGCAACAAAAAAAGCCATTAGGGCTACTAATGGCTTCTATTTTATTTGAATATAAAAATAAGGCAACCAAGCAATAAAGAGGTGTGAGCTTGATAGAAACTTTGCTACACAACTCGTTGCGCAATTGACAAATATATTCCTCTAATATCTTAACGCGTTGTTTTGGTTATTAAATACCGACTTCAGCTGCTGTAAGATTATGAAACTCTGTAGGGATTTGGTCCCAAGCGGATTTGATCTCACGGATAATGTCGATAACGTCGTCGATCAGTTGAGGATCATTTTGATGGTTAGCAGCTGAAATTTGCGTGATCATAAACTCATAGAGTGAATCTAAGTTTGAAGCAATATCACCACCGTCATCCATCGATAGACAGCTACGTAGCGCAATGATGATGTCTAGCGCTTTACCTAAACGCTCACCTTTTGCTGGAATGTTGCCTGCTTGCATGGCCGCTTTACCTTGAATAAGGCGCTCAATCGCACCAGCCATAAGCATTTGAATGACTTTGTGCGGAGAAGCCGCGCTTAGCTGGCTGTCGACTGATACCTTTTTGTATGCTTGCAAAGAACCGCGCATAGTAATCCTCTTTTAAATAAATTTTTTGTACTGCTGAAGCGAACGCTGGCCATAACGAAACTTATGAAGTTCTTTTCCGACCTTTGACGTTTCCGATTGCATCAGCTCGACAATTCTTTTGGTACGAGTAAGCAACGCTTGCCACTCTGCATCCTGCTTAACCAAAGGATTTTGATGAATAATTGGTAACAGGTTTTGCAATAACCGTTCCCTGATATCGACCAAGCGAAGAATTTCTTCAGTACTAAAGTCGACTTTTTCCAATTCTTGCGTAATTAGTTGATCTATATCACTAATATCTATGAGTTCTTTTTGCATTTATTAACCCAACGCACTCATTAAGGCACCTAACTGACCTTGCATTTTGCCAGTCGCATCTTGCATGGCGGTAAACTTCGCGTGAGTGCGTTTTTCTAGGCTTTCCATGCGGCGATCTAATGCCGCTTGATCATCACTCAAACGATAATTTTGTTCTGTGAGACTTTTTTCTCGAGTACGAATGCTGCCTGTAATGCCTGTAATACCATGAATCGCATCTTCGACTCGTTTAGCAAAACCTGTGTTGCCACCGAAGAACTTTTCTAGCTCGTTGAAGTTGTTGTTCAACTGACGATCTAACATGTCATAGTTGATTTCTAAGGTACCTTGACGCGTGGTAGTAATGCCAAATTCAGTTAATGACTTTAGGTTTTCAGGCGCTTTATCAATTTGAGTGGAAAATACCGATTTTAATCGTGAGTCTGCGCTGCGTACGGTACTGTCACCCGACAACGGTCCTTTTTGACCAGTGACCGGATCCACACTCGCCAACGCTTGAGACGTTTGATAAAACGAGTTGTACGCCGCAACAAAGTTTTCGATGTCGTTACGCACACTCTGACGGTCGTATTCGACGCCAATTTCAGCAGGTGGCTTGTTCGGTTCTGATTTGCCTTTAAGTGTTAAATCAACACCTTCTATGGCATCTTCAATCACATTGTTGTGACTAGAAAGCTTTGCTACTCCATCAAGCAGAACTTCTGAATCTTGCCCTGCTTGTACCTCTGTCATACCAAGGTATTCTTCAAAAGCAGATTGCGCTTTTGCGATTTTCGCTTCTGCTTCATCAATTTTTTCTAAACGTTCACGCTCTTGAGGATCCAGCTTAGCGCGATGAATTTGTTTCGCTTGCTCTTCGGTCAATTCACCACGTTCAACTTTTGCGTCTAGCGCTTGTTTTTCACTCGCAATTTTTTGCTCAATTTCTGCTTTTTCTTGCTCAAGAAGCTGCTTGGCCTCTTTCGTCGTAACGTAAGAGTCGGTTAATGTGCCTGATGCCGCATTACTCCAACCCGGTACATCTGGTGCCTTCTCTATTGCTTTCTCGTCGAGTTCGAGCTCTGGCTCTTCATAAGAATCCAGCAAAGTGCCTGACGCAGTTTCTGTCCACCCTGGAATTCGGTCTTCAGGGCGCAAACTCGCACGTCGGTTGGCTTCATCAATCGCTTCCTGCCCAGCTTTAGCAGCTTCTGCACCCGCAGCAGAGATTGGCTCTTGGGAGCCATCATCTTGTCCATTTTCTGCCGCTTTTTGCTCTTCTGGAGGTAGAGGATTGCCGTTTGCATCCAGTTCCACTGGTTGCTCGGGGAATTGAAGAGGACCTAACACTTCTTCCGCCGCTGAACGAGCTTCTTCAAGCGCGTTAACACGGTCTTCAAGTGTTTGATATTCGAAATATTTTAGAGGGTTGCCTTTGTCGGCCTCCACACTGACTCTGATTTGATGATCCTTACCAGAGAGATTTGAGGCAAGGATAAGGCGTGGTCCTTCAACGTCGTTAATGAGAGATGCTCGAACACCGGGGTTGTCTTTTGAGCCGTTGATGCCGCGTACGACATCTGCGAGCTTGGAGCTCGAACGAACGTTCACGTTGAAGGTGTCATCACCAAGCGAAATCTGCAGCTTACCAGGGCCAAACTTTGCGTCTTCTGGCAGTACGTCAGAAGCGACTTTGTGGCTCTGGGCAAGCTGCAACACATCGATAGCATATTTGCCAGCGATAGCATCTGTGGTTGCCGTAGCAGATACGATATTGTCGTCTGTCGTTTCAACAGTACGAACGGCAAACGCTTTCTCTTGACGAAAGTTCGCCATAAGATTTTTCATCGTATCCAGTGATTCTCTGAGTCGCCCATAGGCACTGATACTGGCATTAATTGTCGTGCGCTCGTTGTCAATGCGTTGCTGCTTTGGTACGCGTTCGGCATCCACAATTTTGCTGACCATGGAATTGATATCCATGCCGCCAGACATCCCCAAAGGGCCTAAACTCATCAAATCACCTCTAAAAACGACTTACACTTTTTCAGTCAACAACCCGCTGTTGGCTGTGTGCTCAGCTAGGCGACGCAATACCACTAGCATTTCTTCATCAGGAATTTGACGAATCACGTCGCCCGTTTTGGCTTCGTAAATCGTCACCACATCTCTCCCGGATTCCTCATCCACTCGAAACGCGACTCCTTTGTTTATGGACGTCACAAACTCATTCATTTGTGCGACCAATTTTTCACGTTCTTCTTTGTTCAGCTCTTGACGGCTTTCTGCCATCTCGATCGCTGCTTGAACAGAGAAGTCGTATTCGGTGTCTTTCGCTTTTTGCGGCGAAACCTCACCATTTGAATTTGCTGGGCTAGACGTGCCTATATCATTGCCATTTTTACTTGCAAACTTTGTGCCACTTGGCGTGCCGTAAGGCTGGATGTTCGATGCGTAGGAGGATATATCCATTACAATCTCCCTTCCACCTTATGGGCTAACGATAGAATCTATCGCTTTGGTGCCCCAGCACTAAGGTGTTTACCTCAGGCTGGGTCAACCACTTAGCCCAACAAGCTTAGCGCTGCAGATGGAGACTGCTTCGCTTGAGCCAGGATTGAAGTACTTGCTTGCTGAAGAATTTGCGACTTAGTCATCGCAGTGGTTTCTTTCGCGTAATCAGTATCTTTAATACGGCTGTTAGACGCATTAACGTTCTCGTTAATGTTGTCTAGGTTGCTGATTGCGTGGTTGAAGCGGTTTTGGAAAGCACCAAGTGACGCACGTTGGCTGTCTACTGACTTAAGCGCACCGTCGATAACAGCCACGGCTTCTTGAGAGCCTGCTACTGTTGTTACGTCGATGTCTTTCACTGTTACGTCTTTCGGGCCGCCAAAGCCGATCTCGTCCGCTAGGTTGCCAGAGAACTCAACATCACCTTGAACTTTTTGAGAAGAAGCAAATACTTGTAGTTTACCATCTTCACCAACAGACGCTTTTACATCATCGTTTTGACCGTTGATGTACGTTGCTAGCTGCTCAATGTCGTCGCCTTGTTTTGCGCTAATCGATAGCTCTTTCTCTTCACCTTGTTTGTTGGTGTAGCTCATTTTGAACTCAGTTTTCTCACCAACAGTCCAAGATGCATCTTTACCCTCTTCTGCTGCGTAGCTCTTGCCACCCATTGCAGAAGTGTCTGAGCGCAAGCTACCCATAGAAAGCATAACTGCTTCACCTGAGTCTGCACCAATTTGGAAAGATTGCGTACCGTATGTACCGTTCAGCAACTTGTTACCACCGAAAGAGGTAGTTTCAGCAATACGGTTTAGCTCGTCATTTAGCGCTGTTACTTCTTCTTGGATCGCAACACGTTCTGCTTTTGAGTTAGAACCGTTCGCAGATTGAAGCGATAGGTCACGCATACGTTGTAGGATGTTGGTAGATTCATTCATTGCACCTTCAGCAACCTGTGCAATAGAAATACCGTCGTTTGCGTTTTTCACCGCCATGTCTAGGCCACGGCTTTGTGCATTCAAGCGGTTTGAAATCTGTAGACCTGCAGCATCGTCTTTCGCGCTATTGATTTTATAACCCGAAGACAAACGCTC
Organism: Vibrio sp. J2-3(2022); assembly: GCF_021725735.1. NCBI lineage: Bacteria > Pseudomonadati > Pseudomonadota > Gammaproteobacteria > Vibrionales > Vibrionaceae > Vibrio > Vibrio sp. J2-3(2022). Next base: position 446,881 of record NZ_JAKKCK010000004.1, read on the forward strand.
CATTGATTTTTGTTGACCGTCAGCTGCCTGGTTTAGGTAACGCTGTGCAGTCATCGCAGAAACGTTAGTATTAACGTTAATCGCCATAATTGATCTCCTTAAGGCTTTAGTGAATGTACCGTCGTGTCTCTCACCTCACTTAGGTACATCTCATTTCTCTCAGTCCCTTTAACGGCGACCGATGAATATCCTTTAGAAGAAATTTTCAATTTTTTGCGATTATTTTCTTTGGCTTAATGAAATGTGATGAAGCTCTAATGTCGTGATTCGCAGAAATTCTGAGTCTCCAAAAGATAGAAAAAAACCCAGCCGAAGCTGGGTTTACTCGCTCATCTCTCACCACGAGCCAATGAGGTTCTCGTCTTAGGTTTGAAATTAACCTAGCAGACTTAGCGCTGAGTTTGGCGCTTGTTTCGCTTGCGCAAGGATTGAGCTTGACGCTTGCGATAGAATTTGTGACTTGGTCATTTGAGTCGTTTCTTTCGCGAAGTCAGTATCTTT
>NZ_JAKKCK010000005.1:0-411140 GCF_021725735.1 Vibrio sp. J2-3(2022)
TTGCTTGGCGACCATAGCGTTTTGGACCCACCTGACTTCCATGCCGAACTCAGAAGTGAAACGAAATAGCGCCGATGGTAGTGTGGGGCTTCCCCATGTGAGAGTAGGACATCGCCAGGCTTTAAATTTAGTGTTCTCCTTTTTTAAAAGGTGAAGACAAAAGTTAAGAGAGCCCGTTTGTAAAAGCGGGCTTTTTTAGTCCTTACGGACACAAATAATGTGCTGATATGGCTCAGTCGGTAGAGCGCATCCTTGGTAAGGATGAGGTCCCCAGTTCGATTCTGGGTATCAGCACCATTTATTGTTTGTTTTAGACTTTAAATTAAAGCCTAAAACAAAACGTAAAGAATTTGCTTGGCGACCATAGCGTTTTGGACCCACCTGATTTCCATGCCGAACTCAGAAGTGAAACGAAATAGCGCCGATGGTAGTGTGGGGGTTCCCCATGTGAGAGTAGGACATCGCCAGGCTTTAAATTTTGGACACTTGCTGATTACAAGCGAGTGATACCACTGCGGAGTGGTAGTTCAGTTGGTTAGAATACCGGCCTGTCACGCCGGGGGTCGCGGGTTCGAGTCCCGTCCACTCCGCCATTTATATTAAGCCCCAGTCGAAAGACTGGGGCTTTTTCGTTAATGCAAGTATATTTCTCCCTTCGTTCGAATGACTCCCGCAGAAGGCCTACTCGTAGCCCGGATCCGCTGCCACTTTTGAAAGACTAAGACTTTTGGTATCTGTAGTGCCAGCTTTCTCTGTAACCGAGTTGCACAATTCTAGTTGAATGTAATCTTGCCCATTTCTCTACAGATTCGAGCCTATAGTAAATGCTGGAGACCGATGAATCCGCATGAGCTAGCTCGTAGTTTGTATCCTTGTCACTGCGTATTTCGTTAACGCTCCTCTCTAATAAGAGTTTTCTACTGCTACTTCGCACATATTCATCGTTCTAGTGTTCTGGATAGTCCCTAGGAGAATGGATTGCTGGAGTTTGTTACCGCTAGTCTGATTTAGTCATTGGAAGAGAATGAGCGTCTAGACTGTTAAGAGAATAAAGTCATTCGAACATTCATGTCTTTTAGAAAACTTTGTTTTCTTTGCTGATCTTGCTAGTAAAGATTAACCTAAGAGGAGTTCTCGTAGGAGTAAGTTTGATGATGCAACAAATAAAAAATGAAACCTTGAAATCCGTATTTAAACAATGGTCTTCCGAAGAGGGAATTGTGGTCATCAACCCTGCAACTGAGCAAGAGTTAGTTCGACTAAAGCCCAGTGCTCTTGAGGAATTAGATGACATTATTGGTAAGTGTAAAACCGAGCAAATTCGCTGGGCAAAGTTAAGTGCTAAAGAGCGCTCTCGTCGCTTGAAAAAGTGGTATCAATTACTCCTTGATAATACAGAAGACATTGCCACAATTATTACCTTAGAGCAGGGAAAACCATTAACCGAGAGTAAAGGGGAGGTGATGTATGGCGCCTCTTTTGTCGAGTGGTTTTCAGAAGAAGCCAAACGTGCTTATGGCGAAGTTATACCAGCCCCCACGACAGATCGACGTCTGTCTGCTATTCGCCAGCCTGTAGGGGTATGCGCTGCAATTACGCCGTGGAACTTCCCTATTGCGATGATTACAAGAAAAGCAGCACCAGCCCTGGCGGCAGGCTGTGGTATGCTGATTAAACCCTCTGAGCTTACCCCTCTTACTGCAATTGCTGTTGTTGAATTAGCTTATCAGGCAGGAATCCCAAAAGAACTGCTTCCTGTGGTGGTATCAGAGCAGGCAGCTGAGTTTGGCCTAGTACTAAGTACTGATCCTAGGATTAAGAAAGTTTCTTTTACGGGCTCTACGCGAGTCGGGAAGATTTTGATGAAACAAGCCAGTGACTCTGTCAAAGCGGTTTCGATGGAGTTAGGTGGTAATGCACCTTTTATTGTTTTTGAAGATGCAGATTTAGATGCGGCTGCGGAAGGGCTTGTCGCTTCGAAGTTTCGTAATGCAGGGCAAACATGTGTTTGTACCAATCGGCTGTATGTTCATGAAGGTGTAAAACAAGTTTTTATTGAAAAAGTATTGTCGAAGTTAAGCAAATTACAGCTTGGTAATGGTTTAGAGAAAGGTGTCACATTAGGCCCTGTTATTACGATGGCTTCTAAACATCGCCTAGAGGCGGTGATCGATCAAGCTGTACAAGAAGGGGCTTCTATTGCCAACTCTCCGCAGAGACGCCCTGGGCGCTTTATGGAGCCCGTTCTTTTGGATAGCGTCAAGCAACATATGTCGATTGTTCAGCAAGAGCTATTCGGGCCTGTATTACCTATTATTACCTTTGAGAATGATGAGCAAGTTCTAGGAATGGCGAATGACACAGAGTATGGTTTGGCTTGTTACTTCTACACGAATAACTTCAAGCGTATTGTTGCTTTCAGTGAAGGTCTGGAATACGGCATGGTTGGTGTCAATGAGGGGATTATTTCTACTGAGGTGGCCCCGTTTGGTGGAGTGAAAGAGTCAGGAGTTGGCCGAGAAGGTGCGAAACAAGGGCTCGATGAATATTTGGAGACAAAGTATATTTGTCTCGGTGGTTTAAGCTGAGTTGGTTGATTTAAGCAAAAAGCTGGGTTTTACCTGGCTTTTTTGATCTGGGAGATGTGTGCCACCCACTATGATTATTATTTATTGGTGAACATTGCTTATGGTGGGACTATCGATAGAAAGCAGAGTTGTTGGTGAGCAGATATTCCACTCTAAGTTAAGCGATGCCTTCAAGGTAATGATCTAAACTCTGATTTTCTTTCCTGAGTGACATGAGTGGAAAAGAGTTTGACTTTAAACCAATGCAAAAAAGCCGTATCAAGAGATACGGCTTTTTCTAATATGGCTCCTCCTACTGGACTCGAACCAGTGACCTGCGGATTAACAGTCCGTCGCTCTACCAACTGAGCTAAGGAGGAACAAATTTTAATAAGTGGTGCCGACTACCGGAATCGAACTGGTGACCTACTGATTACAAGTCAGTTGCTCTACCTACTGAGCTAAGTCGGCACATTTTCGTTAATAAGTAATCGACTTACTAACTGAAAAATGGCTCCTCCTACTGGACTCGAACCAGTGACCTGCGGATTAACAGTCCGTCGCTCTACCAACTGAGCTAAGGAGGAATTGTCTTTTTAAAAGAATAAATGGTGCCGACTACCGGAATCGAACTGGTGACCTACTGATTACAAGTCAGTTGCTCTACCTACTGAGCTAAGTCGGCACACTATATTCTTTAACTATTGTTCGTGCTAAGCACCAACAATTAATAAATTGTGGTGCCCGGAGGCGGAATCGAACCACCGACACGAGGATTTTCAATCCTCTGCTCTACCGACTGAGCTATCCGGGCGACGAGGTGTATTAAACGGTTTTTCGGCTCTTAGGTCAACCATAAAATTAAAATAAAATATCGTTTGATGAAAATGTGCTCGGAGTGGGCTGTTTTTATGCATTTTTGATACAAATCCACCATCAACTAAGCTTTCTTTAATGGAAAGATAGGAGTTTGAAAGTAGAGTAAATGGATAAAAACAAAAAAAGCACGCTTGAAAACGTGCTTTATACTAAACAATTGACTTTAACCTAGTGCTTTACAGAGAACTTGTTTACCCAACCTTCTAGCTCATCCGCCAGCGAAGCTAAACTTTGAGTGCTTGATTGACTCGCCGTTACCACAGAGTTGAGCTGGCTTCCGCTTTCCTCGATAAGATTGACGCGCAGCGCAATATCATCGCTAACCTGAGTTTGTTCGGCTGCTGCGGTCGCGATCTGCTGACTCATTGCGGTGATAGATTCTAACGCCGTTACAATTTGCTGCAGAGCTTCAGAGGCATTCTTAGACTCTGTTACTGTACCCTCACTGGTTTCTGCACACACTTCCATTGTGTGAATAGCGTTACGGGAACCTTCTTGCAGGTTGGAGATCATATGCTGAATCTCTTTAGTGCTGTCTTGTGTTCGGCCTGCCAGGTTACGCACCTCGTCGGCAACAACGGCAAAGCCTCGACCTTGCTCTCCGGCACGTGCTGCTTCAATGGCTGCATTGAGTGCGAGTAAGTTTGTTTGCTCTGCAATATCGCCAATTACATCGAGCACTTTCACTATACTATTTACATCCTGATCTAGATCGGCGACCGCTTTACTTGCAGTATTTAATTGAGAAGCTAAACCTTGAATGTTTTCAACAGTGCCGTGAATCAGCTTCTGAGTATGCTGACTTTGTTTATCGGCTTCGTCTGTGTTGTTTGCTGTATCACTTGCCGAGTTGGCAACATGGTTGGCTGAAGATGCCATTTCAGTCATCGCAGTGGCAATCATTGCTGTTGACTGCTGCTGGGATACGGTGAGATCGGCAATCGTATTTGAGCGAGATTCTACGGCAGATAACTCAGCGCGCAGTGCGTGCATGGATTTCTCAAGGTTTGTCACCATGGTGGCTAGTGATTGACTCATATCTTGCACCGCACGATAGATACTTCCTCTCGGCGCCACTGTATCAAAACTGGTCTGAATGTCGCCTTGTGCGACAGCTTGAACGGCTTTGCGCACATCGTTTGGCTCTCCACCGAGTAGATTGAGCATCTTGCGAATCGAGATTATCAGGCCACCGAGAATACTCCCCGCGATAACTAAACACAGTACAAGCTGCCATTGAGCGGTAGCCCAGAAGCGAGCATTCACCTCATTAAAGCCGATCCCTGTACCTACAACCCAGCCCCAATGTGGTGTTTTCTCGGCAATAGAGTGTTTTTCTTCAATGCTTCCGTCGGCCTGCTTTTGACTCCAAGTATATTCGACGATTTGACCTGTTTTGCGCCCCAAAACATCTAAGATAAGTTGGCCGACGCTGTTGCCATCTCCATCACGAAAGTCGTGAAAGCTTGTTCCATGTAATTGAGGGTCAAGCGGAGCTGCAACAAAAATCATGTTCTCATCTGCGACATAAACGTATTCGTTGTCTTTGTAGATATTATTACGGAGTAGGCGAGTGGCTAATGATTTCGCTTCGTCCTCTGGCATTTTGCCTTCGATAGCCATTTTTTCTACTTCGGTAAGAATGCTGTACGCACTTTTGAATAGCTCAGTAACCCGAGCTTTGTTATCAAGGTTACTTGCGACGCGAAGTGTCCATAAGCCCGTTGCGGTCAGTGCTAGGAGTGCTAGCAATATGATCGCAGATAATAAATAGGCTTGAGTTTTTAGTTTCATATTTGGCTCACAAATAAAGTGTCATCACTATGCAAGGCATAGTTAAAAGAAGAAATGTAATAACTCGGGCATCTTAGTGAAGATGAATATGAGCGCATACTAGTGCGTATTGAAATTATGATGAGGATTAAATTTTTAGCGTAAAATAAGTGTTTTTTAGAGACTGGGCTTAATATTTTGCGATGCTAGAAACAGAGAAACAGAGAAACAGAGAAACAGAGAAACAGAGAAACAGAGAAACAGAGAAACAGAGAAACAGAGAAACAGAGAAACAGAGAAACTGGGGGAATGAAATGAACGTAGGGCAGACGCCAAAAAGCCGCATCAAAAGATGCGGCTTTTTAAAAATGGCTCCTCCTACTGGACTCGAACCAGTGACCTGCGGATTAACAGTCCGTCGCTCTACCAACTGAGCTAAGGAGGAATTATTCGTGTATCGTGTTTAGCAATGACACCAAATAATGGTGCCTCGAGGCGGAATCGAACCACCGACACGAGGATTTTCAATCCTCTGCTCTACCGACTGAGCTATCGAGGCAAAAGAATGGTGCCGACTACCGGAATCGAACTGGTGACCTACTGATTACAAGTCAGTTGCTCTACCTACTGAGCTAAGTCGGCACACTTTATTCTTTTTAGAAGAGATGAACTCTTCGTTTTAAGAATCTCATTTATATGAAATTCTTGAAGTTGGCTCCTCCTACTGGACTCGAACCAGTGACCTGCGGATTAACAGTCCGTCGCTCTACCAACTGAGCTAAGGAGGAACTATTCTGTTTTGTGTCTTGCCAATGGTTTAAATTAAGCAAGCGCACCAAATATGGTGCCTCGAGGCGGAATCGAACCACCGACACGAGGATTTTCAATCCTCTGCTCTACCGACTGAGCTATCGAGGCAAAAGAATGGTGCCGACTACCGGAATCGAACTGGTGACCTACTGATTACAAGTCAGTTGCTCTACCTACTGAGCTAAGTCGGCACACTTTATTCTTTGTGCTTTTGTCCGTGTTATAACATTTCGTTAAGACACCAACAAATCAAATTGTGGTGCCCGGAGGCGGAATCGAACCACCGACACGAGGATTTTCAATCCTCTGCTCTACCGACTGAGCTATCCGGGCGACGGGGCGCTATTAAACGGATTTTCCCGCTTTGCGTCAACCACTTTTTTTAAATAATTTCAAAAAAGTGCTTGTTCGAACGCTTTTTATTCAACTGTCACTACAAAGTTTGCTTTGAGTTAAATTCCTTTTTGAAATTTGTAACTTTTTCTAGGTAACGACGTGCTTCTGCGTTCGGGTGTTTCTTAGTTAGTGCCCAATAAACTTGGTTGGGTTGCAACGAATTAAGATCTTGCATTGCGCGTTTGCGATCGCTGCGATGGAATGTGTTTAAAACACCTCCAGTACCACCATTGTAAGCGGAAATCATACTGTACTCGAGAGAGGTTGGGTGATGGACTTCTCTTAAATAACGATTTTTTAAGATGTAGAAATACGCAGTACCGGTATCGATGTTGTTTTCTGGATTAAACAAATATTCCGGGCTTGGCTGGCCTGAGCGCTTTTTCACGAGCTTGAATACGTCTCGACCGGCGGTTTTAGGTACAACTTGCATTAAGCCATACGCATTTGCCCAACTTACTGCGTACGGGTTGAAGCTGCTCTCGGTTTTAATAATGGCGTATATCAAATCTTCTGGAATATCGTATTTCTTGGAAGCTCGGCGCACGATATCGGCGTATTGGTAGCTGCGTGTTGAAAAATGGTCTTCAACCATGGGGATTTCGACGTAATACGCTTTCTTGAAATCTACGTTTTTGGTCTTGATCTTGTTTGCGATGAGATACTCCGCAAATCGGTTTGCCCGCCAAGACCACTGAATTGGCTTATTGTCTTGATCGACAACTTGTTTATACAGAAATGGTTGCCCTTCTAACGTGATTCCTTTTGAGGAGAACAAGTCGACGTGAGCTGGATCGTCTGGCGTGAGTAAGGTAGTGACAATCGCCTCTTTGAGGTGCTTTTGGGGCTCGGTAGGTGATACGGTTTCAATCGTGATCACGCCTTTGCGAAAGTCGACCTCGGCACGGCTAAGGTAGTTATCGATATATTTGACGTAATTACTTTTGCCTGCGTACTTAATTTCTTTTTTACCCCAGCGCTTTTGAATATTACCAGAGAAACTATTGATCAGGGCATCTAACGCGGCGGTATCTTTTTCAAATTGTCCAGGTAGCTCAGCTAAGTTATTGGCAAAACGGTTTGTGGGCTCGTAGTTGACGTCATAAATCTTTTCGACGAATTCACGGCTACAGCCAGCCATTAAAAGTGCGGCAGCAATAAAGACAATTTTTTTCATAAGTATCAGGGCTATTGAAGGTAATAGAAAAATGACACCACAAGTGGTTGTGATGTCATTGTTTTAACTCAAGCGACTTTATTCGCTCGGCGGTGTGTAACCTTCGATATGAACGTCTTTTCCTTCAAAGAGGAAGTTTACCATTTCTGTTTCGATCAGTTTTCGGTGCTCTGGATCCATCATGTTGAGTTTCTTTTCGTTGATCAACATGGTTTGTTTGTGTTGCCACTGAGCCCACGCTTCTTTCGAGATGTTGTCGAAAATACGTTTACCTAGTTCACCAGGGTAAAGTTGAAAGTCTAGACCTTCGCCTTCTTTTTTTAGTCGAGCACAAAATACAGTGCGGCTCATAATGACTCCTTGTATTCAATTAACGAAGTTCGTGGGGTAGCGCTTCCAGCAATAGTTTTACTGGCGCGGCTAAACCGACTTCTTCAGGTTTAGATAAGTTATACCAAAGACCTTTGTTGCCTTCCATTATCACGTCCGGTTGCTTTGATAAATCAATCAAAATTGGCGTGATATCGAGGTGGTAATGGCTAAAGGTATGGCGAAAGGTAATCAGTGTTTGCTGCTGCTTGATATTGCTGGCTTGAATGCCACGTTGATCCAGTAGCAATTCAATGTCGCTTTCTACATCCACATGTTCGGTTTGTGGGAAGCAAAATAAGCCACCCCAAATGCCTGTTTGTGGTCTTTGTTCTAACCACACTTCATGACCATTTTCGGTGTTGTGGTGAAGCATTACAAAACGAGTTTGCTTGATTGGCTTGTCTTTTTTCGGTTTTTTACCCGGGTAGTCGAGCACATTGCCTTGTTGTTTTGCCACACACAGATCCGCAACAGGGCAGAGGCTACATTTGGGTTTGCTGCGTGTGCAGACCATTGCGCCCATGTCCATCATTGCCTGGTTATACTTATCTACGTCCGTTTGTGGGGTATGCGTTTCGGCAATTTCCCACAGCTGGTTTTCAACCTTTTTTTGTCCTGGCCATCCTTCGACTGCGAAACAGCGGGATAGGGTGCGCTTCACGTTGCCATCAAGAATCGCATGTGGTTGTTTATACACAGACGATAAAACGGCGGCTGCGGTAGAGCGGCCAATCCCCGGTAAGGCGTTCATTTTCTCTATATCAAGAGGAAACTCACCATTGTATGTAGAGGCGACCTCTTGTGCTGCTTTGTGAAGGTTACGGGCTCGGGCGTAATACCCTAAGCCAGTCCAAAGGTGCAGGACTTCATCTTGCTCAGCATTGGCAAGATCGATAACGGTTGGAAAACGCTCCAAGAAACGTTGGTAATACGGAATAACCGTAGTGACCTGAGTTTGCTGAAGCATGATTTCAGACAACCAGACACTGTATGCGGTCTTATTTTGTTGCCACGGAAGATCTTTTCTTCCATATGCGTCATACCATTCTAGGATGGCACTGGCGAAAGGTGTCACGACTTGCTCTGTATTCTATTATTGGTTAGGTGCAAAATTGCACCACATAATGGGCAAGAAGTACAACGGATAAACAGTAGGGATATAAAGAGGTGTGCTATTGCTTTTGGGCTGCCATAGGCCAAGAGCTCAACAAATACTTGCACCTCAGTAAATTCTTTGGATAATCCCCGCTTTGATTAATCAATGTGCAGGCAAAATCAATGAGTGAAGTAACCACTAACGAATACAACGAAGACGGAAAGCTGATCCGCAAAATCCGCAGCTTTGTGCGCCGTGAAGGGCGTTTGACTAAAGGTCAAGAGAGCGCGATGAATGAATGCTGGCCAACGATGGGTATTGACTTCAAAGCTGAACTTCTCGATTGGAAAGAAGTGTTTGGTAACGACAACCCCGTTGTACTAGAGATCGGTTTTGGTATGGGTGCTTCATTGGTTGAAATGGCAAAGAATGCACCAGAGAAGAACTTCATTGGTATCGAAGTACACAGCCCAGGTGTTGGTGCTTGTCTTGCGGATGCGCGTGAGGCGGGAGTTACTAACCTGCGTGTGATGTGCCATGACGCAGTGGAAGTGTTTGAGCATATGATTCCAAACGGCAGCCTATCGACACTGCAGTTGTTCTTCCCAGACCCTTGGCACAAGAAACGTCACCACAAGCGTCGCATCGTTCAATTAGGTTTTGCTGAAATGGTTCGTGAGAAGCTGATCCCTAATGAAGGTATTTTCCACATGGCGACAGACTGGGAAAACTACGCAGAGCACATGATTGAAGTTATGAACCAAGCGCCAGGTTTCGAAAACATTGCTAAAGATGGTGATTTCGTTCCTCGTCCAGACGACCGTCCTTTAACGAAGTTTGAAGCTCGTGGTCACCGTCTTGGTCACGGTGTGTGGGATATCAAATATAAGCGTATCGCGTAACTAGAGGAGTTCATGGGATGTACCATTACGCGATATTAGCGAATCCGGGTCATAACCGAATTTACTTTGATAGCGCAATGACCATTGCCTGTTCAGAGCTAAAAGCAATTTTAGCTTCACAAGGCGTGGATGTGACAGAAATTGGTAGTAAAGAGGTTGGCTTACCTGCAGCGTTGGTGTTTTCTTGTCAGGAAGCTCTAAGCGATGAGCAGACGCGAAGAATCGCAGCCTCTTCGATTTACTATGCACTATTTGAAGTGCGCGAAGATGGTTTACTTCGACCAATTCAAGCGCCAGCGTTCAATACTTTCCCGGAAAGCATGAGTCAGATTCTGCGTTATACCGGGAAAACAAACGAGCAGTTTACTCGCTTGATGGTGAATATCGGCATTAGTGCGTCCAATACGGGAAGTGAGCAGCTGACCTTAATGGATCCAATGTGTGGTAAAGGTACAACCTTGTTTGAAGGCTTGATCCATGGTTTGAACGTGGTGGGGGTAGAGATCAATGCCAAGTGGGTGCAAGAGATCCAGACCTTTATCGTTAAGTTCATGAAGAATGGTCGCTTTAAGCACAAAGTGAGCAAAGAAAAGCGCACTGCGGGTGGCAAGAAAGTGGCGGATGGTTTCGTGGTTGAAGCTGCAGCAAATAAAGAAGATTACAACCAAGGCAATCTTCAGTTTATGAAGCTGTATTCGGCTGATACACGTATCGCTGATCAAGTCGTGAAAAAGAACTCAGTTGATGTGATGGTGTCTGATCTGCCTTATGGTGTGCAGCACGGCAGCAAAAATGCCAAGGACAGCAAACTGAACCGGAGCCCACTAGAGCTTTTAAAAGAGGCTCTGCCTGCATGGAAAGTGGTACTGAAAAAACAAGGTTCAGTGGTGTTGTCTTTCAATGAATTTACATTGAAATGGAAAGACGTCGCGGCATTATTTGAAGAGCAAGGTTGGAAGGTACTTTCAGAAGAGCCTTACATCGGTTATCTTCACCGTGTTGATCAATCTATCAACCGCAATATTATTGTGGCAGTAAAACCATAATCGACTTGAGTCGAACGAACCCTATGGAAAAGCCAACGACACGTTGGCTTTTTTTTACCTCTGAGCTCAACGAGTTCTCTTGTAAATAGAAGGTAGAGAATGAAACCGACAGTGGAAATTTTGACAGATATTTTGGCGGAAGTGCGCCCTTTAATCGGCCAAGGCAAAGTGGCTGATTACATTCCTGCTCTGGCAAAAGTACCCAGCAACAAGTTAGGTATTGCGGTATACACCAACGAAGGTGAGGTTATTAAGGCGGGCGATGCCGATGAGCCTTTCTCTATCCAATCTATTTCAAAAGCATTGAGCTTGACGTTAGCGATGTGCTTGTACAAGCAAGAAGAAATTTGGTCTCGAGTGGGAAAAGAGCCTTCGGGGCAGGCATTTAATTCGCTAATCCAGCTAGAAATGGAGCAAGGTATTCCTCGCAATCCTTTTATTAATGCTGGAGCGATAGTTGTGGCGGATCTGTTGCAAACTCGCTTATCTGCACCTCGTCAGCGCCTATTGGAATTTGTACGTCAGCTTTCTGGTGATACTCATATTGTGTATGACAAAGTCGTCGCGGCATCCGAAATGATGCATGGTGATCGGAATGCGGCGATTGCATATCTCATGCGCTCGTTTGGTAACTTCGAAAATGAAGTAATTCCAGTGCTGCAAAACTACTTCCACGCTTGTGCACTGAAGATGAGCTGTGTCGACTTGGCTAAAACGTTTAGCTATTTGGCAAATAAGGGCACATCGGTACAAACGGGTAAGCCCGTTGTTTCTCCCGTGCAAACCAAACAACTTAATGCACTGTTAGCAACGTGTGGCCTGTATGATGGCGCGGGCGAATTTGCTTATCGTGTTGGCATGCCTGGTAAGTCTGGTGTCGGTGGTGGCATTATCGCGGTAGTACCTGGCGAAATGACCATTGCAGTATGGTCTCCAGAGCTTGACCCTTCAGGTAACTCCCTTGCTGGTACTAAGGCGCTTGAATTGCTATCGGAGCGAATTGGCCGTTCGATTTTCTAATGTTGAATGTTCTATATAAAAAGCCTCTCAATTGAGAGGCTTTTTTGTTTTTGGGCTGCGTTACTCTTCGCTTTCTTCGGCCATAAAGGCTTCGAGCAAGTCATTAAGGAAGAGTTTCCCTTTTTCAGTAATTTGCCAATGAGTGGCGGTTTCACTCAAGTAGCCCATTTCTAACGCCCAATCAATAGTTTCTTGAATCGTACTGAGCGGCAAGCCTGTGGTGTCCACGTAATCTTGCTTCGGGCATGCTTCCATTAAGCGGAATCGGTTCATAAAGAACTCGAATGGACGGTCTTCATCCGCGACGACATGTTCTGTATGCAGATAAGGTTTGACCATATTTTGATAAGCCGCTAAATAGCCACGCGGGTGTTTTACCTTTGTCGTTCGAATAATACGCCCGTCGGTAAAACTGAGTTTGCCATGAGAGCCACAACCAATACCAAGGTAATCGCCAAAGCGCCAGTAGTTGAGGTTGTGCTGACACTGATAGCCCGGCTTGCTGTAACCCGAGATTTCATATTGCACATAACCCGCGGCTGAAAGTTTTTGGTGTCCGAGCTCGAAAATATCCCACAAGTCATCATCGTCAGGTAGCGTTGGTGGCTTGTAGTAGAACATGGTGTTTGGTTCGATGGTCAGCTGATACCAAGACAGGTGCGGCGGTGCCAACTCAATAGCTTTGTCCAAATCTGCCAAGGCTTGTTCGATGCTTTGATCTGGTAAGCCGTGCATGAGATCGAGGTTAAAGCTGTTCAAACCGATTTGGTGCGCCAGCTTAGCAGCATTGACGGCTTCGTCTTGGCCGTGAATGCGCCCCAAACGCTCAAGCTTCTGTTGCTCAAAGCTTTGCACGCCGATAGAGATACGCGTTACACCAGCTTTGCGGTAGCCAACAAAACGCTCTGCTTCGATGGTGCCTGGGTTAGCTTCCATGGTGATCTCAATTTCTGGCTTAAACGGAATACGCGCTTCAATGCCCTTAAGTAGACGCTCGATGCCTTCTGCCGAAATCAAACTCGGCGTACCACCACCAATGAAGATTGAATGCAGTGGACGTGGCACTTCGTTAAGGCGGTATTTCTGAATGTCAGTATCTAAATCTTCTAGAAGAGCACTGATGTACTCTTCTTCTGGAATCTCGGTTTTGAGCGCGTGAGAGTTAAAGTCGCAATACGGGCACTTTTGTACACACCAAGGGATGTGTACATACAAGCTGAGTGCTGGGGGCGTTAACATGGTCTAATTCGCTCGTGATTACTGAGACACTTGCTCAGACAGTTGAGCAAACAACGACTTGAGCGCTTTACCGCGGTGAGACAGTTGTTTTTTACGTGCAGGTTCAAGTTCGGCTGACGCACAGTTGCTTTCAGGAACAAAGAAGATTGGGTCGTAGCCAAAGCCATTTTCACCGTGTGCTTCAGTTAGAATGCGGCCTTCCCATTTTCCGTGGCAGACGATAGGTGTTGGGTCGTTCTCGTGGCGCATGAGGACTAATACGCAGTGGAAACGTGCTGTACGTTCTGCTTCTGGTACGCCTTCCATTGCCGCTAGCAATTTTTCTAGATTCTCTTGATCAGATGCGTTCTCGCCTGCGTAACGTGCAGAGTAAATGCCCGGAGCGCCTTTTAAGAAATCGACTTCTAAGCCAGAGTCATCTGCAATCGCAGGAAGCCCTGTTTCTTGTGCGGCATGGCGAGCTTTGATGATCGCGTTTTCAATGAAGGTTGTACCCGTTTCTGCTACTTCCGATACATTGAATTCACTTTGCGCTAATACTTCAAAACCGAAGTCAGACAATAAATCTGCCATTTCACGAACTTTGCCTTGGTTACCGGTTGCTAGCACAATTTTTTTCATGGGAATCTCTTTTAATAGTGATAGAGGAGAACAAATCGTTCTCCTCTAGATATTCTTTAACTAATAAGTGGTTTTTAGCCTGCTTAGATCCAAAAGCTTTTGGATCATCACAACCCAATTACTCTTCAACATAAAACTTCTGGGTGAATTTAAGCTTACCTGAGCCTTTGTTTCCAGCTTTTACGTCAATATCGAAAGTAAAAGTTTCTTCGTGGGTAATTGGTAGTTCGGCTAAATAGTATATCGCATTGCCTTCTTTGACTTCACGAAAGGACAAGGTCTGAGTTTGGCCGATGAGGTTTTTCGCGCGTCCAGCAATTTTTGCTTCTAATGCAGGTTTACCCAATGAAGCTCTATCTAGCACGCTAATATTAACCACAGCGAGGTATCCATTACGCTTGATATCGTAGCTACGTGCGACTTTCGGTGTTAAGAATGTCGAGTTAAACGCGACATAGTGTACTTCGATATCTTTCATATTTTTAAACTGATCGGCGAAGCTTGGTAACGACAATAGGCTGATCAGTAATGCGGTAATCCATTTGCTCATTGTTACTTCCTCAAAGCACTTGTTATAAAACAACCATAGCCGCAATTTTACCTTGGTCACGGGGTAAAAATGCGAACTCAGTCATTGGTACTAGTAAGTGTGGTACAAAATTGTAAATAAAAAGCCATCATAAGATGGCTTTAATTTCTGTCGGTATCTGGGTAGGTGATTCTATCCGAATTTGTTTGTGCCGTCCTAATTCACCTTTTTCTATGTGAACCAAACCCTTAGCGATTTTAAACTGCTTGGCTAAGAACTTAGTTAGGTGCGCATTAGCTTTGCCATCGACAGGTGGAGCAGTAATGGCGATTTTGAGCTCTTCACCATGCAAGCCAACAATTTTATCGCGGCTTGCTTTAGGTTGAATATAGAGCTTTAGGATGATGTCCTCGCCATCTTGCCAAACTGCGGCTGACATTATAACTGGAACCAAATTGGACCAATGATATCACCCATCAAGAAGTTCGCGAACTGCAAGCCGATAAACAGCACTAGTACGCTCAAATCAAGACCACCAATAGCCGGAATAATACGACGGATTGGTGCGCACATTGGCTCGGTTAATTGATGGAATACGTACTCGATAGGGCTGCGACCTTGGCTTACCCAGCTCAAAATTGCACGGATCAATAGTACCCAGAACAGCAGACCTCCAGCGGCTTTGATTAATGATAACAAGCCCAAGAACAAGAAATCAGCGCTGAAAGAGACGGAACCGTTCGAAGCTATCAGGATCAGAACGACAAATTTAAGCACACACAACACGTAGGCAAACAACACGGTTGCTAGGTCAATATTCCCCACGGAAGGGATAATGCGGCGCAGTGGACCAATGACTGGCTGAGTCGCTTTTACTATGAATTGCGAGAATGGGTTGTAGAAGTCTGCGCGTGCAGCTTGCAACCAAATTCGCAAAATTACGACCATGATGTACAGGTCAAATAGGGTTGAGATGAGAAAACTCATTGAATTCATAAGGTACCCTTAACAAGTGATGGATGATACTAAACGGAGTTCATCCAAATAATTAAAACAGTTTTTCCATTTCTTCCGCGCGAGCCACAGCAGCTTGCATGGCTTTAGCAACAATATCTGAAAGTTGATGTTCGTTGAATGTACGCAGTGCTTCTGCCGTTGTCCCACCTTTCGATGTCACGTTCTCACGCAGGGTAGATAGCTCAGTTTCTGGGTTGCTAACCACCATACTGGCCGCGCCCAATGCAGCTTGTTGAACCAATAGTCGAGCGGTGTCTTTATCAAAGCCTTGAGCAATCGCTTCTGCTTGCATCGCTTCCATAAACAGGAAGAAGTATGCCGGAGCACTGCCCGCTGCTGCAATCACATTATTGATACCAGACTCTTGGTCAACCCAACATACTTTACCGACCGCTTCCATTAACTCTGCGGCAAAAGCTTTGTCTTGCTCAGTTACATGGGCTGGTGCGAATAAACCACTCATGCCCAACCCAAGTTGTGATGGCGTATTTGGCATAACACGAACCAAGTTCAATTTGGTGTCTAGCATACCATCCAATCGTGAACAGTTGATGCCAGCGGCAATAGAAATCACCAGTTTATTAGTGAAATCGATCGCTTGCAGTGGTTTACAAACATCCGCCATCATTTGCGGTTTCACAGACAATACCACCACATCCGCTTCTGTCGCCGCTTGGATGTTATCGCTGGTGGTACGGATGCCAAAATCTTGTTCTAGCGGAAGACGGCGAGCCTCTGAAGGAGCTGTCGCGGTAATGTTTTGCGCTGGGTATCCGTTAGCAACCAAGCCAGAAACAATGGCTCTCACCATGTTGCCAGCACCAATGAAGGCGATTTTTTTATGTTCCATTTGTCTGATTTCCATCATGATATTTAGAGTTTGTTGTGCGCTCAGGTGTATAATGGCGCCGCTGTTACTTACTGCTCCTATTGGCGAGTAAGATGATTACGCGATTTACTCTTTAATTTAACGACGAATTTATGTCGCTAGTGAGCGTTTTGTTGATTTAGCTGTAGTCTCGCGCGCCGAAAATAGCGGTTCCAATACGAACCATTGTACTACCAGCTTCGATTGCAGCGGTCATATCACCACTCATTCCCATTGATAATGTATCGATTTCTGGGAACTGAGCTTCGAGTGTTTGCTTCAATGTGGCCAACTTCTGAAACTCATGAAGTTGTGATTCGTAGTCAGACACGTTGGCAGGAATCGACATCAACCCTCTTAAAGTGAGGTTGGGTAGGCGAGAAATCAACTCCGCCAGCTCGAATACTTCCGCCTCGGTGACACCAGACTTAGATGCTTCACCACTGGTGTTAACCTGAATCAGAACTTGTAGCGGTTTAAGTTCGCTTGGACGTTGATCATTCAGGCGTTGAGCAATCTTGGTTCGATCGATGGTGTGAACCCAATCGAAATGTTCGGCAACAAGTCGCGATTTATTCGACTGAATCGGGCCAATGAAGTGCCATTCGATTCGATTATCTGGATAATGCTCGGCAAAGTGCTGAACTTTACTGACGCCCTCTTGGACGTAGTTTTCACCAAAGGCGCTTTGTCCCGCTTGGTAGGCTTCGAGAATTGCCTCGACAGGTTTAGTTTTGCTTACCGCTAGAAGTTGCACTGACTCTGGAGTTCGACCACATTTTTGTTCGTCATATCGAATTTGAGAGGTGATATGTTCAATATTTTGTTGAATACTACTCATAGCTGTACTTTAGACTTAAGGATTTTAAATGGATATCACTGAGTTACTGGATTTTAGTGTAAAACATAATGCCTCAGATCTACATCTTTCTGCAGGTGTCCCACCAATGGTTCGTATTGATGGGGATGTGAGAAAACTAGGCATTCCAGCGTTTACACACCAAGAAGTGCATCGTTTGGTTTTCGAAATCATGAACGATGCCCAACGCAGTGAGTTCGAAGAAAAACTCGAAGTCGACTTCTCTTTTGAGTTGCATAACGTTGGTCGTTTCCGTGTCAACGCTTTCAACCAATCTCGTGGCTGTGCGGCAGTATTCCGTACCATTCCAAGTAGCATTCCAACTTTGGAAGAGCTGGAAGCTCCCGAGATCTTCAAAAAAATTGCGAACGCTGAAAAAGGCTTAGTTCTGGTTACTGGCCCAACAGGTTCTGGTAAATCGACGACCTTAGCAGCCATTGTTGACTACATTAATCGTAATCACAACAAGCACGTACTCACAATTGAAGATCCGATTGAATTTGTTCACAACAACAATAAATGTTTGATCAACCAGCGTGAAGTACACCGTGATACGCATAGTTTTCAAAACGCACTGCGCAGCGCATTGCGTGAAGACCCGGATGTCATTCTGGTTGGTGAGATGCGTGACAAAGAAACCATCAGCCTTGCGTTAACGGCGGCGGAAACGGGGCACTTAGTGTTCGGCACGTTACACACTAGCTCAGCGGCAAAAACCATTGACCGTATTATCGATGTGTTCCCTGGCAGTGATAAAGACATGGTGCGCTCGATGCTTTCTGAATCTCTTCGTTCGGTTATCGCGCAAAAGTTATTGAAACGTAATGGTGGTGGCCGTATTGCATGCCATGAAATCATGATGGCAACGCCTGCGATTCGTAACTTGATCCGCGAAGACAAAGTCGCGCAGATGTATTCGATCATTCAAACTGGTGCGGCTCACGGCATGCAAACCATGGAGCAAAATGCTCGTCAGTTAATGGCACAAGGTATGGTCGCTCGTGAAGAGGTCGATAGTAAGATCGGGTTAGAAGTGCAGCAATTCTCGTAATACGTAGGTGAACACGGAAGATGGATCTAAATAAATTTCTCGAAGGTATGCTGGCGCTGAAAGCGTCGGATCTGTACATCACGGTTGGTGCGCCAATTTTGTTTCGCGTGGATGGCGAATTGCGACCTCAAGGTGAAAAACTCACCGAGAGTGATGTGGCGGCATTACTCGACAGTGCTATGGAGCCAGATCGGCGTCAGGAATTTCGTAAAAGTCGTGAATCGAATTTTGCCATTGTGAGAGATTGTGGCCGCTTCCGTGTTAGTGCTTTTTTTCAACGGGAATTACCGGGTGCGGTGATTCGTCGTATTGAAACCAATATTCCCACCTTTGAGCAATTAAAGTTACCGTTAGTGTTGCAAGATTTAGCGATAGCCAAGCGTGGTTTGGTGCTGGTGGTTGGTGCTACTGGGTCAGGTAAGTCCACCACAATGGCGGCAATGACGGGCTATCGAAACAGCAACAAGACGGGGCACATTTTGACGGTCGAAGATCCGATCGAATTCGTGCATGAGCATAAGCGCTGTATCGTGACTCAACGCGAAGTCGGGTTAGATACGGAAAGCTATGAAGTTGCGCTTAAAAACTCGCTGCGTCAAGCGCCAGATATGATTTTGATTGGCGAGATCCGTAGCCGTGAAACAATGGAATACGCGATGACCTTCGCCGAAACGGGCCATTTGTGTATGGCAACGTTGCACGCCAACAATGCCAACCAAGCTTTAGAGCGCATTCTTCACTTGGTACCGAAAGATCAAAAAGAACAATTCTTGTTCGACTTGTCGATGAACCTAAAAGGCGTGGTTGGTCAGCAGCTGATCCGAGATAAAAATGGGCAGGGGCGTCATGGTGTGTTTGAGATCTTGCTAAATAGCCCACGTGTGTCGGATTTGATCCGTCGCGGAGATTTGCATGAGTTGAAGTCAACCATGGCTCGCTCAAATGAGTTTGGTATGCTGACGTTCGATCAATCTCTTTATAAGTTGGTGATGCAAGGTAAGATCAGCGAAGAGGACGCGCTGCACAGTGCCGATTCGGCGAATGATTTGCGCTTGATGTTGAAAACACAGCGTGGCGAAGCATTCTCTACGGGCAGTCTTGCTAACGTTAAGATCGATATGGATTAAGCGTGTTTAGACGAAAAAAGGTTGGCACTTGCCAACCTTTTCTTGTTTTGAGTATTGTGTTTTATTCACCCCAGAGGGCTTCAAACCAGCTTTCTAGAATCACCACCGCTGACTGGCAGTCCACATTCCCTTTCGATAGGGCTTTGTAGCCGCCCATGCTGAACAACTCCGCACGAGCTTCTGCTGTAGATAATCGCTCATCATGCAGTTCAACAGGTAAGCCGTATCGGCCTTGCAGACGCTTAGCAAATTTTCGTGCACGAGGGGTTATGGTCCCAAGGTCTTTGCCATGAAGATCAGTTGGTAAACCGACCACTAGCAAATCTGGCTGCCACTCTTTGATTTGCTTTTCGATATCGTCCCAATTTGGAATACCGTCATTGGCTTTAAAGGCTTTTAATGGGGAAGCCGTACCAGTAATTTCTTGGCCAATAGCGCTACCAATGCTTTTGGTTCCAAAGTCAAAAGCCATAATTGTGCGTGACATAAGGTGTCTCTATCTAATGTAACTGTATTTCGGACTAAGCATGTCCAGAGTCTGCTGAAAGATGACTTGGGTCGATGCCCAGCTTTTCGACCGCTTTCTTCCAACGCTCGTTGATTGGTGTATTAAAGATAATTTCAGGCGTCGCTTCAATGGTGAGCCAAGAGTTTTCGACCAGCTCATTTTCTAATTGGCCTGCACTCCAACCTGAGTAGCCAAGTGCCACTAAGTAATCACTTGGTTCTGCTTCTGTTCCTAACACCGAAAGAATATCACGTGAAGTGGTTACAGCGAGATCATCAGTCATTTGGACGCTGGACTCGTAGTAATCTTTAGGTTTATGCAGAATAAAACCACGATCTTCCGAGATTGGGCCGCCATTGTAGACTGGTCTATCTAGGCTGGCTTCAAATAGGCGCGGGTGTACTGGCTGAACTTCCACCTGCTTGAGCATGTTGCCGACGGTGATATCAACAGGAGCATTGATCATCAACCCCATAGCGCCGTCTTCGTTGTGCTCACAAACGTAGATCACGCTGTTTTGAAAGTACGGATCTTTCATCCCAGGCATGGCAACTAAAAAGTGATTTGTGAGATTCATACTCATATTGACCCTTAACTCTCGTAAATGCCCTTAAGCAAACATCATACAGTTTACCATCTAGGTATGTGCATGAGTTTGCTTAAGTTAATGTACTACGCTCTCTATTAACTGTAATACAGTTTGAGTTATTCGCCTTTTACTCGACGCTCAATCGCATCCATCAGTTTGCCAGTGATTGAGATGTCAAAAGCCGCTTCAATTTCGCGAATACAGGTTGGGCTGGTGACGTTGATTTCCGTTAGCTTATCGCCAATTACGTCAAGGCCAACAAAGATAAGGCCTTTTTCTTTCAGTGTAGGAGCCACAGTTTGAGCAATCTTAATATCGGTCTCGCTTAGTGGTCGAGCCTCACCTGTGCCACCAGCTGCAAGGTTACCGCGCGTTTCACCTTTTGCAGGAATACGAGCTAGACAGTAAGGCATTGGTTCACCATCTACGACTAAGATACGTTTGTCACCGTTGCTGATATCTGGCACGAAGGTTTGCGCCATTGCGTAGTTTTGACCGTGGTTGGTAAGTGTCTCGATGATTACAGAGACGTTAGGGTCGTTTTCTTTTACGCGGAAGATAGATGCGCCGCCCATACCATCAAGCGGTTTTAGGATGACATCACCATGTTTTTCACGAAACTCTTTAATTTTCTCTGCTTTTCGCGTCACGATTGTCGTTGGTGTCAGCTCAGGGAACCACGCTGTAAACAGTTTTTCATTACAATCACGTAGACTTTGAGGTTTGTTAACGATCAGTGCACCTTGTTCTTCTGCACGCTCAAGGATGTAAGTCGCGTAGATGTATTCTGTGTCAAACGGAGGATCTTTACGCATTAGTACAGCGTCTAGCTCAGACAGTTCGATCGTTTGCTCTGATTTGAACTCGTACCAACCGTTTGGATCTTCTTTTAGTTCCACCACTTTAGTATCTGCAATAGCAACGCCTTGATCGAGATGCAGATCATTCATTTCCATGTAGTGGATTTCATAGCCGCGTCGTTGCGCTTCAAGCATCATGGCAAAGCTAGAGTCTTTTTTGATGTTAATGGACGAAATTGGGTCCATCACAATGCCGAGTTTGATCATTATTTTTCTCCGTTTAACCAAGATCGCCGAAACGAACTTGTAAGGCTGTAATTGCTGTCAGAGCCGCTGTTTCGGTGCGCAGAACGCGAGGGCCGAGTAGCGTTTCTTCAAATTGATATTCTCGAGTCATCTCGATTTCTTCAGACGATAAACCGCCTTCAGGGCCGATCAGTAGGCGCACTTTCTCAACAGGTGTTGGCAGTGTGTTGATTGAGTAGTTAGCACGAGGATGAAGATTGAGCTTTAAGCCATCGTACTCTTCTTTACACCACTCTTCCAAGCTCATAATTGGACGAATTTCTGGAACGACATTGCGTCCACACTGCTCACAGGCACTGATGGCGATTTTTTGCCATTGCGCGAGTTTTTTCTCAAAGCGCTTTTGGTCAAGCTTGACGCCACAACGCTCGGAAATCAGAGGTGTGATGGTATTGACACCAAGTTCCACTGACTTTTGGATAGTGAACTCCATCTTATCGCCACGTGAAATAACTTGACCAAGGTGCAGGTCTAAAGGGGATTCAATACTGTTTTCTACACGCTCAGTAATGTTAACCAAAACCGTCTTTTTGCTGACTTCACTGATAACCGCTGGGAATTCTGCGCCGCTGCCGTCAAATAGGAGAACGTCTTGGCCTTCTTTCATGCGCAGAACACGGCCGATATGACCTGCTGCGTCGTCACTTAAAGCAAGTGAGCCAAGTTGATGAATGGTTTCTGGATGATAAATTCGAGGGATACGCATGAGATTTCCAGCAAGAGAATAAACTTAAACCCTAACATGGATGCTTTAAACCGAAAAAACAAGGGGCAAGAAGCGTTTCAATATCAGTTATTGAAACGCTTCAAGGTAGAGGAGCACTAGAGTGCGCGACAGGCTTTTTGAACAAATGGGTTATGATTGCCTTGTACTTTGGCAATGCGCTCGTCACGCTCACATTCCCATTTATCGACTGGGTAGGTTTTGTTCCAAGCACTCATCAACTGCGTTTGCTGCTTTGATAATTTAAAGCCGTACTCTTTGCTCATGTATAGGTAGGTACGAGCAATCGAACCTCGAGCACGGTCTGGTGGCATGACTTTACGCTGCTTAAAGTTCACTTGCATCTCACAGCGACCATAACTCACGCCATCGATACCGTTCCATTGGCTAAAGTTGTAGTTCGAACGGTCACCGTTTACTTCACCAATAGCAGGGGTTAGGTTGTGCAGGTCTGCTTCCATCAAGCGAAAGGTTTTGTCTTTTTTCTTGCAGTTTTTACGTCCGCCATCTTGCCAGCATTGACGCTGGTGGCCAAATTGCCACGCAGGTACCACATGCTCCCATTCGATTCGTGCGGCCCGCTTTTCCTGTTTACGGACTTGGTAACCGCAAGAGGCTAAATCTGGGGAGCCTTTTTTGCCTTGCCATTGAATGTTGCAGCCACAGTAAAAGCTCGTTGGATGGTCTTGATAAATTTTTACCGCCTCACGTTTGGCGGCAGAGAATGAGCTTGGTGGCGCGGCAACCGCAGTGCTAGAAAGCGCGATAAGTAACAAAGAGAATAGGTATTTCATGATTAAAGTCTTTATAAAGTATGACTTTATTCATGATAACACGCATAAAATAGCTTTAGTGATGAGTAAGTTAACAATAAGTGGCGAGGGGAAGGTTTTGATAAACTCGATCTTTATTTTGGGAACGCAAGTAACACTATGAGATATAGATTACGATAATTGAACGCCCGTGAAGTTAAGTGGTTGGCGGCATTTTTGACAAGAGTACGTCGCCTCTTTGCGCAGCACTTTATTATGACGGCGAATCGATAGAGGGTAGGCCATACAACCACAACGATACTCAAAGGTTTTACCTTGAACGGATTTTACTTCAAAGCTGTGAGTGGTTTTGGCTGGTACGTTAAATACGGCTTCCATGACGCCTTTCCATTCTTTGCCATGAGGCCTAACTCGCCCGTAAACCTGATAAGTAATCAGGTGCGCTACCTCATGAGGAATAACTTCATCTAAGAATGCTTGGGTGTTTTCACGAAATAAAATGGGATTTAGGCGCACTTGATTCAATTGAAGGTAGGCTTTTCCTGCCGCTTTCCCGCGGACGTTGAAGGTGATCGTTGGAATAGGGAAAGAACGTTTGAAAGCTTGCTCTGCCATCGCGATGCAGTCCGCCATCACTTGTTTGGCTTTATAGCTTAGTTCTATATCCACAACTCACCTCGATAAATCAAATAAAAAAGCCCCCGCATTCGCGAGGGCCAGATCATAGCATCAGTTAATTACGGAGTGTGTTTTTTCTTGATGGTGGCATGGTAAGCGTGCCATGTACCGTAGCCTAGAATTGGCATGGTAAACAACATTCCGATCCCGTACGTTGCAAAGCCGATAAGAATACCGCCGCAGATGATCGCCGCCCAAACAATCATCGCTGGAATGTTGGATTTCACCGCATTAAAGCTAGTAAATACAGCGGTCATCATGTCTACGCGACGCTCCATCATGAGCGGAATAGAAAAGGCTGAAATGCTAAACACCACACAAGCCAAAACAAAGCCAACTAGAGAGCCGATGACAAGGAAGGGGAGGAACTCACTTAAAGATGCCCCTTGAACAGAAGGGTAAAGCGCATGAAGTAGAGCGGCAATGCGCATCCAAAATATCATACACACAGCGAGTAACACGGCGAATGCCCATTGAGATGTTGAGTTACGACCGATCGCTTTCATTGAATGGAACAAGCTTGCTTTGTGTCCGCGCTCTCTCTCCCAACTGGCATCATACAAGCCGAGCGCGAGAAATGGACCGATTAACATGTAAACAATCAAACTGGGCATGACGACCAAGTGTGTGCCTTGCCACTGTACGAGCAAAACAATGCCTATCGCAGCCGCCATAAAACAGATGCCATAGAAAGCACTGATGAGGGGCATTCGCACGAAATCATGCAGACCTAATGCGAGCCAATGAAAAGGTGCAGAAAGATTGACCGTATTACACGGTATGGTTCTGGCGTATTCGTTATCTGGCACTTCCTTTCGCTTGTTGTGGAAGTCCGATGGATTAACAGTTCGAGGCATAACTCCTCCTTGATTTATTCCCACATTATCCGCTTATACCAACTGACAGCGGTTTTTGTTCAGTCAAACTTGAAGCGACTTTTTCAAGTTTACATCTGAGCATTGGCTTAGTTTGGTATCGGCCATAAAGATGCCTGACTCGTGTCTTTATTAAGTGTTGCTGCCACATCGCCAGCATCCGACGTCTCTATTTAAATTGGAATTAACAATATTTTAACTATTGGCGGAGATGGGATAATTTACAAATAATTGCTGAAAATTTATTCGGTATAAAAGTGAGGGAAAAACACGACTACTTCGTGAGGCGGGGCGGTATTAGTCGAAATGGCTGGATAAACGTTGCTGAAAATAAAAAGCCCCCGCCATAGGCGAGGGCTTGATTGATTCTTGCTTGGCTTGATTATTTGATGCCAGCGAAATCGCGTAGAAGTGCAGCTTTGTCTGTCGCTTCCCACGGGAATTCTTCACGACCGAAGTGACCGTAAGCCGCTGTCTTCTTGTAGATAGGTTGAAGAAGGTTAAGCATTTCTTGTAGGCCGTATGGACGTAGGTCGAAGAATTGACGAACTGCTTCAATGATGATGTCGTGAGATACTTTCTCAGTACCGAACGTTTCCACCATGATAGACGTTGGATCCGCAACACCGATTGCGTAAGAAAGTTGGATCTCACAACGGTCAGCCATGCCAGCCGCTACGATGTTTTTCGCTACGTAACGTGCTGCGTATGCTGCACTACGGTCAACTTTTGATGGATCTTTACCAGAGAACGCACCGCCACCGTGACGAGCTGCGCCGCCGTAAGTATCTACGATGATCTTACGACCTGTTAGACCACAGTCACCCATAGGACCACCGATTACAAAGCGACCAGTTGGGTTGATGAAGAAGTTTGTTTCTTTGTTGATCCACTCAGAAGGTAGCACTGGCTTAATGATCTCTTCCATTACCGCTTCACGCAGGTCTGAAGTTGAGATTGAATCACAGTGTTGAGTTGAAAGAACAACCGCGTCGATACCAACGATGTTACCTTGATCGTATTGGAATGTTACCTGAGATTTTGCATCAGGGCGCAACCAAGGTAGTGTGCCGTTTTTACGAACTTCTGCTTGCTTTTGAACAAGACGGTGAGAGTAAGTAATTGGCGCTGGCATTAGTACTTCAGTTTCGTTACAAGCGTAACCAAACATGATGCCTTGGTCGCCTGCACCTTGTTCTTTAGGGTCAGCTTTATCAACACCTTGGTTGATATCTGGCGACTGTTTACCGATTGTGTTTAGTACCGCACAAGAATCTGCGTCAAAGCCCATATCTGAATGTACGTAGCCAATTTCACGAACGGTTTCACGAGTTAACTCTTCGATGTCTACCCATGCTGAAGTCGTGATTTCACCACCCACCATTACCATACCGGTTTTAACGTAAGTCTCACATGCAACACGAGCCTTTGGATCTTGCTCTAGAATCGCGTCAAGAACCGCATCAGAAATCTGGTCTGCAATTTTATCTGGATGACCTTCTGATACTGACTCAGAAGTAAACAGGTGCTTAGCCATGTTAGCTCCACTATATCTGGTTTAAAACTGGGGAATGATAAACTCTCCAGCGCAAATTAATACTAATTTTTGTAGGTGTATCTACATCTAGACGTCTATTCTAAATTTGATTGCTCGAATTACAAGCTCTTTTTTGGTTTTTGTTATAACCAAACGTTTGCCTGATTTATTGATAATTTTAAGAACTTCGAACGATTTGGCGCGAAAGGTGCAATATTTGTGAGGTTTTGGACTGGAAAACGTTTGCACACCTAACAGGGCTTTGAGAGAATTATGACCTACTTTTCGTTTCGCTTAATGTACTCAGGAGCAGACATGTCGTCTCGTAAACATCTTGCCAATGCAATTCGTGCTCTAAGCATGGATGGTGTTCAACAAGCTAACTCAGGCCACCCAGGCGCACCAATGGGTATGGCTGATATCGCTGAAGTTCTTTGGCGCTCTCACCTAAACCACAACCCATCAAACCCAGAGTGGGCCGACCGCGACCGCTTCGTGCTATCAAACGGTCACGGCTCAATGCTTATTTACTCTCTACTGCACTTAAGCGGTTATGAGCTATCTATTGATGATCTGAAAAACTTCCGTCAATTGCACTCAAAAACCCCAGGTCACCCAGAGTACGGCTACGCGCCTGGTATCGAGACAACAACGGGTCCTCTTGGCCAAGGCATCACTAATGCTGTTGGTATGGCTATCGCAGAGAAAGCACTAGCGGCACAGTTCAACAAAGAAGGTCACGACATCGTTGACCACTTTACGTATGTGTTCATGGGTGACGGCTGTCTAATGGAAGGCATCTCGCATGAAGCATGTTCTCTTGCTGGGACATTAGGTCTAGGCAAACTGATCGCGTTTTGGGATGACAACGGTATCTCTATCGACGGTCACGTTGAAGGTTGGTTCTCTGACGATACACCTAAGCGTTTCGAAGCTTACGGCTGGCACGTAATCCCAGCGGTAGACGGTCACGATCCTGAAGCAATCAACGCAGCGATTGAAGCGGCTAAAGCGGATCCTCGTCCGACTCTAATCTGTACTAAAACAATTATCGGTTTCGGTTCTCCTAACAAGTCTGGTTCGCACGACTGTCACGGTGCGCCATTAGGTCACGATGAGATTCAAGCGGCTCGCGAATACCTAGGTTGGGAGTACGGTCCATTTGAAATCCCTGCAGATGTTTACGCTGAGTGGGACGCAAAAGAAGCAGGTGCAGCGAAAGAAGCGGCTTGGAATGAAAAGTTTGAAGCATACGCAGCAGCTTACCCTGCAGAAGCAGCAGAGCTTAAACGTCGTCTAAACGGCGAACTTCCAGCGGAATGGGAAGAAAAAGCGAACCAAATCATTGCTGATCTTCAAGCAAACCCAGCGAACATTGCATCACGTAAAGCATCGCAAAATGCACTAGAAGCGTTTGGTCAAATGCTTCCTGAGTTTATGGGTGGTTCTGCTGACCTAGCGCCTTCTAACCTAACCATGTGGTCTGGTTCTAAGTCTCTAGAAACGGATGACTTCTCTGGCAACTACATCCACTACGGTGTACGTGAATTCGGTATGACCGCTATCATCAACGGTATCGCATTGCACGGTGGTTTCGTTCCTTACGGCGCAACATTCCTAATGTTCATGGAATACGCTCGTAACGCAATGCGTATGGCTGCGCTGATGAAAATTCAGAACATCCAAGTGTACACGCACGATTCGATCGGTCTTGGCGAAGATGGCCCAACTCACCAACCTGTTGAGCAAATGGCATCTCTACGCGTAACGCCAAACATGAGCACATGGCGTCCATGTGACCAGGTTGAGTCTGCCGTAGCATGGAAACTAGCGATTGAACGTAAAGATGCACCAACAGCACTTATCTTCTCTCGTCAAAACTTAGCGCAACAAGATCGTACAGCTGAGCAAGTAGCGAACATCGCGAAAGGTGCATACATCCTGAAAGATTGCGAAGGCAAGCCAGAGCTAATCCTTATCGCAACAGGTTCTGAAGTTGAGCTAGCAGTAGAAGCTGCGACTCAACTAACGGCAGAAGGTAAGAAAGTACGCGTTGTTTCAATGCCATCAACAGATGCATTCGACAAACAAGACGCCGCTTACCGTGAAGCTGTACTGCCATCAGACGTAACGGCACGTATCGCTATTGAAGCGGGCATTGCTGATTTCTGGTACAAGTACGTTGGCTTCGACGGTCGCATCATCGGTATGACAACATTCGGTGAATCTGCACCTGCTGGTCAGCTATTCGAGATGTTTGGCTTCACGACTGAAAACGTAGTGAACACAGCAAAAGAATTGCTAGCGTAATTGCTAGATTGTCTCAATAGTCGAACGTAAAGGACGACTGTTAGATACTAAAGTTGGAAAGGCCATCATTGCGATGGCCTTTTTTGTTTTTTGTCAGGTTTTCCAACCTTGTGGAATGCTTTGGTGAATACAGTCTAAAAGTACGGATAAGCGCAGTGGTGGTCTTCCTGCAGGCGTATAGCAGTTAATGGAGATGGGCTCTGAAAGCCAACCTTCTAAGCAAGGTGTGATTCGACCCGGATGATGTTTCTCGTAGCCGCTTGCTGTCCAAGTTGGCAGCAGTCCAATACCATGACCATTCGCGATGCTGTCGATCTGCATTGCGATGTTGTCGCTGTATAAGCGACTCACAAATGGCTCTAAAAAGAACTCACCGTGTTGAGGGTGTGTGAGCATCAATCCATTTTCTTGTACCGAGCCAAAATCGATCCACGGATGCGCTTCAAGCTCTTTGGGGTGCAGGATCGAACCGTGTTGTTCAAGATAAGCTGGAGAGGCAAAGGGCGTGTAACGAAATGAGCCTAATACCTCTTTGCGCCAATCGAGATCTTTACGCTCACCGAGCCAGATGAACAAATCTGGGTCATGGTGCGCTTCAGAAAAGTCACTGGTAAGCTGAACCCTAACGTCAGGATTATCGGCAAGAAAACCGTTGAGCACACCACCTAGCCAACTTCTAACTAATGCTGTGTGACAAACAATATGCAGCGGCCCTGAAACTTGGTTTGTTAAACCTTGAAGCGCGTCATAACTCTCTTCACTGAGCTCAAGAATCTGGCGACTGTAGTGGGCAAAAATTTCTCCCGCTCTTGTCAGAACTAATCGGTTACCTTGTCTTGCGGTTAGAGCCTGACCGAAATCTTCTTCTAATTGTGCTAAGCGACGACTCAGCGTTGATTTAGGCTGGTTAAGGGCCTTTGCAGCGGCGGTCAAACTCTTATGCTGATTGAGCGCATCAAAGGCTCGAATTGATGCTAAGTCGTGCATATTTCATTAACTCCTTACTGCGTTATGCACGGGTTCCATAAATGGGAAGAACCGTTCCATAACTCTTACTATGCATCTCATTCTATTTGTGAATAATTCACTTTCGAAAATAATAATCATTATCAATTATGGAGATGTAGATGTCTACTCTTAGACTGCCGGTTATTACTGCAACTGGTATTTTAGCCTTCGTCAGTGTCCCTCATGTGTTTGCCAATGATGCGGTTTCTAAAATGGAAACAGTGGTTGTAACTGCATCAAGTTATGAGCAATCTCAAGCGGACGCGCCTGCAAGTATTAGTGTGATTTCACGTGAGGAGTTGGACTCTCGTTATTACCGCGATGTAACTGATGCACTAAAAAGTGTGCCTGGTGTCGTCGTAACAGGTGGTGGTGACACTACCGATATCAGTATCCGTGGTATGGGTTCTAAATACACTTTGATACTGGTCGATGGTAAACGTCAAAGCACACGTGAAACTCGCCCAAATAGTGACGGCCCTGGTATCGAACAAGGCTGGTTACCCCCTCTTCAAGCGATTGAGCGAATTGAAGTTATCCGTGGTCCAATGTCGACGCTTTATGGCTCTGATGCGATTGGTGGTGTAATTAACGTGATCACGCGAAAAGACGCGATGGAGTGGACAGGTAATGTTCAGCTAGGCACGGTTCTGCAAGAAAACAGTCGCTCGGGCGGAGAGCAGAGCGCGAATTTCTTCGTCAATGGGCCGCTAGCCGAAAATCTATCTCTCCAAGTATACGGTCAGTATACCGCAAGAGAAGAAGACGATATTGAATACGGTTATGAAGATAAAGATATGCAAAGTATCTCTTCAAAACTGACCTACCAGATTAATGACCGCCATTCTGTGCAACTAGAGGGTGGCACATCGGCACAAAGTCGTCGCGGTAACGTTGGCCTTTCCGTACCAATGACGGGTTGCCGAAGAGGTTGTGAGGATTCACTCAACGAATATCGTCGTAATTATGTAACGCTAAGTCACAATGGCGACTGGGACTCGGTTGGCATCTCAGATACTTACTTACAACGTGAAGAGAGCGAAAACAAATCTCGCGAGATGACGATCACCAACACCACATTCAAGTCGAGCTTAGTGACTGGAATTGGAAACCATACGCTGACGACTGGTGTGGACGCCACTCATGCAGAGCTTGAGGATTTTACCTCCAACAAAGCGTCATCGAAGACCGAAACATCGAATACGCAGTGGGCTGTTTTCATTGAAGATGAGTGGAGAATCGCCGATCCGTTTAGCGTTACGCTTGGTGGTCGTCTAGATCATGACGAAAACTATGGTGCGCACTTTAGTCCGCGTGTCTATGGTGTATGGCGAGTTGACCCATCTTGGACTGTGAAAGGTGGCGTGGCAACAGGTTTCCGTTCTCCGCAATTACGTGAAATTACTCCTGGTTGGGCGCAAGTCAGTGGCGGCGGTAATATCTACGGTAACCCAGACCTTGATCCTGAAACGTCGCTAAACAAAGAAATCAGTGTCTTGTATCAAGGTGACTCTGGTTTAGATGTCTCTTTGACTGCGTTCCATAATGAGTTCAAAGACAAGATCACACGTGTTGTTTGTCCAGATACCATCTGTACAGATGGACCAAACCAATGGGGTGCAGATCCAACTTACCGCATTAACGTGGACGAAGCGGTCACACAAGGTATTGAAGCGACCTTAGCATCGCCATTAACGGAAACCATTTACCTCAGCTCGAGCTACACATTTACCGACTCAGAGCAAAAAACAGGTGAATACAAAGGCATGCCGCTGCAGCAGTTACCAAAGCATTTGTTTAATGTGGATGTAACTTGGCAAACAACAACAGATCTAGAAAGCTGGGCGAAAGTCACTTACCGAGGTAAAGAAATGGATCAGGTTACTGGCCCATCAAGAAACAGTATCGTAGAGCCTGCTTATACCTTTGTGGACGCTGGTGTGACATACCAGTTAACCGATAATACTCGTATTAAAGGCGCGATCTATAACTTGCTGGATGAGGAAATCAGTTACGAAGAATACGGATATGTCGAAGATGGTCGTCGCTACTGGTTAGGTTTAGACGTCGCATTTTAATTATTGTTGTAATAAGGCCGAGCATTGTCTCGGCCTTTTTTAATCCTGCTTTACTATGATTCAACAGGTGCGTTTTTGAGCCTGATCAGGTAGTATCTGTGACACGAAATTTTTGGTAGGGCGAAGGATAAATGCTAAAGGTTGCGATCAATGGATTTGGACGTATAGGTCGTAATGTTCTGCGAGCCGTATATGAAAGCGGAAAACATCAGCAGATCAAGGTTGTGGCGGTTAACGAATTAGCGCAGCCAGAAGCGATGGCGCACCTACTGCAATATGACACTAGTCATGGTCGCTTCGGTAAAAAAATCTCCCACGACCAAGAACACTTGCATGTTCATCATGACAGCGGCGAATATGACTCTATTCGCATTCTTCACCTCTCTGAACTCGAACTACTTCCTTGGCGTGATTTAGAAGTCGATATTGTCTTGGATTGCACTGGCGTGTTTGGTTCACAAGCCGATGGGCAAGCGCATATAGAAGCTGGCGCGAAGAAAGTGCTGTTTTCACACCCGGGCGCAAACGACATAGATAATACGATTATCTATGGTGTGAACCACGGAACTCTGAAAGACGAACACCGTGTTGTCTCCAATGGCTCTTGCACCACCAACTGTATCGTTCCCATCATTAAAGTGTTAGACGAAGCCTTCGGTATTGAGTCCGGTACCATAACCACGATTCACTCTTCCATGAACGATCAGCAAGTAATCGATGCGTACCATAACGATCTACGCCGTACCCGCGCAGCGAGCCAATCTATTATTCCGGTTGACACCAAGTTGCATAAGGGGATTGAAAGAATCTTCCCGAAATTTTCCAACAAATTCGAAGCAATTTCTGTTCGTGTCCCAACCGTTAACGTCACCGCAATGGATTTAAGTGTCACAATTAATACAAATGTGAAAGTTAATGACGTAAATCAAACCATTGTTAACGCATCTCAGTGTACATTACGTAACATTGTTGACTATACTGAATCGCCACTCGTTTCCATCGACTTTAACCACGACCCCCATAGTGCGATTGTTGATGGAAGCCAGACTAGAGTGAGTAACGGGCAACTCGTAAAAATGCTCGTTTGGTGCGACAACGAATGGGGCTTTGCTAACCGGATGCTGGATACTGCCTTAGCAATGCAAGCTTCTTCTCAAGTGGAGCAGTAATGACGAAGAAGTGATGGAGAATTTTTATTTCAAGCCTTGAAATAAATCCATGATATCTCCATATCATCTATAACCAGTTTGAAGAATTAACAGGCTTGGCAGGGTTGCCGAGTTTTCAAAAACTTTAATTATCAATATTTGAGAGGACACATCATGTCTGTAATCAAGATGACTGACCTGGATCTTGCAGGTAAACGTGTATTTATCCGTGCTGACCTAAACGTGCCAGTAAAAGACGGTAAAGTAACTTCAGATGCACGTATCATCGCATCTCTTCCAACTATTAAGCACTGCCTAGAAGCAGGCGCTAAAGTAATGGTTACGTCTCACCTAGGTCGCCCAACTGAAGGTGAATACGCTGAAGAGTTCTCTCTACAACCAGTTGTTAACTACCTAAACGACGCACTAGATTGTGAAGTTAAGCTAGCAAAAGACTACCTAGATGGCCTAGAGCTAAACGCTGGTGAACTTGTTGTTCTAGAAAACGTTCGCTTTAACAAAGGTGAAAAGAAAAACGACGAAGAGCTATCTAAGAAATACGCAGCACTATGTGACGTATTCGTAATGGATGCATTCGGTACGGCTCACCGCGCTCAAGCGTCAACTCATGGTGTTGGTATGCACGCACCTATCGCTTGTGCTGGCCCTCTTCTAGCAAACGAGCTTGAAGCACTAGGTAAAGCAATGGACAACCCAGCTCGTCCAATGGTTGCTATCGTAGGTGGTTCAAAAGTTTCTACTAAGCTAACTGTACTTGAGTCTCTATCTAAAATCGCTGACCAACTAGTTGTTGGTGGTGGTATTGCTAACACATTTATCGCAGCTGCTGGCCACAACGTTGGTAAGTCTCTATACGAAGCGGATCTAGTAGACACTGCTAAGAAGCTAATGGATGAGTGTGCAATTCCAGTAGCAACTGACGTTGCATGTGCGAAAGCATTCGACGAAAACGCAGAAGCAGAAATTAAACACGTTTCTGAAGTACAAGACGACGACATGATCTTCGACCTTGGCCCAGATTCAACAGCTGAACTAGCAGAAATCCTTAAGAACGCGAAGACTATCCTATGGAACGGTCCAGTAGGCGTATTCGAATTCAAGAACTTCGAAGCAGGTACTAAAGGTATCTCAGAAGCTATCGCAGCATCTGAAGGCTTCTCTGTTGCAGGTGGTGGTGACACGCTAGCAGCTATCGACAAGTTCGGTATCAAAGCTGACGTTTCTTACATCTCTACAGGTGGTGGCGCTTTCCTTGAGTTCGTAGAAGGTAAAGTTCTTCCAGCAGTAGAAATGCTAGAAGCACGCGCTAAGTAATTAAAGCAAAGCGGGGGAGTGATTCTCCCGCTTTCTTGTTTGCTGCAACGTGTGAGGAACTCTGCTAGAATAGCCTCAGTTGTGAGCAAACGTTTGCAAGATTTTCAACTTAACAAGTTTTGTTTAAAAACGACAGATAAATAGGATTACATCCATGTCTAAGATCTTCGACTTCGTAAAACCAGGTGTTATCTCTGGCGATGACGTTCAGAAAGTATTTGAAGTTGCAAAAGAAAACAGCTTTGCACTTCCAGCAGTAAACTGTGTGGGTACTGACTCTGTAAACGCAGTACTTGAAGCAGCTGCAAAAGTTAAAGCTCCAGTTATCGTTCAATTCTCTAACGGTGGCGCTGCTTTCTTTGCTGGTAAAGGTCTAAAACTTGAAGGTCAAGAAGCTCAAATCCTAGGTGCTGTTGCTGGTGCGAAATACGTTCACGCTGTAGCTGAAGCTTACGGTGTACCAGTAATCCTACACACTGACCACGCTGCTAAGAAACTACTTCCTTGGATCGACGGTCTACTAGACGCTGGTGAAGAGTACTTCGCGCAAACTGGTAAGCCACTATTCTCTTCTCACATGATCGACCTTTCTGAAGAGTCTCTAGAAGAGAACATCGAGATTTCTGCTAAGTACCTAGAGCGCATGGCTAAAATGAACATGACTCTAGAAATCGAACTAGGTTGTACTGGTGGTGAAGAAGACGGCGTTGACAACTCTGATATGGATGCGTCTGAGCTATACACTTCTCCAGAAGACGTTGCATACGCATACGAGAAACTAAGCGCAATCAGCCACCGTTTCACTATCGCAGCATCTTTCGGTAACGTACACGGCGTGTACAAGCCAGGTAACGTTGTTCTAACTCCAACTATCCTACGTGATTCTCAAGCGCACGTTTCTGAGAAATTCGGTCTTCCAGCGAACTCTCTAAACTTCGTATTCCACGGTGGTTCAGGTTCTTCTCTAGAAGAAATCCGTGAGTCTATCGGTTACGGTGTTATCAAAATGAACATCGATACTGATACACAGTGGGCAACTTGGGATGGTATCCGTAAGTTCGAAGCTGAAAACCACGATTACCTACAAGGTCAAATCGGTAACCCAACTGGTGAAGATGCACCAAACAAGAAGTACTACGATCCACGCGTATGGCTACGTGCTGGTCAAGCTTCAATGGTAGCTCGTCTAGAGCAAGCATTTGCTGACCTAAACGCAGTTGACGTACTATAATCGTTACTGATTAAGTTACTTAAAAACCCGCTTTTTGAGCGGGTTTTTTTATGTCTATCATTTTGCCCCTATGTTTCTTTCCCTGTTTTCCTATTGATATCTTTATGCGTCAGGTTGTATTTTCTGGTGGGATGTTCCCCCTTTAACGTTTTTAAATAAAAGCATAGGAATATCAGTCATAGGAGTGGCGAAATAAGAGTGCATTGCGTAACCTGTAACAAGCCAATATCAGAAAACTCTGATAAAGTCTTGTTTTGCATATCTTTGCGAAACTCTGACTTTGAAAAAAGTCAAAGTTGGGATATTGTGCCAAAAATCTGACACTGTTCAGTGGGGCAATAGGGATGTTGTTTTAGAAAAGAGCCTTTAAAAAACAAGGTTCATAAATTAACGGCAATTGGATTTATATATCTTTATTTTTGAGGATAAGAATTATGGCAGGTGAATCGGTGGGTATCGATACCACTTTAACGGATGGTCTAACTCAGGCTGAAACTTGGCTGACAAACAACTCAGATCTACTGGTTCAGTACGGTGTGAACATTATCTCTGCGCTGCTTATTCTGTTTATCGGTAATATTATCGTTAAAGCAGTCGCTGGTAGTGTTTCTAAAGTACTAGAAAAGAAAAACATGGATAAGGCTGTCGTTGAATTTATTCACGGTCTTGTTCGTTACTTGCTATTTGTAATCGTACTTATCGCCGCTCTTGGTCGATTAGGCGTTCAAACCGCTTCAGTTGTGGCTGTAATCGGTGCGGCAGGTCTTGCTGTTGGTCTTGCGCTACAAGGTTCACTATCAAACTTTGCAGCTGGTGTACTCATTGTTGCGTTCCGTCCATTCAAATCTGGCGACTACGTAGAAATTGGCGGTGTAGCGGGTAGTGTTGAAGCAATTCAAATCTTCCAAACTGTTCTAAAAACACCAGACAACAAGATGGTTGTTGTGCCTAACTCGTCAGTAATCGGTGGTGCAATTACTAACTACTCTCGTCATGCAACACGACGTGTCGACTTAGTGATTGGTGTGTCATACAAAGCGGATCTTAAACTAACGAAGAAAGTAATTCGCGAGACGCTAGAAAAAGATCCGCGTATCTTGAAAGATCCTGATATCACAATCGGCGTACTTACGCTGGCAGACTCTTCAGTAAACTTTGTGGTTCGCCCATGGGTGAAAACTGCAGATTACTGGGGCGTATACTTTGATGCAATGCAAGGTATTAAAGAAGCATTGGATGAAAATGGTATCGAAATTCCATTCCCACAAATGGATGTTCATCTGAACAAAATCGACGCTTAATACAAGCGGTAGATATTCGAAAGCGAGGCCAATTGGCCTCGCTTTTTTATATCTCATAAAGAATGTGATTACCGGCAAGCAATAGACGTTTTAGATGTTTACCTGCAAAGCCAAAGGTGAATTCAGGCAATCCTGGCGTGTAGAGCAACTCTTCGTGTTGATACAGGGTTGTATCAACAATGAGCGTGACATATTCAGGTAAGCCAATCGGACATACCGCTCCAGGCAAACAACCTAACACTTCGACCATTTCATCGTCGTCACAAATTGATGGGCGTTTACCTGTGACGGCTTTTATTTGTTTGGCATCGAGGCGAGAGTCTTTTTCTGTTAGATAAATTGCGTAGCCTTGTCCTTTAAGTTTTAAGAAGAGGCTTTTGGTGTGCGTGCCTGTCCATCCAAGCTCGGACGCAACTCTTATATCCGTGTCAAAGTCTAAGATGGCTTCATGCTGCCATTCCCTAAAAGGAATAGAGAGCGCGTTGAGTCGCTCTCTATTGATATCATAGATACGCTTTAGTGACTCCATGTCTTTGTTGTCCTGTTGATTACCAGTACTTTTCAATAAGTTCACTAGCTAAAATATACGCTATCGTGAACATCATTACTGCGACCGCGATGTCGATGCCTTTTTTCACTCTTGGCTTTGATAGGGTAGGGCCTAGTTTTGCGGCTCCTATCGACAAGGTATAGAACCAAACAAAGGAAGCCATCATCGTACCTAGTGCAAAAGCAATTCGGTCATGGCCTTCAAACTGCCCACCAATAGAGCCCAGAATAACGACTGTATCTAAGTACAAGTGTGGGTTAAGTACTGTGACGGCTAACGCACCTAATATGACCGTTCGACGACCACGAGCGACGACTTCACCTTTTGATTCTGAGTCACTGTCTGACTTAAACGCACTCTTAAGTGACAGTAATCCATAAAAACTCAGGAAGGCAATACCACCAAGCGTCACCGATGTTAGCAAGATTTCATTTTGAGACAAAATCGCACCACCACCAAAGATACCTAGAGAAATGAAGATCATATCTAGGATGCTACAAATAGTGGCAGTCGTCAGGTGATGATTGCGCTTTATGCCTTGATTTAAGACATACGCATTTTGTGCGCCGATCGGAATGATCATTGATGCCCCTAAACCAAACCCTTGCAATAGAACCCACAAGCTCACACTTCACCTCACTTCAAAATAACCAATAAATTCTCAGAAGAGTGAAAGATAAAGAGTTTATCTAAATAAGTATAATTAATGATTTTAATATTATATTAGCCAAGCTAATTTAAGGGTTGGTGTTTTATCAGGAGAGGAAGAGTAGGATGAGAGGGTTGGACTATAAATGGATTGAGGCATTAGATGCCGTGGTTTATCAGGGGAGCTTTGAGCGTGCAGCCGAACATTTATTTGTCTCGCAATCAGCGATTTCTCAACGTATTAAACAATTAGAGAAGTTTCTCGCACAACCCGTTTTGGTTCGTAGTCAACCACCCAAGCCAACGCCGATTGGTAAAAAGTTATTAGGCCTTTATCGTCGAGTGCGCTTACTCGAGCATGAAATTCTGCCCGAACTCAAGAATGATACCAGTACTCGACCTGTACAACTCTCTTTGGCGACCAATGCTGATAGCCTTGCTACTTGGCTACTGCCTGCACTGCAAGATGTCATGAAGCAGCGTCAGGTTGAACTCAAACTCACTATCTATGGTGAATCTCGTTCCATCGAAAAGCTAAAAAGTGGCGAAGTGACGGGGGCGATCAGCTTAGAATCCCAGCCGATACCTGGCTGTAGAGCGGATTACTTGGGACGTGTTGATTACGTTTGTGTCGCGAGCCCGGAGTTTTATCAGCGTTACTTTGCTCAAGGCGTTAATAACCAGACTTTGGCCAAGGCGCCGGCCGTTTCGTATGATCAATATGATGACCTACATAAAACCTTTCTTACCGAGCATTTCAATGTCAGCCCTGATAGCGTCATTCACCATAACATCAGCAGCTCTGAAGCGTTTCTAAAAGTGGCGTTAGCTGGTGTAGCCTATTGCTTAATCCCTCGTTTGCAAATTACCGACGAGCTAGAGCGTGGCGCGTTGGTTGATGTTACTCCCGGTTTCTTAATGTCCCATCGGATTTATTGGCATCATTGGCAACTGGAAACGGGGGTTCTACAAGAAATCTCACACGCGATAGTCGGGTATGCTCAGCGACACTTACCTCAATAAGTTCATTGTTGCATCGATGGGTTCATTGTCGACAGAGTGTTTCGTTGAAAAATCACGCCAATGTTACATAGTCAAAGTTGTGTTAGAAGTCATTCTGAGTGCTTGGATAATCGACAGAAGTTTCTATTATGAAACCATACACTTTCTCAGTAGTGATAGTTTTGTCTGAATCTTGAGCCTTTCTGCTGAGAGTAAGTACTTTATTTTTGTATGGATGGATTTATTGAATGAGACTGTATTCATTTTTGCTGGCTTCTGCACTCAGCCTTACTAGTGCTTCAGTGTTGGCGAACTCGCCTGAATTTGCTCACGTAACGACGACAGGTTATGGTGAAGTTATTGCTACACCAGATATGGCGACGTTTTCTGTAAAAGTGGTAGACACGACAATGACTGCTGAACAGGCCAAGCAGTCAGTTGACAAAACCGTTGAGCAATTTCTGAAAAATCTGTCCGATGCTGGCTTATCAAAAGACAATGTTACCAGCTCGAATTTATACCTTGCGCCTCAATACCACTACCCTAAATCTGGTAAAGCAGAGCTCGTTGGTTATCGCGCTTCTCGTAGCATTGATGTGACGGTTACGGATCTAAAAAACCTAAACCAGTACCTAGATATGGCGTTAGAAGCAGGGATTAATCAGGTTGATAATATTCAACTTAAGGTAAGCAACCAGGCTGAGTATCAGCAAAAGGCACGCATGGCGGCTATCCAAGATGCGCGAGAAAAAGCAGCGTCACTGGCTACTGGCTTTGAGAAAAAATTGGGTGATGTTTGGCAGATCAATTACAGACAGATGCACGTTCAGCCAGTTCTAATGCGCTCGATGGCGATGGACAGTAAAGAAGGGGCAAACAGCTACCAGGATTCTACCATGATTATTCGCGATCAAGTTGACGTGATTTACAAGCTGAAGTAATACTGGGTGCAAAAAGAAAAGGCAGGGTATTCCCTGCCTTTGTTATTTCTGCTTCACAAATTAGTGAAGGATACGAGCACGGATAGTGCCTTCAATACTTTTCAGTTTCGCTAGCGCTTCTTCTGAGCGCTCGGTTTCCACATCGATCACTACGTAGCCGATTTCAGCGGCTGTTTGTAGGTACTGTGCAGCAATGTTAATACCGTCTTCCGCGAAGATGGTGTTGATCTGAGTAAGAATACCAGGACGGTTTTTATGGATGTGAAGCAAGCGAGAGCATTCACCACCGTGCTCTGGCAGTGACACCTCTGGGAAGTTTACGCTTGAAAGCGTAGAGCCGTTGTCAGAGTACTTCGCCAGTTTTCCTGCGACCTCAACACCGATGTTCTCTTGTGCTTCTTGCGTTGAACCACCAACGTGTGGAGTGAGGATGACATTATCGAACTTCTGTAAAGGAGATTCGAACGGGTCGGCATTCGTTTTCGGTTCTGTCGGGAATACATCAATCGCAGCGCCCGCAATATGACCTGCTTCTAAACTATGGCAAAGCGCTGGAATATCCACGACAGTGCCGCGTGCTGCATTAATAAAGATTGAGCCTGGCTTCATGCGAGCAAACTCAGCTTCACCCATCATATTTTTTGTTTCTGGCGTTTCAGGAACGTGCAGAGAAATTACGTCACACTTGTTTAGTAGTTCACTCATGGTATGTACTTGCGTCGCATTACCAAGGGACAATTTGTTCTCGATGTCGTAGTAGTAAACGCGCATACCTAAGTTTTCGGCAATAATACCTAGCTGCGTACCAATGTGGCCGTATCCGATAATGCCAAGACGTTTGCCACGTGCTTCGTAAGAGTTGTCAGCACTTTTCTTCCAAATACCGCGATGTGCAAGCGCATTCTTTTCAGGAATGCCACGCAGAAGTAGTAGGATTTGACCAAGTACCAGCTCCGCCACACTGCGTGTGTTAGAGAACGGTGCATTAAACACAGGAATGCCGCGTTTTGCTGCTGCGTCTAGGTTTACTTGGTTAGTACCGATACAAAAACAGCCAATTGCAACCAGTTTATTCGCCGCATTGATTACCTCTTCGGATAGGTTCGTACGGGAGCGAATACCGATGAAGTGCACGTCTTTAACCGCTTCAATCAATTCTTCTTCCGGAAGGGAACCTTTATGGTACTCAATGTTGGTATAACCAGCTGCTTGAAGAACTTCAACTGAAGAAGGGTGGAGTCCCTCTAACAAGAGGATCTTAATCTTTTCTTTTTCCAGTGAAACTTTGGCCATTTTTTCTCGTCCTTAAAATGGAAAGGTGGGCTAATGTGGCGCACATTGGGCAAAACTATTAAAAAGGGGATAATTGATAGTTTTGTAGGAGGACAAACGTTTCCTTGTGCGTCTTCTGTTCAATAAAGTAACAAAAAAAAATTGCTTTGGGTAAGAAAATTACGGAATAAGAGATAATTTTCTTAGAGAAAGGAATAAAAAACGGTGCCTTGTAGCACCGTATGTAATGAAATAACAGAAAAGTGAACCAGATAGGTCGATTTGAGCTGTTATTTATTCTTCAATTTTTGCGCCTTCTGGTGTACCTGTGATTACGACGTCAGCACCACGGTGAGCAAAAAGACCCACAGTCACCACACCCGCGATACCGTTGATCTTGTCTTCCATTTCTTTCGGGTTAGTAATCTGCATGTTGTGTACATCCAGAATTACGTTGCCGTTGTCAGTCACAACGCCTTCACGGTAAGCCGGGTCACCACCCAGTTTTACTAACTCGCGCGCAACGTAAGAGCGTGCCATTGGGATCACTTCTACAGGTAGTGGAAACTGACCTAGTACGTCAACTGCTTTGGTGCCGTCAACAATACATACAAACTTATCAGAGATTGCTGCGACAATTTTCTCACGAGTCAGAGCCGCGCCGCCGCCTTTGATCATTTCACGTGCTGGGTTAATTTCGTCTGCGCCATCAACATACACATCCAGCTTCATTACGTCGTTACACTCGTATACTTCAATACCAAGCTCTTTAAGGCGCTCAGTTGAAGCGACAGAGCTAGACACTGCACCTTTAATATCGTCTTTGATAGTGCCTAGTGCATCGATGAAGTGATTCACGGTAGAGCCAGTACCAACACCGACAATGCTGCCTTTCTCAACATATTTTAGTGCTGCCCAACCAGCCGCTTTTTTCATTTCATCTTGAGTCATGCCAATCTCCTGAATAGATGTTCGTTAACGTTTGCGGGCGTGATTATAGCGGCTTACTTGCCACTTTCCCATTGCCATATTCGGCTTGGGGTCACGATCTTAGGTAATGGAATGTCCCAGCTTTCAATTGGTAAGCGTTCTACATGTTGGCAGTCGTGAGCGATACCAACAGGCTTGGCACCTTCTCCGGTTATAAACCAATGAGACAGGGTACGGTCATAATACCCTCCGCCCATGCCTAAGCGGTGGCCGATGCTGTCGAATCCAACCAAAGGTGTACAAATGATATCAAGTTGACGAACGGGCTTGAGGTGGCGGATGTCCAGTTTGGGCTCTAAGATGCCGTATTTGTTGTAGACCAATTGATCATCACTTACGTACAGAAGAAACAGTAACTGACCTTTGGCAAACGGATGGATGACAGGTAGATAAACCGATTTTCCCTGTTGCCACAACCACTCAATGAGCGGCTTGGTATCAAGTTCACCGTCAGCAGAAAGATAAATAGCAATATGCTGTGCTTGCTGGATTTCAGGAAGTTGAGAGAACTGAGTGACAAGGTCGATCCCCGCTTGGAATTGCGTGTCGCTACACAATGCGTTGCGCTTTTCACGAATCAGTTTGCGGAAGTCTTGTTGAGAGAGGTCTGACATAGAGAGAATACCCCAGGGTGCCGTTGAGGATTGTGGCCCTTGAACCAGCTGGTTCAAGGCGGATCAGCAATGACAACCGTAGGCTTCTCGGTGCATGCCGAGCTTGCTCAATAGTTACCAAATACTAACCCTTAGGTATTGCTTATCGGCTCAGGGACTTAAATCCTGCTGACGCACACCCCAGGGTAAATTTTGTATTTACTGCTGTCCTTGCGTAACTTTGCTTAGTGCGTTCTCAAGAGACGCAGTGAGCTTTTCCATTCGCTCAGTAATTTCTTGCTGTTGACCGTTTGATTCGTATGACTTGGTGTGCAACTCATAACAAATATTCAATGCAGCGAAGGTCAGCAGTTGGATTTCATTGGTTACCTTAGTACGTTCGCTCATTTCTTTCAATCGGCGATCCAGATCTTTTGCCGCTGCAACAAGAGACTCTTCTTGTCCTGTCGGACAATTCACTCGTGTAACTTTGCCTAATATTTCAACGTCGATCGCTTGATTGCTCATGATGAATAAACTCTATATTCGCGCTATCTAAGGTGTTGCTTCATACAACTACCGAGGAGCAAACTATAGGAAAACCGCTATTAAGATTCAAGCATTTCCCATCACAGAAAGAGAAATGATGACGAGATCACACAGGAATTGGGCAAATTGAGCAAATGCTGTTCAAAATTGAATTTGATAGCCGTTTCAGACCACTAACCTTGATGGTAGGATATACCAATACATTATTATGCAAGAATGAGCCAAGTTATGAGTGAAATCACCCTTCCTGAATACCAATCTATTGCTGCTGAACTGCAATCTGCAAGCCTAGCAGTAACACCTGCGGAATTACATGGCTTATTTGTCGGCATGTTAAGTGGTGGATTGGCGATTAATGATCAAACTTGGCAGCCTATTCTGTTTGACTACACCAATGATGGAATGGGGTGGCCTTCTACCGCGCTAGCGTTTGCTCAAAGCGTATTCACCGTTACTGTCAATGAACTCACGGGCACGTCGATGGAGCTGTCTTTATTATTGCCAGATGAGCCGGGAGAAGAAGGCTTATTCACGTTGGCTGACAGCGTGTCCGATTTCGTAAACCATTTTATTTCTGGGTTAGGTCTAGCAGGTGTTGCGCTAAATAAAGCGTCAGATGACGCTAAAGAAGCATTGGCTGACCTAGAAGAGATTGCCAAATTAGGCATTGATGAAGATGACGACCTCGGTGAACAAGCGCAATTGCTAGAACAAGTGATTGAACACATCAAAGCTTGCGTACTAAC
This sequence comes from Vibrio sp. J2-3(2022), assembly GCF_021725735.1. NCBI lineage: Bacteria > Pseudomonadati > Pseudomonadota > Gammaproteobacteria > Vibrionales > Vibrionaceae > Vibrio > Vibrio sp. J2-3(2022). Next base: position 43,842 of record NZ_JAKKCK010000005.1, read on the forward strand.
GATTCATGCTGAGTTTGGTGTTCGCCCTGAAAGTAGCGATAAAAAGCCTACTATTCATTAATCGTAGATGGTCCAGAGGTTAGCATGAAGCAATATGATGTAGTCATTGCTGGTGGTGCCATGGCTGGTGCAACGTTAGCATTGGCGATTGACCATTTGTCTCAGGGAAAGCTCCGCATTGCCGTCGTTGAGCCTTTTAAAGCGCAGTCAGATATGCACCCTGGTTTTGACTCTCGCTCAATCGCATTGTCTTACGGTACTGTCAATCTGTTGCGTCAACTACAGCTCTGGACTTCATTAGAACCGTTTGTCACACCCATTGAACATATCCACGTTTCTGACCGCTCTCATGCTGGGATGACGGAAATCACCAAGCAAGAGATTGGCGTTGAAGCACTAGGGTATGTTGTCGAATTAGCCGATGTTGGTCGCGTATATCAAGAATTATTAGATAGCAGCGCATCCATAACGCTGTTTTGCCCTGACTCTGTTACCGATATCGAGCGCGAGCAAGACTGTACCCATATTACGTTGAAAAGCGGTGAGCAGCTTGACGCAAAACTGTTGGTGGCAGCCGATGGTGCTGTTTCAACCTGCTGTCAGAAAATTGGTTTAGAGCTTTCTGAGCAAGATTTTGAACAAGTGGCTGTCATTGCCAATATTGTGACTCAAGAACCTCATCAAGGTAGAGCCTTTGAACGTTTTACTGAAAATGGCCCTGTTGCTTTATTGCCAATGAGTGACAATAGAATGTCCTTAGTTTGGTGTCTGCACCCTGAGGAAGCCCAAGCAGTTCTTGAGTTATCTGACCAAGCATTTCTCCAACGTTTACAACAAGATTTTGGCTGGCGTTTGGGCGCGATGAAAAAAGTGGGACGACGTGCGAGTTACCCATTGCTTCTTCGCCATCGAAAGCAAAATATCTCTCATCGTTTTGCGATTGTTGGGAATGCGGCGCAAACGCTGCATCCGATAGCTGGACAAGGTTTTAATCTTGGTATTCGCGACGTTGTCTCGCTAGCAGAAGAAATCGTGCAGCAAAGCGATGATGTTGGTCTTTATCAAGGCTTGATGCGCTTTAGTCAGCGTAGAGAGGCAGACCGAAGCGAAACGATCTGGCTAACCAGTGCCTTAGTGCATATTTTTTCAAATGATTTACCCGCGATGCGAATTGGGCGAAATACGGCCTTAGCAGCGATGGATAACCTTTCTATTTTTAAGCAGCCGCTACTGCGCCATACGCTTGGTTTGGTAAAACGATGAACGGCCGCACTGAATTAGGTAATAAAAAGCAATGATGCAAAGTGTAGATATCGCCATCATCGGCGGAGGGATGGTTGGGTTGGCACTTGCTGCCGCGTTCAAGGACAGCGATCTGCGTGTCGCCGTAATAGAAGGCAAGGTGCCAGATGAGTCGTTGAAAGAGTTACCTGATGTGCGTGTGTCTGCGTTGAGCCGTTCTAGTGAGACTATCTTGCGTAAGCTTGGCGCTTGGCAGGGGATAGAGCAACGCCGCGCTTCACCATACTACGGTATGGAAGTGTGGGAGCAAGATAGCTTCGCTAGTATTGAGTTCAATGCACAAAGCATGGCACAACCTGATTTAGGGCATATTGTTGAGAATCGAGTGATTCAACTCGCACTGCTCGAACAAGTCCAAAAGCTCGATAACGTCACTATGTTCATGCCTGCACGTTGCGCGACCTTAGCGGTGGGCGAACAAGAAAGTTGGTTGACGCTTGACAATGGTCAAGCCATGACGGCTAAGTTAGTGGTCGGAGCCGATGGGGCAAACTCGTGGCTTCGTCATCAAATGGATATTCCGTTAACGCATTGGGATTATGGACATCATGCTCTGGTCGCGAATGTTAAAACCGCTGCTCCGCACAATAGCATTGCACGACAGATTTTTACTCCTCAAGGGCCATTGGCGTTTTTGCCAATGTCGCAACCAGATATGTGCTCTATTGTTTGGTCCACTGAGCCAAATCGTGCAGAGCAGCTATTGGCAATGAGTGAGCATGATTTCAACAAAGCATTGACGAGCGAATTTGATACACGACTTGGTCTATGTGAAGTCGTGGGAGAGCGTGCCGCGTTTCCTTTGAAAATGCGCTATGCGCGAGATTTTGTTGTGGAGCGAGTCGCATTGGTTGGTGATGCGGCCCATACCATTCATCCTCTAGCGGGCCAGGGGGTAAATTTAGGTCTATTAGATGCAGCCAGCCTCGCTCAAGAGGTGTTAGCGCTATGGAAGCAAGGCCAAGATATTGGCAGCAAACGCAACCTAAGAGGTTATGAGCGTTGGCGCAAAGCGGAAGCAGCAAAGATGATCGCTGCAATGCAAGGGTTCCGAGACCTGTTCTCTGGAGAGAATCCTGCTAAGAAGCTGGTTCGTGGCATTGGTTTGAGTTTAGCGGGTCAATTGCCGGGAGCGAAAGATGAGATCATGAAGCGTGCGCTTGGTCTAAAAGGTCATCTGCCTGATCTGGCACGTCAGTAGGTGTAAAGCGAACTTCAAATACACAAAAGGCTGGTTAATCCAGCCTTTGTTTTATCAACGTTTTGCTAAGCATATGCGCATCGGAGTTTCATTATTTCTTGGTTGATCTCTTTGACCGCTCGGAAATGGCGTTGCTCTGCTTTCTCCGGCAGTATTAACTTGCCGTTATCAAACTCGAATCTACCGACCCCGTAAATATAAATTCTTCCTTTAAAAAGACGACTTATATGTTTAGCAATCATACTTGGTGTATAGCGCTTAAACAGTCTCATATTTACTTTCCTTTTATCTAACCTAGCCTAGGTATTCTACGTTTTGGACGCGAAAATTATTGTGACAGCCATAGTATTAAATACAGATGTAGGGTGTTGCGTCAGAGATTTGTGTTGTCTTAGACAATTTGACAGTGTCATCTCTTAAATAGCGTGAGGATTACCCCAAAAAATCACCGTTCAAGGAACCCTTACAACAATACACTCCTTTTTACGTGACGCATTAAGCAATAGTTTTGTTACAGAATTAAGAATAGAACGAAAATGATTGTTTGCTAATTGTTTCTATTGAGGTGGTATCCAACAGAACAAACTTTACGTCCTAACGGTTAGAGAAAGAGGAAGAGAAAAAAGTTCCGCACAAAAAAAAGCCCGCTTCAGCGGGCGAATAGTCACAGATGCATTACACAAAAGTGGACAGCTGACGGCATGAATACTGTCATTCAGTCAGCTGATTCACTTTATGTTGGTTAAGTGCTTGTTTGAAACTTAACCAACAAATTCAGCATATACGAGTTTTATCTTTGTGACTATTTATGTTTTATATGTGATTAAAAATTCTATCGTCTATTTTTATAGATATGAGCGAGATCACGTGGTGATAGAAAAACTACGTGCTATTACATTATTTTTAGACGACTAACGACAGATCTCAGCTACGGTCGGCTGACACAATTGGATAAGATCTTGGATAGAAAGCGCCAGTCCAGCCATACGATCGCCACTGCTGATCGTGACTTCCTGTTCTTCTAGTAAGCTAGGATCGAACACGATCGGCATGTGTCGTTTGAGTAATAGTGGAGTGACAGTACCAATTTTGTAACCCGTGATGGCCTCAACGTCGGCTTGATCAACGCAAGTCATCCGGCGGCATTGCAGTAACGAGCGCACTTTTTTGGGATCGACACTACGATCACCAGGAGCACAGGCGAGAGCATATTGATTACCCATGTCTCGTAGCAAGATCGCTTTTACCATTTGAGAAGGGCGAATGCCGCGTTGTTGCGCGGCATCCTCAATAGTGGTTGCTGGTCTTTGATGCGGTAACAGACGAAACGGAATGTGTTGGTCTGTGAGAAATTGCATCAAAGGAGTATTGATTGTATTACTCATCATCAAGGCTGTAAGGCAGTGATTCGATTGTCCATTCACATTCTGGTTGAGCAACCAAACGAAGACGAGTGTCTTCATCGAGATTATTGGGCAGTACGATCAGGCCAATCGCTTGATTGTCGCTGAACTGGTAGTGGTTTAATAAAGCACCCACTGAACGCCAGTTTTCACCCACGCTGCGTTCGAGCTCAATTGGCTCGTCACTAAATGGAGCAGAAGTTGCCCCTTTTACGATGTACATCGCACGTTTATTTGTACCGCGATACTTAGCTCGTGCTACCGTTTCTTGTCCTGTGTAGCAGCCCTTTGTGAAGCTAATGCCTCCTAAAGCTTGCACGTTGAGTGCTTGTGGAATGTGAGCATTCTGCGCGGATGCAGAGACAAATGGTAAACCAGCTTCAATGTCGAAACGATTCCAAAGCTCATTTGTCGTAAGGGCAGCATCTGTATTTTCAACGACTTGTTGCGCAGCTGACGCACTTAATATCAGTAGCCAGCGGCTTTGTGAAACTTGTACCGCGGTGCCGCCTTCAACAGGGCGAACGCTGCCAGTCGTTTTGCTCATTGAAGAAATAAGCTCGTCGGCTTTTACGCCGGCAACACCTAAGATAACTTCATCAGAAGCTTCAATCGTTACTTTAGAGAAAATGGCGTATTTTTTTATTTCGCTAAGTTCTATGTCAATCGCCGATTTTGGTTGGATCATGCCGTAGCCATCGTGGTGATGGAAAAGGCGGAACACACTCCACACTTTACCTTTCGCATCACAATGTGCGCCTAATGTTGATTGGTCTTGTTCTAAAGAAACGACATCGCAGGTAACCTGACCTTGTAAGTATGATTTTTTATCGTCACCGACCATGGTGATCATGCCGAAATTGTCCAGCAGCGAGATAGATAACTCTGGAAGTGCGTCTTGAGTTGAGAGAGGTAGTGCTGAAAAACGAGTTTGCCATTCCATAATTACAATGCCTTTTGAAGATATTTTTCCGCTATGTTATACCCAAATAACCTTGAGATACTAGGGGAGCGATTTACGAATCAACATTTGTCTGCTTTCACTATCGTATTGTGACCCGCACACTAGTGACGTAGCACATCCCTTGTTACACTCCGCACTAACAACAAGACATCTATGAAGGAATAGTGAATGTACACTCCGGAAGAAAAAGCGCGTATTAAATGGGCTTGTCGTCGAGGCATGCTTGAGCTTGACGTAGTAATTATGCCGTTTTTTGAAGAGTGCTTTGATACTCTGAGTGAACAAGAGCAGCGTGACTTTGTTTCTTTACTTGAATGCGATGATCCTGATCTGTTTACTTGGATAATGGGGCATGGCCGCAGCGAAAACTTAGGTCATGCTGCAATGGTTGATAAAATTGTCGCCCATAACCTCAGCAAAGTTCGTTAATTTTACCGCTTCTCCCTCTCTGACTGCCCGAGTTCTCAATGTAATACTTTTCTTACTGATGACTTGGGCCGTTACCCTCTCTAGCATCCCTCTCGTATTATCGATTTATTTGTTATTAATGATTGTTAAGGCACTATTGAGCCAAGGCTTTGTTAAACCGACAAGTCAGGGTTATTGGTATGTGCATTGCGATGGCTCAGTTAGGTTTGAGGCCCTTGAGTATAGTGAATGTTCGGCGCCTCTTGAGTCTGAAAAGGATCAGTTACAACGAATCGATACATCGATATTGCCATTCAAGATAACATTTCGATTGGAGTCTGGCCGTAGCGTCACGATTTGGCGTGATAGCTGTGACGATCAGCATTACCGTCAATTATCTTTGGTATTACGCCAGTGGGAAATGAAACAGGGAGCCAATGCTCCCTGTTGATGTAATAGTTTATTTTGTCGAATTAAAGCTGTTTAGCTGGAACCAAAATCGTTGGTCCGCTGTTTTCCAGTTGGTTCGGATAATCAAGCGTGTAGTGCAAACCTCGACTCTCTTTACGCTGCATCGCACAACGAACCATCAGCTCTGCTACTTGTAAAAGGTTACGCAGTTCTAATAAGTTGTTCGAGACACGGAAATTGCTGTAGTACTCATGCGTTTCTTGTTGCAACAGTTGGATACGGCGCAAGGCGCGTTCTAAACGCTTGTCAGTTCGTACAATGCCCATGTAGTCCCACATAAACAGACGAAGCTCGTGCCAGTTGTGCTGAATGATCACTTCTTCATCACTGTTGGTCACTTTACTTTCATCCCAACATGGCACCTGTGAAGGAAGCTCCACGTTAGTGTGATGTTTTAGAATATCTTTCGCCGCAGACCAAGCATAAACCACGCATTCGAGAAGTGAATTTGATGCCATGCGGTTAGCACCATGCAGCCCTGTATAGCTGACTTCGCCAATCGCATACAAGTTTTTAAGATCGGTGCAGCCATTTCTATCCACCATGACACCGCCACAAGTGTAGTGCGCAGCAGGTACGATTGGGATTGGCTCTTTGGTCATATCAATGCCCAAGTCCATCAAACGTGAGTAAATGGTTGGGAAGTGCTTAGTAATAAAGTCCGCAGGTTTGTGACTAATGTCGAGGTACATACAGTCGGCACCCAAACGCTTCATTTCGAAGTCGATAGCACGAGCCACGACGTCACGCGGAGCAAGCTCTTTACGCTCATCGAAATCTGGCATAAAGCGAGAACCATCTGGACGACGCAGGTAAGCACCTTCACCACGTAACGCTTCGGTCAACAAGAAGTTACGCGCCTCGGGGTGGTATAAACACGTCGGGTGGAACTGGTTAAACTCCATATTTGCCACACGACACCCTGCACGCCAAGCAATCGCAATACCATCACCAGACGACACATCTGGGTTAGAGGTGTATTGATAAACTTTTGAAGCGCCACCTGTAGCGAGAACCACAAATTTGGCCCGCACGGTTTCGACATGCTCTTCGTTGCGGTTCCAAATATAAGCACCGATAACTTTGTTTTTATCACCGCCAATTTTGTCTTCGGTGATTAAGTCCAGCGCATTGTGGCGTTCGAGAACATGAATGTTTGGATGGTTGTGAGCGTTATCTTGCAGAGAGGTTTGCATCGCCATACCTGTTGCATCTGCCGCGTGAAGAATACGACGACGGCTATGGCCACCTTCACGAGTTAAGTGGTAACGAGGCTCATCGTCAGAGTCATCCTCTTCACGATCAAATGGGACACCACCGTCGATCAACCACTGCACGCACTCTTTTGAATGTTCAGCAATGAACCTCACAGTATCTTCGTCACAAATACCATCGCCGGCGATTTGTGTATCTTCAACGTGTGACTCAATGGTGTCTGACTCATCAAATACAGCAGCAATACCACCCTGGGCATAATAGGTCGCCCCTTCGCTGCGTGGCCCTTTACTCAGCACCATCACTTTACAGTGGTTAGCAACGCGCAAAGCCAACGACAAACCAGCCGCGCCACTCCCTACCACTAACACATCACACTCATGTTCACGATTTGTGTTCATATAACTTTTATAATCCCAAGCTAAGGTAACAAAGTCACCTTGTGTATTATTTGCACACCATGTGCATTCCATTATCGCGACACCTGTCGCTAAGGGCTAAGTTGGGAGACCTATCGACATCCGTGTTACTGCGGTGACTGAGCCACTCTTCTTTTTCATGCAGAGCATGAGCATGCTTCCTAAGTTATATTTGTAACGCGGTGTTCAGATAGCCATTAGCCATGCAAATGAAAAGTAATAGTTTGTCAATGCCATTGCTTTTCCATGCTCGACCCAGCACAATCTGGGACAGAGATCATTCATTATACCCAATTCCCCTCAAGATGCTCGCTTGTCAAACTTAGACTAAAGTCAGGCAACGGTGGTCATTTGGGTATAGACATCACATTGTGAAAAAACAATGACAAAAAACTTGAGAAACCATGGAACTTTCTCATTCACGTTAGGGTCACAATAGTGCTCAAGTAAGCAGTGGTGTCAATACTACGTTTTGCATAATTAGTACCCATATCTGAGAAGAGTAGGGGCATAACAAATAGGAGTATCCGCTCGAATGAACGAGCAGCTGACCGATCAAGTATTGATTGAGCGAGTTCAGAATGGCGATAAGCAAGCATTCAACCTGCTGGTAACGAAGTACCAGAACAAGGTATGTAATCTTATTTCCAGATACGTTAGTAATCCTGGCGATGTACCAGATGTAGCACAAGAAGCGTTTATTAAAGCTTACCGAGCTATTCCCAGCTTTCGTGGGGAGAGTGCGTTTTATACGTGGCTGTATCGCATTGCAGTGAATACTGCGAAAAATCACATTGTTGCTCAAGGGCGTAGACCTCCAGCGACAGATGTCGATGCTGAAGATGCTGAATTTTACGAAACAGGTAGTGCACTTAAAGAAATATCGAACCCTGAGAACTTAACGTTGTCCAAAGAATTGCAACGGGTGGTGTTCAGTGCAATCGAAGCTTTACCTGAAGATTTAAAAACCGCAATGACTTTACGAGAGCTCGATGGCTTGAGTTATGAAGAAATTGCAGAAGTGATGGATTGCCCGGTAGGAACGGTACGATCGCGTATCTTCCGTGCTCGTGAGGCGGTGGAAAAGAAAATCAGACCTCTTTTGCAACGCTAGTACAAGTAATAACTATGGTGAAAATAATGGCTGACAAAGAAAAACTTTCAGCTCTCATGGATGGAGAATTGGTCGATAAGGCTTTAATTCAAGAGTTAGAGCAAGATCAAGAGAGCCGTGATGCTTGGCAGAACTATCACCTGATTGGTGATGTGATGCGAGGCGAAGCGCCAGCAAAACCTGAGTGGAATATTGCTGAAAGCGTGGCGTTAGCGTTAGAAGATGAACCTGCACATCGTGCGTTTGATTCGCACGGTGCAAATGTTATCTCAATTGCTGATACGCCAAAAGAGTCGCAACCAGAACCGCAAAAAGCAAAACGTCAGTTGCCAGGTTGGTTGACACAGTTTGGTCAAGTTGCTGTTGCTGCATGTGTATCGCTTGTCGTTATTTTAGGTGTACAGCAGTACGGTGGTAGCGATTCAATGTCGCCGCAAACAGACCAATTGCCTGTGTTGCAGACAGTTCCGTTTGCTGGCAGCGCAGAGCCTGTGAGTTTAACTCGTGAGTCTGTTGAGCGTTCTGTAGGTGAAGCAAATATGCAAGAGCAACGTAAGCGTGTTCATGCTATGCTGCGAGACTACGAATTGCAGTTACGAATTAACAGTGATGCATCTCAACAAGATGCAAATCTGAATCCGGATATTGAATGAAAAAATTTCTGATCAGCGCTTGCGCTCTGTTCAGTATGATGTCTTCTCAAGCCTTTGCTGGTGATAAGCCAGCGGAGGCTTTATTGCATCAAATGAGCGAGGCGAGTAAGAATTTAAGTTACGAACTCTCTTATATCCTTATCAAAAAGAACAGCATTGAGCCGTTGCTGTATCGTCATGCGACGCATGGTGACGATCAATATGCTCATCTTGTCTATTTAAGTGGCCCTGTACGCGAAGTGATTCGTCGCGGCACAGAAGTAAGCTATATCGAAACGGGTTTAGAACCATTCACCATCGAGTCAGGTAAAATGGTCGCTCCGACCATGCCTATGCTCAATACCAATATCGATGAGCTAAACTTGTATTACGACTATGTAAAAGTGGGTAGAGCTCGTGAAGCAGGTGTAGCAACACAAGTGCTGCGTGTCGTCCCTAAAGACGGTCTGCGCTATTCATACGTACTATGGATCGATGAAAAGAGTAAATTGCCGTTACGTGCTGACCTTGTGGACCGTGATGGTGAGATGCTTGAACAATATCGCACTATTTCTTACACGGTGAATCCAAAAATCGCAGAGTTAATGAGTGGCCTACAAGATGTTCAATTACCAGCTGTTCTCACCATGCCAAAAGGCGATATTGGGACCAGTAATTGGCAGGTAGGTTGGATCCCTGAAGGTTTCGAGCCGAACGAGCTCAACCGCTATCGTATGGCCGTTACTAATCAAATGGTGGAGAGCCAGCTGTATTCTGATGGTCTGTTTAGCTTCTCTGTTTACGTAGCAAACAAAGATGAGCATTCGTTAAAAGGGCAGTTGGTTCGCCAAGGCAGAAGAACGCTACACAGTTTTGTGAGCGGTCAACATGAAATCTCCGTTGTAGGAGACATTCCGCCGACCACAGCACAACGTATCGCCCAATCTGTCACATTTAATGTAACAAAGAGTAAACAACAATGATGACCGCGTTGGCTACTGTGACAGACGTACATCGTCGCGGTAAACAATACGAAATTGATTTAAGCTGCGAACAGCAGACCAGTTGCAGTAGTTGCTCTTCACAGAAAAGCTGTGGAACGGGCGTTGTGACTAAAGCCATTGGTAACAAGAGTTTATCTTGGAACCTGCGCACGGATAAATCAGTGAAGATAGGTCAAGTCGTCGAGATAGGCTTTCCTGAGTCGAGCCTGATAAAATCAGCAATGGCGGTTTATTTACTGCCGTTGTTTGGTTTGATTATCGGTGCGATGTTTGGTCACTTCCTATTAGCGCCGCTGACCGCGGGCGGGGAAGGTATCATCATATTGGCATCAGTACTATTTGCAGCTGGTGGAATGTGGATCGCAAAACGTGTTTCTCGTCCGTTAGAGGATGAATCCAAGCGCCAAGTTACCCTCGTTCGGGTACTTGGAGAGCCAATCCAGTAAGTGTTGTCCCCCTCCACTAAAGGTTATTTGGGTATGTACTTTAAATTACGTGCGCCCGTTAACGAAATTCGGTAGAATCTGCCAACTTGATTGAAATGCCGTCAGTAGATGGCGTTTCTTACTGTCCCTATTTGTAAAGAGTTAGTCACCCTAAATCTATGAAGCACATTCGTAACTTTTCGATTATCGCCCACATCGACCATGGTAAGTCGACCCTATCAGACCGTCTAATCCAAGTTTGTGGCGGGTTAACCGATCGTGAAATGGCCGCACAGGTTCTGGATTCTATGGATCTTGAACGTGAGCGTGGTATCACCATTAAATCTCAGAGTGTGACGCTAAACTACACCGCTAAAGACGGTGAAACGTATCAGCTGAACTTCATCGATACTCCGGGGCACGTTGACTTTGCATATGAAGTATCACGTTCTCTAGCGGCTTGTGAAGGTGCGTTATTGGTTGTAGATGCGGGTCAAGGTGTTGAGGCTCAAACACTGGCTAACTGTTACACCGCGATCGAAATGGATCTAGAGGTTGTGCCAATCTTGAACAAGATTGACCTACCAGCAGCCGATCCTGAGCGCGTGGCAGAAGAAATTGAAGAAATCGTTGGTATCGATGCAATGGAAGCAACCCGCTGTTCTGCGAAGACAGGCATCGGTGTTGATGACGTTCTAGAGAACATTGTGTCAGCGATTCCAGCACCGGAAGGTGATCCAGATGCGCCACTACAAGCGCTGATCATTGACTCATGGTTTGATAACTACCTTGGCGTTGTTTCTCTAGTACGTATTAAAAACGGCGAACTGAAGAAGAACGACAAGATCAAAGTGATGAGCACGGGTCAAGTTTGGGGTGTAGACCGTCTTGGTATTTTTACACCAAAACAAGTAGATACCGACATCCTTCGTACTGGTGAAGTAGGTTGGGTGGTTTGTGGTATTAAAGACATCCTTGGTGCACCAGTTGGTGATACGCTGACTATGGCTAAGAATGGCTGTGAAAAACCGCTACCAGGTTTTAAGAAAGTAAAACCTCAGGTTTACGCAGGTCTGTTCCCGGTATCTTCTGACGATTACGAGAACTTCCGTGATGCGCTGGGCAAATTAAGCCTAAACGACGCATCGCTATTCTACGAGCCAGAAAACTCCGCGGCACTTGGCTTTGGTTTCCGTTGTGGTTTCCTTGGCATGCTGCACATGGAAATCATCCAAGAGCGTCTAGAGCGTGAATACGACTTAGATCTCATCACCACGGCGCCAACCGTAGTTTACGAAGTTGAAAAAACGGATGGTGAACTGCTGTACGTTGATAGTCCTGCCAAACTACCAGCGATCAATGATATTGAAGAAATTCGTGAACCGATCGCTCGTTGTAATATCCTGGTACCTTCAGAGTATCTAGGTAACGTCATCACGCTGTGTGTTGAAAAGCGTGGTACTCAGGTCGATATGGTTTACCACGGTAACCAAGTCGCCGTGACTTACGATATTCCAATGGCCGAAGTGGTGCTGGATTTCTTCGACCGTCTGAAATCGACCTCTCGTGGTTATGCGTCTTTGGATTACAACTTCCAGCGCTTTGAAGCGTCGAACATGGTGCGTGTAGACGTTCTTCTGAACGGTGACACCGTTGATGCATTGGCGATGATCACACACAAAGACCAGTCTCAGACTCGCGGTCGTCAGCTGGTAGAGAAGATGAAAGAATTTATCCCTCGCCAAATGTTTGATATCGCAATCCAAGCAGCGATTGGTAACCACATTATCGCACGTTCAACTGTAAAACAGCTGCGTAAGAACGTAATCGCGAAATGTTACGGCGGTGACGTAAGTCGTAAGAAGAAACTTCTGAAGAAACAGAAAGAAGGTAAGAAGCGCATGAAGCAGATCGGTAACGTTGAGCTGCCTCAAGAAGCGTTCCTAGCCATCCTTCACGTAGGTAAAGACTAAAGTTGAACTTTGTCTCACACTTGTCGGTCTTAAGACGTTAGATATTAAAATAAGTGAAAGGGTTTCGGCTCTTTCACTTTCGTATTTTTAGATAAGGGAATTTAATGGCGAATACATTCTCACTGATGTTGGTTATTGCGACTTTGGTAACTGGCGTAGTTTGGCTACTGGAAAAGCTGGTTTTCGCGAAAAAGCGTCAGGAAAAACTGGCTGAGATTCAAGCTCAGACGTCTAATGGTTTGGATGCAGTGACCTTGCAAAAAGTTGAGCGTCAGCCTTGGTGGGTTGAAAATAGCGTCTCAATTTTTCCTGTGATTGCGTTCGTTTTAGTATTACGTTCTTTTATCTACGAACCATTTCAAATCCCATCAGGCTCAATGATGCCGACTTTGTTGGTGGGTGACTTTATCTTGGTAGAAAAATACGCCTATGGCTTGAAAGATCCGGTATGGCGCACGCAGTTAGTTGAAACAGGTAAACCTGAGCGTGGTGATATCGTGGTATTCAAATACCCGCCACAACCAAGTGTGGATTACATTAAGCGTGTTGTTGGTTTGCCTGGTGATATAGTGCGTTATTCAAGTGATAAGCAGCTTTGCGTGCAAAGCCAAGGTGAATCGGCGTGTAAACCAGTTAAACTGAGCAATGTTGAAGAAAGTCAGTTTAGCTCGAACGGTATTCCAATGATCCAACTGGATGAAAAATTGGGTAACGTGGAGCACAATATTTTGGTTAACCCTCTTGTTCGTAACCGTGTGGAGCAATACTTCCCACGTAGCGGCACGACAGAGTGGGTTGTACCACAAGGTCAGTACTTTGTGATGGGTGATAACCGTGACAACAGTGCTGACAGCCGTTACTGGGGCTTCGTTCCTGAAGCAAACTTAGTCGGCAAAGCTGTCGCCATTTGGATCAGCTTCGAGTTTGATCGTGGCGCAGATAGCGTTCTACCTTCATGGATTCCAACTGGTGTGCGTTTTAACCGCATCGGTGGTATTCACTAACCATTTTATATCGAGAGAGTATGAATTCTCCAATTGATAAACTAGAGAGAAAGCTCGGCTACCAGTTTCAAGATGCCGGGCTTATCAACTTGGCGCTGACTCACCGCAGCGCCAACAGTAAGCATAATGAACGTCTTGAGTTTCTGGGCGATTCAATTTTAAGTTTTGTCATCGCTGATGATCTGTACCATCGTTTCCCGAAAGTGAACGAGGGTGACATGAGCCGTATGCGTGCTACTTTGGTTCGTGGACATACATTGGCGGAACTGGGTCGTGAATTCGATCTAGGAGATTATTTAAAATTAGGTCCAGGTGAATTGAAGAGTGGCGGTTTCCGCCGAGACTCTATTTTAGCCGATGCGGTTGAAGCCATTATTGGCGCAATTTACCTAGACAGCGATCTTGAAGTCGTGCGAGGCATTGTACTGAGTTGGTACAACTCACGCCTTGAAGCCATTAAACCTGGCGTCTCACAAAAAGATCCGAAAACTCGCCTACAAGAGTTCCTACAAGGCAGAAGAAAACCGCTGCCTGTGTACACAGTGACTAATATTAAAGGTGAAGCGCACAACCAAGAGTTTACGGTTGAGTGTGAAGTAGCAGGTGTGGACAAGCCTGTAATCGGGAAAGGCACCAGCCGCCGCAAGGCAGAACAAGCGGCCGCTGAAACAGCACTTGAGCAATTAACAAATGGCTGATAACGAATTTGATATCGATGCGTTTTTCGCATCACAAGGTGAGCCAAGCTCGCCAGAAAACCAGCATTGTGGCTTCATTGCCATAGTTGGTCGCCCAAACGTAGGTAAGTCGACACTTCTGAACAAAATCTTGGGTCAGAAGATTTCGATCACCTCACGTAAGCCGCAAACAACACGCCACCGCATTATGGGTGTGGACACAGACGGCGATTACCAAGCGATTTACGTTGACACGCCAGGACTTCACATCGAAGAAAAGCGTGCGATTAACCGCCTGATGAACCGTGCGGCTAACTCATCTCTAAGTGATGTAAACCTAGTGTTCTTCTTAGTCGATGGTACGCATTGGACCAAAGACGATGAGATGGTGCTAACTAAGCTTCAAAAATCGAACTTCCCAGTTGTGCTTTGTGTCAATAAAGTCGACAACGTGCAAGATCGTAACGAAGTTATGCTACACATGGCTGAGATGTCTAAGAAGATGGACTTCGTGGACGTTGTGCCAATTTCTGCGAAGCAAGGGAAGAACATTGATGTACTGCGTAAGCACGTTCGTAATCACTTACCTAAAGCAACGCACCACTTCCCAGAAGAATACGTGACTGATCGCTCCCAGCGTTTTATGGCATCTGAAATTGTGCGTGAAAAGTTAATGCGTTTCACGGGTGAAGAATTGCCATACTCGGTAACGGTCGAGATTGAACGTTTTGATTACAACCCAGAAACCGACGGTTTCCATATCAATGCCTTGATTCTTGTGGAGCGTAATGGCCAGAAGAAAATGGTGATTGGTAAAGGTGGCGAGAAGATCAAAACCATTGGTCGTGAAGCGCGTTTAGATATGGAAGAGTTGTTCGGTCGTAAGGTTTACCTAGAAACCTGGGTAAAAGTGAAATCTGGCTGGGCAGACGATGAACGAGCACTGCGCTCGTTGGGCTATATCGACGACTTATAATCTTGGCTGCGAAGATGCTTCGCTCCAACATCGATGAAAAATTAGTATCGATTAAAATAAGGAGCCGCTCGGCTCCTTATTTTTTATTTCACACTTTTTAGGCACAATGACTTAGATGAGTAATCTGTCTTCCGAAGGTTTACAGCGCTGTTTTGTTTTACATCGCCGCCCTTACAGTGAATCGAGCTTAATCCTTGATGTATTTAGTGAGGAATATGGCCGAATGACTTTAATGGCCAAAGGCGCGCGCAGTAAGCGTTCGAACTTAAAAGGCGCATTGCAACCTTTTACTCCGCTGTTACTTAAATGGTCGGGGAAAGGTTCGATGAAGACTTTGCGTCAAGCTGAGCCGATAAGCCTAGGCTTACCGCTAACGGGCATTAATCTCTACTCTGCCATGTACGTCAATGAACTGATTGGCCGTATCTTGATGGCTGAAGTGCCGATGCCAGCGCTATTTCATGATTATTTGCATGCGTTAACAGAGTTGGCACACAACGAGAACCCTGAGCCAGCACTGCGTCGTTTTGAGTTAGCATTGCTCTCTTCTATGGGGTATGGCGTGGATTTCTTGCACTGTGCAGGTACTGGCGAGCCCGTCGACCCAGAGATGACGTATCGTTACCGGGAACAAAAAGGCTTCATAGCTTCGGTTAGGCGCGATAACCTTACGTTTTTAGGGAATGAGCTGATTGCTATCAGTGAGCGGCGGTTCGTCACTAAAGAGCAGCTAAAAGCGGCAAAACGCTTTACACGTATAGCCTTAAAGCCGTATCTTGGCGGCAAACCTTTAAAAAGTCGTGAATTTTTCATTCAGACCCCCAGAGCACGGAGTAACGGAAAATGAGCTCAATTTATTTAGGCGTCAATATCGACCATATTGCCACTCTACGCAATGCACGTGGTACAAAATACCCGGATCCTGTTCACGCTGCAGAAATTGCTGAGCGTGCAGGCGCGGATGGTATCACAATTCACTTACGTGAAGACCGTCGCCATATTTTGGATCGTGATGTACGTATTCTGCGTGAAACCATTCAAACGCGTATGAATCTAGAGATGGCAGTGACAGACGAAATGGTTGAGATTGCGCTGCAAACTCAACCAGAGTTTGTGTGCTTAGTGCCTGAAAAACGTGAAGAACTGACGACGGAAGGTGGCTTGGACGTTGTGGGGCAGCTTGAAAAAATTAAAGCTGCGACGAAAAAGCTGACAGATGCAGGCATTAAAGTTTCACTCTTTATTGATGCTGACCGTCAACAGATTGAAGCTGCGAAAAAGTGTGGTGCTCCGTTTATTGAGCTACACACGGGTCATTATGCTGATGCGACGACAGAAGACGAACAACAAGCTGAACTGAAGAAGATTGCCGCTGGTGCGAGTTATGCTCATGACCTAGGTATTATTGTTAATGCCGGGCATGGCCTGACTTATCACAATGTCGCGCCAATTGCTGCATTACCAGAAATTTACGAACTCAACATTGGTCACTCAATCATTGGTCGCGCGGTATTTGATGGTTTGAATAAAGCGGTTGCGGACATGAAAGCACTGATGATTGAGGCACGCCAGTAATAGGGCTATCTAGATGGCGATTATAGGGTTAGGGACCGACATTGCAGAAATTGAGCGTATTGAAAAAGCGTTAGCTCGTAGTGGTGAGCCTTTTGCTCAGCGTATTCTTTCAGAAGAAGAAATGGCTAAATTTTCACAGCTTAAGCTGCAAGGCCGTTATCTTGCTAAGCGCTTTGCGGTCAAAGAAGCGGCCTCAAAAGCATTGGGGACAGGGATCGCAAAAGGGGTCACGTTTCACGATTTTTCCATCTCTAACGATGCGCTTGGAAAGCCAGTGCTCGCATTGACGGGCACAGCAAAGCAAATAGCGGATGCGATGGGCGTTAACCACATTCACCTGTCCATTTCCGATGAGCGTCATTACGCTGTGGCGACGGTCATTTTTGAATCCTAGCTTGTAAGTCTTAAACAAAATACTAAAAAGCCAGAGCAGATGCTCTGGCTTTCTTGTCTCTCGAGCAGATTACTGTTCAAGGTATAATTTTGCAGTCGTTGTGACTTTAATCATTTCATCTTGCAGCTCGAACATTTCAGGCTCAACCTCCTCAAGACTGATCCCTGAGCGCAGTGCTTGCTCAAGCGTCGCACAGAGTGATTTCAGCCTAGGCACTCCGCAATATGAGCTACTGCCGTGCAGCTTATGGATGACATGAATTAGGTCATCACGGGAGATATCTTCTTGCTCCAGAGCTTGGTCAACGACTGCTTCTACTTCAGGGATGAACTCAATCAACATGCGCAGCATGTCTTTGGCTAGATCCTCTTTATTCGCGCTCTGTTTTAAGGCAGCTTGCCAATCAATAATCACATCCTGCTGAGGCGAAGAAACGGATTGTGGTGCGCTCCCTTCAGGCTCATCAACGTATGAAGGGGCGACTTTGCCAATGCTCTCAGTACAAGCATTTGGGTTCCAGTGAACCAAAACCTGTTGTAGCACATGCTCTTCAATAGGTTTGGTTAAGTAATCATCCATTCCAGCCGAGAGCAAGCGGTCTCTTTCTCCCGCCATGGCATGCGCCGTTACCGCAATCACTGGCGTATCTTTGTTTAACTCCAACTCTTTAATGTGCTGACAAGCGGTCACACCATCCATTTGCGGCATTTGGATATCCATGAAGATTAAGTCGTACTTTTTCTCCGTCGCCAGGTTCACCGCTTGCTGGCCATTGCTACAGGCGGTGACGGTTTCTACTCGTTCGCGGAGCAGAGCGGAAATCAGCTTCAAGTTCGCTGGGTTATCATCCACCGCTAACACCGTCAGAGGTAAACGCTCCCCTTCGCTTGACGTAATTGGAGCACTCAATGTTGGTGGTGATTCGACATGTTCGCTAATTAGGCTTTGTAGCAGTTTACGGCGAGACAACGGCTTCGTCAGGCATTGGACGTGATGCTCTGTCATAATTTGGTCGGCAAGTGCCAGTTCGGTACTCGGCGTCCCTAGGATCACACTCGGAGCCATGCGTTTCGCTTGTTCTATCCAAGGTGTAATGACGTCTGCATCATGCGTTTGATTTGCCGCTAAATTCAGTAATACATAGTCATATTGTTCTTCGTTTTTCGGTAGCGAAGAGCGGTAGGTTACTAAGATACCTTCTTGACTTAGAATCTGTTGGGTTACGGATGCGGCTTGCATGTTTGGTTCAATCAATAGCAACTGTTTGCCAGTCAGAAGTTCCACTTCAATCAGTTCGCTCATCGGCATTTCGGTTGAGTGCAAGCGCACCGTAAACCAGAACGTCGAACCTTGGTGTAGGCGGCTGGTTAAGCTGATCTCGCCACCCATCTGGCTTACCAATTTCTGCGTGATAACCAAACCTAACCCAGTGCCGCCGTAGCGACGTGAAATGCTGGCATCCGCTTGGCTAAATGCTTGGAATAATTGCGCTTGCTGACGTTCAGAAATACCAATGCCGGTATCACGCACCATGAATTGCAGTTCGACGGAGTCCCCTGATTGAGAGCGCATTTCAACGCTAACATCAATGTTGCCTCGCTCGGTAAACTTGATTGAGTTACCGACTAAGTTCGTCAAAATTTGCTGGATACGTAGTGGGTCCCCAACTAAACCCGGTGGAATTTTAGGGTCCACTTTTAGGGTGATTTCTAACCCTTTCTCATGTGCACTTGTGGCTTGTAGGTTAATCACTTCTTCTAAACTTTCTCGGAAATCAAACGGAATGTTTTCCAGCGCCAGCTTACCCGCCTCAAGTTTCGAGAAGTCGAGAATGTCATTGATGATGTTCAGTAGATTGTTCGCCGATTTCTCAATCGTCTGTAGGTAATCAGTTTGGCTGTTAGAAAGCTGCGTTTTAAGCATTTGACGAGTAAAGCCAATAACCCCATTGAGCGGAGTACGCAGTTCGTGCGACATGTTCGCCAAGAACTCAGATTTAACCCTGGCCGCTTCTTGCGCACGTTTCTTCGCGATATCTAACTCAACGTTCTGAATCTCTAGCTGCTCAAGCGTTTCACGCAAGTCTGATGTAGCTTGGTCTATACTGTGCTGCATCTCCACGTGATATTCCGATAGAGATACCGCCATGGCGTTAATACCGTTTTTCAGTTGGTCTAACTCACCATGCATTTTACCTTCGATACGCACGTCTAGGTGACCACGGCGGATGCGGTCAACGACATTCTTCATGTGGGTGATAGGCTGGGTAACATCGTGCATCAGACGTGAAGCAAACACACTTGCCAAGCCAAGACCGAGTATAAGAACTAAAAAAGCAGAGAAAACTTCTTGATACTGTTGCAGCCTTAAAGAGGAGAGATCTAACTCAACGGCAATATAACCAATTGCTTTGGTTCCTTGGCTTTCGTTCGACAGCTCAGCTAAATAGTGACCCTCGGACAAAATAGGTACGCGCAATATCAGTGAGTTTTCGTAGATTTCCGAATTGCCCAGTTGCGGGATCGGTTTATCTTTGGGGAACATCAAGGCTTCGAAATTAGGGTGAAAGTTAGATGTCACGAAGAGCTCATGATGTTCATCAAACACCGCGATACTACGAACCAGTTTAGAGTTTTTGCGATGGGCGTAGCTTATCAAGCGACGTACCGCCTCTCGGCTTTCTGATAGTAGATGAGTTTCACTGGCAATTGCTAACGGCTCAATGATGCTGTTACCAGTGGTGATAACTTGTTTCTCAAGGTCTTGGTAGCGATTAAATGAGAAAAAACCGCTCAGTAATAAACCAATGATGAGAGTGGGAGCGAGAGTCAGTGTAATTACACGTGCTCGTAAGCCATATCTGGTCATGTTATCTAATTACATCGGAGTCTGGATATGGGAAAATAACGCATTATTTCTCAAGCGCACGATAAGGCGTTGAGCAAAGAAGTGACGTCACCTAATAAACGGTAAGCATAATCAAGTCACTCGAATCACACAACGGCTGCAATCAAGAATAGTGAAGCCGAAGAGCAATTAGACATAAATCAGGCATAGAGCATGGCACGCATCTTTCAACCGAAAAAGAAAACCCAACTCAATACTCGTCATCAAGCGGTGCAAGTGGAGCGTTTAGATCACCACGGCGCAGGTATTGCTTACCTAAAGAAAAAACCGCTGTTTATTGATGGCGCATTGCCGGGAGAAGAAGTCGTCACACAATTAGTGGAAGAAAAAAGTAAATTTGCTCGCGGTAAACTGATTAAGATTCTCAAGCCGAGTGACACTCGCGTGGAGCCATTTTGTCCGCATTACCACGAGTGTGGCGGCTGTGATTTGCAACATCTAGATTATGACCAACAATTGACGTACAAACAGCAAACACTGCGTCAGCTGATGCGAAAATTTTCAGGCAATGATATCGAGCTTGATGCGCCATTATTAGGGGATTCACTGGCCTATCGTCGTCGTGCGCGAGTGAGCTTATTTGTCGATAAAAAAACACGTCAGCTACATTTTGGTTTCCGTAAAAAGCAGAGTAAGCAAATCGCGCAAGTGACTGACTGCCCAGTGCTGGCGCCGGAACTGAACGTTCTGCTTCCAGAGGTTTATTCAGCACTAAATGCGTTTAAAAAGCCGGAGCAATTGGGCCATGTAGAGCTGGTACTTGGTGATAATGGGCCGTGTATTACGTTGCGTCACTTGAGTGCTCTGACAGCGAGTGAAACTCAATCTCTAATGGAGCTGGCAAAACGTCGTAATGCATCGCTGTACTTAATGCCAGCAACAGATCAGCTAAACCTTGTTGAAGGTGATATGCCTTTTTATCAAGAGGTTGGCGTGAAAATTCCTTTTGCGCCAAATAATTTCATTCAAGTGAACCAAGCCGTAAATCAACAAATGGTCAAGCAAGCGGTTGAGTGGTTAGACCCGCAAAAGAGTGACAGAGTGTTAGATTTGTTCTGCGGCGTAGGCAACTTCAGTTTACCGATTGCGAAGTTAGCTAAGCACGTGGTTGGTGTCGAGGGTGTTGCAGAGATGGTCGAAAAAGCCACAAATAATGCATCCTTGAACCAAATCAATAATGCTCAATTTTATCACGCTAACCTTGAGCAAGATTTTGAAGGGCAGGTCTGGGCGGCTGAACGGTTTGATAAAGTGCTGTTAGACCCAGCACGCGCGGGGGCGAGTGGGATCATCGATCAAGTTTCTGAGCTTGGCGCACAGCGTGTAGTTTATGTTTCTTGTAATCCTGCTACCCTTGCTAGGGACAGCCAAAGCTTGATGGAGCAAGGCTATAAATTAACTAAATTAGGTATGCTGGACATGTTCCCTCATACCAGTCATCTAGAATCGATGGCATTGTTTGAAAAGTCCTAACTTTAGGATTTTGGCCCCTTATTTGTGGTGGGTGGTCATAAAGCCAGCGTTTACGCGCAGGTAAAAGAACTAACCTGGACGGTGTTAGTCAAACCACACGAATATAATAATTAGGATGATGAGATGGTTGCGGTAAGAAGCGCGCATTTAAACCAAGATGAACAGTTTGAACTCGAAAACTGGGTGGCTAGCCTGGGACAAGAGAAAAACACAGCCTCACGCTTAATCGAAGTATATCGAGATTGCCAGACGGTATTAGCCGATAACGAGCAAGCGGAACTGTTGTTGTGGCGTGGACGAGAAATGATCGAAATTTTGATCACCTTGTCTATGGATCAGGCCACCTTAGTGGCTGCACAACTGTTTCCTTTGGTTTCAAGTGGTGCTTTTAACAGAGAAATTCTGGAAGAGAAATACAGCAAAGAAATCATAAAATTAATTGATGGCGTTGAAGAGATGGCGGCTATTGGCCAACTCAATGTCAACATGGAAGGCAGTGCGGCGTCATCTCAGGTAGATAACGTACGCCGCATGCTGCTTGCCATGGTGGATGACTTCCGCTGCGTGGTTATCAAGCTCGCGGAACGAATTTGTAATCTTATTGAAGTTAAAAAAGCGCCTGATGAGGTGCGACGTGCGGCGGCAAAAGAGTGTGCCAACATCTATGCGCCGCTAGCAAACCGATTAGGCATCGGTCAGCTTAAATGGGAAATTGAAGATTACGCTTTCCGCTACCAACAACCGGAAACTTACAAACAAATTGCCAAGCAGCTTTCTGAGCGACGCATCGTTCGTGAACAGTACATCAAAGACTTTGTTGAAGACCTCACGCACGAAATGGAAGTGTCAGGTATTAACGCCGAAGTGAGTGGTCGACCTAAGCACATCTACAGCATTTGGCGAAAAATGCAGAAGAAGAGTTTGGCATTCGATGAGCTGTTTGATGTTCGAGCAGTACGTATCATCGCAGACAAACTGCAAGACTGTTACGCGGCTTTGGGCGTAGTTCACACCAAATACAAGCACCTACCGAGCGAGTTTGATGACTACGTTGCTAACCCTAAACCAAACGGTTATCAATCGATCCACACCGTAATTCTAGGGCCAGAAGGCAAAACCATCGAAATCCAGATTCGTACCAAGCAAATGCATGAAGAGTCGGAGCTGGGTGTTGCAGCGCACTGGAAATATAAAGAAGGGGCAAGCAGCCGAAGCGGTTATGATGAGAAGATCACGTGGCTGCGTAAGCTACTGGATTGGCAAGAAGAAATGTCAGATTCTGGCGAAATGCTTGATGAGCTACGTAGCCAAGTCTTTGATGACCGCGTCTATGCGTTTACGCCTCGTGGCGATGTTGTCGATTTACCTATGGGGGCAACGCCGCTAGATTTTGCCTACCATATTCACTCCGAAGTGGGACACCGTTGTATTGGCGCCAAAGTCGGAGGCCGCATAGTACCGTTTACTCATAAACTACATATGGGTGATCAGGTTGAGATTATCACTCAGAAAGAGCCTAACCCATCGCGAGACTGGTTAAACCCATCATTAGGCTTCGTTCATTCTGGCCGCGCGCGTGCCAAAATTAACGCCTGGTTCCGAAAGCAAAGCCGTGAGAAGAACCTCGAAGCGGGTCGTGAAATTCTTGAACATGAGTTAGCAAAAATTGGCGCAACGTTAAAAGATGCTGAGCATTACGCTCTCAAACGGTTTAACGTCAAAACACCAGATGAGCTTTACGTTGGTGTTGGTAGCGGTGATTTGCGTATCAACCAAATCATTAACCATATTAATGCGCTCGTTAACAAGCCAACGGCAGAAGAAGAAGACCAGCAAGCACTGGAAAAACTGCAAGAAGCAGAGCACAAATCACCAGCGCAAAGCCGACCGAAAAAAGACGCCGTCGTGGTAGAAGGTGTCGATAATCTAATGACGCACCTAGCGCGTTGCTGTCAGCCGATTCCAGGTGATGATATCTGTGGTTACATCACGCAAGGTCGCGGGATTTCAGTACACCGCAGTGACTGTGAGCAGTTAGAAGAACTGCGCCATCACGCGCCAGAGCGTATCATCGATACTGTCTGGGGCAGCGGCTTCGTCGGGTCATACATCCTCACCGTCCGTGTTGAAGCGATGGAGCGAGGTGGTCTACTCAAAGACATTACGACACTGTTCGCCAACGAAAAGATCAAAGTGACCAGTATGAAGAACCGAGTCGATTACAGACGTCAACTCGCCATCATGGACTTTGATCTAGAAGTCACTAATATTGACGTGCTTTCTCGTGTTTCGAAGCGCGTTGAGCAGATTAAGGATGTCATGACGGTGAAACGCCTCGGCTAATTTTTGCGTCACATTTGGCTTTTTATCTGCGTTAGCTGCACTTATTCGCTCCATCACATGGTGAACCATGCTCAGGAGTCTCATAAGTTTGCTGCCTTGCTAAAAGAGCCAACTGTTTAGTAAAAACCGACCAATGAAATAACTTAAGGTGAGTGGTTTTGGCTGCTCACCTTTTTCTTTAGTAGAAAGGTTTAAAGGAACAAAAAATGAGTCATCCAATTGAACAGTTAGAACAAATCATGGCGAAGTTGCGTGACCCAGAAAACGGTTGCCCTTGGGACTTAAAACAAACCTTTGACACCATCGTTCCGCACACCATCGAAGAAACTTACGAAGTGGTGGACGCGATTCAAAACCGTGATTGGCCGAACTTACAAGAAGAGTTGGGTGATTTGTTGTTTCAGGTGATTTTTTACAGTCAGCTAGCGAAAGAGCAAGAGCTGTTCGAATTTTCGGATGTTGTCGAAACTGTGAATGAAAAACTGACTCGTCGCCATCCGCATGTTTTTTCAGATGTTGAGTTTGAATCGGACGAGGAAATCAACGCCAACTGGGAAGCCGAAAAAGCAAAAGAAAAAGCGCAGGTGGGCAAAGCGGAAGAAAGTATCCTAGACTCAATACCAAACTCTTTGCCAGCACTTTCTCGTGCTACAAAGATACAGAAAAAATGTGCGAAATATGGATTTGACTGGGACTCTCTTGGCCCGGTCGTCGATAAGGTGCGAGAAGAAATTGATGAAGTCATGGAAGAAGCGCTACAAGTCCAGCCTGATGAAGAAAAAGTGGAGTTGGAACTTGGTGATTTGCTATTTGCGACCGTCAATTTGGCACGCCATCTTGATAAAAATCCAGAAGTCGCACTAGGTAAAGCAAACTTAAAGTTTGCGAGACGTTTTAAGCAAGTTGAAGTAAAGGTCCAGCAGTCAGGCAAAGCGCTTACAGATTGTTCTTTATCAGAGCTCGACGATTTCTGGGATGAAGTAAAGCGAGAAGAGTCGAGATAGGGGGAAATAAGCGGAATATACAATATGAGGCCAGTTTGCCTCTTAACACGAAAACGGACTTTGGTTTGTCTTTGCTCACTTTGATTTGAAGCAAAAAATAAAAAATTACGGTGTGATAGATTTCACGTTGTGGCGGTAAGGAGCTTCTGGTATATTTATCTCCCGTCCAGAAGCACTCCATTTCCCTCATTCAACCAATTTCAGGTTAAACATGACGACAAATTACATTTTTGTTACTGGCGGGGTTGTATCCTCTCTAGGTAAAGGTATTGCAGCAGCATCTCTTGCGGCTATTCTAGAAGCTCGTGGTCTTAAAGTGACTATGATGAAGCTTGACCCTTACATCAACGTTGACCCGGGCACAATGAGCCCTACTCAGCACGGTGAAGTGTTCGTTACAGAAGATGGCGCAGAGACTGACCTTGACCTTGGTCACTACGAGCGTTTCATCCGTACCAAGATGACCAAGCGTAACAACTTCACTGCAGGTCGTGTTTATGCCGATGTACTTCGTAAAGAACGTCGTGGTGACTACCTAGGCGCAACTATTCAAGTTATCCCTCACATCACTAACGCGATCAAAGACCGTGTCATTGCTGGCTCTGAAGGCCATGATGTGGCTATCGTTGAAGTTGGCGGTACCGTTGGTGATATCGAATCACTACCATTTATGGAAGCGATTCGTCAGCTAGCCGTTGAACTAGGCCGTGAGCGCGCAATGTTCATGCACCTAACACTTGTTCCTTACCTAGCGGCAGCGGGCGAAGTGAAAACTAAGCCGACTCAACACTCTGTAAAAGAACTTCTATCTATCGGTATTCAGCCAGATATCCTAGTTTGCCGTAGCGACCGCGTTATTCCAGCGAATGAACGTAAGAAAATCGCACTATTCTGTAATGTTCCAGAAAAAGCAGTAATTTCAATGAAGGACGTAGATTCTATCTACAAGATTCCTCAATTGATCAAGTCTCAAGGTCTAGATGATCTTGTGTGTGCTCGCTTTGGCATCACAGCTCCTGAAGCTGACCTTTCTGAGTGGGAACAGGTTATTTACGAAGAAGCAAATCCTACTGGTGAAGTAACCATCGGTATGGTTGGTAAATACACTGAATTGCCAGATGCATACAAGTCTGTGAACGAAGCACTTAAACACGCTGGCTTGAAAAACCGTCTAAGTGTCACAATTAAGTATGTAGACTCACAAGATATCGAAACAAAAGGTGTTGAGCTGCTAGAAGGCTTAGACGCGATCCTAGTACCAGGTGGCTTCGGCGATCGTGGTATTGAAGGCAAGATCCGTGCAGCTCAATACGCACGTGAAAACAATGTGCCTTACCTAGGTATTTGTTTGGGTATGCAAGTTGCACTAATTGAATACGCGCGTAACGTTGCGGGTATGGAAGGTGCACATTCAACAGAATTTAACAAAGAGACTAAGTACCCTGTGGTAGGTTTGATCACAGAGTGGGTAGACGAGTCAGGTAACGTAGAAGAGCGCACTGAAAAGTCTGACCTAGGTGGTACGATGCGTCTTGGTTCACAGCTATGTCACCTAGAGAAAGGTACGAAAGCTCGTGAACTTTACGGTAGCGCGACGATCCATGAACGTCACCGTCACCGTTACGAAGTGAATAATGTGCTTCGTCCGCAAATCGAAAAAGCAGGTCTGAAAGTTTCTGGCCTATCAGCGGACAAGAAGTTAGTGGAAATGATTGAGAACCCAGATCACCCATGGTTTGTAGCGGCTCAGTTCCACCCAGAATTCACATCGACTCCTCGCGATGGCCACCCATTGTTTGCAGGTTTCGTTAAGGCTGCGGGCCAAAACGCACGCGGCGAATTCGAGAAGTAAAAGGATACGGGCGGCGGCGAAGGTTGTGCTGCTGCCCTTTAAAATTGACATTTATATTTGAAACGAGAGGAAACATTAATGTCTAAGATCGTTAAAGTTCTAGGTCGTGAAATCATCGACTCACGTGGTAACCCAACTGTAGAAGCTGAAGTACACCTAGAAGGCGGTTTCGTAGGTATGGCGGCAGCTCCATCTGGCGCATCTACTGGTTCTCGCGAAGCTCTTGAGCTACGTGACGGTGACAAAGCACGTTTCCTAGGTAAAGGTGTTCTTAAAGCAGTTGAAGCTGTAAACGGCCCAATCGCTGAAGCTCTAGTTGGCAAAGACGCTAAAGACCAAGCTGCAATCGACGCAGTAATGATCGAACTAGACGGCACTGAAAACAAATCTAAATTCGGTGCTAACGCTATCCTAGCTGTTTCTCTAGCAAACGCTAAAGCTGCTGCTGCAGCGAAAGGCATGCCTCTATACGAGCACATCGCTGAACTAAACGGTACAGCTGGTCAGTTCTCTATGCCTCTACCAATGATGAACATCATCAACGGTGGTGAGCACGCAGACAACAACGTTGACATCCAAGAGTTCATGATCCAACCAGTTGGCGCTAAGACTCTTAAAGAAGGTCTACGTATCGGTGCTGAAGTATTCCACAACCTAGCTAAAGTTCTTAAGTCTAAAGGCTACAGCACTGCAGTTGGTGACGAAGGTGGTTTCGCTCCTAACCTTAAATCTAACGCTGAAGCTCTAGAAGTTATCGCAGAAGCTGTTGCAGCTGCTGGTTACGAACTAGGTAAAGACGTTACTCTAGCTATGGACTGTGCAGCATCTGAGTTCTTCGACAAAGAAGCTGGCATCTACAACATGAAAGGCGAAGGTAAAACTTTCACTTCTGAAGAGTTCAACCACTACCTAGCTGAGCTAGCTAACCAATTCCCAATCGTTTCTATCGAAGACGGTCTAGACGAGTCTGACTGGGATGGCTTCAAGCACCAAACTGAACTACTAGGTGACAAACTTCAACTAGTAGGTGACGACCTATTCGTTACTAACACTAAGATCCTTGCTGAAGGTATCGAGAAAGGCGTAGCTAACTCTATCCTTATCAAGTTCAACCAAATCGGTTCTCTAACTGAGACTCTAGCTGCAATCAAGATGGCTAAAGACGCAGGTTACACAGCAGTAATCTCTCACCGTTCTGGCGAAACTGAAGATGCAACTATCGCTGACCTAGCGGTAGGTACTGCTGCAGGTCAAATCAAAACTGGTTCTATGAGCCGTTCTGACCGTGTTGCTAAGTACAACCAACTAATCCGTATCGAGGAAGCTCTAGGTGAGCGCGCTCCTTTCAACGGTCTTAAAGAAGTTAAAGGTCAAGCTTAATTCTTAATTGAATAAGTTTAGCTAAATAGCTTTCTAGAAACGCTCCACTTCGGTGGGGCGTTTTTTATTTAAGAGCGATGAGCCGTTCTGGCCGTGTTGCTTGTCATACCTAAAGAAAGCAACCCATTTATCTGCATCGAGGAAGCTCTAGATGAGCACGCTCCTCCATGTTTCAAAGAAGCGGTCTTAAAGAAGTTCAAGCTTAGTTCTTCATTGGATTAACCGCTTAGATTGAAGCTTTGAAAATCCCCTGATTTTGCGGGGTGTTTTTTGTATCTATAGGCTTGTATTTCTTGGTCTTACTTTGGTGAGTGCTAAGAATCGCTTCATATGTCTTTGTTTCATTTTGCTGCCTATTTCTTGTAAGGAGCGTGTGAGTCTCCCTTTCTCCCCTAGAGGCAACCTCGCATTTATGCTATATATGTCACCTTATCTAATTCCTTCCGGTACAGAATGTTAGCAGCGATATGCGAATCTTTGTTATAGCCCTTACGCTACTGTTTGGCTTGCTTCAATACACTCTATGGTTTGGTAAAAACGGAGTGTCTGACTACTACACAGTAAAAGATGAAATTGAAGTTCAGCAACAAGTGAACAGCAAGCTACAAGCTCGCAATAATGAAATGTTTGCTGAGATTGATGACTTAAGGCAAGGTCTTGATGCGATTGAAGAACGTGCGCGTCATGAGCTTGGTTTAGTTAAAGATGGCGAGACTTTCTACCGCATTATAGGTGAGGAAAATCATTAAAATGTTGGATGTGAACTCATCGCATGTCGCAATTGTTCCTGCTGCCGGTGTCGGTAGTCGAATGAAGGCTGACCGCCCTAAGCAATATTTATTGATCGACGGAAAAGCGGTGCTGGAACACACTGTAGAAAAGTTGCTGTCGCACCCACGAATTTCGAAAGTGGTTGTCGCCATTACCGAAGGTGACCCTTATTTCCCTGAGTTAACCATCGCGAACCATCCCGATGTAATTCAAGTCGCGGGTGGCAAAGAGCGCGCTGATTCCGTACTTTCAGGGCTAAACTATGTCAATGAACATCTGGAAAGCGAGTGGGTATTGGTCCACGACGCTGCAAGGCCATGTGTATTAACATCCGACATTGACCGTTTGATTGATGTTTGCTGCGCTCACCCAACGGGTGGCATCCTCGCATCTCCAGTGAGAGACACAATGAAGCGAGCAAATGCAGCACAAGATATCGGTCATACGGTAGAGAGAGAAGCATTGTGGCATGCATTAACTCCACAAATGTTTAAAACTCAACAACTGACTCGAGCACTGGCTGACGCATTAGAACAAGGCGTAGCCATCACGGATGAAGCATCGGCTTTAGAGTGGTTGGGCGAAACGCCTGCTTTAGTCCAGGGTAATGCGAATAACATAAAAATTACTCAGCCAGAAGATCTCGCGTTAGCCGAGTTTTATCTGAGCCGTGAGCGCGGCTAAAAAAGAAAGGATAAAAAATGATTCGAATTGGTCACGGTTTTGACGTGCATAAATTTGGTGGTGAAGGCCCGGTCATTATCGGTGGTGTTGCTATCCCTTACGAGCAGGGCTTAGTAGCCCACTCAGATGGTGATGTTGCTCTTCATGCTTTGACTGATGCGCTACTCGGCGCGATTGCTGCGGGTGATATTGGTCGTCACTTCCCGGATACCGACGATAAATGGAAAGGGGCTAATAGCCGCGAATTGTTGAAAGACGTTTATCGTCGTGTCAAAGAGCAAGGCTACCGCCTTGGTAATGCCGATGTCACCATCATGGCACAAGCACCTAAGATGGCACCTCATATTGACGCGATGTGTGCGGCGATTGCGGAAGACCTAGAAACCGATATTAGTAACATTAACGTAAAAGCGACGACGACAGAGCGTCTCGGTTTTACTGGACGCAAAGAAGGCATTGCAACGGAAGCCGTGGTGCTTCTGTTCAAGCAATAATTAACCAACTTGCTCCTTAATGCTGTGTAAACAGCGGAAAAACATCATGTCAGATATTTTATCTTCATTGGCTTATCTAACGGGTAAGCCTGTTGCATCGGCAAAAATCAAAGCGCAACCAGAACATTTTCAGGTTCGTGAGGATTTAGGTTTTGCCTTTACGGGCGAAGGCGAGCACCTAATGGTGCGTATTCGAAAAACTGGAGAAAATACCAGTTTTGTTGCGAATGAGTTGGCGAAAGCTTGTGGCGTAAAGTCGAAAGACGTTAGCTGGGCAGGCCTTAAAGACCGCCATGCGGTGACGGAACAGTGGTTGAGTGTCCATTTACCGAAAGGGGAAACGCCGGACTTCTCGGCATTCCTAGCTCAATATCCGAGTATTGAGATCTTAGCGACTGATCGACACAACAAAAAACTGCGTCCTGGAGACTTAATAGGGAACGAGTTTGTTGTCACTTTGTCTGAAGTGACTGACGTTGAAGATGTAGAGCAACGCCTTGAAAAAGTGAAACAAGTTGGTGTGCCAAACTACTTTGGTAGTCAGCGTTTTGGCAATGATGGCAACAACCTTGAAGAAGCACGTCGATGGGGACGCGAAAACGTTCGTACCCGTAATCAAAATAAGCGCAGCATGTATTTATCAGCGGCGCGTTCGTGGATCTTCAACCGTATCGTTTCTGCTCGTCTAGAAAATGGTGTGTTTGATAAATTCATCGATGGTGATATTGCACAGACAAGTTCTGGCACTCAGTTGGTTGATGCAAGCAATATCGCAGATCTACAAGCACAATTTGCTGCAGGCGAAGTGACAATTACCGCGGCTCTAGCAGGTGATAATGCGCTTCCAACTCAAGCGGATGCGCTTACTTTAGAACAACCGTTCTTAGATGAAGAGCCTGATCTCATGGCGATGATTCGTGGTAATCGCATGCGCCACGACCGTCGCGATATTGCTCTGAAGCCAAAAGATTTAGCTTGGACGGTTGAAGGTAACAACATTACGCTGACTTTCTCACTGGATGCGGGATCTTTTGCAACCTCTATCGTTCGTGAGTTAGTTAATGAGGTTGAAGTAGAAAGAGAATACTAATGGAACAGGATTCACTAAACGCGAAGCCCCTAAGAGTCTTAATCAGCAACGACGATGGCGTACATGCGCAAGGGATTCATGCACTTGCTGATGAGTTGCGAGATATCGCTGAAGTGACCATTGTTGCACCCGATCGAAACCGTTCAGGTGCTTCGAACTCACTGACACTAGAGCAACCATTACGCATAACTGAAATTGCCCCAAATATCTATTCAGTGCAAGGAACGCCTACAGATTGTGTACATTTCGCACTGAATGAGCTGATGAAAGATGATTTGCCCGATCTTGTTTTATCAGGCATCAACCATGGTGCAAATTTGGGTGATGACGTTCTTTACTCAGGAACGGTAGCTGCAGCAATGGAAGGGCATTTCCTTGGTGTTCAGTCGGTTGCTTTTTCGCTGGTGGGTAAGCGTCATTTCGAATCTGCCGCAAAAATTGCACGTCAAATTGTGCAACAGCATTTAGCGTCTCCGATTCCAACGAATCGGTTATTGAACGTAAACGTGCCTGACTTACCAGCAGAAAACCTGGGCGAAATCGAAGTCACGCGTTTAGGTGCGCGTCATCACGCAGAGAATATGATTAAGCAGAAAGATCCGCGAGGTCATGATATTTATTGGCTAGGGCCTCCAGGAAAAGAGCAAGATGCGGGGGAGGGCACCGACTTTTATGCGATTGAACATGGTCGAGTTTCAATGACGCCTCTGCAAGTTGATCTCACTGCTCATGAGTCGCTGCGTGCAATGGATAGTTGGTTAAAGGAAGAGAAGTAATGAGTAACCCACATGCTGACAGGTTGATAGCGTTTCTTATCTCCAGTGGCATCAAAGACCAAAGAGTTCTGGATGCTATCCAACGCTTACCACGAGAAAGCTTTGTCTCTCAAGCGATGATGCACCAAGCCTACGATAACAATGCGTTACCGATTGGTCAGGGACAAACTATTTCTCAACCTTATATTGTTGCTCGTATGACCGAGTTACTCGAACTAGAGCCAACGAGTCACGTACTGGAAATCGGAACGGGTTCCGGTTATCAAACCGCAGTACTGGCGCAAATTGTTGACCATGTATACTCCGTTGAGCGAATTAAATCGTTGCAATGGGAAGCAAAACGCCGTCTGAAACAATTGGATATCTACAATGTTTCAACCAAGCATGCTGATGGGTGGCAAGGCTGGGAAGCTCGTGGTCCTTTCGATGCCATCATTGTTACCGCAGCCGCAGAAGTGATCCCCCAAGCACTTCTCGCACAATTAAAAGATGGCGGTAAGATGGTGATTCCTGTTGGAGATAAGGAGCAACAGTTACTAAAAATTGAACGTAAGGGAGATGAATATCTCTCTACTGTTGTGGAAATGGTTCGATTTGTACCTCTGGTTGCGGGTGATTTAGCTTAAGGGTTAGGGATAGGTGAGTAAGTTATTACGTCATATTGGTATTAGCTTTGTGTTTGCTGCAGGACTAGTTGGTTGTGCAGCGCATTCTCCTGCACCTGTCTCTAGCTTAAAGAAAGACTATTCAAGCCTTGAAAGAGGAAGTTACAGAGGGAGTTATTATGAGGTAAAAAAAGGCGATACACTTTACTTCATAGCTTATGTCACAGATAAAGATGTAAATGATCTTGTCCGTTACAATGAGTTAACTCAGCCTTACACCATCTACCCTGGACAGAGGCTAAAACTTTGGGCTCCGAAATATGTCGCCCCTAAATATGGCCAAAAAGTTGAACCCGTTGTGGTTCCTGTTGTTACGACGCCACCAGCCCCAGTGACGAAAACATCAACAGCCTCTAAACCGAAAACTTCAAGTAAAAACTCTAGTCAAAAACCTACAGAGACTAAGCCTAAAGTCGTACAAAAACAGCCTCCAAAGAAGGTTGAACAATCGAAAACAAAGGAGTATGTTGGTTCAAAAGATAACCAAAAAGTGAAGCAAAAAGCGCCAGTTACCACGGCGAAGAGTGATAAAGTTTCTAAGTGGTTGTGGCCAACAAAAGGGAGAG
The DNA here is from genome assembly GCF_021725735.1 of Vibrio sp. J2-3(2022). Classification (NCBI taxonomy): domain Bacteria; kingdom Pseudomonadati; phylum Pseudomonadota; class Gammaproteobacteria; order Vibrionales; family Vibrionaceae; genus Vibrio; species Vibrio sp. J2-3(2022). The sequence goes on from NZ_JAKKCK010000005.1 coordinate 77,004, forward strand.
TAATCAAGAACTTTTCGGCGGGAGAACAGGGAAATAAAGGTATCGACATCGCAGGACAGCGTGGTCAACCTATCGTTTCAACCGCAGCCGGCACCGTTGTTTATTCAGGCAATGCGCTACGAGGTTATGGCAACTTAATTATAGTAAAGCATAACGACAATTATTTAAGCGCCTATGCACATAATGACAAACTGCTGGTATCAGAAGGACAAAGTGTAAAAAGCGGACAGAAAATCGCCACCATGGGTAGTTCAGGTGCAAAATCAGTCAAGCTACACTTTGAAATTCGCTATCAAGGTAAATCGGTGAATCCAAAACGCTATTTGCCTTAAAACTTTGAAAAACAACTTGCGACATCATTTAGCGACATATTGAGTTGTCATGTCTTGCTAACTCGCCAGGGGGAGGCGTTATGAGTATCAGCAACACAGTAACCAAAGTTGAAGAGTTTGCATTTGACAATGCGTCAGTGAAGACCATTGATAACGAACTCGAAAAATCATCATCCACAGAAAGCAAAACGGCTGCGCGTGAAGAATTTGACGCGAGCAGTAAAAGCTTAGACGCAACTCAGTTGTATCTAGGTGAAATTGGCTTCTCACCTCTACTTACTGCCGAAGAAGAAGTGCTTTATGCTCGACGAGCCCTGCGTGGCGACGAAGCAGCACGTAAACGTATGATCGAAAGTAACCTACGTTTGGTGGTCAAGATCTCTCGTCGATACAGTAATCGAGGCCTAGCACTACTCGATCTGATTGAAGAAGGTAACCTTGGTTTGATCCGTGCGGTCGAGAAGTTCGATCCAGAGCGTGGTTTCCGCTTCTCTACTTATGCGACCTGGTGGATCCGACAAACGATCGAACGTGCGTTGATGAACCAAACTCGTACGATCCGTCTACCTATTCATGTAGTGAAAGAGCTGAACATTTATCTGCGTACTGCGCGTGAACTTTCTCAGAAGCTCGATCACGAACCTACCGCAGAAGAAATTGCTGCTCAGTTAGATATTCCAGTCGAAGATGTAAGCAAAATGCTACGTCTCAATGAGCGTATCAGTTCTGTCGACACACCAATCGGTGGTGACGGTGAAAAAGCGCTGTTGGATATTATTCCCGACGCAAACAACTCCGATCCAGAAGTCTCGACTCAAGATGACGATATCAAATCATCGCTGATTCATTGGTTAGAAGAGTTGAATCCAAAACAGAAAGAAGTACTTGCACGACGTTTTGGTCTTCTAGGCTATGAGCCTTCGACGCTTGAAGAAGTTGGTCGAGAGATTGGTTTGACACGTGAGCGTGTACGTCAAATCCAAGTAGAAGGTTTACGTCGTCTTCGTGAGGTTTTAATCAAGCAAGGTTTGAATATGGAAAACTTATTTAACGTCGAAGATGATTAAATAATCCGTACTTCAGTAGATATGCAAAAGGCTATGGTTATCCATAGCCTTTTTTTCTTTTGTGCTCGCTTAAGTGAATCGATTTAAAGCATCTTCTTCAAACGATACAACTCTTCAAGTGCTTGGCGTGGAGTCAAATCATCAGGATCAATACCAGATAAGGCTTGTTCGATCTCGCTAGGTTCTGGAATTAGACTCAATTGGTTAGCCACATCTACTGCACTTGGACGTGGTGCGTCACTGTTTTGCCCTAGTTGCTCTAGCTGAGATAGCTTGTTACGCGCATTTTTGATAACCGTTTTTGGTACACCTGCTAAGCCCGCAACAGCTAGGCCGTAAGACTTACTTGCCGCACCTTCTTGAACTGCGTGCATAAAGGCAATGCTGTCACCATGCTCTACGGCATCCAAGTGAACGTTCGCTAAGTTTGGCAGTTGGTTTGGCAACTCTGTCAATTCGAAGTAGTGAGTTGCAAATAGTGTCATCGCACCAATTTGTGTTGCGAGCCATTCCGCACTTGCCCAAGCTAAAGAGAGGCCATCGTAAGTACTGGTACCGCGACCGATTTCATCCATTAGCACTAAACTGTTTTTAGTCGCATTGTGCAGAATATTAGCGGTTTCCGTCATTTCTACCATGAAGGTTGAACGACCAGATGCAAGATCATCTGACGCACCAATACGAGTAAATATACGATCTAAAGAACCAATTTGTGCAGATTCTGCAGGTACATAAGAGCCGATATGTGCCATCAATGCAATCAGCGCAGTTTGACGCATGTAGGTGGATTTACCACCCATGTTTGGACCGGTGATGATCAACATCTTACGAGCTGGGTTAAGCTCTATTGGGTTAGCAATGAACGGTTCTGTTGTTACTTGCTCTACGACTGGGTGACGACCCGCTTGAATGTGAATGCCAGCGTCTTTCACAAGCGTTGGTCGGCAGTAATCCAACGAATCTGCACGCTCTGCTAAGTTTTGTAGTACATCCAGTTGAGACAGAGCAGAAGCTAAATTCTGCAGCTTCTCCAAGTTTGGCATCAATAGATCAAACAGTTCTTCCCACAGCTGCTTTTCAAGTGCCAGCGCTTTCGATTTCGAATTAAGTACTTTGTCTTCGTGCTCTTTGAGCTCTGGGATGATATAGCGTTCGGCATTTTTTAGTGTTTGGCGACGTACATAGTGCGGTGGAACCAAATGGCTCTGGCCACGGCTCACTTGAATAAAGAAGCCATGTACGTTGTTGTAGCCGACTTTAAGCGTATCGATGCCGTGTCGTTCACGCTCATCTCGCTCAAGCTGCTCAAGGTATTCTGTTGCACCGTCTGCTAATTTGCGCCATTCATCGAGCTCGGCATTATAGCCTTCAGCGATCACACCACCATCACGAATAACAACTGGCGGATTTTCTTTAATTGCACGCTCTAACAGATCACATACTTCGTCAATCGGAGCTGCGTATTGCGCCAGTTTTGCTAGATATGGATGGGTCAAAGAAGCGGTTACAGATTCTAGCTCTGGTAGCTGCTGCATGGCATTGCGAAGTCTAGCCATATCGCGAGGGCGAGCAGAGCGCAGTGCAAGGCGTGCTAAGATACGTTCAATATCACCAATTTGTTTTAACGTTGGTTGAAGATCGGCAAACAGCGCTTGTTCTTTAATCTCACCAATCGCATCAAGACGATTGTTTAACGTTTCAATGCAACGCATAGGCTGATGTAACCAACGCTTCAGCATTCGGCTGCCCATCGGCGTCGCACAATGGTCGAGTACCGCAGCGAGTGTGTTATCGGTTCCACCTGCTAGATTTTGAGTAATTTCCAGGTTGCGTCGGGTAGCGGCATCAAGGATGACGGATTGGTCCTGATGATCAAACGTTAAAGAGCGAATATGAGGCAAAGCAGTGCGTTGCGTATCTTTCACATACTGGATCAAACAACCAGCAGCACATAACCCTAAGGACGCATGTTCTACGCCAAAACCAACCAGATCTTTAGTACCAAACTGTTGATTGAGTTGTTGCTTAGCCGTATCAAGCTCAAACTCCCATACTGGACGACGACGGTTACCGTTGCGGCTTGCCATTAAATGTACAGGTTCAAAGTCTTCTGGGAATAGTAGCTCACGTGGTGCGGTACGCTGAAGCTCGGCTGTCATCGCTTCTTCGGTTTCTGGTTCTGTCAGTTGGAAGCGACCAGAAGTGACATCCAGCGTAGCATAACCGAACTTACCGTTGTGATGGTAAATGGCTGCGATTAAGTTATCGACACGCTCAGAAAGCAGTGCTTCATCCGTCACAGTACCTGGTGTCACGATACGCACAACTTTACGTTCTACCGGACCTTTGCTGGTGGCTGGATCGCCAATTTGTTCGCAGATTGCGACTGATTCACCAAGCTGAACAAGTTTTGCTAGATAGCCTTCTACTGCGTGAAATGGCACTCCCGCCATAGGAATAGGCTCTCCAGCTGACGAACCGCGCTTAGTTAGCGAAATATCAAGCAGTTGGGACGCTCGCTTTGCATCATCGTAAAAGAGTTCGTAGAAATCGCCCATGCGGTAGAACAGCAAAATCTCAGGGTTCTCAGCTTTTAGCTTGAGGTATTGCTGCATCATCGGAGTGTGTTTTTGTTCAGCTTTCACAGGTAAGTTCTTTTGTTTATTTCCGTAGCGGCTTAGGATACGTGAATCCCTATCAAGTAAAAAGAGACAAAGGGCATTTTGGCTATGGAAAAAACAACAAAATTGAGCGCAGATTTAGGCGCATTATTGGCAAAGTATGGTCATGTTTTAACGACGGCAGAATCGTGCACGGGTGGCGGTGTTGCGACCGCTATTACTGATATTGCAGGCAGCTCAGGTTGGTTAGATAGAGCTTTTGTCACTTACAGCAACGAAGCCAAAATGGAAATGCTGGGTGTGAGAGTGGAAACCTTAGAGGAACATGGTGCCGTGAGTGAGCCTGTTGTGCTTGAAATGGTGCAAGGTGCGCTTCAACACTCGAATGCCACTATTGGGGTTTCCATCAGTGGTGTTGCTGGACCGGGGGGAGGCACTGATGAAAAGCCGGTTGGAACCGTCTGCTTTGCTTTTGCGGATAAGCACGATTGGCTCTTTGTTGAGACCATGCATTTTTCTGGTGACAGGGCGGAAGTTCGTCAACAAGCGGTGATGCATGCATTGACTCGATTGCATCAACATTTAATTTAGAATTTCTTACACCGTCTTAGCCCAGAATTGATAAGGGCTAGAGCAAATCCTTAGAAGCAGTGAACTAAATTTTTTCTATACAGGTATAGACACTGTATGAATCAACAGTATAATAACTTTCATTGCTGAGCAGGTTAGCTGCTTAAGAAAAATGAATTACTATTCGTCGCCCAAAGAAGATGAATAAATCGGAGAAAGTAATGGACGAGAACAAACAGAAAGCGCTCGCCGCTGCGCTAGGTCAAATTGAAAAGCAATTCGGTAAAGGCTCTATCATGCGCCTTGGTGATAACCGAGCAATGGACGTAGAAACCATCTCAACAGGCTCTCTTTCTCTTGATATCGCTTTGGGTGCAGGTGGTCTGCCAATGGGTCGTATCGTAGAAGTCTACGGTCCAGAATCTTCAGGTAAAACAACACTAACGCTTGAGCTTATCGCTGCTGCGCAACGTGAAGGTAAAACTTGTGCGTTTATCGATGCAGAGCACGCTCTGGATCCTGTCTACGCGAAGAAACTTGGTGTTGATATCGATGCGCTCTTGGTTTCTCAGCCAGACACTGGTGAGCAAGCACTAGAGATTTGTGATGCACTAGCTCGCTCTGGCGCTATCGACGTAATGGTTGTTGACTCAGTTGCGGCGCTAACACCAAAAGCAGAAATTGAAGGCGAAATGGGCGACAGCCACATGGGTCTTCAAGCACGTATGCTTTCTCAAGCGATGCGTAAGCTAACAGGTAACCTAAAACAGTCTAACTGTATGTGTATCTTCATCAACCAAATCCGTATGAAGATTGGTGTGATGTTCGGTAACCCAGAAACGACCACGGGTGGTAACGCACTTAAATTCTACGCTTCTGTTCGTCTTGATATTCGTCGTACTGGCGCAATCAAAGAAGGTGACGAAGTCGTTGGTAACGAAACTCGCATCAAAGTGGTTAAGAACAAGATTGCTGCACCGTTTAAAGAAGCCAATACGCAAATCATGTACGGTCAAGGCTTTAACCGCGAAGGTGAGCTGGTAGATCTAGGTGTGAAGCACAAGCTGGTTGAAAAGGCTGGTGCTTGGTACAGCTACCAAGGCGATAAGATTGGTCAAGGTAAAGCGAACGCGTGCAACTACCTACGTGAGCATCCTGAAGTGGCTAAAACTATCGATACTAAATTGCGTGAAATGTTGTTAGCGCCAGCCCTTGCGGAAGCTCCTGAAGCAGGCGAGGCGCCTGAGCAAGCTGAAGAGTTTTAATCCCTTCACAGATTAAAAAGTGATAAAGCCCTGCAATGCGGGGCTTTGTTGTATCTATTGACATCAAAAATCGAATCATCACAAAGGCCATTGAGAGTCTGTACAGCAAAAATACCTTTAGGATCACCATGTACCAAAAGCGCCAGACACCAACATTATCGAGCAAAGAGGCGGCTATCCAACTGCTTAGCCGTCGCGATCATGGTCAGTATGAGCTGTACCAAAAACTGTCGATGAAAGGCTATGAAGCATCAGACATCGAAATCGCGATTAATTTTTGCTTAGACCATAACTATTTAGATGATTTACGTTATGCGAAGAGCCAAATTCGGCAGCATGTATACAAAGGACATGGAGAGCGTCGAATTCGCCAAGAGTTAAACCAGAAACGTGTTGCGGAATCGGTGATTGAGCAAGCCATGGCTGAAGAACCGCAAGACTGGTTTGAACTTGCTAAGCAGGCGGCAGAAAAGAAATTCAAAGGTGTCAAAGCCAAGGACCAAAAAGAATACGCGAAACAAGTCCGTTTTCTACAATACCGAGGCTACAGTTTCGACCAAATTAGCTATGCGCTTGCCTTTGAAGACCAAGATTAGCGTTGATCTAATTGCGCTGATTTTTGTTTTGCTTCAAATTTTTTCTTCTACTCCCTCTTTTCCTCAAGAAAACTAGTCTCAGCTGTTTGCATGATCTACAATACGGCAAAATTCTAACTCGACTATTTTCAGGAAGAGCTGCATGTACATGAGCACTGACGAGGTTCGTAACGCGTTCCTCAAGTTCTTTGAAAGCAAAGGACACCAAATCGTAGAAAGTTCATCGTTAGTTCCACATAACGACCCAACCCTGCTGTTCACAAACGCAGGTATGAACCAATTTAAAGATTGTTTCTTAGGCTTAGAAAAACGAGCCTATACTCGAGCGACTACGGCTCAACGTTGTGTACGTGCTGGTGGTAAACACAACGACCTGGAAAATGTTGGCTTTACCGCTCGTCACCACACATTCTTTGAAATGCTAGGCAACTTCAGCTTTGGCGACTATTTCAAAGAAGATGCGATTTCATTTGCTTGGGAATTCCTAACCGAAGTACTTAAACTGCCTGCGGATCGTCTATTGGTAACCGTTTACGAAACCGATGACGAAGCATTCGACATCTGGAACAAAAAAGTTGGCGTGCCTGCTGATCGTATCGTGCGCATTGGTGACAAAGAAGGTGGCAAGCCTTACGAGTCTGATAACTTCTGGCAAATGGGCGACACTGGTCCTTGTGGTCCATGTACTGAAATCTTCTACGATCACGGTGAACACATCTGGGGTGGTCGTCCTGGCACGCCTGAAGAAGATGGTGACCGTTTCATCGAGATCTGGAACAACGTATTCATGCAGTTCAACCGTCACGCAGACGGCACTATGGAACCGCTACCAAAACCATCGGTAGATACTGGTATGGGTATCGAGCGTATCTCTGCAATTATGCAAGGCGTTCACTCAAACTACGAAATCGATGTATTCCAAACTCTTATCAAAGCAGCGGCTGAAGTCATTGGTTATGAAGATCTATCGAACCAATCGCTACGCGTTATTGCTGACCACATCCGTTCATGTTCATTCTTGATTGTTGATGGTGTTATGCCTTCAAACGAAGGTCGTGGTTACGTACTACGTCGTATCATTCGTCGTGCCGTACGTCATGGTAACAAGCTAGGTGCACAAGGTGCATTCTTCTATAAGCTTGTTGGCGTATTAGCAGAAGTAATGGGTACAGCAGGCGAAGAGCTGAAGCGTCAACAAGCAGTGGTTGAAAAAGTACTGCGTATCGAAGAAGAAAACTTCGGTCGTACACTTGAGCGCGGTATGGTAATTCTTAACGAAGCATTAGATAACCTAGATGGCAAAGTGCTAGACGGCGAAACGGTATTCAAGCTTTACGATACTTACGGCTTCCCAGCAGACCTCACTAACGACGTTGCACGTGAGCGTGAGTTCGCGATCGACGAAGAGGGTTTCGAAAAAGCGATGGAAGAGCAGCGTCAACGTGCGCGTGAAGCTGGTCAATTCGGTACAGATTATAACGCAGCAATCAAAGTTGATACGCAAACAGAGTTCTGTGGTTACACAGGTACTAAAGGTTCTAGCTCAGTCGCTGCGATGTTTGTTGAAGGCAACGAAGTAGACTCACTATCTGCAGGCGACAAAGCCATCATCGTGCTTGGTGAAACACCATTCTACGCAGAGTCAGGCGGTCAGTGTGGTGACGCTGGTGAAATCCGTACTGAGTCTGGTGTATTCCGCGTTGAAGACACTCAAAAACTCGGTAACGCAATTGCACACCACGGTGTAATGGCAGAAGGCGTTCTAGCGAAAGGCGACGAAGTAGCAACTATCGTTGACGCAGAGCGTCGCGCAGCTATCTCTCTTAACCACTCAGCGACGCACTTGCTACACGCAGCACTACGCCAAGTTCTTGGTGAGCACGTAACGCAGAAAGGCTCATTGGTGAAGGCAGACAACCTACGTTTCGACTTCTCGCATCTAGAAGCCGTAACCGCAGCAGAGTTGAAAGAAGTTGAGCGCCTAGTTAACGCGCAAATCCGTCGTAACCACACGATTGAAACCAACGTGATGGATATTGAGTCTGCTAAGAAGAAAGGCGCAATGGCATTGTTTGGTGAGAAGTACGATGACGAAGTTCGCGTGCTATCTATGGGCGATTTCTCTACTGAGCTTTGTGGTGGTATTCACGCATCAAGCACGGGTGATATTGGTCTATTCAAAATCACATCAGAAAGCGGTATTGCAGCCGGTATTCGTCGTATTGAAGCGGTAACAGGCGAGGCGGCATTAGACGCTATTGAAGCTCAAAACGCGAAGTACGAAGAGAAACTGGCAGAGTCTGCACAGAAAGCAAAAGCACTAGAAAAAGAAGTGCAGAAGCTAAAAGATAAGATGGCAGCCGCAGAAAGCGCTAACATCATGGGCAAAGCGGTTGAAGTAAATGGCACAAAAGTTCTAGTTGCGGCCCTTGAAGGTGCTGATAGCAAGAACCTGCGTACCATGGTTGATGACATCAAGAATCAAATGGGTTCTGGTGTTGTACTGCTTGCAAACGTAACGGGTGACAAGGTTGGCTTGATTGCTGGTGTGACTAAAGATCTCACTGGTAAAGTAAAAGCAGGTGATCTGGTTAAAATGGTTGCAGAGCAAGTCGGTGGTAAGGGCGGTGGTCGTCCAGACATGGCTCAAGCCGGTGGTACTGATGTTTCAGCACTACCAGAGGCAATCAAAACAGTTCAGCCTTGGCTAGAAGAGCGTTTATAAGCTCTTAACTAATAAAATTACGCTCAATCAAGTTTCTTTGATTGAGCGTAATTTTTTTTAGCAACCAAGTGGTTTAATTGACCAAAAGTTAACCGAGTCATTTAAGCTGCTTGGTTTTTGTTGTAACTACTGCTTATATAATTTTTCTCAAAGGAAATATTTAAGAGGTAAGCAGTTCTAAAGATCTAAAGAGACTTCGGTCTTGGGAAGGTGAAGACTGGTGAAAAAGCCCCTTATCGTGCAAAAGTTTGGCGGAACCTCTGTGGGTTCAATTGAAAGAATCCACCAAGTCGCTGAACACATCATTAAGGCGAAAAATGATGGCAATCAAGTTGTTGTTGTCGTGTCTGCAATGTCAGGCGAAACAAACAGACTGATGGATCTCGCTAAACAGATAGATAGCGTACCTACAGCTCGAGAACTTGATGTTTTGCTCTCTGCTGGTGAGCAAGTGTCAATGGCACTGTTAGCCATGACTTTGAATAAAATGGGTCATGCTGCGCGCTCGCTTACCGGAGCACAGGCGAATATTGTGACGGATAATCAACACAATGACGCAACGATTAAACACATTGATACCACGACAATTATGGGATTGCTTGAGCAAGACCAAATCGTGATTGTTGCGGGCTTTCAAGGTGTGAATGAGAATGGGGATATCACCACATTAGGTCGAGGTGGCTCAGATACGAGCGCTGTGGCACTGGCGGGCGCATTGCGTGCTGACGAGTGTCAAATCTTTACCGACGTTGATGGTATTTATACTTGTGACCCACGTGTAGTGAAAAATGCGCGCAAATTGGCGGTTATCGATTTTCCTTCAATGGAAGCGATGGCAAGCCGAGGCGCAAAAGTATTACATTTACCTTCAGTGCAATTTGCATGGAAGAATAATGTGCCACTACGCGTGCTTTCGACATTTGATGTTAATGAAGGCAGTTTGGTAAAGGGGGAGTCAGGCAATCAAGCCGTCTCTGGTATAGCCATTCAACGTGACCTTGCCATTATCGAAGTCGATAAAGAACATTTATCTAGTGCTACAAAACAATGTCAGATGCTGGGTATAGACATTTGGAATGTGATCGAGGAAGCAGAACGGGCAGGTATCATGATAAAACAAGATGCATGTGCCAAGTTCGATCTGGTGTTCAGCGACAAAATCCGTAATAGTGAAGTGGTAAGCCTGTTGACCGCAGTGGGGCTTGAGGCCAATGGAATGGTAGAGCACGCATGCGATTTGTTGGCAAAGCGAGATATTGAGATCAATTTCAGCGCAACGAATGCACTCACTATGATGCTAGTTTTAGCACCCGAATGTGTGGATACAGCAGCAAACATTCTGCATGATGCTTACATTACGTCTAGTGAAGCATTAAACATTCAACAAAAACATGCCTTTTTAGGCTGATTTTCGCTAACAAGGTAGTTTACGAAAATATAACTTTTGTTGGATAATAGCTTTGTAGCAAGAAAATTTAGAGATTACTCAAGGAGCAAAGAATGCTAATTTTGACTCGCCGCGTAGGCGAAACACTGATGATTGGTGATGAAGTGACTGTAACTGTACTAGGTGTGAAAGGTAACCAAGTACGTATCGGCGTTAACGCTCCGAAAGAGGTTTCAGTTCACCGTGAAGAAATCTACATGCGCATTCAAGCTGAAAAAGGCAATGGCAACGTTGCTTCAGGTAACTACTAAGTCGCTCCTGTTTACAGAGCTTAGTTTGAATGAAAAAGGCTAACCGAAGGGTTGGCCTTTTTAGTCTTTAATGTTTTTGAAGATTTGCGGAAACCATTGTGTTGAGTGTGGCTGTGAATCCGTCAATATTGTTGAATCGAACACCAGGAAGTCGTTTGAAAATAAATGTCTTTTTTTCAGAGAAGACTCTCTTTTTTTCATCATAATAGAGTGGTAAAGTTCGTTTAATAGTCACTTTGATTAAATCAGCAACGGTTAAGTCAGTTTCGTGGATTTTTTCAAAGAAAGTGTTTGACATATTTTCGGTAAAACGTAATATGTGCCTCCGCAAGACGGTGAGGTGGCCGAGAGGCTGAAGGCGCTCCCCTGCTAAGGGAGTATACGGTTTATCCCGTATCGAGGGTTCGAATCCCTCCCTCACCGCCATTCTTGCAATGTTGAAAAATCAACAAAAAAATGCGTCCTTAGCTCAGCTGGATAGAGTACCTGGCTACGAACCAGGCGGTCGGAGGTTCGAATCCTCCAGGACGCGCCATATCTCTTTTGAGATATAACAATGAAAACGGTGAGGTGGCCGAGAGGCTGAAGGCGCTCCCCTGCTAAGGGAGTATACGGTTTATCCCGTATCGAGGGTTCGAATCCCTCCTTCACCGCCATTCATTGACTGGCCCGATGGCCTTTTTTTTGTTTCGTAAGAAATGAATGTGATTTGCTTCACAACTTCCTAGCAAGAAGATCTGCGCGTCCTTAGCTCAGCTGGATAGAGTACCTGGCTACGAACCAGGCGGTCGGAGGTTCGAATCCTCCAGGACGCGCCACTATTTAATAATTCGTTTGATAAACGGGTTATACAAAGTAAAATAAGATTATTGCGCGTCCTTAGCTCAGCTGGATAGAGTACCTGGCTACGAACCAGGCGGTCGGAGGTTCGAATCCTCCAGGACGCGCCACTTATTCAAGGGTATTGCCCTGATTTTGACGAAAGTTGATATCGAAAATCGCGCGTCCTTAGCTCAGCTGGATAGAGTACCTGGCTACGAACCAGGCGGTCGGAGGTTCGAATCCTCCAGGACGCGCCACTTATTGAAGGGTAATGCCCTGATGTTGACGAAAGTTGATATCGAAAACTGCGCGTCCTTAGCTCAGCTGGATAGAGTACCTGGCTACGAACCAGGCGGTCGGAGGTTCGAATCCTCCAGGACGCGCCACTTACAAAAAAAGCCTCGCAATTGCGAGGCTTTTTTGTATCTGGACATCAGGAACTATAGCCTAGAGTTGTTAGAGGCGAGGTCCTTCTTTTCCAAAAGCGAAGATGTGCTTATCTAAGCAATTTGGAATAAAGTTTCAGCTGTAGTTTGTGAATCCATCCTTACTATCTCTCCTGTATATTAATTTCCGTTTCTTTCACTTCAATTGTTTACATGTAACTTCTTTGTTTTTTATTTGTTTGTTAATTGTTACAAAATGACATCCTTTTGTTTTTATTAGTTTTTATGTGTAAATCTCGATTTGGTTTTGAAATCCAAATCGCAGTTTTTATTTATGTCCTCCTTTACTCTGTTCGTAAGGAGATAGCAGATTCGCAGTAATTATTTTGTCATGAACTGTGATCTGGGTAGTGAATAAATAATCATTTATCAGGATTATTACAAACCTTCCTTAAACAAAATTGACAAAATTTAACCAATCGAGATAATCCATTGGTCGGGATTTGACGCTATTAAAGTCCTGCACGTTGTCAGGATGACAAAGAAAGGAAGCAACATGACTAATATAGGAAGCCTGCTAGTAGATGCGGCCACCCTGATGCTAACGGGGATGGCGGTCGTATTTATTTTCCTCACTATTCTTGTTTATCTCGTTCGGCTAATGTCGAAATTGGTACCAGAAGAAGTACCAGAGCCGATCGCAGCACCAAAAACAAATACTAATATTCAATCAACCTCTTCAGCTGTTAGTCCACAAGTAGTGGCGGCGATCTCGGCTGCGATTCATAAACATCGCGCCTCATTCGCGAAGTAGCCGAACCAGGATTAAAAAGGAGTTTAAGAGCATGTCTAAACCACTAGCTATTACAGATGTGGTCCTTCGTGATGCCCATCAATCACTATTTGCTACGCGTATGCGTATTGAGGATATGCTGCCTATCGCAGCTGAGTTGGATAAGGTTGGTTACTGGTCTCTAGAGACTTGGGGTGGCGCAACGTTTGATTCTTGTATTCGATTCTTAGGGGAAGATCCTTGGGAGCGTTTACGTGAGTTAAAAAAAGCGATGCCTAATACGCCAATGCAAATGCTACTGCGTGGTCAAAACCTTTTAGGATACCGCCATTATGCCGACGACGTAGTAGAGAAGTTCGTTGAACGCGCACATGCTAACGGTATGGACGTATTCCGTATCTTTGATGCAATGAATGACGTGCGAAACTTCCAGAAGGCTGTTAAAGCAACGGTCGATGTTGGCGCACATGCTCAAGGTACGCTGTCTTACACAACAAGCCCTGTGCATAACGCAGACACTTGGGTTGACTTGGCAAAACGCCTAGAGGATTTAGGTTGTCATTCACTGTGTATTAAAGATATGTCTGGCTTACTCAAGCCTTATGAAGCGGAAGAGCTTATCACGCGTATCAAAGCGTCTTGTGATGTGCCATTAGCACTTCATTGTCACGCGACGACAGGCTTGTCTACTGCGACAGCGGTAAAAGCAGTTGAAGCTGGTATTGATATTCTCGATACAGCGATTTCTTCAATGAGTTGTACCTATGGTCACACACCGACGGAAACGGTAGTCGCGATGCTAGAAGGAACCGAGCGAGATACGAATTTGAAGCTCGAGCAACTAGAACCTATCGCCGCATATTTCCGTGAAGTACGCAAGAAGTACGCGAAGTGGGAAGGTCAGTTGAAAGGTGTAGACTCTCGCATCCTGATTGCTCAAGTGCCTGGCGGTATGCTGACCAACATGGAAGGCCAGTTGAAAGAACAGGGCGCGGCGGATCGCATTGATGAAGTATTAGAAGAGATCCCTCGTGTACGCGAAGATCTTGGTTTCATTCCATTGGTGACTCCAACTTCGCAGATCGTCGGGACGCAAGCCGTGATTAACGTGCTTACTGGCGAGCGCTATAAGAGCATAACTAAGGAAACCGCTGGTCTATTGAAAGGCGAATACGGTCAAGCGCCAGCCGAGTTAAATGCAGAGCTGCAAGCTAAAGTACTTGATGGCAAAGAGCCTATTACTTGTCGTCCTGCCGATTTGCTTGAGCCTGAAATGGAGACGCTTACTGTTGATCTGATGGAGAAAGCGAAATCAGAAGGTATTAAGCTAGCAAGTGAGCGTGTTGATGATGTACTTACTTATGCGCTTTTCCCTCAAGTTGGTCTCAAGTTCCTTAAGAATCGTGAAAACCCAGAAGCATTTGAACCTGCACCAACGCTAGAAGCCGCGAAGCCTGCCGTACCTGCGGCGCAACCAGCAACTGGCGGCGTAGAAATTTATAGCGTACGTGTTGACGGACAGGTGTATGAGGTGGAAGTTGGTCCTCAAGGCGAGCTAACCTCTGTCGCTCCTTCTGCGGCGCCCGCAAAACCGACGGCACCTAGCGCACCTTCTAGCGCTTCTGCTGAAGCGGTGCCTGCTCCTCTTGCCGGTAACATCTTTAAAGTGAATGTTCAGCCTGGCGCTGAAGTGGCTGAAGGCGATGTACTACTGATTCTTGAAGCAATGAAGATGGAAACAGAAGTGCGTGCGGCGCGTGGTGGTGTGGTTCAAGAGTTGAACGTTAAAGAAGGCGATGCTGTCACAGTAGGTGCGCCTCTATTGAGCCTGGCGTAAGGGAGTATCATGGACGGATTGTTAACCCTTTGGGCAGAAACAGGGATCGCTAACTTCGAGTTCGGCCAAATCTGTATGATGCTGGTTGGTTGTACCTTGCTGTTTTTGGCAATCAAAAAAGGCTTTGAACCTTTACTGTTATTGCCGATTGGTTTTGGTGCTATCTTGGCGAATATTCCAAATGCTGGCTTTACTGAGCCTGGCGGCTTGCTCTACTACGTTTACTACATTGGGATTGAATCGGGTGTGTTCCCGTTGTTGATCTTCATGGGTGTGGGTGCGATGACCGACTTTGGTGCTTTGATCGCAAACCCAAAAACGTTGTGGCTAGGTGCGGCAGCTCAGTTTGGTATTTTTGCGACACTGTTTGGCGCTATTTTGCTCAACTATGTACCTGGCATGGAGTTCTCCATGGCGGATGCATCGTCTATCGCTATCATCGGTGGTGCGGATGGCCCAACGGCGATTTTCTTAGCAAGTAAGTTATCACCAGATTTGCTTGGTGCGATTGCTGTAGCCGCGTATAGCTACATGGCTTTAGTGCCAATCATTCAGCCGCCAATCATGAAGGCGCTAACCACTAAGGAAGAACGTGAGATTCAAATGGCGCAACTGCGTCACGTGGGTAAATGGGAAAAGGTATTGTTCCCGATGGCAGTATTACTCATGACGATTCTTTTCCTACCTTCAGCAACGCCTCTTGTCGGTATGTTCTGTCTTGGTAACTTAATGCGTGAAGCGGGTGTGGTCGATCGTCTATCGAAAACCGCACAAAATGAGCTGATCAACATCGTGACGATCTTCTTGGGCTTAGGGGTTGGCTCGAAGCTGCAAGCGGATCAATTCCTAAACTTAGAAACATTAGGCATTCTAGGTCTTGGTGCGGTTGCGTTTAGTATTGGTACGGGTGCTGGTGTGCTAATGGCTAAGTTGCTGAACAAGTTCTCAAAAGAAGACATCAACCCACTTATCGGTGCGGCTGGCGTTTCTGCGGTACCAATGGCCGCGCGTGTGGTGAACAAGGTCGGCTTACAAGCTAACCCGCAAAACTTCTTGTTGATGCATGCGATGGGACCAAACGTTGCAGGTGTATTGGGCTCAGCAGTGGCCGCTGGTATCTTGCTAGCACTTGTCGGCTAGTCATTACCGAAAATGGAATGATCAACCAATTTACAAAATCACGATTAACTTCGGTTAACAAAATGGTTTATAGTCAAAGGGATGCTTTCGCATCCCTTTTTGTTTTCTTGCAGGGAATGGTTTATGGAACACAAACAGATCGTTATCACTGAATTTGGTGATGCCAACGTACTCGCGATTCAACATGCTTCTACACCATCACCACAGCCTGGTGAAGTCTTAGTAAAAGTCGCTTTTTCAGGCGTAAATCCTATTGATGTTAAAACTCGAGCCGGACTCGGTTGGGCAGCTGCGCAGAACAAGGATAATTTACCTTGGGTACCAGGTTACGACATATCAGGAAAAGTCGTGTCCAGTGGAGAGGGGGCGTCGCGTTTTAATGATGGTGATGAGGTGGCTGGATTTATCGGTTTCCCAGTCCGAGGCGGTGGGTACAGTCAGTACGTATGTGTTCCAGAAGCTGAGTTAAGTCATGTTCCCAGTTCAGTTACTTTAGAGGCTGCCGCAGCATTACCGTTGGCTGGCCAAACTGCGGCACAAGCACTCAGCAAAGCCAATGTGACAGAAAACGATCGCGTACTTATCCTCGCAGGAGCCGGTGGCGTTGGACACCTAGCGGTACAAATCGCGGTCGCGACTAAAGCGGAAGTCTTTACAACCTGCAGTGAACGAAATTTAGACTACCTGGCTACCCTTGGCGCTCACGCAGTGAACTATCAATTTGCACCAGTGTCAGAACGTGTTGAAGACGTTGATGTTTTGATTGATTTAGTAGGTGGAGATGCCGCGTTAGATGCGCTTAAATGCCTGAAAGACGGTGCGAGAGTCATAACCGTTCCAACCATCACGGCTGAGCTGATTTGTGAAAAAGCCAAACTCCTAGGCTTTGAGGCTAACGGCATGTTGGTTGAGCCAGATCCAGCGCAATTAGATACCTTGTTGTACATGGTTGGCGTTGGTTTACTGAAGACTGAAATTCAACAGGTTTATCCGATGAGTGATGTGATTGCTGCTCACCAGCAAGTTGAATCAGGAAGAACCAGAGGCAAGGTGTTGCTTGATATGACATGCTAGAAGCATTTAATACGAGCTTTGAAAGTTTAGCGCTTTGGTTTTCAGATTCAGCATTATGGGTGCTTTTCATGACCGGTTTTCTCAGTGCCACTTTGTTACCTGGTGGTTCTGAGGCGGGCTTAGTTGCCACTCTCTCATTAAATCAATATTCCGTTTCGTCAATTATTATGGTCGCCACTATCGGCAATACGCTTGGTGGCTTAACAAATTATTGGCTTGGCTTGTGGATTCCCAACAAAGCGCAAGAAGAAAAGCACGGTCATACCGCATTAAAGTGGCTGTCAAAGTATGGCTATTGGGGATTGTTTTTTAGCTGGTTACCTGTGATTGGAGACCCGCTGTGTTTAGCCGCAGGGTGGCTGAGAATGAAGTTTCTGCCTTGCGTGATTTTAATTTTTTTAGGAAAGGCTGCTAGGTATAGCTTACTTGCGGCCATCTATCTCGGATTATTTTAAGGAAAGTACATGAAGATGTTTTGGGTTGGCGCGTGTTCACTTTTGGTGATCACGGGCTGTGCATCAAATACGCCAGTTTCATCACTGCCGAAAGGGGTAACTTTCGTCGAGTCATCGAAAGCGGAAGAAGGCAAAGTTAAGATTCCGTACCAAAAGTATAAACTCGATAATGGCTTAACGGTGATCTTAGCTCCTGAAGATTCTGACCCATTGGTCCATGTGGATGTGACTTACCATGTTGGTTCGGCTCGTGAAGAAGTGGGTAAGTCTGGTTTTGCGCATTTCTTTGAGCACATGATGTTCCAAGGTTCAGAGAACGTTGGTGACCAAGAGCACTTCAGAATCATTACAGAGGCTGGCGGTACGTTAAATGGTACGACAAACCGTGATCGTACTAACTACTTTGAAACTGTCCCGGCTAACCAGCTAGAGAAAATGCTGTGGTTAGAGTCTGACCGTATGGGCTTTTTGCTGGATGCGGTTTCTCAACGCAAATTTGAAATTCAGCGTTCTACTGTAAAAAATGAGCGAGCTCAGCGTTACGATAATCGTCCTTATGGCTTAATTTGGGAGCGCATGTCTGAAGCGCTATATCCTGAAGGTCATCCGTATTCGTGGCAAACCATTGGTTATGTTGAAGATCTTGACCGTGTTGATGTGAACGACCTCAAAGCGTTTTTCTTGCGTTGGTATGGCCCAAACAATGCGACTATCACGATCGGTGGTGACTTAGACGTTGAACAAACTCTTGAGTGGGTAAATAAGTACTTCGGTTCGATTCCTCGTGGGCCAGAGGTTGAAAATGCGCCGAAACAACCTGCAAAGCTGCAAGAAGACAAATACATCACGCTAGAAGATCGGATTCAACAACCGATGGTGATGATCGCGTGGCCAACAACTTACAACGGCGAAGAAAGCCAAGCGTCTCTCGATACGCTATCTGAAGTGCTAGGTGGCGGTACAAACAGCGTGCTCTACCAAGACTTAGTCAAGACTCAAAAAGCCGTCGATGCGGGCTCATTCCATGACTGTGCAGAACTGGCGTGTAACTTTTACGTTTATGCAATGGGTGATTCAGGGGACAAAGGCGATCTATCAAAACTGTACGACGAGCTTTTACAGTCACTCAATCAGTTTGCTGAAAAAGGCGTGACAGAAGATCGCCTTGAACAATTGAAGGGTAAGGCGGAAGCGGATGCTATCTTTGCATTAGAAAGTGTTAAAGGCAAAGTAACGCAGTTGGCATCCAACGAGACATTCTTCGGCGATCCAGACCGTCTTGAGCAACAACTTGAGCAGATCCGCGCAGTGACACCTGCATCGGTAGAAAAAGCGTATACGGATTTTATCCAAGGCAAGAACAAAGTGACCTTAAGCGTGGTACCAAAAGGAAAAACTGACCTTGTCGTAAAACCAGCGACCTTTGTGACGCCAAAGCGCACGCTACCAGAATACGAGAAGATCACTGATGATCAATTGGCGTATCGTCGTGCGACCGATAACTTCGATCGCTCTGTGCAACCGCCTGTAGGGGAGCCAGTGAAAGCGACGATGCCTGAGTTGTACGAGCTTCATTTTAATAATGGCTCGGAGTTGCTTGGCGCGGTTAGCGATGAAACACCAACGGTCATGATGCAGTTTAGTTTACCTGCGGGAACACGTTTTGTTGAAAAGGGCAAAGAAGGTCTTGCCCAATTGACTGCCGCGATGTTGCAAGAAGGCACAACGAAACGTAGTGTCGAAGAGATTCAAGCTGAGCTCGATAAACTAGGTAGTGTCATCTCCGTGAATGCAACGGGCTACACAACAAACATCAGCGTTTCTGCTTTAGAAAAGAACTTAGAGCCGACGTTGAAAATTGTCGAAGAGATGTTGCTGTCTCCTGCATTTAAGCAAGCAGACTTCGAGCGTGTGAAGATGCAAGCGCTAGAAGGTCTTGTGTATGAGCATCAAAACCCAAGTTGGATGGCATCACAAGCGACTCGCCAGGTGCTCTATGGGGACTCTGTCTTTGCTCGACCAAAAGACGGCACGCAAGCAGGTGTCAGTGCACTAACGTTGGATGATGTCCGTGAATTCTACTCGAAGCATTACACGCCACAAAGTGCGCAAATCGTCGTTGTTGGTGACATTGATCAACAGGAAATTGAACAGCAACTGACGTTCTGGAAAAACTGGCAGGATGAAGCTGCACCATTGTATGCACCGCAAAGCATCGCTGCATTAGGTGAGCAAAAGATCCATCTTGTTGATAAACCAGGTGCACCACAAAGTGTGGTCATGATGGTTCGTCAGGGTATGCCTTACGATGCAACGGGCGATTTTTACCTAAGCCAACTGGCAAACTTCAACTTAGCTGGAAACTTCAATAGCCGCATTAACCAAAACCTACGTGAAGACAAGGGTTACACATACGGCGCTTACGGCTACTTCTCTGGAAATCCAGAAACTGGCTCGGTTGTTTTCACCGCGCAAGTACGAGCGGATGCAACGGTTGCTTCTATCATTGAGATGGAAAATGAGCTAAATGAATACTCGCAGTCAGGAATTACTGATGAAGAGATGAAATTTATGCGTCAAGCGGTCGGTCAAAAAGATGCACTGAAATATGAAACGCCAACACAAAAAGCGGAACTTATCAGTGATATTCTTAAGTACAACCTCGATCAAGATTACTTGCAGCAAAGAAACGCTATCGTAGAAAAAGTCGATAAGCAGACTTTGAATGCACTGGCTCAAAAGTGGTTTGATCCAAATGACTATCAAATTATCGTCGTTGGTGATGCTAAATCACTGCGTCCTCAATTAGAAAAGTTGGGGAAAGACGTAGAAGAGCTTGAAATCATTCGATAGAGTACACATTTAATAGCGGAGAAACGTTTCTCCGCTATTCATCTAGATAAGCGACTTTTCGTGGGTTATTTATCTAGATGCATTAAATATCAATAACTTAGCTTACGCTTGTCCTTTGTGATAAGTGTCCTGCTCCCAATATAAGCGAACCTCATTTTGACTGATTTTGCTGCGCGACTAAAAAAAGTTGCATCAAACCCCGAAGTATTTAAGCAGTTTGGACGCGGTGTTGAGCGAGAAACTTTGCGCTATCGTCAGGATGGACATCTAGCAACAACACCTCATCCAGAGGGGTTAGGCTCAGCGTTCACAAACCAATGGATCACGACAGATTTTTCTGAATCATTGCTAGAATTCATTACGCCTGTGTCACATGAAATTCCAGAACTGATGGCACAACTGAAAGATATCCATCACTTCACCCAGACAAAAATGGGTGAAGAAAAGATGTGGCCTCTTTCTATGCCATGTTATGTTGGCTCGGAAGAGGATATTCAGCTTGCTCAGTACGGCTCTTCGAATGCAGCAAAAATGAAAACCCTGTACAGAGAAGGCCTAAAACGCCGCTATGGCAGCCTGATGCAAATCATCTCAGGTGTGCATTTTAACTTCTCGTTCCCTGAGACATTTTGGGATGCGCTATACGGCGAGCAAGATGAACAATCCCGCCAAGATGCTAAGTCTGATGCCTACTTTGCGCTGATCCGTAACTATTACCGTTTTGGTTGGATGATTCCGTATTTCTTCGGCGCATCGCCAGCGTTATGCGGCTCTTTTATTCAAGGTCGTGAAACCGATCTGCCATTCGAGAAAATTGGCGGCACTTTGTATTTACCGAAATCAACGTCTTTGCGTTTGAGCGATCTGGGCTACACCAATAGTGCGCAAAGTGTGCTGAAAATTGGCTTTAACAGCATTGATCAGTATCTGGATGGTTTGAGCGATGCGATTCGTCACCCATCAGAAGAGTTTGCGAAAATAGGCGTAAAAGTGGACGGTGAATACCGCCAGCTTAATTCCAATATTTTACAAATTGAGAACGAGCTATATGCTCCAATTCGTCCGAAGCGCGTGTCGAAAAGTGGAGAAAAGCCTTCAGATGCGTTACGACGCGGTGGGGTTGAGTACATTGAAGTTCGCTCTCTAGACGTTAACCCATTCAGCGCAGTGGGTTTGGATGAAGAGCAAGTACGATTCCTTGATCTCTTCCTGACTTGGGCGGCCTTGTCAGACTCGGATCCAATGGACAACTGTGAATTAGAGTGTTGGCGCGACAACTGGAACAAAGTCATTGTTTCTGGTCGTGAAAAAGGGCTAATGCTGCAAATTGGTTGCCAAGGTGAACGTCTATCTCTGCAAGATTGGGCGCATCGAGTGTTTGTCGAGCTGCGTCAGATAGCACAGCAAATGGATATGGCTGCTGGTGGCAGTGCATACCAAGATGTGTGTAATAAACTCGAGACATGGGTTGATAACCCAGAACTAACGATTTCAGGTCAACTATTAGAGCTGACGAAAGAGCTTGGTGGGTTAGGTAAAGTCGGCTGTGCGCTTGGCATGAAGTACCGCGAGGAAAATCTAGCTCACGGTTATCAGTACTACTCGCAAGATACGATGGAAACGGAAGTGGCGTCGTCAGTAGAAAAGCAAAAGCAAGCGGAACAAAGTGACACGCTATCTTTTGATGATTTTTTGGAAGATTACTTTGCTTATCTGAAGCAGTAGTGAATAGGTAAAGGTTGGGTGGGATTGAACATTAAACCGTTAGTAGTATCGGTACTCGGAAGCATGTTACTTGCAGGTTGCGCCACGGCACCGCCAAAGCAGCAGAATAATTTATGTGAGATATTTCGAGAGAAATCCGGCTGGTATGATGATGCCAAAGATATGGAAGAAAAGTGGGGAACTCCCATTCATGTCGCTATGGCTATCATTAAACAAGAAAGCAGCTTTCGGCACGATGCGAAACCACCCAAAGACTATATATTGGGATTTATCCCTTGGGGACGAGTCAGCAGTGCGTATGGTTACGCTCAAGCTCAAGATCCTGCTTGGGAAGACTTCCAAGATGCGACGGGTCAGGGCGGTTCTCGTACCAACTTTGATGATTCAATGATGTTTGTCGGTTGGTATACTCACGAAACGAGGCGCCAACTAGGGATTTCGTTATGGGACCCATACAGTCAATATCTGGCTTATCATGAAGGTCGAGGTGGGTACAAGCGAGGTACTTATAAGCGAAAGCCCAGCTTGCTCAAAGTCGCTCGACGTGTTGAACAAACTGCAAAAACTTATGGCTGGCAGCTGAAGCAATGTCGTCAGGAATTGGAAGACAACAGCAGCTGGTTCTTTTAACCTACAGCCTGTTTATGTGCTGTAGGGATGAATGACATTTATCCAGTACCGAGAGGTATTGGAGTTACAATCAGGAGAGATGTAATGCCTTTACTCGATAGTTTTACCGTGGACCACACTCGCATGAATGCACCGGCAGTGCGAGTGGCGAAGACCATGCAGACCCCAAAAGGGGACACGATTACTGTCTTCGATTTACGCTTTACCGCGCCAAACAAAGACATCCTTTCTGAAAAAGGTATTCATACGCTAGAGCACCTTTATGCAGGCTTTATGCGCAATCATCTTAACAGCGATTCTGTTGAGATCATCGATATTTCGCCTATGGGTTGCCGCACGGGCTTTTACATGAGTCTGATTGGCACTCCATCAGAGCAGCAAGTAGCGGATGCTTGGATTGCGGCCATGGAAGACGTACTAAAGGTAGAAAGCCAGAATAAGATCCCTGAACTTAACGAATACCAATGCGGCACGGCAGCAATGCACTCTTTAAAAGAAGCACAACAGATCGCAAAGAACATTTTGGATGCTGGTGTTTCGGTGAACAAAAATGATGAACTTGCTTTGCCTGAGTCGATGTTAAAAGAGTTGCGCATCGACTAGGTGCTCATTAAGAAGCATATTGCCCCAATAAGTAAAAAAGCCTGACATGAGCCAGGCTTTTCTTTTGGTTATTTGGATGTCGATTTTTTCTTCTTCGGATAAACACGAACGAGCTTGATGCGGTTTTCTTCAATCTCAACAAGCTCCATTGGATGACCAGCCACTCTCACGCTTAAATGGCTCTCTGGAATATCTTCCAGGTGCTCCAAAATAAGACCGTTTAACGTTCTTGGGCCATCCGTTGGTAAATCCCATTTCAGGCCTTTGTTAATATCTCGGATATTGGTGCTGCCTTCAATGAGGAAGCTTCCGTCACCTTGAGGACTGATTTCATCAGAAAGGCTTGGAGAAATCGAGGTCGTGAATTCGCCAATGATCTCTTCCAGAATATCTTCCAATGTCACCAATCCAATAATGTCGCCATACTCATCAACAATCAGACCAATACGCTGTTTGTTGCGTTGGAACTTTAACATTTGCACGTTCAGTGGCGTACCTTCCGGGATGTAATAGACTTCATCCGCAGCACGTAATAGCGTCTCTTTATTGAACTCGTTTTTTTCCAGCATCAGGCGGTAAGCTTCACGCAGGCGCAGCATGCCAACCACTTCATCAATTTGGTCACGATAAAAAACAATGCGTCCATGTGGTGAGTGGGTAAGCTGACGAACGATGGATTTCCAGTCATCATTAATATCGATACCGGTAATCTCATTGCGTGGCACCATGATGTCGTTCACAGTGACGTGCTCAAGATCCAAAATAGATACCAACATGTCTTGGTGTCGGCGAGGGATCAATCCGCCAGCTTCGTTTACTACGGTACGCAGCTCATCGGAACTAAGATGGTCTTCTACTGAGTGATCGGCTTTTACGCCAAGTAAACGAATAAAGCCATTCGTAATAAAGTTAACGAGCATCACCAAAGGCGATAGTAACTTCATCAATATGGTCAGTAGGATACTGCTCGCGTAAGACACGCGTTCAGGGTACAGCGCTGCAATTGTTTTTGGGGTAACTTCAGCAAAAACCAATACAACCATAGTCAGTGCACCGGTTGCGATAGCGACACCTAAATCACCATACAAACGCATACCAATAATGGTCGCGATGGCGGACGCGAGAATATTAACGAGGTTGTTGCCGATAAGAATAAGACCAATCAAACGATCTGGACGGTCTAATAGCCTTTCGACTCGCTTAGCGCCTTTATGCCCATTTTTGGCTAAGTGCTTTAAGCGATAACGGTTCAGAGACATCATCCCTGTTTCTGAGCCGGAAAAGTAACCTGATATGACGATAAGACACGCGAGTAGCGCAAACAAGATACCCGTAGAGATGTCGTCCAAAACGTTGCTGTTCCTTGTAAGTATTGGGTTATATAACGGTTGAGTAAGTCCGTTAAGTCAAAGGGTTAAGGCGTACTGTATTTTATCTAGCCTAAAATATAAAGGATAGGAGCCCTAGAGCTCCTTAATTCAAGATGATTTCTTTCACAAAGCGACTGCCAAAATACGCCAGAGTTAACAGCGTTGCCCCTGCGACAGCGAACCAAGTAACTTTTCTACCACGCCAACCTTTTTGATAATGACCCCAAAGCAGTATTGAGTACACAATCCAAGCGATGAAAGAAAGAATGCCTTTATGCGCTTTACCTTGAGCAAACATATCCTGCACAAAGACAAAGCCAGTAATGAGCGTGCCAGTTAACAATAAGTTACCGATCAAAATGATTTTGAATAGCTGACGCTCTACCATTAATAAAGGCGGCAGGTTTGGGTTAATCGCCAAAGATTTTTTTGTTTTCAGTTTGTGATCTAACCAAGCCAGCTGAAGTGCGTAGAGTGCACCGATAGTTAAAGTTGCGTATGAGAACAGCGCAAAAGAAATGTGAATGAGTAGCTTAGGGTCATTCTCTAGGTGCTTGATAAACGTGCTTGGCAAAAATGTGGCAGCAGATAAATTGATGGCAGCAAAGCTATAAACGACAGGTAATAAAAACCACAACCGATTTTTCAACATAGCAAGGCTCATGACCAGAGAAATAATAAAACTGATCAAGGAGGCTACGTTGAGAATACTAAGGTTTTGACCTGCACCATCAAAAATCAGATCACTCAAAATCCACGCATGAAAAACAAGCGCACAGGCAGCACTAGCAAACACTGTTTTTGCTTTGATTCCTGACTGCTGTGAGAGTCCGGGTATGATGGTCGCAATCGCCAAAACATAAAGTATGGCGGCCGCGATGGCTATTAAGCTATCCATGAATCCTAAATATTATTGTGCACAATGAGGAAATTATACCTTGCATTACACTTTGGGGCTACGTTATATCCGACATCAATCGTGAGAGATGAGATATTGAAATTAATAAGTTACCGCACCATATAGAAATAGAGACAAGAATAGAGCAGCGGTACGGGTATGACTCAGACCTTGGCTAATGTATACTCACACTAATTAATCGCCATTTTAGCGAAGAGACAAAGATGTTTGAGAATTTAACGGATCGATTATCCAAAACGCTGAAAAATATCAGTGGCAAAGGTCGTCTGACCGAAGACAACATTAAAGAGACCCTACGTGAAGTACGAATGGCCTTACTTGAAGCTGACGTTGCGCTTCCGGTTGTTCGTGAATTTGTTAACCGCGTTAAAGAAAAAGCGGTAGGTGTAGAAGTTTCTAAATCTCTGACTCCAGGTCAGGAATTTATCAAGATCGTTCAAACAGAACTTGAAGCCGTAATGGGTGAGTCGAATGAGGCGCTAAACCTTGCCGCTCAACCACCTGCTGTGCTTCTTATGGCGGGTCTACAAGGTGCGGGTAAAACCACATCGGTAGGTAAGCTATCTAAGCTTTTAAAAGAACGTGACAAGAAGAAAGTCTTGGTTGTGTCTGCCGACGTTTACCGCCCTGCGGCAATCAAGCAGCTTGAAACGCTGGCATCAGACATCGGTGTTGACTTCTTCCCATCATCACCAGACCAGAAGCCTATTGATATCGCCAATGCAGCGATTGACCATGCGAAGAAAAAATTCTACGACGTATTGATTGTCGATACCGCAGGTCGCTTGGCGATTGATGAAGAGATGATGGGGGAGATCAAAGATCTTCACGCAGCTATCAACCCAGTAGAAACGCTATTTGTTGTTGACGCTATGACGGGTCAAGACGCAGCAAATACAGCAAAAGCCTTTGGCGATGCGCTACCTCTTACCGGTGTGGTTCTAACTAAAGTTGATGGTGATGCTCGTGGTGGTGCGGCACTGTCAGTACGCCATGTAACGGGCAAACCAATCAAATTCTTGGGTGTCGGTGAAAAAACTGACGCGCTAGAACCGTTCCATCCAGATCGTGTTGCTTCACGTATTCTTGGTATGGGTGACGTTCTGTCTTTAATTGAAGACCTACAACGCAACGTTGACCAAGAAAAAGCAGAAAAGCTGGCGAAGAAGTTCAAAGAGAAGAAAGGTTTCGACCTTGAAGATTTCCGTGAACAGCTAGGCCAGATGCAAAACATGGGCGGCATGATGGGCATGATGGATAAGCTTCCTGGCATGTCTCAGCTACCAGACAATGTGAAAGACAAAGTCGATGACAAGATGTTCAAACAGATGGAAGCGATCATCAGCTCCATGACAATGAAAGAACGTCAACGCCCAGAGATTATCAAAGGCTCGCGCAAGAAGCGTATTGCGGCTGGTTCTGGTGTGCAGGTTCAAGACGTAAACCGCTTACTAAAACAGTTCACCCAAATGCAGAAGATGATGAAAAAGATGCAAAAAGGTGGCATGAAAGGCATGATGCGCAACATGCAAGGCATGATGGGCGGCATGGGTGGAGGCGGTGGTTTCAACCCATTTGGTCGTTAATTAATCGATCACGCATAGATTCAGGGTGTTAGGTACGTCACAAACTTTAAATTCAATTTATGTTGGTGAAAAAGTAACTAAACTCCTTGCATTGCTCCGGGAGAAGAGTAAAATTCCGGAGCTTTATTTTGGCACGAGACCCCAAACTGTTTAATTTCTTGAATGGTTTTTGGGGTTAATTTTATTTTTGAGAAAGCAAAGAGGACGACATGGTAACCATTCGTTTGGCACGTCACGGCGCTAAAAAGCGTCCATTTTATCAAATCGTAGTAGCGGACAGCCGCAACGCTGCAACTGGCCGTTTCATCGAGAAAGTTGGTTTCTTCAACCCAACTGCTAAAGGTCAAGAAGAAGGTCTACGTCTAGACCTAGACCGCGTTAACCACTGGGTTGGTCAAGGCGCGTCTGTATCTGACCGCGTTGCTAAGCTAGTTAAAGACGCTCAAAAAGCGGCTTAATTTTTTACTTGAAAAGTAGAAACTAGTTTATGTCGATGAAAGGTAAAGAAACAATGAGCAACGAAAAGATTGTTGTAGGCAAGTTTGGTGCTACTTACGGCATTCGAGGTTGGCTTAAGGTTTTTTCCTACACAGACAATGCTGAAAGCATTTTCGATTACAGCCCTTGGTATATTAACCAAAAGGGCAAGTGGGTTGAGTACAAAGTAGAAAGCTGGAAGCGCCATAACAAAGGTATGGTGGCTAAGCTGGAAGGCATGGATGTTCGTGAAGACGCGCATCTAATGACGAACTTTGAAATTGCTATTGACCCTGCGGTACTTCCTGAATTGTCAGAAGATGAGTTCTACTGGCGCGAATTGTTTGGGATGCAAGTTGTAACCACTAAAGGTTACGATCTAGGTGTCGTTACTGACATGCTAGAAACTGGCTCAAACGATGTTCTGGTTGTTAAAGCAAATCTTAAAGATGCTTTCGGGCAGAAGGAACGATTAATCCCGTTCCTTGAAGAGCAAGTGATCATTAATGTTGATCGCGAAGCTCAACGGATCGAAGTTGACTGGGATCCTGGATTCTAATCTCCAAAATTACAGAGCGAGATAAACATGTGGGTTGGCGTTATTAGCCTTTTTCCAGAAATGTTCCGTTCTGTTACTGATTTTGGAGTAACAGGTCAAGCGGTTAAAAAAGGTCTTTTGTCGATTGAGACTTGGAATCCTAGAGATTTTACTCATGACAAACATCGCACTGTCGATGACCGACCTTACGGTGGTGGCCCTGGTATGTTAATGATGGTTCAGCCTTTGCGCGATGCCATTCATACCGCGAAAGCAGCCTCACCGGGCAAGACGAAAGTCATCTACCTTTCTCCTCAAGGTCGCAAGCTCGACCAGAAAGGAGTAGAAGAACTGGCAACAAATGAGAACTTGCTTCTGATTTGTGGTCGTTATGAAGGGGTAGATGAGCGCATCATTCAATCTGAAGTTGACGAAGAATGGTCGATTGGTGATTTTGTGATGACGGGTGGTGAGATACCAGCCATGACGTTAATCGACTCTGTCTCTCGGTTTGTTCCGGGTGTACTAGGGGATTTCGCGTCAGCAGAAGAAGACTCTTTTGCAAATGGCTTGTTAGATTGCCCTCACTATACGCGTCCTGAAGTGTTGGATGACAAAGAAGTGCCAGCGGTACTGATGTCAGGCAATCACAAGGACATTCGTCAATGGCGACTAAAACAGTCGCTGGGCCGAACTTGGCTTAGAAGACCAGAGCTCCTGGAAAACCTAGCTCTGACTGACGAACAGGAACAATTACTTGCTGAGTTCATTAGTGAACATAACGCAAAGTAACCTAATTTATTTAGTATCAGTTTATTCTAGGAATTTAAAAAATGAGTAACATCATCAAAGCTCTTGAAGAAGAGCAAATGAAATCAGACCTACCTAAATTTGCACCAGGTGACACTGTTGTAGTTCAAGTTAAGGTAAAAGAAGGTGACCGTGAGCGTCTACAGGCTTTCGAAGGCGTTGTAATCGCAATCCGTAACCGTGGTCTACACTCTGCTTTCACTGTACGTAAAATCTCTAACGGTGAAGGTGTTGAGCGTACGTTCCAAACACACTCTCCAATCGTTGATAGCATCGAAGTTAAACGCCGTGGTGCAGTACGTCGTGCCAAGTTGTACTACCTACGTGAGCGTTCTGGTAAGTCTGCTCGTATCAAAGAGAAACTTGCTAAGAAGTAATGCTATAACTAGCGTTCTCATCTTAAACGGAGTCCTTTTAGGACTCCGTTTTTTTATTTTTGTAATTAGCTTGCTCGTTTCTTTTCACCCGACCTGCACTGTCGATGCTCATGCACTGACGTACACTCCGCGCCTCAGCCTTGCTCGAATAAAAATAGCTTTGCTAGATCACAAAATAGTCAGAGTAGAAAAGGGATGAATGAATACCGATTACAGACCGCAATGGTTAAAATTCGTCATTCTGAACAGCGACGAAGGAGCGTGATTCAGAATCTACTAGTCGAAAATGCAAGTGTTTAAGTTGTTAGCTTCATCCTTGCTGTGAGTAGATTCCTGATGTCGCTATGGCTCCTCGGAATGACGGCAAATGATGACCAAAGATTACAGGGCTCCGCGGTTAAAATTCGTCACTCTGGACAGCGACGAAAGAGCGTGATTCAGACTCCCCAAGAAGGAGCCTAGGATATTCCTTTACCCTAGTGCCTCAATTAATACTGGTCTTCAGACCAGCCATCACTGTCGGACATATCGGGGGCGCCTGGGATGGTGTTTTCTTCATCTGCCCATTCACCAAAATCAATCATTTGGCATTGTTTACTGCAGAAAGGGCGATGAGGACTTTGTTCTCCCCATTCTACGTCGGCGCCACATTGTGGGCATTGAACGATGGTAATTTTAGACATAGTTGAGCGTCCCATTACTAATTGGTGTTAAAGGGTAGTATACCTAAATGAATTCAAGATGGCTTATTCAACGCGCTATTGCCGCTACGAAATTTTATCCAATATAAGCGCAATAAAGCGTTGAATTTTAGATTGTGGGGGTGAGGCTTAGTACCGTCTTAGCTGCACACAGCAAGTTCAAACTCAATATCTTGTGTGCACGCTTGACCGTTTTCAAACGACATAAACTTGATCGCAAAGCGGTTTTTATGGCCAGAAATCATAGGATAAACGCCATATTCCATTGGGATGTGAAGTCTTAGAATATTAGCTTCATCAGCGTCACTTTGGAAGAAACCCGCACGACCGATTTGAGCTTTAAAATGTCCGGTCTCTCTAGTGAGCTTTAACCACAATGAAAGCGCATCAGACAAGGGCCTTAAGCTTGCTTGCCACTGCTGCGCATCATGCTTTTTGCGTTCAATGGGTAGGTGAAGCCAGTAATGTAACGCTGGCAAATCAAAACAGCATGAACCACCCGGTAGATTAAAGCGTTGGCGGATAGAGCTTAAGAAGCGATCTTCTTTTAGTGCTTGACCAAAACGCTCTGCACCCATCAGTTGGCTATGAACGACATCTATCTCTTGTAGTAGGGTATTTAATGCGTCTTGATCGACGCCATCAACATTTAGCCAATGGCGGTACGACAATCGTTGTTTCTCTAAATCTTTGGCCAGTTCACTTTTCAGCTGGATCTGTTCGAAGATTTCAACCATATCGAATAACGCACGGAAAAACAGTTGGTACTGGTGATTTTCGCTAAACCCAGAGGCCAAGTGAGCCTGACGCAGCAGAGACTCCACTCTTAGATAAATACGAGTTTTCTCATTTAACGGATGTTCAAATTTGTGCGTGGTCATCGACATAAGCCTTTGTGAGTTTCGTTCCTATTTTCGCAGATTTTTCTTACACATGGCTAGGTACTTTTCGTGCAAATCTGTGATTTGAAGCAAAAGATCTGGGTCACTTGGATTATTCTTAACCACATCGTCTGCAAGCGCGAGTCTTTGCTCTCTTGATGCTTGAGAGGCAAGGATAGCGCGAGCTTGTTCTTCACTCACATTGTCTCGTTTCATCGTGCGAGATATCTGTGTATTCGGTTCTACATCGACGACAAGAACTCGATCACACAAACTGTCTAGCTTGTTTTCTACGAGCAACGGCACCACAAGTAACGCATACTCTGAGGTGACTTGCTGCAAATCTTCGATCATCTTTTCACGAATTATCGGGTGCAACAGTGCGTTGAGCCATGCTTTTTCATCTGAGTTTGAAAAGATTTTCTCTCTCAGCTTTGCGCGATCTAAAGTTTGGTCTTCACGAACGATATCGTGACCAAAATGTTCAATAATCGCGTTTAGGCCGGGAGTGCCTGGCTCGACAACTTCTCTTGCTACAATGTCGGCATCGACGATATCGATTTTAAATTGTTGTTTGAACAGATTCGCGACGGTTGTTTTACCGCTAGCGATACCACCTGTTAAACCAATAACCAAAGCCATTTACACTCCTAGAACTGAAGTAAAGTACCAGTTTAAAATCTGGTCGCCCCAAATTAAGCTTATCCAACCAGCAATTGCTAAGTAAGGACCGAAAGGAAAAGCTTTTTCAATTCCCTGTTTTTGCAAGCGTAGTTGAATGATGCCAAATACGATGCCAACCACAGAAGAAAGTAGAATGATCATCGGCAGTGACTGCCAGCCCAGCCAAGCCCCTAGTGCTGCTAGTAGTTTAAAATCACCATATCCCATTCCTTCTTTACCGGTAAGTAACTTAAAGCCCCAGTAAACGGACCAGAGACATAGGTAACCAGCAATAGCACCAATGACAGAATCTTGTAGAGTAACAGGACTTATTTCGACTAATACTAAGGCAATGCCAGCCCAAGTTAATGGTAATGTTAATTGGTCAGGTAACAACATAGTATCGAGATCGATAAATGTTGCGGCGATTAAGATAAAAGTGAAAAAGAGTAGGGCAACGGTAAAGTAACTAAAACCAAAGTGGTAAGCGACAAAGCCTGAGCAGAACGCAGTGAGCAGTTCAATCAGTGGATAGCGTGCGCTAATGGCTGTCTGACAGTTGTGGCATTTGCCTTTTAAAAGCAGCCAGCTAATCACAGGGATGTTGTCTCGAATACGTATCGGCGTTGCGCACTTCTGACAGGAGGAGCGTGGGACGCTCAAGGTCAGCACTTCTTTAGGAGGTTCTATTTTGTATTCAGGAAATGACTCGGCACATTCGCGTCGCCATTCTAGTTCCATGATTTTAGGTAGTCGATAAATAACCACATTGAGGAAGCTACCCACGATCAGACCGAAGATGGTGGCAAACACAACGAATAGCCAAGGGTAGTACTGGAATACTTCCATATTTGTCTCTTGAGCGATGAGTGAAATCAGCAAGATGCTGTTTTAAAGGAGTTAACAGCTCATTCTAGCCCAATACACTCATTAAGTTAAAGATTGGCAAGTACATTGCTGTCACTAATCCGCCAACAACGATGCCTAAAAAAACGATAATTAGCGGCTCTAGAATTTTACTAAGGTTGTCGACGGTGTTATCGACTTCAAACTCGTAGATCGTTGCAACTTTATTGAGCATATCGTCAAGTCGACCAGACTCTTCACCGATCATGACCATTTGTAACACTAATTCAGGGAACACATTACAGTTACGCATGGCAACATACATTGGCATACCTGCGGCGGTATCACGGTAAACTTCTTCTATGGCGAGTTGATAGTGTAAGTTTCCTGAGGTTTTTGATGTGGTTTTTAAACTGGTTAGAATTGGAATACCCGCTGTAAAGCTTGTGGCGAGTGTTCGACTAAATTTGGCGATAGCAGCTTTTGATAATACAGGGCCCAGAACAGGAAATTTAAGCACAGAGCGGTTGAGCATTAAGCGAAAAGAATCTGAACGCTTAGAGAGGATTCTCGCCGAGATGAATAAACTAATGGAGCCTAGTGCGATAAACGGACTCCAGTTTTGTGTCCAGGCGGAAAGATCTAATACTTGCCTGGTAAACCAAGGTAAGTCAGCACCAAAACCAACAAACATTTTTTCAAACTCGGGAATGACTTTGGTGAGCATGATAAACGAGACGCCTAACGCTACTAGCACTACCATGGCTGGGTAAATCAGGGCTTTGATCACTTTCGCACGAAGCTGCTCATTTTTTTCTCGGTAGGTGGCTAAGCGCTCGAACACTTCCGCTAAGTTACCGGATTGCTCACCTGTTGCGATAAGGTCGGTATAGAGTGGGTCAAAGTGTTCACTTGCAGTGCGCATGGCTTTTGACATGGGTGTACCTGCCTCAACGGCGCGTGTTACGCTCATCAAAATGGATTTCATCTCTGCTTTTTTATGGTTTTCTGAGACCAATTTTAAAGCCTGAACTAAGGGGACACCAGTTATCAACATCGTCGAAATCTGACGGGTAAACACCGTGATGTCTCTGCCTTTCACGCGATGGCTGAGTTTAGTGAGAAACGAGATACTGCTTTTCTTTAACTTCTTGATCTTGATGTGCTGTGCGTCTAGACGCTCGCGTACTTCAATTTCTGTCATCGCGAGGGTTTGTCCAGACGTCTTTTTGCCTGAACTGTTGATGCCTTTCCAGCGGAAGTTTTTAAGTTGTGGTGTAGTGCTTTTCATAGAGGTGACTGCTGATTAAAGGATTAAAAATAAAGTACGCGCTGTAGTTCACTAAAACTTGTGATCCCTTGTTTGAGTTTTTCTATGCCCGACATTTGTAACGTGCTCATACCATTTGCGATGGCGAGTTTTTCTAGTTCATGTACCGAGGCGCCTTTAATAAGCGCTTCGGAAAGAAATTCATCAAAGCGCATCACTTCATAAATCCCCGTTCGGCCGGAATAACCATGGGTACACTCATTGCATCCATCGGGATTGGCTTTAAAAATGTTGTCGCTTGTTTGAATTCCGAGATGTTGTAGCTGAACGGTAAGCTCTTGTGATTGTTTACAGTGCGAGCACAGTTTACGGGCCAAGCGCTGGGCAATAATCAAACTAAGAGATGAGGCCAAGTTAAAGCTTTCTACGCCCATGTTTGATAAACGAATCACCGTTTCAGCCGCAGAGTTGGTATGCAAGGTTGAAAGTACTAAGTGACCAGTTTGCGATGCTTTGATGGCGATTTCGGCGGTATCTAAATCACGAATCTCACCGACCATTACCACATCGGGGTCTTGACGAAGAAAAGAGCGCAATGCCTCTGCGAAGCCAAAGCCGATCTTGGGTTGTACTTGTACTTGGTTAATGCCCGATAAGTTAATTTCTACCGGATCTTCTGCTGTGGAAATGTTGATTTCTGGCTTATTGAGAATACTCAGCCCAGTGTACAGAGAAACGGTTTTTCCGCTCCCGGTAGGGCCTGTCATCAGAATCATGCCTTGTGGGCGACGCAGCGCATCCAAGTACAATTGTTTTTGTTGTTCGCTATAACCAAGCTTGTCGATATCCAGTGACGCAGAGCTGCTGTCGAGCAGTCGTAATACAATTTTCTCTCCGAATAGAGTCGGTAGCGTGGATACACGCATATCAATCGCGGTGTCTTGATTCAACTTGAGCTTAATACGCCCATCTTGTGGTAAACGTCGCTCTGCAATATCAAGCTTAGAGAGGATTTTGATACGAGCGGATAAGCGGCGACTTAAGTGGCTTGGTGGCTGCTGTGTTTCAATTAAGATGCCATCACAGCGTAGGCGAACGCGGTACATCTTTTCATAAGGTTCAAAGTGGATATCGGATGCGCCTTTGCGCACAGCGTCCAACAGAATTTGGTTTATGTAACGGCTAACAGGAGACTCATCTTGGCTCAAGTCTTCAATGTTGTCGATTTCATCTGCGCCCACGTCAACCAGATTGGCTAACTCTTCTTGGTTGATCTCTTTTAATCCAGACTTCTCATGACTCAATGAACGACCATATAAGCGTCGAATTGCCGCGCTGAGTTGACGAAAATCCGCCAGCACCAGTTCAATCTGTAACCCAGTGGCAAAGCGGAAATCATCTTCTGCTTGTTGGTTGGTGGGGTCGACAACGGCGAGTAATAACGTTGAAGACGTACGCTGGAGTGGGAGTGCGTTATGTCGAGTGATTAATTCACGTAGACCGAGCTGTTGACAAAGCGAAGCATACTCGTACTGAGATAACTCGGGCTGATTTAAACCAAAGAGAGAACTTAAGTGCTCTACCAGTTCACTTGATGTAAAAAATCCAGAACTGAGTAAAGCTTCTGGCATCGAAATGCCAGAAGCTTTGACTTGCTCAAGTAACGATTCTTCTTGGGATAAGGTCAGTAACCCTTTTTGGCGAAGAATGGTTGAGAGGTTTGTTATCATTTTTTACAGGTTTTAGGTAAAAGCTCGTTTCCTAAATCAGTTGATTTACAGGTCCATTCTCCAGATGCTTTTGTTCGCGTTAATGTTAGATTTTGTTCTGCTACTAGAGAGCTAGCACCGCTTGCGACCGTTGTAAAAGTAAATTTAATTTCTCCACCGTCAGCGTCTGCACTTGTAAACTCTACGCTACCCAATGGCATGTTTGGTACCCCAAGACCCGCGGGGGTTGCATCTGAAACTGAGCCATCTGGAAATTTTCCATTTTCTACAGTGTACGCTTCGACATTGGTTTTTGCGCCGGTTAATGTGGCTAAGACTGATGCAACCTCAGACTTTGCAACATATTTTTGGTATTGTGGCATTGCAATTGCTGCCAACACACCAATTACCGCCACTACAATCATTAATTCAATCAGAGTAAAACCCTGTTGTTTTTTTTGTTTACTGTTTTTCATTTTTAACCCTTTCCTAAAAATTAATAATGCTCTTGCATTAGCGAAAGATTATGGAGAGTTAAAGTGGGTTGAAAATGGGGAAGAGATGGGCTCTCGAGTGAGATAAAACTCTTTGGTGAAAAGTTGCATATCGTATGCAGAGTTTTGCGAGTAGCACTATTTTTTTAGTGGATAAAAGAAAGGGCCAATAGGCCCTTTTTAATGATGAGTTACTCACAACTCACTGAGTTAGTTGAAGTAATTTGAAATTTATTGCTTTTATTATTTGAAGCGCATCGAAAGATCCATCGCTTTTAGATGCTTAGTCAACGCGCCTACCGAAATGTAATCGACACCGGTTTCTGCGTATTCTGCGATGGTCTCTAGCGTAATGTTGCCGGAGTTTTCTAAAGCGGCACGACCTGCGTTAATCGCGACGGCTTCACGCATCATTTCTTTTGTGAAGTTATCTAGCATGATGATGTCGGCACCGGCGTTTATCGCTTGTTTTAACTCTTCTAAGCTTTCCGTTTCTACTTCTACCGGTTTGCCTGGGTTAAGCTCTTTCGCTTTTTGGATGGCTTGGGTGATGCCACCACAAGCAATAATATGGTTTTCTTTAATGAGGTAAGCATCGAACACGCCGATTCGATGATTAAAGCCACCACCACATGTCACGGCGTATTTTAGTGCGCTACGCAGGCCAGGAATGGTTTTGCGTGTGTCTAGTAGACGACACTCAGTATGCGCGATTTTTTCAGCGTACTCTGCGGTAACTGTTGCGCAGCCAGACAGCGTTTGGATGAAGTTCATTGCGTTACGCTCACCAGTCAACAAGTCACGAGCGGGGCCTGTCAGCGTGCAAAGGGTTTGGTTAGGTTCGACTTTATCGCCGTCCTTTACGTGCCATTCAATGCTGACCTCGCCACCGAGCTGCTTAAAAACTTCATCTGCCCATGCTTGACCACAGAATACACCATGCTCACGAGTAATAATCGTTGCAGTATTAACCGCCTCGGCAGGGATCAAAGATGCAGTAATGTCGTTATCTGCGTCGACATTGCCACCTAGATCTTCTTTTAAGGTATCAGCGACAGAGCGAGTGATCTCTAAAGGGAGTTGTTGTTTAAGGTATTCTAGGCGTTCTTGAATGTTGTGTGTGTTCTTCATCGCAAATCTTGTCTTGAAAGGGAGATGGCAACGAATGATACTCTCCGGTGTCAATAATTTCAGCAGTTAATTTGCAAAGTAGAGAGGTTGATATGCGCCCAATTATCGAGAATGGCTGGCTGACACAGGCAAAGCATGTTCCGTCACCATTTTTTGATGCCCGCTCTGATATAAACGACATCTCTCTGCTAGTGGTACACAACATCAGTTTGCCTCCTGGGCAGTTTGGTGGGCCGTATATAGAGGACTTCTTCACTGGCAAGCTAGACCCCAATGCACATCCATTTTTTGAAGTTATTCACAAAATGGGCGTTTCTGCACATTGCTTGATTAAGAGAAATGGCGAGGTTGTTCAATTTGTTTCTTTTCTCGATAGAGCATGGCATGCCGGTCAATCCAGTTTCGCGGGCAGAGAGCGTTGTAATGACTATTCCATTGGTATCGAGCTTGAAGGGACAGAGTTTACTGCCTACACAGAAGCGCAATATCAATCACTTGCAGAGATCACTGAGGTGATTATGCAGTCTTATCCCCACATCACCCTGCCACGAATTACCGGTCATCAATATATTGCGCCCTTGAGAAAAAGCGATCCTGGTCTAAGCTTTGATTGGGTGAAATATAGACAGCTTATACAGCGTTGATTTGTAGCGAAAGTGTAAATTCAAAAAAGCGAAATAAATAAGGCATACGATCAGGTATGCCTTTTTTTGATACCAGAAATATTAATGATTGTTAAAAGTTAACTACATTTTTACGCTCGTATACGCCGTTTTGGTGAAGAAATAGACTGATAATTTTGTCATTTTCTGTATTTCTTTTCCAAAATTGCTAGCACGTCGACTTCCCATTTGTATGCTTTATGTAATTGGTCATACCAATTCTATTGCTGTTTTAACAGTCGATTGTTATCAGAGTGTTGGAAGTAAGCTCGTTCTATGATTTAGGTCAATTTTCGGCTGGACAGTGGCGTTTTAATTATGTTAATTTCTGCACCAACTTAAAATTGGTATTACCAATTACCTGCAAGAGTAGAAGAACAATAAATTATGGCTTATCAAAGGATTCGTCAGCCAAAACTCTCTGATGTTATAGAACAAGAGTTAGAAAGGTTGATAGTGGAAGGAACATTGTCTCCGGGGCAACAACTGCCTCCAGAGCGTGAACTGGCAAGACAGTTCGATGTGTCTCGTCCTTCAGTCCGAGAAGCCATTCAACGCTTAGAAGCGAAGCGTTTGTTAACTCGTCGCCAAGGTGGCGGAACATTCGTAAGTGAGAATATCTGGAAGAGCTTTTCAGATCCCTTGTTGAATTTGTTGTCTAGTCATTCTGAAACCCAGCTTGATGTGCTTGAGTCTCGTCATGCAATGGAAGGAATTTCAGCTTACTTTGCAGCTTTACGTGGTACCGAAGAAGATTTTGCGCGTATTCAAGGTTGCCTTGAGCGCATTAGCCAAGAGCAAGCAAACAACGATATCGAAGCTGAATCTGCGGAAGTGATGCAATTTTTGATCGCTTTGACAGAAGCCG
Organism: Vibrio sp. J2-3(2022); assembly: GCF_021725735.1. Taxonomy (NCBI): domain Bacteria; kingdom Pseudomonadati; phylum Pseudomonadota; class Gammaproteobacteria; order Vibrionales; family Vibrionaceae; genus Vibrio; species Vibrio sp. J2-3(2022). The sequence continues at coordinate 115,498 of NZ_JAKKCK010000005.1, forward strand.
CGCACAACGTGGTTTTGTTGCACATTGTTCGAAGCTTAGCACCTTTGCTTGAGCAAAATATTCTACAAAATTTTAAATTACTACGTCGCCGCCCAGAAGCGGTCGAGAAAGTCAGTAAACACCGAGCCAATATCGTGGATGCGATTGTTTCTGGTCAGCCTGAAAAGGCGCGAGAAATGTCCCACTCGCACTTGGCTTACATCGAAGAAACATTGTTGGATTTGACTCGAGAAGAGTCTCGACGAGAGCGTTCTCTACGTCGAATTCAGCAGGGTAATGACTCGTAAGAGCGTTACTTAAATAAGTAGATCCAACCAACAGAAGGATAGATCGCCATGTCTGATATGAAGCATGACGTAGATGCACTGGAAACTCAAGAATGGCTACAAGCGCTTGAGTCAGTTGTACGTGAAGAAGGTCTAGAGCGTGCTCAATTCCTATTAGAGCAAGTTCTAGATAAAGCACGTCTAGACGGTGTTGATATGCCAACAGGTATCACAACTAACTACATCAACACGATTCCTGCAGACCAAGAACCAGCATACCCAGGTGACACAACACTTGAGCGTCGTATTCGCTCAATTATTCGTTGGAACGCTATCATGATCGTTCTACGTGCATCTAAGAAAGACCTAGAGCTAGGCGGCCACATGGCGTCTTTCCAGTCTTCTGCTGCGTTCTACGAGACATGTTTCAACCACTTCTTCCGTGCGCCAAACGAGAAGGACGGTGGCGACCTAGTTTACTACCAAGGTCACATTTCACCAGGTATCTACTCACGTGCATTCGTTGAAGGTCGTCTAACTGAAGAGCAGCTAGACAACTTCCGTCAAGAAGTAGACGGCAAAGGTATTCCTTCATACCCGCACCCTAAACTGATGCCTGAATTCTGGCAATTCCCGACAGTATCGATGGGCCTAGGTCCAATCGCTTCTATCTACCAAGCTCGTTTCCTTAAGTACCTAGAAGGCCGTGGTCTTAAAGATACTTCAGAGCAGCGCGTTTACGCGTTCCTAGGTGACGGTGAGATGGATGAGCCAGAATCACGTGGTGCTATCTCTTTCGCTGCGCGTGAGAAACTAGACAACCTATGTTTCCTAATCAACTGTAACCTACAGCGTCTAGATGGCCCTGTAATGGGTAACGGTAAGATCATTCAAGAACTTGAAGGTCTGTTCAAAGGTGCTGGTTGGAACGTAGTGAAGGTAATCTGGGGTAACAACTGGGATTCACTACTAGCTAAAGATACTTCTGGTAAGCTTCTACAGCTTATGAACGAAACGATCGACGGCGACTACCAAACATTCAAATCTAAAGATGGCGCGTACGTACGTGAGCACTTCTTTGGTAAATACCCAGAGACAGCGGCACTTGTTGCTGACATGACTGATGACGAAATCTTCGCACTTAAGCGTGGTGGTCACGAGTCTTCTAAGCTATACGCGGCATACAAAAACGCGGCAGAAACTAAAGGTCGTCCAACAGTAATCCTAGCTAAGACTGTTAAAGGTTACGGCATGGGTGAAGCGGCTGAAGGTAAGAACATCGCGCACCAAGTTAAGAAGATGGACATGACTCACGTACTACACCTACGTGATCGTCTAGGTCTTCAAGACATCCTAACTGACGAAGCTGTGAAAGAACTTCCGTACCTGAAACTTGAAGAAGGTTCAAAAGAGTACGAATACCTACACGCTCGTCGTAAAGCGCTGCACGGCTACACACCACAGCGTCTACCAAAATTCACTCAAGAATTCATCGTTCCTGAGCTAGAAGAATTCAAGCCACTACTAGAAGAACAGAAGCGTGATATCTCTTCTACTATGGCATTCGTACGTGCACTAAACGTTCTACTTAAGAACAAGAACATTGGTAAGAACATCGTTCCTATCATTGCTGACGAAGCACGTACATTCGGTATGGAAGGTCTGTTCCGTCAAATCGGTATCTACAACCCGCACGGCCAAACTTACACACCAGAAGACCGTGGCGTTGTTTCTTACTACAAAGAAGCGACTTCAGGTCAGGTTCTACAAGAAGGTATCAACGAGCTAGGTGCTATGTCTTCATGGGTTGCTGCTGCGACTTCATACTCGACAAACGACCTACCAATGATTCCGTTCTACATCTACTACTCAATGTTCGGCTTCCAACGTGTTGGCGACATGGCGTGGATGGCTGGTGACCAACAAGCACGTGGTTTCCTACTTGGTGCAACTGCGGGTCGTACAACGTTGAACGGTGAAGGTCTACAGCACGAAGACGGTCACTCGCACATTTTGGCGGGTACGGTTCCTAACTGTATTTCTTACGACCCAACATTCGCGTACGAAGTAGCAGTAATCATGCAAGACGGTATCCGTCGCATGTACGGTCCAGAACAAGAAAACGTGTTCTACTACCTAACGCTAATGAACGAAAACTACGCAATGCCAGCAATGCCAGAAGGCGCTGAAGAAGGCATCCGTAAAGGTATCTACAAGCTAGAAACTTACACTGGCGACAAAGCGAAAGTTCAGCTAATGAGCTCTGGTACTATCATGAATGAAGTACGTAAAGCAGCTCAAATCCTAAGCGAAGATTACGGTGTTGCTTCTGATGTTTACTCTGTAACGTCATTCAACGAACTAACTCGCGATGGTCAAGATGCAGAGCGTTTCAACATGCTTCACCCAGAAGCGGAAGCGAAAGTACCTTACATCCAAACAGTAATGGGTACTGAGCCTGCAATCGCAGCAACTGACTACATGAAGAACTACGCAGAGCAGGTTCGTGCATACATTCCTGCTGAGTCTTTCAAAGTTCTTGGTACTGATGGCTTCGGTCGTTCAGACAGCCGTGAAAACCTACGTCGTCACTTCGAAGTGAACGCAGGTTACGTAGTAGTAGCAGCGCTAACTGAACTAGCGAAACGTGGCGAAGTTGAGAAATCTGTAGTTGCAGAAGCAATTAAGAAATTCGACATCGACACAGAGAAAACAAACCCGCTATACGCTTAATTAAGAAGGTAGATAAGAAATGGCAATCGAAATTAATGTACCAGACATCGGTGCGGATGAGGTTGAAGTTACTGAGATTCTTGTAAGCGTTGGCGACAAGGTTGAAGAAGAGCAGTCTCTGATCACAGTTGAAGGCGATAAAGCTTCTATGGAAGTTCCTGCTTCTCAAGCGGGTATCGTTAAAGAAATCAAAGTTGCAGAAGGCGATAAGGTTTCTACTGGTTCTCTAATCATGATTTTCGAAGCCGAGGGTGCAGCTGACGCTGCACCTGCTCCTGCGGCAGAAGCAGCTCCAGCAGCAGCTCCAGCTCCAGCAGCAGCGGCAGCAGAACTAAAAGAAGTTCACGTACCAGACATCGGTGGTGATGAAGTAGAAGTTACTGAAATCATGGTTGCCGTTGGTGACAGCATCGAAGAAGAGCAATCTCTTCTAACTGTTGAAGGCGACAAAGCTTCTATGGAAGTTCCAGCGCCATTCGCAGGTACGCTAAAAGAGATCAAAGTTGCAGCTGGCGATAAAGTATCGACTGGCTCACTTATCATGGTATTCGAAACAGCAGGTTCAGGCGCTCCAGTAGCACCAGCGGCAGCTGAAGCTCCTGCGGCAGCAGCTCCAGCAGCGTCTGCGGCAAAAGAAGTGAACGTTCCAGATATCGGCGGCGACGAAGTTGAAGTTACTGAGATCATGGTTGCCGTTGGCGACACAGTGGAAGAAGAGCAATCTCTAATCACTGTTGAAGGTGACAAAGCTTCTATGGAAGTTCCTGCACCATTTGCTGGTACGGTTAAAGAAATCAAGATTGCAGCTGGCGACAAAGTGTCTACTGGCTCACTAATCATGGTATTCGAAGTGGCGGGCGCAGCACCTGCTCCTGCAGCGGCTCCAGCTCAAGCGACAGCACCTGCAGCTCCAGCTCCTAAAGCAGAAGCTCCAGCGGCAGCAGCTCCAGCAGCGACTGGCGATTTCAAAGAAAACGATGAGTACGCTCATGCGTCTCCAGTTGTTCGTCGTCTAGCGCGTGAGTTTGGCGTTAATCTTTCTAAGGTTAAAGGTTCTGGTCGTAAGAGCCGTATCCTAAAAGAAGACGTTCAAGCTTACGTGAAAGATGCACTTAAGCGTCTTGAGTCTGGCGCAGGTGCAGCAGCATCTGGTAAAGGCGACGGCGCGGCTCTTGGTCTACTACCATGGCCAAAAGTGGACTTCAGCAAGTTTGGTGAGACAGAAGTTCAACCGCTATCTCGCATTAAGAAGATCTCTGGTGCAAACCTACACCGTAACTGGGTAATGATCCCGCACGTTACACAGTGGGATAACGCAGACATCACGGCTCTTGAAGCATTCCGTAAAGAGCAAAACGCGATTGAAGCGAAGAAAGACACTGGCATGAAGATCACGCCACTTGTGTTCATCATGAAAGCGGTAGCTAAAGCGCTTGAAGCGTTCCCTGCGTTCAACTCTTCTCTATCAGAAGACGGTGAGAGCCTAATTCTGAAGAAATACGTGAATGTTGGTATCGCGGTAGATACACCAAATGGTCTAGTTGTTCCTGTATTTAAAGACGTGAACAAGAAAGGCATCTACGAGCTATCTGAAGAGCTAATGGCTGTTTCTAAGAAAGCACGTGCAGGCAAGCTAACTGCTGCTGACATGCAAGGTGGCTGTTTCACTATCTCTAGCCTAGGCGGTATCGGCGGTACGGCGTTTACTCCAATCGTAAACGCGCCAGAAGTTGGTATCCTAGGTGTGTCTAAGTCAGAAATGAAACCGGTATGGAACGGTAAAGAGTTCGAACCGCGTCTACAACTTCCACTATCTCTATCATACGACCACCGTGTGATCGATGGTGCTGAAGGGGCGCGCTTCATCACTTACCTAAACTCATGTCTATCTGACATTCGTCGTCTAGTTCTGTAATAGAAATTAGATGAATGAGAGGCGGCAACTTAGCCGCCTCTGCTAATCATAATTACCGACAATTTGGTTATCAGCCTTGCTTCGTTCAGGGTTTTCACAATCGAATTGTTGTCTAGCTCACAGGCTAAATTGATTTACTTTTCACACCATTAACATCTCTGTAAACTGTTAGCGGTCTGAAAATAACTGTTTAAAACAAATCTCTCTTAAACATAAAAAATCGATACCCACTCAGCCTGTTAGGGATAATGACTACAAGAGGTCAAAATGAGCAAAGAAATTAAAGCCCAAGTTGTTGTACTTGGTTCTGGTCCTGCTGGTTACTCCGCTGCATTCCGTTGTGCGGACTTAGGTCTTGAAACTGTACTAGTTGAACGTTACAGCACGCTTGGCGGTGTATGTCTGAACGTGGGTTGTATCCCATCTAAAGCACTGCTTCACGTTTCTAAAGTAATTGAGGAAGCGAAAGCGATGGCTGACCACGGCGTTGTGTTCGGTGAGCCTCAAACAGACATCAGCAAAATCCGCATCTGGAAAGAAAAAGTTGTTAACCAACTAACTGGCGGCCTAAGCGGCATGGCTAAGATGCGTAACGTTACAGTAGTTAACGGTTACGGTAAGTTCACTGGCCCTAACTCTATCCTTGTAGAAGGCGAAGGTGAGCCAACAGTTGTTAACTTTGACAATGCAATCGTTGCGGCTGGTTCTCGTCCAATCAAACTGCCATTTATCCCGCATGAAGACCCACGTATTTGGGACTCTACTGACGCTCTTGAACTAAAAGAAGTGCCAGAAAAACTGCTTATCATGGGTGGTGGTATCATCGGTCTAGAAATGGGTACGGTTTACCACTCTCTAGGTTCTAAAGTTGAAGTTGTTGAAATGTTTGACCAGGTAATTCCTGCAGCAGACAAAGATATCGTGAAAGTATTTACTAAGCGTATCAAAGACAAGTTCAAGCTAATGCTAGAAACGAAAGTAACAGCAGTTGAAGCAAAAGAAGACGGTATCTACGTTTCAATGGAAGGCAAGAAAGCGCCAGCTGAAGCTGAGCGTTACGATGCGGTTCTAGTTGCTATCGGTCGTGTACCAAATGGTAAGCTAATCGACGGTGAAAAAGCGGGTCTAGAAATTGACGAGCGTGGCTTCATTAACGTTGATAAGCAAATGCGTACTAACGTTCCTCACATCTTCGCGATCGGTGATATCGTTGGTCAACCAATGCTTGCTCACAAAGGTGTGCATGAAGGTCACGTAGCAGCTGAAGTTATCTCTGGTAAGAAGCACTACTTCGACCCTAAAGTTATCCCTTCAATTGCGTACACTGAGCCAGAAGTAGCTTGGGTTGGTAAGACTGAAAAAGAAGCGAAAGAAGAAGGCATCAAGTACGAAGTGGCGACATTCCCATGGGCAGCATCAGGTCGTGCAATCGCATCTGACTGTGCAGACGGTATGACTAAGCTAATCTTCGACAAAGAAACTCACCGCGTAATCGGTGGTGCTATCGTTGGTACTAACGGTGGTGAACTACTTGGTGAAATCGGCCTTGCAATTGAGATGGGCTGTGATGCAGAAGATATCGCTCTGACTATCCACGCTCACCCAACTCTACATGAGTCTGTAGGTCTAGCTGCTGAAGTATTTGAAGGTTCAATCACTGACCTGCCAAACAAAAAAGCAGTTAAGAAGAAGTAAGCTTTTTCTGACTGAATGATAGAAACCGCTGCATTGCAGCGGTTTTTTTATGCTTGTTAGTTAGGAATATAAAACGTGTGTTCAGCTGACAGCTGACAATAAAAAGCCCACCAAACGGTGGGCTGACATATATTGCGAGTTAAGCTTTAGTGTTCACGGTTGTAAATGCAAAGCATGTCTAAGTATGAACTAACAAGGTGCTTAAGTTCCGCTTCACTTTTTGCACGGTTCGCTTGGACAAACAGTGAGTAACAAATACCGTGGAACAAGTTTGCCAAGTGTTCTGAATCGTGTTGGTCACACACTTCGCCGCGTTCAATCGCTTTAATGAACATGTTTTGTACCAGCAACTGGTTAGTACGGTTAGTTGAAACAAACAATGGCCATACTTCATCACGTGTTGAAGCACTCCACTCGAACCAAACTTTTAGCCAGTGACAATCTTGGCTGACAAGCTCGATCATCGCATTAGTAATATTGGCGATGTTTTCACGCGCGTGTAGGTCTAAGTCAATGTTATCCGATAGGAAGTTCGAGAACTGACGTACGACGTGGTTGAGTACTTCATCCACTAAGTCTTCACGAGTCGGGAAGTAGTTAAAAACGGTCGCCACAGAAACTTGAGCAATTTCTGCGATATCTGCATGACCACCACGACCGATGCCGCGGCGCGCAAACACTTCCAATGCGATTTCCATTAACTGTTGCTTACGCTTAATCGGGGAAAGCCTAGTTCTAGGTCTCTTTGCAATTGAGTCCATATCCATTTTCCTTGCCATTTGAGTTGATATTGGGGGTAACCCCCTAATTGATTATTTTAATAGTTGCTTAAAGCAGTGATGAGTGTAATGGTGCATATCAACAAGGTCAACATCTGTAGAACAATTTATATACAGTAATGTCATTATTATTGATAAATTTAGCTATGAACTTTATAAAACTAAGACCTTCTTCCAAGATTTTTTGGCAACAGGATGTGACTTTCAACCCAATGAACGTGGTGATACACTACACGCCGTAAGATTAGGTGATCGTTTGCGTGCGACTTACCTCAACCCACAAATTAGATTGAGCACAGTATGAAACATACAATAGAAGTCATGATTTCTGAGCAAGAAGTTCAGGAACGAGTTCGTGAATTAGGCAAACAAATTACAGAGCGTTATCAAGGTAGTGAAGATCTTGTGTTGGTAGGCTTATTGCGTGGCTCATTTGTATTTATGGCAGACTTGGCACGTGCTATCGAACTGACTCACCAAGTTGATTTTATGACAGCGTCAAGCTACGGCAACACAATGGAAAGTTCACGTGACGTTCGTATCTTGAAAGATTTGGATGATGACATCAAAGGCAAAGACATTTTGCTTGTTGAAGACATCATTGATACAGGTAACACACTAAATAAAATCCGTGAGATCTTATCGCTGCGTGAGCCGAAGTCTATCGCGATTTGTACGCTCCTAGATAAGCCATCTCGTCGTGAAGTGAATGTTCCTGTGGATTGGATTGGTTTCGAAATCCCAGATGAGTTTGTCGTTGGTGTGGGTATTGATTACGCGCAGAAATACCGCCACTTACCATACATCGGTAAAGTTGTACCTCAAGAATAATCATTGAGAGCAGCATTAAAAATACAAAAAAACGCCCATCTCAGATGGGCGTTTTTTGTTCAACTTTTAGATGTAGCTTAGCGACAAAGCAGCTTATTGTCTGTATTTAGAATCGTCGAAAGGGCTTTCTGATAAGACGCTTCTACGGTTTCCTTAGAGTTAGAACGAATGCCTAAGTACTCTAAACGACCATCTTCAATGCCGTATACCACGCCATGAATTTCAACATCTTGCCCACGCTCCCAAGCGTTTTGCAGGATGGTTGAGTTACCCAAGTTGTACACTTGCTCTGCAACATTAAGCTCGCCTAGTTTATCCGCTCGATCTTGCTGCGGCATTTGATCTAGGTAAGTGCGGTGTTTGAAATAGATATCTCTGATATGTAACAGCCAATTATTAATAAGACCTAGCTTAGGGTTATCAATGGCAGCGTTTACGCCACCACAGCCATAGTGTCCACAGACAATGATGTGCTTAACCTTAAGAACGTCTACGGCGTATTGAACGACGGACAGACAGTTGAGATCAGTATGGATGACTTGGTTTGCAACATTCCGATGAACGAATAGTTCACCCGAGTATAGTCCGGTTAGTCGCTCGGCAGGGACACGGCTATCAGAACAGCCAATCCAAAGAAAATCGGGCTTTTGACCCTCTGCGAGTTTTGCGAAGTATTCAGGTCGATCAGATTTGATCTCTTGAGACCATTTTGAATTGTTTTCAAATAACTGTTTAATTTCCGGCATCTTGCAAACTACTTCCCTTAAAAGACAAAAGCGCTGCCGCTTATATGAACATGCAAGCGATCAGTGTTGTAACTATACACAATGTTACAATTTCGATCCCGTTAAATATTCGTCAGACAGGACTCATCTGACTAGTTTTCATCAATAAAAACGTAAAATTAGGCCTAATTATTTGTGGTGTGAATTTAGCCTTAATCTATTTATGGTTTAAATTTTCGCCTGGCTCGTTAAAGTAATGACATTTTACTTTTTAAAATTGAATGCAGGGAAATCAGCAGTGTTCGGTAGTCGTTTTGAAGATATTAATTTCAAAGGGGATGTATTTGGCGGGGTAACCACGGCGATTATCTCTCTTCCTTTGGCGTTAGCGTTCGGTGTTGCATCCGGTGCAGGGGCAGAAGCAGGCCTCTGGGGCGCAATAATGGTCGGTTTGTTTGCTTCGTTGTTTGGTGGTTCTAATACGTTAATATCAGAACCAACAGGGCCAATGACGGTAATCATGACCGCTGTGTTAACCAGTATGATGGCGAAGTATCCAGAAACGGGCATGGCCATGACCTTCACGGTTGTTATGATGGCTGGCGCGTTCCAAATCCTATTAGGGACGTTAAAACTGGGTAAATACGTTACCTTGATGCCTTATAGCGTGATTTCGGGCTTTATGTCAGGGATTGGCGTGATTCTTATCATTTTGCAGCTATCACCTTTGATGGGGCATGCCGCGCCTTCTGGAGGAGTGCTCGGAACATTATCTGCTTTGCCGGAGACCATTTCTAACCTCAAGTTCAGTGAACTGTTTTTAGGTCTACTGACTTTGGGGATTCTCTTTTTCTTCCCTAAGCAATATCGAAAATATGTACCAGCGCAACTCGTGGCATTGGTTGCGGTGACTTTGTTGTCTGTGATGTTCTTCGATACGGAAGATATTCGTCGTATCGGTGAAATCCCGGCTGGATTGCCTTCTCTCGTTGCGCCTCATATTGATCCAGATATGTTTGTTGAGATGGTTATTGATGCGTTGGTGCTCGGCACCTTAGGTTGTATCGATACTTTGTTGACGGCGGTTATCGGTGACTCCTTGACTCGTAAAGAGCACGACTCAGACAAAGAACTGCGAGGCCAAGGTCTTGCCAACATGATCTCAGGCTTGTTCGGTGCACTACCTGGAGCGGGCGCAACGATGGGCACGGTGACTAACATTCAAGTTGGGGCTCGTTCGCCATTGTCCGGTGTGATTCGTGCACTTATGCTTGCATTGGTCGTATTGGTTGCTGGTGGATTAACGGAGCCGATCCCAATGGCTGTGTTGGCTGGCATTGCAGTATATGTCGGCTTTAACATTTTGGATTGGAGTTTTATTCAACGAGCACACAAGGTTAGCTTTTCCGGAATGGCGGTAATGTATGGCGTTATGTTGCTCACAGTGTTCGTTGATCTTATCGTTGCCGTGGGCTTGGGCGTCTTTATTTCCAACATTATTATCATTGAGCGTCTGAGCCGAGAGCAGGCGAGACAAGTGAAAGCGATCAGTGACGCGGATGAAGACGATGTGCCGCTAACTGACAGCGAGCGTGGCTTGCTTGATCGCGCCAATGGCAAAGTACTGTTCTTTTATCTTTCGGGCCCAATGATCTTCAGTGTTTCTAAGGCAATTTCACGCCAGCACTCCAGTATTTCGGATTATGATGTGATGATTCTCGATCTTACCGATGTACCTATGATTGATGTTACTGTCGGTTTAGCGTTAGAAAACGCGATTAAAGATGCGCTCGATGCTAATTGTGCCGTGTATTTGTTGTGTCCAAATGAGCGCACGCGAGAACAGCTAGAAAAGTTCCACGTTATTGATCTTGTCCCGAATTACAATATGTACCAATTCCGTTATGAAGCATTGAATGCGGCGGTAGCACATGTCGAGGCGGACCAGTATCAGCGTATAACGGCGTAATCACTCTGATCGTTAAAAACGCAACAGCGCTCTGTTGCGTTTTTTATTCCCTAACTTTTCCTTACTTGCAGATAACCTTTACGTTGATAGGGACTATATTTCCAATATTATCGAAAGGTTTAATTGTAATCATCGTTATTCAACGATAAACTGATGGACCTCCAGTACAATACCCAAGGCGATTTCGTAGTAAACCGCTGATAAACATCGAGTCGGTATTAGTAATCACAAACAAACGGCAATCACGACCTTATGTACGCATTAGAAATTGAACAGCTGCGCAAGACGTATGCAGGTGGCTTTGAGGCGTTAAAAGGTATTAGTCTCCAAGTGAAAAAGGGTGACTTCTACGCGCTTCTGGGTCCCAATGGTGCAGGAAAATCGACCACGATCGGCATCATCTCTTCCTTAGTGAACAAAACTTCTGGGACGACGAAAGTCTTCGGTTATGACATTGATACCGACCTTGAGTTGGCCAAACAGAATTTAGGCTTGGTGCCACAAGAGTTCAACTTCAATCAGTTTGAAACTGTTGAACAAATCGTGATGCAGCAAGCGGGCTATTACGGTGTGTCTAAAGTATTAGCCAAAGAACGAGCTGAAAAGTACCTGAAAAAACTCGATTTATGGGAAAAACGTAAAGAGCGTGCCCGTAATTTATCTGGCGGGATGAAGCGCCGTTTGATGATCGCCCGAGCTTTGATGCACGAGCCGCAGTTGCTCATTTTGGATGAACCAACGGCTGGGGTGGACATTGAACTACGCCGCTCAATGTGGGAATTTCTGAAAGAGATCAACCAAGAGCAAGGGATTACGATTATTTTGACGACGCACTACCTAGAAGAAGCGGAGATGCTGTGTCGAAATATCGGCATTATCAACCGGGGTGAGTTGATTGAAAACACCACCATGAAGGCGTTGCTAGGTAAGTTAAGCGTCGAGACATTTATCCTAGACATTGAATCTGAAGGCGAGGTGCCTGAGCTTGAAGGCGTCAATCGACAAAGTATTGTTGATGGCTCTTTAGAGATAGAGCTAGATAAAAGCCAAGGATTGAATTCAGTGTTCAGTCAGTTAACAGAGCATGGTATTAGAGTTCTTTCAATGCGTAACAAAGCCAACCGACTGGAAGAGTTGTTTGTCAGCATTGTAAGAGAGGGGAGTAAGTAAATGTACGGTTTATATTGGACGGCATTTCGTAGCTTGCTGAGCAAAGAGATCACCCGTTTTACGCGTATTTGGGTGCAAACTTTAGTTCCGCCTGCAATCACAATGACACTGTATTTCATCATTTTCGGTAATCTTATTGGCTCTCGAATCGGTGAGATGAGCGGCTTTAGCTACATGGAGTACATAGTTCCAGGTTTGATCATGATGTCGGTGATCACCAATTCATACTCGAATGTGGCGTCTTCGTTCTTTAGTGCAAAACTACAGAAGAACATTGAAGAGCTGCTGGTGGCACCGGTGCCAAATTACGTGATTATTGCTGGATACGTAATGGGCGGTGTGACTCGAGGTTTGTTAGTAGGCGCTATTGTTACCTGTGTGTCTCTATTGTTTGTGGATCTGCAAGTTGAACACTGGGGTATTATTGTTGCGACCGTCTTCATGACATCCGTTGTATTTGCTCTAGGCGGGCTGATCAATGCGGTCTATGCAAAAACGTTTGATGATATTTCGATCATTCCTACATTTGTGTTGACCCCGTTAACCTACTTGGGTGGTGTTTTTTATTCCATCAGCTTACTGCCTGAATTTTGGCAAGGTGTCTCTAAGATTAACCCAATCGTCTACATGGTGAATGCGTTCCGTTATGGTTTTTTAGGCGTATCGGATGTAGGTATTGTCACTTCATTCAGTGTGCTTGCGGTGTTTGTGATAGCGCTGTATGCCGTTGCTCATTACTTAGTAACGAAAGGTATTGGGCTAAGAAGCTAAGACTCTCCCACACAACAAAGAGCAGCGAATCATGCTGCTCTTTGGCATGCATAACAATACATACCCATACAATCTTTCAGTTTTTATCATGATAGGTTTCAATCATTTGTAATAAATGAGTGATCCTATGAATATTGTCCCGCCGCCGCCTTTCTCCTATCAGTTACTTAAGCCCAAATATTGGTCTGTATGGCTGGCATTTGGATCTTTAGCGATTCTTGTTAATGTACTGCCATACATAGTATTGCGAATCTTAGGTAGAAGCATCGGTTGTGTTGCGATGCATGTAATGAAGCGCCGACACAAGATCGCTCTGCGTAATCTCCAGCTGTGTTTCCCTGATTTTACGGATTGGCAATGTAAGGACGTAGTACGAAAAAACTTTCAATATACGGGAATGGCGATCATCGAAACGGGGATCGCCTGGTTTTGGCCAGATTGGCGGATACGTCGGATAACCTCTACTGTTGGGAAAGATCGTTTACTCGCTGAGGAAAAGAATGGCCGTGGTGTGTTGGTGGTGTGCAGTCACCATTTAAACTTGGAGATAACCGCTCGTATTTTTAGCCAGTTTGCCAAAGGTTACGGTGTGTATCGCCCAAATTCGAATCCTGCTTATGAGTTTATTCAACATCGAGGTCGAACTCGTTTTGGGCATCAAATGATTGATCGAAAAGACGTGAAATCAATGCTCAAAGTTCTGAAAAATGGTCATCGACTTTGGTATTTGCCCGACCATGATTATGGCGTTAGCCATTCTGTTTTTGCGCCGTTCTTTGCTGTTGAACAAGCCGCGAGTACCGTGGGCTCTAGTGTGCTTATAGACGCAACAAAGTGTGCGGTCATATCTGGCGTCACAGTGAGCAAGAATCACCATTACACGTTGTATATTGGAAAAGATATCAGTGAGCGTTTCGAGAGGCGTAATGCGATTAAAGCGGCAAGTATCTTGAACCAAGAGCTTGAGAAAATGATAAAACGTGATATTCCAGCGTGGATGTGGCTGCACAAGCGGTTTAAAACACGTCCTGAAGGATTAGATTGCGTCTATACGTAGAAAATAAAAAAGGTCGACTGAGAGTCGACCTTTTTACGTCTTGATAGCTCAGAGCTTACTCTGCGCTCTCTGAGTTTGTATTACTAGAGTCTGCTTCTTCCTTCGCTTCGACAACCATATCTACCGTTTGATTATCGATAAGACGAGCTTTGCCTAAGAACGCAGACATCAGAATGACGGCTTGTGTCGTTTCTGACGTGATCACTTGTAAAGTACGAGCATCACGAATGAAGATCTCATCAGGATGCAAACCAGCAGCTCGCAGTTGGTCGCTCGCATCTTCGATGATCGATGCGTAGTCATCACGGCCGCCACGAATGGCACTACTGATCCAACGCATTGTACGAGCAAGCACTGGCGCACGCTGGCGCTCATCCAGCGTGAGTAAGCCATTGCGAGAGCTCATAGCTAACCCGTCCATTTCACGTACGGTTGGTACACCAATGATTTCAATGTCCATCGCAAGATCGACAACCATCTTGCGGATAACCGCAAGTTGTTGAAAATCTTTCTCACCAAAACAGGCCACATCTGGCTGAACGATGTTAAATAGCTTGTTTACGATGGTTGTGACGCCACGGAAATGACCTGGGCGTGAAGCCCCTTCGAGAATTGTCGATAGACCCGGAACATCAACAAACGTTTGTTTATCAAGCCCTTCAGGATAGATAACTTCTGGTGTTGGCGTAAATACCACATCGACCCCTTCAGAGGTCAACTTGCTTAAGTCTTCCTCTAGCGTACGTGGGTAATTATTTAAATCGTCTGCACGATCAAACTGCATCGGGTTAACAAAGATGCTTACGACAACGATATCAGCGTATTCGCGTGCTTTACGCACTAAAGTTAAGTGACCTTCGTGAAGGTTGCCCATGGTTGGGACAAACGCAATTTTACGACCTTCACGTTTAAAGGTTTTAAGGTGTTCACGAACTGCTGAGATTTCCGCAAAAGTTTGCATGCATTTATCCTCTAGGCAATGGTATGAGCGTCGTCTGGGAATACACCGTTGGCTACATCTTCAATATATTTAGCAACGGCTTTGCGCATATCACCTGTTTCAGCAAGAAAGTTTTTGGAGAATTTCGGCATGTAGTTGGCAGAGATACCGAACATATCATGCATCACGAGAATTTGACCATCTGTCACGTTACCAGCTCCAATACCGATAACAGGCACGTCGAGCACTTGCGTAATACGCTCAGCAAGCTCAGCAGGCACGCACTCTAGTAAGACGATTTGAGCGCCTGCTTCTTGCAGTGCTAACGCATCTTTCACCATGCGGTCCGCTTTTTCTTGATCGCGACCTTGAACTTTGTAACCACCAAAAATATTCACGGCTTGAGGAGTTAAACCAAGGTGAGCACAAACTGGAACCGAGCGTTCAGTGAGCATTTTTACAGTGTCGACTAGCCAGTCACCACCTTCAATTTTCACCATATTGGCACCCGCACGCATCAGTGTAGCCGCATTTTCGCAAGCTTGCTCTGGCGTGGTGTAGCTCATGAATGGCATGTCAGCCATCAACAAACAATTTGGGCTACCTGCGCGTACGCAACGAGTATGGTAAGCGATATCATCGACCGTTACTGGCAGAGTATCGTTGTGACCTTGCAAAACCATACCTAGAGAATCACCAACAAGAAGTACTGGCATTTCTTGGCTTTCAAACAGTTGGGCAAAGCTCGCATCATAAGCGGTTGAAGTAGCAAATTTACGACCTTCTTGCTTCCACTTGATTAGGTCGTTGATGGTCATTTTTTTCATGGTTTTATCCTTACTAGGAGTTGGCTATGACTGCCAGATACTGAGGCCGTTTCTATCTACTTGTTCCAGTAGTTTAGAGACCTCGGTCCCATCGGGGAGTTGTAAACTTGGTGCAATTTCCGCAAGAGGGTAGAGTACGAATTCACGCTCTTTCATTCCATAATGAGGAACGATCAGCCTCTCGGAATTAATCACCTCATTGCCATAAAGAACAATGTCGAGGTCCAAGGTTCTTGGTCCCCAACGTTCGTCTTTACGGACACGCCCTTGTTCTTGCTCAATGGCTTGTGTGCAATCGAGCAATTCAAGAGGCGTCAAACTGGTGTTAATCGACACAACCGCATTAATGTAATCCGGTTGGTTTTGTGGTCCCATTGGCGTGCTGCTGTATAGCGAAGAAGCCTGAACAAACTCTGATTTAGGCAGCGTTTTTAACGCTTCAATCGCTTGCTTCGCTTGGCTGACAGGATCAGCCAAGTTACTGCCTACCGCAATGTACGCTGTGATCATGACTTAGGCTTACTCTTTTTCTTGCGATAGGTTTTACGGCGGCGCTGACCACTCTTCGGTGATTGACCGTCTAGGTCGGCAGCCATTGCTTGACGCATTTCTCGGCCTGCATTTTGGAAAGTTTCCCACCACTTGGCAAGCTTCTGAGTGTCACCACCTTCAATTTCACCGCGCATTTCAAGAAAATCAAAGCCAGCTCTAAATTTATTGAGCTCCATAAGACGGAATGCACGTTTACCGTTACGTCGAGGAAGGCGCAGCTGCAGCTGCCAAATCTCGCGAATGGTTGCGGTGTGGCGTCTTGGAATGGCAATTGTACGAACTTGTTCATCAAGAATGATGTTACTCGCTTCCATAATAGCGTCGTAATGGCCTAGGTTGCGCTCTTCCATCAGTTCATCGGCTTTCGCACACAGTGGGTACCACAGCATTGCAGCAAACATAAATGCTGGATTGATGCGTTTCCCATCTTCGATGCGCATGTCGGTAGAATCTAGGACAAGATCCAACATTTGCTCAGTGTGAGAGGAGTAATCTTCTGTAAAGTGCGCTGCAATCGTCGGGAATAGCTGTTGGAATAAGTTGTACTCACGCAGTAGGTGGTAGGTTTCTAGGCCATGACCGGATTGCAATAACTTGAGTGACTCTTCAAAAAGACGCGCTGACGGAATGTCACCGAGCAACGGTGCCATGTGTTCGATTGGTGCCGCGGTGTCTTCTTCAATATCAAAGTCCAGTTTTACTGCGAAGCGAACTGCACGCAACATACGTACTGGGTCTTCACGGTAGCGTGTTTCTGGATCGCCAATCAGCCGAATGAGGCGATCTTCTAAATCCTCAATACCACGTGCGTAGTCGTGAATCGAGTAATCCGCGATGTTGTAGTACATCGAGTTAATCGTGAAATCACGGCGCTCAGCATCTTCATCGATGGTGCCGTAGACATTGTCCCGCAGCAGCATTCCTTCTTTCGATTGCTGAGAGATGCTCTTATTCTTTTGCTCTTGGTGGTGACCGCGGAATGTCGCTACTTCAATGATATCTCGGCCAAACATAATATGAGCCAAGCGGAAGCGGCGACCAATCAAACGGCAGTTACGAAATAGCTGTTTGATCTGTTCCGGCGTTGCGTTGGTCGCAATGTCAAAATCTTTTGGTTTCTGTCCAAGCAGTAAGTCTCGAACCCCGCCACCCACAAGAAAAGCATCGAAACCAGCACCATTTAGGCGGTACAGTACCTTCAGTGCATTATCACTGATCTGCTTACGCGAAATGTTGTGCTCTTCACGAGTTATTACATTGAGAGCGAGCTCTGGAATAGTGGCAGGTTCGCTTGGTGTATAGTCGTTTGTATTCATGTGCATCTGGCAATAACTGGGTTTAGTCCAATCTTGCTTTGGTTAGTTTTTGCGCCTCTAGGGCCTAATTTGCGGCTAATGATAGCCTACACAATGCCATTTGAGAATCACGGTGTGATCTCGATCTCTGTTGGAAGCTGTTCCAAGCGCCAGTTTTCGCAGCCCCAACGAAGAATCTCTTCTATGTTGGCCGCTCTTATGGCTTCCGGTATCTCGAACCCCAAAAATGTCATGGCGCGTAATAGAGTAGGCTTTGGTGTTTCTATATCAATAGCCGTCGCGTGATTTTGTTTCGACAGTTTATTGCCGTTGTTGTCCATCGCCAATGGTAAATGCAAGTAGCTTACTTCAGGCTGCCCAAGTATCTGGTACAGACTGATTTGACGCCCTGTTGGCTCGATTAAGTCTGCACCACGCACGACTTCGGTGACGCCTTGGTCGATGTCGTCCAATACTACCGCAAGATTATAAGCAAATAATCCATCTCGACGTTTAATAATGAAATCTTCATTAACGAGTTGCTCTGGAATCTTAATTGTTCCACGCTTCTGATCGAAGAAATGAGCGACAGGCTTGGTCATTTTTAGGCGAATCGCGCCGTCTTTCAAGTTTTTATCGCGGCAATTGCCAGGATAAAACCCGCCATGCTCTTTAATTTGCTTTCGAGTACATTGGCAATAATAGGCCTCACCATTTTCGAGCCATGTGTTTATTTGGGCTTGGTAAAGATCATGACGTTCACTCTGGTATACCACCTCTCCATCCCAATGCAGCTGATAGGCTTTGAGCGCATCTAGGATAAGTTGCGCCGCACCTGGCATTTCTCTTGGTGGGTCCAAGTCCTCAATACGTACTAACCAGGTTCCGTTGTGTGCTTTCGCTTGAAAATAGCTGCCAAGAGCGGCAATCAGTGAACCAAAATGTAAAGGACCAGAAGGAGATGGGGCGAATCGACCTACATAGCGTGTCATGCGTGTATCTCGAATTTAGTAAACAAATGGGATGCAAAGGTAGTCAAAACAAAAAGGGAGCCTGAGCTCCCTTCAATAATCATAATGCTTGGTTGATTAACCTTGCATTTGCTTCTCTTTGATTTCTGCAAGTGTTTTACAGTCAATACATAGGTCAGCGGTTGGACGTGCTTCAAGACGGCGAACGCCAATCTCTACGCCACAAGACTCACAGAAGCCAAAATCGTCTTCTTTGATTTTATCCAAAGTCTTTTCAATCTTCTTGATCAAACGGCGTTCGCGGTCGCGGTTACGCAGTTCTAGGCTGAACTCTTCCTCTTGAGAGGCGCGGTCAACTGGATCTGGGAAGTTTGCTGCTTCGTCCTGCATGTGGTGAACGGTACGATCCACTTCAGCTCTCAGCTGGTCGCGCCAAGCTGTTAAGATTTTCGTAAAGTGTTCAACCTGCTCTGGTGACATGTACTCTTCACCAGGTTTTTCCTGATATGGCTCCACGCCGGCAATGGCTAGGATGCCTATCGTTTTCTTCTTTGATTCTGGCATACAGCATCTCCTACTTACACCTAGTCAACTGCTACGCAGTCAATTTAAGGCGGGTATCTATAGCAAAAAGAGGCGGTGCAAGCAAATACTGAATCGCAAAGTTATCGTCAATGTGAAGACGACATCATTTTTTCTCTTAATTGATAAAATCAATAGCGGAAATCAGCTTCATTCCAGTATCGCTCAGTTCAGCTTTGTAGCAGAGAACTTCCACTCCAGCGTCTTGTGCTTGTTTGAGTAATAGTGAATATTTCGCGTCTATATGGTGCGCCGCGGATACTTTTTCAATACCTGAATGTAAAACAGTGAATAAAAGTATGGCTCTACTTCCATTTTGTGCCATTTCTGTGAGCTCTCTCAGGTGCTTTTGTCCCCGAGTCGTGACCGCATCTGGGAAGTATCCTTGTCCAGTAGAGTCGGTCTCATCAAGAAGAGTGACGCTTTTCACTTCTATATAGCACTTTGGCTTGTTGTCTGCGCTGAGCAAGATATCAATTCGGCTATTTTCATTACCGTATTTCACCTCAGTTTGAAGTGTGTCATAACCACAAAGCTCTGAAATGACATTATTTTCAATAGCCTCAACGGCTAATTGGTTGGCGCGCGCGGTATTGATACAAATGCGGTGGCCTTGTTCGGTTTCACTCAACTCCCAACTATTGGGATATTTTCGTTTCGGGTTGTCGGAAGTGGAAAACCAAACTTTGTTTCCGGGTGTCGCACAACCTGTCATAGCGCCAGTGTTTGCGCAGTGGATAGTACGAACTTCACCGGTATCGAGTTCGATATCGGCAAGAAAGCGTTTATAGCGTTTGAGTAGAGTGGCGGACTCTAAAGCGGGTGTGAAATGCATTTGCTTATTTAGACAAAAATTTTTTTATGTACAATGTTGCCACCATTACACCACAAGGTATTTCCTTTGTCACAATTGCCGATTGAAGCCGTGATGCCTGAGTTGCTGACGGCGGTCAAAAATCAACATCAAGTGATCTTAAAAGCGGCGCCTGGTGCCGGTAAGTCGACTTACTTCCCTTTGCAGTTACTCTTAAATCATTCGGTTGCTGGCAAAATCATCATGCTCGAACCAAGACGACTCGCGGCGCGTAACATTGCCCGTTATCTTGCTGAGCAATTAGGAGAGCAAGTAGGTCAACGCGTGGGTTATCGAGTTCGTGGCGAGGCAAAGGTAAGTTCTGCAACGCAGTTGGAGATCGTGACTGAAGGGATCATGACTCGGATGATTCAAACTGACCCTGAACTGGATGGTGTTGATCTCATGATCTTTGATGAGTTTCATGAACGCAGCATTCATGCCGATACCGCTTTGGCATTCAGTTTAGAAGTTCAAGAGGCATTGCGAGACGATCTCAAGCTGGTGGTAATGTCGGCAACGCTTGATCAACAAGCCTTACAGTCGTTGTTGCCGGAAGCCAGTTACATTGAATCAGAAGGACGCAGTCTCGACGTAGACATGCGTTACCAACCGTTAGGTGTGAATGATCATTTACCTACGAGTATGGCAAAAACAATAGAAAGTCTTATGAACAAAGAGTCCGGCTCTTTGTTGGCTTTCCTACCGGGCGTTGGGGCCATTAAACAAGTCGAAGAACGTTTATCTCATTTGGCGGATGATATTGAAGTGTGTCCGCTTTATGGGCAACTGAGCTTTACTGAGCAACAAAAAGCCATCACGCCGGCAGAACACGGCAAGCGTAAAGTCGTACTCGCGACCAACATCGCAGAAACTTCACTGACGATTGAAGGCATTCGCCTTGTGGTTGATTCTGGGTTAGAGCGTATTGCCCGGTTTGATTTGAAAAACGGTTTAACACGTTTAGAGCAAACACGCATTGCACAGTCTTCAGCGATTCAGCGTGCAGGACGAGCGGGACGAATAGAAGAGGGCATTTGCGTTCGCCTCTATTCTGAAAGTCAGTTCAAGCAGCAACCTCTGGTTCCCCAGCCCGAAATTTTGCATTCCGATTTGGCTAGTTTAGTTATGGAGCTCGCATTTTGGGGAGCGAGTGATATCAACGATCTCAAGTGGCTTGATGTTCCCGCTAATGCGTCATTGGAACAAGCGAAGCAGCTATTGGTGTCATTGGGACTACTGACGGAAAAAGGGCAATTAACGTCCGAAGGAAAACAGGCGCATGAACTAGGCGTTGAGCCTCGTGCGGCTGCGATGCTAATTAAAGCGCAATCTTACAGTGATAAGATGTTAAATGCTGCTTTGGCGGCGGTCGCACTGATTGAAGAGCCAGAAAGAAACGTCACCAATATCGCTCATAGTTTGCATCGTTGGCTTGTTGGTACTCATCCAAAAAAGTCGATGTTGTTCAAGCGTGCTCAATCTCTGGCGTACAAATTAGATACGGTATTTGACCTGAAAGGCGTGGATGAAGAGGCATTACCGCTGGTGTTAAGTTTGGCATTTCCAGATCGCATTGCGCAGCAGCGCACAAATCAATTTGGGCGATTTACTTTGGCTAATGGTCATGGTGCAGAATGTCGTCAGGAAGACATGCTAGGTGGCTGTGAGTATTTGGTTGCCGTTGACTTAATGCGTTCTAATTCTAACTCCAGTCAAATTCATTCGGCATGTGAATTGGATGTCAATATATTGCGAGCGACCTTTGAAGCGCTATTTTCGTCTGAAGAAGTTGTAGACTGGGATGAAAAAAGAGGGCGTCTAATGGCTGAGAGACAAACAAAACTCGGTCAGCTGGTGGTTGAACGCGAGCCGTTGCCAAGCCCTGGCAAAGAAAAAATGACACAAGCTTTACTCACGTATGTCCGCCGCCAGGGCTTACAGAGTCTAAACTGGACATCGGCAGCGGAGAGCTTGTTGGCTCGGATTCGTTGTGCGGTGGAATGGTTACCCGAGCAATCATGGCCAATGTTTGATGAAGCCAGTTTGTTGGATTCATTAGAAGAGTGGTTAGAGCCGTACATGACGTCCGTCAGTTCGGTTAACGATTTGAGCAAGATAAACTTGGTCGAAGCGCTGAACGCTCGATTAGGTTGGCCACTCAATCAACAGCTGGATGAATGGTTACCAGATCATTACCAACTGCCGACAGGTTCAAAGAAGCGTATCCGTTACCAGTATGGCCATGAGCCGAAACTATCGGTGCGTATGCAAGAGGTATTTGGTGAGAGTGGCTCTCCTACGGTAGCACTTGGTCGTAAGCGTTTGGTGCTTGAACTGCTTTCGCCGGCACAACGTCCGCTGCAAGTGACGTCTGACTTGGCGGCTTTCTGGAACGGAAGCTATAAAGACGTTCAAAAAGAGATGAAAGGGCGCTACCCAAAACACGTTTGGCCAGATGACCCTGCCAATCATGTAGCAACTACGAAAACAAAAAGACAATTGAATAATGACTAACAGCAAGAAGCCTAGCGCGAAAAAAGCGCCAGCGAAGAAAAGTACAACCAATAAAGGAACGACAAAACAGACTCGACGCACACCGAGTAAAAAGCCGGCTAACGAGAAACGTTCGTGGCTGAAAGTTTTGTGGTCATTTAGCTGGAAAGCCGGTGTTGCGCTTGCCGCTGTTTTGCTGTTTGTGGGTATTTATTTAGATAGTGTTGTGAAAGAGCGCTTTGAAGGCCAGCTGTTTGAACTGCCAACGGTGGTTTATGCTCGCATCTTGAACTTAAATCCGGGTGAAAATATCACCATTCAAGAACTTCGTAACGAGCTGGATGTACTGAGTTACCGTAAGGTAAGTCAGCCTCGCTATCCTGGTGAGTACTCTTCTTCTTCCACTCGTATTGAGCTGATCCGTCGTCCATTTGAATTTGCCGATGGTCCTGAACCGGATCGTCACGTGATGCTCCATTTTTCAGATTCTGGCTTACAGCGTATTCAGTCTTTAGAGTCCCGAGGCGATCTTGGTTACTTACGCTTAGAGCCTAAGATGTTGGGTATGCTGGAGAAAGATCAAGATGAGCAGCGTCTGTTCTTGCGTCGTGATCAGTTCCCAGAAATTTTAGTTGATGCACTGCTTGCGACCGAAGACCGGGATTTTTATCAACACGATGGGGTGTCTCCACTCGCGATTGCACGAGCAATGGTTGCAAACATTAAAGCGGGTCGTACTGTTCAAGGCGGTAGTACGCTAACTCAGCAGTTGGCGAAAAACCTGTTTTTGACCCGTGATAAGACGCTGTGGCGCAAAGTTAGAGAAGCGTATATTGCGTTAATTTTGGATTACCGTTACAGCAAAGATCGTATTTTGGAAGCCTACCTTAACGAAGTGTATCTAGGGCAAAGTGGTGGTGAAGCGATCCACGGGTTTGGCTTGGCATCGCGTTATTACTTTGGACAACCGATCCAAGAGCTGCGAATCGATCAACTGGCGATGTTAGTTGGGATGGTAAAAGGACCGTCTTACTACAACCCAATTCGTTACCCCGAGCGCACGAAAGAGCGCCGCGATCTTGTATTACGTTTGTTGATGCAGCAAAACATGCTGACTTCAGAGCAGTATGAGCAAGCCGTCAGTCGTTCGCTTGATACGCAGAGCAAACCACGTATCGCGAGCCGTCAGCCCGCTTATTTCCAGCAATTGAGCATTGAATTGAAAGAAAAAGTGGGGGAGCGATTTAAAGCGGAAACCGGACTGCGCGTGTTTACGTCTCTGGATCCGGTATCGCAAAGCAAAATGGAGCAAGCCATCGCGAAAAAGATCCCGGAGCTAGCGAAACGAGGCGGTAAAGAATTAGAAGCCGCTGCAGTCGCGGTTGATCGCCATAGTGGTGAAATCCGTGCCATGGTTGGCGGTAAACGTGTTGGTTATGAAGGTTTTAACCGCGCGCTCAATGCCAGTCGTCCAATTGGTTCTTTAGTTAAACCAGCGATTTACTTGACGGCTTTAGAACAACCGGAAAAATATAACCTAGGCACGACGCTACACGACACGCCGCTAAGCCTGAAAAGCAGTAAAGGTAATGTATGGACACCGCGTAACTACGACCGAAAATATCGTGGTGATGTGCCACTCTACATTGCTTTAGCGAAGTCACTCAACGTGCCAACTGTGCGCTTAGGCATGGCGCTTGGTATCCCAGAAGTATCCAATACTTTAGAACGTTTGGGCGTCAACAAAGACGAAATCCGCCCAGTGCCTTCGATGTTTTTGGGCTCGTTTTCTTTGACGCCGTTTGAAGTCGCGCAGATGTATCAGACACTGACGAACTCAGGCAAACGTGCGAAACTGACCGCTCTGCGTTCAGTGATGGATATGGAAGGTAATGTGCTTTATCAATCCTTGCCTCGTTCATCAAGAGCCGTGGATGAGCAAGCAGCATGGCTAACGACCTACGCGATGAAACAGGGGGTTGCTCAAGGTACAGGCCGCTTCTTACAAAGCCAGTTTGGTTGGGCTGCACTGGCAGGAAAAACGGGTACCAGTAACGATAACCGCGATAGCTGGTTTGTCGGTGTTGATGGCCGTGAAGTGACGACAATTTGGCTAGGCCGCGACGATAACAAACCGGTTCATCTAACGGGATCGAGCGGTGCATTACGAGTGTACGCAGAGTATTTGAAGCAACGCATTCCTGAGCGTTTAGAGCTTCCATGGCCAAGAGAGATCACCACGTTAGGATTTAGGCCGACATCAGATGGTGGTTTAGAAATGAACTGTCGTAGTGATTATAAACTGCCAGTTTGGGATAAAACGGGTCAAATAAAGCAGCAGTGTGAGAAGAAATCAAACTGGCTTAACAGCTTATTTGATTGGTAGCATCGCCAAATCAACAACATTAGCTTGTCTCTCTGGTCAATTCTTAGTACATATTAGGGCGTGTTAGTGCGGTGCTGCTAGCACGCCCTACTTGATAAGAAATTCAACAAAGGAAGAAGTGAATGTTCAAAAAGCTGTTATCAAGCCCGTCGACTCGCCATTTCGCGCTTTGGGTTAGTGCCTTTTTGATCACCACTCCTTCAGTTTCCCTCGCCAACTCTCTAGCAAAAACGGATGACGTGGAGCCTCGTCCAAAGGTGGCAGTTGTGCTCGCCGGTGGCGGAGCAAAAGGCGCTGCGCATATCGGCGTCCTCAAAGCGTTAGAAGAGATGCAGATCCCGGTCGATATCGTAACGGGCACCAGTATGGGCGCTTATGTTGGTGGTCTCTATGCAACGGGGATGAGCGCTGATGAAATTGAAAGTTTTATCTACACCGTCGATTGGAGCAGTGGTTATCGAGATCGTGTCGACCGTAGTCAACGCCGAGTTCGTGATAAAGAGTATGAAGACCGCTATCAAATTAACACTGACCTCGGCTTAAGATTTGGTGAGGTTCGTGCCCCAACGGGTGTCGTGCAAGGCCAGAACATGTTGCGCGTATTGCGTGAGACTACAGGGAACTTAGGGCGATTCGATTCTTTTGATGATCTTGCCATTCCTTATCGCTCTGTGGCGACAGATATTCTTGCGCTAGAGGAAGTGGTTCTTGGCAATGGCTACCTTGTGGACGCCATGATGGCTAGCATGTCTGTACCAGGAGCGCTTCCTCCCTATAAGCTCAATGGCCATATGCTTGTCGATGGCGGCGTGGTCAATAACATGCCTGTCGATGTGGCTCGCGCCATGGGGGCTGATGTTGTTATTGCTGTCGATATTAGCACCGACTACAAAACCGAAGATGAGTTTACCGGGCTGTTTACTGTAGCGGATCAACTTTCTAATTACCTAGTTCGTCGCAGTACGCAACAGCAAGTGGACGAGCTTGAACCACAAGATATTTATATTCGTCCCAATGTGGGCACCATGGAAACGGTCGAGTTCGACAAAATGCCTTGGGCTTTTCAAGCGGGCTACGATATTACCAAGCAGCTTGAAGATAAGCTGCTTGGTCTAAGTTTATCGAACGCAGAATACCAAAAGTACATTGATCACAAGCAAGAGGTACGTAAGACGCTGGTTTACGGTGATAAACGCATTGTTGATGACATTGTGATAGTGAATAACACCCACTACAGTGATGTATTACTTACCAACCGTATCCAATTGAAAACAGGTCGTCGTATTCCAACGGCTGAAATAGAAAAAGCCGTTGAAAATCTCTATGCGTTGGATCGTTTTGAGTTAATCACTTACCACTTTGAAGATGTTGATGGTAAGACATTGTTGGTTTTTGATGTTAACGAAAAGTCGTGGGGGCCGAATTACGTTAACTTTCGATTTTTCCTTGAAGATGACTTCGATACGGATAGCCAATACGGCATCGGTATGTCGACCAATTTTACTAATTTAAACTCGCATGGTGCAGAGTTGGCGTTCAACGTAGAAATGGGCACGGATAAGCTGATAGAAGCTGAGTTGTATTCGCCTGTTTTATCTAGCCAAACGCTTTTTGTTGCTGGCCGTGTTGGATACAGCAGTGAAGATAGAAACTTACCTTTTAGCGAGTTTGAAAACCCGGACCTCAGCTCAGTTAACGACTTCTTACCCGTTTCCTATAATGACTTTGCTTCAGAACTGGCGATTGGCATTCAACCTACGTTATGGCAAGAGTTGCGCCTTGGTGCTCGTTACTCTACAGGAGATATTGAGCTGTCTACCTTGGCCTCGGCAGGGCAGCTAGACTTCGAGCGCAAAGGTATATTTGCGAGCTATCGACTCGATACGCTTGATGATTTTGCATTTCCTACTCGCGGACTGCTGGTCGATCTTGAATATTTCGTATCCCATGACAAGAGTCCGGAAGGCATCACTCTACTCAATACGGAAAAGATGATTGAAGATACCGTGTATGAAATCTCCGCGCGATTCAAAGGTGCGGTCAGTCATCAGCGTCATACTTTAGTCGGACATGCAGAATATAGCTTTGTAGAAAGTAAAAACTCATCGGTTCCGCTTGATCCGAGAGAGTTAGGCGGCTTTTTAAACCTATCTGGTATCCCAAGAAATAGCTTGATTGGACAGAACCTGTTTTTTAGTAGCTTGGTGTACCGTTACAAATGGTTCGACAATGACTTTGGACTATTTGAAGCGCCAGTCTACCTAGGTGCATCAGTGGAATACGGTGGAGTGTGGTCAGATAATGATCTGAAGCTGAATGAAGCGCCACTTTACAATGCTGGCTCTATTTTCTTTGGTGTTGACTCGCCAATCGGGCCAATTATGTTGGCTTATGGTCGTACTGAGCAGGATATGGATGCTGTGTATTTGATCGTAGGAACGTCGTTTAATTAACCGGGTATAAGAAAGCAAAAACTTGGCATATTTGGTCAAAATTAGCAGAACTTTAGTCGTAAGTTGCTATGTTGGTCAAAATGATAAGATTTTAATTTAAGGTTAAATTTGCTATTATTTTGCCCACAGTTTGGCCTCTACGGCGCTGTTTCTCAATCATAATTGAATGAAAACAAGGGCAATGGAGAGCCAAGTTTCCAAGGATGTTCACTCCTTTACTTTAACAATAGTAATAATAGAGGAGGAACCGCAATGAGAGGAAAAAGTCGTGCTTGAAGCCTACCGTAAACACGTCGAAGAGCGTGCTGCTGAAGGAGTTGTTCCTAAACCGCTAGACGCAGAACAAGTTGCTGGACTTGTAGAACTTCTGAAAAATCCCCCGCAAGGTGAAGAAGAGTTCATTCTTGACCTACTTGAAAACCGCATCCCACCAGGTGTAGATGAAGCCGCTTATGTTAAAGCGGGTTTCCTAACAGCAGTAGCAAAAGGTGAAGTTAAATCACCATTAGTGAGTCGTGAAAAAGCGGCTGAACTGCTAGGCACTATGCAAGGTGGTTACAACATCGAGCCGCTAGTTGAGCTACTTGATGACGAAGCACTGGCAGAGATTGCTGTAGAAGCACTGTCTCATACACTTCTGATGTTTGATGCTTTCTATGATGTAGAAGAGAAAGCAAAAGCAGGCAATGCGCATGCACAGAAAGTACTTCAGTCATGGGCTGATGCTGAGTGGTTCCTTTCTAAGCCTAAGCTTGAAGAAAAAGTCACTCTAACTGTATTTAAAGTAACAGGTGAAACGAACACGGATGACCTTTCACCTGCACCTGATGCTTGGTCTCGTCCTGATATCCCAGTGCACGCACTTGCGATGCTGAAGAACGAGCGTGAAGGCATCAATCCTGATCAACCGGGCAATATTGGTCCGATCAAGCAAATTGAAGAATTGAAAGAAAAAGGTCACCAATTGGTTTACGTTGGTGATGTTGTTGGTACTGGTTCTTCACGTAAATCTGCAACCAACTCAGTACTTTGGTTCATGGGAGATGATATCCCTTACGTTCCAAACAAACGTGCTGGTGGTTATGTGCTTGGTGGTAAAATTGCACCTATCTTCTTCAACACAATGGAAGATGCGGGCGCACTACCAATTGAAGTCGACGTGACTAAGCTCAACATGGGCGATGTTATCGATGTTTACCCATATGAAGGTAAAGTTTGTAATCACGAAACAGGTGAAGTTTTAGCTGAGTTCTCGCTGAAAACGGAAGTACTGATTGATGAAGTTCGTGCTGGCGGTCGTATCCCATTGATCATCGGTCGTGGTTTGACAGACAAAGCGCGTCAATCGCTAGGTCTTGAGCCTTCGGATGTATTCCGTAAACCTGGTGAAATTGCAGATTCTGGCAAGGGTTACACGCTTGCACAGAAAATGGTTGGTAAAGCGTGTGGCGTAGAAGGCATTCGCCCTGGTACCTACTGTGAGCCGAAGATGACGACAGTAGGCTCGCAAGATACTACCGGCCCTATGACTCGTGATGAACTTAAAGACTTGGCGTGTTTGGGCTTCTCTGCTGACCTTGTCATGCAGTCTTTCTGTCACACCTCTGCGTACCCAAAACCAGTAGACGTAAACACGCATCACACACTTCCGGACTTTATCATGAACCGCGGTGGCGTATCTCTTCGCCCGGGTGACGGTATTATCCACTCATGGCTAAACCGTATGCTACTGCCGGATACTGTCGGTACTGGTGGTGACTCGCATACTCGTTTCCCTCTAGGTATTTCATTCCCAGCAGGTTCGGGTTTGGTTGCCTTTGCTGCTGCGACAGGCGTTATGCCACTAGATATGCCTGAGTCAATCTTGGTTCGCTTTAAAGGTGAAATGCAACCGGGTATCACACTGCGTGACCTTGTTCATGCCATCCCTTACTACGCGATTCAGCAAGGTCTACTAACAGTAGAGAAAGCGGGCAAGATCAACGAATTCTCTGGCCGTATCCTTGAGATTGAAGGCCTAGAAACGCTAACGGTTGAGCAAGCATTTGAGCTGTCTGATGCTTCTGCTGAGCGTTCGGCGGCAGGTTGTACTGTGAAACTGTCGCAAGAGTCGATCGAAGAGTACCTAAACTCTAACATCGTGATGCTGAAGTGGATGATCTCTGAAGGTTATGGTGACCGCCGTACTATCGAACGTCGTATTACAGCGATGGAAGAGTGGCTAGCAAATCCTGAGCTGATGCAAGCTGATAAAGACGCTGAATACGCACATGTTATTGAAATCGATATGGCTGAAATCAATGAGCCAGTACTATGTGCACCGAATGATCCGGATGACGCTCGCTTGTTGTCTGAAGTACAAGGCACAGCGATTGATGAAGTGTTCATCGGTTCTTGTATGACGAACATCGGTCACTTCCGCGCTGCTGGTAAGCTGCTAGATAAGTTCAACGGACAGCTTGCAACTCGTCTATGGATCGCTCCGCCAACGAAGATGGACAAGGATCAGCTAACGGAAGAGGGTTATTACGGTATCTTTGGCCGTGCTGGGGTTCGAATCGAAACACCAGGATGTTCACTGTGTATGGGTAACCAAGCGCGTGTTGCAGACAAATCAACAGTGATGTCGACCTCAACGCGTAACTTCCCGAACCGTCTAGGTACTGGTGCGAATGTTTACCTGTCGTCTGCGGAACTAGCTGCCGTAGGTGCAATCCTTGGTAAGATTCCAACCAAAGAAGAGTACTTGGAGTATGCGAAGCAAATTGATGCAACCGCTACAGATACTTACCGCTACTTGAACTTCCATAAAATGGATCAGTACACCAAGAAAGCGGATGAAGTGATCTTCCAAGAGCCTGCATAAGTTTAACTGCACAATTAAAAAGCACCTCAAACGAGGTGCTTTTTTTATGGGCGCAATTCGCTATACTCCGCACCAAATTGATACGAAAAGGCAATCTCGATGGAATTTGAATTCATCCGTAACACGTTGATGGGCGAGTACTACGTAAAATGCAGCATGGGGCATGAGATTGTTGGGCGCTGGCTACAAGAAGAAATTGGCAAAGATCCTATGAAGATTGCTCAGGTTGAAAAGCTAATTGAGCAGTCATTTTCAGCGCCTTCTCAAGAGCATAACCTAACAGGTACAGAAATTAGCTTGATGATTCAGGGCGATGAAGTCCTAGTGCAAGAAAACGCATTGGCCCATGACCATGATGTTGAGATGGAAAGTGAATTCGATTTCTACAATGCAGAAAGTACAGCAAGCTGTGGAATAGAGGACTTCATGATTCTTATCGAGCGATGGAAAGACTTTTTGAACATTTAGTGCACAGTTTTGGGTAACTTTCCTTCTGTTGCTTTAAATTTGTGAAAAGGGCGCACCGATATGGTGCGCCCTTTTTGTTTATAGATATGTAAATTGACGTTAGTTTTTATTATTCAATGACTTAAAAACTTGGCACGTAGATTGGATTATTAGAAGTGTTTCAGGATGAAAGCTTCGGAGAGAATTGAATGAAAATAATCAATGCCATTATTAAGCCGTTTAAATTAGACGATGTGCGAGAAGCATTGGCTAACGTCGGTATCGAAGGGATGACGGTATCAGAAGTTAAAGGGTTTGGTCGTCAAAAAGGCCACACGGAACTGTATCGCGGCGCTGAGTATCAGGTCGATTTCCTACCAAAAGTGAAAATTGAAATCGCTACTCACGCGGATAATGTTGAGCGAGTGGTTGAAGCGATTACAAAAGCTGCGCAAACAGGAAAGATTGGTGACGGTAAAATTTTTGTCTACGACCTGAACCAAGCGGTGCGTATCCGAACGGGCGAAATGGACGCAGAAGCACTTTAAGAATTCAAGGGATTGGAGAAACTTATTATGGAATTAACAACAACAGTAACCGAGTTACGTTACGCACTTGACACCTTTTTCTTCCTCATTTCCGGTGCGTTGGTAATGTGGATGGCAGCTGGTTTTGCGATGCTAGAGGCTGGTCTTGTGCGCTCTAAGAACACAACAGAAATTCTTACGAAGAACATCTGTTTGTACGCAATTGCATGTACGATGTTTCTGATCGTTGGTTACAACATCATGTATGTCGACAACGGAGAAGGAGGCTGGTTACCTTCGTTTGGTGCGCTGATTGGTACTCAAGGTGAAGGGGCTGATCACTCTCTAGAGTCTGATTTCTTCTTCCAAGTCGTCTTCGTTGCAACGGCAATGTCTGTCGTTTCTGGTGCGGTGGCTGAACGTATGAAGCTTTGGTCTTTCTTGGTTTTCTCTGCGATTTTGACCGCATTTATCTACCCAATGGAAGGTTATTGGACATGGGGCGGTGGTTTCCTAGCAGAAGCTGGATTTAGCGACTTTGCAGGTTCAGGTATCGTACATATGGCTGGTGCTTCTGCAGCTCTCGCTGGTGTATTGCTTCTTGGTGCTCGTAAAGGTAAATATGGAAAAAACGGTGAAATCTACCCGATTCCAGGTTCAAACATGCCTTTGGCAACACTAGGTACTTTCATCCTTTGGTTTGGTTGGTTTGGGTTTAACGGTGGTTCTCAGTTGATGGTTTCAGACTTTGAGAACGCAACAGCGGTAGGTCAGATCTTCCTAAACACCAACGCAGCTGCTGCTGCAGGTGCTATTGCGGCGCTATTTGTATGTAAAACGACTTGGGGCAAAGCGGATTTAACGATGATTCTCAATGGTGCGCTAGCTGGCTTGGTTGCTATCACCGCAGATCCTCTATCACCATCGCCATTATATGCAGTTGCTATCGGTGCAGTATCTGGCGCGCTAGTCGTATTCAGCATCATTGGCCTAGATAAACTAAAAATTGATGACCCAGTCGGTGCGATTTCAGTGCATGGTGTTTGTGGCTTCTTTGGTTTGATGGTTGTGCCACTAAGTAACGGCGATGCTACATTCGGTGCGCAGCTTTTAGGTGCAGTCGTTATCTTTGCTTGGGTATTTGGTGCCAGTCTAGTGGTGTGGGCTATCTTGAAAGCAACCGTTGGAATTCGCGTCACGGAAGATGAAGAAATGGAAGGTATGGACATGCATGATTGTGGCGTCGGTGCGTACCCAGAATTTGTCACTGTGAAGTAATCAATAGCCTGTAATAAATAGTTACACTCTCAACATTAAAAAACCTGCTCCGATGAGCAGGTTTTTTAATATTTGTCATTGTCTTCTTATTGAACATACATATAATAACGCAACTGATAAACGTTATCATTAGCATGGTAAAGGATTAAACAATGAAAAAACTGCTAACTCTTTCAGCATTAACTTGCGCAACCTTAGCTCCAACAGCAATGGCTGCTGAAGAAGTGAACGTCTACTCTTACCGTCAACCTTTCCTAGTTGAACCTATGTTCAACGAGTTCACTAAAGAAACTGGCATCAAAGTAAACGTAAAATTTGCTAAAAAAGGCTTAGCAGAAAAGCTAGCTCAAGAAGGCGAGTACAGCCCAGCTGACGTTATCCTTACGACAGACATCAGTCGTCTAGCTGAACTGACAAACAAAGGTTTAGTTCAGAAAGTAGATAGCAAAATCATTGAAGAAAACGTACCAGCTCAATACCAAGATAAAGAGAATGAGTGGTTTGCCCTAACTCTACGCTCTCGTAGTGTTTACTCTTCACGTGATCGCGTAGGTAAACTAGGCGCAGATTTCAACTATGCAGATCTAGCTAAGCCAGAGTTCAAAGGTAAAATTTGTACTCGTAGCGGTAAGCACCCGTACAACGTTTCTCTAGTTTCAGCAATGATTGCTCACAATGGCGAAGCAGAAACCAAAGAGTGGTTGGAAGGCGTGAAAGCAAACCTTGCTCGCAAACCACAAGGCAACGATCGTGCACAAGTTAAAGCGATCAAAGAAGGTCTATGTGATGTTTCTCTAGGTAACAGCTACTACCTAGGTAAAATGGTTAATGACAAAGAGCAAAAAGCTTGGGCAGATGCAGTTTACATCAACTTCCCTAACCAAGAGACTACAGGTACTCACGTAAACATCTCTGGTATGGCGATGGCGAAGTACTCTCCAAACAAAGACAATGCTGTGAAGCTAATGGAATTCCTAACGGGTGACAAAGCGCAGCAGATGTACGCAGAAGTTAACTACGAGTACCCTGTTAAAGAAGGCGTGAAGCGTTCTGAACTTGTGGAATCTTGGGGTGACTTTAAAGCAGACAAGCTTTCTCTAGACGATATTGCAGCCAACCACGAAGCGGCAATTAAGCTATTAGACGAAGTGAAATTTGACCTTTAATTCCTTGTGGGGGTATAACAGTACCCCCATTTGATTAAAGGATATGAGATGTATTTGCAACAGCATTTGTATTTCATACAGCCTTGCAGTAATTAGGCGATGAAAGATAAACACTCTTTATGGAAAACCAGTAGTGGGGTAATAACTCTGTTACTGGTTTTGCCGATCTTAGCGATCTTCTACACCGCAATTGGTGAAACGGATGATTTGTTTGCCCATTTAATGGCGACAGTCATGCCGACTTATATTTTTAACACGGTTGCGCTCACTATTGGCGTAATGGTGTTGTCCTTAATTCTTGGTATACCAAGCGCTTGGATAATGGCCATGTGTAAACTGCCGACCGAAAAATGGTTGCAGTGGGCATTGGTGCTACCTCTTGCGATGCCAGGTTATATCATTGGTTATATTTTTACTGATTGGTTTGATTTTGCAGGACCGATTCAGATCTTTTTGCGTGATGTAACCGGATGGGGACCTGGCGACTATTGGTTCCCTGATATTCGCACCTTGCCTGGCGCGACCTTTGTGTTGGCTTTAGTGCTGTACCCTTATGTGTATTTGCTGTGTCGAGCTGCATTTATGGAGCAAAATGTCTCTTTGTTGCAAAGCGCGCGTTTGCTCAAATGCTCTCCATGGGAAAGCTTTTGGCGCATCTCGATGCCATTAGTGCGACCTTCTATCGCTGTGGGTTTGTCGCTGGTCGCAATGGAGACTATCGGTGACTTTGGTACTGTAAGTTACTTCGCTGTGAATACGTTAACCACAGCGGTCTACGATACTTGGTTGGGATACTCTAATCTTAATGCTGCAGCCAAGATTTCTGCCATGATGCTCGTCATTGTAGTACTGCTTCTCAGTGCAGAACGCTACAGTCGTCGTAAACAAAAGCTTTTTCAAAGCCAATTTAACAGTCACGAAGATTTTCGTTATGAGTTGACGGGCTGGAAAAAGTGGACCGCGCTGGTTTGGTGTTGGGGCTTGGTTTCGGTCGCGTTTATTTTGCCATTACTACAGCTGATTGATTATGCGATAACTTACTTTGCGCAGAGTTGGACCCCCGAGTTTCGTGAATACGCATGGAATAGTTTGGTCGTGTCGGTTATTGCCGCCATTATTGGTGTTGCTGTCGCACTGATCGTTAACTTTACCCATCGCGTCAATGGCAAGCGCGAAAGCTTGGCATTTATGCGTCTTTCTTCGATGGGGTATGCAGTGCCAGGAACCGTATTAGCGATTGGTGTGATGGTCGCAGTACTGTTTATGGATCACCGCGTCAATGACTTTGCTAAAGCCATGGAATGGGGAAGACCGGGACTTATTTTTTCTGGCTCCATGTTCGCCCTGGTTTTTGCCATGGTTGTGCGCTTTTCAGCGGTGGCGATTGGTAGTATCGAAAGTAATTTAAATAAAATTTCGCCTTCGTTAGATATGGCGTCTCGCACCATGGGTTGTAAGCCTAATGCCATGCTGTGGCGTGTGCACTTTCCACTGGTTAAACGTGGTGCACTGATTGCGGCTCTGTTAGTGTTTATCGAGTCGATGAAAGAGCTCAATGCGGCTCTATTACTTCGTCCATTTAACTTTGAAACACTAGCCACATACGTTTATAACTTCGCCTCGGATGAGCATTTAGAATTGGCCGCTTTGCCTGCGGTTCTGTTGGTTCTTGTTGGGTTGATCCCGCTTGTTGTTGTTAACCGTTCACTGGAGCAAAATCACTGATGAGCTGCGCATTATCAATTAAAAACCTAACTTGCCAATATGATGATCAAACCGTACTCGAATCATTATCTCTTGAGGTGGAACAAGGGCAAATTGTCTGTTTACTAGGTGCAAGTGGTTGCGGAAAAACAACACTATTAAAAGCCGTTGCAGGGCTATTGCCATTAACGTCAGGCGAAATGAGCTTAAATTGCGTCACGATTGATGATGGGGAGAACTGGTTGCCACCAGAACAGCGTAATATCGGGATGATTTTCCAAGATTATGCGCTTTTTCCTCACCTGACGGTGGAGCAAAATATTGCCTTTGGCTTAAAGCATTACTCGACAAAAGAGAAAAATGGCAAAGTTCAAGAGATGCTCGAGCTCGTGCATTTGCAAGGCTATGGCGATCGTTATCCACATCAGTTGTCTGGTGGACAGCAGCAGCGTGTTGCGATTGCTCGCTCATTAGCTTACAGCCCAGACTTATTGTTGCTAGATGAGCCGTTCTCTAATATTGATACGCAAGTTCGCCATGAGCTGATAAGTGAGATCCGTAAGATTTTTAAGGCGCAAGGCGTGACTGCCATTTTTGTTACGCATAGCCGTGAAGAGGCTTTTGCCTTCGCGGATAAAATGGCAGTGATGAACAATGGTGTTATCGAGCAGTATGGTACGGCATCTGAGCTTTACTACCAGCCTTCAAGTAAGTTTGTTGCGGATTTCTTAGGTGGTGGTAGCTATCTGGCCGCTAAACGAGTTTCGGATTCAGAATATGAAACCCACTTGGGTGTGGTTGAAGCCACAGCCCAACAAGAGATCCCAGTGCAGTCTGAATGCTCTTTGTTGCTAAGGCCGCAACATGTGCAAATTCAATCCGATGAAGAGAGCTCAGTAACGGTGCTGGAGCAGCACTTTATGGGCGACCATTGCCGCTACGTGATTGATGCGAATGGCGACCGTTTGTTGGCTACAGCATCGCAGGCATTAAATATTGGTGAGTCTGTTGCTGTGAAAATTGAAACGCAGGGCGTGTTGGCATTCGCATAACGTTACTGGGTACCTTTACTATTCTCTTATGCCTGCCTACACACAATAAAAAAGCCCGGCAGTGATGCCGGGCAAGTATTCTTCCCCTTAGCGACAGCTTGAATTACATGACAAGCGTAGCCGAAGTGCTCGAAGCGGGCACAAGGTCAGTTATAAAGATAAGAAGTCTTTAAACTGTTGAAGAACACGTTCCGCAGTGTCCTTATCTTGCATTTCTGCAAAAATACGCAGTAGTGGCTCAGTACCAGAGAAGCGGGCGATGATCCAACCGCCATTCTTGAAGTAGACTTTCGCACCATCTTCGTAGCTGACTTTTTCGATCTCAAACTCAAACTCAGGCAGTTGTTTTTCAACATATATCTTGTTGAACAGGACTTCTTTTTGCGCTGGTTTGAATTTGCAATCACCTTCTGCCATGTACGCGTAGCCGTACTTACCGTAGATTTCATCTAGCAACTCAGACAATTTCTTGCCTGTTACTGAAATCATTTCAACTAACAAGCTAGACGCGAAGACGCCATCTTTACCTTTGATGTGGCCACGAATGGTTAGGCCGCCAGAGCTTTCCCCACCAATCAGTGAGTCATCCGCTTCCATTTGAGAACTGATGTGCTTAAAGCCTACTGGTACCTCAAAGCATTTTTCACCGTGGTCTTCAGCAATTTTATCGAGAAGATGAGTCGTCGCGATGTTACGTACCACGGAACCTGTCCAACCTTTGTACTCCAATAAGTAATAATAAAGTAGAATCAGGACTTCATTCGGATGAATGAAGTTACCTTTTTCGTCAATAATACCAAGACGGTCCGCATCGCCATCGGTACCGATGCCAATATCGTAACCTTGCTCTTTTACTAGGTGCATCAAACGGTAGAGTGTTGCAGCACTTGGCGAAGGCATTAACCCACCGAAGTCTGGGTTTTTTCCATCGTTAATCACATCAACGTCACAGCGGCCGTTGATTAATACGGTTTGCAGTGCATTTTTTGCGACACCGAACATCGGGTCAATCAAAACGCGTAGGTTGGCTTTTTTGATCGACTCGATATCAATAAAGTTAATTATCGAATCTACGAATTCGTTCATCGGGTTGATAATTTGAATCAGCTTATCTTCAACCGCTTGTTCAAAATCGACACTTTTTACATCTTGTGCAGTGAGCGTATTGATTTGTGATTCGATTTTCTGGGTGATGATTTCATCTGCATCACGACCGCCTTCAATGAAGACTTTAATGCCGTTGTAATCGGCCGGGTTGTGCGATGCCGTAATACATGCCGAGTAAGCGCAGCCCATTTCCTTCGCTTTAAACATTACGATAGGCGTTGGAACAAACTTATCGATAAAGCTAACGACGATGCCGTTTGCTGCTAAAACTTCGGCAAACCAACGGCCAGCTTTGTCAGACAGAAAGCGACGGTCATAGCCAATCACAAAGCCGCGATCAGCAACCGATTCGTTATTCGTGATGTTTGCAACTGCTTGAGCGACCAAACGTACATTATCTTTAGTGAACTCCTCACCGATAAATGCACGCCAACCGCCTGTACCAAATTTGATCATGATTCGATCCTCGATAAGAGCGGCATCCCACCGCCTCTTAAATCTTTGCTAGCGAACCGATGCACTCATCAAACTCAGTGCATCGGATAAATCAAAAGGGGAGAAGAACTCCCCTAAAAGATGATTAACCTAGAGTAACGATAACTTCGTTTACTGAACCTTCCGCTTGAACTGGTACAGATGCACCACTTACAGCTTCACCGTTTACGGTAATCGACTTAACGCCTTTGCTCACTGAATCAGGGTTAACCACTTTGATGTTGTACGTTGCACCTAGCCATTGACGAGTCACTTCGAAACCAGGCCAGTTAGTTGGGATACATGGGTCGATAGTTAGACCATCAAAGCCTGTACGTACACCAAGGATAAAGTTGGTTACGGCGAAGTAAGCCCAACCAGATGTACCTGTTAACCATGGGTGGTTTGCACGACCGTGGTCTTGGTGGTCACGACCCATGATGAACTGTACGTACGAGTAAGGTTCTGCAATACGTTTTTCGATGATGTCGTTCTGGTTGTATGGGTTTAGTGCATCGTAGAACTTCATTGCACGGTCACCACGACCTAATTTAGCCTCAGCTACCCAAGCCCATGGGTTTGGATGTGAGAAGATTGCCCCGTTTTCTTTTACGCCTTGGTAAACGCGAGTCACAAAGCCGATGTCATCGTTTGGTGTTGCGAATGATGGTGAATTTAGGTGAAGTCCGTATTTAGAGAACAGGTTCTCGTCGACTGCGTCCATTGCCTTTTCACCGCGCTCTTGAGAAACCGCGCCAGACAGAACCGCTAGCGTGTTTGACTCAAGGTGTACACGACCTTCTTTTTGCTGCGCAGTACCGATCTTGTCGCCATTTTTCGTTAGACCACGGATATACCAGCCGCCTTCTTCGTCCCAAAGGTGTGTTTCACACGCTTCACGCACGTTTGCCGCCATCTCGGTGTACTTCTCAACGTCAGCGTCTTTGCCTAGGTATTTTGCAAGGTCGATAAACTCTTGTAGCGCCCAGAAGTGTAGGAACGACACCATTGAAGATTCACCACCTCCTAGGTTTAGACAGTCGTTCCAGTCTGCACGTAGACCTTTACAGATGCCCGTTTGACCCACGTATTCAGCTGAGAAGTCTAGCGCAGCTTTCATGTGGTCATACACGGTTGCATCACCGCCATCCGCGTAAGGAATCACTTCGTCGAAGAAGCTGTGCTCACCGGTTTCCATCACGTATTTACAGATGGTTGGTACTAGCCATAGGTGATCATCAGAGCAAGTGTCTTCAATACCGTGGATCTTATCTTCATCGGACGGAGTAGGAACAACTGTTGGAGACTTAGATGGTTTAACATCTGCTTTTTCAGGATCGAACCAATCAGGATCGAATAGGTGTAGGCCGTAACCCGCTTTTACTTGACCACGCAGTAGGTCAACGATACGTTTGCGCGTCATTGCTGGGTTAGCGTGAGGAACTGAGATTGCATCTTGCGCTGTATCGCGGTAACCAAGACCAGTACGACCACCCACCTCAATGAACGAAGCAAAACGAGACCACACCACACAAGTTTCTGCTTGGTACAGTGTCCAAGCATTGATCATGGTGTCTAGACCTTCGTTTGGTGATTTCACTTGGAACTTGCCACAACGCTCATCCCAGTGTGCTTTGATACCCGCAAATGCATTGTCGACTTCTGCAAGGTCTTGGTACTTAGCACGCAGACGTTCACCGTTACCTTTGCCGATACCCAGAATGTAAGCAAAGCGAACTTCTTCACCTGGTTGGATAGTAAATTGCTTGTGCAGAGAGCCACAGTGGTTGTAACACGTTTGTGCGGTGTTAAAACACTTACCTTGTTCTACTGCTAGTGGGTTTGCTTCGTCGCGGTATAGACCTAGGAAGCTATCACGTTGACCGTCGTATGAATCTGGATCAAACGTTGACGCTAGGTAGTAGAAGCCTTCGAAATCGTTCGTGTTGTAGTACAGGTCGTATTCAATCACGCCTTCGTTGTATGACGTACCAGCAGAGTAGAGAGACATCTGGTGGTTTTGGTTATCAGATTGAATGTGGCTGAACGAGAACTCGACAAATGAGAATGCGCTGATCGTACGCGGTTTGTCAGAGGTGTTCTTGATGACCACATCCCAAATTTCTGCATCTTCGCCTTTTGGTACAAAGAGCGTTTTGGTTGCGCTAATGCCGCTGTATTCACACTTGAATTTAGAGTACGACAAACCATGACGAACTTCGTAGTTCGCTTCGTCTAGGCTTTTGGCAACTGGTTGCCAAGAGATTGACCAGTAATCACCCGTCTCATCATCACGTAGGTAAACGTAGTGTCCTGGGCGATCGAATGTCGCGTTTGGACGGAATTTAGTAACACGGTTGTATTCTGGAGAGTTGTAGAACGAGTAGCCACCCGCGTTGTGCGAGATAACGGTACAGAATTTTTCTGTACCTAGGTAGTTGGTCCAAGGAGCAGGTACATCAGGGCGAGTAATGACGTATTCACGATTCTCGTTATCGAAATAGCCGTATTTCATTTGTGTCTTTCCTTTTTACAAAGCTGCGTCTGCAGCCAAAATTTAAAAACTCTTCAAGCGTGATGC
This sequence comes from Vibrio sp. J2-3(2022), assembly GCF_021725735.1. NCBI lineage: Bacteria > Pseudomonadati > Pseudomonadota > Gammaproteobacteria > Vibrionales > Vibrionaceae > Vibrio > Vibrio sp. J2-3(2022). The sequence continues at coordinate 155,966 of NZ_JAKKCK010000005.1, forward strand.
TTCTACATCAGCTCTGTATTACTTCCACGGTTTACGGTAATTCACTCCCTGCAAATCAAGCAGCGGTAGGTGTCCTTTCAAACGTGATAAATAGTCGGTCCAGTCTCGGTGTTGTTTGTCTGTCCAACATGCTTCTGCCATTGCGGTTAAGCGCGGGAAGACCATGTAGTCCATACGAGACTGGTTGTTGATGATTTCGCACCACAATGCTGTTTGAATGCCCCAAATGCGTTTACGTATTGGATCGTCGGCTGGCACTTCAGCGAGTGGTTCATAGTTGTAAGCTTTTTCTAGCGGCAACGGGTTAGCCCAATCCACGCCCGGTTCTTCAGGTGCGTAATCTTGGGTCATATCTAGGTAGGTGGTTTGTGCCGGTTGTAGCACCACATCGAAACCTTGGCGCGCGCAGTTCAACGCCGCTTCTTCGCTTAACCACGAATAGATCACTGTGTCTTTGCTGACTTTGTCGCCATGCTGTGCTTCTTCCCAACCCAGCATGCGCTTGCCAAGTTTGCGCAGTTTGTCTTCTGCATGACGCAAGAAGTGCCCTTGTAACTCTTTGTAGTCGCTGTAACCCAGTTGCTCCATTAGTGCTTGGCACGCAGGGCTTTTTGACCATACGCCATTAGGTACTTCATCCGCACCGATATGAACATAAGGCGCAGGGAACAGCGCGGAGACTTCTTCCAACACTTTGTCGATAAACTCATAACTTCCCGGAAGAGCAGGGTTAATAACGTTGTCGTTGTAATGCTGAATACTGCGGTATTCGGTGGTATCTTCAGTTTCTACCAATAGGTGTGGTAACGACTTGATGGCAGCTCGGCAGTGGCCTGGTACATCGATTTCAGGGATAACCGTGATGCCTCGTTTTGAAGCAAAGGCAACCACGTCTTTGATGTCTTCTTGAGTGTAAAAACCGCCATAGCGTTCTGATAGGTGCGTGTATTGAGGCTCTATCGTTTCATCAGGGCCACGCCATGCGCCAATATCGGTTAGTTGAGGCAGTGATTTGATTTCAATTCGCCAACCTTCATCATCGGTCAAATGCCAATGGAACGTATTGAACTTGTAGTGGGCTAATTGGTTGATCAAGCGTTTGACTTGCTCAACGGAGTGAAAATGACGTGCGCAGTCCAGCATCATTCCACGATAACGAAAACGCGGTCTGTCTTTGATTGAACAGCAAACCACTTCCATGGAATTCGGTTGATCGCCAACTTTGATCAGTTGCAATAACGTTGCACAAGCATGGGTAAAGCCAGACGAAGATCCTGCTTCAATTTTGATCGACTCTTCTGCTGCCTTCAGTTTGTAAGCGCCTTCATCCAAGGTTGGGTTGCCTTTGAAGATGATCTGACTGCCATTGTTTGATGCGAACTCAAATTGATGAATGCGCTTAAGCTCTTCAAGTAACCATTCTTTGGCTGAATTGGCTAGGTTTGAATAAACCGCAACGCCAGCTTGATGATTAAAGCTAAAGCAGTGATCACTGACCTCTATATGGTTTGGTTTTGGCAATAAAGGCTGCGCATGCGTCAAGCTGGAAGGGATCTCACTACGTTCACGGTACGGTGAAGCCAATACGATCGGCGTGACATCGACTTGAGCTCGCTGAAGGTTGCCGTTGACTTCAAAGTTGACCAAGGCTTCATTGAATCCATCAGAATAGTAACGGAATGGATTCGAACCAATACTGAACTCGCAGTAAAAATGATGGTTAGCTGCCAGCACCAACCCTTCTGGTTTGAGGGTGCAGTAGCTGCCAATTTGCTTGAGCTGACCATTCGAAATACTATCTGGCAGAATGTAGCGATCAAAAGCAAAAATCAGGCTCCAATTGTGGAGATCTTGATCACTCAAGTTATGGAAAGTCAGTCCGAAACGGCAGTTTTGCTTTTGTTCTGATAGGACGACGAGATCAACACGATATTCCATATCTACTCCTACGCCGCACTGAGCGAGTAAAGGTTATGTTCAGGTTTACCTGCAAACATAATTGCGCCTTCAATCGCGTCAAACTGTGGCTCAACAACCCATTGCTGAACTGGTGGCGAAAGCCAACGTAAAATACGTTCAGCAATGCTGCCCATTAAACAAATACGTGTTGCGCCGCGCTTGTTTAATGCCACGAGAAACATTTCTATATCAGCTGCAGTTTGCTTCAGCATCTCAATTGCTAGTGCATCACCTTGTTCTGCATGTTGGAAAATTGCAGGAGAAAACTGGCCATAATCACGAGGAAGCGCTTGTTTAGACCAAGCCACCACGTTATCAACGTCATTTTCGAAATGCGCCATGACGTGTTGTGCTAGAGGCGTTTTCTCTTTGATGCCATCTTCTGCTAACAAAACTTGTTGAACTAGGCGAAGCCCCATCACTGCGCCGCCACCTTGATCCGAAATCGGGAATTCACGACCACCGACAACGTGCTGCTCCAATCCTTTAAGGTAGATGCCACAAGAGCCCGTTCCTGCGATCATGATTGCGCCATCTTCGCCATTGTGTGCACCAACGCACGCGCCGTAAGCATCTGTATTAAGAGTCATACTGGCAAACGGATGAGGAAGAGACATAAAGGCTTGCCAAGATGCTTTGTGCTCAGCACCTGCAAGGGCTAAGCCGACATGCATCGATGCAAAATCTTGTTGTGTCAGGCTGCCTTGCTCGGCAGCCGAAGTGATGGATTCAAGAATCGAAGCCATTGCAATTTCAGCGCCTAGCATTATGTTGGCGCTTCCGCTTTTGGCCTCGCCAAGAAAATTACCTTGTGAATCTTTAATCCTGGCTCGACATGACGTGCCGCCACCATCAATACCAACAAAATACATCCCCATGATTATTGTTCCTTAATATTTTTAGAGGTTGCCAACTGAGAAATATGCTGAGCTTGACTCATTATCGCGAGTAAGTACCAAGCGCCATGCGGGATCCATTGTTCGCCCCAGCGCCAGTTTTGTAACATGTCGTCTTTTTGTGCTGGTGGGTTAAATGCGATGTCTTCCTCGTCTTCAAAGCCGCCAGTGATTCCGTTACACACACCGCCTTTAGCGTTGAAGAAACCATGTTGAGGAAGGTAATCAGGGTTGTTACGACCATGGCCATCAAGCATGCACATGTCGTATGGGTTTAAGCCTACAATCCAGTTCAATGCATCTTGAGCAAATACGGAAAGTTGTTGCTGTATTTCTTGCGACGCTATATGCGGTTGAGCAAGATACGCCATGGTCGCGAGTGAGCCCAATCGAGCATTCTCGCCTTGCCACCAATAGCCGGATTCATTGTTGTGTGCGACAAAAAATGCATCGCGTTTTGACTCATTTACGCCTTTAACATACTGGCGAGGGTAACCGAATGGGTTGGTCACTTTATTCGATATATTGATCTCAAACTCACACGCTCGGTTAACGATGCGTTTTACCGATTCTGTCTGTACGGAGTCGTCTTCAATTGCTAGATATTCGCACAAGGCAATAACAGGTAGGCCAGCTTCAGCTGCGTGAAAGTATGGACGACTGCCGTCTTGGTTTGCTGACCAAAAGTGTTGAATCTGCTCATCGCTCATTTGGCGGGCAATTAAGCGTTGTGCCCACAAACGGCTCTCTTCCAAGTAGCGAGTTTCTTTGGTGGCTGTAAACAGTTCTACACTGGCTAGTAGCGCACAATATTCGTCGATAATGTTTTCTTCACCATCATTGAGGTACTGCGTATTGTGCTCTTTTAAGTGCCAGTAACCATTTTCAGCAGCATTGCGGTACTTTTGTTGATCGTATTCGCCGTGAATACCTAAACGCGACGCCGCGGCCAGCGCTGCGATGGCGACACCGCCACCTTGTCGAAAGCCTGCTTGGTAGTCGTCAAATTTGTGACCAAGTTGCGTTTCGTAGGCACAAATTTCTCGTTGTGCGGTATCTTTGCTCCACTTATCAAAGACCGTCATGTAGAAGAAGCCTTTTTCGTTTTGCATACGAACAAGGAAGTCTGCACCGAACAGGGCTTCTTCAATAAGACGTGTACGTGTGAAGGCTGCAATGTCTTCGCTTACTTCAAGCAATGAAAGCCCTTTTAGGATGTTCCAAACCACCATTGGAGTTTGTTGAGGGTTCAAATAATTAGCGTATGAAAGATGACTTAAATACTTGCTAACGTCTCCAGATGCGTCGTACCAGCCTCCGTGTACATCAACCGTTTGGTTGGCGTTGAGCACTGGAACTTGTCGATCTTGTTGATCGAAAATTCCACCACAACGTTGTGATTTGAAGTAGTGGATCACATCCGACAAAGTTTGATCTAACAGAATATGTTCGCCAATGGTGAAAGAGGAAGAGCGCGTATCTTCCACTTGCAGGAAATAGTCGCCTGAATCTGTGAAAGGTGAAAAGTCGATGAGGTAGAAATAGCCCTGATGCCAGTTCGCCACTTTACCCTGTTCTTCAATCGCAAAAGTTGCCACGGTTTGCTCGGTAGTGGCACAAATCAATTGGGCAGTGTAAGAAGACAAGTGTGGTTGTTCGGTCTGGACAATGGCTTTCTTTGGGCCCAGATGTTCATAACCAATGTGGTTAGTCAGTAGCAGCATTCAATGTCTCCGGGAAACGATAAAACAGGAATGGGTCAGGCTGAACCTGACCCTCGTTATAATTAATCTTCAAATAAGTAACAGCGAACAAAGTGGTTCTCAGAAAGCTGAGTGACGCCCGGTAGTCGTTCGCGACATTTATCGGTTGCGTGTACGCAGCGTCCTGCAAATGGGCAGCCGACTGAATCCGGTGTCCAAAGTGGGATTTCCCCTTTGTTGCCTTTCAGCTTCTCGTGGATAGACTTCGATGGATCAGGCACAGCAGATACCAACAGTTGCGTATATGGGTGTTGAGGATCGTGAATGATTTCCTCAGTATCCCCCCATTCAACCATGTGACCTACGTACATAACCGCGAGATCTTCAGCAATGTAACGCGCCGTTGCGATGTCGTGAGTGATGTAAAGCAGAGACATTTGTTTCTCGAACTTCATCTCTTCCATCAAGTTAAGAACACCTGCACGAATTGATACGTCCAGCATAGATGTTGGCTCATCTGCCAATACCACTTCTGCACCTACAGCGATATTACGAGCTAGGTTTACACGTTGACGCTGGCCGCCAGACAGCTGATGTGGGAACTTTTGCGCGGTTTCTTTTGGCGGAATCAGACCAACTTGTTCTAGTAGGTCATACACACGCTCTTCCAGTTCCTTTTTGTTGCCTGGTGCAATCTTTTTATGGATTAGCAACGGGCGAGCAATGTGGTGAAAGATATTGTGTGTAGGGTTTAGTGAGCCAAATGGGTCCTGCCATACCATTTGTACGCCTTCACGGTATGTCATCAAGTCATGTCGAGAGGTAATATCTTGGATATCACGACCTCTGTATTCGATTACACCCTCGGTAGGTGCGTACATTTTTGCAATCATTTTAGCGGTAGTAGATTTACCAGAGCCTGATTCACCTACTACTGACAAACCGCGGCTCTTGTACATCTTGAATGACACGTCGTTGATCGCGCGCATTTTTGACTGCTTGATTGAGTTACTATTTAAAGGGAAGTCCTTAACGACATGTTTACCCTCAATCAGCAGTTCGCCGAGTTGTTTGCTCATAATTCTCTCCAGTGTAATTTTGTTCTTAGCTAGCGTTATTTTTTGTTGTTAAACCTTAGCTTGAGCAATCGTGTCGCCGTATAAGTGGCAATTTGAAAAACGACCAGGTTCAATTTGACGCAGCTGAGTTGGTACTCGTGTACAAGCTTCGTGGACGCGGTCGCAGCGAGCTTGGAAGCGGCAGCCTTGAGGAATCTCTAATAGGTTCAAAGGGTTGCCTGGAATACCAGTTAATTTGGTTTTAGGACCAGTTAGTGGAGGGAAAGAGCTACCCAAACCTTTGGTGTAAGGGTGGTAAGGACTTTCCAGAATTTGCTTAGAAGGGGCGACTTCAATCAACTCACCAGAGTACATAATGCCGATTCGATCCGAGAACTCGACCATGAGTGACAAGTCGTGGGTAATGAAAAGGATCGAGAAGCCGAACTCTTCTTTCAGTGCATAGATTTTTTGTAAGATCTCACGCTGAACCACAACATCGAGTGCCGTCGTTGGCTCATCCATGATGATCATCTTTGGATTGAGAGCCAGAGCAATCGCAATGACTAAGCGCTGGCGCATACCACCAGAAAATTGGTGTGGGTAGTCATTCAAGCGGCTTGGGTGAATATCAACGATTTCCAACAATCCTTCGGCGCGCTTTTTCGCTTGTTCACGTGTCATGTTGGTGTGGCGCATGATGACATCGCAAAACTGCTCTTCCATCGTAAGCACCGGATTTAATGCGTTCATAGCACTTTGGAACACCATCGACATCTCGCTCCAGCGGAATGATTGCATACGTTCATCGCTGTACTTGATGATGTCTTCTCCGTTGAAGATGACCTCACCACCAGTGATGAATGCTGGCGGCTTATGAAGACGCATGAGCGAGAAAGCAACTGTGGATTTACCACAGCCAGATTCACCAGCTAGGCCAAAGACTTCACCTGGCGCAATGTCAAAACTAACGTTGTTACAGGCGCGGACATCGCCCGCATCTGTGATGTAATCTACGCATAGGTTACGGATAGAAATTAGTGGTGCAGTCATGATTATTTATCTCCGCTCCATAGTGCATTTTGTGGTGCCATTTCAGGCGCGCGCTCTTTCTTGTCTTTCTCTGCCAGTTTCTTCCAGCGTTTCATGCCTTTGTGAGAACGAAGCTGTGGGTTAGCAATTTCATCAACGGCAAAGTTAAGTAGAGCAAGACCAGTCACCAAAAGAGTTAAGGCGATACAAGGTGCTAATACTTCCCACCATGCGCCAATCAACATTGCTGATGAGGTTTGCACGTTGTAAAGCATGATGCCCCAACTGATGGTGTTGGCATCGCCCAGGCCCAAGAACGAGATTACAGCCTCAGTATTGATAGCGAGCATTACTGAGCCGATGAAGCTTGCACCGACAATCGGGATTAGGTTTGGTAAAATTTCAACGAAGATGATGCGGAATGAAGATTCGCCCAATACTTCAGCGGCTTTCACAAACTCTTTCTCACGCAGAGCCATGGTTTGAGAACGGACAACACGTGCGCCCCACGCCCAAGAGGTACCAGCGATAATCAAGGCAATGGTGAGTGGACCTGCTTCGCCAATAAAGGCTGCCAGTACAAAGAGCAATGGGTATTGAGGGATTACCAGCATGATGTTCATCGCTGCACTCAATATGTCATCCACTTTGCCGCCGAAGTAACCTGCCGAGATACCAATGACCGTTGCTAGGAAACATACGATGATGCCAGCACCAAAGCCGACACCTAGCGATACGCGAGCGCCGTAAGCCACTTGTGACCAAATATCACGACCCATACGTGAAGTTCCCAGAACGTGATCAGCCTTTTTCGACATAATCAGCGTACGACGATCATCTGCTAGATTTTTAGCTACCCAGCCATCAGGATTATTTTGCGCTTGTTTTACGACAAAGCTAGGGTATTCGTGTGGATTACCGGTTCGCTTGTCTGGCGCATGTTTCGTAAGTAAAGGAGCTGCGATCGCAACGAATACGAATACGGTAACAATACCAAGACCGATTCTAGCGAATGAGTTACCTAAAATAAGTTTGAATAGTTCTTTCATGATTATTTGCCTCCCGTACGTAGGCGAGGGTCTAGAATCATGTACAGCATGTCAGCCATTAAGTTGAAGCACAGCATGAACATTGTCATGATAATTAACTGACCTTGAAGTACTTGGTAGTCACGAGCGTGAATTGCGTTAAGTAGCACAGTACCTAGGCCTGGGTAGTTGAAGATCATCTCGATGATCAATTGGCCACCAATGGCCATACCCAAAGACATAGATAGCGCGGTTACACTTGGAAGTAGCGCGTTACGTGCGGCGTAATTGAAGACGACACGGTTCTCGCTCAGCCCTTTGCCTTTCGCCATCGTGATGTAGTCTTCGGCGAGAAGGTTGATCATGTTGTTACGCATATTGACGAGGAAGCCGCCGATCTGAACGATGGTTGCACAGAATAGAGGGAGTACTGCGTGGTAACCCACGTTTTTGATGAACTCCCAGCTTGACCAATCAGGGATAGTACCTGGCGTGTAAGCATAGCCAGATGGGAACCATTTTAGGCCAATCGCAAAGGTAAACAGCGCTAACATTGCGATAACCATCTGTGGGATAGCTTGAATGATCAATGTACCAGGCGTTACGAATGCATCGTACTTACTACCACGCTTCCATGCGGCAAAAATACCGAGTACAGAAGCGATTGAGAAAGAAAGTACAACCGCAGTACCAGCTAGGAAGAGAGACCAGCCAAATGCACTACCTAGTAAAGAGTTAACTGAAAGAGGGTAGAACTGGATAGATGTACCTAGCTCCCAACTTAGAATGTTTTTAATGTACGAAAAGTACTGAATGTAAATCGGCCCATCAACGAAACCGAGCAGTTCTTTCATTGCTGCGATTCGTTCTGGTGTCACCTGTACAGAAGCGTTAGCAAACATCATGGTAACTGGGTCACCAGGCATTGCTCGCGGAATAATAAAGTTTAACGTCGCTGCAACTAAGAGCGCGACAAGATAGAACGACAAACGTCTTAAAAAATAACCCATAACTCACACCTTACTCACCCAGATTTTTTCCCTGTTTCTGGTTTCAGGTCGCTCCTAGCGAAATTTAGAGCGAAAAATCCCCTGACGACGAGCGCCACATATTGGTTTCGTTAACAAGGGATTTTTATAGGCGGCACACGGGATGTATGCCGCTTGAAATGAACTTCTACTTATTTAACTGGTTTTAGGTCCAGTACGTGAAGTAGACGCTCTGGGATACCAGCCCAAATGTTTGGACGGCCCTTAGGATTTTCTTCGTTCCACCAACCAGTGAAGCGAGTTGTGTTGTATTGATACATGTACGCGCCAGATAGCACAGGAATGGTTACTTGGTCCTGAGCAATGATCTTCTGGATACCATGAGCGATTTCTAGCTGTTCTTGCTTATCAGCGGTTTTGTAGAAGCTGTTAAGAAGACCGTCTAACTTATCGTTCTTGTAGAAGTGCATTGCAAAGCGAGGCATACCGTCACCAGACTGTAGCTTCGAGTTGTAGCCGCTGTCCCAGTACAAGTGTGGATCCGCACCGTGGAAGTAGTTGGTGTAAGCAACGTCGTATGTACCTTCTAGCATTGCTTGGTTGTATACCGAGAAATCTGGGGTACGAGCACGTGCTTTAATGCCGACTTCTGCTAGTTGCTCAACAGCTAGTTGTACAGTGTTGTTAAAGTCAGTCCAACCGTTTGGCGATTGAATGAGAAGCTCGAAAGACTTGCCAGATGGTGTATCTACAAAGCCATCTTTGTTTACATCTTTGAAGCCTGCTTTAGCAAGAAGCTTTTTTGCACCTTCGGCGTTGTATGTGTTGTAACCTTTGTACTTGTTGTGCGTCTCTTCGTCAGACCAAGCTTCGAATGCGTAGCCTAGACCTGAAGCGAAGTCATTTACTGTACCGCCACCGTAGAATGCAATGTCGATAATCGTTTGACGGTCTAGCGCCATAGAGAACGCACGACGGAAGTCAACGTTAGTAAGTGCTTCGTTTTTCGCCGCGTCTGGGTTTTTGAAGTTCACTACAAACGCTTGAGTACCCGCTGGTGGGTACCAGTAGTGGTGATTCGGACTTGCTGCAGCGTAAGTGCGGTCGATGTCTGGTACGAATGAAGACGTCCAGTCCATTTCGCCGTTAACGATTTTGCCCAAGAATTGGTCGTTGTTCGCGATTTGTGGCACTCGTAGACAGTCTACATCTAGGTTATCAGCATCCCAGTAATTCGGGTTCTCACACTGAATGTATAGTTGTGGTGTAAAAGTGTCGATTTCGGTAAATGGACCACTACCTACTGGATTTTCGTTTGTGAATGTTGCTGGATCTTTCACTTTGCTCCATACGTGCTTAGGTACAACTGGTACTTTCGCAATTTCGTAAGGAACGTTTGAGTTTGCTTCGCTTAGACGGAATTTAACTTTATAGTCGTTAACTTTCTCTACGCCAGTAACCCAAGAGTTGATACCAGATTGGTCTAGCTCTGGCTTCTCTTTAACTAGGTTGAAAGAATAAACTACGTCATCAGCGGTAAACGCTTTGCCGTCAGACCATTTTACGCCCTTACGAATATCGAAGGTCACGCTCATTAGGTCATCAGCCATGGTAAAGTTTTCTGCTAGACGAAATACTGGCGTGTTACCGTGCATTTCGTTAAAAACAACGAGCGGCTCGTAAATAAAGTCGGTTGTTGTGTGCAGGTTAGTTGCACCCAAGAAAGGGTTAAAGTTACGAACGAAAGTTGTAAACTCTTTAGGGTGGATAGTCAGTTCACTGCGTTCAGCCGCAGTAGCTACCGATGCAAAACCTGTAGTAGCCGTTGCAATAATTGCTGTTGCTAGTGCTGTTTTTTTAATATTGGCAAGCATAGCTGTTCCTTACTATTTGCTTTCATTTCACTAAATGGAATTGAATGTCATCAATTGATAAACACTCTCCAAGACCTACCTCTTGTTTATGCATTACTCATTACAACATTGAGTTTCGCCAAGAGTGGCCTGTAGGCCTTAGGCAGGAGTAAGAAAACACCTTATCCATAAAATAATCAAACTCGATTCTCGTTAAAAACGTTAAAATATCGTCACTCTCCGTTATAAACGTTATTTTGGCTAATTTTGACTAGAGATAGACCAAAAAATAAACGTTGATATGCGTCGCAGTTTATATCCTTGTTAATAGTGATTGTTAGTGATTGCTAACCTAAAATCTATTTAAAATAAAAGCCTTCTGATTCTCTTCCTGGTTCGGAGATCTCGCTCACATGCAGAAAATGTGTTAATTAATTAGCTAAAAATTAATCTGCCGTTCTGTTGTGATTGAGTTCGCAATCTCTGTCAATTGTTGGTTAAAAACCGTTTGTTATCTGAAAAATAGTCTCTTTTATCGACAGTTTTCTCTCATTTATTGCTCTTTTTTTATTGTGAAAATGAAGTGTTTTATTCGCTCGACTCAACCTAGTTTGGGTAGGTTATATCGATAGAAGCGTATGTTTGGAATGCCTACCATGGACAACTTTGTCCAGAGGCTTATTCGGCATCTTAATGTGGTAACGGTAGATAGTCGCTGTCTTGTTCGTCTTTAGAGAAAGAGAAGGCTTGGATAATAAAAAGCCCAGCGTATGCGCTGGGCTAGTTTTTTTGATAGGTATTAGCTGGTCAACAGTCGCTGTAGTTTATCTCGTTGAGCTTCGATGTACGCACGCTCAGGACTCTGTTCTTTACAGTGTTCAAGGATGAATTCTATCGAGCTCAATACCGTTCTCCAACGTGGCGTTTTCGGTAGCGTTTCTATACGCATGTATTTATCCAAAGTGCGTGTTTGCAGAGTGCTACGGTCAAGATAAACGCGCCATAAGCCACTTTGTTCGGCAAATGCGAATTTACTTTCACCAGTGACTGACTCCCAATACTCTAAGGCATGTGTCATTGCGTCGACCAGAATTTCTCGCATTAGCTCTTGTTTGTCTTTTTTGTTACCAAGCGCTTTGTCTGCAAGACGTGTAAACTCTCCACCGAGTTCTTTCAGCTTCTGCAGCTGGTCTTTATCGCCATCAAAAGCATAACTTGAAAGCACCTCTACTGCGGTTTCTAGGTTGTGTATGCGAGCGGCATTGGCTCCTCCGCCAACATTAAAGATATACATGACATCTAAGCCTGAGCCTTCAGGTAGTTTAAGAATGTCTGCTTCGATGTTTTGACGAATATCTTCAATATAGATATCAATCTTGCCACAGTAATGAGGTTGTTTGACGGTCAGATACTTAGGTGCAATCAACTCATCGGCAGATGAACGTTTTAATTGTTCTAAGTTACGCTTGAATAGCTTGCAAGCAGCTTCATTAGCAAACCGGATACGTTTATCTTCACGCAAACAGATAATCGCTTCAGGAGCCGATTCCAGTTGCTCCAACAATCGCCCTTGAGTTTCTAATAAGCTTGCCTCTACAGCCGCTCGTTGGCGAAGTTCAGATTCAAGTATCTTATTCTCCATGTGGCGCATTTCAGCTTGGCTTGCCGTTAAGTGCGCTTGGATGCGCGCAGCTAGCTCTTGTTTATTGAATGGCTTAGATAAATAGTCGTTGGCTCCTGCTTCAAAGCCTCGTACACGATCTTCTGTTTGACTAAGCGCGGTGAGCATAATGATAGGTAGCTCGGCATGGTCATAAGTTTCACGTAATTCACTGCAGACTTGATAGCCGCTCATGCCTGGCATCATGATATCCAATAACAGGAGTTCCGGTTTTTCCTGCTCAACGAGTGCTAATGTTTCTGGTCCATCAGAGACGGTACGTACGCGATAGCCCTCTAAACGTAAGAAGCTCTCAAGCACACGCAGGTTTACTGGCTCATCGTCAGCGACATACAGTAACGGGCCGTCTGGATTCTCTGGCAGTGATAAGTCTTCATTGTTCTCTACATCGATTTCAGGAATCTGGAAGTGTCCGTGTGCTGCAAGGGTTTGAGTTGTTTGGATCTCTTCTTCACTTGCAAGTGGTAACGTGAAACTGAAGGTGGTGCCGACCATAGGCTGGCTGCTGACGTATAACGAGCCACCCATCAACTCAATCAATTGACGGCTAATCGAAAGCCCGAGCCCCGCACCTTGACGATAGCGACTTGCGTCTTGTCCTGCTTGGATAAGTGGTTCGAAAATATGTTCAAGATGTTCTGCGGGAATACCTTGCCCAGTATCCACAACTTGCACACGAACATGATCATCAACCACATTGGCGGAGATAACGATTTTACCTTCTGAGGTGTACTTAATCGCATTACCGATCAGGTTATATAACACTTGTTCAAGGCGTTGAGGATCGGCAGACACCGCTTTCAAATCCGCTGGTACTTGGTTGATGATACGGATGGTTTTATTTCCAAGTAAATGACTGGAAAGCTCTAGTACCAGTCGCGTTGCACTAGCTAAACTCACCGCTGATTTCTGGATATCCATGCTTCCGTAACGCATTTTATGATAATCCAATAAGTCATCAACAAGGTTTGCGAGACGTTGCCCACTTTTAATGATGATATCAAGCTGATATTTTTGGCTAGCAGGGATGGCACCGTTAGCGCCGGACGCTAAGGTCTCAGCGATTCCGACCATGCCGTGCAATGGTGTGCGAAGTTCATGAGAAGTGGTGGCTAAGAACTCATCTTTAAGTTTGTCGGCCAATTGCAGTTCATCATTTTGTTTTTGAATGATCTGGATGTTGCTCTCGAGCTCTTCATTTTGCTTCTTAATGGTTTGAATTTTTTCTCGAATAGAGCGCTGCATTCGTTCAAAACTCAGCGCAAGACGGCCAATTTCATCTTTGCGAACCGTATTAAAGGTGGTGTCATCAAGATCTCCGGCAGACACTTTTTCGGCAGCCCAAGTTAACTTCAGCAACGGAGAAGTAATAAAGTTTGATAAATAATGGGAAGCGATTACCACTAGAATGATGGCGATCAGCATGGCGATAACAAACAGTTTTTCTAGTTGATGAATACGAGCGAAAGCTTCTTTTTCTGGTAATTGCACGACGAGTGCCCAAATAACACCACGCGTTTCAATCGGTGCATAAGCAGCGATGATCTCTTCACCTAAACCGTTCGTGTAAGTGCCGACGCCAAATGCACCAGAGAGTGCTTTATCGATCACTTCTAAGCTGTTCTTGATGTCATCTTGTTTGGTGTTAATTGTGCGAGGTTGGTGATCATTTCCAACCAGTAAGGTATTAATGGATGACTCTCGGTTGGCGTCTGCGGCTAACTTCGTGATGCCATTGTTTGGTAAGCGGAACATAGCATAGCTGTGTAGGTAGCCTTGCTGAACAATTGGAGCACCTAACCAAGCGACTTGTTTACCACCTTCCAGTTCGAAATCAGACACAATCACAGGGGTGTAGTCTTCATTCACCTTACGGCGTTCAGTGACGTCATCAGCTAGACGTTTGAAGGTTTTGCCAAGTGCTGAGTCTTTGTAGGGGCCTGATAATAAGTTTGTTCCGTAGTTATCGTCTTTGTTGATCGAGTAGGTGACATTACCGTTGATATCGACCAGCAAAATATCATTAAAATCAGAGCGCTTGAGGAGCTCCAAGTAGGCCCAGTGGTAACGTTTATGTAAGAGTCGGTAACGTTCACTTCCGACATAGTTGGAAGACTCGGGTAACGTTGACGTTTTGATTTGATCTCCGCTGCCTTCAATGTAGCGCTGTTGGGCATTTTTACGAGATTCTTCAATGTCATTACCTAAACGACTAAAAGCATTGACGAGACCGTAGAATCGACCACCACTGGCGTAAGCCAGTTCAGAGCGCACAAAGCCCATGACTTCGGTTTCCCGCGCCTCAAAGTAGTCGATAATTTGCTGTTGTTTTGTATCTCGAACAGACAACAAGTGTGAGGTGCTTTGTTCTTGCAGATCTTTACTGTGGGACTGTAGGAAAAAGATCGCAGTAATAGTAAGAGGTGTGATACTGAGCACCAGAAATGCGGTCATCAGTGTACTCTGAAGGCGCTTAAATTTCTGTTTTTTGTAGAATTTAAACATGGATAAGATTACAACTCATAAAGGGCAGTTCTAAAATGTACTTCGCTGCCGAGGTTCTCGTTAAAAACGGATAAGATGTTCAACTAGATAGAATTAACAAAATTAACGAGTTTTTTTTCTTTGACAAGAAAGTTAGTTGTAAAGCGTGCAGGGTGACGCAGTTTTTCTTATGAGTGTTGAGTTTTTGAGAAAAAATCGCGCAGGTTTGCACCTGCGCGAGGGAAGATTATGACTTTTTCGCGTAGTAGATAGAAAACTTATTGGTCTTATTTAGCGTCTCGCAATTATTAAACGCTCGCTCAATAATTGGTGGATATTTTAAGAAGCTATTCGCGACAATGATCATTTCACCATGGTTATCGAGATACTTTGAAGCCTGACCCAATAGTGTTTCTGCTGCGTTGTAGTTCGTATCCAAACCACTGTGGAAAGGTGGGTTACTGATGATAAAACGATAATCGTCGGCAGTGTCTGAGTAAATATCAGAGGCGAATACATGGCCGGTTAATCCATTGGCTTTTAGTGTGGCTTGACTCGATGTGATGGCATACGCGTTAATGTCACACATCTCAATCGCAATTTCTGGATTGGCTTTTGCCATGAAAGCACCTAACACCCCAGCACCACATCCAAAGTCGAGGACTTTACCTGATAGAGTAGGTAAGGTTTCGAGTAATAGGCGGCTACCTAAATCGAATTCGCCATGACTGAATACTCCAGGCAAACTCTTAACAGTCAGTGATTGCTCACCAAGTGTGACCGTATAGGTTTTAAACCAGTCTGCTTGATTGAACGGCTTTGGTTCATTGAGGCAAGTGCCCCAGTAAAATGAACAGCGACGAGCGGAATCGTATTTATTGACCGGGCCATACTCTTTGAACATCTTCTCGATGCTTTTAACACCTGAGCGGTTTTCGCCAACCACTACAATTTCAGTGTTCACGCCTAGTTTCGCCATCAACATCGCCAGAAGGTATTCGGCTTCGGCTTTGGCTTTAGGCCAGTACAATAGCACCATGTCTGCTTGTGTCTCAGTATTAAACTCAGAACCAAAATGGCTTTTAACCTTGTTATGAGTGCGAATTTGACGGTAGAAGCTGTAGTTTGATGTGAAGACTTCTACAGATTCACAGTGTTTGGTCAGTTCAAGTGGAAAGAGATCTTCGACTTCACCTGCAACTAAAACATGTTTTCCGTTGAAGTACTCGAGCTGACGCTGAGCTATTTGGCTAGGAGCGATATAAGCAGACATAAATTGGGTTCATCAGAAATAATTTGGGGCAGATTTTCGCACAATCTGCCCCAAGCTTGAAGTGATTAAGCTGTGACTAGCTGTTGTCTTGCTGATTGAGGAAGTCTTTGAATTCTTCTTCGTAGATATTAAACAGTACCATTGTCACGGCAAAAATCAGTGGACCGTAAATCAGGCCGATCAATCCGAATAGATGCAGACCACCCAGTAACGAGAAGAAAATCATTAGGGTATTCATGCCTGCGCTGCCTTGCATTAGCAGCGGACGCAATAGGTTATCAATAGAACCAACGACGACCACACTCCACACCGTCAAGAAGATAGCCCAAGTCATATCGCCTGTTAAGAACAAGTACGCCGCTGCAGGAATCCAGATTAGTGCGGTTCCGACCACAGGGATGAATGATGCAAAGCCCATCATCGTTCCCCAGAATAACCCCGGGAAACCAGCGAGCCACATACCGATACCGCCAGCCAGACCCTGAGCAATAGCCGTTAGGAATGAGCCCATCACGGCTGATTTAGAAACCTGCTCTATCTCTGTCAATATACGGTCTTCCTGGCTACGTGAGAGTGGCAGAATATGACGAATCGCAGAGATAATTTTGTCGTGATCACGAAGTAGAAAAAACAGCACAAACAGCATCAGGAAAAAATTCATTAGGAAGTTGGTGGCGTCTCCTAAAATTTTGGCACTGATAGCAACTAGGTTAGAGCCAAACGATGTGGCAAATTGACCAATTTTTTCCGCAATGGCTTTTGGCTCGATTTTATCGAAAGGTAAGTACTCATTAACTATGGCTAAGCCTTTGATAACAAAAGGATGTTGGAATATATCTTGGATTCCACCATTAGTGACCCAGTTGTACGTATTTTGTGAAAAAACAGAGCCTTGTTGAACAATGGCTGCAAACACAAATAGCAGTGGTATAACGATAATAAACGTCAAGACGACACATGACAGCAGTGCGGCCATATTGGGGTGCTTGGGAATTTTTCGCTCAAACCATTCGTGTACCGGAAACATGAGCAAAGAAATGATAAAAGCCATCACAATGGAATTGATGTATGGCTCAACCAATAAGTAGCAAGCAAAAGCAGCGGCGAGTAAAGCGACCATTAGCACTCGGTGACTCGACGTTATTTTTACATTATTTGGCATGAGATTAGTCCAACTTACAGGTGACGTTTACGGTTTGCGCCTTCAAAGATGGCGTTGAACCTTTATTACTTTGCACTCTTAACTCTTTCAAGCTTATGACAATGCCGAATTAGAGCAGAGCAATATACCTTGTTATAATGACCACAAATCAGTCGGTTATCAATCAAGAGATGAACTATGGGTTGTTGCAACGGTGATAAAAAGTGTCAAACCGAGAAAAAAGCCAAACGAATACCGTGGTTTGGCATTGTTATTGGTGTTTTAGCAGTATTGGTTATATTGAATTGGCAATAAAAAAGGACCGTGATGGTCCTTTTTTAAATTAGTTATCGCAGCTTTTAAGCGATTATTTTGCTTCTTCTGCAAGAGTTGCAAAACAGCGGTCAGCCGCTTCTAGCGTGGCATCGATTTCTTTTGAACCGTGAGCAAGGGAAGTAAAGCTCGCTTCGAACGCTGAAGGCGCTAGGTAGACACCGTGTCTGAGCATTAAGTGGAAGAAGCGCTTGAAGCGTTCCACATCGCACTTCGTTACGTCTTCGTAGCAAGTCACTTTTTCTTGGTCAGTGAAGAAGAAGCCGAACATGCCGCCCACTTGGTTCACAACCAGAGGAATACCGTGTTTCTCTGCTAGAGACTTAAAGCCATCTGCTAGTTGTTTGGTTTTTGAAGCTAGGCGTTTTTCGTTGCCTTCTTCTTTAAGAAGGTTCAAACATGCATAGCCTGCAGCCATTGCGACAGGGTTGCCAGAAAGCGTACCCGCTTGGTAAACCGGACCCGTTGGCGCAACGTATTGCATTACTTCTTTACGACCACCGAAAGCACCCACTGGCATACCACCACCGATCACTTTACCCAGTGTCGTTAGGTCTGGCTTGATGTTGTAGTGCGCTTGTGCGCCACCAAGTGCCACACGGAAGCCTGTCATAACTTCATCAAAAATTAGTAGCGCGCCTTCTTGATCACAGATTTCACGTAGACCTTCGTGGAAGCCTTCCACTGGTGGAATACAGTTCATGTTGCCTGCAACTGGCTCAACGATGATACAAGCGATTTCGCCTTTGTTAGCAGCGAATAGCTTGCGTACAGAATCTAGGTCGTTGAATGTTGCTGTTAGCGTGTGCTTAGCAAAATCTGCAGGAACGCCAGGAGAGCTAGGTTGACCAAGGGTCAGTGCACCAGAGCCCGCTTTGACTAGCAAGCTGTCTGCGTGACCATGGTAACAACCTTCAAACTTCATGATCTTGTCGCGACCAGTGAAGCCACGAGCAAGGCGAATCGCGCTCATAGTCGCTTCGGTACCAGAACTTACCATACGGATTTGCTCCATTGATGGAACAAGTTCAGAAACTAACTCTGCCATCGCGATTTCAAGCTCTGTCGGCGCGCCGAAGCTAAGGCCACGTTGCGCTGCGTCAATGACGGCTTCGCGGATAACCGCGTGGTTGTGGCCAAGAATCATTGGACCCCAAGAGCCAACGTAATCAATGTACGCTTTACCATCGGCATCAAAAATCAGTGGACCGTCTGCTCGTTCGATAAATAGCGGAGAGCCGCCAACGCCGTTGAATGCACGAACTGGTGAATTGACACCGCCAGGGATGGTTTGCTGAGCTTTTTGATACAGCTCTGATGATTTGGTCATGGGGTTATCCTCTTTTGATTGCTCGGACCAAGTGGAGCGCATTGTACCTAGCTATAATCAAGTTAGAAACGTTTTGCTTAATTTATGTGTTGTTTCGCAGTGTAATCTTATATATCCGCATCTGTTATAAAGAATCGGCGGTGAATACTTGAACGAGTTTGTCAGGTATTGGATAATCGTCTCAATTAGCACAAATTTGACGTCTTGCTTCAGGCTTGACGCATTACACGAGTGAGAGAGGTCTTCGTGAGCGAAGTAAACGTACCATTATCTTTTTCTGACGCAGCAGCATCTCGCGTTAAAGCATTGATTGCTGAAGAAGAAAACCCAGCATTGAAACTGCGCGTATACATTACTGGTGGCGGCTGTAGCGGCTTCCAATACGGCTTTACTTTTGATGAAAATGTAAACGAAGGCGATACGACAATCGTAAACAGTGGTGTAACACTGGTTGTAGACCCTATGAGTCTGCAATATCTCGTTGGCGGCATTGTTGACTACACAGAAGGGTTAGAAGGAGCGCGCTTCTTTGTAAACAACCCAAATGCAACGACAACATGTGGTTGTGGAGCATCGTTCAGTGTGTAATTAACACCAATCAGGCAGCCAGTGGCTGCCTGAACTTTACGTAGAAGGATGTCACGTAAAGTCGCTCTCGCAGAATATGCAGAGAAATAATAAAAAGGACTTTATATGTCTGGATCGTCTTTCGGACGTCGCATTGTCGAGCGCCCGTGGCTAGTATCTCTTATCCTCATATTGCTTCTTGTTGCATGGCTGGCAATCGGTCAACTGAAAGCACAAGATGATAATCTCAATTCTTCATCCTCTTCAACGAACACCACGCCACTTGCAAAGGTGATGTTTGACACTTTTATTGCTGAACCCACAAGTAAAACCATCGAACTGTATGGACGGACTGCCCCCAATCGTCAAGCGCGCCTTGGCGCTGAAGTCGCCGGTAAAATAGTCAGCCTCAATATAGAAAAAGGTCAAACAGTCAAGCAGGGGCAAGTGATCGCAAGCATCGACAAGCGCGATCTTGGTATTCAGCTCAAGCGGGCTCAGGCGATGCTGTTGGTTAAAGAGAAAGAGTTTAATGCAGCTCAGTCGCTAAAAAGTCGCGGACTACAGGGCGAAGTTGCGTTTGCGACAGCACAAGCGGCATTGGTGGATGCTCGAGCGAATTTGAGCAACGTGCAAACGGCATTAAGAAATACCGAGGTGAAAGCACCATTCGATGGCATTGTTGATCACCACTTTGTTGAGTTAGGCGACTTTGTAGGGATTGGCGATCCTATTGCGACGGTCATTGATTTGGATACTTTAGTGATTGAAGCCGATGTCAGTGAACGGCATATACAATATCTTAAGGAAGGCCTAGAAGCCGACGTAAGAACCATTAACCAACAACATCATCAAGGTCGTGTGCGCTACATTGGACGTGTTTCTTCTGCTTCTACTAATACGTTTCCAATTGAAATCGAAATTGATAATCAAGACGCAAGAATTCCTGCTGGTATGAGCGCAGAAGTACAGCTGCCTTTGAGTGAAGTGTTGGCGGTAAAGATTACGGCTGCCATGTTGGCACTAGATGAAGAAGGTAACTTAGGTGTCAAGACACTGCGTAATGAGCATGTTGAGTTTGTTCCAATTCAACTCGTTAAGGCCGAGGATGATGGTGTGTGGCTCTCTGGGTTAGGAGAGCGTGTAGACATTATCGTGCTGGGACAAGGTTTTGTGCGAGATGGTGATCAAGTACTGGCCAATAAAGTTGATGACGTAGTTATTGAAGCGGCTAATGAGTAGTAAGGAGCACCTATGTACACTCTGATTGATGCTGCGTTATCTCGCGCTCGCACTATGCTGACATTGTTGGTGATGATATTAATTGCCGGTGTCATTACTTACGTCACAATCCCCAAGGAATCGAGCCCTGATATTACCATTCCGATCATTTATGTTTCTGTTGGACATCAAGGCATCTCTCCTGTCGATGCTGAGCGTTTATTGGTTCGCCCAATAGAGCAAGAGCTGCGTTCAATTGAAGGCGTAAAAGAGATGACCTCTGTGGCATCAGAAGGTCATGCTTCGGTGACGCTGGAATTTAGTGTTGGAGTGGATCTTGATAAAGCGATGGCAGATGTCCGAGACGCCGTTGACCTTGCGAAGCCAAAATTGCCAGAGGACAGTGATGAGCCAACGGTAAACGAAGTCACGTTTGCATCTGAAGAGCCTGTTTTGACCGTTGTGCTCTATGGCACCGTACCAGAGCGAACCATTGTTCAGATTGCTAGAACGTTACGTGATCGCTTGGAAAGTTTCCGTCAGATTCTTGAGGTTGAAATCGCAGGAGATCGCGAAGACATCGTGGAGATAGTTGTCGATCCACTATTAATGGAAAGCTACGGTCTCGATCAAGCGGATATCTATAATTTAATCGCCTTGAATAACCGGGTTGTGGCAGCGGGGTTTGTCGATACTGGGTATGGACGCTTTTCGGTAAAAGTCCCATCGGTTTTTGATTCACTGAAAGATGTGCTTGAACTACCGATCAAGGTGAATGGCAAAGAGGTGATCACTTTTGGCGATGTGGCGACAGTACGACGTGCATTTCGCGACCCTGAAAGTTTTGCTCGTTTAGATGGTGAGCCTGCCATTGTGCTTGACGTGAAAAAGCGTGCGGGCGAGAACATTATTGAAACCGTAGCGTTAGTCAAAGAGGTGATTGCTCAAGGACAACTGCGAGCGGAGTGGCCAAGTAATTTGCAAGTTAAATACACTTGGGATCAATCCGACGATGTCAAATTGATGCTCAGTGATCTACAAAACAATATCTTATCCGCAATTATCCTCGTAGTGATCGTCATTATCGCCATATTGGGGGTTAGGACCGCGCTTCTCGTGGGGGTTTCTATTCCAGGATCGTTCTTGACTGGGTTGTTGGTGTTATCGGTATTTGGGCTGACGGTCAATATCGTCGTACTGTTTGCTTTAATTATGGCGGTGGGCATGTTGGTGGATGGTGCCATTGTGGTGACAGAGTTTGCGGATAGGCGCATGCAAGAGGGTACACCTCGTAAAGAAGCCTATCGAGATGCAGCAAAGCGAATGGCCTGGCCTATTACCGCATCCACAGCAACCACATTGGCTGCGTTTGCTCCGTTACTTTTCTGGCCAGACATCACAGGTGAGTTCATGAAGTACTTACCACTTACTTTAATTGCTACCTTGGCCGCTTCGCTGATGATGGCTTTACTGTTCGTTCCTGTCATCGGTGGGATCATTGGCAAGCCTCAAGTAGTCAATCAGAAAGCTCAGCGAGAAATGGTTGAGCTGCATAACGGCAACTTTGAAAAAGCGACAGGCATTACCAAGCTTTATTACCAGACTCTGTCGGTAGCGATTCGTCATCCATGGAAAGTCTTACTCAGCGCGATACTGCTAGCGGCAGGTGTCGGCTTCACTTACAACAAAGCTGGCTTGGGTGCAGAGTTTTTCCCTGAAGTGGACCCTGCCTTTTTTACCGTTAAAGTTCGTTCTTATGGTGACCTGTCTATTCACGAAAAAGATGTTGTTATGCGCGAAATCGAGAAGGTGATGCTCGGTCATGACGAGTTTGAAAGTGTCTACACGCGTACAGGCTCAAGTGATAATGGGGATGAAATCGGCCAGATTCAGATAACGCCTGTGGATTGGCAGTATCGACGCAAAGTGAAAACCATTATTGAAGAGCTAAAAGAGACCACAGATCGCTTTTATGGTGTTGAACTTGAGTATAAATTCCCGGACGCAGGACCGCCTGTCGAGCATGATCTCGTGATTGAAGTGTCATCACGAAACTTGAGTGTTAGTGCGTTAGATGAAGCGGCCAAAAAAGTCCGACACTGGGCTGATGGTAATCCTGCACTGACCAATTTGAGTGATACCACTAATAAGGAAGGGATTGATTGGCAAATTGATATCCAGCGAGATGACGCCTCTCGCTTTGCAGCGGATGCGACCTTAGTCGGGAATACTGTTCAGTTTGTTACAAACGGTTTGAAAATAGGCGATTATTTGCCCGATGATGCGGATGAAGAAGTCGATATTTTGGTGCGCTATCCACAAGATAAGCGCGATATTGGTCGATTTGATCAACTGAGAGTGAAAACGGCGGCTGGTTTGGTGCCAATCACGAACTTTGCTCAAATTAAGCCAGATCAGAAGCAAGATACCATTCGTCGTGTAGACGGCCATCGAGTTATCAATATCAAAGCAGACATGGTGGAAGGTTACAATTTGGCGCTTGAGCTACCGAAGATTGCCGCTGGAATGGAACAGCTCGACTTACCGGAAGGTATTGAATATAAGATTCGGGGTCAAAATGAAGAGCAGGAAAACTCATCAGCATTCTTGCAAAATGCTTTTATTGTCGCGCTTGGTGTGATGGCTTTGATTTTAATTACGCAGTTTAATAGCTTTTATCAAGCTTTCTTAATCCTTAGTGCAGTGCTGTTTTCTACCGTTGGTGTCTTCGCTGGGTTACTTATTTTCCAAAAGCCATTTGGCATCATTATGTCGGGAATTGGAGTGATTGCGTTGGCTGGTATCGTGGTAAACAACAATATTGTTTTAATCGATACTTATAATCAGATGCGTAAACGTGGTTTAGAAAAATCTGAGGCTATCTTGCGTACGGGGGTGCAGCGTTTAAGACCCGTTTTACTCACGACGGTGACCACCATATTAGGCTTATTGCCAATGGTGTTAGAAATGAACATCGACTTAGTTAACCAGAAAGTGGAGTTTGGCGCACCAAGCACTCAATGGTGGTCTCAGCTTGCGACTGCTGTCGCGGGTGGTTTGGCGTTTGCGACTTTGCTAACGTTAGTTCTGACACCGTGTTTGCTTATGATCGGGAGAGAGCATCACTCCGAAAAGTAAGCTTCATCGTGATGATATTAAAGAAACAAAAAGGGCAGCTGAGCTGCCCTTTTCAATACCTGGCTTACTTCATTGCTAGCAGTTTGCTGTAGCGCTCAAGTTTGTCCATGCTAATTTTCGCGTTTGCCATGAAAGTTTGTCTCGCTTTTCCTGTTAGGGATTTAGATTGTGGCAAATTCACCGTGCGCGGGTTTTTATGGACACCATTCACAAGGAACTCGTAGTGCAGATGAGGGCCAGTTACACGGCCAGTTCCGCCAAGCGTACCAATGGTTTGGCCTTGTTTAACGCGTTGACCAGCTCGTACCGTACGTTTGGTTAAGTGCAGGTACTTGGTAATGTAAGTATTGCTATGTTTAATGAAAACGTAGTTACCATTAAATTTGTTGTAAGACGATTTTTGAACGACACCATCGCCAGCCGCCCAAATCGGGGTGCCCACTGGTGCAGCATAGTCCGTGCCTCTATGAGGACGAACGCGTCCCGTTACAGGGTGTAAGCGGCGTGGGTTGAAGTTAGACGAAACTCGACGGAAATCCAACGGCGCGCGCAAGAACGCTTTTTTCATTGCTCGTCCATTTTCGTCGTAATACTTGCCACTTTTCTGATCCAGTATTGCGGTGAAGGTATCGCCTTGGTTTTTAAATATCGCAGCAATGATTTTTCCGCGGCCGATTACTTCACCTTCTACCACTTCCTCTTGGTAAAGCACTCGGAAGCTGTCGTTTTTACGAATATCTAAAGCAAAGTCGATATCCCAGCCAAATATGCCGGCCAGTTCCATGATTTGGTTGCCATTTAATCCTGAAGAGATCCCCGCATTCCAAAAGTTTGATTTGATGGTGGCTTCAGCGTAGTTGTACTGGAAGTCGACTTCTTTTTTATCGACTTCTGAGACGTATTTGCCGTCTTTTAACGTGATACGAAAAGTTTCGAATGCGCTTAATGTTCTTCTTAACTGTACTAAGTCGTTGTTTTCATCAAAACCGAATTGCAATCGATCGCCAGGTCGAAGTCGGGTTAATTGCTTTTCCACTTCTTTGTCTGATGAGACAAGCTCATGCAATAGACGGGCAGAAAGCCCCACGCGACTAAACAAGATGGCGGCACTCTCACCATTTTTCACTTTGTACGTTTCCCAACGCAGTACAGCGGCGGACGCTGGAGACGAACTGTTTAGTGCACTGAGTTCTAGGGAAACTGGCACAGGATAATGTTGACCAACTTTTAATCGGCTCTGCTGCGGGTCTAGGTCTTGCGGATCAGGTAAAAAGAAGAGCGCGAAGATAATCAGCGCACTAAAAAAACCGATCAATACTTTGTGCAAGAGTGGAAGTCGGACAAAAATCGAATGCATGAGGTACTTGATTGCTAAATTAAACGGAAAAATTGACAACTACCTAGTCTAACGTGTTTCAAAATGCATCGCTATTCAAGTAATATGTTCAGCTATTATATTTTTGCCAAATCTGTGGGAGTGAACAAGAATGGCGAGCATTGAAGCTGCACTAGCCGAGATTAAGCGCGGTGTTGAAGAGCTGATTCCAGAAGAAGAGCTTATCGCAAAACTAAAAGAAGACCGTCCTCTACGTATTAAATTGGGTGCGGATCCTACGGCTCCAGATATTCACCTAGGTCATACGGTTATTTTCAATAAGCTTCGCTTGTTCCAAGAGCTAGGTCATGAGGTGACGTTCCTAATTGGTGACTTCACTGCAATGGTTGGTGACCCAACAGGTAAAAACACAACACGTCCACCGCTAAGCCGCGAAGACGTATTGCGTAATGCAGAAACTTACAAAGAGCAGGTATTCAAAATTCTAGACCCTGCAAAAACTAAGATTCAGTTCAACTCTGAGTGGTTATCTGAGCTTGGTGCAGAAGGTATGATTCGTCTTGCTGCAAACCAAACTGTTGCTCGTATGCTAGAACGTGATGACTTTAAAAAGCGTTACGCGGGTGGTCAGCCAATTGCTATTCATGAATTCATGTACCCACTTCTACAAGGTTGGGACTCAGTAGCAATGGAAACTGACGTTGAGCTTGGTGGTACTGACCAGAAGTTCAACCTGCTAATGGGTCGTGAACTGCAAAAGTCTCACGGTCAAAAACCACAGGTTGTTCTGATGATGCCTCTTCTAGTGGGCCTTGATGGCGAGAAGAAGATGTCTAAGTCAGCAAACAACTACATCGGTATCAGCGAAGCGCCAAGCGAAATGTTTGGTAAAATCATGTCTATTTCTGATGACCTAATGTGGAGCTACTACGAGCTGCTATCTTTCCGTCCTCTGGAAGAGATTGCTCAATTCAAAGCTGATGTAGAAGCGGGCAAAAACCCTCGTGACATCAAAGTATTGCTAGCAAAAGAAATTATTGCTCGTTTCCACAGTGAAGCTGATGCAGATGCGGCAGAGCAAGAATTCGTAAACCGTTTTGCGAAGAACCAAATTCCTGATGAAATGCCAGAATTTGATTTTGATGCAGGTCGCCCAGTGAGCAATCTGTTGAAAGAGGCTGGCTTATGCCCATCATCGTCAGATGCGATGCGTATGGTTAAGCAGGGCGCTGTGAAGATAGATGGTGAAAAAATTGCGGACAGCAAATTTGCTCCAGAAGCGGGTACTTACGTGTTCCAAGTAGGCAAACGTAAATTTGCACGTATTACTATTCAGTAATCAATAATCGCTGCAAATGAAAGCGCCTGATGGGCGCTTTTTTTGTATAAAAATTTAGCGAAAAAGACAAAGTAAAACTTCCAAACATGTTGAACTTTGCTACTATACTCACGCTGCCAATAATGGCAGCGTTATCGGAGATTTACATGAACAATACCGACCATCCTCCCAGTCGTTGGGTGAGTAAGAGCAAGGGAGCGAAATAACCCGCTTCGGTATTGGCGATCTCCGCCTTACCTAAGTGGTGAGGCATCTTTTCTAATTTTCTTCTCGTTATTTCCTTCATACATTCTGAATAGACAGTGCATCCGCATTGGTCTTCTCTGTGCATCTTAATTGTTGTATGACTTTAAGTATGCAAGATTGACTTTGCGTGCCTTGTCGATGGTCGTTACCAATGCCAATCGGGAGATTCGCCATGACGGTAATGAACAACACTTTTATTGAAACAACACCAAACTTTTCTGAGGTAGAAATTGGTGCAGCTCGCAATGCATTTTTGCAGTATGAGCAAGAGCAACAAGTCCATTTGCTTACGATCATGCCGATTGATGAGGCGGTAGGTATTTTACAGCATTGCTCTGTCGGTTATGTGAATAGTCTTATTGCTCAACTTGAGCAAGCAGACCATGACAAACGCGCACGTCATTATGCTCACCAATTGGGTTTGCATATGTCTGAAGTTGATACACCTGATGGTTATTTATCGACTAGTGTTTTGGGGCACGTGAAGCAGCGTATTGGGTGGATCATTGCACTGGCCCTTTTAGGGATTGTGTCGGGTTTGATCATTGCTCAGTATGAGGACACCCTTAGCCAGCTCGTTTTGCTTGCGGTGTACATGCCTGTGATCGCTGCGGCTGGTGGTAATACAGGAACACAAGCTGCAACTTTGGTGATTCGTGCTCTTGCAACTGGAGAGCTAAAAAAACGCCAATGGCTAGAGGTTTTGTGGAAAGAGAGCCGCGTTGCTCTATTTATTGCGTTAGCTATCGCTATCGTGATGATTGGACGCATTATGTTATTTAGTGCCGGTCAATCTACAGGGGGCTTTGAACTTACCGATATCGCACTGGCAATAGCAGTTGCGCTGTTCATTCAAGTCACCATTTCTACAACATTGGGCGGGCTGTTGCCAATTATTGCACGAGCTTGCAAGTTGGACCCAGCCGTATTGGTGAGTCCAGTTCTTGCGTCTATCGTCGATATTTCAGGAATGTGGATTTACTTTAACGTGGTGAACTATTTCTTAGGTATTGCCTGACTAAAGTTCACAATATCATTGTAAAAAAGCTGCTCAAAATGTGTAATAGGGGCGATGACAGGTTTGTTATCGTCCCTTTTTTCTGGGAAGTAGTCTGAAACAAACTGAACAAAAACGGTATTAGGTTGACCATTTTTATCCAAGCCATATCCGGCCATGTTGTAAGTTCCGTAGAGGGAGCCGCTTTTGGCGATCAATTGTCCTTTAATTGGCAACTTTCGCATACTTTGTCGGTACTTTAGTGTGCCTGACTCACCTGACTTCGGCATGATGGCGATCAGTTTAAGCTCGTCTTCGTGCTTCCAAATATAACGAAGAATTTCCGCCATTTTGGTGGCGGAAATACGGTTGTTTCGCGAAAGTCCTGAGCCGTCTTCCAGGCGCGCATTACGAATATCAATACCAGTGTTGGCGAAAATGATCTGCTTGATCGCCTCTGTACCGTTGGCAAAGCTACCTGACTGAACAAAAAACTTAGCGCCAAGTGTTTTGGTTAATGTATCTGCAATCAAGTTATCAGAGTTTTTAAGCATCTCTTCCAGAATGTCTGGTAATGCTTCTGATTGATGCATGGCGATTAGCTTGCGCTGTTTTTCCGGAGCCGAGCCGATCCTAATCTTTCCTGACAACTCAATATTGAGCTGCTTAAGCAAAGCTGCCAATCTATGGCTGGTATAAAGTTCGGGATCTTGAACGGCAAATTTAAGTGGCAATGGTTTCTCCCTCTCAACTAAGCATCCAGTTAGTTTGTAGTTGTTATCAGGGTTTGCGACTAAGCCTAAATCGCAATGACGACTTTTCTTAATGGTTTTAGAAACGGTCTCGACAGTACTTGTTACACGAATAGGTTGATGCTCAGGTACGTAGACTCGAGTCCCACCGTCTTTTTGCGTATAGATAGAAGCCTGCACACAGTTGTTATTGAGTGTGATGGTCGATGCCGGAGCGCTGTAGCAAACTCCCAAGATATCCCACGGCCAGCCTACTGCACGGTTGTAACCAGTGAATGCGCTGTTATCGAGCCATAAGTCACCGTCAATACGTTTTAAACCATTTTTCTTGGCTAGGGTAAGAAGTGATTTTAAATCGTTGGTTTGGAGCGTTGGATCGCCGACAAAGTAAATCACTGCGTCTGAGCTCGACGCTTCTAGCTTGGTTCGAAAGCGGAAGTTATCACCCAGCTCTAACTTCGCCGCTAATGCTGTGACGATTTTTAATGTACTGGCTGGTGGGAATAATTGTTCGGTAGGATGAACACCGTCAAGTTCAGCATTCTCACTGAGTTTTTCCGCGACTAAACTGATGCGAGAGCCTTCCGGCAACACTTCTTGATGAGGGTACGCTTGTGAAAAAGCAGAAAGTAATGAAGAGAATATGAGCAAGGGCCAACGTAAACGCATAATGATACTTTCTAAGGTGAGTTATGTGATTGAGTATACGCAAGTCCTTTCAATATGCTAGGTAACTAAAGAAATGCTTTATATGTCATCAGGAATGAGACATGAGAGAAAGGCGCGCGGCTTAAAATGGAGTATAAAAAATGCCCGCTTGAAGCGGGCATTCGATATTCTAGTCAAAGACCGGAATTAGAAGTCGTAACGTAGACCTAGAGCTAGCTCGTCTTCAGCATCGATCTTGTTCGCAACTGTCTTACCGCTAGTTGAGCCGAACTTATCGCCAGCGTCAATTAGGTTGAAGTTGTAAGAAACGTAACCGCGGAAGTTAGGTTTGAAGTAGTAAGAAGCATCAACAGCGAAGTTGTTTGCAGAAGTCTCGTTGTCAGTTTCTGCATTGTTGTACGTCGTTGTGAATACTGTTTGACCTAGCGTGTAAGCACCCGCTAGTTCGTAACCAGTGTAATCAACAGTGTTGTTGAATGTGTCAGTCATTTTTTCGCCATCTGTGAAGATACCAGCGAAGTAAAGATCAGACATTGTGTAAGATGCAGCTAGCATGTACTCGTTTGCATCGTATTGGTCTGCGTAACCAGCACCAAGCTCAAGACCAGTGTCTGCTACAGCGTAGATAGCTGATAGAGAGTAGCCGTCTTGTTTGTTATCAGAGTATTCACCGTTTTGTTCTACACGGTCAGCGAAGCGGTAGCTTGCTTTAACACTTAGGTTTTCGAATTGACCTTTGTAAGCCATCATGTTGTCTGTACGGTCTGCTACAGCTAGTTTGTCTGCTGCAGAGTTACCGTGGTAAGCCATGATATCTGTGAAGTCAGTGATAACGCCTAGTGCACCTTCAGTTTTACCGTATGCGAACTCACCGTAAGCACCGCCAAGACCAGCGTAAGCAAGACGAGTTTCTAGATCGCTCTTGTCGTCGCCGTCTACAGTACCGTTTTGAGCAGTCTCAAATTCACCTTCCCAGAAACCAACACCGTATAGGTTGTCATTGATCTCTTGTTTACCAAGGAAGTTTAGACGGATGCGAGATTTGTCTTGAGCGTCGCCATCTTTCATAGATAGACGTGCTTCAGCACGGCCGCCCATTTCTAGAGAAGTGCCGTCTTGGTTGTAAAGTTCAGCTGCGTTTACGCCAGTTGCCATAGCTGCTGCAGATACAGAAAGAGCAATTAGAGTCTTTTTCATCTTATTTGTCCTAGTTAGCTGTCCATAATCATTGTTGTATGGGGGAGA
This sequence comes from Vibrio sp. J2-3(2022), assembly GCF_021725735.1. Classification (NCBI taxonomy): domain Bacteria; kingdom Pseudomonadati; phylum Pseudomonadota; class Gammaproteobacteria; order Vibrionales; family Vibrionaceae; genus Vibrio; species Vibrio sp. J2-3(2022). The sequence continues at coordinate 186,236 of NZ_JAKKCK010000005.1, forward strand.
GGTAATCTCTCACAAGTTGTTGGTCTATAATCGGCCAATGAGCGGTATAATTCGCCCTTGTAAGCCTTTGATCTAACAACTCGCTGGACATGTTTTACTGCTAAAGTTTCCGTATGAGTTAGTAAAATGATATAAATCGTATCGATGAACACTGTTCGATTGTTCTGTATTTTGATTTAACTTTTTGTTTTAAATGATATTTTGTGGCTATAACATTCGTCTGACATTGATTAGTTTTTATCTTTTTTGATGTTTTTGGTGTAATGAACAGTGTTGTTTTTCAACAAATTGCGACAGTGATGCACTCTAGAATCGTTCTAAAAGTGACTTATATCATTATGCCGAAAATGCATAGTCTTACAGCCTTTCGAATTAAGATGATTTCGTCCGGGAGTTTGTTTACACTAAATGAAATACATCTTTAAGCGCACTACCCAGCCCTATGGCAGGGTGGGCTTTTTTTTGTCCAAAGACCCATTTGGGCTTGAGGTTATAAAATGGAAAAAGTTCCAATGACACTACGTGGCGAGCAAAAGCTACGTGCAGAACTCGATCGTCTACTTAAACTACGTCCTCAAATTTCAGAGGCAATCGCTGAAGCTCGTGAGTTAGGTGATTTAAAAGAGAACGCAGAATATCACGCCGCTCGAGAAGAGCAGGGTATCTGTGAAGCACAAATCCGTGACATTGAATACAAACTGTCAGTTGCTCAAGTAATTGATGTAACGAAGATGGAGAACACGGGTAAAGTTATTTTTGGTTCAACCGTAACCTTGATTGACATCGACACCGAAGAAGAAAAAACATACCAAATTGTTGGTGATGACGAAGCAGACATTAAAGCTGGCCGTATTTCAGTAAGCTCACCAATTGCTCGTGGCTTGATCGGTAAGATGGAAGGCGATGAGGTTGCTATTCAAACTCCGGGTGGCGCGAAAGACTTCGAAATCGACCGAGTAGAGTACATCTAAGTCGTTGAGAGTAGTCTGTTACTCCAATAAAACGCAAAAAGGTCGCCAATGGCGACCTTTTTTCTTCAGCAACGTAAGTAGAATTACTTACGAGGGATTTCGATTTTACGCTCTTCAGACTGGCGGTACAGCACAAGCACTTTACCAATAGTCTGAACTTTTTCTGCGCCCGTCTCACGTACGATAGCGTCGATGATTAGCTGTTTTGTTTCACGATCTTCTGAAGCAACTTTTACTTTGATCAGTTCGTGATGGTTAAGAGCGATTTCAATTTCTGCTAGCACGGCTTCTGTAAGTCCATTTGCGCCCATTAGCACGACAGGTTTTAAACTGTGAGCTAGGCCTTTAAGGTGCTGCTTTTGTTTGGTGCTTAGGTTCATTACGCGGCCAATTTTCTTTAAAATAAGGGTTGAAAAAAGCTATTTTAACGCCATCTATTGCTGAAGACTATAATTTATTGAGTAATAGGTAGCGCCTATTAAAACAATAGCTCCAATTTGCGCCTTGTTGGGATTAAAATGAGTAAACAAAAACATTCGGCTAGTTCTGGTCGTTGGTTGAAAGAACACTTTGATGATAAATACGCGAATGAGGCTCGTAAAAAAGGCTATCGCTCACGTGCTTATTTCAAGATCGATGAGATTCAAACGAAAGATAAATTGTTAAAGCCTGGGATGACAGTCGTCGATTTGGGTGCGGCACCGGGCGGGTGGTCTCAATATGCTGCTAAGATAGTAGGAGACAGTGGTCAGATCATTGCGTGTGATTTGCTTCCTATGGACCCGATTGCAGGTGTCAGCTTTTTACAAGGCGACTTTCGCGATGATGCAGTATTGGAAGCTTTGCTAGAAAGAATCCAACCTTCAATGGTAGACGTAGTAATGTCTGACATGGCACCTAATATTGCGGGAAATAACTCTGTTGACCAACCTCGTGCTATGTATTTAGTTGAATTGGCTTTAGATATGTGTCGACAAGTTCTAGCGCCTAATGGTAGCTTTGTCGTAAAGGTTTTCCAGGGGGAAGGCTTCGATCAGTATGTGAAAGAAGTCCGAGACATGTTTAAAGCCGTAAAAATTAGAAAACCAGACTCATCGCGAGCTCGCTCTCGAGAAGTCTTTGTTGTAGCCACTGGTTACAAAGGTTAACCATTTTGCTCTCTTGAGAGCGTGTTAACACTATAGCTACAGTGAATGAACTGTAGTACCCTACCTTTAATTACAATTAGTTATCGAGAGGCTTACACCTTGAGTGACATGGCAAAAAATTTAATTCTGTGGCTTGTTATCGCCGTCGTATTGATGTCGGTATTCCAGAGCTTTGGCCCTGGAGAAAGCAATGGCAGAACCGTGGATTACACCACGTTTGTACAGGAAGTTGGCCAAGGCCAGATTCAAGAAGCAACTTTTAAAGACGGTGAAATTAGCTTTGTTCGTCGTGGCGGCGGTGCCAAAATGGTCACTTACATGCCAGTGTATGACCAAAAGCTTCTAGATGACCTAATTAACCAAAACGTGAAAGTACAGGGCACGCCTCCAGAAGAGCAAAGCTTGCTTGGTACTATTTTCATTTCTTGGTTCCCAATGATCTTACTGATTGGTGTATGGATTTTCTTCATGCGTCAAATGCAAGGCGGCGGCGGTAAAGGCGCCATGTCTTTTGGTAAGAGCAAAGCTCGAATGATGAGCGAAGAACAAATCAAGACAACTTTTGCTGACGTCGCTGGTTGTGACGAAGCAAAAGAAGACGTGAAAGAGCTGGTGGACTACTTGCGTGATCCAAGCCGCTTCCAAAAACTGGGCGGTAAGATTCCTACTGGTGTGTTAATGGTTGGTCCTCCTGGTACGGGTAAAACGCTTCTAGCGAAAGCCATTGCTGGTGAAGCAAAAGTACCATTTTTTACCATCTCGGGTTCAGATTTCGTAGAAATGTTTGTGGGTGTCGGTGCATCTCGTGTACGTGACATGTTCGAACAAGCTAAGAAAGCAGCGCCTTGTATTATCTTCATCGATGAAATCGATGCGGTAGGTCGTCAGCGTGGTGCTGGTGTTGGTGGTGGTCACGATGAACGTGAGCAAACACTAAACCAAATGCTAGTAGAGATGGATGGTTTCGAAGGTAACGAAGGTATCATCGTAATCGCTGCAACTAACCGTCCAGACGTTCTTGACCCAGCGTTGCTACGTCCTGGTCGTTTTGACCGCCAAGTAGTGGTTGGATTGCCAGATGTACGTGGTCGTGAGCAGATTCTAAAAGTACACATGCGTAAAGTCCCTCTAGCAGGTGACGTAGAGCCTTCTCTAATCGCTCGTGGTACACCAGGCTTCTCTGGTGCTGATTTAGCAAACCTAGTCAACGAAGCGGCGCTATTTGCTGCGCGCGGTAACAAGCGTAACGTTTCTATGGTTGAATTCGAATTAGCGAAAGACAAAATCATGATGGGTGCCGAGCGCCGTTCAATGGTTATGTCTGAAGAGACAAAAGAGTCAACGGCTTATCACGAAGCGGGTCACGCAATTGTTGGTCGTTTAGTACCTGAGCACGATCCAGTGTACAAGGTGTCGATCATTCCACGCGGTCGCGCGTTGGGTGTGACTATGTACCTACCAGAGCAAGACCGTGTCAGCATGTCTCGCCAGCATCTAGAGTCTATGATCTCTAGCTTGTACGGTGGTCGTCTAGCGGAAGAGCTTATCTACGGTGCTGATAAAGTCTCAACAGGCGCGTCAAACGATATTGAACGTGCAACTGATATTGCTCGTAAGATGGTTACTCAATGGGGTTTCTCTGAAAAGCTTGGTCCTCTACTGTATGCAGAAGATGAAGGTGAGGTGTTCCTTGGTCGTAGCGTGACTCAGACTAAGCATGTATCTGATGATACGGCGAAGCTGATTGATGATGAAGTTCGTCAAATCATTGACCGCAACTATGACCGTGCGAAGAAGATTCTTCAAGAAAACATGGATATCATGCATGCGATGAAAGATGCGCTGATGAAGTATGAAACCATTGATGCTCGTCAAATTGATGATTTAATGGAGCGCAAAGCTGAAATTCGTGAGCCTGCGGGTTGGAGTGATAACTCAACTAGCAAACCTGAAGACAGCGAGAAGCCTCAAGCAAAGCCAGAAGTTAAAGAAGAAGCAACGGACGCTGCGAAAGATGCAGAAAAGTCTAGCTCTCCAGAAGCGACTTCTAGCGAAGCGCCTGAAAAGAAAGACTCTGAATAAAGAGTGTTGATAATAATAAACCCCGAGTTATCTCGGGGTTTTTGTGTTTATGATGATGATTACAGCAAATAACAAATCTTTAGATCTTTCCCGTCCACATGTTATGGCCATTCTAAATGTGACTCCGGATTCCTTTTCGGATGGTGGTAAATACAACTCGATTGAACTCGCCCTTGCTCAAGTTGATAAAATGATAAAGGCTGGTGTAAGCATTGTTGATGTTGGTGGGGAGTCGACAAGGCCTGGCGCGCCAGATGTGTCTTTAGAAGAAGAACTTCGACGTGTTGTCCCAGTAATCAAGGCCATTCGTGAAAAGTACGATGTGTGGATTTCGGTCGATACCAGTAAAGCGGAAGTTATGCGTCAAGCTATTGATGCTGGTGCAGATTTGATCAATGACATTCGATCTTTGCAAGAACCTGGTGCTCTCGAAGTCGCAGCAGAAGCAAAGCTTCCAATTTGTCTGATGCATATGAAAGGTCAACCTAGAACCATGCAAGTTGCACCTCATTATGATGATGTGATGAGCGACGTATCTGCCTTTCTAGAAGAACGTATCGCGGCATGTGAAGCAGCAGGGATTGATAAATCTCAACTGATTCTCGATCCTGGATTTGGCTTTGGCAAAACGATAGAACACAATTATCATATGCTCGCTCATCTTGAAAAGTTTCATGAATTCGGCCTGCCAATTTTGGCTGGCATGTCTCGTAAATCAATGATTTTTAAATTGTTGGATAAGCCTGCGGCTGAATGTACAAATGCGAGTGTCGTTTGCGCTACGATTGCAGCAATGAAAGGCGCGCAGATCATTCGTGTGCATGACTTTGAAGAGACAATCGAAGCAATGAAAGTTGTTGAGATGACGAAAAACAATATTTAAAAATAATAAAGGAAAGTTTATGTCGAATAAAAGACGTTACTTTGGTACTGACGGTGTGCGCGGTAAAGTAGGACAATACCCAATCACTCCGGACTTCGTACTTAAGCTTGGCTGGGCTGCTGGTCGTGTACTAGCAAAACAAGGCACAAAGAAAGTTATTATAGGTAAAGATACGCGTATCTCCGGTTATATGCTTGAATCTGCATTAGAAGCAGGCCTTGCTGCAGCGGGACTTAAAGCAACATTTACTGGTCCAATGCCAACCCCAGCAGTGGCATATTTAACTCAAACTTTCCGCGCAGAGGCGGGGATTGTGATTTCTGCATCGCATAACCCATATTACGACAACGGCATTAAATTCTTTTCTTCTGAAGGTACTAAGTTACCTGACGATATCGAGTTGGCGATTGAAGCTGAGCTGGATAAAGACATTGAATGTGTTGAGTCTGCAGAACTTGGTAAAGCCACTCGTCTAAATGACGCTGCAGGCCGTTACATCGAATTCTGTAAGAGTACTTTCCCATCTGAATTGAGTCTTGCAAACTTTAAAATCGTGGTAGATTGTGCGCACGGTGCAACGTACCACATTGCTCCAAATGTCTTCAAAGAGCTTGGCGCAGAAGTTATTGCAATGGGCGTAGAGCCTAACGGCATCAACATTAATGAAGAAGTGGGCGCAACAGATGTTCGTGCGCTTCAAAAGCGTGTCGTTGAAGAGCAAGCGCACCTTGGTTTAGCATTTGATGGTGATGGTGACCGTATCATTATGGTCGACCACCTTGGCAACAAAGTCGATGGCGACCAAATCGCTTACATTATTGCTCGTGATGCTCTTCGTCGTGGTGAGCTAAAGGGTGGTGTAGTTGGTACGTTGATGACTAACTTGGGCATGGAAAATGGCTTAAAGCAGCTAGGCATTCCATTCGTACGTGCCGCTGTTGGTGACCGTTATGTCATGGAACAACTGCTAGAAAAAGGCTGGAAAATTGGTGCTGAAAACTCAGGCCATGTGATCTTATTAGATAAAGTCACCACGGGCGATGCGATTGTTGCAGCACTGCAAGTGCTGGCTTCTGTAGTTGGCAGCGATATGTCTTTGCATGAGCTATCGCAAGGCATGACGTTGTATCCTCAGGTTCTAGAAAATGTCCGCTTTGCAGGGGAAAGTAATCCTCTTGAAGCTCAAGCAGTACTAAACGCCGTCGCCGAAGTAGAAGCGACGCTGGGTGATAAAGGACGTGTATTGCTGCGTAAATCTGGCACAGAGCCTTTGATTCGCGTTATGGTGGAAGGTGAGGATGGCGAGCTAGTTCAAAGCTCTGCATTGAAAATTGCCGAAGCTGTAAAAGCAAGTTGTTAATCATTGCGTTAAAGTGTGCAGTGAATGAAAAGGGCATCTTTTGCCCTTTTTTTGAGCGCTTAGCGCATTGGCATTGATTTTTTACTAATTTTCCCTTGTCAGCGTTACCGGCTTTCGCTAGTATTGCTCCGCCTCCCGTTAGGAGGTCGCTAGCCTTGTTCAATTATGATTTATTCTCTTGAACGGCGCTGGCTCAACAATTTGGAACATAGGTGGAAAAAATGTTTTCAGTTCTACTTGTGATTTACCTGTTGGCAGCGCTTGGTGTGATTGGCCTTGTGTTGATTCAACAAGGTAAAGGCGCAGATATGGGAGCCTCGTTCGGTGCTGGTGCTTCAAACACAGTGTTTGGTGCTGGCGGCTCAGGTAATTTCTTAACCCGAACAACTGCTATTTTAGCAACCGTATTCTTTATCGTTAGCTTGTTGCTTGGTCGTATGTCTACGCACAAGATTGAATCACAATGGGTAGACCCAACATTAGGTCAACCAGTTGTTGAACAAGTTAAGGATGCAGCGAGTGAAGTTCCAGCCCCTGCGGGTGATGAAATTCCTCAATAAGCTGTAAGGTTTTGATGCCGAGATGGTGAAATTGGTAGACACGCTAGCATGAGGTGCTAGTGCCTTAGGTGTGAGGGTTCGAGTCCCTCTCTCGGCACCATGTATTTACAAACTTGTAAATCACTTGTTTGCGAGTATAATGCTCAGCAAGTCGGACGCGGGGTGGAGCAGCTTGGTAGCTCGTCGGGCTCATAACCCGAAGGTCGTCGGTTCAAATCCGGCCCCCGCAACCAATCTCTTTCTTTAAGAAGAAATCGTAGATTGGCAAGTTTGCGTAGTGCTAACCACACTACGAGTTAAGAGAAGCATTTGTTGGCTATTCTTAACGTATCAGGGTCCAGCAGCATAAAACCCCGACTATCGGGGTTTTTTGTTATCTGAGCTTTTTGAAATAGCTCAGAGACTGCTTGGTTTTTTGATTGGGCTCTGAGCCCTTTTTTTGTTTCTGGAGTGGTTAAATGACTGGTTTAGAAAGACAACTTACTGAAATGCTTGAAGCACCAGTAGAGGCATCAGGCTATGAGTTGGTTGGATTAGAATTCATTCGTGCAGGCGCGCACTCAACGTTACGCATCTACATTGACCATGAAAATGGTATTAACGTGGACGACTGTGCAGAAGTTAGCCACCAAGTTAGTGCGGTTTTAGACGTTGAAGATCCAATTTCTGTTGCTTACAGCCTAGAAGTGTCTTCTCCAGGTTTAGAAAGACCACTTTTTAAAGCAGCACATTACGAGCAATTTATTGGTCACGAGGTCAGCATCGTATTGAAAATGGCTGTAGCAAACCGTCGTAAGTGGAAAGGTATTATCCACGGCGTTGATGGCGAAACAGTGACAATTACTGTAGACGGTCAGCAAGAAGAGTTTGCTCTAAGTAACATTTCCAAAGCTAACCTGATCCCTAAATTTTAGTTCCCTAAAAAAGTTTAAGCTTAGAGGCTAAATACAATGAGTAAAGAAATTTTAGCGGTAGCAGAAGCGGTATCGAACGAAAAAGCGGTACCTCGTGAGCGTATCTTTGAGGCTCTTGAGATTGCTCTAGCAACTTCTACAAAGAAAAAATACGAAATCGAAATCGACGTACGTGTTGCCATTGACCGTAAAACTGGTGAGTTTGTGACTTACCGTCGTTGGTTAGTTGTTGATGATGTTGAGAACCCTACAAAAGAGATCTCACTAGAAGCAGCACAGTACGAAGATGACTCAATCGAGCTTGGCGACTACGTAGAAGACGAAATCGAATCAGTAACGTTTGACCGTATTACGACTCAAACGGCTAAGCAAGTTATCGTACAAAAAGTTCGTGAAGCTGAACGTGCACAAATCGTTGAGCAGTTCATCGACAATGAAGGTGATCTAATCACTGGCGTTGTGAAAAAAGTAAACCGCGACACAATCGTACTTGACCTTGGTAACAACGCTGAAGCGGTAATCCTACGTGATGACCAACTTCCTCGTGAAAACTTCCGTCCAGGCGACCGCGTACGTGGTCTTCTTTACAAAGTCGCGCCTGAAGCACGTGGTTTCCAATTGTTCATCACTCGTTCTAAGCCAGAAATGTTGGCAGAACTGTTCCGTGTTGAAGTGCCTGAAATCGCTGAAGATATTATTGAGCTGAAAGGCGCAGCACGTGATCCTGGTTCTCGCGCTAAGATCGCTGTCAAAACAAATGACAAACGTATCGACCCTGTAGGTGCGTGTGTTGGTATGCGTGGTGCACGTGTACAAGCTGTTTCAGGCGAACTTGGTGGTGAGCGCATCGATATCGTGCTTTGGGATGATAACCCTGCTCAATTCGTTATCAACGCAATGGCGCCAGCTGATGTTGCTTCTATCATCGTTGATGAGGATGCACACTCAATGGACATCGCAGTTGAAGCTGACAACCTAGCGCAAGCTATCGGTCGTAACGGTCAAAACGTGCGTCTAGCATCTCAACTAACAGGTTGGGAACTGAATGTTATGACAGTTGCTGATCTTCAGAAGAAACACGCTGAAGAATCACAAGCATCTATTGAAAACTTCATGAAGTACCTAGATATTGAAGAAGACTTCGCTCAACTTCTTGTTGAAGAAGGTTTCTCAACGCTAGAAGAAATCGCATACGTGCCAGTTAACGAGCTACTAGAAATCGATGGTTTGAATGAAGAACTAATCGAAGAGCTTCGTGGACGTGCAAAAGATGCACTAACGACGATCGCACTAGCACAAGAAGAGTCTTTTGAAGGTCTAGAACCAGCTGAAGATCTGCTTGCACTTGAAGGTCTTGAGCGTGAGATGGCATTTAAATTGGCAGCGAAAGGTGTAGCGACACTGGAAGATCTTGCTGACCAAGGTATTGACGATTTAGAAGGTATCGAAGGCCTGACCGAAGAACGTGCAGGTGAGCTAATTATGGCCGCACGTAACATCTGTTGGTTCGGCGAAGAAGCATAATTTTCGGCAAGGAGGAAGCGGCATGACACAATTAACAGTTAAAGCACTGAGTGATGAGATTGGTACGCCAGTCGACCGCTTGATTGAACAACTTGCTGACGCTGGCATTAAAAAGGCGAGCTCTGACAATGTTACTGATGAAGAGAAGCAGAAGCTTCTATCTCATCTAAAGAAAGAACACGGTGATAAATCAGGTGATTCAGAGCCGACTCGCCTTACGCTTCAGCGTAAAACTCGTAGTACACTTAGTGTGAACGCGGGTGGTGGTAAGAGTAAGAATGTTCAGGTTGAGGTGCGCAAAAAACGTACATACGTGAAGCGCAGCACAATTGAAGATGAAGCGAAACGTGAAGCTGAAGAAGCAGCACAACGTGAAGCAGAAGAAGCAGCAAAACGTGCAGCAGAAGAAGCTGCAAAACGTGAAGCTGAAGAAGCTGCAAAACGTGAAGCTGAAGAAGCTGCAAAACGTGAAGCGGAAGAAAAAGCGAAACGTGAAGCTGAAGAAAAAGCGAAGCGAGACGTAGATACGAATGCACAACGCAATGCTGAAGAAAAAGCAAAGCGTGATGCTGAAGAGAAAATTAAGCAAGAAGCAGCGCGAAAAGAGGCCGACGAGCTTAAACGTCGTCAGGAAGAAGAAGCTAAGCGTAAGGCTGAAGAGGAAAGTCAGCGCAAGCTTGAAGAAGCTCGCGAATTGGCTGAAAAGAATAAAGAGCGTTGGTCTGCTGCAGAAGAGAAAAAGGGTGATATGGAAGATACAGATTACCATGTAACGACTTCACAATACGCACGTGAAGCCGAAGATGAAGCAGATCGCAAAGTAGAGAGCGGTCGTCGTAAGAAGAAAAAAGCTTCAGGTAAAGACGACCAAGCTCGCGGTGGCCGTAACAACCAACGTGGCGGTAGAGGTCGTAAAGGCAAACTTGCTAAACCGACTTCAATGCAGCATGGCTTTGATAAGTCAGCAACGGTTGCTAAGCAAGACGTTGTAATTGGCGAAACGATCGTTCTATCAGAACTTGCTAACAAGATGTCGGTTAAAGCGACAGAAGTTATCAAAGTAATGATGAAGATGGGCGCTATGGCGACTATCAACCAAGTGATCGACCAAGAAACAGCACAACTTGTTGCTGAAGAAATGGGCCATAAAGTAGTTCTTCGTAAAGAGAACGAACTGGAAGAAGCGGTACTATCTGACCGTGACACTAACGCGGAAGCAGTTCCACGTGCTCCAGTTGTTACTATCATGGGTCACGTTGACCACGGTAAAACGTCAACACTTGACTACATCCGTCGCACACACGTTGCTTCTGGCGAAGCGGGTGGTATTACTCAGCACATTGGTGCGTACCACGTTGAAACAGACAATGGCATGATCACGTTCCTTGATACTCCTGGACACGCAGCGTTTACTGCAATGCGTGCTCGTGGTGCTCAAGCGACAGATATCGTTGTTCTTGTAGTTGCAGCAGACGATGGCGTAATGCCACAAACAGTAGAAGCGATTCAGCACGCGAAAGCGGCAGGCGTTCCTCTAATTGTTGCTGTGAACAAGATCGATAAAGAAGACGCGAACCCAGATAACGTTAAGAACGAGCTTGCTCAATACGACGTTATTCCTGAAGAGTGGGGCGGTGAGAACATGTTCGTTCACATCTCTGCTAAACAGGGTACAAACATCGATGGTCTTCTAGAAGCAATCCTTCTTCAGTCTGAAGTTCTTGAACTTACAGCTGTAGCTGAAGGCATGGCATCTGGTGTTGTTGTTGAATCTCGCCTAGATAAAGGTCGTGGTCCAGTTGCAACAGTACTTGTTCAATCAGGTACACTAAACAAAGGCGACATCGTTCTTTGTGGTCAAGAATACGGCCGTGTTCGTGCAATGCGTGATGAGCTAGGTAAAGAAATTACTTCGGCTGGCCCATCTATCCCTGTAGAGATCCTAGGTCTTTCAGGTGTACCATCTTCAGGTGATGAAGCAACAGTAGTTCGTGACGAGCGTAAAGCGCGTGAAGTCGCTAACTACCGTGCTGGTAAGTTCCGTGAAGTGAAACTTGCTCGTCAGCAGAAATCTAAACTAGAGAACATGTTCTCTAACATGACTGCTGGTGAAGTTGCTGAACTTAACGTTGTACTTAAAGCAGACGTTCAAGGTTCTGTAGAAGCAATCGCAGACTCACTAGTTAAGCTATCTACTGACGAAGTTAAAGTGAACATCGTTGGTTCTGGTGTTGGTGGTATTACGGAAACTGACGTAGTACTAGCGGAAGCTTCAAACGCAATCATCCTTGGCTTTAACGTTCGTGCAGATGCTTCTGCTCGCCGTGCTGTAGAAGCCGCAGCTGTTGACTTACGTTACTACTCAATCATTTACCAATTGATTGACGAAGTGAAACAAGCAATGGGCGGTATGCTTGCTCCAGAATTCAAGCAAGAGATCATTGGTCTTGCTGAAGTTCGTGACGTGTTTAAGTCACCGAAACTGGGCGCTATCGCTGGTTGTATGGTTACAGAAGGTGTGATCAAGCGTAACAACCCAATCCGTGTACTACGTGATAACGTTGTTATTTACGAAGGTGAACTAGAGTCACTACGTCGTTTCAAAGATGACGTTCAAGAAGTTAAGAATGGCTACGAATGTGGTATCGGCGTTAAGAACTACAATGATGTTCGCGTTGGTGACCAAATCGAAGTCTTCGAAATCGTTGAAATTAAACGTACTCTAGACTAATTGACTAAAATTACTAATATTGTCTTTGAAAGATAAGTAGTAATTGGTTGTTGAATACACCATGGGGGGCTGGCTTTGACCAACCCCCCATTCTTTCTATATAAGAGTAAAGATATGTCAAAAGAATTTAGCCGCACGCAGCGCGTTGCACAGCAGCTGCAAAAAGAACTAGCGATGATCCTTCAACGTGAAGTTCGTGACTCTCGCCTTGGCATGGTGACGATCTCAGACGTAGAAGTTTCTCGTGACCTTGCTTACGCAAAAGTATTTGTAACCTTCCTATGTGTGGGTGAGCAAACACCAGAATCATGTCTAGCTGCACTACGCGAGCACGAAGTGCACATTCGCATGATGTTAGGTAAGCGCATTCGCCTACGTCTAACGCCAGAAATCCGCTTCCATTATGACAATACGCTTGTTGAAGGTATGCGTATGTCTAACCTAGTGTCTGAAGTGGTAAGCTCAGACAAGAAAAAGCAAAAAGACTCTGGTCGTGAGGACGAAGAATAATGGCTCGTCGTCGTAAAGGTCGTCCAATTAATGGCGTTATACTGTTGGACAAACCAACAGGCATCTCTTCCAATGATGCACTGCAAAAAGTAAAGCGAATCTACTTTGCTGAGAAAGCAGGCCACACTGGTGCCTTGGACCCATTAGCGACAGGCATGCTGCCAATTTGCTTGGGTGAAGCGACGAAGTTTTCTCAGTTTCTTCTAGATTCTGATAAACGCTACCGTGTGATCGCAAAGCTTGGTGAACGTACCAACACGTCTGACTCGGATGGTGAAGTCGTAGATACACGTCCAATCGATGTTACGTTAGACAAGCTAGAAGCGTGCATTGAGAAGTTCCGTGGCGAATCTGATCAAGTACCTTCCATGTTTTCAGCGTTGAAATATCAAGGGAAACCCTTGTATGAATACGCTCGCAAAGGCATCGAAGTTCCGCGTGAATCTCGTAAGATCACGGTATACGAGATTGTTCTTCACCGTTTTGAAGGCGATGAAGTCGAGATGGAAGTTCATTGCTCAAAAGGCACCTACATTCGTACCATCGTGGATGACCTAGGCGAAATGTTAGGTTGTGGTGCGCACGTAACTATGCTTCGACGCACTGGTGTTGCGAAATACCTTTACGAGAAGATGGTGACACTTGAGCAACTGAATGAGTTACTAGAGCAAGCACACCGTGAAGAACGCGCTCCTCGAGAACTACTGGACCCATTGCTGTTACCAATGGATACAGCGGTAGAAGACTTACCAGAAGTCAACTTAGTGCCTGAACTGGCGGATATGGTTCAGCATGGGCAACCTGTTCAAGTATTTGGTGCGCCTACCGAAGGCTCACTTCGCCTTACCATGGGTGAAGAGCGTTTGTTTATTGGCGTTGGCGAAATGAACGAAGATGGCAAAATCGCTCCTAAGCGATTGGTTGTGTTTCGAGATGACGTCGCATCCAAGTAAATGATTGAAAATACCGACCTGAGTGTCGGTATTTTTATATTGCACGAGATAGGAAATTTCCCTATAATCCGCGCTTCGCGTAGCGGCTGAATCAGAGATTGGCTGCTACAACTTTAAACCTACTCTTATTAGGAGAGAATTATGTCTCTGAATGCAGAAACTAAAGCAGCAATCGTTGCAGAATACGCACAAGGCGAAGGCGACACTGGTTCACCAGAAGTTCAAGTAGCTCTACTTACAGCTTCTATCAACCACCTACAAGGTCACTTCAAAGCGCACAAAGGCGATCACCACAGCCGTCGTGGTCTTCTACGCATGGTTTCTCGTCGTCGTAAGCTTCTAGATTACCTAAAAGGTAAAAACCTAGCTCGCTACCAAGACCTAATCAAACGTCTAGGCCTACGTCGCTAATCAGCGACTGCATAGCAGTTTGTCTAAAAAGGGGCTTTATGCCCCTTTTTTGTTGCCTAAATTTAGCCAAATTAGACTTATGCCGTTATAATACTGGCGGCTAAACCTCGTAAGAGGTTTTCTCAAAGCTCATAGCATTACAGTCAACCACGTCGACCAAAAGGTCGCGACTATTCAAAAGGAATTTCCGAGTTTCTTTTTACTAGTCGCGATTCGTAATGCCTTGAGTGTCAATTAACACATCTAAGATTTCTTTAAGCACTAAAGGAAGATTAGAAACAAGGAATAACAATGTTCGAAAAACCAGTTGTTAAAACGTTCCAGTACGGTAACCACACAGTTACTTTAGAAACTGGCGTTATTGCACGTCAAGCTACAGCAGCAGTTATGGTCACAATGGATGATACGTCTGTATTCGTATCTGTTGTAGGTAAAAAAGAAGCCGTTGCAGGTCAAGACTTCTTCCCACTAACGGTTAACTACCAAGAGCGTACTTACGCTGCGGGTAAAATCCCAGGCGGCTTCTTCAAGCGTGAAGGTCGTCCTTCTGAAGGCGAAACGCTAACAGCTCGTCTAATCGACCGTCCAATCCGTCCGCTATTCCCAGACGCGTTTAAAAACGAAGTTCAGGTTATCGCGACAGTAATGTCTGTAAACCCAGATGTTCAGCCAGATATCGTTACAATGATCGGTACTTCTGCTGCTCTTGCTATCTCTGGCATTCCATTCAACGGCCCTATCGGTGCGGCGCGTGTTGGTCATATCGATGGTCAGCTTGTACTTAACCCTAGCCAAACTGAACTAGAAACTTCTAAGCTTGATCTTGTTGTTGCTGGTACAGAATCAGCCGTACTGATGGTTGAATCAGAAGCGGACAACCTAACTGAAGAAGAAATGCTAGCAGCGGTTGTTTACGGTCATGATCAACAACAAGTCGCTATCAAAGCTATCAACGAATTCAAAGCAGAAGTGGCAACTCCTGCTTGGGATTGGGTAGCTCCTGAAGAAAACACAGCGCTTAAAGATAAGATTGCTGAGCTAGCAGAAGCGAAGCTTGTTGAGGCTTACAAAATCACTGAGAAGATGGCTCGTTACGACCGTATCAATGAGATCGCTGCGGAAGTAAATGAAGTTCTTCTTGCTGAAGATCCTGAAGCGGATACAAAAGAAATCCACACTATCTTCCATGATCTAGAGAAAACAGTTGTACGTCGTAGCATCATCGCGGGTAACCCTCGTATTGATGGCCGTGAAAAAGACATGGTTCGTGCACTAGATGTACGCACTGGTGTTCTTCCTCGCACACACGGTAGCGCGCTATTCACTCGTGGTGAAACTCAGGCTATCGTGACGGCAACTCTAGGTACGCAGCGTGATGCTCAAATCATCGACGAGCTAACAGGTGAGCGTAAAGATCACTTCCTACTACACTACAACTTCCCTCCATACTGTGTTGGTGAAACTGGTTTTGTAGGTTCTCCTAAGCGTCGTGAAATCGGTCACGGTAAACTGGCTAAACGCGGTATCGCAGCAGTAATGCCTTCTGTTGATGAATTCCCATACACAGTACGTGTTGTATCGGAAATCACTGAATCTAACGGTTCTTCTTCAATGGCTTCTGTATGTGGTACTTCTCTTGCGCTTATGGATGCAGGTGTGCCAATCAAGTCTTCTGTTGCGGGTATCGCAATGGGTCTTGTTAAAGAAGGCGACGACTTCGTTGTTCTTTCTGACATCCTTGGTGACGAAGACCACCTAGGTGACATGGACTTTAAAGTAGCGGGTACTAACACTGGTATCACAGCACTTCAAATGGACATCAAGATCGAAGGTATCACTAAAGAGATCATGCAAATTGCGCTTAACCAAGCTCAAGGTGCACGTAAGCACATCCTATCTGTAATGGATGAAGCTATCTCTGGTGCTCGTGAAGACATCTCTGAATTTGCTCCTCGTATTCATACAATGAAGATCAGCGCAGAGAAGATCAAAGACGTTATCGGTAAAGGTGGTGCAGTTATCCGAGCTCTAACTGAAGAGACTGGTACAACTATCGAAATCGAAGACGACGGTACTATCAAGATTGCTGCAACTGAAGGCACTGCTGCGAAAGAAGCTATCCGCCGTATCGAAGAGATCACTGCTGAAGTTGAAGTTGGCCGTATCTACACGGGTAAAGTTGCACGTCTAGCTGACTTCGGTGCATTCGTAACGGTTCTTCCAGGCAAAGATGGTCTTGTACACATTTCTCAAATCGCAGAAAAACGTGTTGAGAAAGTGTCTGACTACCTAGCTGAAGGCCAAGAAGTTCAAGTTAAAGTTCTTGAAATCGACCGCCAAGGCCGTGTACGTCTAAGCATGAAAGAAGCGGTAGAAAAGCCAGCTGAAGAAGCTGCTGCTGAAGCACCAGCTGCGAAAGACGAGTAAGACAAAATGAGACTTTCAGCCTTTTATTAGATTAAGGGCCTGAAAGCATGTTATAAAAGGGGAGCATTTTCGCTCCCTTTTTTTGGTTTATTTCGACGCATTAACCTCAAACGAGGTTATCGCCTATATTGCATTAAGAGAAATAAATCTTGAGCGGTCCAAACAGGAGTATCAATTAGTGAAATGGTTTCAAACCGCAAGTTTATGTGTTGCTATCGCGCTGACCGGTTGTGCAAATACTTCTCAGCAATCAGCACAAAAGTGGCTATATCCACCGATGGCGGTGCCACTTCAGCCTAGCGTTCAACAAGAAGTACAAATCGCGCGTTTATCGCAGTTGCTACAACGTCCTGATCTTAGTGATGAAGTACGCGCTAAAATGCATTATGAGCGCGGTAGCTACTACGATAGCGTTGGTTTGCGTGATCTTGCCCGTTTGGACTTTAACCAGTCTTTGCAGTTGAATCCTGCTCAACCGGATATCTTCAATCTTTTGGGGGTGTATTTCACCCAAGTAGGGGAGTTTGACGCGGCTTATGAAGCGTTTGATTCGACCATAGAGTTGGCTCCGGATAATACCTATGCTGAGCGCAACCGTGCGATTGCACTGTATTATGGTGGCCGAATCGATCTCGCTTTAGAAGATATGACCAAGCACTATCAAGAAATGCCAACGGATCCTTTTCGTTCATTATGGCTGTACATCATCGAAGCTGAGCAAAATCCAGAGCAAGCAAAAGCCAATCTTCAACAGCGTTATTTACGAGATCGTAGTGAAGAGTGGGGATGGGTTCTTGTTGCTATCATGCTACGAGACGTCTCGGACGAAGACGCTCTTAAAGCAATTATGGATGGAACGAGAGAGAACTATCGCCTAGCTGAACGATTGACGGAAACGTATTTCTACCTTGGAAAGCGTAATCAGCTTGAAGGTGACATCGCAAGTGCCATCTCACTTTATAAGCTCGCGATTTCGTTCAACGTTTATGATTATGTTGAGCACCGGTATTCCTTCTTGGAACTGGCACAAATCTACGATCAATTACAGCAAGACAGATTGGCCAAGCTAAAGGCCGCTAAGAAGCAGGAAATTGAATGATTTAGAGCCGCTCGATGAGAGCGGCTTTTTTTATGATTGAACTTGATGAGTGACTCATTTAAAATAGTTAGCCTTGCTAACTAAGTGGTGGTGGATTTTATGGCACTAGAAGAAAGCTTGATTGATTTAGAGCGTTTTTGCGCCAAAGCTTGGCGTGTTTATGCCAAAGAAGATCCGTTATCACATCTAAGCTTTAATGAGTTCGATTATTTACGTGTGATTCAGGTTTACCCTGAGGGTGTACGAATAACCGATCTTGCAGAAGAGTTGCAAGTGACTAAGCCTTCCGCATCGACAATGGTTGTTCGTTTGGAAAAAAAGGGTTTGGTGAAACGCATCGCATGTAATGAGGATGCCCGTGCTAAGCGTGTATTGCTGACAGAAGAAGTCGCAGAAAAAATGTCTTTGGAGCAGGTGGTTTACAAAGATATCTCTGAACAAATGATGCAACAATTAAATCAGCAAGAAGCTGAGCAGTTACAAGCTTTACTGAATAAAGCATTGAGCAATAAGTCATTTTAAATTAAACCAAAGGCCTCCGCTGTACGCATTAGCCTTTGGTGTTTCATTTTTCTTTTATTTAATTTAACCATTTAGTTAGTCTTGCTAATTAAATGGTTAGCTTTGCTAACTACTGGTGGCAGTCATGCAAAACTCAATTTATAGACAGTTTTGGAAATATACGATTCCAACCGTCGCAGCAATGCTCGTGAACGGTTTATATCAAATAGTTGATGGCATTTTTATTGGCCGTTATGTTGGTGCTGACGGATTAGCAGGGATCAATGTTGCGTGGCCGATCATCGGTTCCATCCTTGGTATAGGGATGATGATTGGCGTGGGGACTGGTGCGCTAACGTCGATTAAGCAAGGAGAAAACGATCATGAAGGCGCGAAGCGTATTTTAACAACCGGATTGGGGTTGTTAGCGATATTGATGCCGGTCGTTGCTACCATATTGTTCTATTTTGCCGATGAATTTATTCGCTGGCAGGGGGCGGAAGGGCGAGTGTTTGAACTCGCGCTGCAATATCTGCATATTCTGATTGTCGCGTGCGTATTTACGCTAGGCTCTATCGCGGTTCCATTTCTTTTACGCAATGACGACAGCCCGAACTTAGCAACGATGCTGATGGTCATCGGTGCTGTCATTAATATTGTATTAGACTACGTATTTATTGCTTGGTTGGGGTGGGAGTTAACCGGAGCGGCCATTGCTACAGCGCTGGCACAATTGGTGGTAACCGTGCTTGGTATTGGTTACTTCTTTACTTCAAAAGCGACCTTACGCCTTCGAATCAGTGACTTTAAGGTTCAAGTTGATGTTGTACCAAAGATTATAATGATCGGTACATCTAGCTTATTTATGTACGCGTACGGTTCTGTGATGGTGGCAATGCACAACGCATTATTTGCTCAGTACGGAAGTGCAATGTTGATCGGGGCGTATGCTATTTTGGGATATATCGTGACGGTTTACTATCTGATTGCAGAGGGAATCGCGAACGGTATGCAACCTCTAGTGAGCTTCAATCACGGGGCGCGCAACCCGGCGAACGTCAGAAAATTACTGCAAGTCGCAATGGGGACATCTGTGCTTGGTGGTGTAGCGTTTGTGGGTTTGATGAACCTTTTCCCGTACGAGTTGGTCTCGGTGTTTAACAATGCTGATCAGCAGTTGATTGATAGCACGGTGATCGGGATTCGTTTACACATGTTTGCGTTGTTCCTAGATGGCTTTTTAGTCGTGGCGGCTGCGTACTACCAATCGGTAAACAAAGGCAGCAAAGCCATGTTTGTGACACTAGGCAACATGTTGGTTCAACTGCCGTTTTTGTTCGTTATGCCGAAACTGTTTGGCGTGACAGGCATTTGGCTGGCTTTCCCATTGTCCAATATTGCGCTGAGTTTAGTTGTGGTCAGTATGTTGTGGCGGGACGTGAAAAAGCTGCTAAACGAAACTTCGGCTGAGCCAACAGTGCAAGCCTGTTAACAATGGCTGATAGAGAAAAGCGAGGTTGGGTCTCGCTTTTCTTTTTTGGAGAGCTAAATGTTTTTTACTTCTAAGCCAGCTAGCTGATGCCAATAGCCATTGCATTGGCGGCTTTCAAGTTTTTCAGGGTTGTCGCCGTGCTCGTTTGAGCGAAAATGCTCTAACTCAGAAAGTGTACTCACACCGAGAGGGCTTAAGCGGACCACATCAACCAGCCCTTGCATGCTTGGTAAGTCATTGATCAGGTTATAACAATACCCTGATTGCGTTTGAATGCCGTTAAGGTTGAAGACTTCTTGCCCTTCTTGGCTGCTGACCTGGATACCCGTAGGGTATTTGATACAGCAGGTTTCGCAATCGTCTTTCGCTCGGTTTTCAGCTCGGGCTGTGAAACAGCGAGCGGAATACGCTAAAGGTAAATAACCGTGGCTAAATACCTCAACTTCAAACTTGTTACGAATACCCAGCTCGTCACACTGAACTAAAGTATCGTTTAACCATTCGCGAGAGAGCTCGACAGGCATGCACCAACGCATCATACCTTGCTTCAAAAATAAGTTGAGCGTGTGTGCGTTATAAGTATTGATTGCAGGACCAACGACGAAAGGCACTTTATGCTCTGATGCTAATTGAACCGCCGATACGTCATTAGCCTCAATGGCGAAGTCACCGTTATTGATGTACTTCTTCATGATGTTTACTTCACTCGGTGCTTCCAGTAGCGCCATCGTAGAGATAACGACTTGCTTGCCAGAGGCAGATAAGTCTTTAGCGATTTCCAACCAGTGGGCTGATTTCATTTCTCTGCGTTTAGAGCAAACCGATTCACCCAGGTAAATAATGTCTGCAGAGCTTTGTTTTGCTTGTTGGTAGAAGGCTTCTACATCTTGTTTTGGCCAAAAATAGAGTAGTGGGCCAAGTGCGTATTTCATTGAGTTATCCATCTTAACCTCTACTGCCATTTACGGTGGTAAGCACCTAGGGTGGTTTGCGTTCCTTCCGACACATTTGCGAGCGTCGCATCCCATGCGGCCTCAACTTGGTAAGCTTCTGGGTTGGCTTGGTAGCGATCAATCGCGGCTCGCCATGTTCGAGTGACTTGCTCTACGTAAGCTGGACTGCGTTGGCGCCCTTCAATTTTTACAGATGCGACATTAGCGGCAAACAGTTCTGGCAGCATCGAAAGGGTGTTCAAACTGGTTGGCTCTTCCAGAGCATGATAGCATTTTTTCTCACCATCAATTTCTGTTTCAAAACGACCTTTACAGAGCGTAGGGTAGCCTGCGTTTTCTCCTGCGCAGTAGCGGTCAATTAGGATATTGTTTAGACGAGACTCAAGACCTTGATCAGTTTCTTGCCAACGAACGTATTTGGCAGGAGAACAGGCACCCACAGTGTTTGGTGACTCACCCGTCATGTATGATGACAAATAACAACGGCCTTCGGACATAATACAAAGGCTACCAAAAGCAAAGACTTCTAGCTCGACATCGCTAGTGATGTTGCGCGAAAGCTGCTTCACCTGATGAATCGATAAGACGCGAGGCAGCACCACACGTTTTACGTTGAAGTTTTGTTTATAAAAATCAATGGCTGCGATGTTGGTCGCTGATGCTTGCACTGAAAGGTGTAGTTCCAGATCGGGATATTTGCGAGCCGCGTACTCCAGCACTGCAATGTCTGCAACAATCAGCGCGTCCACACCCAGTGCCGCTGCATTGTCTACCGCGTTCGTCCAGCGCTCAAAGCCATTGGGATGAGCGAAGGTATTCAACGCGACATGAATTTTTTTATTGCGGTCATGAACGTATTGCACCGCTTTTTCTAACTTTTTGCCGTTAAAGTTGAGGCCAGCAAAGTGACGGGCGTTGGTATCATCTTTGAAGCCAATGTAGACGGCATCGGCACCGCAATCAATCGCAGTTTTTAACGCAGGCAGGTTACCCGCGGGACACAAGAGTTCCATATGCTCACAATCATTGAGAATAAAAAGGTGTCCGCATTTTATGAAGAATTATGAATAGCGAAATTGACCTAAGTTAGGTTTAGCTCAATAAAGTCGATATTTACCCCTTGAGAGTAAGGGTATCGAGTCGGGGTTAGTTCTTGTGACGACGATTCTGTACAAACAGCTCTTCAATTTCATGTTTTGGCTGTGGGCGATAAAAATGGAATCCTTGAATCGCATTACATTGAAGGTTAGAGAGCAAAGTAGCTTGCTGGTGGGTTTCCACCCCCTCGGCAACGACCGTCAAGTCGAGAGACTTACCCAGATTAATGATGTTTTCAATCACAGTGACCTGTTTAGGTAGCGTGTCGATATCGTTAATAAACGCGCGGTCGATTTTCAGCTCGTCGATAGGGAAGCGCGCTAAGTAGGAAAGGGAAGAGTAACCGGTACCAAAGTCATCGATAGAGAGGGCGAAGCCCAGTTTCTTAATCGCATTCAGCATTTGCAGTGTATGCTCGCTATCACTCATCACGGCACTTTCGGTTAGCTCGAAGGTAATGCAGCTTGGGTCAAGCTCGGTAGTGCGAAGTAACTTTTCCATAAAGTCGATCAGCTGTGGGTTACCAAATTGCTCGGGAGAGAGGTTGATAGCGACACGACCTGGCAGTATGCCTTGTTGTTTCCAACGTTTTACCGTATTGAAAACATCACGCATCACGACGCGTCCAAGGTGTTCGATTAACCCTGCACGCTCGGCGACAGGAATGAATGAACCTGGGCTAATGTAACCTTCGACAGGGTGTTTCCAACGAACGAGCGCTTCGGCACCGTTAATGCTGAAGTCACGCGCGTTAACCTTTGGTTGATACCACACTTCTAACCCGTTCTGCTGCAATGCTTTTTGCAGTTCGATTTCAAGCCACAAACGCATGCGCGCTTCTTTGTTCATCTGGTCGTTAAATTTGATCAGGCGATTTCGGCCACGATCTTTGGCTTCATACATCGCTGTATCAGCATTTTGTAGCAGGATTCGTGCATCTTGCCCGTCTTCAGGGTAACGAACGCTACCAATTGAGCACGCAAGGCGTTTACTGAAGTGGTGCAAGTCGAAAGGCTGGTTGATCAACGAGATAATGCGATCTGACAAAATTTCAGCCATGCGGGTATTTTCTGGTTCTGGCAGAATGACGCCAAACTCATCGCCACCCAAATGACCAATAATCGCTTGATTTGGCAGTAATCGTTTAAGACGGGCCGATACCTCTTGAATCACTTTATCGCCAATGTGGTGACCAAGTGAGTCATTAATATTTTTGAAGTTATCGATATCCAAATAGAACACCAGAAGCGGTGTTTGCTTTTTGATCAGCTGTTCCAAACGTTTGGTGAAGCCAAAGCGGTTGTAGAGTTTGGTGAGCGAATCAATATGTATGTCTTCATTCGATGCAGAAGACAAATTCTTAGGTGTATCGTCAGCGTCTTGGATCAAGATGATTTGAGACTCGCTGCCTAATATCGCCGTGGAATCAGCGTGTAACTGAACTTTTCGTTCAAAGCCACATCTCGCGCTGGTTAAGCAAACAAAAGGCTTGTCAGAAATTAATGTACTCAAACGATGACTAAACACTTTCTTGCTGTTTTCATCGATGAATAAACGGCTGAGCTCTTCGCCTAGCAACTCATGGGGAGAGTTCAGTCCCAGAAGGCGTGCTGATGCAGGGTTGGCAGAGATGATAATGTCATCTTCGATAAGCAGCAGACCGTCAGGCAGTAGTTGTGTTAATTTCGCAAACTTACTTTCGGACTCCTCTAAGGAGCGTACGAGGATCTGCTTTTCTGAAGTATCCACAGCGTGAAAAACGACAAAGCGAATTTCGTTACCTTCAAAAACCGGTGACAGACTAAAGTGCAGGCTTGTTTCAAGGTCGGTTTCATCGAGGGTGATTTCGGCTTCGACATGCGTTCCTTTGAATGCACGCTGATAGTAAGGGGCCAGCTTTTTATAAAACTGCTCACCCAGTACCTGGCAATCGTTTAAGCCGATGATTTCCTCATGACTTAAACCTGCGATATCGCAGTAACGGTCACTTACCATTCGATAATTGTGTTTTTTATCAAGAATGGCAAAGAAGAAAGGGCTATTTGAGGTTAGCGTGGCAAACCAATGTTTTAATTGCTGGGAAGGCATTAGGGTATTACCGATCTCCAATGAGCCAGATTATTCGTCCGTGTATAAAAAGCGACACCCTGATAAGCCTGCGGCGGTCTACTATCAAGTCACAGTATCGCTTGCCATTAAAGGGCTCGCGGTTTTAACTTTACAGTCGACAATCACATGGATACGCTCAGATAACTATAACTTTGAAAATACGGTTGTAAAAGTGTTTATCCACCTGTTCGCATCAATAATACACGTAACTTCAAAAAAAGAAGCGTTAGTGAACAATAATTCACCAATCTAAAATAAGCACTTTATTGATACATAACAGTAATCTCATTGCCACGATTGCTTAATATAGGCAACCTAATGACAAAGTAACGGATAATGAACGTGTTAAACAAGATTCGCAGTCAACTAGTAAAGAACGCAGCTAACATTTTGCGTTCTCCAGTCCAGTTATTACCACAGCCAATTCAGCAAAAAGCATTGCTGGAGGGGCTAAAAATGGTGTTTAAAGAAGCCTTGGAAGATGGTGACTTTGAGTTCCTTGAAGACAAGTGGTTAAAAGTTGCGATTAAAGACTTGAACTTAGCATGGTACATCAGCTATCAAGACGAAAAATTAGTGGTAGCTGAAAAACCAGTTCAGGAAGATGTGAGTTTTAGTGGTAATCTAAACGACCTAGTACTGATTGCTGGTCGTAAAGAAGACCCTGACACACTGTTCTTCCAACGTCGCCTTTCAATTGAAGGCGATACTGAGCTTGGCTTAGAAGTGAAAAACTTAATGGACAGTGTCGACTTAGAGCAGTTACCGAAAGCAATGCAAGTCGCTTTGAATCAATTGGCTGATTTTGTTCAGAAAGGGGTTCAAGCGCCAGCACAACCAACCGGAGTAGCGAATGCTTATTCGAACTGAAGCCCCTGCGGACATTCTTACCATTGACCGCTTATTGAAACACGCCTTCCCGACGGAAGCTGAAGCTAAGCTTGTGATGCGTTTGCGCGAAAACAGCAAATTCACACTTTCCTTAGTCGCGTGTACAGATGAGGGAGAGGTGATAGGCCATGCTTTATTTAGCCCAGTGACCTTAAATGGTGAAGATTTGTCGTGGCAAGGGCTGGCGCCATTGGCTGTTCATGAAGATTACCGTCGCCAAGGCATCGCTGCAGAGTTGATCAAAGAAGGTTTTGATTCACTGCGTGATTTTGGCTATCCAGTGTGTGTGGTGTTGGGCGATCCTGATTATTACGCGCGCCAGGGCTTTCAATCATGCGACGAGATGGGATTCGAATGCGCTTGGGATGTTCCTAAAGGTGCATTTCGTATCGCAGAGTTGGTCGAAGGTCAATGTGCCGGATGCTCCGGACGCATAGATTACGCGCCAGAGTTCTCTGAACTGTAAATGAAAGAAGCCCACTAACTCAGTGGGCTTCTTTCTTAGTTCATTGAAAACTGAGATAGGGAGATTAGGATGACTGGTCACTTTTCTTCTTACCCCAAACCTCTATTTTTGCTTTCTTACTTAGCCCTAAAACATTGAGTTTTCTGCTGCCCCAACTACTGTAAGTCATTTCAATCTGTTTTAGCTTCGCTTCTTTTGAGCCAGGAAGGCTCCATGCACGAGTCGATAATCCACTTGTTAGCACACCCATAGAGGTTAGCTTTTTCTCACTACCGTCCGTCATCAAGACTTTTAAGTCGTTAATGTCTACCGTGCCCTGCACACATTTCAGTTTAATTTTACTGAAGCTGCGATTTCGAAATAGGCTATTTGGTGTCACGGTATCCGTTTCTGTTTGGAATTTGACGGTTTTCGTTGCAATCAGCTCCCACTCATCGCTGCTATTAGCAAAAACACTCATGCTTGTGGTGGCTACCAGTGCGCAAAGCAGCAGTGTAGGTAAGAATTTCATAATGTACCTCATATGTTATACCTACGGTGTGGCCATTGTCATAGGCAGAACAGTTCAATCATTCCAATGTATTGAGGTGTTCCTTGAAGTCCTTTAGGTATAATCACGATTATTTGTTAGGATTGCCCTCGTTCAAATAGGTGACGGAAAATGTCAATTAACGAGAAACAGTATTTACACGAAATGGGCATCAGCACATGGGAGCTGGTACACCCAGATAGATTGGCAGGTTACCAATCGCCAAAAATCGATTTGCAAAGTTCTTGCAAACTCCTGTTGATCTCTCCGGTATGTCCAGAGAATGAGACGGCAGTTTTGTTTGAAAACATCCTAAAGAGTATGAAGTTAACGGTTGACCAAGCGTTACATATTGAGCCAGAGCGATTTCCATTACTTGGCCAGCACGAGCTTGAGTGGGTTTGGTTTGCAGGGTGTGAAGCCGAAGTATTGCCTGACACTAAACCGCTGACATCGCCATTGTTGCAAGATGTGGATGGGAATACCCAACAAAAACGTGCACTTTGGCAACAGATTTGTTCTTACAACAATTCGAGCAAATAAGCATTAATCCCCGTTTTACTGCAATTGGTATTGCACATGAACCCCTAGGTAAATAATGACAACTAAAATCTTACCAATGTGCGCTGAGCACTTAGATCAAGTTTGGCAAATTGAGCAGCAAGCACACTCGCATCCGTGGGCAGAGTCTTTGGTACGTGATTTATCCAGCCGTGGAGCATGTCATCATGTGATGCTCGATGGCGAGATGGTGATTGGCTACTTTTATGCGCAGAATATTGTCGGTGAAGTTACGTTGCTGAATATTGCTATCGCGCCGCATCTTCAGGGTAAAGGCTATGGTCAAAAACTTTTGGATGCGTTTTTAGAACATTGTGAGCAATCAAAAGCGGAGAGTGCTTGGCTTGAGGTGCGAGAGAGTAATAAGCCTGCTATTTATATTTATGAACAAGCTGGATTCAATGAAGTTGATCGACGTCATAACTATTACCCTGCGAAAACTGGCACGGGAAAAGAAGATGCGATCATCATGAGTTATCTCTTCTTTCACTAACGTTAACGCATCCCATAAGGGAAGTCGCCCCTAAAGCGATCAGTTGCCCCTGAGGCAATAATAAGCGAGAATACCGCGCAATATTGAATCTAAAAAGCGTGTTTGCTTTTCGAGCAAGCATTCAGACATCAAAGAAGACCAGTTTCATGTCAAATACACCTTTTCTAAGCGAAGTGTCTAAACGTAGAACGTTCGCTATTATTTCTCACCCGGATGCGGGTAAAACCACCATTACTGAAAAAGTCCTTTTATTCGGAAACGCGATTCAAAAAGCAGGTACGGTTAAAGGTCGTGGTAATGCACAGCACGCAAAATCAGACTGGATGGAAATGGAAAAGGAACGTGGTATCTCGGTAACCACGTCTGTGATGCAGTTCCCTTACAATGATTGCCTGGTAAACCTACTTGATACTCCTGGACACGAAGACTTCTCGGAAGATACATATCGTACTCTAACGGCAGTCGACTCGTGTTTGATGGTTATCGATGCTGCGAAAGGTGTCGAGGATCGTACTCGTAAGCTGATGGAAGTAACCCGTCTACGCGATACGCCAATCGTGACCTTTATGAACAAACTTGACCGTGACGTTCGTGATCCAATGGAAGTATTGGACGAAGTAGAAAACGAATTGGGCATGATGTGTGCGCCTATCACGTGGCCAATCGGCTGTGGTAAAGAATTTAAAGGTGTGTACCACATTCACCGTGATGAAACGATTTTATACGAATCTGGTCACGGTCATGAGATTCAAGAAGTTCGAATCATCAAAGGTCTAGATAACCCAGAGCTTGATGAAAAAGTCGGTGCAGGCCTTGCGGAAAGTGTTCGAGAAGAGCTTGAGCTTGTTATGGGTGCTTGCCCTGAGTTTGATTTGGAAATGTTCTTAACAGGTGACCTGACGCCAGTTTACTTCGGTACCGCATTAGGTAACTTCGGTGTAGACCACATGCTAGACGGTCTAACAGAGTGGGCACCAGCACCGAAAACGCGTCAGGCGGTTGAGCGCGAAGTTGAAGCGACAGAAGAGAAGTTCTCTGGTTTCGTATTCAAGATCCAAGCAAACATGGACCCGAAACACCGTGACCGTATTGCATTCATGCGTATTGTATCGGGTACTTACACGCAGGGTATGAAGATGAACCACGTTCGTCTTGGCAAGCAGGTGAGTATCTCTGATGCAGTAACCTTTATGGCTGGTGACCGTTCACGTGCAGAACACGCTTACGCGGGTGATATCATTGGTCTGCACAACCACGGAACTATCCAGATTGGTGATACCTTTACTCAAGGTGAGTCACTGAAGTTCTCTGGTATTCCGAACTTTGCCCCGGAAC
Source organism: Vibrio sp. J2-3(2022) (assembly GCF_021725735.1). Lineage (NCBI taxonomy): Bacteria > Pseudomonadati > Pseudomonadota > Gammaproteobacteria > Vibrionales > Vibrionaceae > Vibrio > Vibrio sp. J2-3(2022). Next base: position 214,237 of record NZ_JAKKCK010000005.1, read on the forward strand.
TGTTCCGTCGTATTCGCCTGAAAGATCCACTAAAGCAGAAACAGCTACTAAAAGGCTTGGTGCAACTATCAGAAGAAGGTGCGGTACAGGTATTCCGTCCACTACAAAACAACGATCTGATCGTTGGTGCCGTTGGTGTACTTCAGTTCGATGTTGTTGTGGCTCGTTTGAAGTCTGAATATAACGTTGAAGCGATTTATGAAGGCATCAACGTTGCAACTGCGCGTTGGGTTGAGTGTGATGATGCGAAGAAACTGGATGAGTTCCAACGTAAGAACCAAGCAAACTTAGCATTGGATGGTGGTGATAACCTAACGTATATTGCACCAACAATGGTTAACTTAAACTTGGCGAAAGAGCGTTTCCCTGATATTGATTTCCGTGCGACGCGTGAGCACTAATCAAAAAGCGGTTTGGGTAAGCTTTAACGCAAACTAGATTTTAAAACGCCCTTGGCTATAAACTTAGCCAAGGGCGTTTTTTATAAGGATGAGGTATGAACTGGTTTAAACGAGGATTGAAGCGTTACGACGACTGGTGCAAGGAGATGGGGTTAACCCCTGATCAAAAACGCAGCTGCGTTCCGTATCGAAAAGATCCTGCCCATCAAAATGAAGAGAACAGTGAAGCTCTGCTATTTTCTGATTCTCAGTTTGTCGGTACAGATAAAAAGTCTCAAGATGAAGCTCTTTGATACCCATTGTCACTTTGACTTTGATGTATTCCAAGGTGACTTTGCACATCAACTTCAGCTAGCTCAAACGCAAGGCGTGACAAGAATTCTGATTCCTTCAGTGGGACCTCAAAACTGGGCTCGTATTCAAACCTTGGCAGATCAACATGCCAATTTGTATTACGCCCTTGGGTTTCATCCGTATTTTCTTGAAGATAACGTCGAGCAGCACTTTGCTGAGTTGGAACATTATCTAAAACAAAATGTTCCCCAGTGCGTGGCAATAGGAGAGTGTGGGCTAGATTTTGCCATTGATGTTGACCCACAGTTGCAAGAAAAGACACTTGAAGTTCAATTTGAACTGGCTAGACGCTTCGAACTCCCAGTTATTTTACATAGCCGAAAAGCGCACAATCGCCTTATTCAAATGGTTAAAGCGGCGAAGCTCCCTCGTGGCGGTGTGCTACATGCTTTCTCTGGGAGTTATCAGCAAGCAATGGAGTGGGTCAAATTAGGTTTTTTTATCGGTGTAGGAGGAACCATCACCTACCCAAGAGCAAAGAAAACGCGCGACGCAATTCAAAAATTACCACTCAAACATCTCGTGATCGAAACAGATGCACCGGATATGCCTATACTTGGATATCAAGGGGAGTCGAATCACCCAGCCAAACTCATTCACGTCTTTAATGAGCTCGTAGAGTTGCATAACGGCTCAAAGCAATCGATTGCCTCTCAGTTATGGAAAAATAGCAATTTTGCTTTCTCGATATGTGAATAAAATCTAAAGATGTGGTTTGAAATAGAAAACGTTTTCCTGCTTATTGTGAATTAACTCACAAAGCTGGCTGAATCAATCATGAATCTTATAGGAAAGTGTGAGGCTGGCATTACTTTAATTGATTCTGCATGAGTATAATTGCTCCCGCTTTATAGCTCCATTTTGTAACACGCCAATAAATAACTTATAAGGAAGTCATAAACTATGAGCCTGTTTATGAGCCTAATCGGTATGGTAGTGCTTCTTGCGATTGCAGTGGCATTTTCTAATAACCGAAAAGCTATCAATCTAAGAACTGTGGGTGGCGCATTCGCTATCCAATTCGCATTAGGTGCATTTGTTCTGTATGTACCTTGGGGCCGTGATCTACTAAACGGTTTCTCTTCAGGTGTTTCTAACGTTATCAACTACGGTAACGATGGTTCATCATTCCTGTTCGGTGGTCTTGTTTCTGACAAGATGTTCGAAGTATTCGGCGGCGGCGGTTTCATCTTCGCATTCCGTGTTCTTCCTACACTGATCTTCTTCTCTGCACTGATTTCAGTTCTTTACTACATTGGCGTTATGCAATGGGTTATCAAGATTCTTGGTGGCGCACTACAAAAAGCGCTGGGCACTTCACGTGCGGAATCAATGTCAGCAGCAGCAAACATTTTCGTAGGTCAAACAGAAGCACCTCTAGTTGTTCGTCCATTCGTTCCAAAAATGACTCAATCAGAGCTATTCGCGGTAATGTGTGGTGGTCTAGCTTCTGTTGCTGGTGGTGTACTAGCGGGCTACGCTTCAATGGGTGTTCCACTAGAGTACCTAGTAGCAGCATCATTTATGGCGGCACCAGGTGGTCTACTATTCGCTAAAATCCTTCACCCAGAGACTGACCAGCCTCACGAAAGTATCGAAGAAGCGATGGACGGCGGCGACGACAAACCAGTAAACGTAATCGACGCAGCAGCGGGCGGTGCGGCTTCTGGTCTACAACTTGCGCTTAACGTAGGTGCAATGCTAATCGCATTCGTTGGTCTAATCGCGCTGATCAACGGTATGCTAGGTGGCATCGGTGGTTGGTTCGGCATGCCAGAACTAACGCTAGAGCTAATCCTAGGTTACGCATTCTCTCCACTAGCATTCCTAATCGGTGTTCCATGGGCTGAAGCAGTAACTGCTGGTTCATTCATCGGTCAGAAAATCGTAGTGAACGAATTCGTTGCTTACTTGAACTTCACACCATACCTAGGTGAAAACGCTCAAGTAATCGCGGCAACTGGTGAAGTAATGTCTGAGAAGACAACAGCTATCATCTCATTCGCACTATGTGGTTTCGCGAACCTTTCTTCTATCGCGATTCTACTTGGTGGTCTAGGTAGCCTTGCACCAAACCGTCGTAGTGACATCGCTCGCATGGGTGTTAAAGCTGTTCTTGCAGGTACGTTGTCTAACCTTATGGCAGCGACAATTGCAGGCTTCTGCTTAAGCCTTGCAGCACTATAATTAGAATCGGTTCTTAATATATAGACGCCGTTTTACATCATGCCCTGTAGCAAGAGATTGCTGCGGGGCATTTTTCGTTTTTCGGGCTCTAAAATCTCATCGGGTGCCGACCTCAGTCTATGAGTTACGCAGCCGATGGAATAGGGGCTAGGAAATTTTGAGATACAAACCGTTTGCGCTCTATTTGGTGCTACAGTTTTGCGGTGAAACTCTATAATGTATTAATCACAGGATAGTGGTTAAGGTTGATACTTAATCACGTAATGAATATTACATAATCGATGGGCAAATGACTTGCCCAGCAATATCAGATCTAATAGGCGTTTTGCTGTGTGATGTGATATTAAAGACACCGCAATCATAGATTGTTGTGCCATAGGCCAAACTGGTACTGTGCGGTGACAAGGATAGCAATTGGCATATGAAATTTTCGCTGTATATGCCGAGTCTTCAGGGAACCAAGTCCGTTCATTAATAGACTGTTTAGCTATTTACTCACATTGTCTCGACTTGTTGATTATAGTTAGAGACGTGATGTAAGGCTGAGTAGTGAATTTTTTGAATATTGATCGGAGATAGAAATGAGCGATTTAAAAGCAGCAGCGCTACGTGCACTTAAACTTATGGACCTAACTACGTTGAATGACGATGACACTGATGCAAAAGTGATTTCATTATGTCATGACGCGAAAACAGCAGTAGGCAACACAGCTGCAATTTGTATTTACCCTCGCTTTATTCCTATTGCTAAGAAGACACTTCGTGAGCAAGGTACGCCAGAGGTTCGCATTGCAACAGTAACGAACTTCCCACACGGTAACGACGACATCGAAATCGCTGTTGCTGAAACAAAAGCGGCGGTTGCTTACGGTGCAGACGAAGTTGACGTTGTTTTCCCATACCGCGCGCTAATGGCGGGTGATGAGAAAGTAGGCTTCGAACTAGTTAAGCAATGTAAAGAGGCTTGTGGTGATATTCTTCTTAAAGTGATCATCGAAACGGGTGAACTAAAAGAAGAAGCACTAATCAAGAAAGCATCTCAAATCTGTATTGAAGCAGGTGCTGACTTCATTAAAACTTCAACTGGTAAAGTGCCAGTAAACGCAACACCAGAATACGCACGCATGATGCTTGAAGTGATTCGCGACATGGGTGTTGCAGAAACTGTTGGTTTCAAGCCAGCAGGTGGTGTGCGCACTGCTGAAGACGCAGCTGCATACCTAGCAATGGCTGACGAAATCCTAGGTGACAACTGGGTTGATGCCCGTCACTACCGTTTCGGTGCGTCTAGCCTGCTAACTAACCTACTAAATACATTAGAAGTGACAGACGAAACTGCTGATCCAGCAGCGTACTAATCCCAATAATATGTCTGAACGGTAGCACCTAAACGGGTGCTACCAAACCTCTTCTATCCTACTTAACCATGGCTCACTGAGAGCATGGGAGGCACTAATGTATTTACCACAAGAAATCATTCGTAAAAAACGTGACGGTGAAGTACTTACCGCAGACGAAATCAACTTCTTTATTCAAGGCGTAGCAAATAACACCGTATCTGAAGGTCAGATCGCGGCGTTTGCTATGACGATTTTCTTCAATGAAATGACCATGGATGAGCGCATCGCCCTAACGTGTGCAATGCGTGATTCGGGCATGGTTATCGACTGGAGCCACATGAACTTTGGTGGCCCAATTGTCGACAAACACTCTACCGGCGGTGTGGGTGACGTAACGTCTTTGATGCTTGGCCCTATGGTGGCAGCATGCGGCGGTTTCGTACCAATGATCTCTGGCCGTGGTCTTGGCCACACAGGCGGTACGCTAGATAAGCTTGAGTCTATTCCAGGCTACAACATCACACCAAGCAACGATGTGTTTGGGCAAGTAACTAAAGATGCAGGTGTGGCGATCATCGGTCAAACTGGTGACCTTGCTCCAGCGGATAAGCGTGTTTACGCGACTCGTGATATTACCGCAACCGTAGACAACATTTCTCTGATCACGGCTTCCATTCTTTCTAAGAAATTGGCGGCGGGTCTGGAGTCGCTAGTAATGGACGTTAAAGTCGGCTCTGGTGCATTCATGCCAACTTACGAAGCGTCTGAAGAGCTAGCGAAATCAATCGTAGCAGTAGCAAACGGTGCGGGTACTAAGACCACTGCAATCCTGACAGACATGAACCAAGTATTGGCCTCTTCGGCAGGTAATGCGGTGGAAGTTCGTGAAGCGGTTCGTTTCCTAACTGGTGAATACCGTAACCCACGCCTACTTGAAGTCACCATGGCTTCTTGTGCAGAAATGCTGGTACTTGGCAAACTGGCTGAGAACACAGAAGACGCACGTGCGAAGTTGATGGAAGCGCTAGACAACGGTAAAGCAGCAGCATGCTTCGGCAAGATGGTTGCGGGTCTTGGCGGCCCAGCAGACTTCGTAGAAAACTACGATAACTACCTAGAAAAAGCGGAAATCATCAAGCCTGTTTACGCGACGGAAACGGGCATTGTTTCAGCAATGGACACGCGTGCGATTGGCATGGCTGTCGTTGCTATGGGTGGTGGTCGCCGTGTTGCTACTGATGAAATCGACTATGCCGTAGGTTTCGACGAGTTCATCCGCTTGGGTGAAGTTGCAGATAGCGATAAACCTCTTGCCGTTATCCACGCTCGCAGCGAAGAGCAGTGGGAAGAAGCGGCAAAAGCACTGCGCAGTGCAATCAAAGTAGGTGGTGAGTACACACCAACTCCAGAGGTTTACCGCCAAATTCGTGCAGAAGATATTTAATAGAACAAGTAATTACACAAGGCCTACTCAACCATAATAAAAAGCCGAGTGGGCCTAAGGAACGAGCAATGAAAAGAGCATTTATTTTAGTACTAGACTCATTCGGTATTGGTGCAACCGCTGACGCTGAGAAATTTGGTGATGTAGGTTCAGACACACTAGGCCACATCGCAGAACAATGCGAAAAAGGCTTAGCAGATAACGACCAACGTCAAGGCGCACTTCGCCTTCCAAACCTATCTAAGTTAGGTTTGGCAATGGCACATAAAGAGTCAACAGGTCGCTTCGCACCTGGCCTAGACGCTGATGCAGAAATCATTGGTGCGTACGGTCACGCCGCAGAGCTTTCTTCTGGTAAAGATACGCCGTCTGGTCACTGGGAAATCGCAGGTGTTCCTGTTCTGTTTGACTGGGGTTACTTCACAGACAAAGCAAACAGCTTCCCTAAAGAGCTGACGGATCGCATCCTTGAGCGCGCGGGTCTTGACGGTTTCCTAGGTAACTGCCACGCATCTGGTACTCAAGTTCTTGATGACTTGGGTGAAGAGCACATGAAAACTGGGCAGCCAATCTTCTACACTTCTGCGGACTCTGTATTCCAAATCGCCTGTCACGAAGAGACATTCGGCCTGGATCGTCTACTAGAGCTTTGCCAAATTGCGCGTGAAGAACTAGAAGATTACAACATCGGCCGTGTAATCGCGCGCCCATTCATTGGTCCGGGTAAAGGTCAATTTGAGCGTACGGGTAACCGTCGTGACCTATCTGTAGAGCCACCATCAGCGACTATCTTACAAAAGTTAGTTGATGAGAAGGGCGGTCAGGTTCATTCCATCGGTAAGATTTCAGATATTTATGCAGGTTGTGGGATCACTAAGAAAACCAAAGCAACAGGCATTCCAGCACTATTTGAAGCAACGAAAGAAGCGATCAAAGAAGCGGGTGATAACACCATCGTATTCACTAACTTCGTTGACTTCGATTCAGCTTACGGCCACCGCCGTGATGTGGCGGGTTACGCTGCAGCGCTTGAGTACTTTGATGGTCGCATCAATGAAGTGCTAGAACTGATGGGTGAAGATGACGTGCTTATCCTAACAGCAGACCACGGCTGTGATCCAACATGGCCAGGTACTGACCATACTCGTGAGCACATCCCAGTATTGTTTTACGGTCAAAAAGTGCCAGCAGGCTCTCTTGGCCGCCGCGAAACATTCGCAGACATTGGCCAAACATTGGCGAGCTACTTCGGTACTTCTCCAATGGATTACGGTAAGAATTTCCTATAATTAGGATATTGAAAACTAGGAGCTGAATGCTCCTAGTTTTATGTTTGCAGTATGCAAGTACTGCTTGTCGGAAATGAGAATACTCTGGCTTATATCGCCTTAAGCGCGGAGCGCTAGAGAAAGGTTAAGGAAAAGAAAATGGCAACTCCACATATCAATGCTGAAATGGGTGCATTCGCAGACGTCGTACTGATGCCGGGTGACCCGCTACGTGCAAAATACATCGCAGAAACCTTCCTTGAAGACGTTGTGCAAGTGTGTGATGTGCGTAATATGTTCGGTTACACAGGCACATACAAAGGCCGTAAGATCTCGGTAATGGGCCACGGTATGGGTATCCCATCATGCTCGATTTACGCAACGGAGCTAATTAAAGACTTCGGCGTGAAGAAAATTATCCGTGTTGGTAGCTGTGGCGCAGTAAACGAAGACATCAAAGTGCGTGATGTTGTGATCGGCATGGGCGCGTGTACGGATTCTAAAGTGAACCGTATCCGTTTTAAAGGTCATGACTTTGCAGCAATCGCAGACTACAAAATGGTTCGCGCGGCAGAAGACGCAGCAAAAGCACGTGGCATTGATGTGAAAGTCGGTAACCTATTTTCAGCGGAGCTTTTCTACACGCCTGATCCAGAAATGTTCGACGTAATGGACAAGTACGGCATTGTTGGTGTTGAAATGGAAGCGGCGGGTATTTACGGCGTAGCGGCAGAATACGGTGCAAAAGCTCTGACAATCTGTACGGTTTCAGATCACATCAAAACGGGTGAGCAAACAACTTCTGATGAGCGTCAAACAACATTCAACGACATGATGCTAATCGCACTAGATTCAGTATTGCTAGGCGACGAAGAATAAGCGACAAAGAGTCATCTTAGTTTCTTGACATTAAGAACTAAAAGAACAGCCCGCACAATGCGGGCTGTTTTTGTATTAGATGTTGATTACCGACTGACTATTTGGTTAGCAGTAGGTTTTGCGCTTTTTTACGGCGGATAGGCTGTCTACGCAAAATCATAATGAATAACATGCCGCACACAAAACTCATTAGCACCATCATGTACATGTAGCGATCACTCTTACGATAGTGGTGGTCAGAAATCGCGGTTACACGACCTGTCTCAAAGGTAACGCGAACAAAACCGATGAGTGCTTCATCGGCAAATACTGGCTCAACCAACTGCTGGCGGCCAATGGAAGCTGTTGCCAAGGGCGTGTCTAAGCCTAAAACTTCGCGTACCGATAGCGCATCTTCACTAGACGCTAAACGTACGCCTTGTGCATCATATATTGTCGCATCAAACACCAAACGGTCTTGTGCTAGCTGGTTTGTCAGCTTAAGTAAGCGTTCTTGATCTTTGGTCAAAATCATTTCACTGGCAGAAAGAGACGCCTGTGAAATCAAAACTTTGGTGAGTGTCTCAAGCTGTTGTGCTTGAATTTTCTCGTTGCCCTTACTGATCACAACACTGTTTTTGATCGTGATAAACAACATCACACACAGTAGGATTAGTGCCAGAATTCTTAGGGCATTCCTTACTGAGAACAAGGATTCACTCATGCTCTTTACTCATCCATTTAAAATAAAACAAAGACTTGCCTTTTTAGTTTGTTGAGGTAACGTTTTAGCAAAGTCATAAGGGATTATATACATGGACGCGTCAAAAAGCTTGCCTATCAGAAAACATACGACACTTTTAAAACGATTACCCGAGACTCGATTTGCCTCCCAACTAGATAAAGCAAAAGCAAACTGGATAGTGTTTGCAGAATACCTTTCGCCACGTCATTTTGAAGACATTGATTTCTTCACAGGTGTCTACAACCCCGTGTTAGAAACGTGGAAAGTTGGCCAATATGAAGTCGCCTTGATGGCAGGAGAGTTGACCCCTCAACACGAAACGATCTTACAAAGCCTCAACTTGGATTACGCCTCGCTTAATGAAGTTCCAGATCTCTCAACCCAAGGTTTGATTGTATTTGACATGGACTCAACGGCAATCCAGATAGAGTGTATTGATGAAATCGCAAAATTGGCCGGAGTCGGGGATGAGGTGGCAGAAGTTACTGAACGTGCGATGCAAGGTGAACTGGATTTTGAGCAAAGCTTGCGTCAACGCGTAGGCAAGCTCAAAGGTGCGGATGAATCAATTCTTGAACAAGTTCGTTCCCAATTGCCATTTATGCCGGACTTTGAAGCGTTAATCGCAACGTTAAAAGCACTAGGCTGGAAAACAGCGATTGCTTCCGGTGGTTTTACTTACTTCTCGGACTATATCAAAGATAAAGTCGATTTAGATTTTGCTCGCTCTAATCAGTTGGAAATCATTAATGGTAAGCTCACGGGGAACGTACTTGGCGATGTGGTTACCGCGCAGATGAAGTCAGATATCCTGGTGGAGTTGGCGGATGAATACGAAATTGAGCAGCACAACACGGTTGCTGTCGGTGATGGCGCTAACGATCTTGTGATGATGTCGGTGGCGGGCTTAGGTATCGCGTACCACGCAAAACCTAAAGTGGAAGCTCAAGCGCAATCTGCGATTCGCTTTGCAGGCTTAGGCGGTGTGCTCTGTATTTTATCTGGTGCACTGGTGAAGCAGCAAAAGGTCAGCTGGAAAGCAAAACCTTAATTTATCCATTCAAAAACACCGCCTTTCTGGCGGTGTTTTTCGTTGACTTAGTATGGCTCTAAATTTACTCGGTTAACTCCAATCTAATTACAACCTCTTCCGTAATGTCTTCAAACTCACTGTAACCGACCAAAGCGGTCAGCTCCTTTTCTAATTTGCTCGCTTGATGTACACCAAATTGGGTTAAGTCACTTAAATCTTGTTGCAGCAACGATGTCATCGGATCGAAAATTGGGGCTGTAGATAAGCGAATTACGTAGAAGTCACCCATCATTCGCGCTTTCTTTATAAATTGAATCCGTTCTTTTACGCTGTTGAACTCTTGATGAAGCTTAGACTCAATGCCTGTAATTTTATTGCCGACTTTGGCTGCGCTAATGTAGATATCCTGATGCCTTGCTTGAGCTCCCTCTACACGCTTTATCGGCTCTGCGATTAATGTGCTTGTTCGACCTTTAAAGATAGGTTCAAGTGACAACAATTGATCGTGCCCAAGGCGTGCAAAAAGCTCAATGTGCTTAGGTAGCGGCAAATTCACCCCAATAACGGGGGTTTTGATTGAAGACGACGCTGTTTTACTGATAAAAATGGGTGTGCTCAGAGTTCGAGAGAGCAACATGCTGTGCAGTCTTTCAAGTAACGCATTACTCGGTAGCATTTCTTTTTGCGGGATCAACTTATCTTGATTGTGCTCGATAATGCTGTTGAAAAAGGCGATCACTTTAATGGTGTGGCTGCTTTCATCAATAACTAGCTGTACGCTACAGCCATCTGGACTAACACGAATTACCCGGTATGGCACCGACGTTAAAGGCAGCTTTTTGTCGTAGAGTTGTAACTCTCGGAAGTTGATCTGAACCTCTTGCCCAGAGCGCAACATAGTAGGTTCGTCCAGTTTAATGCCGAGCCCTCGCTTTGAAATATCGACGGTGCTGCCGCTCGCTGTGACGGGCCCAGAACATAGTTCTATTGGGGTCTTAAATCGGTAACGTGGCTCTTTACGACGAGACTTGGCATCAAAATAAATGCCTTTCGGGTTGCCTATAATTCTTCTCGGATGGCGAAATGCATTTAACGTATTCGCGGGTAAGCGCGGCTTTTCAGTGAGCAGATAATCCTGCCCTGATTTTTCGTCAGCAATTTCTTGCAAGATGCCAATATGAGTCAATGATTGGGACGTTTCAGCCAACTCCGGAGAGAAAGCGGCTAAGTCTTCCTGTTCTTGCTCTGACAGTTCAAATATCGAAATTCTAAACGCGCGCCAACTTTCACGTTTAGCACCTAAATGCCAAAATAGCTGGCGTTGTTCACGAGTGGCCTCAGGACGAAGCATCGAATAGAAATAGGTTCGGTTTTCGTGCTCGTGAGTAAATGAATAAAGGACGTTTGTGGTGCCTTTAACGCCAGGTTTAATGAGTGACGCGACTCGCTTCTCATTAAATAAGGATCCAAACATTTGCTGGTTCCTTTCATCATGCCAGTACTGCCAAAGCTTTTGATTGTTTGGCGTCAACATAGCGAGTTTCAGCTCACTGCCATCAAAGAATAGAGGTAAGCTGCTGGTGTGCTTAAGCGCGATGTGCTCATAACCACGAGTTCGAGCTCGAATGATCTTATCTTGATTATCGTGACGAGCTCTTTTCGCTGCGCTGTTGAGCGCTTCATCGATCACTCGAGTAACGACATTGGTTTCAGTTAAACGTATGGTTCTGAGGTATCGAACTGAGTCATTCTCGTAACAGTCATCAACCGCAAGTATGCGGTACGCCAGCGGTTTCTCTATTCCGGCAACCTGAGATTTGCTGGCAAATTCAGTAAACGTGACCTGAATAATCTCCCCAAGGTTATATTTAAACGCACTTGGGACTTTGAACTTTGCGCCAGAGCAGGATAAGTCAATGCTTAACCCATGCAGAAGTTGCCCTTTAGAGCGGCAAATCTCGACTTGAGATTGGACTTTCAAGCGCTTTTCTTGGCGCTTTAAGTCATAGCCGAGGTGAACAGGCTCCGCTAAGAAAGGGCTTTTAGGATCCGTTAACGATTGCGTTTTTTGTTGAGTAAGACGTTTGCTCATTACGCGAAAGTTATTCCGCGTGTTGACCAAAGCTTCCCACATTCCCTCAGTGTAGCCGCCAAACTTTTTGATGTTTTTATGGTAAGCGTTGAAAGCAACGTCATCTAACCAATGTGGAATACCATCCAAAATATACTCGCGACATTCACCTTGGACGCGACCGCGCAGATCGATGCTTTTTTTGCACGGAGCCATCAAGCGGTTAAGTTCCATTTTCACTAAGATTTTGGCCGAAGGCGGCTCTTCCTCGGTCAATTGGCCAAGGACAAAGTCAAAGTCATCCGAACCGTAAACGGGAATGAGTCGTTCTGCGATCGAGAGAATTTCAGATTGCTGCATTATTTCTGTTAGAGTATGTCGTTACTTTAAATTGTATCGGCTAAGCGAAGTAAAACTTAAGTATATCAATAGTTCATTTCAGTTAAGGTCTGACTTGGCTGTGCTTAGTCACATTTGTAGAAAAAATCGAGGCATCATGGCGAAAGCAAAACGAGCGTATGTTTGTAATGATTGTGGCGCGGATTTTCCCCGTTGGCAGGGGCAGTGTAACGCATGTGGTTCGTGGAATACGATAACAGAAGTCCGTATCGCTGCATCGCCAACGGTTGCTCGTAATGAACGTTTATCCGGCTACGCGGGCTCCGCAACAGAAGCTACAGTTCAAACGTTATCCGAAATTGATCTGCAGGAAGTGCCACGCTTCACCAGTGGGTTTAAAGAACTTGACCGCGTATTAGGTGGGGGCGTTGTACCCGGCGCCGCTATTTTGATTGGTGGTAACCCTGGCGCGGGTAAATCCACCTTGCTGCTGCAAACCATGTGTAGTTTGTCTGCGCAAATGCCAACGCTCTATGTAACAGGTGAAGAATCGTTGCAGCAGGTGGCGATGCGTGCTTCTCGACTAGGCTTGCCGAAAGATCATTTAAAAATGCTATCGGAAACGAACGTCGACAAAATTTGCCAAATTGCCGAAAAAGAGCAACCTCGCATTATGGTGATTGACTCGATTCAGGTAATGCACGTTTCAGATGTTCAATCGTCACCGGGCAGTGTTGCTCAAGTACGTGAATCTGCGACAGCTCTGACACGATACGCAAAACAGAATAACGTCGCGGTATTTATTGTTGGTCACGTAACAAAAGATGGTACCCTTGCGGGCCCTAAAGTTCTTGAGCACATTATAGACTGTTCAGTGCTGCTTGATGGTGGTACTGATAGCCGCTTTCGCACATTGCGTAGTCATAAAAACCGCTTTGGCGCTGTGAATGAGCTCGGTGTTTTTGCAATGACAGGCCAAGGGTTGAAAGAAGTGAGTAACCCATCCGCGATTTTCCTTTCTCGTGGTGAAGAAGAAACATCTGGTTCTTCTGTTATGGTGGTTTGGGAAGGTACGCGTCCTCTATTAGTAGAGATTCAAGCGTTGGTGGATTACTCGCAATTGGCAAACCCTCGCCGTGTTGCGGTCGGTTTGGAGCAGAACCGCTTATCACTTTTGCTCGCTGTGTTGCATAAGCATGGTGGCTTACAAATGGCAGACCAAGATGTCTTTGTTAATGTGGTTGGCGGTGTTAAGGTGACGGAGACGAGTGCCGATCTTGCGTTAGTTATGGCGCTTTTATCGAGTTTTCGTGACCGTCCACTTCCCAAAGATGTGGTTATTTTTGGTGAGGTCGGGCTTGCAGGCGAAATCCGTCCTGTGCCAAGTGGGCAAGAACGTTTGAATGAAGCGTTCAAACATGGTTTCAAGAAAGCCATTGTGCCTGCAGCCAACATGCCGAAAGGCGGCATTCCTGGCATGCAAATTCACGGCGTTAAGAAATTGTCGGAAGCTATAGAGGCTTTTGACGAGCTGTAATGCTCATAAGAATGGTATTTGTGTAATCACAAACTGTTCTATCCGTCCTCAATAAAATGCGAATAAAGTACATAAATTGCTGTGTTTGACTATGCTTTGGGGACGGAAATTTCACGTTAAAATTTTTTTTCTTCCATCCGCACGCAAGGGTATCAGTATTGACAGAATGTGATATACTCTGCGCGCACTTTATACCTTATTAACAGAGTAAGACAATGACTGATTTATCAAAATACAGAAACATTGGTATTTTTGCTCACGTAGACGCGGGTAAAACTACCTCTACAGAGCGTATCCTAAAGCTAACTGGTAAGATCCATAAGATCGGTGATACACACGACGGTTCAACTACAACTGACTTCATGGAGCAGGAAGCTGAACGTGGTATCACAATCCAGTCTGCAGCAACAACTTGTTTCTGGAACGATCACCGTCTAAACATCATCGATACTCCTGGACACGTTGACTTCACTATCGAAGTTTACCGTTCTCTAAAAGTACTTGACGGTGGTATCGGTGTATTCTGTGGTTCTGGTGGTGTTGAGCCTCAGTCAGAAACTAACTGGCGTTACGCTGACGAATCACACGTATCACGTCTGATCTTCGTTAACAAACTAGACCGTATGGGCGCAGATTTCTACAAAGTTGTAGATCAAGTACAAAACGTACTAGGTGCTACACCTCTAGTTATGACTCTACCTATCGGTATCGAAGAAGATTTCGTAGGTGTTGTAGACGTACTAAGCCAACAAGCTTACGTATGGGATGAGTCTGGCCAGCCAGAGAACTACGAAGTTCAAGATATTCCAGCAGACATGGTAGAAAAAGCTGCTGAATACCGTGAAATGCTAATCGAAACTGCTCTAGAGCAAGACGAAGATCTAATGATGGCTTACCTAGAAGAAGGCGAAGAGCCATCTCTAGAAGACATCAAACGTTGTATCCGTAAAGGTACTCGTGATCTAGCATTCTTCCCAACTTACTGTGGTTCAGCGTACAAGAACAAAGGTATCCAACTTATTCTTGACGCGGTAATTGATTACCTACCATCTCCAACAGAAGTTGATCCACAGCCTCTAACTGATTCAGAGACTGGTGAGCCAACTGGTGAAGTTGCGACTGTATCTGCAGACGAGCCACTACGTGCGCTTGCATTTAAGATCATGGACGACCGTTTTGGTGCTCTAACCTTTATCCGCATCTACTCTGGTAAGATGAAGAAAGGTGACACAGTACTTAACTCTGCAACTGGTAAAACAGAGCGTATCGGCCGTATGGTTGAGATGCACGCAGACGAGCGTAACGAGATCGATTCAGCACAAGCTGGTGACATCATCGCTGTAGTTGGTATGAAGAACGTTCAAACTGGTCACACTCTATGTGATCCTAAGCACGAATGTACTCTTGAGCCAATGATCTTCCCAGATCCAGTAATCTCTATCGCAGTTAAGCCTAAAGATAAAGGCGGTTCTGAGAAGATGGGTATCGCGATCGGTAAAATGGTTGCAGAAGATCCATCATTCCAAGTTGAGACTGATGAAGATTCAGGCGAAACTATCCTGAAAGGTATGGGTGAGCTTCACCTAGACATCAAGGTAGATATCCTTAAGCGTACTTACGGCGTTGAGCTAGAAGTTGGTGCTCCACAGGTTGCTTACCGTGAAACTATCACTCAAGCAATCGAAGACAGCTACACGCACAAGAAACAGTCTGGTGGTTCTGGTCAGTTCGGTAAGATCGATTACCGCATCAAACCAGGTGAGCCAAACTCTGGCTTCACGTTCAAGTCAACAGTTGTTGGTGGTAACGTACCTAAAGAATTCTGGCCTGCAGTTGAGAAAGGCTTTGCGTCAATGATGGAGCACGGTGTTCTAGCTGGCTTCCCTACTCTAGACGTTGAAGTTGAACTATTCGACGGTGGTTTCCACGCAGTTGACTCTTCAGCAATCGCTTACGAAATCGCTGCTAAAGGCGCATTCCGTCAGTCTATGCCTAAAGCTGGCGCGCAACTTCTTGAACCAATCATGAAAGTTGACGTGTTCACTCCAGAAGATCACGTTGGTGACGTAATCGGTGACCTTAACCGTCGTCGTGGTATGATCAAAGACCAACAAGCTGCGTCTACTGGCGTACGTATCAAGGGTGATGTACCTCTATCAGAAATGTTTGGTTACATCGGTACTCTACGTACAATGACTTCTGGTCGTGGTCAGTTCTCTATGGAGTTCTCACACTACGCACCATGTCCAGCAAACGTTGCTGAGCAAGTAATTGCTGACGTTAAAGAGCGTAACGCTAAGAAGTAATTCTTAAGTTAACTCTATAACTTGAAAGCCCCGCCTAGTGTGGGGCTTTTTGTATCTAACCGCTTACACACAGCGCGTTTTTGTTTCGCTGATATACGCCTTTGGTATTGTTTACCGACTATTCTGAAGCTGAGCCAGTATTACTAACATTGAGGTCGATGGTTTTAAAATCTGGTATCACTGACTTTTCAAATGTTTCTATTTCTTCTCTCAACCATTGTGCAAACAATTGGGCTTTAGGTCGCTTTAAGTAGCCTTTTGGAGCGCACAGGTAATACGCAAATTTGGGTTTAATGGCTATATCACCAATTCGGACCAGTTTGCCTGAACGGAAATATTGATGAGCTAAACTGTGTTTGACGAGCGCTACGCCTTGTAGTGATAACGCGGCTTCTAACACTAAGTGTGAGCCACTGTATTTTAAAGCAGGCTTTGCCGCTGAATGACCAAGTCTCGCTAACCACATGTTCCAGTCCAGATCTGGCCAAACGTCTTCGATGAGCTCTGCTTTGCTTAAATCTTCAATGCGATAAATGCCGTGCTCTTTCTGATATACCGGGTGACAGGCAGGATAAAAAGCTTCATCCATTAGCCATTGTGATTCTAAATTAGGGTATTTTCCTAAACCGTAACGGACACACAAATCGATCTGACTATCTTGAAAAGACACCAAATCATTGGTTGGTTCTAATAGTAAGGCGATATCAGGGTGACGCTGACGAAAAGCTGTAATTTTCGGGACTAACCAATGGTGAGCGAAAGAGGGGAGTGTTGATATTGAAAGGTGGTTAGGATTAGGATCTTGATTAACCAATCTCACCCCTTGCTGCAAATGAGCAAACCCTCTTTCTGCCTGAGTAAACAGCAGCTCTCCCTCAGGTGTGAGCACTATTTTTCTGTGCTGGCGAACAAATAAGTCCGTTCCTAAAAACTCTTCAAGATGACGAATTTGCTGACTGATGGCAGCTGGCGTAACAAACAATTCTTTTGCCGCTGTTTTAAAGCTACCTTCCTTTGCTGCAACGAAGAAGTAATACAAGCCCTGTAAAGGAGGCATTCGATCTTTCACATTAGTTTTCCTTAACTCAATGGCAGATTCTATCGTTTGAGGATATCAGCGTAGTCGCTGATTATTAAGTGGTCAACATTGTTATAGGAGTTGGTTACATGGAAAACATGACACACACTTGTGAGCGCACTTTATCAGCTGACCATCAGACCGGATTACAGTTAATTTATTCTAAACTTGCTAGTTGGAGAAGAAACTACAAGACACGTCGTCACTTGAGAGAGTTACCAGAACATCTTTGGGACGATATAGGATTAGATGAAAAGGAGATTAATAGTGAAGTGAGGAAGCCGTTTTGGAGAGAGTAGTTTATGAGTTTGATTCAAGCTCAGAATTAAACTGCACTCCCCAATGATATTGAGGAGTGCAGACAAGGCTATAAGTCTTCTTCCCACACAACCAATTCACCTTTCGGCCAGTTGTGACCAATTTCATGATACTTTTGCTCAAGCACATGACGTTTAATTTTGAGTGTTGGCGTCAATACGCCATTTTCAATGCTCCAAGGCTCTTTAATCATTAATACGCCTTTGATTTGCTCATGAGAGGCGAGTTCTTGATTCATTTTTGCAATGACTTTGCGGGTGGTTCGTGCGTACCGCTCTCGATCAAAGTTAGGAAAATCATGTGGCACAACCAAAAGAATCGGGGCTGGTAGCCCTAAACCGATTAGACACATCATCTCTACGCGACTGTATTCGAAAAGTTTTTTCTCGATAGGAACTGGAGAGACAAACTTACCTTTGGCGGTTTTAAAGTTATCTTTTTTACGGCCTTGAATGGTTAGGTAACCATCTGAGTCGATAGAGCCGATATCGCCTGTGTGTAGCCAGCCCTCTGAATCAAAAGACTCTTGGGTGGCAATGTCATTTTTGTAGTAGCCAGAAAATAGCCCTTTGCCACGCACCATGATTTCATCATCGTCAGCGATTTTTAACTCAATACCTGGTCCAGCATTACCGACACTACCAATTTTGTCAGCTCTAAATGGGTAGTTGAGCGTGCTATAAGCAAATGATTCTGTCATGCCCCAAGCTTCAGTAATATTGAGTCCTACAGAGTGGTACCATTCCAGCAGTGCTGGTGATACCGGGGCAGAGCCACAGCCTAATACTCGAGCCTGATCCAACCCCAATCCTTCTGCGAGCTTTTTCTTGATCAGAGAATTGACGAATGGGATTTTCAATAGAATGTTGAGCTTCTTCTGTGGAAGTTTGTCTTGAATACGTTGTTGGAATAGCGTCCATAATCGCGGGACTGAGATAAACAGAGTCGGGCGGTGCATTTTTACATCTTCGATAAAGGTATCCAATGATTCTGGAAATGCTGTTGGTACACCACCCATGATGGATGAGCCAAAAATGTAGACGCGCTCTGTAATATGAGCCAAAGGTAAGTAAGAAAATAGACGATCATTTTCTTGAATACCGATATGGTTTATCAGTTGTTGTACTGACCAGTTAAACGCTCCGTAGGTCAGCATAGCACCTTTCGGTAATCCTGACGTACCAGAGGTATACACCAAAGACATTAGCTTATCGTCGTAGTGCTGTGGACGCTCTTCACTTGGCATTGCATCGGCAATGAGTGCTTGGTATTCATACTGACATTTTGGCGCGGTATCGTAGGGGAGCGCGATACTAATGAGCTCCGGCATTGCATCAATGACTTGCTGGGTTGCTTTAGGATCATCGAGTTTTCCGCCAATGAGCGCTTTACTCTCACTATGAGTCACACAGTATTCGATGGTGTCCGCGCCCGCGGTAGGAAAGATTGGCACACTGACATAATCGCCAAGCATCATCGCAAGATCGCAAATAAACCACTCTGCACAGTTTTTAGACACTAACGCCACTTTGTCGCCAGGCTGTACTCCGAGGTTGCGTAGTGCACTGACGAGTTTTAAGGCTTGATCGGCAACATCAGCGAACGTGTATTCAACAAATTGTCGGTTAATAATTTGCTTTAGGTAGACCTCATTTGGGCGCTCTTGAGCCCATTTGAGAATCATTTCATTTGGTGGTGGGAGAGCGCAACCAGCAGCGCTGTTTAGATTCGGCTGATTCATTTTTAGTGACTCCATGTCTTCTCGTTGTATTTATAATTGTTAACGCATTGTTAACTTTAGCATGTTAAATAACGACACGGGAATGCATTTTGATGAAATATGTGGGGAGGATAGCGTTAGTTACCCCTAAAGTTGGTACTAATAGCGCCTAAAACTGTTGCCGATAATTCGCTGGGGACAGGCCTGTTTTTTTCTTAAAAATTCGAGAAAAGTAAGAGACATCTCGGTATCCACATTGATAAGCAATATAGGCAATTTTCATGGATTCATTTTCAACGAGCATTTTCTTTGCTAATGAAATGCGTTTCGCAGTGACATAATCACGAAAGCACATACCAACTTTGCGATGAAATACTTTGGAAAAGTAGTTCGGTGAGTAGTGACAAAGCGCAGCAGCTTCCTCTTCCCTTAGGTCTTTATGGACATTATTGGCGATGTAATGAACCACGTCAGAAAAATTCGATTTTCCGCTTCGAGAAAAGAGTTTATCGACCGAAATTTGTTCTTCGTCGACCTTGCTATGCAAAAAGTATTTCAATTTTATCTGTGATAGCCAAATCGGGAGGGTGATTTCATTCAACGTATAATATTCCGCACAAATATGCTTTGGCGGTAAGTGAGGCTCGATACCGGTTGGATGTATAACGATCAGTTTTTTGTCGAGATTTTCACAGAGCGTGATGACGCCTTTCAGGTGCTCTCGATGATCGCAAGTCATGTAGTAGAAGAAATAGCTGTGTTCTTTATCGCTAAGCACAGAGATATCTTTGCTACAGTCCATAATCTCAAAGCTCTTATCAAACTCACAGCGAAGTGATTCCGGCAGCGAGCAAAGAGTCTCTCCAATCCAATAAGCTTTGGTCAGTCTATCCATATGAATCCTGCTCAGTACGTACTACACCAACGTTAGTATGTATTGAGGTCAGTCGAGCCTCATTCCTTGAGCTTCAGACCTCACCCTTTCGTTTATTAAGCTTAGGCTTATATAGTCATACTGCAAGTGTGAAAGGTGTCACATAGTTGGTGGCGATGTGTCTCGTTATTGATACATTTTGATTCTGAAGCGCAGGTAGGCAAGAAAGTACCAACCTTTGGCAAAAAAGTCCTAACCCCCCTAATTCTCGGTGACTAATGTTTAAGCATGATTCAGGTGCACATGAGACCTGTATCATTAATAGCGAGATACGTTAAAGGGGATAATCATATGGATAACTTTCGCAATCTAATCAAGGACTTCATGGAAGATGAAGAGGGGCTAACACTTTTAGAGTACATTCTAGGTGCGGCATTAATTGTTACAGCGTTCTTGACTTCAGGCTTCTGGACGACTTTGTCTAACAAGTTTACTTCAGTAGCTGGTCGTATCAGCAGCTCGTAATGGTTAGCGAGTTAGTTATTTGGTCATTGCTTATTGCGATTGGAGTATCAGACGCTCAGAAACACAGAATACCAAACAAAGCGGTGCTTATGCTTTTGGTTGCTGTTACTGCAAACGTAATTTACAACCCAGCAACAAGTGGCTTGGATCATTTATATGGTGGGTTGGTTGCGTTTGCAGTGTGTTTCGCGCTGTATCTGTTCAAAGTAATGGCTGGAGGAGACGTTAAGTTACTCGCCGTCATAGGGGCATGGCTGGGTCTGAGTAACCTTGGGGAAGCGTCTACTGGAATAATACTTGCTGGAGGCATCGTGGGCATTTTTTATCTAATGTTACACGTGTCATCGACTAGTGTTGCTCTATCACACCAGATAAAAGGGTATTGCTTAGAAAAAGTAACACCAGGCTTTAGGTCTAATAAGCCGTTAGTCATTCCTTTC
Source organism: Vibrio sp. J2-3(2022) (assembly GCF_021725735.1). Lineage (NCBI taxonomy): Bacteria > Pseudomonadati > Pseudomonadota > Gammaproteobacteria > Vibrionales > Vibrionaceae > Vibrio > Vibrio sp. J2-3(2022). Next base: position 235,075 of record NZ_JAKKCK010000005.1, read on the forward strand.
GCGCCGATAATCGTAATTGGATTAGCTTATTTCTCCTACACCCATTAAATAATAATAAAAAATGGCATGCAGCATCAGTTGACTAGGCAACTTCAAGAGGGGAAGTGTGATGGGCTCTGTGTATTGGGAAAAACTCGTGCCACAAATAAATCCACCAAAGGTGCCTTCGTCTGTCGAGGGTCTTGGCGTGCCGTCTTCAGTTGTTGAAAACCTAGTGTTGAAACATCTGTCTGCCTATCCCAAATGTGACTTAATCGAATTAACGCAACGGCTTTGTATTGTTTCGAATATTGTCGAGCTTGCTTTGGCGCAGTTAAGAAAGCGAAGTTGGGTAGAAGTTTATCAGCCAGCATCAGACAAGTTGAGTACATCGTATTCCAACGTACGCTACAGTTTAACTGAGCTTGGGCTTGCAGAAGCAGACATTGCGTATAGAAAAGATCCGTATATCGGTCCTGTTCCCGTTTCTTTGGAAGAATATTGGACGGTTGTTGAGGGACAAGATCTTCGCAAGCATCCTATTAATCGCAATGATGTTGAGCGAGCGCTGTCTGACGTGTTTGGTTCGGATCATTTGATACCCGTTTTAGGACCAGCCATTAACTCGGGGCGCGCTTTGTTGCTGTATGGTCATGCGGGTACCGGTAAAAGCTACGTCGCATCAAGAGTGCTCAATGCAATGAACACTTCGGTATTCATTCCTTATGCCGTATATGCCGATGGCAACATCATCAAAGTGTTCTCAGAGCATCATCACCGTCGTTTAGACAACTCCCATTCTCAGGTTTTCGTCAAGTTGGAAACGCATTACGACAAACGCTGGGTTCTTTGTGAAAGACCAAACATTCAAGTGGGCGGTGAGCTGACATTGGATATGCTTGAGGTAAACCACAGCGAGCATAATCGTGTATGGATTGCGCCACTGCAAATGATGGCTAACAACGGAATCTTGGTAATTGATGACCTTGGTCGTCAGTCAATGCCTGTTGATGCCCTGCTAAACAGATGGATCGTTCCAATGGAGTACTTATTTGACCACCTAGCTTTGCCAAATGGTCAACAAGTCACGGTGCCGTTTATGCTCACTCTGGCATTCTCCTCCAACTTTGCACCAAGCAAAATTGCAGACCCCGCTTTTTTACGTCGTTTGGGCTACAAGATCGAGTTTACACCGCTTGGTTTGACAGATTATCAAGCGCTTTGGGTTTCGCTTGCTAAAGATTACCAAATGACGCTTGTGCCTGAGTTTTTCGATACGTTAAGTCAGTTACATCGCGACAATGATGTCGCCAACTACCCTTGTTTACCAAAAGACTTACTCGGTATTAGCCGCGATATTTTGGTGTTCGAAGGGAAAGAGAAGGTCGTCTCATCAGACATTTTAACCCGTGCCTGGGGACTGTACTTCACAGTGGATGAATAGGGAGATCTAAATTATGAGTCGGACTCAAGTCATCATGTTGCTGTTGCTCTCCATTGTTTTCGGCCTTGCCGCCGTTTTGATAGCTAAACAATGGATGGATGGCAGAAACCAACCAACTGTCGAGTTAGAAGAGGTCGAAAGACACCCAGTTTTAGTTGCCGCCATGGAACTAGAGCCAGGGACCATTCTATCTGAGAAACATTTGTCTACTAAGCTCATGGAAGTGGATTGGATAGACGATGAAACGCTAAAAGTACAAGAACAGGCATTGGGAAGAATTGTTGCCAATACCATTTATGCGGGCGAGCTGGTTAACTCGAATCGTCTTGCATTGCCCGGTGAGGGCGCGACACTTGCTGCTTTAATTCCTGAAAACAAACGAGCAATCACCATTCGTGTCAATGACGTTATCGGTGTGGCTGGGTTCTTGTTACCGGGCAATAAGGTCGATGTATTGAATACCGTGAGTTATGGACAAGGTAAAAATGCCACAACAAAAACGGTGCTTAAAAACATCAACGTTCTTGCGGTCGACCAAACAGCCAAAACCAATGATAACAAACCCGTTATTGTGCGTGCGGTGACTTTAGAAGTAACACCGAAAGAGGCTGAAAAGCTCCTATCGGCGAACAGCAAAGGCGACATTCAACTTGCTCTACGCAACCCTCATGAAGTGGATAAACCTGTTGTAGCAAGAAAATACACGCCACGACCTAGTGTGACCATTATTAAGGGATCTCAGGCATCCAGTGTCCGAGTCAGCAATTAGGTGAATTATGAAAACAATAATATTACTCGTTAGCCAGTTACTTTTTGTCAGCTTGTCTGTTAACGCAGCCACGGTGCAGTCAGGAAAAGTCGTGACCGTTGCGCATCACCAATCAACCCAATTGATGATATCCGGCCAAGCGAAGAAAGTGACGTTAGGGGATCCAGAAGTCTTGGATATTTTAGTGCTCAGATCGAACGAGCTGTTTCTTATTGGTAAGAAGTTAGGTACCACGAATGTGTCGGTGTGGGATCGCCGAGGCCGGTTAATTGAGCAGTTTAACGTGGAAGTCACGCATGATCTAAACACGCTTAAATCAAAGCTTTATCAGTTCTTGCCGGATGAAAATATCGAAGTGCACAGTGCGCAAGAAAAAGTGGTACTTAGAGGCTTGGTCAGCAGTCAGCAAAACATGGACACTGCGGTTAAAATTGCTGAAACCTTCGCTTTGGGTGAAGCGGCAGATGAAGAAGATGACAGCTCTAAAGATGATGACAGCATGGTGATCAATCTACTTTCTATTGGCGGGGCTCAACAGGTGACGCTAGAAGTGACCGTTGCTGAAGTGCAGCGCACACTGGTAAGACGTTTTGATTCAAACTTCCACTTTTTTCAAAGAAGTGGAGACTTTACCTGGGGTGGTACGACTGCTGGTGGCGGTATTGATGGTATTGGACCGATTTTGAACGTCCCAACAGTCGAAGATTTCGGTTTTCTTGGGTCGTTTATCGACAGCAATACCTTGTTTACCTTCGCACTTGATGTGGCGAAACAAAATGGTGTGGCGAAAGTGTTGGCAGAGCCTAGCCTTACCGCATTAAGTGGTACGCAAGCCGAGTTTGTCGCTGGTGGTGAATTCCCAATTCCAGTACCAAATGAAGATGGTATTACCATCGATTATAAAGAGTACGGTGTTCAACTCGACTTCGTTCCGTTTATTTTGAGTGATAAGAGAATCAACCTCAAATTGAACGTCAATGTGAGTGAAATCTCCAACTCAGGTGTGCTGACGTTTAATCCAAACGAAGTGAATGCCACGTTCTTTATTCCGCCAATCACCAAACGAAGTGCTGGCACCACGATTGAGCTGGCTGATGGCCAAACCATTGGTATTGCAGGCTTATTGAGTGAAAACGCACGTAATGTCGCGGATGGCATACCTGGAGCGAGTGATTTACCTGTTTTGGGGCGCTTGTTCAAGAGTGAAGAGTTTACCTCAGGGGAAACAGAACTTGTCATTCTGGTCACCCCTCGATTAGCAACCCCAATCGATCGACGTCGAATCACACTGCCAACGGATGGCTTTGTGGCTCCGAACGATGTGGAGTTCTATTTGCTTGGTAAAGGTGCTGAGTTGGATTTCGATAGATACCAGCTAAACGACATCAGCGAAGAAGATACTAACAACAACTTTATTCAATACGGTTCGTCAGAAGGTGGCTCTGAGGGCAAGTTTGGGCACAGTCTATAAGTGGGAGAGCAAGATGAAAAGCATAATGATAATGACCATTTGTTTCACATCATTCGGCTTGTTTGGCTGTGCGAATGACCCCGAGCTTGGTATCTCGGTTAGCCAGTTGCGCGCTGAACAAACTCTTAATCCAGAAGCGTGGTATGAGAATTTGGGTTATTTACCGGAAGGTAGTGGTGAGCGTACACAAGTTAGCTTAGAGGTATATAACAACAACGGGGTAGCCAAAGATGAGTAAGTGATGTGTTCACTTAGGAGGGGCTATGCGAAGGAATATGCATATAGCACCAAGGCGAACCCAGAAAGGGATTACCTTAGTGTTGATAAGCTTGGTTTTGTTGATTCTGCTAGGCGTTGCGGCGTTTGGTATTGATTTAAATCACCAAGTTCTTAATAAAACACGTTTACAGAATGCGGTCGATACTGCGGCCCTTGCAGGTGCTGTCGTTGCCGATAAGACAGAGGATGTGAATCAGGCTGAAACCGCAGTGAGAACAACGCTTAGTGGAATATCAACCGAGCCTGGAAATTCTGAGCTGACGTTTAGTGACAGTAATACAGCGGTGACATTCTCGCATGATATGCAGACGTTTGTAACTGCAGCAAGTTTTACACCGCCATTGGGGGAGTACGATATTTATGTCCGCGTAGCGGTCACCGATATTAGCCTAACGCAGTATTTGAGTGGTTTGTTTGGGATTAATAAAGAGGTCTCTGCGAGTGCGGTTGCGGGGCGAAGTGCGGCGATTGCATATACGTGTAATTTAACGCCAATCGCCATGTGTGGTGACCCTGCCGGTGATGTGAGTGATGCATGGGGGTATCGTCCGCCGGGTTATGACCCTAATGTAGATATGGATCCTTCTCTAGTGCATGAGCTGAAAGTCGGGGATCAGAATAACACCGATATGGGACCCGGGAACTTTCAGTTGCTCGATTTTGGACAAGGAACGGGTAATAGTGGTGCGGCCTTGGTTCGTGATGCATTGTCTGGGGCTTACAACGGTTGCGCATCAATTGGCGATACCGTTACAACTAAACCTGGTAATAGTGCAGGTCCAGTTGCACAGGGACTGAATGTGAGGCTCAACGACTTTTCGGGACCGATTAAAAATGACGGAACGGTTTTACCAGACAAATACGTGAGAGAGCCCGATGTTTTGGCTGAGACCGATGCGGAGTACGCAGGCGATCTGTATTACGCCAACTATCGTCAGGAGCTAAGCTCTTGTGAAAGCGGTGGTGCTTGTGATGGCAATAGTTATACCGGTGATGGTGGTCTGAACGGACGCCGTATTTTGCGTATCCCTATCGTAGATTGTACGGCCTCGACAGGTAAGTCTGATTTTGATGTTTTGGGCTTTGGTTGCTTCTTTTTATTACAAAAAGTCAGTAACTCAGGTCAATCATCAGTGTTTGGGCAATTTCTTTATGATTGTTTAATTAATAACGGTTCGACTGGCACGGATCCGACAGATAAAGGCTTCTACCGTATCCAGCTATACAAAGATCCGTTTAGCGGGGCCTCTTGATATGTTGTATTCAAATAGAAAGCATCAAAGGCCAAATATTTGCAGTCAACAAGGGCTGGCAATCATAGAGTTTATTCTCGCCTTGCCAGTGCTATTGATGCTAACCGTTTTAGTGATCGATGTGAGCCGAGCTTTTATTCAGTATACCGAGGTCAATAAAGCGCTGCAGAATGGGGCAAGGTATGCCGTCGTTGATACGTACGGCACGTTGAACTTTGAGTCAATTGCTGACGAAACCAGTATCAAGAATGTCGTTGTGTATGGAAGCCCAATTGCCTCTACTACACCTGTGATAGACCATATCAGTGTGGATGATATTGTCATTACCCAACCAACGAGTACCAATAAGGTGGTCACTCTATCGGCGACTTACAATTACGTGCCGATATTCTCGACCTTACCTTTTTCGAGCACTTCTTTGCAATTTAGCATTGGGGCGACCACGTCTATGAGGACAGGCCCATGAAACGATTGATAACGAAACAAAAAGGAGTGACGCAGCTTGAGTTCTCGGTAATCGCTTTGGCCGTTATATTAGTCCTGTTTTTGATCATCGAGTTTGCGATCTATTTCTTTTCGGTGCAAATGGTCAATGAGGTAACACGAAGAGCTGCGAGGCTTGCTACCGTGTGCTATATCGCTGATAGGGATGACATTCCTAACTTACCAGCTGTATCAGATCTCTATCCATCAGGCTTTTCTGCGAGTAATTTACAGATAGATTATCTTGATGAAGCTGGTGCAAGTGTTGACGTATCAGGCTTTCTTTCTACCCCTCCAGCGTCTAATGACGTATTAAATGCGCAGTTTTCTCAAATTAAATATGTTCGAGCAAGAGCGGTGAATTATACTTTTCAGTTTTTTGTTTTAGCTGCTTTAATTAATGCAGTAGGGAGTACTCCAGCTTTTGAAACTATATTGCCTGCAGAGAGTTTAGGAATACTTAGACCCGAAGGGACCAATGTCATTACGGATTGCTAATGGAGTAGCTTTATGTTGAAACCAGTTAAAATAAATGAAGAAACATATAAAAGTTTAAAAACTAACTTGATTGTTTGGATAGTTTATTCTACGTCAAACTTTAAAATTCATATTGCTGATGAATTATCTGGATGTGTCAATCTAAATATTGATTGGATAGAGCTAGAGTCTTTTAATTTAGACTTTGTTAAAAATAAGCAAATTCCCGATCTTATTTATATTGAAACCGGTGAAAGTTGGGCGCAGAAAGTGGCTCATGTGTACTCTAGTGACAGTAGCTTACAGCATAATCACACCGCTTTGATTGTCTTTGGTGATGAAAACGATACTGCATCTCTCAAAATGGCATTGAGGCTTGGGGCAACAGACTATTTGTCGCGTTCTGTTGATCTTGGTGAGCTTTATCCGCTATTAAAATCGACCGCGGATGAAAAGATTGCCAATAAACAAATGGGCGATTTAACTTTATTTATCAATACAAAAGGTGGTTCGGGTGCAACAACACTGGCGATCAACACCGCGATAGAACTGTCAAGTTATGCGAAGAGTAAAGTATTGCTCATTGACTTAGATATGCAGTTTAGTGATGCGGCCGATTATTTAAACTGTAAGCCAAAATACAACATTAATGATGTGATTGATTCTGTTAATGATTTGGATGAGTTATCACTAGAAGGTCTCGTATATCAACATCCTTCAGGTTTGAATTATTTATGTTTTAACCAAAATGATACCAAGGATAATCATAAACACGCAGTTCAAGTCAGTAAGTTATTACCTATTCTGAGACAGTTTTACTCACATATTATTGTGGATTTGTCTCATGGTGTTGAGCATGTTTATCAACAAATTGTTTCTCCGGCTACGCATATCTTTTTAATTATGCAGCAGAATGTTACTTCGGTTAAGCATGCTGTCAGCTACATACGTTCTTTAGAATTAGACTATGGTTTAAGTAGTCATCAGGTTGAACTGATTGTTAATCGTTTTGAAAAGAAATCAACAATATCTTTGAAAGACATTGAAAATGCAGTTAGTGGACATGCGATACATTTAGTACCTAATAATTTTGCTATTGCTATCGAGAGCGCTAATTTGGGTAACCCAATTGTTCAATCTAAGAAAAATAGTGCGCTGAAAGCTTCTTTGGCTGAAATATCGCACTTATTAGAAAGTCCGACCAAAGAGAATCAAAGTTGGATCAAAAAACTATTTTCTTAGTAAGGGGGAGTTATGTTTTTCAAACGGAAAGGCGTCGGGAGTTCTTTCAATTCCGTAGATGAAACAAAAGAATCCAAAGTTGTGAATGTCGAGTTGGCAAAATCTGACGAAGATACGTCAGATGAGCAAAGGGCTTTATCGCCTGTTGAAGCCAAGATGAAAGCGATCGAGGAGCAGAAAAAACAGCTAGAACAAGATCTCTCGATCAAACACTACTATCACAAAAAGCTACTGGATACCTTGGATCTCGGGCTTCTATCGCACTTGCAAGAAGATCGTGCGAAAGAGGAGTTACGCGAAGCGGTCGTTCAGCTCATTGCTGAAGATCAAACACACCCGTTGAGCTCTGAAGCTCGCAATCGCGTGATACATCAAATTGAAGATGAAGTGTTTGGTCTAGGGCCGCTGGAACCGCTGCTTGAAGACCCAACGATTTCAGATATCTTGGTCAATGGTCCGAAAAATATCTTTGTCGAACGTTTTGGTAAGCTCGAGAAAACGCCACATACCTTCTTAGATGAGCGCCATCTGCGCAACATCATTGATCGCATTGTTAGCCAGGTTGGACGAAGAATCGATGAAGCATCACCAATGGTGGATGCTCGACTCAAAGACGGTTCGCGTTTCAATGCGATTATTCCTCCTCTTGCCATTGATGGCCCTTCCGTTTCTATTCGACGTTTTGCGGTTGAACGTTTGAATATGGATAACCTATTAGAGCTTGGTTCGTTATCTCCAGAGATGGCGAAGTTTCTCAATGCTGCGGTTGTGGGGGAAATGAATATCCTGATTTCTGGTGGTACAGGCTCTGGTAAAACAACCACGCTGAATATTTTGTCGGGCTTCATTCCAAGTGATCAACGTATTGTGACCATTGAGGATTCGGCAGAGTTACAACTCCAACAACCACATATTATTCGCTTAGAAACACGTCCTTCTAATATCGAGGGTAAAGGCGAAATATCTCAGCGCGATTTAGTGAAAAACTCGCTACGTATGCGTCCTGACCGGATAGTTGTTGGTGAGGTTCGTGGCTCAGAAGCGGTGGATATGTTATCGGCAATGAACACGGGTCATGATGGGTCGCTGGCCACCATTCACGCTAACACACCAAGGGATGCGTTGAGCCGTATTGAGAATATGTTCTCGATGGCGGGTTGGAATGTGTCGACCAAAAACTTGAGAGCGCAGATTGCCTCCGCCATCAATATTGTCGTGCAAATGGATCGCCAAGAAGACGGTAAACGCCGCATGGTCAGCGTACAAGAAATCAATGGCATGGAAGGCGACGTTATCACCATGTCGGAGATCTTCACCTTCCAAAGAAGAGGGGTCGATCAAGAAGGCAATGTGTTAGGTGATTACATGGCAACAGGGATTGTACCAAGCTGTCATGACCAATTAGTAAAACGAGGCTTAGACGTACCATTTGAAATATTCAATGAAAAAGCCCGTTAGGAGATTGCTATGGATAGTCAATTCCCCCTTTTTCTTGTGCTGCTTTTTTTGTCCGTATTCTTTATTAGCCAGGCGTTAATTCTGCCTTCTGCGGGTAAAAAGGTTAAGCATAAGCAGTTAATTAAGCGGATACACGAAAGCCATAAACACATCGATCAAGAGAGTATTTCCCTACTAAGGGAAAACTCGCTCAAAAACCTTTCTCCATTAGAGCGATGGCTTGTGAGGTTCAGCCTATTCGATAACTTTAAGAAGAAATTGGAATTGGCTGGGATACACATGGGGTTCAGTCGGTTTATTTTTCTCACCTTCCTCGGTGGGGTTGCGGTTGGGCTATTTCTGTTCTTATTCGGGCAAGTCTGGTACCTCTGTGCCGGTGTTGCTGTCGCTTGTTGGGTGTCGGTTTACTTCTACCTACAGAAAAGAATTGCAGATCGTTTAATGAAGTTCGAAGAGCAACTGCCAGAGGCGCTCGATATCATTAAGCGAGTACTACAGGCCGGTCAGCCAATTACACAAGCGTTTGGGGAAGTAGGCAGAGAGGTCAGTGCGCCGCTTGGCCCTGAGTTCATGAATACCTTTAACTTACTCAACTATGGTTATGACCTCCGCTTGGCGATTATGCAAATGTCGGAAAGAACCCCTACGGTATCCATGCTTGCTTTCTCGAGTGCGGTGTTACTGCAAAAAGAAACGGGTGGTAACTTAGTCGAAAACATTGAAAAGCTCTCTCATATCCTACGTGCTCGTTTCAAACTCGCTCGAAAAATCAAAACCATTTCTGCGGAATCTCGAATGTCGGCATGGGTATTAGTATTAGCGCCTTTTGGGTTGTACGTCATCATTTCACTCGTTCGGCCTGAGTATATTGAGCTGCTTCATACGCACCCAATGGGGATCAAAATGGTGATTGGTGGGATGGTGGCCTTATTTATCGGGACGCTGTGGATTCGTAAAATCGTCAATATTGAGGTGTAGCTATGGAAAGCATTCAAGGATGGTTAAACGGTTTTGCTGTCGGCCAAGAGACGTTACTCATGGGGTTGATCCTCATCACCACCGTGTTAGTGGTGATGACGCTGGGCTCGATAATTATCGGGGTCAACTCGCCAATTAAAAGAAAGTTAGCCGAACTGTCTGGTGATAAAAAGGAAGTCTCTCACCACAACAAAAAAATGGCTGACACATTGGAGTCGTTAGCGCCTTTAACTTCGCCAACCAGTGAAAAAGAGCGCCAAACGACACGCAATAAACTGATGCATGCTGGGTTTCATGAAAGCAATGCATTGTCGATGTTCTATGCCATTAAATCGGTCACAACAATACTAGGTGTGATGGTGGCGGCACTGGTGTATTTCTCGATTCCGGAATCTAAATATCTGTACACCTACATGGCGTTATCCGTATTTATTGGGCTTCTGATTCCTGATTTTATTTTGCGCCGAATGGTCAACAAGCGTCAGCAAGCGATTCGTGCAGGTGTGCCCGACATGCTCGATTTGCTGGTGGTTTGTACCGAATCAGGGCTTGGCTTTAATGCGGCTTTGCGTCGCGTTGCAGATGAGCTGGTTATCTCTCACCCAGAGCTTGCCGATGAAATAGACACGGTGTGCAATAAAATTAAAGCGGGTAAACCAATGCCTGAAGCCTTAAGAGAGCTAGTATTAAGGACAGGGTTAGAAGAATTGATGGGGCTGGTGAGCATGCTTAGCCACGCCTCTCGAATAGGTGGGAGCTTAGTCAACTCCTTGCGTGAGTATACCGAAGACTATAGGGATAAGCGTCAACAAGCAGCAGAAGAAATTGCTGCAAAAATCCCAGTCAAAATGATGTTTCCAATGGTGCTGTTTATTTGGCCATGTTTTTTCATCGTGGCTATTGGACCTGCGTTAATTTCATTGGCTGAGGCATTTTCTAATTAAAAAGCAAAATAGGGATCGTTATGTGGATTAAGAAATACGTCATCATCTCGTTGTTGGTGCTTACCGCATGTTCAACAACTGAACAGTCATCAGACTTCGATTCAACGCTGTACTCAGGTAAGCCCGTTGAGTCACTCACCAATGATGAACCTCCAAAAACAGAGGAGGAGGCAATCTCTCGAGGGGATATTGCATTAAGTAATAAAAATGTCGACTTAGCGTTGTATGAATACATTCGCTCGCTCTCTTTCCCGAATGCGGTCCATAAAGACAAAACCTTATACACCGTGGGGCGTATCCATTTGGCAAGAGAGAATTCAGAACTTGCGGATAAATCATTTCGAGCATCTTTAGCAGAGAACCCTGATCACATTGGTTCCCTCACAGAACTTGGCACTCTGTATACGAAACGTGGCGAAAAGGACGTCGGGAAGAGTTACTACATACGCGCTTTGAATGCTGACCAAATTCGCATGGATGGCGATCCGATTATCACTAAAGACAACATTACTGCAGAGAGCGTTGCAACATATCGCTATGATGATAAATCACCTGTCTCTGCTTACTCCGGTCTAGGTGTGCTTTACGACATTCGTGGCGACCACGATATTGCGCAGGCATTAATTAGAAAAGCGTTGGATATTGATTCAAGAAACGTCAACGCTTTAGTCAGCCTAGGCTATTCCTACTACATGGAAAAAGCTTATTCAAAAGCGGCGCACTTTACTCAAGCTGCGCTGAGCATTAAGCCGGGGGATGAAAAGGGAATCAATAACTTGGGTCTCATTGCACTGGCAAAAGATCAACCACGACAAGCGCTGAGTATTTTTAGTCGACACATGACAGAGCCGGAAGCACTCAACAATGTTGGTTACTTCTTGATCCTTCAAGGCAAACCAGGCGAGGCGATTCCTTATCTACAACAGGCTATTGATAAGAATCCGGCCTACTATGAACTGGCAAATAAAAACTTAGAGCGAGCATTAGCAATGGTAAGAGAGCGAGGGGATACCTCTACCGCGCTTCTCCAATAACTTCACAGTCTATTTAAAAATAAAGCCACTCAGCAAGATGGAGTGGCTTTTTCATTTTTGGGGACTTTTTCATTTCTGGGGAGTAGTGCCGTTGCAAAGGTGTTTGTTCAAGTAACCGTTCATTCGCTTCTTTCAGGGTAAGAAGCATAGCGCCGCAAAGCCCAACCAACTATCTTCCATAACATCACCGTTAAGAGTGTTGCGAGGTAACCATCAATAGCATAATGCCAGGCTAAATGTACCGAACCGATTTGAATGATGACGGCGAAAGCGTAAGCAAAGTAGCCGGTGGTTTTGTTGAGTCTATAAATTGATAGCGCCATCAAAACAGCAATGGAAACGTGCAAACTCGGCATTGCCGAAATGCCAGAGCCAATACCATTGGCATTCGCGATGTACTCATCCCAAAGATATTGCTGTGTAGGCAATGCCCACAATTGCCCAGCGTCCACATTGGTAAGATATTGGCTTTGGGCTTCGAGCGTTTTCATCAGAGGAACAAACTGTTCATCTCCGGTGATAAGCTCCACGTAGCAAGGACCTGCTGAAGAGAGTAACGTGGCGAAGAAGACACCAAAAATCATCCAAGACAATGCGAACGTGAGTAAAAATTGTTGCCTTACCAACGGGTATTTTTTGTAGATAAGGAAAAAGATGAGTATACCCCACATACAAAAAAACCATGCGTTGTAGGCAACGTTTAGCGTCAGTGAGGCCCAAGCATTGGAGAATAATGCATGGGTCAATTCCCAAGGTGCAACGCCGAAGTGCAACAGCGTATCAATATTCGCAAAGGTTAGATCCCATTTAAAAGGATTGATGATTGGAATAAGCGATTTCAAAAACGTGTGGTTAGAGAAAATCAGGTTAAGTGCCATCATCGAAACAAACACTGATACAGGGCGGTGCAGTGGAAAAATAAGATGTTTCAGTTTTCGTATGAAGCGCTTTGCTGGCTGTTTTTCTTTGCGCAGTATGAGATAGAAGTAATAATAGATACACCAGCTTAAACCTGTGACATACAAAGCTTGCATGAGCGTTTCAAGGTAAGTGGTAAAAGAGTAATCAATAGGGAAATCGAGATATAAAGAACAAAGATAAATGACAGCAGTCGAGATAAAGCAATAGGTGTAGAAAATCTTATCGATCAATAACTCGTTCTTCACAGACTGGAGCCAAGTCGCTGCTTTTTGCTGCCAACTTACGTTGATCTGGTAATTGTTGTCTTGTTCCATCGACGATCCGTCATCTCTATCCTTCCAATGTCATTAAGCTTAGTTGAGAAAACGGGCACTTGTATTTAAGTGCCCGCTAAGAGTTTGTCGTTTAAGATTTTTACATCATGCCCGTGACAAGGCCTGCCGCCACAAAAAACACGATCATCCATAGCACCGAAAGGTTGAGCTTTTTGTGTAGATAGAAACCCGCAACCACTAACGCCATGTCGATGGGAGTAACAACTGCGCTGCTAAATACTGGCTGGTAAAGTGCCGCGAGTAGCAACCCTACTACCGAGGCATTGACACCGTTGATGGCGCCGGAGACCAGCGGTTTGCCTGCCAGTGCTTGCCAGTTTTTAAGAACGCCAAGCAGTAAAAGAAACCCTGGGAGGAATACGCCAAGCGTTGCGATCAGCGCACCTAAAATTGGCGTATCCGAAAGCTCATAACCAATAAAAGTCGCAAAGGTGAACATTGGCCCTGGTACAGCTTGTGCAGCGGCGTAGCCTGTTAAAAATGCATCTTGGCTGAGCTGGTCGCCAACAATGTTTTGCAGAAGCGGCAGCACCACATGACCACCACCAAACACTAAGCTACCAGCTTGGAAAAAATCACTAAACAGCCCAAGCAAAGGCAATGAATGAGCTACTAATGGTAAGCCGAGTAAAAGCACCGCAAATAGAGCCAATGGCGCGATAGACGGTTTAAACGGCTCGGCTGATGGCGCGGAGTCTTTCTTCAGATATCGTATGCCGACAAAACCTGCTGCGATCAACACGAACATTTGCGTCATGATGCTTGGTGCCACCAGCAACGCAATTGCAGTAGCGACGCACAAACCCGCGGTCAGTTTGCTTTGGCAGAAGTTTTTGTACATGCCCCAAGCCGCATCCGCCACGACGACGACTGCGAGCAGTTTTAGGCCGTGAACGATGTTTTGGAACACTGCGGTGTCGGTGATTTGGCTGCTCACCATCGCCAGCGCCAACATGATGATCACCGAAGGAAGCGTGAATCCGACAAATGCTGCGTATGCGCCACCTAAACCGCCGCGTTTATAACCCAATGCAAAGCCGACTTGGCTTGAGCCGGGTCCCGGCAAAAACTGACTGAGCGCGACAATTTGCGCGTACTCGCTGTCATCAAGCCATTTCAGTTTCTCAACAAAGGTTTGGCGAAAATAACCAATATGAGCCGCCGGGCCGCCGAAGCTGAACCAACCCAGCCAGAAAAAAGTTTTGAAGATGGTGAACATGTCGAGCCTGTTTATCTAAAAAGCATTGTTGCTAATTTATCGGATGCTCTAAAATGACTCAAATTGATAAATTTAATTTCATTTATGAATGAGATGGGATAAAGGTGTTGAGGTGAAAGAGGACATTCAGTGGCGCAACATTGACTTGAACCTATTGGTGACGTTTTCCTACTTGTATCGCCATCGAAGCGTTAGCGTCGCGGCAGAGAAAAGTTACGTTAGCCAGTCGGCGATGAGTCATAGTTTGTCTCGTTTAAGGTTGTTGTTTGACGACCCGCTTTTTGAGCGAAAAGGACACAAGATGGAGCCCACCGAGCACGCTCACCACATCGCGCCAACCGTGCATCATTTGCTGGACTCTATCGCCAAAGACTTGCTCACTAAGTCTGCCTTCCAACCTGAAAATTACGCGGGTGTATGTCGCATTGGGTTAACGGATTATGCCGAGTTTATTTTTGCTCCTCGGCTTTATGACGAAATACGTCAGCGCGCACCAGAGGCGCAGATCAGTTTTATTAACGTCAATCGTAGCAACTACGTGGCATTAACTGAGCACGAAAAGCTCGATGTCATTATTGGCAGCATGCCGGTGTTGGATGACAACTTTGAGAGCTTGTACTTGTACACGGAAAAACACGTGTGTATGTGTGATAAACAGGTATTGAAAGGGGAAACACAGCTGTCTCTGGAAGCGTTCGCGAACATAGAGCAAGCTCTGGTAAGTCCCGATGGGAGCTTAAAGACACAAGTAGACCAAAAGCTCGCAGAACATGGCTTGAGCCGTCAAGTCACCGTGGCGTCGCGCAACTTTCTCACCATTCGGCATTTATTGAAAAAGCGCGATCTCATTGCCATCGTGCCAGAAAAAATGGCGTTGGCGGAGGGCTTTTCGGACGATCTCATTACTGTTAAGCCGCCGATCGCCGTTGCGGATTTTGATATTGCCATGCTGTGGCATTCCAGCCGAAACAATGAAGACAAAGGCATTTGGCTACGCGAGTTGGTTTCTTCGACCATCACCTCTCACATATAAAAAGGGCACCAAAGGGTGCCCAGAATGTTTGTCATTGAGAGTCTGTGTTATACCGCTTGCGAAGCTGGCGCGGCCTCTTTTATACGTTCTTCCTGATTCAATGATTTTTCGTATTGGCTGTACTTCCACCAAGCAAAGCCAAGGAAAATCACGATACCGCCAACGTTGTAGAAAATGATGGTCATGATGTCGGCCCCAGTAGGGAAGGTCGATGCTAAGAAACCAACCGTAAAGATAGCGATCAGTACCGATACGGTAGCGATGCCCATTTTGCGTGAGCCCATTTTGAAATCACGCTCGACGTGATCCAGTTTTAAGCGCAGATTCAGGTACGCCAACATGATGAACAGCGGTGGCAGCATCGAAGCGGCTGCCGTCATGTTGATTACGGTGTTCATAAGATCTTGAGCGGTGTTAGAACCTAATGTTGGGATGATCATCAATGGAATAACGATAAGGAACTGATACCAAGCTGCGCGAGCTGGTACGCCGTTTTCGTTCAGCTCTACGGTTTTCTTACCAAAAATGCCTTCTGGAATCTCAGAGAAGAAGATTTTCACTGGCGTTGCTGTCCACATCAGTAGAGAGCCAAACATAGCGGTGAAGGATACCAAGCCTACGAAGCGGTTCATCAATACTTCTGGCAAACCAAAGTACGCAGCCAAACCTTCAAATACTTGAACCGATCCGCCCGTGTATTTTAGGGTTTCGCTAGGAACAAATACGTTAATCAACACAGACGCGACTGAGTAAAGCACACCGATAAAGATACCTGCGATGATGATGACCTTAACGAACGATTTCGAGCCGCCTTTCACATCGTTTACGTAAACCGCGACCGATTCCGCACCGCCTGCCGCCATAAAGATCCATGTAGTAATGCCTAAAAATGCCCAGCTGAAATCAGGGATCATCGCTTCTACAGTAATTGGGTCAGCCGGTTCTACGCCGCCGATCAACGCTGCGCCAGCCAGTAAAATGTACGACATTGTCAGTAGCAGCATGAGGGAGGAGGTCACCGACGTAATTGGCCCCAACATTTTCGCGCCGTTCGTCGATACGTAGGTCGCAAACGCAAACAAAATCATACTGAGCACGGTAGTGGTGAATGGCGTCAGAATGTATTCATAGCCCAAGAACGCGTAAGACGCATAAGCGATAACACGCGGCAGCAAGGACGTGAAGAAGAATAGGTTAACGAACCAGTAAGTGTAGGCAGAGATAAACGCCCAGCGACCGCCGAGTGAGCTTTTTACCCATGCGTAGACCCCCGCTTCAGAATCTTTATTCAGAGATACGAATTCTGCGATGATCAAACAGAAAGGGATGAAATAAAAAATGGTCGCCAGAAAGAACATTGGCGCAGAAGCTAGGCCGATCTCGATGTTATTATTGATTACGTTGTTAAAGCTAAATACTGCGGCAAAGGTGAGGGACAACAACCCGAATTTGCCTATCGTATTACGTTTGGATTCAGACATGTTCTATCTCCGGTGAATCACGTTGGAATTGTAGGGAGGAAGGGCTTGTAATGCTGTGACCACAGCCCTTCTCTTGTTTTATTTATTTAGGAAGTAGCCATCTTCGATGGTCACTTTGAGCATCACTTTTCTTACGCGGTTGTCTCCATGGAAGCGGTACGCTTCACTGTTTTCAAAAATCGCCACTTGGCCTTCGCAAAGCTCACGTGTTTCACCCTGACCAGAAAAAAATTCGCGGTCAGTTTCATCACGATAAGCTTGTTCTAGTGTTAACGCGGTTTTATCCGCGAACTCAACGGTTTCTCGGCCTTCGAGGTAGTAATGCACGTCGAAGTAACGACGGTTACCGATGAACATTTCGGTTTGTTTCGCGATGCCATCTTCAACCATGTACACCAGTGAATCGCCAATCGAGTGCATCACGCCATCTTTGATGTTGCCGATGTTGCCAATGGCTTCCACACAGCGGTTCCATTTACGACCGTTGCGATATACCTGTTTGAATTGCTCTAAGCTGTCTAACACGATCATGGGTTACGCCTCGTTGACTGATTGAGTATTGGTTTGAGTGAAAAACGCGTTGTCGAAATCATGGTTTGCCATCACTTGTGCGTTGCAATCGCCTGCTTGCAGTGGCATCAGCGTCAAACCGTAACGGAACTCGTCCATGTACACGCGGTAAGAGTCGAGCACTTCGCTGCCCCATGAGTTCGAGCCTAACCCCATCACTTGATGGTCAAGGTTAAGGGTGATGTAGCCACTCTTTTCTAGCTCGATCGTATGTTGCGCTTGATGCAGGTTTTGGTTGGTGTAGAACCACGCGCTGAAGTTGATTTCTTGCTGAGGTTTCACCAATAACCCTGTGCCATGACGGTTGGTGAGCGATGCCCAGCGCACGTGTTGGCGGTTGCCGTTGTTTTGCGGGAACGGGTAGTTCTCGAACATGTCTTCTACGGTGCTGTGGTAAACATCAATGAGGTTAGCTTGGCGACTGTCTTGGTAGTTTTCTTCTGGGCCACGACCGTAGTAACTCACTTGGTCAAAGCTGCCGTTAATGCCCAAATCCAAGCCAATGACCGGAATCACGTGAGGGTAGTCGCCGTAACGTTCGCCGCTCAGTTCCACGTTCAAATGGCCTTGAGCATTGATTTGATAGCGATAGGTACAACGCATGCCAAAATCAAAGACCGGCGGCGCAATGATGCTGGTGGTCGTAATTAAGACGGAATCATTGGTTGCTTCCACCGCAAGAGTACGGAAGTGCTCCTGCATGATTTGCAGATGGGCTGGGTGCCACAAACCTTCATACTCTTGTTTGTGGTTATCAATCATCGGTTTGAAGAAGTTCAGTCTCGGCTCAGATTGAATGATCTCTTCGTCATTTACGCGCCAAGAAGTCAGCTTGCCGTTTACTTTCGAGAAGGTAAGCGTGAAGTTATGACCTGTGATCACGTGCTCTAGACGGCTTTCTTCAAGCACCAATGGTTGAACATTGTGGTTGACCAACGCAGGCAACGTGGCGGTGTTTTCTTTCAGTTGGAACTGATACACCGCAATTTCATGGTTGGCTTCGCTGTAAAGCGTGCGACTGTCTTTGCGTACGGTGAAGTTAACAAAGGCTTCGCGCTCATCCAATTCTGGCAAGTCGATGCTCACTTCACGTTCGCTGTTGGCGACCAAAGCTTCGACTTTGAATTGCACGCTACGCAGGGTTTCACCTTCGGCACGCACGTCAGCAGTAATGGTGTAATCATCGAGGTTGGTGAACCACAATTTGTTCTCAACGATGAAGCGATCATGGCAACCTTCGACGGCGCGGATTTTCACCGGTGCAATGACTTGTTTGTATTCTTTGAGACCTGGGCCCGGGGTTTGATCTGGGTAAATCAGACCATCCATGCAGAAGTTGTAGTTGTTTGGGTAATCGCCGTAATCGCCGCCGTATTTGTAGAACTCTTGGCCGTGTTCATCACGCGCTAGAATGCCGTGATCACACCATTCCCAAACGTAGTGACCTTGAATGTGGTCGTGCGCATAGAACACGTTTTGGTATTCCGTCAGACCACCCGGCCCGTTACCCATCGCGTGTGCGTATTCGCAGATAATGCGTGGCTTCTCGTGTGGGTGTTCGCCAAAGTAATTCATCAGTTGAGCGCGTGAGTACATCGTCGAAATCACATCGACGACTTCAGCATCGCGGTCTTCTTCGTAGTGAACCAAACGGGTGTCATCAAGGGCTTTGGTTGCGGCGTACATGGCGCGGATGTTACAGCCATAACCCGATTCGTTACCGAGTGACCACATGATGATCGAAGGGTGGTTCTTTTGCGCATGAACATGACGCACTGCGCGATCGACAAACACCGCTTCCCAAGCAGGATCATTGGTGATACGGCTCAGGTCGCCAACGTTGGCAAAGCCGTGGGTTTCCACATCGGTTTCTGCCATCACAAACAGGCCGTAAATATCACACAGCTCGTAGAAGCGTGGGTCGTTCGGGTAGTGTGCGGTGCGAACCGAGTTGATGTTGTGTTGCTTCATCAAAATCAGATCTTTTTCCACGCGGTCCACGCCCACTGCGCGACCTTTTAGGTGGTCGTTGTCATGACGGTTTACACCATGCAGCATCACGTATTGATTGTTGATGTAAAACAGGCCATCGCGCACTTTGATGTCACGGAAACCCACGCGTTGTGGGATCACTTCCACTACGTTGCCTTGGTGATCTTTTAAGGTGATGAACAAGTGGTAAAGGTAAGGATTTTCAGCCGTCCAATGCGTTGGATTCACCATATCAATCGCAAAGCTTGTTGAGTTGTGGTTTTGGATAGTCAGTGAATCGCATTGACCACTGGCTACGACAGTGCCTTTGTCATGCAGCGCGTATTCCAGCGTGTAGCCAGACGCGATAGCGGTGGAAAGGTTTTCCAATTCGACTTGAGCACTGAGCGTCGCACTTTGGTAATCGTTGGCGAAATCGGTACGAATGGTGAGGTCTTGGACGTGAATGTTCTCTTTTCCGATTAGGTAAACATCACGGAAGATCCCCGCCGTCCACCACATGTCTTGGTCTTCAATGTAAGTGGAATCGGCCCACTGCATCACGCGTACAGAGAGCAAGTTTTCGCCTTGTTGGACGAACTTGGAAATGTCGAATTCCGCTGTGAGTCGGCTGCCTTTACTAAAGCCGACGTACTCGCCGTTCACGTACACTTCAAAGTAGGTTTCCACGCCGTCGAACTTGATGATGGTTTGTTGGTTATCCCACTGTGGACCAAGTGTAAATGTGCGTTGATAAGCGCCCGTTGGGTTGTCGGTTGGTACAAACGGGACATCGATCGGGAATGGGAAGCCTTCATCGGTGTATTGCAGATCGCCGTGGCCTTCCATTTGCCACATGTTTGGGACGGTAATGTGTCCCCAGTCGTTCATTGTTTGTGAGTAAAACTCATCAGGTACCAACATTGGGTTGGTGAAATAACGGAATGTCCATTGGCCGCTGAGCAACATAAAGCGGCGACTCAGTTCACGTTGAAAGGTTTGTGCGCTCTGAACAGAGTCGTAGGAGAAAAAGTACGCACGCGGTGCCATACGATTCTCGTGTAAGTGTTGGAAGTTTTCCCAATTGTTCACGT
The DNA here is from genome assembly GCF_021725735.1 of Vibrio sp. J2-3(2022). Taxonomy (NCBI): domain Bacteria; kingdom Pseudomonadati; phylum Pseudomonadota; class Gammaproteobacteria; order Vibrionales; family Vibrionaceae; genus Vibrio; species Vibrio sp. J2-3(2022). The sequence goes on from NZ_JAKKCK010000005.1 coordinate 255,510, forward strand.
TTTGATCTCCCCTCGGCTTGGTGCGCTTATGTTGGAGTGCGGATTGGTTTCATCGCGGCTCAACATCAGTGCAAAAATAACGGCCGATGTATTGTGAAAAATGCTTATGAATAATCTGAGAAAGATATTAGTAAAAGTTTTACTAAAATAAATCAGTGAAAACGTTTTACTTTAACTTGGTCACGTTTTAAATGACCAATGTTGAGCAAGATGTGATCAGCGTAAAGGAATGAGATCTAGATTGTTTTGGAAAGTAAAAACAGTAAAAATTCGGTAGAAAATAAAAGAAGAAATAAAAAAGCACTGAAAATTCAGTGCTTTATTTGAACAGTTTTGAGGGTGTTTTTATCGAGTTGTGCCGCGTAGCTTGAGCTTGCTTGGAACGTACACTTGAAGGGGCAGTGCGCGTCCGTCACGGTATTTTTCTACTAACAAGTTCACGCCTTGAATCCCCATCATTTCAGAATGAATACGAACGGTAGATAGAGGTGGGAAGGTAAAGCGCGCGGTAGGAATGTCGTTCACGCTGATCAGCGCAATATCATCAGGAATGTTTAAACCAAACTCATGCACTGCTCGTAACACACCAATCGCAATGGAGTCCGAAGCAATGAACATCGCTTTTGGGAAATCGCCTTTGGCCAGCATCTCTTTCGCTAAGTCATAACCGGACAAGCTAGAGAAATCGCCACGATAAATGTCGTCTTCAGAAACCACACCTTTTAGACTGCCGTAGTCCACAAACGCATTTTCACGAATGTCTGCGGTGTTGGGCTCGTCTTGTCCACCAATAAATCCGATGCGCTCGTAGCCTTGTTGTACAAAGAAATCAACCACTTGCTTGCTGATTCTTACAAGATCGATATCAACGCAATCGTAAGGACTAGTTGGATCTGAAAAGTCGATGTAACAGATGCTATCGGCTAAGCGTTTAGGTAACTTATTGACCACTTTTTGGTCGACTTTTCCGACTAAAAGGACACCCGTGATCTTTTGCGTTTCAACATCAATTTCGCTGTTGTAGCAATTGGTTAGCGTAATGCCGAGTTTGTCGCACTGAGTTTCAATCCCATGACGAATCGACAAGTAGTACGGGTCATTCACTTCTGCTTCTTGTTTGTAATTGTACAAGGCCAAAAAGTGATGTTTTTGCTTGGCTTCTTTGGTGGCTTTCTTCGAGCTGCTGGTGCGGTACTCCAGCTTTTCTGCGATTTCTAAAATGCGGCGTTTGGTTTCTTCTTTAACGCTCAACGTCGGATCGTCATTCAAAACTCGCGATACGGTTGCAAGTGAGACGCCCGCTTCAGTGGCGATATCTTTTAGTGTTGCCATGTACATTTCCCGTTGGCATTGCTCACAGTCCAAGTGAGAACTCAATAATCTGGCTATTGTAAACAGCTACTTAGGGATGCACAAACTTTTAGTAAAATCGTGCGACCCACGAGAGAGAGCGGTATCTGCTCGACTCATCTTCACAGCTCATCATCTTCTTGGTTTAATTTAACTAAAGTTAGCATCTAAAATAAAGCTTTTGTGTAATTTTGTGGAAACGTTTACACAATTTGAATTCGATCACGGATCTGGATCGAGATTGGTTGCTAGACTTTTAGCCAGTTAAGAAATGGGCGTTCCGATTCGATGCAATGGCGATTGGCTTTTAGCGCATCAGAGTGAGGTATGAACAGAAAGCAGCAAACGTGGAGAAGCAAAAAGTGAAAGTTCTTGTCACAGGCGGTATGGGATACATCGGTAGTCACACTTGCGTTCAGATGATTGAAGCGGGAATGGAACCTATCATCGTTGATAACTTGTGTAACGCCAAACTGGAAGTGTTAAACCGTATTGAAGCGCTGACTGGCAAACAGCCTGCGTTCCACCAAGGTGACATCCGTAACGAAGCCTTTTTGGATACGGTATTCGCGCAGCACGAAATCCAAGCCGTGATCCACTTTGCTGGCCTCAAAGCGGTTGGCGAATCGGTGGCAAAACCACTTGAGTACTACGACAACAACGTCAATGGCTCATTGGTGTTAGCGCGCAGCATGCGTAAAGCGGGCGTGAAAAGCATCGTATTCAGTTCATCGGCAACGGTTTACGGTGACCCTGAAATAGTGCCGATTACGGAAGATTCACCAACAGGCGCAACCACCAACCCATACGGACGCAGCAAATATATGGTGGAGCAATGCTTAAGCGATCTGTTCCATGCTGAAAACGACTGGAGCATCACCTTACTGCGTTACTTCAACCCAGTTGGCGCGCACCCATCGGGCAGCATGGGGGAAGACCCACAAGGAATTCCCAATAACCTGATGCCATTTATCGCCCAAGTCGCTGTTGGCCGCCGAGAAAAACTCGCGGTATTCGGTAGCGACTATCCAACCCCTGACGGCACTGGCGTACGTGATTACATCCATGTGATGGATCTGGCCGACGGCCATATTGCGGCTTTGAAATCGGTGGGTGAGAAATCGGGTTTGCACATTTACAACTTAGGTACAGGTAAAGGCTCGAGCGTACTTGAGATGGTGGATGCGTTCGCGACCGCTTGCGGTAAACCAGTGCCTTACGAGTTATGCCCGCGTCGTCCTGGGGATATTGCTGAATGTTGGGCAAGCACGGAAAAAGCCGAGCGTGAACTAGGCTGGAAAGCAACACGCACGGTAGCTGAAATGACCGCCGATACGTGGAACTGGCAGTCAAATAACCCTAGTGGCTATTCCCCGGAGTAATTGCAGTCGCCGCGTTGCCATCTGCGCTTCTCACGGTTTTGGGAAGCTGAGTTTGAAGAATTTTAAAGAGTTGAGTAAGTAACATGTCGAATGTCGAATTTAACCCAGTGGATCATCCACACCGCCGTTACAACCCTCTGACTGGGCAATGGATTTTGGTTTCACCTCACCGTGCAAAACGCCCTTGGAGCGGCGCAGATGAAAAGCCCGCATTGGATGAGCTACCAAGCTATGACGGTAAATGTTTCCTTTGTCCAACCAACGAACGTATCTCTGGCGATGTCAATCCAGACTACCAAGGCACCTATGTGTTCAATAACGATTTTGCTGCGCTAATGGTGGATTCACCAGATGCACCGGAGTCAAACAACCCGTTATTCAAAACGCAAGGCGTGCGCGGTTTGAGCAGAGTGATTTGCTTCTCGCCAGATCACAGTAAAACCTTACCGGAGCTGCCAGTGGATAAAATTCGTGGCGTGATTGATACATGGAATGAGCAAATTGAAGAGCTCGGCAAAGAGTACGTTTGGGTTCAGGCGTTCGAAAACAAAGGCGAAATCATGGGCTGTTCTCAGCCTCATCCGCACGGTCAAATCTGGGCGAACAGCTTCTTACCCAATGAAATTGAGAGCAAAGAGCACAACCTAAAAGCGTACTACCAAGAGCACGGCAGCAACTTGCTGGTGGATTACGTACAAGCGGAACTCAAAGACGGTTCACGCATTGTGGTGGAAACCGAACACTGGCTGGCGGTGGTGCCTTACTGGGCTGCTTGGCCGTTCGAAACCATGTTGTTGCCGAAAACGCACATTCGTCGCATGAGCGAACTCAGCGATGAGCAACGAGACGATTTAGCGCTAGCGATTAAGAAGCTGACCAGCCGTTACGACAATTTATTCCAATGCTCTTTCCCTTACTCAATGGGCTGGCACTACGCGCCGTTTTTTGACCAAGGCACAGACATCGACCATTGGCAGCTTCATGCACTTTTTTATCCGCCACTACTGCGCAGTGCCACGGTTCGTAAGTTCATGGTGGGCTACGAAATGCTGGCAGAAAGCCAACGTGACCTTACCGCAGAGCAAGCGGCGCAGCGTCTGCGTGATGTGAGTGATGTCCACTACAAAGAATGCTAAATCTTTAAATTGGACTGATTACGAATAACGGGATAGCGCGACTTTACAGATAGAAAGTTAGGCTCAACGCGCTATCCCACACAAATTACTATTTTAAGAGAACGTCCCTATGTCTGAACTTATCCAAAATGTGAAAGCGTCATTTGAGCAAGTGTTGGGCTACGCACCTAGCCATATTATCCAAGCGCCTGGTCGTGTGAACTTGATTGGTGAGCACACCGATTACAACGATGGTTTTGTCCTACCGTGTGCCATTAACTACCAAACGGTTGTGGCGGCGGCAAAGCGTGAAGACAATATCGTGCGTGTGGTCTCGGTCGATTATGGCAACGCAGTGGATGAATTCGATATCACGCAAGCCATTACCTTCCAGCAAGACAAAATGTGGGCGAACTACATTCGCGGCGTGGTGAAGTGTCTTCTGGCGCGTGGCTACCAGTTTACTGGGGCGGATATTTCAGTCAGCGGCAACGTGCCTCAAGGCGCGGGTTTGAGCTCATCGGCGGCATTGGAAGTGGTGATCGGTCAAACTTTTAAAGTGCTGTTCAATCTTGAGATCAGCCAAGCCGAAATCGCGTTAAACGGTCAGCAAGCCGAGAACGAATTCGTCGGTTGTAACTGCGGCATCATGGACCAAATGATTTCAGCGGAAGGGCGTGAAAATCACGCGATGCTATTGGACTGCCGTAGCCTAGAAACGGAATCGGTTTCCATGCCAGAAGAGATGGCAGTCGTGATCATCAACTCGAATAAAAAACGTGGTTTGGTCGACAGTGAATACAACACTCGTCGTCAGCAATGTGAAGAAGCGGCGCGCATTTTCGGTGTGAAAGCTTTGCGTGATGTGACAATTGAGCAGTTCAACGAGAAAGTTGCTGAGCTGGATGAAATGGTGGCCAAGCGTGCCCGTCACGTCATCACAGAAAACGATCGTACGGTGGAAGCGGCACAAGCGCTACGAGCACACGACATGAAGCGCATGGGTGAGCTGATGGCCGAGTCTCATGCCTCGATGCGCGATGATTTCGAAATCACGGTAAAAGAAATCGATACGCTGGTGGAGATAGTCAAAGAGGTGATCGGCGATCAAGGCGGCGTGCGCATGACTGGCGGTGGCTTTGGTGGTTGCATCGTGGCACTTGTACCGCCAGCACTGGTTGATGACGTGAAAGCGGCAGTTGAAGTGAAGTACCAAGCAGCTACGGGCTTAAAAGAGTCGATTTATGTTTGCCAAGCCAAAAATGGTGCGGGTTTGGTTGAAGTGCTGTAAGGAATGATGATGAAAGCCTATTTTCAACAACTAGAACAAGCGATGGCGCAAACGCCGTCGTTTGATGACCAAACTGCGAATCTGATTCATTTGACCAACGCGAATGGTATGACAGCGTCGTTTATGGATATCGGTGCGACGTGGTTGAGTTGCACATTACCGGTAAATGGTGAAAACCGTGAAGTGTTGTTGCGCTCACCAAATATGGCTGAACACATGAAGCAAGACGCTTACTTCGGTTCCATTGTTGGCCGCTTTGCTAACCGAATTGCGAAAGGGCAGTTTGAGATAGACGGAGAGAAGTATCAACTTGGTATCAATAACGGTGAAAACTCACTGCACGGTGGGCTGGAAGGGTTTGATAAACGCCGCTGGAAGGTTGAAGAGCAAAATGATCAACAGGTCACTTTTTCACTTCGCTCCCCGGACGGTGACCAAGGCTATCCGGGAAACCTCGATGTGAAGGTGATGTACACGCTCACTGATGAGAATGAATTAGCTATCGCCTATGATGCTAAGACCGACAAAACATCACCAGTGAATTTAACCAATCACACTTACTTTAACTTGGCTGGTGAGGCGAGCCGCGCGAAAAGTTTGGATCATACGTTACAGCTCAATGCTGGGCATTACTTGCCAACGGATGCGGGGTTAATTCCTACCGGTGAACAAAAGCCAGTTTCGGGCACCAGTTTCGACTTCACCGAGCCAAAATCGATTGGCCAAGAATTTCTTGCCGAGCAAGATCAGAAAACTGCTGGTGGCTACGATCACGCCTTTGTATTCACGCCTGAAGTGACCGATGGCGTATCTGTCGCTGCGGTTTTAATTGCACCAAAAGAAGATGTGGTGATGAAGGTGAAAACCACCAAACCTACCATCCAGTTCTATTCAGGTAATTTCTTAGCCGGTACGCCAGGTGCAAGTAAAACTTACGAACGCTATGACGGCCTAGCATTGGAAACGCAGTACTTTCCAGACGGGCCAAACAAACCAGAATGGGGACTCAACAATGGGGTGTTGAGCTCTGGGGATTGCTATCAGCATCAAACTACTTATCAGTTTGAATTTTAGATAGCACTTCTGCCCTTTGAACTTGCAGCGGCAGCGATGCTGCAACTCCAACGACTTTGGGTGTTATGGTGGGCTACATGCCCACCTTTTTTGTTTTTGTCGAAGAGGTTCGAACGATGAGCTCACCCTCTACTTTGCGTTTGTTAGAAAGCAACGGTTGCGCTTCAATCAGTGCCATCAACGATTCGATTGCGAGTTTACCCATGTCTGAGTAGGGCAGTTCAACCGACGTTAATGCTGGAAAGCTTTCAGAGGCGATTTGCTGATTATCGTAACCGACAACGGCAACATCCTGAGGAATCTTCAACCCCAACTCCGCTATCGCTTGGTAGCACCCCATTGCCATATAGTCGCTGCCACAGAAAATCGCTTCTGGCGGTTGCTCCATATTCAGTAGTGCCAGTGTTTGCTGGTGCGCTTTTTTTAGCGACCAGTTTGCATCGACTAAATACTCTGAGTTAGGAATGATGTCTGCATCAATGAGAGCCTGACGATAACCATCGGCACGTTGCTTACTGGCTAGCATCCAACTTTCACCAGACAGCATGGCAATGCGACGATAGCCTTGCGTCGTGAGGTGTGAAACTGCTTTGTAAGCTCCAATCATATCGGCCGGCAAAATACTTGGCGTTTCGGTGTGTTCTTCGTTGGTGCAGTTCAGCAGTACAGTCGGTAAGGAAGTTGTGACGCGTTGCTGCTCCAACTCTCGCGTCATACTGGATGCGTAAACCAAGCCTGCGTAATCACCGCCGTTGATCTCCGACTCAATCTTGCTTGCCAACACTTCATCATGGCTGTAATTGAACGTCACCAATATGTAGTCGTTCGACCACGCTTCTTCTCTCGCTGCATTGATGGCATCGATAAATGGGTCATAACTGGTTAAGCCGTTGATCACCAATGCGATCTTTTTAGGGCGTCCCAAAGCATGGGCAACCTTTTTGTTTTTGTAGCCAAGTGATTCTGCGGTTTCGAGCACTTTACGTTTGGTCGCTTCCGCGATTTTTACGGAAGTTGAGCCATTCAATACCAGCGATACGGTCGACTGAGAGACGCCAGCCGCCGCCGCAATGTCACTCATGGTGATTTTTTTAGCCATTCTGCTCTTTTACGTAATTTCGTTAGCTAAAGATATTAGCTAAAGATTAAGTTCGGATCATCCTTTAAAGATAAAGATCACAAAAGTAAGTCAGAGCAACTTAAAAGCTGTGATTTTCACCACGTTTATTCTTTGATCACCTAGTCATTAAATTATCAATTAATATATTAGCTAATATTATTAGTTAATAATTTAGTTTTAAGGTGAGTAAGATGAAAAGATGGTCGGAAGAGAAAGCGTGGCAATGGCAAAAAGAGCATGGCTGGCTACGTGGCTTTAACTATTTACCGCGCACAGCGGTTAACTGGAATGAGATGTGGCAAGCGGAATCTTTTGCACCTGAGGTGATGGAACAAGAGTTAGCTTGGGCGCATGATGTGGGTTACAACACTTTACGTACCAACTTACCATTTATAGTTTGGCAAGCGGATCGCGATGGTTTACATGCGCGAATTGAGCGCTTTCTGGATATTTGCGAACGCAATCAAATCAAAGTGATGCTCACGCCGATGGATGACTGCGGTTTCTCGGGCGACCATCCTTATCTTGGTGAACAAAAAGCGCCCGTACCGGATTTGCACAACAGCCAAGCAGCAGCAAGTCCTGGTCGCAATGTGGTGATGGACAAATCTATGTGGGGTGAGGTCGAAGCGTATATTCGCGACATCATCTCTACCTACAAAAATGACCCTCGAATCGTTATTTGGGATCTCTATAACGAGCCAACCAACCGTATGATTTTCACCACCACGGGTGAGATTGCTTACGACGAAGAAATGGAAACCTTTAGTCATGAGCTGATGGAACAAGCGTTTGAGTGGGCACGTGAAGAAAACCCAACTCAGCCTCTCACCGTCGGCGCTTGGCATGCGCCAAGCATTCTTGACCGAAGCCTGCCGATTTATGAACACCCAACCGATCGCAAAGCGATGGAGCTGTCGGACATCATTACTTTCCACGCTTACTTACCACTCGATCTGTTCCATAAAGCCGTTGAAATTGTAGAAAGCTACAACCGACCAATGATGTGTACTGAGTGGCTTGCTCGTCATGCGCAATCGTACATGCACGAACAGCTTCCGGTCTTTAAACAGAAAAACATTGGCTGCTACCAGTGGGGATTAGTGAAAGGAAAAACACAAACGCATCTGCCTTGGCCAGAGATAAAACGTAGCGATGCAAACTATGCGAGTCAATGGTTCCACGATCTGCTTGATGAGCAAGGACAGCCGTATGACGCAAGCGAAGTGCAATTGATCAAAACACTCGCAGAAGTGGATTAATTGCCTGTGAGCCGACTCTGAGAAATGGGTCGGTTTCTTATTTACAATAAAATCAATTGAGACGTGAACAATGACTACTCTACAAAACAAACTCACCAATAAGGAGCTGATGTCTTACTTCGGCTATGGGGTAGGCCAGTGCTTTAGCTTTGGTCTAGTCGGCTCTTTTATTCTTTATTTCTATACCGATATTTTGGGCATTTCTCCAATTGCGGCGAGTACGATTTTTTTGATTGCTCGTGTGTGGGATGCGGTGAACGATCCGCTCATTGCCGGATACATGGACACGCTAGACTCTCGCTTTGGTAAATTCCGCCCTTACATGCTGTTTACGCCGATTCTGATTGTTCTGGTCACGGTTGCCGCGTTCTATAACATTGATGCTGATACGTCGACAAAAGTGATGTATGCCGGTATCACTTACATTCTTTGGGGTACGCTTTACACCATTTCTGATGTGCCGTTTTGGTCTATGTCTTCTGTTATGACGGATGAACCGCAAGAGCGAGCAAAAGCGGCAACTTGTGCCATGTTAGGGGTGAATGCAGGTATTGGTGCAACTTTGGTTGTGTTCCCGAAACTGAGCGCTTACTTCGCTGATGGCCGAGCAGATCAGGGTTACTTACCAGCTGTGATTGTGTTGATGATCGCGGGTTTGTTCTTCATGCTGAACGGTTTTTATAACACCAAAGAACGCATCTCGACGAAGAGCTGTGAAAAAGTCACGCTAAAACAAACCTTTCAAGCCGTTCGTAAAAACAAGCCGTTGTTTTTTATTCTGGCAGCGTTTTTCATGAATGTGTTTTTCAATCTAGTGAATGGCCTGTACATTTTCTTCTTCACATACAACATGGGGGACGCAGGGTTAGTCTCTCTGATTGGTACCATCACTTTGGTAAGTGCGATTGCGTGTTTGGCTACGCCAGTGCTGACGAAGCGTTTCAAAAAACGTGACATCTTTATTGCGCTGTGCGTTTTAGAGATCATCGCTCGCATTGGGTTCTATTTTACTGGCTATGATAATCCAACGGTCGTGATGGCGTGGTTAGCGGTGATCACAGGCATCTTTATGATGACTAACCCTCTTATCTCGGCCATGATTGCAGATACAGTTGAGTACTCTTACTACCACAGCGGCAAACGTACCGCGGCGATCACGTTCTCGGGACAGACCTTTACAGGCAAACTCTCTGTTGCGGTAGCGGGTGGCTTAACGGGGGTTATCTTGACGATGATTGGCTATGTACCAAATGCGGTGCAAACGGAAACCGCGCTCAGTGGCATGTTCTTCTGTATTGCGTTGCTACCCGCATTGGGAGCTTTAGTGCGCATCTTTATTATGTCTCGCTACACATTTACCGAAGACCAACACGCGATTTTACGAGAAAAATTACAGCGTGATGAGTTTGCGCAAGGCGTTGACGTGAAGTCTGCAAAACCGAACGAAGCCTTGAGCTAGAGTCCATATCGTCTCGACAAGTGCTCAAAGAAAAAGCCCGCTCAATAACCTGAGCGGGCTTTTCGTTTTCAAATTACAGATTATTCACCATCAACAACGCTCGACAGAGTTTCTTCGTACTAAAGTTGGGCTAAAAATAATGGTTTCGTCTTCAATTTTTTCGTCACGAGATAGCGCCAAAGCCAAACGGGCGGCGCGTTCTGCCATCATCTCGATTGGGTAGCGAATAGTAGTCAAGCTAGGGTGAACAAAGCGGGCGATTAAGCCATCATCGAACCCGACCATAGAAACCTTACTTGGTACGTCAATGCCATTTTGATCTAACGCTGCGAGTGCGCCAGCGGCCATGTAGTCGTTGTAGGCCACCACTCCAGTAATCTCCAAAGATTTGGTTAACAGGTTGGTCATCGCAACTTCGCCACCATCACTGTTGGGTTCACCGTATTCGATGTAGCTTTTGGAGAGTTCAATACCATGTTCTTTCAATGCTGCTTGGTAACCTTGCAATCGCTCATCGGTATCTTCGATATCGTGGGATGAGGCAATGCAAGCAATTTTGCGATGCCCGTGACGAATCAAATATTCTGTCGCGAGGAATGCCCCCTTGCGGTTATCAAGGGAAATACAGCGTTCGGCTAGCTCTGGGATATGTCGATTGATAAGCACCATACCTTTCACTTCTTGGGCATAGCCAATTAGCTCCTCATCAGATAAGCCTTTCGAGTGGATGACTATTGCATCGCAACGGCTGTTGATCAGCAATTCTAGGGCTTGACGCTCATCATCTGGATTGTGATACCCGTTGCCAATCAAGATATGTTTGCCATTTTCGCGCGCGATATTATCGACGGATTTGACCAGCGTGCCGAAGAAAGGATCGGACACATCACTCACCAACACACCCATGGTATTTGTGCTTTGACTCACCAATGCACGAGCTGCGGCATTGGGTCTGTAGCCCAATTTGCTCATTGCTTTGGTGACCGACTCTACCGATGATTGACTGGCTTTTGGGGACTTGTTGATCACGCGAGAAACCGTTGCGACCGAAACACCGGCTTCTTTCGCGACATCCTTGATCGTTGCCATATAGAACCTTTAGTGGCTAAAAATTTTGACTGGAAGTATTAAACACCCATTGTGTAATAAGTGCAATTTGATAGGGGATTTGCTTTCGGAAATGAGATCTTTACCACTTGTATTTATTAAGCTTACTGATAGTGTAAACGTTATCTTTTTAGTAAAACTTTACTGAGGTTTTAATTATGGAAACTATCGCTTACTCAGATTTTGCCAAACTGGAAATTCGTACCGGAAAAATCATTGAAGTGGCTCGTCATCAAAATGCAGACAAGCTGTACATTGTGCAAATTGATATTGGTGAAAAAACACTGCAAACCGTAACCAGCCTAGTACCTTATTACACCGAGGAAGAGTTGATGGGCAAACAAGTGGTCGTGTTGTGTAATCTTGCCAAAGCCAAAATGCGCGGCGAAACCTCAGAATGTATGTTGTTGTGCGCAGAAACGGATGATGAATCCGAAAGTGTGTTGCTAACGCCAGAAAGAGCGATGCCGACTGGGGTGAGAATTGTTTAGAGTTTAATCAAGCAAACGTTTTATTGCTCGTGTTTATGTTTTGTGTCTCATTTTATAAATAAATCAATAGGAATATATTCAACTCTATTTATAATCTCCGCGCTTTTAAAAACTGTTTAACAGTATGAAAAACATAGGAAATTATAATGAAAAAAGTATTGCCATTATTGGCTTTAGGTGCAGTGGTTGCTTCAGCGTCAGTTCAAGCAAAAGGTAACTGGTATGTTGGCGCAGATATTCTTAACTCTGATCTTGAAGTTGAAGGTCACTCTTACAGCTCTTCAGCTACAGGTTTGGGTATTGCGGTAGGTAAAGAGCTGCAATATTCAGAAAACTTCAAATTGGCTTTAGAAGGTGAGTACATTTACTACGGTAGCTTCGAAGAAAAAGCATCGGGCGCGGGTAATTGGTTAGAAGCTACTGTTGAAGGTTATTCATTCAACCTTAATGCTAAACCTAAGTACCAATTCTCTGGCACTGGTTTTTATGTTGGTGCTGTTGTTGGTCTAGGTGTAACGGGGGTTGATTTAGAGGCAAAATCAAACCTTTCTGGTCTCACTGGTAAGACTGATGGTAGCGATGCTGGCTTTAACTATGGTGCTGAAGTGGGTTATGAATTTGCTTCAGGTCTGGTTGTTTCTGGTGGCTACCGTGCTTCTACAGTAACCATCGATGTTGAAGGTGGTGGCGATCTTGAATTTGATTTTGACAGCCTGTACGTTGGCGTTGATTACAAGTTTTAAGCTCGCATAAGCAAAACATAGATACTAAAAAGGAGCCGTTAGGCTCCTTTTTTGATTAGATTATCAATCAACTCGTAATGATGCTCTTGCACGCCTGCAAGGTTGCCATATTTAGGTTGGTGGCGGTCATTTTCTTTTGCGTGTTGCCAGCCAATGGTGTGACGCACAAAATGCTCTGCAAACGCATGAGATACTTCTAAGCAACCTGCTAGCACGGTATCGACATAGCTTTGCATGATTGGGCTTTTTACGCACGGTGGTAATGGCTCGTCTTTTACGTAAACCCAGATGCTATGTTCTTGGTTAAAGTTCGCGTCCGATTCGATTTGATCTGGCTGAATTTGAATACGATGATAACCACGCTCACGGCGATCGAATTCTGCGAGAGCTTCTTCATTCACTTCGAGTAAAACGCCGTTGACCTGCCCATCGCCTTGGTTCACAACCAGAGGAGACAGAGTGTAGCTGTCATCAATCTTTCCCCAGTAGCGCACCAGTCCATGAGCAATGACGGGAATGGCTTCTCCCGTTTGTCCGGTTAACTTACGTGACGCAGAATTAATCAAACTGCCATAGCCAAATATGTACATCTTCGTTGCATCCCTTCACTGATGGTTGTGTCTCTCACCGTTTATACCTAACCCGCCTCTGAAGTACAACTTTACCTCTTAAGTATAATCTTAACTATTAACATGTATTTTTTATGCATGTTTATGATAGCATCAATATTGTAGTTGAGTTAACCAGCATCGAGAGACGCTTGAGGGCAAGATAATGCTGAATATCACCGATAAAAAAGTGGAAGAAAAAATCCCCGCATGGCTGCGATTAGGCTTTCGGCCGTTTTTTCTGTTTGGGTCGATTTACGCCATTGTTGCGATCGCGTTGTGGGTGTGGATGTTCCAGAGCGGACAGCCAAACGCATTAGCTGTACCGGCATTATGGTGGCACGTACATGAAATGTTGTTCGGCTTTTCGATGGCGATTGTGGTTGGTTTTGTACTGACCGCGGTACAAAACTGGACTGGCATTAATGGTACCAAGCATTACACGCTTTTGGTCTTATTTGGCTTATGGCTCGCGCCCCGAATATTGCTTTGGACGCCAGCGCCGTTATGGTTAACCAGCAGCATTGAAGCGGTATTTTTGTTGTTTGTTGCCTATGAGGTAGGCATTCGTGTTTATCGAGCCAAAGGTTGGCGTAATCTGTTTTTTGTGCCGCTGTTTCTTTTGGCCATTTTTGCGAACTTTGCAAGCTACGCAACAATAAAAGGCATGCCGCCGTTTAGCTCTTCTGCTGTATGGCAGGCGATGTTGTGGTGGTTTACGTTGTTGCTGTCGGTCATGGGCGGGCGTGTGATTCCATTCTTTACTGCGCGTCGATTTAATTTCGAAAAAGCGCAACCATTGGCTTGGTTAGAGTGGTTCGCGAACTTGCCGTTGGTAATGCTATTTGTGCTGAGCTTTTTCCCTGTGACGTTTGCAGAACTAGGTAATCCGTTGATGCTGTTTGCAGGAGTTGCTCAGTTGGTGCGTTTTGTTCGCTGGAAACCTTGGTTAACCCTGAGCGAGCCTTTAGTGTGGTCGCTGCATGCTGCGTATTTGTGTTTGCCACTAAGCTTAATTTTGCGAGGCATTTGGGGAGATGCATTTGCCAGCCATAACCTGATTCACCTGTTTGCGATAGGTGCATTAGGCGGCTTGATTTTAGCGATGATCGCACGCGTGACGATGGGACATACTGGTCGCATGATCTACAAAGGTCCGAACATGAGCCTTGCGTTTGCGGCGATTACCGCGGCAGCTTTGGTTCGCAGTTTTGCCGTGATATTTGATCCTGCCAATATGATGCTGTGGATTAACATCAGTGGCGGATTGTGGATTGTCGCATTTGGCCTGTTTGTTTGGCGCTTTGGCGTGATGCTTATTACCCCTCGCGTTGATGGTCATCCCGGATAGGGCGCTAATGTGAGTAGAGAAAGAGGAGCCGCGCGCTCCTCTTTTGATTTTTGTTCTTTATAGGATTAGCGCTTATTCGTCTTCGTCGTCCGTTTTATTCGTGAGCCCCAAGCGTTTGAATAGCCACCACTCTAGAGCAAAGATGACAATTAAAGCGATACAGAACCAGGTGAACGCCATGGCGGATTCCACGCCTGGCATACCGCCAATGTTGATGCCAAGCAAACCTGTTAGGAAGCTGGTTGGCAAGAAAATAGTCGCCACCAAGGTAAATAGATAACTGTTTTTATTAGTTTTCTCGTCACGATGATGTTTGATTTCTTCTTGAAAGAGTGCGACTTCTCCAAGATAAAACTCAAGTGTTTCATTTATGCGCGTAATATTATTGTGGGCGAAGCGATATTGATGGGGCCTTAAAGCCACCAACTCGGACTCTGATTCAACGAGATCACGAATAGCATATTGCTGAGGGCGAATAAAACGTTTGATGGAGATAAGCGCTTTTTGAGTCGCCATATGCTTGTACGTCGATTCATCATTCACATCAAACTGGTTTAACGTCTCTTCAATCGTATCGAGGTAAACGTCTATTTTGCTATTTAATCCTTCAATAATCTGATGAAGTAAACCAGCAAGGCTTTTCGGACCTTTGTGTTCCGCCAATGCTTGACGAATTTCCATGATGGCACGCGATGGGATCTTACGTGTTGAAATCAGTGCGCCTTGAAAATAGAGAATTCGAATACTGAGCATGTCTTCTGGTGAAGCATCGCCATTCATATTAACGCCTCGTAAAATCAACATGAAGTTCTCGTCATCAAAAGGGTGGAAAGACGGTCGGCTCTCGTCGGCTAACAGGTGATCAACAGTGGCACGTGGCACTTGGTTTTGTTCTAGCCAGCCCCGAATATCGGGATGCAGCCGCTCACAATGGTACCAATGTTTGGCTTGAATCTGCTCCGCCGTTGTGGATTGCTGAGTTGCTTCTGGGGTTGAAAAATCCCAATGTTCAATCATAAAACCCATTTTCTTTTCCTTGTCTGAGCCTTTCCCCAAATAATTTGGAAAGAGCCTGTTCTTCCACTGCATTATTTTCCGGGAAGTGCATCAGTGATAACGTTCTGAACCTAGCGCCATGAAGTGATTCAGGGGTAATTATTTAAATGAGTATGATTGCATTTAACGCTAAATGTCTATGAATAGTTGCTCTTATTTGTAATCAAGCGAAGCAAGCCAAAGTGTGGTGTAAAAACAGCAAAATAAAAAAGCCTGCAACGAGGCAGGCTTTCTAGTGGGGAGGGGAGGAGCAGTTAGCCAACTTGAGAAAGATTAACCACTTTCTGCTGTAGCTTTTCTTTTAAATAGTCCGATAAAGCCAGCTTTTCTTCGTCGTTCATGTACAGACCAAGCTTGGTACGACGCCACAAAATGTCTTCATCGGTCATTGCCATTTCATGGTTCATTAAGTAGTCGATCTCACGTTGGTAAACACCGCCGGCTTGCGATGAGAACGCGTGTCCAAGGTCAGCTTCGCTTGCTGTGCCTTCCATTAAGTTCCACGTTTGGGTACCAAATTGTGTCACGTAACGAAGAATCAATGCTTCTGGCGCCCAAGCGTATTTAGCATGAATTTGTTTAGCTAATTGTTCACGACTACAGCTGAAGTTACCACCAGGTAGGGTTTGATTTGCCGTCCAGTCGCTTCCCATCTCTGGTAGGAAAGGAGTCAGCTTTTTCATTGCCGCTTCACCCAGTTTACGGTAGGTCGTCAGCTTACCACCAAAGACAGAAAGCAGAGGTGCATGGTCGTATTCCGCATCGAGTTCTAGCGTGTAGTCTCGTGTGATCGCTTGCGGAGAGTCAGATTCATCGTCACATAAAGGACGAACACCGCTGTATGTCCAAACCACATCTTCGCGAGTCAACTGGTGGACAAAGTGTTGGTTTACGATGTCGATGAGGTAATCGACTTCGTCATCTGAGATCGCCACTTCGCGTGGATCACCTTTGTATTCCACATCTGTTGTACCAATGATTGAGAACTTATCTAAGTAAGGAATCATAAATACGATGCGGTTGTCTTTGTTTTGAAGAATGTAGGCTTGCGGTTCGTTGTGGATACGAGGAACAACGATGTGCGAGCCTTTGATTAAGCGAATGTTACGAGGAGAGGCTTGCTCTAATCCATCATCAAAGAACTGTTTTACCCAAGGGCCAGCTGCGTTTACTAGTGCTTTTGCTTTGCGTTCGAAACGTTGGTCTGTCATCACGTCATGAATCGTGACATGCCAGATACCACCTTCACGGTGTGCTTTTTCTACGCGGCAGTAGTTACGTACTTCTGCATGGTTTTCACGAGCAGCCAGAACGTTAAGTAATACTAAACGCGCGTCATCAACCCAACAGTCAGAGTATTCGAAACCGGTTTTCATTTCTGGTTTTAGCAAGCCCGATTTCGCTAAGTTAACGGTTTTGCTGCCTGGTAGAGTCGTACGTTTACCCAAGTTATCGTAAAGGAATAGGCCACAGCGAATCATCCAAGCTGGACGTAGGAATGGGCGATGAGGCAAACGGAAACGCATTGGTAGGGCAACGTGAGGCGCTTTGCGAAGAATAACTTCACGCTCTGCGAGCGCTTCCGAAACCAAACGAAACTCGTAGTGTTCAAGGTAGCGTAAACCGCCGTGGATCAGTTTAGAACTTGCCGAAGAAGTAGCGGACGCAAAGTCACTTGCTTCGTATAAGCCAACACTCAAACCGCGGCCAGCTGCGTCTGCCGCAATACCAGCCCCGTTAATGCCGCCACCAATTACGATCAAGTCTAAGGTAGTGGATGAGCTAGTAGTGGAAGCATTTTTTTGTATACTCATAAATTTGACCTCTTGGTGAGCGAACGAGCATTTTAGAACATGATCTAATCCTAGCTTAGGTTTCGTTTGTGATCATCTATTATTTTCGTTTGTGAGCGTTTTGTGTGATTTAGGCACAAAAAAACCTCTGCCTAATTAAGACAGAGGTCATTTGAGAGGCAAATTAATGATTGAAACTACTCGTTTTCGAAGTTTGTCTCGTTCGCTTCAACGACTTCAAGTGGAATTGAAGCTTCTTTTAAAATCGACAAGATTTCTTCTGGTGGCTGCTTGTTGGTAAAGATCATGTTGAGCTGAGCGATATTGCCTAGCTTCACCATGGCATTGCGCCCGAACTTGGTGTGGTCGACGGCAAGAAATACACTGCGGCTGTTGTCGATGATCGCTTGTTTGACTCTTACTTCGTGATAATCAAAATCCAGCAGTGAACCATCAAAGTCGATACCACTGATGCCAAGAATGCCAAAGTCGAGACGGAACTGTTTAACGAAGTCGAGAGTGGCTTCTCCAACAATGCCGCCATCGCGACTTCGAACTTCACCGCCAGCTAAGATGACTTTGATCTCTGGGTTGGGGAAGAGAATGGTTGCCACGTTGATATTGTTGGTAACCACGCGTAGCTGTTTATGGTTTTTATTGAGCGCTCGCGCAACCGCTTCTGGTGTGGTGCCGATATCAATAAATAGAGTCGCGCCATCAGGAATGTGCTTGACCACCTCGTCTGCAATGACATCTTTTTCATTGAAGTTGAGCGCTTTACGCGTGTTGTAAGATGTGTTTTCAGAACTGAGAGGGATGGTTGCACCACCGTGATAACGACGAATTTTGTTGTCGTCGGCGAGTTCATTAAGATCGCGTCGGATGGTTTGTGGGCTGACATTGAATCTTTCTACCAACTCATCCGTGCTGACATAGCCTTGTTTTTTCACCAACTCAACAATCTGTTGGTGTCGAGGTATTTGCTTCACTTACCACTCCCTTGTGCATTGGTAACGGCCAATGCTTCAAATTCGAAGCTCTATTGTGCTCGAATTTGCGCGTTGTGAGAAGTAAGCGAGTTCAGGAATCAGGGGCAAAGCGCAAAAAAGAGCGCACAAATGGCGCTCTTTTTTCGTATGGAGGTGAGATTAATCTTCTTCGTCGTGAAGCTCAGACCAGGTTTGCGCACATTTCACTGCGCGTTTCCAACCCTTGTAACGACGATTGCGCTTTTCTTCATCATCGTGCGGCTCAAACGTGCGATCAAGCACCGCTTTATTTTGCAACTCGTCAATGCTGTCCCAGTAACCCACGGCAAGGCCTGCAAGGTAGGCAGCACCAAGAGCCGTCACTTCTGTTACTTGAGGGCGGTGTACTTCTGTATTCAATACATCGGATTGGAACTGCATTAGGAAGTTGTTCGCTACCGCTCCGCCATCGACGCGAAGATTCGCAAGTTTAATACCTGAGTCGGCTTGCATCGCATCCAGTACGTCACGAGTTTGGTAAGCGATACCTTCCAAAGTCGCACGGATAATGTGGTTTGAGTTCACGCCGCGAGTAAGGCCGACAATCGTGCCACGTGCGTAGGCATCCCAGTATGGTGCGCCTAAACCAGTAAAGGCAGGCACGACATAAACGCCGTTTGAGGTATCCACTTTGGTTGCGAAGTATTCAGAGTCTTCTGCACCGTTTAGGATTTTTAATTCATCACGTAGCCATTGGATAGAAGCACCACCCATGAATACGGCACCTTCAAGTGCATAAGCAGGCTCACCTTTCGGACCACAAGCCAAAGTTGTCAGTAGGCCGTGCGTCGAAGTGACTTTTTCTTGGCCCGTATTCATTAGCAAGAAACAACCCGTGCCGTAAGTGTTTTTCGCCTGACCCGCTTCAACACACATTTGGCCGTAAAGCGCAGCTTGTTGGTCACCAGCAATACCAGAAATAGGAATACGAGTACCGCCTTTACCACCAATGTTGGTCTTACCGTAAACTTCCGATGAACGTTTTACTTCTGGCATCATAGATGCTGGGATACCAAGCTCATCTAACATTTTCTGATCCCAACATAGATCGTTGATGTTAAATAGCATGGTACGCGATGCGTTAGTGTAGTCGGTCACGTGAACGCGGCCTTGAGTCATCTTCCAAACTAACCAAGTATCGACGGTACCGAACAACAGCTTGCCTGCTTCTGCGTCTTCGCGCGCGCCTTCAACGTTGTCCAGAATCCATTTCACTTTAGTGCCAGAGAAGTAAGGGTCAAGCACCAAACCTGTGTTGTCACGTACGTAGTTTTCTAGACCACGCGCTTTTAAATCTTCACAGATGTCAGCAGTACGGCGACATTGCCATACGATCGCATTGTAAACGGGTTTGCCTGTTTCTTTATTCCAGACGATGGTGGTTTCACGCTGGTTAGTAATACCGATAGCCGCCAATTGGTCGCTACGGATGCCAGACTTAGCTAGAGCTTCTACCAACGTAGAGCTTTGTGTTGCCCAGATTTCCATTGGGTCATGTTCTACCCAACCTGCCTCTGGATAAATCTGAGTAAATTCGCGCTGTGCGACGCTTACGATGTTCGCGTCATGATCAAGAATTACTGCGCGAGAGCTTGTCGTACCTTGGTCTAGGGCAACAATGTATTTTTGCTCAGTCATGGTAAGAATCCTTTTGTTTCGTTATTTATATTTTAGTAAATGTTCGAGTTGCGTCAGTTTTAAGCTCTAGCTTCTTCTGTTTCTTCTTCCGTCTCACATTGGTTTGGAATTGTACAGCCGTGGCCTTGTTGTGGAAGGTAAGCCGCAATCGCTTTTGGATACAACCAACCACCAAAACACGCGCCTGCAATCGGAGCAAGTAAAGGCACGATAAAGTAAGGAATGTCTTTAGCACCTGTCAGAGCGTAATCCCAGCCTGCGAAGTAAGCGAACAGTTTCGGTCCAAAGTCGCGCGCAGGGTTCATCGCGAAGCCAGTTAGTGGACCAAGAGAACCACCGATCACGGCAATCAAAATACCGATTAACAGCGGGTTCATTGCACCTCGTGCAGCGCCGTTATTTTCATCGCCCAAAGCCAAAATCGCAAACATCAGCACGGCAGTGATAACGAATTCCACAGCAAAAGCGCCAAAGAAAGAGAGGGAAGCATGTGGATAGGTTGAGAAGATACCAGCGGTTGCTAGTGCATCTTGGCTACTGCGGACGAAGTTATGTGCGATTTCGTAGTCGGTGAAAAGGTTGCTGTATAAGCTGTAAACCAACGCAGCAGAGCAGAATGCGCCAAGCATTTGGGCGATGATGTATGGCACCACTTTCGCCTTATCAAAACCATGGAACATAGCGAGTGCGATGGTTACCGCTGGGTTGATGTGCGCGCCTGAAACGCCGGCTGTACAGTAAATAGCGATGGCGACACCTAGGCCCCATACAATACTGATTTCCCATTGTCCAAATGATGCGCCTGTTAGAACTAAGGCTGCGACACAGCCTACGCCGAAGAAGATAAGTAGTCCTGTACCGATAAACTCGGCCAAACATTCTCCGAGCAGAGAGGGGTGTTTGTTCGTTGTCATGTTAAAAGTCCTTTGATCATTTTTGCCTGTCTAGCACGATACTATTGTGCACATATAAACGTTTGCGAAAACAAACGCGCGTTAAAAATGAGCGTTTGAGCATAAAATTGTTAATCAAAGTCTTCGTTTTTGTTAAATGGCGCATCTTTTAATCGAAAAAGAAAACAACGAAAAGAATTTCTTTACTACGAAGTGTGTTTGGGAAGCGCTCAAATTACCGATGTGAAAAAGAATGCACAACTGGTAAGAGGAGTTTTGTGAAGCTGCTACGTGCTTGGGGATTTATTACTCAGATTTTGCGTAGTAATTAACCCTAAAGAGGTAAGGCGAGGTCAAGTACATCAAGGACTAGCGGTGATATAAGAAAATGCGTTGCTATGTTTATATCTCGAGAGGAACTTGTTATCCAAATTAGTGTTAATTATGAAAGTGGAGAGGAAAATAAACGCGGTTTATGTCTTGTGTTCGTGAATCACTGTCCAGGTTTGAGTTCAGATAACATTAGTTTTGTTATTTCGTTTGATACTAAGCGCGAACATTTTTCATCTTTTTAGTTATTTAGTGGTTTCGCGTAACAAGGATGGATGTGAAACACCCTTTTTACGGTTAATTTGTGTTCTTATTCGAGCCTTTGTTTCATTGGTTTCGAATTGGAATGCTCAAATGAGAGGTTGAAACATCAGTTTCATATTAACTAATTATGAGTAAAGTTGAACGATGGTCTAATTAATGCGCTCTAATTTACTGTATTTACTTATATTTAATTCATGTGCAACATTTGTCACAGAAATAAAATCCTAACTCAATACAATTCATGAACTTTCGAACGAAGATTTTTTTGTTTCGTTCGCTCCTTTTGTGTTTTTTACCATCGCATACAAAATAATGAGGTTCCTATGTTTGGAATATTCAAACCTAAGGCGCACATTGATCGTCTGTCCCCTGGCAGTATCGATAGCACCTACTCTCGCCTCCGTTGGCAACTCTTTATCGGTATATTTGTTGGCTACGCCGGTTACTATTTGGTTCGTAAAAACTTCAGTTTGGCGATGCCTTATCTTATCGAGCAAGGCTTTAGCCGCGGTGACTTAGGTGTCGCGCTGGCAGCTGTTTCCATTGCATATGGTCTCTCTAAATTTCTAATGGGCAGCGTTTCTGACCGCTCCAACCCTCGCTATTTCCTTAGTGGCGGCCTACTGATGTCTGCATTAGTGATGTTTTGCTTTGGCTTTATGCCATGGGCGACTGGCAGCGTCACTGCGATGTTCATTTTGCTTTTCTTGAACGGTTGGTTCCAAGGCATGGGGTGGCCCGCATGTGGACGAACCATGGTGCACTGGTGGTCACGTAAAGAGCGTGGTGAGATCGTTTCGGTTTGGAACGTGGCACACAACGTGGGTGGCGGTTTGATTGGTCCACTATTTATTCTTGGCCTGTGGGCATTTAACGATGATTGGCGCACTGCATTTTATGTTCCTGCATTTTTCGCCACGTTGGTTGCTGTGTTTGTTTGGATGACGGTTCGCGATACGCCTCAATCTTGTGGTTTGCCACCGATCGAAGAGTATAAAGACGATTATCCTGATGACTATGACAAGTCGCACGAACAAGAAATGACAGCCAAGGAAATCTTCTTTAAGTATGTATTCAACAACAAGCTGCTTTGGTCGATTGCAATTGCAAACGCATTTGTTTACCTAATTCGCTACGGCGTACTGGACTGGGCACCTGTTTACCTAAAAGAAGCGAAGGATTTCTCGGTAGATAAATCGTCATGGGCTTACTTCTTATACGAATGGGCCGGCATTCCAGGCACATTATTGTGTGGTTGGATTTCAGACAAATTGTTCAAAGGTCGTCGTGCACCTGCTGGCATCTTATTTATGGTGTTAGTGACCGTTGCAGTGATGGTTTACTGGTTTAACCCTGCTGGTAACCCAATGGTGGACATGATGGCGCTGATTGCAATTGGCTTCCTAATCTATGGTCCGGTTATGCTGATTGGCTTGTACGCACTTGAACTCGCTCCGAAGAAAGCCGCTGGTACTGCTGCTGGTCTTACTGGTTTATTTGGATACTTAGGTGGTGCAGTTGCCGCAAACGCGATTCTGGGCTACACGGTAGACCACTTTGGCTGGGATGGTGGCTTTATCATCTTAGTGGGTTCTTGTATTACTTCTATTGTGTGTTTGATGTACGCCTTCTTAGGTGAGCGTGCGCACCACGAGCAAAAAGAGCGCGAAAAGGAAGCGCTAGCGTAATATTTATTTAAAGAGGCAGTGGAATACTGCCTCTTCGCTTTATCAAGGAAATAACAATGAAAACAAAGTCAGTATGTCTTACTTTTTTAGCACTTAGCCTCTCTGCTGGTGCGATTGCGAAACCGCTTGTAATTGCACACCGTGGCGCATCGGGTTACTTGCCTGAGCACACGCTAGAAGCCAAAGCGCTTGCTTACGCAATGAAACCTGACTACATAGAGCAAGATGTGGTAATGACGAAAGACGACCAGTTGGTCGTATTGCATGACCATTACTTGGATCGCGTAACGGATGTTGCGGAGCGTTTTCCTGATCGTGCACGCAAAGACGGCCGTTATTACGCGATTGATTTCACTCTGGCGGAAATCAAATCGCTACGAGTTACCGAAGGGTTCAACATCGATGAGAAAGGCAACAAAGTAGCGGGCTATCCAACCCGATTCCCTATGTGGAAATCTGATTTCACCGTGCCGACGTTTGCTGAAGAGATTGAGCTGATCCAAGGCTTAAACAAAACGCTGGGTTATGACATCGGTATTTACCCAGAAATTAAAGCGCCTTGGTTCCATCGTCATGAAGGTAAGGACATTTCTAAAGCAGTACTTAAAGTCTTGAAGCAGTACGGTTACGGCTCGCAAGACGACAAAGTCTACCTTCAGTGTTTTGATGCGAACGAACTGCAACGCATTAACAGTGAGTTGATGCCCGCAATGGACATGGATTTAAAGCTCGTTCAGCTCATGGCTTACACCGATTGGAACGAAACTATGGTGTACAAAGGCGATACAGCAACGCCATACAGCTATGATTGGATGTTCGAAGCCGACGGCATGAAGAAAGTGGCGAGTTACGCCGAAGGAATTGGACCTTGGAAGCCGATGCTGGTGGATGATAAGTCAACCAAAGACAACATCATCATTAAGCCGTTGATGAAGGCTGCAAAAGACGCTGGTTTACAAGTTCACCCATACACGTTCCGTGCCGATCCAGGACGTATTCCTGCGTACACGGATAGCTTTGAAGGCATGATGGATGTGTACTACAACCAAGTGAAAGTGGATGGTTTGTTTACTGATTTCCCAGATAAAGCGGTCAGCTTTTTAAATCAGTAATCAGCACTCACGCATTTTGCTTTTAGCTAAAAAATCCCCCAACAGTTTTCTGCTGGGGGATTTTTCTTAACTATTTATTAGTTGTTTTTATGCAGTTCGCTGTTCAGTTCAACTGCGCTCTTGTTTGCAAGACACTCGATTTGACCAGTTACAGAGTTACGACGGAACAGTAGGTCAGAAACACCAGCAAGGTCGCGTGCTTTCACCACTTCGACTTCTTGACCTTCAGAATCTAGCATGAGTACTTTAGAGCCAGCGGTTACGTACAGACCTGATTCGATAGTACAACGGTCACCCATTGGGAAGCCAAGACCTGCGTTTGCGCCTAGTAGAGAGTTTTCACCGATGGAAACCACCACTTTACCACCGCCAGATAGCGTACCCATGATCGATGCACCGCCACCGATGTCTGAACCGTTACCAACAACCACACCCGCAGAGATACGACCTTCAACCATGCTCACGCCAGTAGTACCAGCGTTGAAGTTGATGAAGCCTTCGTGCATAACGGTTGTGCCTTCGCCAACGTGTGCGCCAAGACGTACGCGAGAAGTGTCTGCGATACGAACGCCAGTTGGTACCACGTAGTCCACCATTTTAGGGAACTTGTCTACGCAATCTACGCTTAGCGTACGGCCAGCTAGGCGAGCTTCGATTTGACGCTCAGCCAGCTCAGGTAGGTCGATTGGGCCTTCGTTAGTCCATGCGATGTTGTGTAGTAGACCGAAGATGCCATCCAGTACTGTACCGTGTGGCTTAACTAGACGGTTAGAGATAAGTTGAAGTTTTAGGAAGCCTTCAGCAACAGATTGTGGCTGTTCATCCGTAGCTAGAATAACCAGTACAAGCGGCTGTGCTGATTCTGCTGCTTTGGTTGCGAAAGATGCGTTTGCTGCATCGCCGTTTGCTTCGAAAGCCGCCGCAAGTTCTGCGCTTTGTGCTGCAGAGATCTCGATAGCTTGGTTGCCTTGTTCGTAACCTGCTACTGCTGCTAGTGCGTTAACAAGTGCGTCGCTTGGGTTAAGAACTGGGTTTGGAAAAAACGCTTCAATGATTTTGCCATCGCGGTTTTTAGTCGCTGTACCAAAGGCTAGAGAAAAGAAAGCCATAGTTGATCTCCATGTGTTGAGTCTTGTGTCTCGTCTGTTCACTGACAAGAAATAATTAAGTTGTCAGCCATCATAATGAGAGTGCTAGGGAGTTTAAAGAGGGGAAATAGATAAAGTCTGTAGATGGATACCTTTTGTCTTTTGGGAGATATGTCTGTCTGATGAGAAATGTGGTTGTGAGGTGGTCAATTAGCAGGTGTTTGTTGAAATGAAAGAAGGCGATTTGTCGTATCTGTGCTCGAAAGAAAGGGCGATCTTTCCATGATGATGTGTGCCTTCAGATATAAAAAACGCCACATGATGCGGCGTTTCTTTAACAAATGAGAGGCTTATGCAGCGTCTTCTTGCTTGTCTTCTTCTACAGATTCAAGCTTTTTTGCTTTCTTTGGTGCCGGTTTGCGTTTTGCACCCAGTGCGTAAAGCACTTCTTCTTTGTTTTGAGCGAGGTACATCGCAAGATCTTCTTGCTTACCTTCGTCTTCTAGAAGTTCACTTTTACCTAGCAGCGTGAATAGTTCGTCTGCCATGTCTAGCATTTTATCGTATGCGTCAGCTTCCGCTTTAGAGGTAAAAGTCATTTTCTCTTCTCCATTGCGTTCTACCACGTACTTGACGATTACAGCCATGGTTGGTCCCCTAACTTGGTGTATTGATACTGGCTTTTTATACAGTTTTTGACCAGTTAAGTCTAGCGACAAGCCTAAGAATGAGAGACACGTACAACTAACTGACCAGCATTTAAACTATCTCCGTTTCACTTGGAGGGCGTATTCTCTAGATAAAGGTTATTTGGTCGTTCCCAATCTTGGCAAAATTCGATAAACGTTCTGAGTAGTGGGCTTTGGTATTTCTCTTTGTGAACCAGTAGCCAGAAGCGACGTTTCATATCTAAAGGCATGTCGAGCAGTTGCACGCGACCGTCACGAATAGCAGGCTCAGCAGACAAGCGTGACAAGCAGCCCAAGCCTAACCCCGCCGATACTGAGTTGATCAACGCTTCGGTGGTATTGAGCTGAAAAGCTTCATGCCAATGTTCCAAGCGCGGCGCGACAACGCGCATAAAAAATTCGCGTGAACCAGACCCCGCCTCTCGTAATATCCATTCGCTGTTTTCTAGCTCGGTTAAATTTACTGGCCCTTCGTGCGCGGCTGGGTAATCTGGCGCGCAAATCACGCACATTTCATCTTCGTTAAACTGGGTGGACTGCAATTCAGGGTGAAGTGTTTTGCCTTCAATTAGGGCGATGTCTAACTCGTAATCGGTCAGCATGTCGCAGATTTGTGCAGAGTTAGAAATAAACAGGCTTTGAGAACGATGGTTCGTTTGCTGACGAAATTCGCTAAGCAAATAGGGCGCGACTTGGTTGCCAATGGTGTCACTGGCACCAATGCGAAGTTGGCCCGACAGCGCTTGATCACCATCGAAAATGCTCTCGATGTCCTTGGCTCGGTTGAGTAATTCATCCGCCAGTGGCAGCAGTTTTTGACCTTCTTGGTTCAAAATTAGTCGGTTATTAACACGATCAAACAAATGATGGCCGATCTGTTTTTCTAATTCTGAGAGTGCCATGCTCACTGCGGCTTTCGATAAAAAGAGACTATCAGAAGCTGCTGTGAGCGTTTTGTGCTGCGTGATCGTCGTAAACACTTTCAGTTGTTTAAGAGAAATGTGACTTGCCATACCCCACCGTTAAGTAATTTTGAACGTTTGTTTTAAATAATTAGATATATCGGAACGAAGTGCAAGCGTATTATACGCTCCATCAAGAGTGAGTCTGGTTGAGGTCATCATGATTCAAAGAACAAAAGCAAAAGTAATGGGAGCACCAACTCCGATGGCGGGTTTGGCTCTTGGTATTGCAAGCTTGGGCTGGAGTTGGGAGAACTTCGCCGAATTACATGGCTACGGACAGTGGATTAGTGCGGGTATCGCGAGCGTATTATTGGCTATATTGGCAACCAAGTTTTTGCTACATAATCATCTATTGAGACAAGATCTTGCTCATCCGGTTGTGGGCAGCGTGGTTCCGACATTTGCGATGGGCACTATGGTGGTATCGAACTCTCTCGGCCATTTTTACCCATTGGGTGGTGATGTGCTTTGGTTGATTGCGGTGGTTCTGCACATCGTGTTCTTGGTGAGCTTTGTTTACCATCGCGCCAAAGATTTTGAATTACACCACATGGTTCCAAGTTGGTTTGTACCGCCTGTGGGTATCATCGTTGCGGATGTGTCTTTCTCTGGCAACCCGATGTTAGCGCCAGTGGCACAAGGTGCATTGATGTTTGGTATGGTGGCGTACGCGATCATGTTGCCAATGATGATTTACCGTTTCATGTTTACCCATGAAATTCCGGATGCAGCGAAACCAACAATGGCAATCATGGCAGCGCCAGCAAGTCTATCATTGGCGGGGTACTTAACGGTCACTGCGACACCATCACCAGTGATCATCGCTATGCTATTTGGTATCGCGGTATTGATGACAGCCATCATTTACCTCGCATTCTTTAAATTGCTTAGACTGCCATTTAGCCCAGGCTATGCGGCGTTCACTTTCCCGATGGTGATCGGTGCGACGGCGCTGTTTAAAATGGCGAATTGGATGGAGTTGCAAGGATTGGCTGCGCACTATGTTCAACAAGTGCGAGGCTTAGCTGGTCTTGAGTTGATTGTGGCAACATTTGTTGTCTCTTATGTGGCTTTACAATACATCAACAACTTATTGATTCAGCCACGCTTGATGCACGCTCATCACGCTTAAATAGCAGATAGGAAAAAGCCTCTTGGTCTTACAACCAAGAGGCTTTTTTATTTCAATCGGCGTCGATGTTGGCGCTAGCCTTTTTTGTAAAATCGCGACATCTCATCCAGAGAATGACGAATGATATCGACAGGAACTTTCTGTTCTTTCTCGACTTTTAACTGGCGATTCAGTTGCTGAGAGTGCCCGCCAGGATTGACCACAAGCATCAGTTCTTTGCCGACCAATGCATAGTTGTAGTAGCTGCCAGCAATATACCAATCGCGAGGGGCAGAGTTATCAAACAAGTTATGACCAACACTGTATGAACTCGTTGTGCCTTGAACGTCAAACAGCGTATTCATCATGGTTGGCACGACGTCAAAATGGGTCGTGCGGTAATCAATTTGCTCTGGTTGACGATTTGGCATGTACACGTAAAGAGGCACATGCACTTGTACGTCACTGTAGTTACCCGTGTGGCCCCAATAGTTCATCTTATGGTCATTAAACTCTTCACCATGATCAGATGAAATCACCACAATGGTATTGTCTAAGTCGACGTTTTTCAGCACATCACCAATCAAGCTATCGATGTAGTACAACGAGTTCTTGTATCGATTGTGGTAAAGCGAAGCGTCAAAATCGTTGTTGAGCAAAATGTGGTCAACGCGTTCCCAGTATGGTTTGAATTTCGCAAATTCAGGTTCGGGAAATACTGTGCCGTGGGCGGCATCGTAGAACAGAAAACCAAAGTACGGTTTGTCGCTGTCCTGCTTTTGGAACTCGATGAACTTGTCTGTGATCTGCTGATCGCGCTCGACGGCCGTTTCTCCAGTTTGTCTCAGAGTCAAGTCCGACACTTTTTTGAATACCGTGCGAGAAAGTGGCGGGCTGGTGAGCGGTGCTGAGCCAAAAATGCCCATGCGGTAGCCTTCTGCTTGCAGCGTATCCATAAAAACAGGAGAGCGTTGGCTTGCGTAAAAGCTTTCCCAGTAGGTCGCGGGCAAGCTGTAAAACAGGCTGAAAATACCCGCTTGAGTTGAGTTGCCGCCGCTCATGTGTTGTGTGAAATTCACCGTTTTTTCGGCGAACTTGCTGACATTTGGCATGACTTCCGGCGTCGCATCACTATAGCGCCACGCGTCAACCAAGATAAACAAAACATTGGGCTGCTTCTCTTTGCTTTGCACTTGAATGGGCGCAAGCGGGTAGTTGAGTGAGCTACGTTCAATGTTGGTTAACTCTACGCGGTTCTTCGATGCAATGTTCTCATCCACTAGGTCGTGTTTGTAAATAAATTTACGAGCCGTCAGCGGGTAGTAAAGTGGCCAGTTATTCGAAAACTGACTGACTTCATCGTCGTAAAGCGCGTTTTTGTACGCATGAATCATCTGTGTGCTGAGCAATACAGCAAACCAGACGCTGATCAAAACGAACTTAGCTCGGCTTTGTGCCAGTTGATTACTTACCCAAACGGTACAAGCGAGCCCGATCACCAGAACGGCAACTTCACTGATGAAGATCAGCCAACTCATCCAAGAAATATCGAAGACATCACCGCCACCTTCGAAAAACATACGGATTAATAGAGCGTTGATGTGAAGTTTGTATTGCTGAAAAACGAGGATATCGACTTTAAACATGATCAATAGACAGATCGCGATAGCGATCACGATGCCTTTGAATGCTCGAGTCGGTAGAAAAGAGAGCAATAAACTCAACAACATAAATGGAAGAGCGATCAAGCCCAGCCAGCCATATTGAGTCGAAACCAAATAGTAACCTTGCAACAAGGTTAGTGGTTCATTCTGATTGTTAGACAACACAAAAGGATAACAAGCGATCGACAGATACACTGCAAAGCAAGCAAAAAAAGCAATCAGCCAAGCGCTGTTGAAAGACAGTTTGCGAAACATACTTTTTGTTTGTTTATAAATTATGGGTAGTGGGATTATAAAACAGTGTTTTTTATTATGGAATAGTTGCGACGAATGTCACATTTTGTACGGAGGTGTCAGAATTGATTGACATGTGAAAATTAAGAAGATTCATACTCTATTTGAGTGATATATAATCTTTTGTTTTTTCAGAACGCGAGATCACTGCGGGTTTAAATGGGGCTGTGCTAAGCTAGCTAACAGTTTCAATCGGCGCTCGGTATTCCCAATTTGTTTACTGTTTATCACTCCAACCAAGTTGACGTTCTTAAATCACTCCTTGTCGAACTGATTCGAATCAGTCCGCTGGAAAACCCGTTCGAAAAAGAACAAATTCTGGTTCAAAGTCCGGGCATGTCCCAGTGGCTAAAAATGGAATTGGCCAAAGAGTTTGGTGTTGCCGCGAACATTGATTTTCCGCTTCCTGCTACCTTCATTTGGGAAATGTTTACGCAGGTGTTGCCAGACGTGCCCAAGCGCAGTGCGTTTAACAAAGAAGCGATGACGTGGAAGTTGATGCATCTGCTACCGGGGCTTCTCAACCAAGACGTGTTTTCGCCGTTAGCGCAGTACCTCAAAGATGACAGTGACCACTCTAAGCTGTATCAGCTGGCTGAGAAAATTGCCGATATTTTCGATGGTTACTTGGTGTATCGTCCGGAATGGATCGCAAGTTGGGAAGCTGGGCAGAGTGTGGCAGAGCTGGAAGATGAGCATCCGTGGCAGCCGATCTTATGGCAAGCGTTGTACGATCACACTGTGTCGCTTGGGCAGTCCCCTTATCACCGCGCTAACCTTTATGAGCACTTTATCGACACATTAGCGAATTTTAACGGCAACTTTGACCATATACCCAAGCGTTTATTTGTTTTTGGTATTTCCTCGTTGCCGCCACGCTATATGGATGCGCTAAAAGCAATTGGTGAGCACATCGATGTGCATCTGATGTTCACCAACCCTTGTCGCTATTACTGGGGTGAAGTTCGAGATCGTAAATATCTGGCTCGCTTGGCGGCGAAACATCGTCAGCACGTTGTGTGGCAGGACGATCACTCGGAAGTGCAAGGTGAAACTGAGCAACTGAAAGGCTCATTGGAAGATAATGTGATCGATGAGCTGCACACCGATGTGGTCGGAAACAGTCTGTTGGCGTCCATGGGTAAACTCGGGCGTGACAATATGTATCTGTTGTCTCAGCTGGAGTCTCATGAAATTGAAGCGTTTGTTGATGTTGAGCGCGACAGTCTGCTCCATCAATTGCAAGCGGATATTCTCAATCTTGAAGAACATCAAGATGACCAACAGATTGAAAACAGTCATCACAAACAAGTGGTTAGCTTGGGTGATAAATCACTGAGCCTACACGCTTGTCACAGCCCGATGCGTGAAGTGGAAGTGCTGCATGATCAACTATTGGCGATGTTCGATGCTGACCCAACGTTAAAACCGCGCGATATTATCGTGATGGTCGCGGACATCAACGCTTACAGCCCTGCGATTCAGGCGGTCTTTGGTAACGCTCCGGGTGAGCGTTTTATTCCATATTCGATTTCTGACCGAACCGCCGATCAAGAGAGCCCAATTCTGGCCGCATTTATGCAGTTGGTGAACTTACCCAATACGCGCTGTTTGGCATCAGAACTACTCGAGCTTCTGGAAACGCCATCGATATTAAAGCGTTTTGAACTCAGCGAAGATGATTTCTTACAAGCCAAACAATGGGTTGAGGAGTCGGGGATTCGCTGGGGATTGGATGCCAATACCGGGCGCGAATTTGAACTGCCGGAAACCCGTCAAAACACATGGCAATTTGGTATTCAACGCATGTTGCTTGGCTACGCGATGCCAGAATCCGCAGGTTTATTTGAAACCGAGCAAGGTAGTTTATCTCCGTACAACGAAGTGCAAGGCATGGGCGCAGAGCTTGCGGGCAAGTTGGCACACTTTATCCAACAAATTAGCACTTATCGCAGCAAACTTTCTCATGTTCAGACTATTGATGGTTGGCGAGAGACTTTGGTTTCACTGCTGGATGACTTCTTCTCAGTTGAGTTAGAAGGCGAAATGGCGCTCAAATCCATTCGCGATACGCTCAGCCAACTCAAAGAGCAATTGGCTGATGCCGCATTTGATGATGCGTTATCGCCGTCGATCATCAGCCAATACCTTCAAAACAAATTATCTGGCACACGAGTCAGCCAGCGCTTCCTGGCTGGTCAAGTGAACTTCTGTACCTTGATGCCGATGCGCTCTATTCCGTTTAGAACCGTTTGTCTGCTGGGGATGAATGACGGCGTGTACCCGCGTTCCATGCCGCCGGAAGGCTTTGACTTGATGACGGGAAGAACCAAACCGGGCGACCGTTCGCGCCGAGATGATGACCGTTACCTATTCCTCGAAGCGATGTTGTCTGCACAGCAAACGCTCTACATCAGTTATGTTGGCCGTTCAATCCAAGACAACACAGAGCGAGTGCCTTCGGTTCTGGTTTCTGAGCTGATGGAATACTGCCACCAAAACTATTGTTTAAGTGGTGATGAAGCGTTGCCCGTTGATGAATCTGGCGACAATTTATTAAATGCGTTGGTGAATACCCACGCCATGGTGCCGTTTAGCCCAAGTGCGTTCCAAGGCACGCACGCCAGCTACGCGAAAGAGTGGATTCCAGCGGCATTGACTCAAAGTAGTCAATCGCAAGGCTATGTTCGTCGTGATTTTAATCGGGCATTAGACGACTATCTGTTAGGAGCGACGTTCCCACTTGAGCTCGACTTAGTCGAGTTGCAACGTTTCTGGCGCTTACCTGTGCAGTATTTTTTCAATCGTCGCT
Source organism: Vibrio sp. J2-3(2022) (assembly GCF_021725735.1). Lineage (NCBI taxonomy): Bacteria > Pseudomonadati > Pseudomonadota > Gammaproteobacteria > Vibrionales > Vibrionaceae > Vibrio > Vibrio sp. J2-3(2022). The sequence continues at coordinate 288,288 of NZ_JAKKCK010000005.1, forward strand.
TAAAAGTAATCTTTGAACCGCCACTGCCGGTGATGGAAGACGACGAACCCTTTGTTTTAGGTGGTTTGGAAAGTTATCAAATGCGTGATGAGCTGTTAGAAGCCTTGCTTGAAACGACATTGATGCAGCCAGAGAAAAAAACAGAGGTGCTTAAACACTTTATGAGTCAACAGCGTGCGCAAGGCAAACTGCCGGTGGGGGCGTTTGGTGATATCGAATTTGAAACCAACCGAGTTCAGGCGGAAGAGCTGGTGGATAAACTGGCGTTTTTATCTGGTGCGCCTCAAGACGATTTGGAAATCGACCTGACGTTTGACTCCTTATTTGAGCGAAATGAAGGCGAAGAGAAAAACGTTCGCCTAACAGGTTGGCTAACCCAGTGTTACCAATCTGGGTTGATTCGCTATCGAAGCGGTAAGATTCGATCGCAGGATTACCTTGCTGCGTGGATCGATCACCTTGCCATGTCGGCGTCGGGTCATGCTAAGAAAACCCATCTGATTGGCTACGATCGTAAAGAAGGCGCGCTGCATTTGATCTACCCAGAAATTGCCGATGCGCAGTATGCCAAACAGCTACTGACTGAATTAGTTCGCTTATTCTTCGAAGGCATGACTAAGCCTTTGCCTTATTTCCCGAAAACGGCGTTGGCTTGTGTTGAAGCAGGTTTTAGCCGCGGTCAGTGGGTCGATGACGAAGAGAAATCTTTGAAGAAAATGGCTGACGCATTCAATGATGGCTTCATGAGTCCGGGCGAAGGCAATAACGCGTACATCTCTCGAATTTGGCCTGCTTGGAATGATGAGTTGGCCTCAGAAGTTCGTTTGCTGACAGCATTAGTACTGCAAGGTGCGCGCTTAGCGGTTCAAGACGCTGATGACGTAAAAGCGTAATAAAGACAGTTGGATAAAGAGAAGGAAGAGTAGGGTGGCCGCCAGAAAATCATTATTTTTTGTAGGGCGTTCGCTGTACGGCCACAAGGTCAGAGGGACCATGATACTTTTGTTTAATTCATTTGAGTTGTGCCGCCAAAAAGGTTTGGCTTATCTCGTGGGGCGCATACTAACGGTACGTCTTATGGATAACCGTGAGAAAGATCTCACAAAGCTCTAAATTATCCAACTTGTTAAACATATTAATAGAATTTTTAACTATAGATCACATTTATTAGGTGATACGTCCTAGTAAATAATCCGGAGAGATTCAGCGTTATGGATCAAATGTCAGGTGCAGAGTGTCCTCTACATACGTTAGACAGCACAGAGCGGCCTCAACCAACGCCACTAGAACCGATGACGTTTCCTCTGCATGGTGCGAGGTTAATCGAGGCATCAGCAGGTACAGGTAAAACCTTCACTATTGCAGGTTTATATCTGCGCCTTTTGCTTGGTCACGGCTGCGCGGAAACTAGGCACCGCGTACCGCTTACGGTCGACCAAATTCTGGTCGTAACCTTTACTGAAGCGGCAACTGCGGAATTACGCGATCGTATCAGGGCAAGGATCCATGATGCGCGAATCGCGTTTGCGCGTGGACAGAGTTCCGATCCGGTGATCCAACCTTTGCTTAATGAGTTTGACGATCACAAGCAAGCCGCAGAAATTTTATTGCAGGCAGAGCGTCAGATGGACGAGGCGGCGGTCTACACCATTCACGGTTTTTGCCAACGTATGCTAACGCAAAATGCGTTTGAATCTGGCAGCCGATTTAACAACGAGTTTGTGACCGATGAAAGTCACCTAAAAGCGCAAGTTGTAGCCGATTACTGGCGCCGCAATTTCTACCCGTTGCCATTTACCTTGGCTGGGGAAATTCGCCAGCTATGGAGCTCTCCATCTGCGTTGTTGTCTGACATCAGCAATTACTTAACTGGTGCACCGTTAAGCCTTTCCGTTCCTGCAATGAAAGGCAGTTTGGCTGATCTTCATACTGAAAATTTGAAAAAAATTGATGAATTAAAAGCACAGTGGCGAGAAAGCCAAGATGACTTCTTCACGCTGATTTCAGATTCAGATATTAACAAACGCAGCTACACCAAAAAGTCTCTGCCGACGTGGTTGGAGGCGGTAAACGCTTGGGCAGCAACGGAAACCACAGGTTACGATTATCCAGACAAGCTGGAGAAATTCGCGCAAAACGTCTTGTTGGAAAAAACACCGAAAGGCAGTGCGCCGCAGCATGCGGTATTTGAAGCCATTGAAACATTTCTTGCCAATCCAATCAGCTTAAAAGCGCCACTGCTTGCTCATGCGATTGAGCATTGTCGTGTGATGCTGGCCAACGCGAAAAATCAAAAACAGTGGCTCTCTTTCGATGATTTGCTGACGCAACTTTCTGCTTCTATCGATACGGACGAAAGCGAGCTTTTAGCGGCGCGTATTCGTACTTTGTACCCTGTCGCAATGATTGACGAGTTCCAAGATACCGACCCGCTTCAATACAGTATTTTCAGCCGTATTTATCTGAACAACCCGGAATGTGGTTTGTTTATGATCGGTGACCCCAAGCAGGCGATTTATGGCTTTCGTGGCGCAGACATTTTCACCTATATCAAAGCGCGTAACCAAGTAAGTGCCCACTACACGTTAGGAACCAACTGGCGTTCTAGCGCAGATATGGTGCAGGCGGTAAACCAAGTATTTGCTTTGCCAGACAGTCCATTTATCTATGATTCGGACATCCCGTTCTTACCCGTAAAATACAGTCCCAATGCCGAAAAACGCATTTGGACTATGGGTGGTCAAAAGCAACCCGCGCTGACTTATTGGTTGCAAGAAGCGGACGATAAACCGCTACCAAAAGGCGAGTATTTGACTCGAATGGCGGAGGCGACCGCAAGCCAAATCCAAACTATTTTGACGCAGGCTCAACAGGGGCAAGCGTGTCTGGTGAATGGCGAAAAACAGAAAGCGGTTCAAGCGGGCGATATCGCAGTGTTGGTTCGAACAGGTAGTGAAGGTCGAATGATCAAACAAGCGTTGGCTGATCAAGGCATTGCCAGCGTGTACCTGTCTAACCGAGACAGTGTGTTTACCAGTTCGGTGGCGCAGGATTTACAGCGTTTGCTGCAAGCGGTGCTGACTCCAGAAAATGACCGTGCGCTGCGTGCAAGTCTTGCTTCTGAGCTGTTTGCCCTCGACGCAGCAAGTTTGGATGCACTTAATAACGATGAAATTGTGTGGGAAAACGCCGTAAACGAATTCAAAGAATATCGCAAACTTTGGGTTCAACGTGGTGTGCTGCCGATGTTGCGCGCGGTGATCAGCAAACGCCATATTGCCGAGCGATTACTAGAAGAAGGCGCGAGTTCACAGGGTGAGAATGGTGAGCGAGTACTTACCGATTTAATGCACATTGGTGAACTGCTTCAACAAGCCAGTAATGAACTGGATAGTGACCACGGTCTGCTGCGTTGGCTCGCTCAGTCTATCAGTGATGCGGAAAACGGTTTGGGTGGCAGTGATGACCAAATCCAACGTTTAGAATCGGAACGTAACTTAGTGCAGATCGTAACTATTCACAAATCAAAAGGCTTGGAGTATGACCTCGTATTTCTGCCGTTTGTGTTCAGCTATCGAGAAGCCAGCGAAGCCAAATATTACGATGCAGCCAATGACTGCACGGTACTGGATATCACAGGCAACGATGCGTCCATGAAGCAAGCGGATAAAGAGCGTTTGGCGGAAGACTTACGCTTGATATACGTGGCACTAACGCGTGCTGTGTATGCGTGTTTTATTGGAGCCTCGCCTTTGCGCAATGGTCGTTCGACCAAAGAGCCAACTGGCGTACACCGCAGTGCGATTGGCTATTTGATTCAGAATGGTCAAGAAGGTGGCATTAACGATTTGCACCAAGGTTTAACACAGCAACAAGACGAGCTTGATTGTGTCGTTGTGGCCGATCCGCCGCAGCAACTCGAAGACAAGTACGTAGCGCCACAAGAAGAAATACACGATCTTAGCGCGAAAGAGCTGCAAAACCCTATCGACAGAAACTGGCGCATCACCAGTTATTCTGGCTTGGTCAAGCAAGGCTCTCATCACGCCGAGCATGATGCCACGATTGAGATTACGGGTTTTGATATCGACTCATCTGAAGAGCAAGACGAAGCGGATTTGGTGGAGCCAGAGCGTTCTATTTTTACCTTCCCTCGCGGTGCGCGTCCGGGTACGTTCCTGCACAGCCTGTTTGAGGAAATTGAATTTACTCAGCCAGCCACGACGGAAGAGAATACACAAATCATCCTTGGCTTGATGGAAAGTGAACAGCTCGATGAAGAGTGGTTGCCCATTTTACAGCAATTGATTGATACCGTACTCGCGACGCCGTTGGATGGTAAGTCTTTGCTGCTGAATCAAAAAGCACCGTCGCAACGTTTGGTGGAGATGGAATTTTTGTTGCCGATTGAAGTGTTGTCTGCGCCGGCGTTAAACCGAGTCATTCAACGTCACGACCCGTTGTCGGCGAAAGCGGGGGATTTAGGTTTCCAAACCGTGCAAGGCATGCTCAAAGGTTTTATCGACTTGGTGTTTGAACATCAAGGTAAATACTACGTGCTTGACTGGAAATCGAATCATCTTGGCGACGATGTAACGAGCTACCATGGTGAGGCTCTGAAATCGGCCATGGCGGATCACCGCTACGATTTGCAGTATCAGATTTATGCGTTAGCACTGCATCGTTTCCTACGCAGCCGATTGGCGAATTATCAATATGAGCAGCACTTCGGTGGCGTGTATTACTTGTTCTTGCGCGGCATGGATGGGCAGAGTGACCACGGCATTTTTGCCGCGAAACCAACCTTAGACTTCTTACAAGAGATGGATCGTTTGATTGATGGTCAAGTACTTGAAACGCGCTCAACTCAAGCCGGGCAGATGGAGCTACTTTAATGACGACAAATCACAATCTTCATTCTGGCCAAGATAGTTTATTGGTAGTGCTGGAACGCTTGGCGCACAAAGGTGCTATTCGTCAGCTCGACTACCAATTCGCCTGTTTTATTGATTCTCAAACGCATGATGAACAGTCGGACAGTCAAGCATTGGCGTTTATCGCGGGTGTTGTCAGTAGTGAGCTTGGCAAAGGACATATCTGTCTGTCTCTGTTCGATGCACAAGGGCAATCTACGGATTTAGCCAGTAAGCTAGGGCTGTTTGGTGAGTCGGCATTGGCGCTCAACACACAGTTGCAAGGCATAGACTGGATTCAAGTATTAAAAAATTCCACCGTGGTCGGCGCGCAAGGAGAAGCCTTGCCGCTGATGTTCGATGGCGAGCGTCTGTATCTGCACCGCTATTGGCATTATGAAGTGACACTGGCGGAAAAGCTCAATCAGTTGGGCGCCGCAGTTAACTTGCAACCACAAGAGTTTGCGCGATTATCGGAGTTGCTCAACCATCTGTTCGCACGCCAATACCATTTTCTGTTTAACGCGTTGGGCAAAGCAGTAGAAGCGGGAAGCAGCAACCAAGTGTTGCGTCAGCAATTGGTGTGTGACCACCTTGATGTGGTCGCAAGCGAATCGTTGGATTGGCACGCCATTGATTCCGTGCTTAGCAATGCGCGCAAGGTTCAGGATTTGCAGCAACTGGATGAACTGGTGCCACTTTCTGCTTGTGTGAACTGGCAAAAAGTCGCGGCGGCGGTTGCGTTAACTCGTCGATTTGCTGTGATTTCTGGTGGCCCAGGTACGGGTAAAACGACGACAGTAACCAAATTGCTTGCTGCTTTGATTGAACAGGCGACGCACGAGAAAAATCTAACCATCAAGCTGGTGGCCCCGACGGGGAAAGCGGCGGCGCGATTAACCGAGTCCATTGGTAAAGCAGTGCAAGAGCTGCCAGTTTCTCCGGAGCTAAAAGCCAAAATTCCGACTGAATCGAGCACCTTACATAGGTTGCTGGGCGCGATTCCTAATAGCGCAGAATTTCGTCACAACAAGCAAAATCCACTGCATTTGGATATTTTGGTTATCGACGAAGCGTCGATGGTCGATTTGCCAATGATGTACAAAGTGGTCGATGCCTTACCGAAACATGCGCGGCTGATTTTGCTAGGTGATAAAGACCAACTTGCCTCAGTTGAAGCAGGGGCAGTGTTGGGTGATATCTGTTCGTTCCATGCATTGGGTTATGGCAAAGAGCAGGCGTCAGCCATCGCAAAACTGACGGGTTTCGATACTTTAGCCCATACGGGGAGCAGTGCCTCCAGCATTGCCGATAGCTTATGTATGCTGCAAAAGAGCTACCGATTTGACGCTCGCTCAGGCATTGGTCAGTTGGCAAAAGCGGTTAACTCAGGTTCTGCTGCGAGCGTAGATAATGTCTGGGCGCGTGACTTTTCCGATATCGAACATTTCGCATTAAGTAGTCAACATTACAACCAAATGATGCAGACGTTGGTGCAGGAATACGGTCGTTACCTCAAACGCATTGGACAACAAGAAATCGATCCTAAAACCGGAGAGCCAGAGTCGCTAACGCACAAAGCCAAAGCGGCGTTAGATACCTTCAACCAATGCCGACTGCTGTGCGCGATCCGTGAAGGTGACTTCGGTGTGGCTGGGCTAAACCAACGCATCGAGAAAGCGCTCGCGGCGCGCAAGTTCATTCAAGTTCAGGATGAAATTTGGTATCACGGCAGACCCGTCATGGTTACGCGTAATGATCATGGTTTAGGTTTGTATAACGGTGATATTGGTATTTGCATGCGAGATGACAGTGAAGAAGAACCGCGTTTGAAAGTCTTTTTCGAGTTACCTGACGGCAGTGTGAAATCGGTCTTGCCAAGCCGAGTACCTGAACATGAAACGGCTTACGCCATGACCATCCATAAATCGCAAGGCAGTGAGTTTGATTACACCCTGATGATTTTGCCACCAGACTTTAGCCCGATATTAACCCGTGAGTTGATTTACACAGGCATTACCCGCGCGAAAAAGCGTTTAGCTCTTTACGCCGAACTCAATGTTCTGAAGCGAGGCATTAAAGTGAAAACTACTCGAGCGAGTGGTTTAGTACAGCGGCTTACTAACTAAAACAAGAAGACCGAGCTTATGGCTCGGTCTTCTTTTATGCATGTTTTGCAAACGCATTGGTAAAAGACACGCTGCGTATTTTGTATTGCTGTTGATAAGCAAGAATAAAATCTCGGATAGCGTCATTTACGGGGAAAACACAGTGGACGTCTAGGCCTTCTAAAAACTGATTGTCAGCCATATCCCAGAAGCTTTGAAGCGAATTACAAATGATTGTTCTCATAACAGTGCTCGTCTCGGCTTATTTAAAGTCAGATTAACAACTGTCCTTGGTACGCAATACGGAGCTAACTAGTTTTTCAATTGCCCAGTATTTTAGGGTGAAGGCTACATTTCATCACCTAGATCCATTCGTATTGGTTAAAAACCAATCACTAGCGAGCAGAGTATAGCCAACCAAATGTATATTTAAAAGATAAAATTGGAACGAAAATCAAGCAATGGTTTGCGTATTTCTAAGTTGGTGTTTATATGATGACTCGCTAGCTCGAAGCAGGATTTATGTGAGGCCTTACTCCAAAACAAACTTGATGTGCAGGATTGAGCGTCAATGAGCTGAATCCCGCACCTTGAGGTTTTGGTATAGCGGAGCGTTAAATTTTGCTTCGTGATTTAAGGTTAAGCTACAAATCTAGCGCTAAGATTTTTGACTTACGCTGGAAGTTATATAGCCCTTGTTTGGCTCCGGGCAAATAGTCGACACTGACTTCGTAAAAACCTTGCTCTCTGAACCAATGCAGACTGTGTGTCGTGAGGACAAAGATTTGATCAATGGTTTCGGATTTAGAACGATGTTTCATGTAGTTGAGCAGTAACAAACCTCGGTTCCCATCACGATAGTCAGGGTGAATCGCTACGCAAGCCATCTCTGCTTTGCGCTCTTCTGGGTATGGATAAAGGGCTGCACAGCCAATAATCAGACCGTCCTTTTCGATAATGGTAAACTTTCCAATCTCTTGCTCTAGCTGCTCTCGAGAGCGCCTAACGAGTACACCTTGTTCTTCTAAAGGACGAATGAGGTCTAAGATACCGCCAATATCGTCAATATTGGCTTGCCTCACTTGTTCAGCGCTCGCCATAACGACTTGGGTTCCGATACCGTCGAAAGAGAACAACTCCTGAATTAGGGCTCCATCTACTTTATAACTGATCAAGTGGCTGCGAGGTACTCCGGCACGGCAAGCGGCAATAGACCCTTTAAGAAAGCGCAGTGTCCCAGTGTTGTAATCTAGGTCAGGAGACGTATTTTCAGAGAGCGTTTTGATGACATGCTCCGCCTCAATTGGCAGCAACTCGGCGACAGCATTACCGTTGTCATCAATGACACCTTGTTCTGAACAGAAACCAATCAGTTTGTCTGCGCCTAATTTGATCGCCAGTTGTGTCGCAACTTCTTCAGAAAGTAAGTTAAAACACTCGCCAGTCACAGAGCTCGCAATGGGGCCAAGTAGCACAATAGAGCCTTGGTCGAGCGTGCGATTAATCGCGTCGGTGTCAATGCGGCGAATGCGTCCACTATGGCAATAGTCCACACCATCATCAACGCCGAGTGGCTGAGCAATGATGTAGTTTCCGCTAACGACATTGAGCTGGGTGCCTGCCATCGGAGTGTTGTTGAGGCTCATTGATAGGCGCGCAGTAATCGCAAGTTGAAGTTGTCCGGCAGCTTGCATAACAACAGATAAAGCCGATTCATCCGTAATGCGGATATTTTTGTGGTAAGGCGTAGTGAGGTCTTGTTTTTCTAGCAGCTGATTAATTTGAGGACGTGCACCATACACCACCACGACTTTAATTCCGAGGCTGTGCATGAGTGCGATATCATTAATAATATTGCCAAAATTTTTGTGTGCGACGGCTTCTCCGCCCAGCATGATCACCATGGTTTTTCCGCGGTGAGCATTGACATAAGGTGTTGATTGACGGAATCCTTTTACGAGAGCAGTACTACGAATTTTCACTACAGCCATTCCTTTGTTTAATTATGTTAAAATAATGCCTTTTTATTCACTTGGTGGCAAGGTGAAATTTTGGAATAAAGCACAAACATATTGAGGTAGGTTCTTGGTCCCGTTGAGGGGGAGAGTTACAATGAGCGCGTCTTTTCTCAACACGTGAACCTCATGTCTTCTGCTGTTAATAAGAATGCTGCGATCACTGCTTCAAATCTGTCAAAAACGTCATCTAAATCAATGCTTCGTAAGTGGCTAGAGCGTTCTCTTATGCTTATAGCGATAGTTGGAACCGTTGTCGTGTGCATGCTGTATAGTGATTTGATTACTCGAACCATTAATCCGCCTATTCCTAAATCGACTATTTATGGCCGCTGGGTTGAGCAAGATGTTGCGCCTTATGCTCGTGAAGAATTTGTGTTGAGTGAGCGTGGTGTTACTGTAAATGGTTCTACAGTGGCGACCAGTTTTGAATTCGATGGGGATTCGTTTTCGTATCGAGTGGGTTCAAATGAGCGGCACTTCAATTTTGTGGGTAAGCAGCATGCAGAAATGAAGCTGGATGCCAATGCACATTATCTACCTGTATTCCGTTTAGAGGGGCGTTCAAGGATTGCGGTAAGATAGTCGTTTTTATCATTGTCTTTTAAGCAGAGAGTCCTTGCGTCTGTGAGTCACATGGATGATCACAATTTCATCTCTCAATAGGTAAATCTTACTTTCAAACATAATCCGGACAATTCCGTAATTCTTCCGCTGTTATCATGTTGCATTAACTGAATGAATTCACAACGAGTAAACGGATTGGCTTAGCGTTGAAACATTTTGTCGTTGCTTTTCAATTGCGTCGTATGCATTTGTTTGCCATCCTTTTGCTATTCTCTTTTACGGAAAAGACACGTGTTAAAAAAACTCCTTCCTATTATCTCTTTGAGCCTACTCTTTGGCTGTGCTCAACAAAATGATCGTGCTCAGCAATATCTTGATGGTGAGTTTCCTCAGATCCTCAATCAAGTGGATGTGGTTGAGTCTAACAAACCACGCGATTTTACTGAATTTAACAAGCAAGCTGAGCAAGTGGTGATAAAGTCACCATCCATGGCGAAGATGTACCAACCGCTATATCAACGATTAAGTGAGTGGGCGCAACAGAGCGGAGATACCAGTGCGTTGAGTGCGTTTGGCATTCAAGCCGCGCAATTGGGTGGTGGTGATAAAAAAGGTAATGTGTTGTTTACCGGATATTTTTCTCCCGTGATGGAACTGCGTCATACACCAAACGACATTTTTAAGTACCCAGTTTATGGCAAACCAAACTGCTCATCAGATTGTCCGACTCGCGCGGAGATCTACAATGGAGCACTAGATGGACAAGGTTTGGTGCTAGGTTACGCGCCTAATCGTATCGACCCATTTATGATGGAAGTGCAAGGCAGTGGCTACGTGCATTTTGAAGATGATGATACGTTGGAGTACTTTGCGTACGCGGGTAAAAACAATAAAGCTTACGTCAGCATTGGCCGCATTTTGATTGAGCGTGGTGAAGTCCCGCGTGAAAAAATGTCCCTCAAAGCAATCAAAGAGTGGGTGATGGACAACGACGATGCAACAGTACGCGAGTTGTTGGAGCAAAATCCTTCTTACGTTTTCTTTGCACCAAAAGCGGAAGCGCCTGTAACAGGCTCGGCTGGTATTCCGTTGTTGCCAATGGCCGCTGTCGCGGGCGATCGTTCAATCTTACCAATGGGCACGCCAATCTTGGCGGAAGTGCCGTTGTTGAATGCCGATGGTACGTGGAGCGGCGCTCACCAACTGCGCATGCTGATCGTGTTAGACACAGGTGGTGCGGTAAAACAAAACCATTTGGATCTGTATCATGGCATTGGTGCGAGAGCAGGAACGGAAGCAGGGCACTACAAGCATTTTGGTCGAGTGTGGAAACTTGGGTTAGAAAACTCACCAACTCAAGCGCCTTGGGCTTTACCGCCAGAAAAGCTACAATAGTCGTCCAAGAGAGAGGAACACTCTCTTATCTAGACATTTCATCAAAGAGTGCGTATAAATCGCACTCTTTGTTTTTCTATCGATCATCTGGACTTCAATATGCGTGAACTCGATACCCCAGCATCTGACAGCTACAATCAACGCTTTGGCGGCACTCGTCGTCTTTATGGCAACAGCGAAGTGGACATTCTTCGCGCTGCACACGTTTGTGTGATTGGTATTGGTGGCGTAGGTTCATGGGCGGTGGAAGCGCTGGCTCGTACTGGGATCGGTGAGTTGACTCTGATTGATATGGACGATGTTTGTGTCACGAACATTAACCGCCAAATTCATGCGATGACGGGTACCGTTGGTCAAAGCAAAATTGAAGTGATGGCCGAGCGCGTCAAGTTGATCAACCCGGAGTGTAAAGTTAATCTGATTGATGATTTCATTACGCCAGACAATCAACATGAGTACTTAAGCAAAGAGTTTGATTACGTGTTGGATGCGATTGACAGCGTAAAAGCGAAAGCGTCTTTGTTGGCGTATTGCCGCAGCAACAAGATCAAAGTGATCACCACGGGTGGCGCTGGTGGTCAGGTTGATCCAACGCAGATCATGGTCGCTGATTTAACGAAAACGATTCAAGATCCTTTAGCGAAGAAAATCAAAGACACTTTGCGTCGTCATCATAACTTCCCTAAGAATCCGGCTCGTAAGTTTGGTATTGATTGCGTGTTTTCAACCGAGCAGCTGAAGTATCCTCAAGCAGACGGTTCAGTGTGTGGTGTGAAGTCGACAGCGGAAGGTCCAAAACGTATGGATTGCGCTAGCGGTTTTGGTGCGGCGACTGTCGTAACTGCAACGTTTGGCTTTGTCGCGGTATCGCGAATCGTTGAGAAGTTGATTTCAAAATATAAGAAGTAAACTAGAAGAAGAGCGCATCATGACAGATTTTCCCGTTTCTCCATTTGGTACAGATATCACCAGCGAAGACATTGTAGCGACTATGCAGCAATTTAAAGGCTGGGAAGATCGTTACCGTCAGGTTATTCAGTGGGGTAAAAAGCTGCCACAAATGCCAGAAGAGCTGAAATCAGAACAAGTTACCGTTTCGGGTTGTGAAAGCTTGGTGTGGTTAGTGAGCCAAGAGCAAGATGGCGTTTGGCATTTTTGTGCGGACTCCGATGCGCGTATCGTCCGTGGATTGATTGCCTTGGTGATGGCGGCTTATGACGGAAAAAAGGCCGATCAAATTCAAGCATTTGACATCGATGCTTATTTTGATCAACTGGGGCTTATTGCACATTTAAGCCCGTCACGTGGTAATGGCTTGAAAGCTATTGTAGAGCAGATTAAGCAAACCGCCGTGTAATGAGTCATTTTCCCAATTCTTAAAAAACGCCGAATAGCCTAGCTGTTTGGCGTTTTTTGTATCTGAGTTGAGACATCTTTTGCATATGGGTAAAAAATATGCAAATGGTCGACTATTTTAGCGCTAATTAACCATTCTATTGATCCTGGTTCATTATATTGTCCACTTGGTTTTTATAAACTCAATTGTATTTAAAATTTGTCTATATTAGATAATAGACATATGCCCCATTCGCTCCTATTCCCCAATGTGGAAATACACTTGGAAGCGATTGGGTTACTTAGATACAAATGCTAGGAACCTCCCTATATGCAATTCACCTTGGAACATGCGCAAGACGTGTTATCCGGAATGCCAGACCCCACTTTTATTCTGAGTGAAGATGGTATCTATATTGATGTTTTTGGAGGAACAGATAAAAAAGCCTATCACGATGGAAGTAATTTGATAGGTGAGACGCTGCACAGCGTACTTGAGAAAGATAAAGCTGACTGGTTTATCGAACAGATAAATCGGTCACTGAAACAAGACAGTATTGTGACGATCGAGTACAAGATGTGCGCCGACAGCATTCAGGGAATAGATGCTAACAGTGGGCCAAGAGGCGACCTATACTACGAAGGCAAGATCTGCCCACTCGCTATAAAATACCGAGGTCGTCGCGTTGTCCTTATTCTTACACGCAACATCTCCAATCGCCACCGAGTTGAAACCCTTCTTCGCCATCAAAGCCAAATTGATGCTCTTACCAACATCTACAATCGACGTGTCTTTTTCGAAAAGCTCACAGAAGAAGTTATTAAATCCCAAGCTCCGGATTATCACTCCGCGTTGTTATTATTTGATTTGGATTTTTTTAAAGTCATCAATGATAAACGTGGTCATGATGCGGGAGATTATGTCTTAGAGACGTTAGCTGATTTGGTTTCTCACTTACTCGTCAAAGACGAAATTTTTGCAAGAGTCGGAGGGGAGGAGTTTGCGATTATTTTGCCAGAAACCTCTCTATCGGCGGCGAAAGAGGTAGGAGAGGAAGTTCGTTCCCACATTCAAAATTGTCAGTTCGAATTTGAAAAGGTTGAAATTCCGGTCACGGTGAGTGTAGGCGTGGTGGAAATAGGCAGAAATGAAACCACCAAACGTTTGTATGCGCATGCAGATAAAGCGCTTTATGCTGCGAAAAGAAATGGCAGAAATTGCGTGGCGACTCTGGATAGGCAGATGGAGTAACCTTGTTGGTTACTCCAAATCAAACCGTTGGGGTTATAGCATGTCGACGGCTTTTTCTACGGCGGCGATGAGTCTATCCACATCTTCAGCCGTGTTATAAATACCAAAAGAAACGCGTACCGTGCCTTTAACGTTTAGCGCATCCATCAATGGGTGAGCGCAGTGGTGTCCTGCTCGTACCGCAATGCCTTGTTGATCGAGCAGCGTCGCCATGTCTTGGTGATGAACGCCGTCCATGACGAACGTCAGTATAGAGGCATTCGGTTGATAGCCTAGAATATGGATGTCATCCAACGCGCTTAGTGCTTGGTAGGCCTTATCCTGAAGCGCATGGAGATGATCCTCTACTTCGTGATGGTCAAAACCTTGGTACCACTCAATGGCTTTCGCTAGAGCAATCGCGCCTGCAACGTTTGGTGTGCCCGCTTCAAATTTACCAGGAAGTGCAGAAAACGTCGTTTTCTCGAACGAAACGCGTTCAACCATTTTACCACCGCCGTGCCATGGTGGCATGGCTTCCAAAAGTTCAAGCTTGCCGTATAAAACGCCAATACCTGCTGGCGCATAAAGTTTGTGACCTGAGAATACGTAAAAATCGATATCTGATGCCGATAAATCTAGTTGCTCATGTACGATGCCTTGCGCGCCATCAATTACAACAACCGCGCCAACGCTGTGCGCTAGTTCAGTGATTTGTTCGATAGGTTGGCGTGTGCCCGTTACGTTAGTGATTTGTGCGCAAGCAACAATTTTACAGCGGTCAGACAGAAGCGCCTTAAATGCGCTGATGTCGAACTGGCAATCTGATGTCAATGGAACTTTTATGACTTTGGCGCCCGTTTGCTCTGCCACGATTTGCCAAGGCACGATGTTAGCGTGGTGCTCCATCTCGCTAATCAAGATCTCATCACCCGGTTGTAACGTGCTGCGGGCGTAAGTCTGAGCAATTAAGTTCAGTGCTTCGGTTGCGCCCCGTGTCCAAATGATCTCTTTAGAGCTGTTTGCACCAATAAAGTTTGCCACTCGTTCTCGTGCCGCTTCAAATTGGCTGGTGGCATTAGCCGTTAAACTATGACTGCCACGGTGAACATTGGCATTTTGCGCACTGTAGTAATGACTGATGACATCAATCACACATTGCGGTTTTTGCGTTGTCGCTGCGCTATCTAGATACACTAAGGGCGTATCGTTGACGGATTGGTTTAGAGCAGGAAATTGCTCACGTACAGCATTTACGTCAAACATTATTCTTCACCAAGCTTGTGGTAGTGCAGAGTAGGCAGAGGGATCATTGGTTCAGCAACTGACCATGCGTGTTTTTTACCTGAGAGTTGAATGATTACTTCCATCGCGAACTCTAAAGCTGTACCCGGACCTTGACTGGTGATCAGGTTGTGGTTGATATCAAAGGTCACGCGTTTGCTGCGCCACTTCTCTTCCGGGATATGTGACTGAAAGCTCGGGTGACAGGTCATCAGTGATTGTGGGAAAAGATCATGGTGTTGCAATACCAACGCCGGTGCTGCGCAGATAGCAGCGACCAATTTTCCCTCATAGATGTGCTGCTTAAGGATTTCTATCATCACCGTGCTATCACGAAAAATTTCTGCACCACCAACACCACCAGAAAGCGCTATGGCGTCAAACTCATCATCAGCGATATCGACCAGCTTACAATCGGCTGTTAATGTGACTCCGCGAGAAGCTTTCATCGTCAATGAGCCATCAAAAGCAGCACTCGCTACCGTAACGTCATAACCCGCGCGAACCATCATGTCGATAACGGTGACGGCTTCCATTTCTTCGGTGCCCGGAGCGATTGGCACTAAGATTTTCTTACTCATTGTTCTGTCCAGCTTTGTTCTATTTGTTTGATGCGTTGGTAAAGTTTTAAATTCTCAGGCGTATTGATGCGATGTTTCTCGGCAGCCTTTAACAAGTATCCGGTTATAAAATCAATTTCCGTTCGACGCTGATGGAATACGTCTTGTCTCATTGAAGAATAGTTCTCAGCTGTGGCGTTCACCACTTGCATTACCGTATCGAAAAGAGAGCGATACTCGATAGCAATACCTTCTTTACTCATTACTTCAACCAATTCTTGAGTGATGCTTTCGAGTTGTATCTTAAACTCGGGCTGCGCAAGCTCACCATTCTTACACTGGTGAATCGCAGTCAGTGGGTTAATCGCGCAGTTAATTGCTAACTTAGTCCATAACGCAGATTGGATGTGTGGATTCCAAATGGCCTCTGGAAGGGCATGATGCATAACATCTTGCAGAAAAGCGCACTGCATTCCTTTGTCATTATAACCACCCACTTGCGTTGTTCCGTGACCGGTATGCAGTACGTGTTGGTTATCTGGTTTGTATGCGCCGTGCGTCGTTGTGGCGAGCACTATCGGATTGTTTGGCAGAGCCTTCTCCACGCCAGAGGCGGTACCCATACCATTGTGCATCAGCATGATAATCGTGTCAGCGTTGATATGAGGCAGTAAAGGCTGAATGGCGTCTTCCACTTGCCAAACTTTTACCGTGATCAAAATGAGATCCGCTTTATTTACGGAGGAAATATCTTGATTACAGAATACGGTTGCAGGTGTGTCATCCAACTGAAGTGATTGTTGTCTCTCTGAACTTCTTCCCCACAATGAAACATTGTGTCCGGCAAGCTGAAATTTTGTTGCCCAGAGTGAGCCCACCGCACCTGGACCGAGGATAAGGATATTCACCAAACGCTCTCATTAAAAAGGTTTGCTGCAAGGATAATGAGGGAAAAAAGGAAAGCAAATAAAAATGGCGCCGAAAGGCGCCATTTTTGAGCAAACTTAGTGGTTCAATTAGAACTTGTAAGTTACAGCTAGGTAGTGGCCAAAGCCAGTTGACTTAAACCCATCAGTATCTTTGATACCGTACACGTCTTTGTAGCCTTTTAGACCGTAACCCACTGCGAAGCGGTCTGAGTGCCAGTAGATACCGTTGAACATTGCACCACCGTTTGACGCGGTTGAACCAAATTTGTTACCTGCATCATCATCCATACCGAATTGGTAATCGATGTAGCCTTGGTAAGAAATGAATGAACCGTTCTCGAAGAAGTAGAATGGTTTGAACCAGTTAGTCGAGATTTGGAAACCGTTCCAATCCTTTTTGTTGCCGTTGTAAGTACCGTATAGGTTAACACCAACTTTACCAAACCAAGGAACCATTACGTCAGAACCAATACCAATTTTTTGGTTGTTTACTGAGAATGCATTAGTTTTGTAATCTGTGCCATCCCACTCAATAAGCGTTGCTACATATAGCTCTTGTACTGGACCGAAAGATAGATCTTTACCAGTTACTGCATCTAGAGACATACGTGGTGCAAATTTCATGAAGATCTTAGGATCTCCTGCTTTATCGCTGCCTTTATCTGAAGTTAGGTTGAAGATATCAACGTAGCCGTATAGATCGAAGATACCAGAGCGGCCGCCGAATTCCATTTCTAGGTAGTCGTGCGAAGACTCACCTGGAAGTTCGTCAAATGCACCCATTAGGTTAAATTGCATCCACTTGTAATCGTTTTTGTGGATATCGCCGTCAGAGTAATCTGCCGCCATAACTGGAGCTGAAGTAGCCGCTAGAAGGCTAAGAGCTAAAAGTGATTTACGCATAAGGGGACTCTCTATGTTTGTAATGATTCAGAACACGCAATCTGTGCTGCGCTTTCCAATTGGCGGGAATAATAGCGATAAAAATCCCAAATGAAAGTGATAAAGGGTGCAAAATTGAACGTTTTTGGTGAGTTGCGTCACGAAATTATCTTTATTTACGGAACTTTTTGTTTGTTGCATTTGATTGCAATAAATATGTGATTTGGATCGTTTGCGTAAGCGATTTTATGACTTTTTAAGCCAGTCGATTAACCAACATAAATCGTTAGTGATCGGAGTGATAAGGGATTCGTATGTATCGGTGAATCAAAGAGGACGTTTGAATGAAAGAAGTCATGTTATTCCCACTCACTTCAGTTGTACTCCCTGAAGGTAAAATGAATCTGCGCATTTTTGAGCCACGATATAAGCGAATGGTAAAGGAATGCAGCCTACAAAATGTGGGTTTTGGAGTTTGCCTAGTAGGTAATGAAGGTGACCCTAAAGACGTGGGAAATGTTTCATCTATCGGAACTTTGGTCAGGATCGTTGATTTTGAAACACTCAGTGATGGTCTTCTTGGTATTACAGTCGCTGGTGAGAAACGCTTTGTTGTCAAACGAGTTCGTGCAGATGCGGACGGCTTACGCCATGCAGAGGTCGAATGGTTAGAAAATTGGCAACATCCAGACAACTCACCAGATTTCTTCTATTTAAGCAAGCAGTTATCCCATGTTTATGAAGAGTTTCCTCAACTTGGAAATCTCTACCAGCATCGTTTTTACGATGACTCAGCTTGGGTGACCCAGCGCTGGCTTGAATTACTTCCTTTAGACTGCAATCTGTTCGAACAGCTCGTTGGCGCAGAGAACTGCATTCCTGCGTTGCAATTTCTGACAGAAGCCATAGAAGCCCCGACTAACAAAGAGGCAAGGATATGAAAGGATTTAGCAGAGCTGCGCTAACTATGGTGGCGGCATTAGGACTGGCGGCGTGTGGCTCCGACAGCGACACCATCGAGTATTCCAATTTGCAAGCAGTACATGCGTCTTCTGATGCGCCGCTTGCAAATGTGTGGATAAACGATAAATCATCATTGACAGGTGTTGATTATGGTATGGGTTCTGGTTACATGAAGTTACGCGAGGGCATGAACTCCATTCAAGTTGATGTTCAACTTCCAGGCGATGAAACCGCGACCGTAATACCTAAAACAGAACTAGACCTTGATTCAGACCTCAATTACAACGTGTTCGTTGTTGGTGATGCCAATGGTTCACCAAACCCAGTAGAACCTTTAGTTGTGACTCGCAGCGCCGATTCAATGGCTGATGCCAATAGTTTAGATGTTCAAGTTGTTCATGCAGCGTCTGGCGTTCCTGCCGTTGATCTCTACGTCACTGAGCCAGGGGCTGATCTTGCTAGCGCGACACCGCTTATGAATCTTGCATATAAAGCATCTACAGACGTATTGAACATCCCCGCTGGTGAGTACCAAGTTCGACTTGCTGTTGGGGATAGCGTTGCTTTTGACTCGGGCACAATATCTCTTGCTGCTAATTCAAACTTGACGATTGCCGCTATCAGTACCGGAGATTCAAATAGCACGTCACCGGTTAAGCTGTTGGTATTGGATGGTTCAGGATCTTCTATAATCGAGGATATGGGCAGCCAAGCTGAAGTAAGAGTTGGACATCTTGTCGATGGAGCGCCAATCGTCGATGTCAACGTTAACGGGGCGGCCTTCGGTCCTCTTGCCGACTTAGCGTTCAAAGAGATTCGTGGTTATTTGGATCTCGATGCTGGCGCTTACGATATTGACGTTTACGTGGATGGCACAACAACCAACCCTATTATCGATGTTGACGGATTAATGGTTGCGGGCGGAATGGATTACAGTGTTTACGCAGTCGGTGTTGTTAGCCCAACGATTGATATCGAACCTCTAGTTGTTGAAGACATGAGACGTGCAGTGGCAACTAGCGCGACGCTGAATGTGACACATGCGGCGGCGAATCCCGTAGCGGAAATGGTGGATATTTATCTCACTACAAGCGCTGGAATAGATGGAAGTGATCCAACTATTGCTAATTTTGCGTACAAAGATAGCGTTCAGGGATTATATGTCGCTGAAGGTACCTATTATGTAACCGTGACAGTGGCAGGCGATCCAAGTACGGTTGCTGTTGATTCAGCACCAGTCAATGTGATGAATGGTGTTGTGTATCAGGTGGTTGCCATTGATGATGGGAACAACGGTGGCTTCAACTTGTTGGTTGATGACGTTACCGATTAGGACGAATGGGAGGAGATGGCTCCTCCCTAAAATTAAGGCCGATTATGATGAGTGATAGCCCAAAAAAACTGGGGCGCAGTGATTGGAACGATTACATGGACAAAGTGAAGGCTCGAGATAAAGATGCGTTCGCTTTTGTATTCCGTTTTTACGCACCCAAGCTGAAGCAATTCGCTTACAAACATGTTGGTAATGAGCAAGTTGCTATGGAGATGGTGCAAGAGACCATGGCGACAGTTTGGCAGAAAGCGCACCTCTATGATGGGGAAAAGAGCGCGTTATCGACTTGGATATACACCATAATCCGAAACCTATGCTTTGATCTGTTGAGAAAGCAGAAAGGTAAGGAGTTGCACATTCATTCTGATGACATTTGGCCGTCAGAATATTATCCACCAGATCTTGTTGATCATTATTCACCAGAGCAAGACATGTTGAAAGAACAGGTGGTTAAATTTTTAGATATTTTACCGAAAAATCAGAGAGACGTTTTACAAGCGGTGTATCTTGAAGAGCTACCTCATCAGCAGGTCGCTG
Source organism: Vibrio sp. J2-3(2022) (assembly GCF_021725735.1). Classification (NCBI taxonomy): domain Bacteria; kingdom Pseudomonadati; phylum Pseudomonadota; class Gammaproteobacteria; order Vibrionales; family Vibrionaceae; genus Vibrio; species Vibrio sp. J2-3(2022). The sequence continues at coordinate 308,340 of NZ_JAKKCK010000005.1, forward strand.
AATTATTTGATATACCCCTCGGTACCGTAAAATCCAGGCTGAGGCTTGCAGTAGAAAAGCTAAGGCATTCAATGCATACGGAGCAACTATGAACAAACACCCAGATAACAGCTTGTTAGAAGCATACGCTTCGGGAAGCATTGATGCAGTTTCTGGTCTTGTGGTCGCAACCCATTTAGAAACATGCACCAAGTGCCGAGCTTATGTGAACCAAGTCGAAGCCAGCCAAGCGAATATCGTGAGCGACATCCCCTCTGAATATGTCCCTGAATTCGACGATATGTTCAATGATATTATCAATGCGGAGCCAGCGACAGATAACATCGTTATCCGAGATCCTGCCGCAGTGAATGTTGCAGGAAAGAGCTTTGAACTTCCCAAAACCTTAGCGCGTTTCTCTGACCTTGTAGGGTCATGGAGAAGTTACGGAGGCAAGGTTTTCAGTGCTCAGATTGATCTAGGGGAAGATGCTCGTGTTAGCTTAATGTACATCGGAGAAGATGTGCAAATCCCTCAACATACGCACAAAGGCTTAGAATCTACATTGATCCTACATGGTGGGTTTAGTGATGAGGATGGCCAATATGAAGAGGGCGACTTGATGATTCGAGACGCGTCAGTGAAGCACAGCCCTTACACTAAGGCCGGAGAAGATTGCTTGTGTTTAACCGTACTGACTGAGCCGATGATCTTTACTCAAGGTGTGGCACGTATATTTAATATGTTTGGCAAAGGGCTATACCCATAGACCTCTTATCTTATATCTCGCAAAACAAAAACCACCGAATTCGGTGGTTTTTTGATGCGCTTCTTAGTGCTTGTGACGTGCTTTTTCCAATAGAGCATCAAAGTAATGTCGTAGCGAGTACAACATAATCAAGCTTGGCACGACCATAACAGCGGTAAGCACAAAGAACGTGCTCCAGTCATTGAGGTAGTCCACCAGTTCTCCACTGAAAGAAGCAAGAGTCGTTCGTCCGAAGTTCCCCAAAGAGGCGAGCAAAGCATACTGCGTTGCTGAGAATGCTTGTCCGGTTAGAATCGTTAAAAATGAAACAAAAGCGACGGTTGAGAAAGCAGTCGTAAAGTTATCGACAATAATGGTTGCTAAGTATAGGTGCTCATTTGGGCCTACCGATGCAATCCAAGCAAACATCAAGTTGCTGGCAGACATAGCAATACCACCGATCATTAATCCACGTACAATACCAAACCTGACGTTGAACATGCTTCCGACAAAGGTAAAGAAGATAGTGGCTCCCCATCCGATCAGTTTGGAGTAATAACCAATTTGTTCGTTACTAAAACCAATATCTTTATAGAACGCGATCGACATCCTGCCTAAAAACGCTTCGCCAATTTTGAATAGGAAAACGAACAGCAAAAGAGTAATCGCGACACGGACGCCATTGCGATTAAAGAAGTCAAGGAAAGGTTCTACAACAGTCACAGTAAACCAAGCCACGACTTTTGAACCAACCACTTCTTTGTGGCGTTGTTCAGCGGCAGACTGAAGTTGTTCGCGTTGAGTCTTAGGCTCTCCGACTAAAATCGTAAAGACCATTAGAATGCCGACTATCACCGCCATCCCGTAATACACGCCATTCCAACCGACACTATCAGCATTAACAAACGCTAAATAACCCGGTAATGAATAACCTGTCCACCAGCCAATAACTGCCATTGCAGAAGCTTGTGGCAGCTTAGATTCTTCTGATTTTGGGAAAGTATCAATACGAAAAGCATCAATCGCAATGTCTTGTGTTGCTGATGCGGTTGCAATACACAAGGCGAGTAGAGACGCAAACACCAAGTTCTCTGCTGGATTCACGCCCGCAATAAATACCGTCGCGACGAGTACAATACTTTGACAGAAGAAAATCCAGCTACGCCTTTGTCCAAGTAGTCTATAGAGCACTGGTAGCTTCACCCGGTCTACGAGTGGCGCCCAGAGAAAGTTAATTGCATAAACCGCAAAGACACTACCAAAGTAACCTATTGCGGATAGGGTCAAACCAGCGTCTTTTAGCCAGCCAGACATATTTGAACCGATAAGTACCCACGGAAAGCCGCTAGAGCAGCCCAACATGAAAACCCACATGAGTCGTTTATCGAGGTAACTTTTTACCGTTTCCAACCAAGTGATGGAAGGTAATGAAGACATAAATCAATCCAATAAAATGAAGCCATTGAAAGAGAAAGCCCTTCGATTATTCAAAGGGCTTATCGGTTGGGCTATTTAAGTAGTGTTGCTTTAGTGATGACGATTTGAGTCTCGGGAACATCACGCATACCGCGAGTCGTCGTAGTTGGCTGTTTTGCCATTTTTTGGATAATGTCGAATCCTTCCGTGACCTCGCCAAATACCGCATAACCCGGTGGACGAGCGCCGTAGTTTAGAAAATCATTGTCGACTAAATTGATAAAAAACTGACGAGTAGCAGAGTCAGGCGCGTTGGTGCGTGCCATTGCAATCGTCGCACGGTCGTTATTTAAACCGTTATTACCCTCGTTTTTGATTGGAGCGTAAGTCTTCACCATTTGCATATCTTGGTTAAAGCCACCACCTTGCGCCATAAAGCCTGGAATAACGCGGTGAAAAATAGTGCCTTCATAGCTACCGTCTTCTACATATTTCAGGAAGTTCGCTACCGTAATCGGCGCTTTATCTTCATTCAGTTCGACAGTAAATGAACCTAACGTTGTTTCAAACGCCACTTTTGGTCCAGCCCAAACGCTGCAGCTGAGTAGCGCGAGAGAAAGAATTGCCTTGCGTAACATTAGAAACGCTCCTGCATATACTGACGAAGCTCAGGATCATTGGCAATTTCTTTAAGTGTTAATGTCACTACATCATTCAGTGTTTGCTCAATGTCGGCATCAGACGCACTCAATGTGCCAGAACGCTTCGCAGTGCCTGTGTAAGTTTTGACCAGTTTGCCTTCTGGTGTTTCTGCGGTGATTTCAAGCACGACTTTCGCATCCATCTCATTTTCCATCACCGAATGTTTTACGTTAACTAATGCTTCTTGAACGTTTAATTCAATTGCATTGTTGCTGTTTAGATCGGCATGGAAGCCCTGAGATGAAAACTGCTTCTCTAATGCTTCTTCTAACGCAATACGTAAATTCTGTTTAGCATGAAGAGGAAGAATGTTCGAACGGCCGTTATCCACCAACGCCACGTACTGCGCTGCACGTACATCTTTGCTGGTCAAGCTGTAAGTCTTGCCTTGAACAATTGGATTGGTGCTCAGTGTGCTTTCTGGCATCAAATTCAGCTGAGGCTGTTGAGGCGCTGAACACGCAGCAAGCAACGCAACCGAAGCCGCAAGTACCAATTTTCTCATTTTATTATTCCTTTTAACTATTTTGCTAAAGCTTATTTTGCGCTTAATTTAGCAGGATTTTTTGTGGCCTGTAAAATCACAAACTTATTGTTGGAAGCGATAAGTTTCACATTCTTATCGCCAAACAGCCGTTTTAGTTTTGCGTCGTAACCAAGATGACGATTTCCAATCACCAGTAACTTACCACCTTCACTCAATACTTGCTTTGCATCACAGAACATTTGCCAAGCAATATGATCGGTGATGGCCTGCTGTTGGTGAAAGGGTGGGTTACACATAATCATAGAGCAGCTGTTGTGTTTAAAACCGTCCAAACAATTGTTTGCAACACACTTTATGTCTCTATCTTCACCAAGGTTATCTAGCAGGTTCTGCTTCGCGGACTCAAGCGCCATAAAGCTTTCATCAACACATGTTAATCGAGCATTCGGATTCAGCTGACCAAACTTCACAGACAGAACACCATTACCGCAACCGAGATCGATAACATTATCTATCAATGGGTCTTGAGGTAGGTGCTGCAGCATAAAACGCGCACCTAAATCTAAGCTTTCTCCTGAATAGACATTTGGCATGTTCTTGAGTTCGATATCTTCGCCATCAACGCGCCAAGTAGTGAAAGGGCTCACTTCAATTGTTGGTTCAACCGTTGCTTGAGCAAATACCAATCGGTGCTTTTTCCAGGCCAGAGATGTTTTTGTCTCACCCAAATATTTTTCAAACAGTTTTAGCGTTGAAGTATGAATGTCTTTCGCTTTATTAACTGCAATGACGGGGCAGGATGCAGGCAGCGCTTTTCTTAACTGACAGAGTATCCAAACGAGGTGACGGTTACTTTTTGGCAGTTGCAGCAATACGAGATCAGTATTGGAAGGTACGGGGTCCATCGTGGTTGCAAACGCTACCTTATTGCACTGGTTTTGCTCAAGGTTCTGCTGCACACCTTTATGAGAAATGAAAGAATCACTCATTAGCGTCACATGGTGCTTTTCTGAAAACCAGCAGGAGAGGGCACCAAAGCTGTCATTAATCACGAGGATGTTTTGATTGTCTGGCAAAGCAAGTTCTTCAACATGATTAATAAGATACTCATCACCGGCATCCCACGCTTGTAGAGTTTCATTGCTGCGTTTTGGGAAACGATAAAGTGTTAGGCTTCGCTCGTGAAGATTCAGTTCGGTTTTCATAGCTAAATGTAAGTTGATTTAGAAATTAAGTGTTATTGTCGCAAATGATGACGTGTCGAGATACAAAAAGCTGTCAAATTTTACGTGTTCAGTGGTGCTCGCTCTCTAGGCATGTTCATAGCGTCAAGCGCTTTGAAATCAGTTGAACGTAAAATGCATCAATAATGAGAGTGATGTTTGAGTGATACACGTCTGCTTTACTTAGGTATATACTTATGGAATTCGCATCAATGAGGAACGAATATGATCCAAGAAATCATAGAGAAGAAACTACACAGTGAGCTGCAACCAAGCTATCTCAAAGTGATTAATGAGAGCTACATGCATAATGTGCCACCAGGCTCGGAGAGTCACTTCAAAGTGATTGTTGTGAGTGATTCGTTCGCGGGACAGCGTTTGATTGGACGCCATCGCCAAGTTCATCAAATTTTGGCAGATGAGCTAGATAACCACATTCATGCACTAGCTATTCATACATACACTGATGAAGAGTGGAAGCGAGAACAAGATGGCGCTCCTGATAGCCCTATGTGTATGGGTGGCGGTCACTAAAGACGCAAAATATAAAGGTGCAGAGAAAAGGTGGCTAAGGCCATCTTTTTTCGTTTTACATTCTTTAGGGGCATTGATGTGGCACAAATTCTGGTTAAAAAATGTGTTAACAGTGTTTCAACAAATGAATGGAAATTGCAGGATATTTCAGGCGATGAATATGACTTTTCCATAAGATATGTATGGAATATGGCATTTGTGCGATCGGTCAAAGTTATGACTATTCTTTGACCTTTTAGACCTGATTCTACCGAAATAACCCCTCTATTCTAATGATTGGTCATGGCATCAAGTTCCTAAAAAATGCTAGACTACGGCACCTGATAAATCTCGCGTATTCCTTGTGACGAGATTTTTAATAGGATGTTGCGATTTTGATGTTTAAAACAACATCAAAACCGGACACTGATGTCGTGTCTAAAAGTTACGCAATCAAAAGAATCTTTTTCCCGATAAAAGTAGTGCAAGTGCGTATGATTACAATAAAGAAGGGCTTGGATCTTCCTATCGCAGGAACTCCATCCCAGGTGATTAATGATGGTAAGACCATCAAAAAAGTCGCCTTGCTTGGCGAAGAGTACGTTGGCATGCGTCCTACCATGCATGTCCGCGTTGGTGATGAAGTGAAAAAAGCGCAAGTTCTTTTTGAAGATAAAAAGAACCCTGGCGTGAAATTTACTGCACCAGCAGCCGGTAAAGTGATCGAAGTTAACCGTGGCGCTAAACGTGTCCTTCAATCTGTAGTGATTGAAGTGGCAGGTGAAGAGCAGGTGACATTTGATAAGTTCGAAGCCGCTCAACTTTCAGGTCTAGATCGTGAAGTGATCAAGACTCAGTTGGTTGACTCTGGCCTATGGACCGCTTTACGTACTCGTCCGTTTAGCAAGGTTCCTGCAATCGAGTCTTCTACTAAGGCTATTTTCGTAACTGCAATGGATACTAATCCATTAGCAGCTAAGCCTGAGTTGATCATTAATGAGCAACAAGAAGCATTCATTGCTGGTCTAGACATTCTTTCAGCCCTGACAGAAGGCAAGGTTTACGTATGTAAATCTGGCACTAGTTTGCCACGCTCTTCACAGTCTAACGTAGAAGAACACGTCTTCGATGGCCCTCACCCAGCAGGTCTTGCTGGCACCCACATGCATTTCCTATACCCAGTGAATGCAGAAAATGTGGCATGGAGCATCAACTACCAAGACGTTATCGCGTTCGGTAAGCTGTTCCTAACTGGTGAGCTATACACAGATCGTGTTGTGTCTCTAGCTGGTCCAGTTGTGAATAACCCTCGTCTAGTTCGTACCGTAATCGGTGCAAGCTTAGATGACCTAACAGATAACGAGCTGATGCCTGGCGAAGTTCGTGTGATTTCTGGTTCTGTACTGACAGGTACACATGCAACTGGTCCACACGCATACCTTGGCCGTTACCATCAACAGGTTTCTGTATTACGTGAAGGCCGTGAGAAAGAACTATTTGGCTGGGCAATGCCTGGTAAGAATAAGTTCTCGGTAACTCGCTCTTTCCTTGGTCACGTATTCAAAGGTCAGTTGTTCAATATGACAACGACGACCAATGGTAGTGATCGTTCAATGGTTCCAATTGGCAACTACGAACGCGTAATGCCTCTAGATATGGAGCCTACTCTGCTGCTTCGTGATCTATGTGCAGGTGATACAGACAGTGCTCAAGCACTGGGTGCGCTTGAACTGGATGAAGAAGATCTAGCATTGTGTACCTTTGTATGTCCAGGTAAGTACGAGTACGGTACGTTACTTCGTGAATGCCTAGATACTATCGAGAAGGAAGGGTAATTTTCATGGCTCTTAAAAAGTTTCTTGAAGACATCGAGCATCATTTTGAGCCTGGTGGTAAACACGAAAAATGGTTTGCCCTGTACGAAGCTGTAGCAACAGTTTTTTACACTCCAGGTATCGTAACAAATAAAAGCTCGCACGTTCGTGATAGCGTTGACCTAAAACGTATCATGATCATGGTTTGGTTTGCGGTATTCCCAGCAATGTTCTGGGGTATGTACAACGCAGGTGGCCAAGCTATTGCAGCGCTTAACCACATGTATGCTGGTGATCAACTAGCGACAGTTATCTCTGGTAACTGGCACTACTGGCTAACTGAAATGCTGGGCGGAACGATTGCCGCTGATGCAGGGGTTGGCAGTAAGATGCTACTAGGTGCGACCTACTTCCTACCTATCTACGCAACAGTATTCCTTGTTGGTGGTTTCTGGGAAGTGCTTTTCTGTATGGTGCGTAAGCACGAAGTAAACGAAGGCTTCTTTGTTACTTCTATCTTGTTCGCACTTATCGTTCCACCAACGCTACCTCTATGGCAAGCGGCATTAGGTATCACATTTGGTGTTGTTGTTGCGAAAGAGATCTTCGGTGGTACAGGTCGTAACTTCCTTAACCCTGCACTTGCAGGTCGTGCATTCCTATTCTTCGCTTACCCAGCGCAAATCTCGGGTGACGTAGTATGGACTGCAGCTGACGGCTTCTCTGGTGCAACTGCTCTTAGCCAATGGGCTCAAGGTGGTAACGGTGCTCTAGTTAACACAGTAACTGGTTCTCCTATCACTTGGATGGACGCTTTCATCGGTAACATCCCTGGCTCTATTGGTGAAGTATCGACTCTAGCTCTAATGATCGGTGCAGCGATGATCGTTTACATGCGAATCGCTTCATGGCGCATCATTGCGGGCGTAATGATCGGTATGATTGCAGTATCGACTCTGTTTAACGTGATCGGTTCTGACACTAACCCAATGTTCAACATGCCATGGCACTGGCACCTAGTTCTAGGTGGTTTTGCATTCGGTATGTTCTTCATGGCAACGGACCCAGTATCAGCGTCATTTACTAACAAAGGTAAATGGTGGTACGGCATCCTGATTGGTGCAATGTGTGTGATGATCCGTGTAGTTAACCCGGCGTACCCAGAAGGTATGATGCTGGCGATTCTATTCGCGAACCTATTCGCACCTCTGTTCGACCATGTAGTGATTGAGAAGAACATCAAGCGGAGACTAGCACGCTATGGCAAGTAATAACGACAGCATTAAAAAGACGCTGGGTGTTGTTATCGGGTTGAGCCTTGTTTGTTCAATCATCGTATCAACAGCAGCAGTAGGTCTGCGTGATAAGCAAAAAGCTAACGCTGTCCTAGATAAGCAATCAAAGATCGTTGAAGTTGCAGGCATTGACGCGAACGGTAAGAAAGTACCAGAGCTATTTGCTGAGTACATCGAACCTCGTCTGGTAGACCTTGAAACAGGTAACTTTACTGAGGGTAATGCATCTACGTACGATCAGCGTGAAGCATCAAAAGATGCAGAACGTTCAATCGCATTGACACCAGAAGAAGACGTCGCTGATATCCGTCGTCGTGCGAATACAGCAGTGGTGTACTTAGTAAAAGACCAAGATGAAGTCCAAAAAGTTATCTTGCCTATGCACGGTAAAGGACTATGGTCGATGATGTATGCCTTTGTAGCCGTTGAAACTGATGGTAACACTGTGTCTGCTATTACTTACTACGAGCAAGGTGAAACTCCTGGACTTGGTGGTGAAGTAGAGAACCCTTCATGGCGCGATCAATTCATTGGCAAGAAATTGTACAATGAAGATCATCAGCCAGCGATTAAGGTCGTGAAAGGCGGCGCACCGCAAGGTTCTGAGCACGGTGTTGATGGCCTATCAGGAGCAACGCTCACTAGTAATGGTGTTCAACACACATTTGACTTCTGGTTAGGTGACAAGGGCTTTGGTCCTTTCCTAGCAAAAGTTCGTGACGGAGAACTTAACTAATGTCTAGTGCACAAAACGTTAAAAAGAGCATTCTAGCGCCAGTATTGGATAACAACCCAATCGCGCTACAAGTTCTTGGTGTATGTTCTGCTCTTGCAGTAACAACTAAACTAGAAACAGCTTTTGTAATGACGCTAGCGGTAACATTTGTAACTGCGCTGTCTAACTTCTCTGTTTCATTGATCCGTAACCACATTCCTAACAGTGTGCGTATCATCGTTCAGATGGCAATTATCGCATCGCTAGTAATCGTGGTAGACCAGGTGCTAAAAGCTTACCTATACGATATCTCTAAACAGCTATCTGTATTCGTTGGTCTGATTATCACTAACTGTATCGTAATGGGTCGTGCTGAAGCATTCGCAATGAAGTCTGCGCCAGTACCATCTCTTATTGACGGTATTGGTAACGGTCTAGGTTACGGTTTCGTTCTTATCACTGTAGGTTTCTTCCGTGAGCTATTTGGCTCAGGCAAGCTATTTGGCCTAGAAGTTCTACCTCTAGTGAGCAACGGTGGTTGGTACCAGCCTAACGGCCTAATGCTACTAGCACCATCAGCATTCTTCCTAATCGGCTTCCTTATCTGGGTAATCCGTATTCTGAAACCAGAACAAGTAGAAGCGAAGGAGTAAGGACGTCATGGAACATTACATTAGTCTGTTAGTTAAATCGATTTTCATCGAAAACATGGCTCTGTCTTTCTTCCTAGGTATGTGTACTTTCCTTGCCGTATCTAAGAAGGTTAAGACCTCTTTCGGCCTAGGTGTTGCAGTTGTGGTAGTACTGACTATCGCTGTTCCTGTGAACAACCTAGTATACAACCTAGTTCTGAGAGAGAACGCGTTAGTTGAGGGCGTGGACCTTAGCTTCCTAAACTTCATCACCTTTATCGGTGTAATTGCAGCACTTGTACAGATTCTAGAGATGGTTCTAGACCGTTTCTTCCCACCTTTGTACAACGCGCTAGGCATCTTCCTACCGCTGATCACAGTAAACTGTGCAATCTTCGGTGGTGTATCTTTCATGGTACAACGTGACTACAACTTTGCTGAATCTATCGTTTACGGTTTCGGCTCTGGTGTGGGCTGGATGCTGGCAATCGTTGCTCTTGCAGGTATCCGTGAGAAGATGAAGTACTCTGACGTACCTCCAGGTCTACGTGGTCTTGGCATCACATTTATCACTGTAGGTCTTATGGCGTTAGGCTTTATGTCTTTCTCTGGTGTTCAACTGTAAGTCGGGTAAACCGCAACAATTAAGGAATAGTCAATGGACATTATTCTTGGTGTAGTGATGTTTACTCTGATCGTACTTGCACTAGTACTAGTGATTCTTTTCGCTAAGTCTAAGCTTGTACCAACAGGTGACATTACAATTTCTGTGAACGATGACCCTTCTCTGGCGATCGTTACACAACCAGGTGGTAAGCTACTGAGTGCGCTAGCCGGTGCTGGCGTATTCGTATCTTCTGCTTGTGGTGGCGGTGGCTCATGTGGTCAGTGTCGCGTAAAAGTTAAATCAGGTGGCGGCGACATCCTACCAACCGAGCTTGACCATATTACTAAAGGTGAAGCGCGTGAAGGTGAGCGTCTAGCGTGTCAGGTTGCTATGAAAACTGACATGGACATCGAGCTTCCTGAAGAAATCTTCGGCGTTAAGAAGTGGGAATGTACCGTTATCTCTAACGATAACAAAGCGACATTCATCAAAGAGCTTAAGCTACAAATTCCAGATGGCGAATCAGTACCTTTCCGTGCTGGTGGTTACATCCAGATTGAAGCACCTGCTCACCACGTGAAATACGCAGACTACGATATTCCTGAGGAATACCGTGAAGACTGGGAGAAGTTCAACCTTTTCCGTTACGAGTCTAAAGTTAACGAAGAGACAATCCGTGCATACTCAATGGCTAACTACCCAGAAGAGCACGGTATCATCATGCTTAACGTTCGTATCGCGACTCCGCCGCCGAACAACCCAGACGTACCACCAGGCATCATGTCTTCGTACATTTGGTCTCTAAAAGAAGGCGACAAGTGTACTATTTCTGGTCCATTTGGTGAGTTCTTTGCGAAAGATACAGATGCAGAAATGGTATTCGTAGGTGGTGGTGCTGGTATGGCTCCAATGCGCTCACACATCTTCGACCAACTTAAGCGTCTACACTCTAAGCGTAAGATGTCTTTCTGGTACGGCGCACGTTCTAAGCGTGAAATGTTCTACGTAGAAGACTTCGATATGCTACAAGCTGAGAATGACAACTTCGTATGGCACTGTGCACTGTCTGATCCACTTCCAGAAGATAACTGGGATGGTTACACTGGCTTTATTCACAACGTTCTTTACGAGAACTACCTACGTGATCACGAAGCGCCAGAAGACTGTGAATACTACATGTGTGGTCCACCTATGATGAATGCGGCTGTTATCGGCATGCTAAAAGATCTAGGTGTAGAGGATGAAAACATCCTACTAGATGACTTCGGTGGTTAATCCCTCCAAGTGATTGAATCTATGGCTAGCTCTCTAAGAGCTAGCCATTATTTTTTGTAGAAGTAAAAATAATATTCAACAGTTGATATAGGTAATTGGATTTAAGTAATCGGTCCCATTCCCCATATCAATTCAACAACATTGGGAGTTAACAAGTGAAAACGTGGCTTGTTGCATTCGCTTCTCTATTGATTTTGGCTGGCTGTGAGCAGCCAGCAGATCAAATTCATCTAAGTGGCCCTACCATGGGGACTTCTTATAACATCAAATATATCGAGCAAGATGGTATTCCTACGCCAAAAGCGATGCAGACGGAAATTGATCGCTTACTGGAAGAAGTCAATGACCAAATGTCGACCTACCGTGATGATTCAGAATTAAGTCGCTTTAACCAGCATCAAACGAGTGAGCCATTTACTGTATCGACACAAACAGCAATCGTAGTCAAAGAAGCGATTCGTCTCAACGGTCTTACTTTAGGCGCATTGGATGTGACAGTCGGTCCTTTAGTTAACCTGTGGGGCTTTGGCCCAGAAGCTCGCCCTGATGTCGTTCCTACAGATGAAGAGCTAGCGGCACGCAAAGCCAATACTGGCATTCACCACCTATCTGTTGATGGCAATAAATTGTCCAAAGATATTCCTAACTTGTATGTCGATTTATCAACTATTGCTAAAGGTTGGGGGGTTGACGTGGTTGCTGACTACCTTCAATCTGAAGGGGTTCATAACTTCATGGTAGAAGTGGGCGGCGAAATGCGCCTCAAAGGCGTGAATCGTGAAGGCGTGCCGTGGCGCATTGCGATTGAAAAGCCGACTATTGATGAGCGCTCAATTCAAGAAATTATTGAGCCAGGGGACATGGCAATTGCAACAAGTGGTGACTATCGTAATTACTTTGAGAGTAATGGTGTGAGATACTCTCATATTATTAATCCAAGAACAGGCAAACCTATTCATCATAAAGTGGTGTCTGTAACGGTATTAGATAAATCGTCGATGACTGCTGATGGTCTTGCAACTGGTCTTATGGTGCTAGGTGAGGACAAAGGCATGGCAATTGCGAACGAAAATAATATTCCTGTTTTCATGATTGTGAAGACGGAAAATGGTTTTAAAGAGCTGGCTTCGGAAGCATACAAGCCGTTCATGAAGAAATAACAACAGAAGTGAGCATGTTCTTATGAGTACATTTCTAATTACGTTTGCAGTTTTTGTTGCGGTAATCGCAGCGATGGCTGTTGGCTACATCTTCCAGAAGAAAGTAGTGAAGGGTAGCTGTGGCGGTCTTGGTGCAGTAGGTATTGAGAAAGTATGTAACTGTCCAGAACCATGTGACGCGCGTAAGAAACGTGAAGCACGTGAAGCGGCGCGAGCTGAGAAATTGGCTGCATGGGAAAAAGATCGAATTGCTTAAGTATCGGTCATCCAAAGAGTAATACAAAATAACCCAGCTAAAGCTGGGTTTTTTTATATTTCTCGCTCTACTTCTCTGAGAGTTTATACTTTGCTTGCTACGTTTAATCTAGGATGACCGGAAGCTTAAGTCGGTGCAGACTTCGCAGCCAAGTCATTTCCCTTTAATCACCGTACTTAACTGTTATTTGGTTATATACTCAAACTAAAGCGCGTTAACTTAGGAGGAAATATGGAAATGCATCAACACGGTATGGCTGAATTGTTTCAACAATTAGGCCTCGGCAGCTCTCCTCAAGAGATAAAGGACTTTATTAACGAACATCGGCACAAAAGAGCTTCAGCCCCTCTGCATGAAGCCAGCTTTTGGACAAGTTCGCAGGCCACATTTCTCAAACAAGCCATTGAAGAAGACGCAGACTGGGCAGAGTTGGTCGATCAGCTTGATGTGATGTTACGAGATTAAGGCACGTTTACAAACTCTCATTTCTATCAAGGCAGATTTAATTTATACTGTTTTTTTGAACAGTATTTAATGGCTATGTCAGACCGAATCAGAAAAATCATTCACGTCGATATGGATTGTTTTTATGCTGCCGTTGAGATGAGAGATAATCCTAGTTATCGTGGCATTGCACTCGCCGTTGGCGGTCATGAAAAACAGCGTGGTGTGATTAGCACCTGCAATTATGAGGCGCGCAAATATGGCGTTCGTAGTGCAATGTCAACGGCGCGAGCATTGCAACTCTGCCCCCATTTACTAGTCGTTCCCGGTCGAATGCACGTGTACAAACAAGTCTCTCAGCAGATTCGTGCTATTTTTGAGCGTTATACGCCTATCATTGAACCTCTCTCATTAGATGAAGCATACCTCGATGTTACGGACTCGACAGCTTGTCGTGGCTCCGCAACGTTGATCGCGGAGTCTATTCGACGCGACATATGGAATGAGCTTGGGCTGACGGCATCGGCGGGCATTGCACCGATTAAGTTCCTTGCCAAAGTCGCCTCTGATATGAATAAACCCAACGGTCAGTTTGTTATCCCACCAGATAAGGTTCAGGAAGTTATCGATACACTTCCGCTGGAAAACATTCCTGGAGTAGGGAAGGTGAGTCTTGAGAAATTGCATCAAGCGGGCTTTTATCGATGTGAGGATATTAAAAACAGCGACTATCGTGAATTGCTGAGGCAGTTTGGTCGTCAGGGGGCCTCTTTATGGCAGCGTAGCCATGGAATTGATAATCGAGAAGTCGTCGTTGAGCGAGAGAGGAAATCCGTCGGTGTGGAACGGACATTTAGCCAGAATATCTCGAGCTATGATGAATGTTGGCAAGTGATCGAGGATAAACTTTATCCTGAACTCGAGAAACGCTTAGAGCGTGCAAGCCCAGATAAATCGATTATTAAACAAGGTATTAAAGTTAAATTTGCCGACTTTCAACTGACAACAATTGAGCATATCCATCCGCAATTAGAGCTTGAGGACTTCAAGATCTTGCTAAGAGATATTCTTAAGCGCCAAAACGGACGGGAAATACGCCTTTTAGGCTTGAACGTGATGCTCAAGCCCGAGAACCAAGCGCGCCAATTGAGCTTTTTCTAGGCTCTTACTGCTTCTACCTGAGCTAATACTTGTTCAAAGCTTGTATTGGCCATCGCACCATAACCCGCCAGTTTTGAAGCTTTTAGCTGGCTAATTAAAGGGGTACTAATTCCACACAAGAAGCGGGCGACAGCATCATTGCTGATAGCGGAAGGGGAGAGCTGAATAAATTCCTGCACCCACATAGCTACTTGAGGTGGCTCAATATCCTCACCTTGTGGTGTTGGGAACGAGGCGACTTGACCGCGACACACGGAGCAGTGACCACATTGCTCTGGTGCATTGTGGTCAGCAAAGTAGTTCGCCAATTGTGAGCTCAAACAGTGCTCTGACTGGAACAAGCGCAGCATGGTGTGAATTCTTTCGATATCTTTGCTTTCTTTGGATTGGAACAGTTCATACAGTTGTTGGATTAAAACATCAGAGCTCTGTGTGGTTGGCGAAACTGAGTACACGTCGGTCAGTTGTTTGCTCTCTAGCTCTATCCAACCATTCTGGTGAAAATAGTCGAGGGCTGCGACAACTCGGCTGCGTTCCGATTGATAGTTCATCCATAACGCTTCTAGGTCAACTTGGCACCACACTTTGGCTTTTTGCGAGCAGGAGAAAATAGCCTCCACGAATTGACGTCGCTCGCCTTGAAATTGATTCACAATAAATTGCTGATCGTGCAAAAACTTAAAGCGATATTCCGCAAAGTAACTGTATTTTGCTTCAATGAGTTTATGTAGCTCCAAATAAACCAACAAGGTTTTGAGTGGCAATTGGCGGATATTACTTTCACGCGATAAACGCAGTGGCACTACCTCCCATTGTGGAGCATGTTCTTTCGCTTGCCCGACTACATAGTTAATCGAGGTTAGTTCAGGTGTGTCACCATAGACAAAGTTTTCCAACACCGTTAAGCCGGACGTATTGCCCAGCAGAATGCACTCAGAACGTTGCCCGTCCCTGCCTGCACGTCCAATCTCTTGTGCGTAGTTCTCGATCGATTTGGGTAAGTCGAAGTGAATGACGCGGCGGATATCAGATTTATCGACCCCCATACCAAATGCAATCGTGGCAACAATACAGTCAATTTGGCTATCCATAAACTGCTGTTGGATTTGTTCACGGATGTCGCTTTTCATACCCGCATGGTACGCGTGAGCATTAATGCCAATATGGATTAGTGATTTTGCTACTTGCTCTGCTGTCTGCTGTTGTGTCACGTATACGATAGTCGGAAGCTTAGGAGAAGAGGCGATGATTTCACTTAGCTTTTCTTGTTTCGTTGCTTCCTCGCATGGGATAACCGAGATATCCAGATTGGGGCGGTAGAAGCCTGTAACGGTAATATGTTCACTGGCAATATCGAACTTTTGTTTCATGTCTTCAATAACTGCGGGCGTTGCTGTTGCAGTGAGAAGCAAAGATTGTGGAATGTTCAGTTCACGTTGATATTGCGGTAGCTTGAGATAATCAGGGCGGAAGTTATGTCCCCATTCGGAAATACAGTGCGCTTCATCAACCACCATCAAAGAGATCGGTACTTGGCGAATGAACTCACGAAAACGCTCGTTTTTTAGGCGCTCAACAGAAATCATCAATATTTTGATCTGTCCATTTTTTACCCCTGCCATGACGCGTTGTGACTCTTCTCTGCTTTGACTGCTATCGATAGAAGCGGCCGGGATCCCTTTACTTTGCAAAAAGTTCAGCTGATCTTTCATTAACGCCAACAACGGCGAGATCACCAACATAAGATTGGGCAATACGGTTGCTGGTAATTGGTAACAGAGAGACTTACCCGAACCTGTAGGAAAGATGGCCGCAGCAGAGTAACCATTCATAACCGCTTCAATTACGGGTTGTTGACCTTGGCGTAATGAGTCAAAACCAAATACGGATTGAAGTGTTTGATGCAGCGAGTCACTTTGCATAATAGGGAAACCTTTCTTTGATGGTAAACTTAGGTACATTAACACACCCTGAGTGCCAAACGCGCGTCCTAAAAGTATGAGTAAAGCTGACTTAGTCCAAATTATCATCCAACATCTGGAAGAAAAACTTCAAGTGGCCCATGCATCGGCTCAGCGAGCCATTGATGCCGCGACAGATGAAGAAACTGTTCCCGAGCATAAGTACGATACGTTAGCACTTGAAGCCGCGTATCTTGCTCATGGACAAGCTATGCGAATCCAAGAGAGTGAAGACGAGCTGCGTCAATATCGCGCTCTAGTGACTCGCGAGTTTAAAGGCGCACCTGTTGGTGTAGGTGCTTACGTCGTTCTCGCAGATGAGAATTTGCTTGAAAAGCACTTCTTTGTAGGCCCTTGTTCTGGTGGTCTGACTGTTAAATATCAGGCTCAGGAAGTCTTTGTCTTAACAGCAAAATCTCCTCTTGGTCGAGCGTTATTCGGGAAAGAAGAAGGTGATGAGATTGATGTGAAAATAGGAGAAAAAACAACTTGTTACGAAGTCGTGACGGTTTGCTGACATCTCATGTATCACTCAGTGTTATGTTTAACACGAGTAATGTTAAATAAAAGAGAATGACATGAAAAAGCTTTTTACACTCTCATTGCTGATGGTCAGTGCTACTGGTTATGCAGCGCAGTGTCGTGTGGACATCAATAATGAAGTCCGTATGGATGGGCAAAGCTTGGAAATTCGCCAAACGACAGGTGATAAAGCTGTCGTGGATGAGGATAACAACCTATTCATCAAAGGTGAGCTAATTGAACTCAATGCCGACCAAAAAGCGGCAATTGAAGACTATCGCGAAAAAATGAACGCGTATATTCCACAAGCAAAGCAGTTGGCGAGTGATGGTTTAGCGCTTGCAAATGACATCATCGATGATGTTGCGGAAAGCCTAGACGCACCTGGCGCGTTTGATAACGTCAAAGTCGCAGTACAGGACTTTTTCGCTGATGTTGAATCACGTTACTACAAAGATGGTGATTTCATTCTACCAGCGGAAAGTTTTGAGTCCATGACACAAGGGTGGACTGAAGACTTTGCAAAAGCACAAGAGATCTTCAATAAAGAGTTTTTAGCCAGTTCGTTGGATGCTTTATCGAAAAAAATGAAGGAAGAGGGAGGGATAAACCTCACTGCATTATCAGAGAGTATGGCTGAGCTCAGCGCGAAAGTAGAAGAGCGTTTAGCTGAGCATTCGAAAGAGGTAGAACAACAAGCAGAAGACTTGTGCGATTCGCTGGATGACATGGCAGGGCAAGAAGACGATCTGTTGAAGAAAATCCCTGAGCTAAAAGATTACCGAGTATTTACGATTTAATTACCCTTCAAAAAGTAGAACTCAATGGTATAAAGAAAGAGAGCACAATTGTGCTCTCTTTTCGTTTTTACATACTTGAACAATTAATGAAAGCAAGACGATATTTCCGTTTTACCCGCTTGTTCTTTGATAGCTTATTGCGCGTTCATCTCGGTGAGCTTATCGCCGACAGGTTTTGAGAAATTAAAACCATCATGCTGATCCCAGTTGATAGACCACGTCATTACCCCTGCATAATTCGGGTAATTGAACGCTGGCTTAACGGTGCCACATGAAGTGCCTTTGGTTAAACAATCTAGTGCGCTGATAATATTCTGTGTCGGAGCCTGCCCTGAATTTGCCGAGCTAGGACCTGAAGGTAAGCCGATTGCGACTTGATCATCACGTAGTGGTGCAAACTGAGTGCCGTCGGCCAATTCAAAGCCTTCTATAAGCATTTTAGATTGCGCTACCATCATATCCACAGAGCCTTCTGGTGCACTGCCTGGCAGATATGGGTTTGGCAAGCCACCGTTGTTATATAGCTGGACGTGAAGTAGGTCGAGCGTGCTGCGTGTCTCGTTTATCACAGGAATGTAAGCTCCCCAAATACCGCTGTAAGCCAAATAGCCGCCTTGAACATAAGGATGCTCAGGTGCCATGGTTAGGTACATGTCGCCACCCATATTTTGCTCTATTTGAAGCAAAGCACGACCAAGGCGAGCTTGAATTTGCGAGCCATGAACCAAGTTAGATCCACTCTCTAAATCCACATCAAGACCATCAAAGCCCCACTCAGCGATAAGACCTGTTAGGCTAGAGACAAAGTTGGCTTCGTCTTGATCGGTATTCAGCGTAATCGTGCCTTCTGCGCCGCCAAGAGAGAGAACAAACTTCTTACCTTTAGCTTGAAGCGCTGCCATGTCCTGCTTGAATTGTGTTGGATCGAGTGCTGGACAATCGCTGTAAATATCGCCTGAATATAGATTAAAGTGCACGGTACCATCACTGTTGCGGTCATTTTCGGCAAAGGCAATATCAATCACATCCCACGCATCAGCCATATCCGCTAGACGAATTGGACAGCCAGCCCCATTTACAAAATTGTGCCAGTAACCGATGAGTTTATGACGTTTCTCTGCTTGCTCAACCACCGTTATTGCTGCTGCGTCAGACAATGCATTGCTTCCTGACAAATCCACAGCTTGGGCGCTTACGGTAAACTGTCCGATTGCGGCTGGTGTCCAGTTCACAGAATAAGGCGCAGTCGTATCTGTGGCGACAACTGCACCATTGACCATGAAATCAACGTGTTTAATGCCTGAGGTTAAAGACGTTGCATTGGCACTTAATGTGAGGTTTTTGCCTAAGCCGACGGTTTGACCGCTACTTGGTGAAGTCAGTGAGACGACCAAATCTTTATCGCTGACTTCCACACCAACCAAGGACTCTGACGTGTTGTTATCATTATCGGTTGCGACGGCTTTAAGCTGGTTAGCGCCAATAAGTGTGGCGTTCCAAGTAACGGAATATGGTGCTTGAGTGATGACCCCTAAGCTGGTGTTGTTCGCAAAAAACTCAACTTGCGTGACTGTGCCATCAGCATCGCTTGCGTTAGCCGTGATTTCGTTATTGCTGCCAGCGAGCACAACTTGTCCATCCGTTGGTGTCGTAATGGCAACTTGCGGTGGTGTCGAACAAGCACCTAGGCCACTCCAAGCATCTTGCCAATATAACCCTTCACCAGGCTCGTAAGCCCATGTCGCATCCGAGGAACACCAACCCGCAACGTCACAACGATATTTTTGGTTGAAGTGAGAAACTAGGTCGCCAACTTGATAACTCGTTCCCGCCGCGTAAGGCACTGCATCTGCACATCCGCCCGTCCCTGTTTCTGAATTACTAACAACAAGCGTTATTTCTTGGCTCATGGTTGAGAGGTTTGTGTCATCAGTCGCTTGTGCTTTAAACGAATGTGTACCAGCACTCGCGGTCCATTGATATTCGTAAGGTACGCTGGTATCAATCGCAACGGATTGATTGTTCACGAAGAACTCAACTTGTGTGACCACACCATCAATATCATCAGCTTGAGCGGCCACCGTGAGGTTCCCACCCACGTTAAGCGCTTCCGTTCCCGATGGGCTTGTCAGTGAAATACTAGGTGGTGGCAACTCGACTTGTGGTTGAACTTGGATAGAAATCGTCGTGGTGGTAACGGCTCCCTCATTATCGGTCGCAATCGCGGTCAATTGCGAGACACCTTCAATAGCGGTCCAAGATGCTTCGAATGGTGCTTGAGTTACCGCAGCAACCGTTTGGTTGCCTGCAACAAACTCAACTTGTGCGATTTGGCCATCTTCGTCGGCTGCGTTGGCTAGCAAGGTGATCGCACTGCCTTCGGGAATTTGTGCGTTGTTTGTTGGAGAGGAGAATGACACTGTTGGCTCTAGGTTGTTGCTTCCACCATCACATTGCCCTAACGCTTTCCATGCCTCCCAAGCCCCTGAATTGGTAACAGGGTCATTGCCTTGCGTCCAATACGCGGCCTCGTAAGCGGCTCCTTGCGTTTTTACTAAAGTGCCCGATGTATAAGTCGCAGTGCTGTCCCAGTCGGGTAGGCTTTGGCAGTTATAGGCTTGAGCTTGGTAGCTGACGCTGAGTGCTGCAACCATCGCTCCGTGAAGTAGAGTGACCTTCATTTTCCTCTCCTTGAGTCATGGATATAAATGAGAACAGAGTAATAACTAGCTGATAAATAGACATAAGGGGGAAAAAGCGAAGCACAATATTCTGCTTTTCGACACAGTATCACGAGGAACTATTCGTTCCTTACACCAAAGCTCATTATTTTTCGGCTCACTTCACGATGGGAGAATCACAAATTCTAGGCGTGTGAAAAAGACAAAAGTCGCCAGGTCTTAGAATGATGAATGTGAGATGTACGTTAAAATTTACAAGCTGAATGACTGTGAATTGTTTCAACTGTCGAGTATTTAACCGGAGTGCTCTTGTTGAATAGTGAATATTGCTATAGTGTACTAGTTAGCTAGTTCAATGATATTTTGTGTGAGTAGTATGACACAGCAAACCTCTTCTCAGCCTCGTGAGCATTTTGGCTCTCGTCTCGGATTCATCTTAGCAGCCGCAGGTGCCGCAGTTGGCCTTGGCAATATTTGGGGCTTTCCAACCCAAGCTGCCAGTAATGGCGGCGGTGCTTTCCTGTTGGTTTATTTGGTGATGATTCTTATCGTCGCATTTCCTATGCTGGTGGTTGAAATGGCGATTGGTCGTCATGGTCAAGCCAACCCGGTGGATAGTATGTGCTCGCTTACCAATCATCCGGTAGGTAAAAAGCTCGGCGGTATTGTGGGCTGGATTGGTTTAAGCGTACCAAGCGCTGTTTTAGCGTTTTACTCTATTGTCGGTGGTTGGTTGATCTGCTTTTTACTGGGTGCAATCACAGATCTAATGGGGTTAGAAGCTGCAACTCAATGGCTAAAGGGCTTTAGCGTTGAACGTAACTTGTTCGGAACTATTACTTTTTATGTGCTAACAATTCTTATCGTACAAGGTGGAGTAAAACAAGGTATTGAGAAGTGGTCAACACGCTTGATGCCAGCATTGTTTGTTCTGTTTGCCCTGCTGTTTGCTTACATCATGACGCAAAACGGTGCGATGGAAGGGCTAAAGCATTACTTGGTACCGGATTTCGAAAAGGTATGGGACCGCAAGTTGATTCTTGCTGCAATGGGGCAAGGCTTCTTCTCGCTTACGATCGGTGGCTGTTCAATGCTGATTTATGGCTCTTACTTGAGTAAGAAAGAGAACCTACCAAAGATGGCGATGAACGTGACCATGGTAGATACTGCCGTTGCTTTCATTGCAGGGTTAGTGGTGATGCCAGCGATGTTTGTTGCGATGCAAAAAGGCGTTCAAATCTATGCTGAAGATGGCTCTCTATTAAGCTCTGATACGTTGGTATTTACCGTATTGCCGTTGATGTTTGATAGCTTAGGTTTGCTTGGTCAATTGTTCTCTATTGTGTTCTTTTTATTGCTGACGATTGCGGCGCTAACGTCTTCAATTTCAATGTTAGAGTGTCCAGTGGCGTTAGTGAGTGAGCGTTTCAACACTAAGCGTAGCGCAACGAGCTGGGTTTTAGGTGGTCTCATCGCCTTGCTCAGTGTGGTGATTGTTTATAACTTTGGCGCTCTGTTTGGTATGGTCGCGACGGTTGCTACTCAGTATCTACAACCAACCGCTGCGCTCTTATTCTGCTTATTTGGTGGTTGGGTATGGAATCGCAACTCAAAAATCAAAGAGCTTGAGCAAGGTTGCCCGGAGTTTACGCAAGGTTGGTTTGGTAAGTTATGGCCTGCGTATGTGAAGTTTGTATGTCCAATTCTTGTGGCTACGGTCATATGGGCTTCATTCGGCTAATCGAAACGTCTATTGGACAAAAGAGAAGGGCTTGATGAGTGATCATCAAGCCCTTTTTCATGTTGGTTATTCCCCGTTTCAGTTACCCGCGGTGATTGCTGCGGGTTAACGGAATTGTCCTGCTTCTGGAAGAAAGTCAAAACCAGCAGAAGCCAGTTTTGCTTCTAGTGCTGTGCGATCGATATCGAAGAAAGCTACCAGTTTATCTAAGTCACCACCGAAGTCGTCGCGTAGCTTCATATTTACAATGCTCATGAGCATGACAGGATCCATGGATTCAAAGTTCGCTAGATTCATTACTTATCCTCAAAATCTGAAATCAGTAGGTTTGCCGCAGCAAATGCCGCTTTTTCACGCACTTCTTTAGGCAAAGACTCATCCGCCGCAACATCGTTCAGCGCTTTAACAGCACATGAAATTGCCTGAGGAATGTAAGCTTGATCGCCACTACCAATTTGAGCATAAAGCTCACGAACCAGTTCACAACAGCCGTATACTTGCATGTTTTCTTTCCACTAAATGATAACTTATCTCAATATACACACAGCAGATTTGAAACTCAAAGTGCAGAGTTGTTTTGGCTCAAGTTGAGGAGTTGCTTGAGCGAGATTTAATCACTGCATTTGTACTTCTAACTGCTGAGTGACTTCTGGTGAAAGCTGAAGTTGTTTTGCCAGTTCTTGCAAATACGCTTTTTCCATGAAGTTTTGCTCATCAGCAACAATCAAAGACGCGAGATAAATTTCTGACGCTTGTTGGGGAGAGGTCGCCTGATTAGCAATTTCAGCAGGATCAAGCGGTTTGTTTAGTTCTTGCTGAACGAGTTGACGTACGTGCTCATCTGCGCCCATATCCGCGAGGGCTTGCTCGATGCGGGCCATTTCCTCTTCATCGACATGGCCATCGGCTTTTGCGGCTCCAATCATTGCTTTTAAAATTAGTACACTGTGTTTGCTGTCATCGGGATCAAAGGTCTCATGAACACCTTGACCGGACTGTTTGGCTTGCCAGTCGTTATAAACTTTGTAGGCTAATGCTCCAAGCGCAGCAGCGCCACCGACTTTTAATGCGCCCGAGCCTATTTTCTTGGTCATTTTTTTACTTTTCTTCGAGCCCATCAGCATACCGATAAGGCCTCCGCCAACGGCACCTGCTCCTAGCGTTTTCAGGCTACTTGAGTTTGATGAGGATTTGATGTTGTTAGTTTGTTTACCTAACGCATCAGCCCCTTGCTTGAGTAAGTCTGATTTGAGTGCTTGGTTTAGAAGACTTTTTAAATCCATAACTGACCTCCTTTAGATGATGAAATCAGTTTAATAGCAAGAAGCTGAACCAAAGATTAACAAAGTGAATAGATCTAAAGGGGAGTAGTAAGGTTGCCCAGTAATAAAAAAGGGCTGACCGAAGCCAACCCTTTCTAATTATTTGAAATTACTTCAAATGCGAACTCGTCGAGCGCTTACTTTAGTTGAGCTTTTACGTGCTCGATAATATCAGTCATTGCGACTGGCGTTTTC
Organism: Vibrio sp. J2-3(2022); assembly: GCF_021725735.1. Classification (NCBI taxonomy): domain Bacteria; kingdom Pseudomonadati; phylum Pseudomonadota; class Gammaproteobacteria; order Vibrionales; family Vibrionaceae; genus Vibrio; species Vibrio sp. J2-3(2022). Next base: position 331,989 of record NZ_JAKKCK010000005.1, read on the forward strand.
TCACCAGTAGCACGGTTCTTGTATTCGAAGTTGCCTTCTTTCATCGAGCGGTCACCGATAATAATGGTATGCGGTACACCAATAAGCTCCATATCAGAGAACATTACACCTGGGCGTTCTTTACGATCATCAAATAGTACTTCGATGCCCATTGCCGTTAGCTCAGCGTACAACTTCTCAGCGGCTTCTTTTACTTCTTCTGACTTGTGCATGTTCATTGGAACGATCGCAACCTGGAATGGTGCGATTGCATCTGGCCAGATGATGCCGTATTTGTCATGGTTTTGCTCAATAGCAGCCGCTACGACGCGAGTGATGCCGATGCCGTAACAGCCCATTTCTAGGATGACGTTCTTACCATCAGGACCAAGTACACCACAGTTCATCGCTGCGGAGTAAGCGTTGCCAAGTTGGAAGATATGGCCAACTTCGATACCACGCTTAAGCTGGATAATGCCTTTACCACATGGGCTTGGATCGCCTTCAACCACGTTGCGTAGGTCTTCAACTTGACCAAGCTCTGCGTCACGACCCCAGTTAATGCCGAAGTAGTGTTTGCCATCGATGTTCGCACCCGCACCGAAATCACTCATTACTGCTACGCTGCGGTCAACGATGAACGGCAGTTTAAGACCAACAGGGCCTAGTGAACCAGGACCAGCACCGATAAGCTCACGAATTTCTTCTTCAGATGCCATCTCTAGTGGAGCTGCAACTTGAGGAAGGTTCTCTGCTTTCACTTCGTTCAGCTCATGATCGCCACGAATGATAAGCGCGATGATTGGTGCATCAACTTCGTCAGACGCTTTCACAAACAAAGTTTTCACTGTTTTTTCAATTGGCAGCTCGAACTGTTCAACCAATTCAGCGATTGTTTTTGCGTTTGGCGTATCTACCAACGTCATTTCTTGCGTTGGTGCCGCTGCTTCAGAGGCTGGAGCTAGTGCTTCTGCTTTTTCAATATTTGCCGCGTAATCTGACTCGCTAGAGAATGCGATGATGTCTTCGCCACTTTCAGCCAGTACGTGGAACTCTTGAGAGCCGCTACCACCGATAGCACCGCTATCTGCTAGTACAGGACGGTAATCCAGGCCCATGCGATCGAATGCTTTGCAGTAAGCATCGTGCATTGCGTCGTATGACTTTTGTAGGCCGTCTTTATCAATGTCAAAGCTGTACGCATCCATCATTGAGAATTCACGTGAACGCATTACACCGAAGCGTGGACGACGTTCGTCACGGAATTTGGTTTGGATTTGGTACAGGTTTAGCGGAAGCTGTTTGTAAGAGCTCACTTCATTGCGAACAAGGCTAGTGATCACTTCTTCAGCGGTTGGGCTAAGTACAAACGGACGAACATGACGGTCAGTAAAGCGAAGTAGCTCAGGACCCATCTTTTCGCTGCGGCCTGTCTCTTCCCATAGTTCAAACGGCTGAACAACGGGCATCAAAGTTTCGACTGCACCTGCATTGTCGATTTCTTGACGAACGATGTTTTCGACTTTACGCAGTACACGTAGACCAGTAGGTAGCCAGGTGTATAGACCTGAAGCCAGCTTACGGATCATACCTGCACGTAGCATGAGCTGGTGGCTCACTACTTCTGCGTCGTTTGGAGTCTCCTTCAGAGTAGAAAGAAGATAATTACTGGTACGCATTAAATTTATCCGTTTATTTAAGTTAGATACTCAAGCTTGAATAAGCTGGAGTATAGGAGTTCCCGAAAGGGAAATTTATTAGCCGCCTATAATATCAGCCAATTGCGTTTGTCAAAAGCTTTCAATAGCGGTAACCGTTATTAAGTTGCTTGTTGCTGTGAACTTTACGTTCAAGTCGAACAAATTTACCGCATATTCTTTGTCGTCCGGCTTGTTTTTCTTGTATGCAGGACGAGGATCTTGGGCCAGAACTTGTTCAATGACTGATCTTACATAGTCAGTATCGGATCGATTTTCTATCGTTGCTAATGCTTGAGCAGAAAAGTTGACTTGTGACTTTTCTGGTTCTTGGTCTGCGTATCCGCCTTGTGCTTCTGGAATAGAGTCCGAATAGGGGATATAGGGCTTAATGTCCACAATCGGTGTGCCATCCACGAGATCAACACTGCCTAGATCAAGATAGATTTGATCGCCTTGCTTAGTGACTCCTTTCACTTCAACGGCTGACATTCCGATTCCGTTTGGGCGGAAAGTCGAGCGTGAGGCAAAGACACCTATTCGTTCATTGCCGCCCAGTCGTGGTGGACGGACGGTTGGCTTCCAACCTGCTTCCAGATTTTGATCAAACAAAAATAACAGCCAAACGTGAGAGAACTGTTCTAGCCCACGCACTGCTTCAGGGCTATTCGCTGCGCCTAACAGTTTTACGCGTGCTTTCGCTGTTGGTACTAAGCGAGGCTGGCGCGGTACTGCAAACTTTTCTTTGTACGGTGTCTCAATGACGCCGATGGGTTCAATGGAATACATGGTGGACATCTTTAAGAATTCATTGAGATGAAAAGTATCACAAATTTCTCTTGCTTTTCTTGTTGATAATGATTATTAATTAAAATGTTATAACATAACATTTTAATTGAGAGGAAAAGTATTATGAAACCAGGAATCCACCCTGAATATCGTCCAGTGGTGTTCCACGACACCAGCGTAGATGAATACTTCGTTGTTGGTTCTACGTTGAAAACAGAGAGAACCATCGAATGGAAAGATGGCAAAACCTACCCTTACTTTACGTTAGATGTGTCGTCAGCATCCCATCCGTACTACACCGGTAAACAGCGAGTGGTTCAAACAGAAGGTCGTATTGCGAACTTCAACCGTCGTTTTGGTCAATTTAAGAGCGAAAAGGAATAAATCATGAAGGTAGTAAAATCATTAAAAAGTGCAAAAAGTCGTCATCCGGATTGCCAGGTCGTAAAACGAAGAGGGCGTCTATATGTCATTTGTAAGGCGAATCCGAGGTTTAAAGCAGTGCAGAAGTAATCGTTCTGCATATTTCTGGCTTATGGTTTTGTTTAATTGATAATTTTGACTTAACTGTTTTATATGGATGAAATATCTACATTTTTGTTTATTATTGGTTATAAAACTCTCTAATGGTCACAGTTTGTAACATTTAGGGCTTTTCTTTAACCTTCTACTCAAGTACCCTTCGCTCGCTTTTTTGACATTTTTGTCACATTTGCACAGGAATAAAAACAAGGAGGGAACAGATGAGTTCATCTGATTCAATTAAACAAAACTCGCCTAAGAAGCCGCTGTTTACGCGCTTTTTGGATACTGTCGAATATTTGGGGAACTTATTACCTCACCCGATCACACTATTTGCCATTTTCTGTTTAGCCATTCTGGTGATGTCGGGCATTGCAGGATACTTCGAAGTTTCCGTTGTAGACCCTCGTCCTGAGGGCGCAAAAGGTCGTGCCGCAGATGGCATGATTCATGTCGTCAGCTTACTTAACGCTGATGGACTCGAACTTATCGTTACCAATTTAGTGAAAAACTTTGTTGGCTTTGCGCCTTTAGGCACGGTTTTGGTTGCGATGTTGGGTGTTGCTATTGCCGAGTACTCTGGTTTGCTATCTGCAGCTATGCGTGGCTTGGTCATGGGCGCATCTCAACGCATGGTAACAGTGACTGTTGTTTTCGCTGGTATCATTTCAAATACGGCATCAGAGCTGGGGTATGTGGTACTTATTCCACTGGCAGCAATGCTGTTCCATTCTCTAGGTCGTCACCCACTTGCAGGCCTTGCTGCGGCATTCGCTGGTGTATCTGGTGGTTATTCAGCAAACCTACTTATCGGTACGGTTGACCCGCTACTGTCAGGTATTACTGAAACAGCAGCGCAAATGATTGACCCAACTTACACTGTTGGTCCAGAAGTTAACTGGTACTTCATGTTTGTTTCGACGTTCTTCATTGCAATCACTGGTGCGTTTGTTACTGAAAAAATTGTTGAGCCAAAGCTTGGCAAATACAGTGAAGAAGAAGCCTCAAAAGATTTGTCGAACGACAAAATGGGCGGCTTAACAGACATTGAGAAGAAAGGTCTAAAACTAGCAGGTGTTGCTGTACTGGTTGTTTCCGCGTTGCTTGCTTGGACGGTTGTTCCAGCTGACGGCATCTTACGTTCTGATGCAGGTACAATTGCAGGTTCTCCATTCCTGAAAAGTATCGTGGCATTCATCTTTGTGTTCTTTGCTATCCCAGGCTTTGTGTTTGGTAAAGTTGTTGGCACGATGAAGACGGATCGCGATGTAATTGATGCAATGGCGAAATCGATGTCTTCTATGGGCATGTACATTGTATTAGTTTTCTTTGCTGCTCAGTTCGTTGCTTTCTTTAAATGGACTAACTTCGGTCAGGTATTCGCAGTTGCTGGCGCTAGCTTCTTGCAAGAAATTGGCTTAACTGGCCCAATGTTGTTCTTTGCCTTCATCCTCATGTGTGGCTTTATCAACCTAATGATTGGTTCGGCATCGGCACAGTGGGCAGTGACGGCACCGATTTTTGTTCCTATGTTGATGCTTGTTGGTTATGCACCGGAAACGATTCAGGCTGCTTACCGAATTGGTGACTCGACGACAAACATTATTACTCCAATGATGAGCTACTTTGGTTTGATTCTTGCCGTAGCAACTCGTTACATGAAGAACTTAGGTATCGGTACGCTGATCGCGACCATGCTACCTTACTCAATCTGCTTCATTGTCGGTTGGAGTGTGTTGTTCTATCTATGGGTATTCGTATTTGGTTTACCAGTAGGCCCTGGCGCAGCAACATACTACACACCGTAAAAAACGGTTACCTCACACAGCTCCATTACAAAAGCCTGCGAACGTCGCAGGCTTTTTTTATCGATCCAGATTGTGTGCACGCAGGCTTGCTTGGCTATCGATGTCGTTTTATAGCTGAAAACGCATCAACAAAGGGCGATAAAAGTGCTGAGTGAGCCAGCACAAGCTTTGCCAAATTACGCGTTTGTACCAAGGTAAGTGCGCAATATAAACATAGCTAAATTCAATTTCTGGCAGGGCTTTTCGGTTGCGTTTAAAAGCTGGAGCCCCTGAGCTCATATTAAAGCGACGCTGGCATATCATTGCGTGGCGGATGGTATAAGCAGATATTCTTCTATACAGCGCAAAACTCTGCGGCTTATTGGTATCGTAGCCAAAAATTGGGCAAGTCATGTCGTTATCAATTTCTACTATGCCTAACGTAGCCAGCATCTCTCCTTGATAAAATAGTCCCACTAAATGCACTAAGTTATTCTGGCTAGCCTGTTTTAAATATTGGGTTGAAAACTGGATGTTATTCCGGCTGTATTTATCAAGGTAAAGCATGTCATATAACGCTTTGGCACGCTGAAACTCTTCATCAGTAGCCAGTGGCTTAAACTGCCAATCTTTATCATTAAACAGCTTGAAGTCTTTCGTTAAATCTCGGTTGAAGCTGAATGCTTGCCAATCCTCAAGTAAATACACTTGTCGCGTTACTAAGCTTTGCCATTGTTGCTGTTCTAATCGCTGAATTAAGTGTGAGTGCTGAAGTTGGTTGAGGGAGCGAAGCACCAAGGGAAAGGTGGGGTATTGATCGAGTGCCACGCGACGCAGTTCATCAAGGTTTAAGGATTCCCATTGTTCGCTATACATATTGGTGGACAAGCACTGATTGTTGAGCGTTTGGACTTGATTCAATCCAGCCAATGATAAGATTGGTTTAGTCATATTAATAAGTAGCTTACATATCCATCGTACAGCCACATTTTGGACTTTGTGAAGCTCTTCTTCGGCGTAGCCACTAAGCAGTGTCATAGGGGACACGGCATAACAGTTGTTTGGTATTTTTGGTGTTACGGAGTAGGGAATGGCAACATCATCGATATAGTAGCAACCAAAGCTTGCTGTGCATTCATCAATAGGATTCGACTGCATAAGAGTGATAAAGGTTTGATGCCATTCTTGAGAGGAAAGTGTCATGATCGCAACGCTTCTCCATTCCACTCAATATCAACGGTAGAAGCGGCGCTCCATTTTGCCTTGTTCTGCCTAGCTAACCGGAGTAATTCAAACACACTCCGGATTTGGCTCCCGACCGGTAAGTTATGCTGTTGCATAACATTCACTCCAGACCACCAATCTTGCCAAGTTCGAGCCTTGAACAGGGATAACCCACCTTCAGCGATGAGTGTTATTGGCCCTAAATGATGCAATCGCTGTTTGGAAGGACTGGTAAACTCCATATTAGGAAGCAGTTGATTGCATCGAGACGAGAGTAGGTGCAAACCACTGGTGGCTCTTGGGTTACATTCAATCACGTAGAGTTCATTTTGTGATTTGATGAAGTCAAACGACACTTGCCCATGATAAGTATGACGTTTACCAAAAGCGGCGATAAATGTATCTAGTCGTTCGCATGAGAGCGGCTGAAAAGCACTGGCGGCCGAGCCGTTTACACAGTATTTCGGCACATAAGCTTGGTGTGCTTTAAGGTCACCATGTTCAAAAATCGCATAGTTACACACCGGAGTCCCATGGATTTTTTGTTGCTGAACCCAAGGGAAAAGGGGTGATATCGTGGCGGCAGAAATAGACTGAGTTGTCACATCTCTTATTACTTGCCCGCCAAACCGAGAGTAAACTGGCTTTAGAACGGTTCTCTTATTAATTTCAATCTCACTTTTATCAGCGACCAAACGAGTTTTTGGAAGTGTAATTTCTGGCAAGCCTTTAAGTTGTTCAAAGACGGTCAACTTGTTGTGTAGGGCATTGAGCAGCGCCACATCGGGAAGAAAAAAATCTACTTCTGGACATTGTTTGGCAACATGAGCCAAGTAATACACTTCTTCACAAGTGGGTATCACCATATCAATACGCATCTGAGTAATGATTTTTAGGATCTGCTGTTGATAGGTGGGAAACGCAAATCGAGGTGAAGCGGTGGGTATATAAGACTCGATGCCTCGCAAAAATGATCCCAGAGGCTTTTTTAGCGAATCGGTGAGAATTACTTCATGGCCATGATGCATACACATGGTTGCCCACTCTAGTGCAACTGGTGCTCGGGCTCCGGTGATTAAGACCCGCATATGTTCACCACACGTCGTTGTTTATTCATTGGCGTCCAAATAGGCGCAGGGCGGTAACTAAATCTGACAGGATCAAGCCGTAATTGGTCAAACAACTTTATCAAGGCTTGATGTATAACCCTATGGTGGTGAACATCCGCTTCAATTTGAATGGTTTGTGACCCTGTTTGGGTGATTCGGTAATCCACGCGACCTTGGGCAGATAGTGTTATAGCGCGGTAGATGAGATCTGGTAACACCGTCACTGGGACGTGGTTTGAGTTTAGCGTGAGGCGATCACCACATCGTCCGGCAATTGCGCCAAGAGGTTCAAATACGCCATTATCCTGTTTATTCTCAATAATATCGTCGAGCTGATAACGAATAATTGGCTGAGTTTTACGACGAAAATCGGTAATGATTGGGCTGTAATGAGTACGTTCGGTATTCAGCCAATGTTTTTCGATGTAAACAACATCTTGATTCCAGCGCATTTGTCCATGCTGATCAGTACATGCAAGAAAACCTTCAGTACATTGATAGACTTCATGGAGTTCGCTGTCGAACCGTTGAGAAATATAGTGACGGTCACTCTCGGTTAGAACCTCTGCCCCAGAAATGATCTGCTGTGGTTGAATTGCGGGTTGACCAAATTGACCGCTGAACTGGGCGCAGAGCTGAAGAGCTTGCGCACTACCAACCAAAAGCGTGGGTTGGAACTCATCCAGCTCTTTTATCCATTCTTGGTAAGGTTTGGTTAAATCGGCATAAAAGAATGTGACAGGCCCTTTCGCGACGGATTTATACAGTGGGCTGTTGGCTCGCAAGGCTAGTGCAATTCGGTGCTTTTGCCATAGGTTGGGCAAAAGGCGAGCCAATATATTGCCGGCCCACAGTTGTGTTTCCTGCTTGTCAGCAAGAAACAGCCCGCGCATGCCTGATGTGCCCGAAGAAAGCCCAACCGTAACATCACCAACTTTCGAAGCGGCAAAGTTGCGTGACTGCTCTGCTTTGAGTGCCTGCTGCATTAACTGTTCAGCATCTAAGCCCTTCGTATTTAACTCTGAGAGGTTCTCCATCATAGTTTGCTTATTCATGATAGGGAAATCACTGAGTGGTGCACCTTTAAAAGAGCGGTAATACGGTGAATGACGGCATACCCAATCCAGATGTTGCGTTAAATGATGTTGCTGCCACGTTTCGACTTGTTCCCTTGAGCCGAAAGGGCGGTAGCGGGTTCGCCAGAATTCTGAGATAAGCGTTCTCACTTCATCCATCCTTCTTTGATTAGCTGCTGGATAGTTTCCTGACAATGTGAAGGTACGAAGCGAACAACGTGGTGGGTTTGTTGGTAGCAACTTCTCAACTCGGAGAGGGTGTTTTTATAGGCTTTTGTATCATCGCAAAGCATGTTTGCCAGCCAATGCTGATCGATATTTTCACTCAAGCTCTCGATTAACCAGCATGCATCGGCGAGTAAGAACAGCCAACTTTGGTCTCTTTTAACCAGCAAGCCCACTTGGCCAGCTGCATGGCCTGGCAAGCTAACCATATAAATAAGTCCATCGTCGAACATGTCTTTACAGAGCAAGTTAACCCCTTGGCACTGAGGAAGAATTTGGCTGATTGGCACAGAAAAATCACCATGAATGATGAAGTTAGATTCAAGCTGTGGAGGGAGTAAAGCTTTTAGGTAGCCTTTTCTTACGCCTCCAATTCGACCACTTTTAGTAATTGCATCCACCCCTTTTTGTTGGCAATGCAATTGAGAGTGGGAAAACTCAGACACGGCAGCAATGTGATCGGCATGGAAGTGGGAGAGCACTAAATGCTCAATATCATGAGGTTTGAGATTTTCTTTTGCTAACTGCGCAACAATCCCATGTTCTTGTTGATAGCGGCAAGGTGTTGTCCAAGCATAAAAGCGTTCAGGGAAGGGACGAGTCGCGCTAAAAAAGTGCTCGTGATATCCCGTATCAAACAGGATGTTGCCTTGTGTCGGGTGCTGAATTAACGCAACGGCTGCCGGAAATGCTCTAGGCTTAATACCAGAACCTGGTTTGACAACAAAGCCTGGGTGTACGCAGTGTCCAGCCTCAAAGATTTTTATTTTTAGACCAGTTTGCATACTGCTGTATTCCTTCTTGAATTGAAAAAAGCGGTTGGTAATTCAGGTTTTTTATCGCCTTGCTGATATCCAGAGTTTGATGATAGTTAAACAATCCTGCGCTGTATGAAGTGAGCCTTGGCTCTGGCTGATGTGGTAAGCGCCTTCGTATTTGCTCACTGAGCTTTAATAATGGTGATACCACACCGTATGGTAGTGATTGTAACGTTACTTTTAGGTTCAACCCCACACATAAAGCTTGCAGTACAGTCTCAATTGGCATTGGTTCGTTGTTGGAAATATTGAAGACATCACCATGCTGAAGCCGGTCTGCCTGAGTGCAAGCGAGCATCGCCGCATGGGCAACGTTGTCGACATAAGTTAGATCAACCACTGGGTTTCTACCCGATGGCAGAAGCAGAGTGTTGTTTTTTATCGCCTTAAGCACTCTTGGGATAATCGCGCGATCGTTGGGACCAAAAATGCCACGCGGTCTTAAAATGATCGCTTTGCTTTGGCCTTTTATGGCTTCAAGTTCAGATAGGTATTTGGTGTGTGCGTAATCATTACACCAGTGTGAAGCAATGGCGTCGGTTTCTCGAATATTCCAACGGTCTTGATGGTCAAAGTAGACGCTGGTGGAGGAAATATGGATAAAACGCGAGATTTGATGCGTATTAGCCGCATTGACGAGGTTTTTGGTGGCATCTACATTGGCTTGATAAAACGCCTGCCACTTTCCCCATGGGCTTGAGAGAGCGGCACAATGGATGATTGCATCCATACCTTGGCATACCGCATGAACTGCTGAGTGGTCTCTTAAATCGACTATATGTGGGATAACATCGAATTGCTCGGCGAGTTGTTTAGCGATGACTGTGTTTCGTGCTGTAAAATGCAGTTCATGCTGCTGGTGAAACATTCTTAGAATTGCGCTACCCAACATCCCACTGCCGCCAGTGACTAATATCTTCATAGTTTTAGCACTCCCATACCTAGTGACAACCCTGCGGCGGTGCCAGCTAATAACACATGTTTTCCTGCTGTTTCTGGCTGATTACGCAGCCAGTGTAAGTTAATTGGGAGTGAGGCGGCGACTTGGTTTCCCAAAGTCGAAAAGTGATTAACTGTTTTCTCGGTTGGTAACCCGGTGAGTGATGGAAGTTTTTTTAATCCGTGCGCACTGGCTTGATGCGGAAGAAAGTAATCAATATCGCTGAGTGTTACCGGAGAGGCGTCAAAGCCTTTTTTTAGAAACGCCGGTAAGGTTTTACGCACATGTTTAAAGAGTGCTTTGCCCTCCATCTCAAACTGGCAGCTTTTTAAATAAGCTTGATGCTCTGAGGTGTGAGGGTTGACATGACTACCTCCGCCCTTAATTTGACAAAATGAATACCCGGTATGATGCGTTTCAAAGTGACTGGTGAGTAATCCATCACCGTTTTGTTCTTCGAGCAAAAACGCGGCGGCACCGTCGGCGAATAAGGTTGCAACTTCTGGTTTGAGCGTAAAATTTCGATTCAGTGTGATGCCAGTGGCGAGCTCACTGGTAACAATGAGAATCCGACGGTATCGTTTTGCGAAGAATAGACTCTGAGCAAGATCAAGCGCAGAAAGAAATGATAAACAGGTGCTGTTCAAATCAAAACTGTCTAGCCATGTTGGAGCGTCTAACGCGGCGAGAACCGCTGAGGCGTCGTAGGGCAGAGACTGGTGGTGAGTGCCACTGGCGTAGATAAGGAGATCAACGGAGCTCAGGGTATGTATGTTTCCTAAACACTGCTTTATCGCCTGCACCGCCATGTAAATAGCGGTTTCTTTTGTATTGGCTACATGACGATATTCAACGTCGAATTTATTTCGGCAGGTCCCTGGCGCCAATTTTAGGAAGCGATCCATCTCTCGATCTGACCATTGATTCGTTGGCAGGTAGCTTCCACTAGAAACGATGTTAAAGCCCATTATTCTCTATACATTTATTAAAAACGTCGTTCAAAATAAACCACGTTGCATATTGAAGCTATGGCGAGCGAGATGAAAAATAAACAGAACAAAACAAATGGGAGTAAGAGCACGCTTTGGGTGCAATGCTGAAAATGAATTTTCAGGAATGAGCCAGGCTTTGATTTGCTGGCTCAATATGAATAGAGTGAGGATTACTTCCTAAATTTAGCCAAAATACGATCTAAATGGTTCGCAAATTCGCGGCGATCGGTTTGGGAAAGCGCAGCGGGACCACCAGTCTGAATTCCGCTTGAACGCATGGTTTCCATGAAGTCGCGGATATTTAGACGTGCTTTGATGGTGTCTTTCGTATAAAGCTCGCCACGTGAACTGAGGGCTTGAGCGCCTTTAGAGATGACCTCATCTGCAAGCGGAATATCTGATGTGATCACCAAATCGTTGGCCTCCACACGCTTAACGATTTCGTTGTCAGCGATGTCAAATCCAGCTGGAACTTGCAGCGAGTGGATGTTGTCTCTTTTGGGCACCGGGACAACGTGGTTGGCGACAAACGTACATTCAATCCCCGTGCGTTCGGCGGCACGCACAATGGTTTCGCGGATGACTTTCGGACATGCGTCTGCATCTACCCATAACTTCATGATGACTTCTCACTTAGCTTGGCTTCTAGCTCTTCAATGCGAGCGACTAGTTTTTTCACCGTGCTTTCTAGCGCTGCAAGACGATCATTATCGGTATGCGCTTGCGCTGCGACTTCAACCTTGGGAACACGCTGAGCACTTTTCCAACTTTTTATTGCGGTGATTAATGCAGGCATTGGGACGGGCGTTTTCAAGCGTGCTTTTACTAACGCTACGGTTGGTTCTTTTCCTTGTTGTTGCAGTTGTTCCATTACCGCTTCTAATTCTTTAGTAACGTCTTGAGTTAACATTTTTAATCCTTAACAACGATATATCTATCATCATACGTTGAGTCCCCTAATTTGGCGAATAGCAATTTGGAATGTGTGGTGTGAGAGATCTCTTACATGGGTTGTGAGAGAAAACGATTTCGTGAGCGGAAAAATAGAAATTACAAACATCAAGTTATTGATAAATAATGATTTAACAACTATTTAACCAATGTGGCGTATAAATATTTATCTAGTATAGATTGTCAATTTTTAGGAAAGGCGTAAATTGAGAGTTGTCAGCAGGAAGCAGACATGGAACAGGAAAGCACCAAGGATTTGGTTATCGTCAGGAAGACGATTTGGTTGGTCAGGATGATTAATCAAGCATGGAGCGTAGGACATTGTATGGACACTATCATCAATAGGATGTTGATGACTAAGGATAGACAATGGACCCCTCTAGGATAGAGGTTATGGACAGCGTCAGGAAGATGCAAGGGACACCGCTCAAGGAACAAGTGATGTGTGCTAACGGGGAATGTTAGCTATCAGGATGATAAGGACACCGCTAGGACGGCGACGTAAGGAATAAGCTGACGGAATCAGCCACTATTATGGATGATGCATGGAGCACTTTTAGTAGCCGGACTGCTGCGAGTAAGACCATGACCCCGATACTTATGTGTCGGGGTCTTTCTTATATAAAAAGATACCTAGTCGTTCTCGTTGAATTAAGCACCTCGAGGTGACTTGGGTATATCAGTGTCACAAAATTTATAAATTCCTAATAACACTTAATAAAAAACAATCCAGATCAATATCCTTTCCAATCAGTTGGTTTAACTTTCGGCTTCTCTACAAGGTGTTATGCCCCGCAGTTATTGAGCATATTCAAGCTCATCGAGTTTGCGATCTGCGGATAAATAAAGTTTGTTGTAATCAAGGAACAGATGTGGCCATAGTAACCAGAAGAATGCTTCTTCTACCCTACAATGAGTCGTTGCAACTAGAGTTCGTCATGCTGAATTGCTGTGCGAAAAACCGTGCTGAAATGAACGGTCCGTATACTGTCGCGTCTGCCAAACAGATGTTTGAGAAAATACTGGATGATGAAAATATTTATAGTATGGCGGTGCTAGAGAGCACCAGTCGTGACTATATGGGGCACGTGTTCATTTCCCATCTCGATTCCGAGCCTGAGTTAGGGTTTATTTTTGATAAATCTTATTGGGGTAAAGGGTTAGCGACAGAAGCTCTAAAAGCGTTTTTCCCCAAGGCGTGCCGTGAGCTGGGGCTACATAAGGTGAAAGCTAACGTGAATAGCAACCATCAAGCTTCTATGGCGGTGCTGAAAAAACTGGGATTTGTTGAAACAAAAGAAAGTAAGGATCTATATGGTCCTTACTTTGAAATGGAATTTACAAGCGATGCGGTGGTAGGTGAAAGTTCTGCGGCCTGAAACCGACCATAGTTAGCTCTCCTTGGTAGCAATCGTCACCAAGCGATGAAAACTCAAATTGATACACCGTATGCCAACGCCAGACTCCGTCTGGCGTTTTTAGTTTATGGGCACCAAAGGCGATGCTGATTAATTGGAGATCCAATTGCTCACATTTACGCGTGATTGCCACTTTTGCGAGTTCGGCTTGACGACGTTGTTGCCAAAACAGATAACAGAAAAAGCATAGCCCTAAAATTGCTAAAAGATCACCAATCATCCCTGAACCTTTATTATCCCTTTGTTGCTTGTTGTAAGCTTACTAGCGCGTTTGCTAGTTCTTCAGATGGATTTGAATGTAGCAAGGGCAATAGCACCATTCTTAACTCTGGTAGCATCACTAAATCGGCAAATAACTGATTAAATAGGGCTTGATTACCGGTTTGAGCTAAACGCAGCAAAAACTGTTCTGCTACCTTTTCATTGGCTAGTAAGTGCCAAGCTCGGCCAGCCACGCCAATCAGTACTTCCTGATGGCTTAAACGAGGGCTTTGTAATATCTCTTCTAACACTGGAGAGGCAATGGCTGTTGGTGCGCCAGCCAAAGCTCGAATAAGTGCTGAAAGTAGGAAGAGATCCGGTTCGCTACTTGCGATTTCTTGTTGTGCTTTGTCGGCGATACGCTCAGCTAAACGCTCTTGTAACTTTACATGCTCAAGCGCACCCAACAGAGCATAAAGTGGTTCATTCGGTAGGTGGTTCAACGCTTTGCGTATCATTACCCCGTTTTGCTCTTTGTCCAAACGAGCGGCCATGTCGGTGATCCCTTGCAGACCTACGGTTTGCCAATTATCCCAGCCTAAGCCACCTGAAAAGTAATGCTGAGTGTGCTCATAATATTGGCTGGTAGGAAGATCGAGATTCGCGCGGACCTGGCTATGAAACACGGCCATTTTGTCTTCGGAAGGTTTGAACGTATATGGGTTATTAGACAGCTTTTGCTGTTGATCTTCAGTGATATCATCATTGAGGCGTGTTCCCATGGCTTCCACTACGTATTTAATGAAATTGCCGATATCCGCTTGCTTTAACAAACCGCGCTCGTCCAATTCAAACTTTAGAAACCAAATCCAAGGTTGCTTTTGTTCATTCCAATAAGCGATGGCAAGGTGTGCTTTACGCTGCATTGGGAATGGGTACGGTGCTTGACCTTTTTCTACATCGGCAAACTCTTTCTTAGCGATGGTTTTGATACGACGACCAAGATCGAAGATTTGATAATCACAGCGGCTGTTGTTCAACAGTTGAGTGAGGGTTTGAATGTTTTCCATTAAATACGACGTCCTAACTTTCTTTTCACAAGAAATGGTATCATTCTCGGCTAATTCAAGGTTCGAGATAGAATTAATGGTAACAAATACTCAATTGGTCGACTTACTTCACCAACTTGAAACGCAGCTTAAAGAACATAAGTTGTGGCAACACGCTAGGCCTTCAGAGCAAGCCTTACAAAGCGTGGAGCCATTTGCGATTGATACGTTGCATCCTCATGAGTGGTTGCAGTGGATCTTTATAGACAGAATGCACGTGCTAGTGGAAAACAACCAACCATTGCCAAGAGGGTTTTCTCTCGATCCCTATTTTTCAGAAGCGTGGAAGCAGGAACCGCAGTTCGCAGAGCTGCTTGTTACAATCCGAACCATTGACGAACTGTGTAAGTAAACGAATGCTAGAACAAGAAATAGCGCGATCTTCAGAACCAGTTGAGCTGGAGATCGTTTATCAGGATGAATATTTTGTAGCGGTCAACAAGCCTGCCGGCATGTTAGTGCATCGCAGTTGGTTAGATAAACACGAAACTCAATTTGTCATGCAAACTTTGCGCGACCAAATTGGTCAGCATGTGTTCCCATTGCATCGTCTGGATCGTCCAACATCTGGTGTGCTCGTGTTTGCTTTGTCGAGTGAAGTCGCGTCACAAGTCATGCCGATGTTTGCTGAACATAAAATGGAAAAGACATACCACGCAATAGTACGCGGTTGGATTGAGGAAGAGGGCGTCTTAGATTACGCGCTCAAAGTCGAGTTAGACAAGATTGCGGATAAGTTCGCTTCACAAGAAAAAGAAGCGCAAGAAGCGGTGACGGAATATAAACCGTTGGCTAAGGTGGAAGTTCCCTATTCGACGGGTAAATTTCCTACAACGCGTTATTGCTTAGTTGAGATGAAACCTAAAACGGGGCGTAAGCACCAACTTCGTCGTCATATGGCACATCTACGCCATCCGATCGTGGGTGATACAACGCACGGGGATGGAAAGCACAACAAGCTGTATCGCACAGAGTTTGATTCTCATCGTTTGCTACTGCATGCTTCAGAGTTACGGTTCGTCCATCCATTTACCGATCAAGAGATTGTCATGACGGCCAATATTGATGAGACTTGGCAGCAATTGTTTACTCGATTTGAGTGGGATGAATCGATGATCAACCGATAATCGGCGCAGTTAGATCTAGATAATGATTGAGTACAAATAAAAAGGGTTAGCATCAATGCTAACCCTTTTTTAATATTTAAGACTTAACGTTTTACTTTAGTTTTTCGAGATCCGCCTCGATCTCTGCGATCTTGCTCGAAACAACTTTTTCTAAATGACGAAGGTCTGAGAGAATTTTCTCTTTGACATCAACCTCAGGTTGTTTCGTTGGCTTAGTGATCTTATTCAGTTCATCAATGACCAATGTGAGGTTACGGTTGATTTCCGTTACTTCTTTATATTTGTGACTGCCACTGTCCACAAGAACATTTTTGATTTGGCGCGGGTATTTGAATTTAACGCTTTTGGCGAACAGCTCGCCTTTTTGCTTGTGGAAATAGATCTTGAGCACGTCTTTGTGTGCTTCTTGGCGTAGGGAATAACGTTCAATCTGCTTAGGGTCGTGAATACCCAAACCAGTGAGGTGGGGATACATAGGCTACCTCTATTACATCGAATTGATATTGATATAACTGTAGCAGCCAATGTATGAGCTAGATAGCTGATATTTAGCCAAAATGCTTAACTTGTGGGCAAGATCGCTCTCGCCCTGAACCGAAAAGATTGGCAGGTTTGATCTAAGCTGCGACCTCATCAGATAACTTTTCGATCAATCTCTCTCTTAGCTCATCTTGCTGTTCTTCACTTAATCTTCCCCCTGCATCACTGGTTAAAATAAACAAGTCTTCTGCTCGCTCACCAATGGTGGTGATTTTGGCACCGTGAAGGTTGATATTTAAATCAGCAAACGTACGGCCTACTTTGGCCAACAGCCCCGGTGTGTCTAGCGCGACAAACTCCATTAAAGTGTGTTTTTTACCTTTGGTTGGTAAGAAGTCGACTTTGGTTTTCACATTAAAGTGCTGAAGTTTGTTCGGAGTACGGCGCGTTTTAATCTTGGTTGGTCGGCCCGCCTCCAGTACATGGGTGAGGTGCTTAATCACCGCGGCATGACGGGACTCATCAATCGCTTCGCCATGTTGATCGAGCACCATAAAGGTATCAATCACGTGCCCATCTTTGCTGGTCATGATTTGCGCGTCGTGTACATTAAAATTACGCCTATCTAACTCCGCCACGACCGTCGCAAATAAAGCTGGCTGGTCTTTCGTATATACAAACACCTCAGTGCCGCCACGAGTGGCTTTTTTACTGATCAACACCAAAGGCTTAGTCGGATCTTCCATACGAAGTAAGTGTTCGCAGTGCCACGCGATTTGCGTATGGGTATGACGAAGGAAATAGTCAGCTTTGAAGCGTTGCCACAATACTTCAATTTCGCGCGCGGCAAACCCCTCTTTGCGCAACATTGCAGAGGCCATTTGTTGGTTGTGGCGAATTCGCTCACGCACATCGACAGGATTCTCTAGCCCTCTACGTAAAGCACGTTGTGTAGAGTAATACAGCTCTGCGAGTAAGGTTCGTTTCCAAGCATTCCAAAGTTCTGGGTTGGTTGCACAAATATCTGCAACTGTCAGGCACACAAGATAATCGAGAGATTCTTCGTCTCTGACTTTTTTGGCAAATTCGGTAATTACATCGGGATCATAAATGTCTCGGCGCTGTGCGGTGACGGACATTAATAGATGATGCCTTACCAACCAAGCGACAAGTTTGGCCTCGGGCTTTGATAAGCCATGCTCAATACAGAAGTCGTAAGCCTCACCTTCGCCTATAACAGAGTGATCGCCGCCACGTCCTTTACCGATATCGTGGAAAATAGCGGCAATAATCAGCAGTTCTTTCTTTTGCATCCGTGGGTAGACGTCACAACAAATAGGGTGCTTCGCATGATTTTCTGGGTCACTAAAGGTATTAATGTGTTTCAGTAAGCGAATACTGTGCTCATCAACCGTGTAGGCGTGGAATAAGTCAAACTGCATTTGACCAACAATTTGGCTCCATTGCGGTAAATAGGCCGCCATAACCCCTAATCGGTGCATCAGGCTGAATGCTTTATGCAGAGCATTAGGGTGACGACATAACGCCATGAACTTTTCACGCGCAGCAGGAATGGTGTGCAAAAATTTGTTGAGTCGACGGCGCGCGGTGCGCAGCTGACGTAGTGTTGGTGGGCTCACCCCTTCAATGGTTGAGTCGTTCGCGATATGTAAGAACATATCCAGAATAGTTTCTGGGCGAGCTTGAAACAATGCGGGTTTCCGCGCTTCAATCAAAGAGCCACGACGTTGGAAGTCGGCATCGAGAATCTCGGCACTTTCTGTCGCCCCACCATTAATGATCGCTTGATCAAAAAGTTTGAGTAGCATTTTATTGAGCTCTGCCACACGACGAAGTGTGCGGTAGAACTCTTTCATCATCATTTCTACGCCTCGGTTGCCTTCACCGACGTAGCCTAGATTTTCCGCAACTTGTGCTTGATGGGCAAAGGTCAAGCGGTTGTCATAGCGGCGAAGCTCCATGTGCAGAGCGAAACGCACTCGCCAAAGGAAGTCCTGACATTCAACCAATTCTCGGTATTCTGCGTCAGTTAAAAATCCGTATCGGCTCATTTCCAGCAATGACGTGGCACCAAAGTGACGTCGGGCGACCCAGCTTAATGTATGAATATCGCGCAGCCCGCCAGGGGTCGACTTAATGTCTGGTTCTAAGTTGTAGGTCGTATCGTGGTAACGGGCATGGCGTTCGCGCTGCTCTTGAATTTTCGCGCGGTAAAACGTTTCACTTGGCCAAAAGGAGTCTGATAATACGACTTTCTTCAGTGCCTGAAAGGTATCCTCGCTGCCACACAGTAGACGCGCTTCTTGGAGGTTTGTCGCGACCGTTAGATCGGCTTTACCAATTTCAGCACATTCAGTAACGGTGCGAACAGCGTGTCCGACCTCGAGTTTTAAATCCCACAACAGCGTAATGAATTCGCTGATTTTTGCTTCTAACGCGGTCGGCAGTTTATTGTTCGACAGAATCAAAATATCGATATCGGAGAGCGGATGTAGCTCGCCACGCCCATAGCCACCCACGGCAACTAGGGAAATGTTGTAAATATCTTTGAAGCCAAAATGTTGCCACAAACGATTCAGAAGCAGATCCATGTATTCTGCCCTGGCTAAAACCAAGCTTGTTACCGGATGATGATTGAGAAACTCTTGGTTTTGATCGGAGCTAAATTTCTCTAACTCTTGTTTGAGCTCTCCGATATTGATTTGTTCATCGGAAAAGGTAAGAGGGGACTGAAGTGTCATATTTGCCATCCGTGCAAGCTAATCTAGTTACAATCTAACAAATTTGTGGCAGATAAAAAATATCCCCGCCGAAGCAGGGATATAGTAAACAACGAGTGGTCGTCAGCTTTACGCGTTTTTCATTAGGCGAGGAATCGTATCGTCGCTACGAAGCGTCAGTACTTCACAACCTTCTTTTGTTACAACAATGGTATGTTCCCATTGCGCAGAGTTCTTGCCGTCGCCTGTGTAAACGGTCCAATCGTCTTGAGCGTCAACAGAGCAACCAAATTTACCTGCGTTAATCATCGGCTCAATAGTAAAGCACATGCCTTCTTTTAGTACGCGGCGGTCTTTGTTCTTGTAATGAACCACTTGTGGTTCTTCATGGAACTCATCGCCGATACCGTGGCCACAGAAGTCTTTCACAATAGAAAACTTGTTGCGAGGGTTGTTTTTGTTGTTCTCTTTGATGTACTTCTCGATAGCTGTACCGATGTCACCAACTGTTGAACCTGGCTTAACGGTACGCATACCAACATACAGTGCTTCTTGAGCAACCATGCATAGACGTTTGTTTGCAGGTGAAACATCACCGACTAGGAACATCTTAGAAGTGTCACCATGGTAACCTTGAGGACGCACGCTCAGATCCGCATTTTCGTCATTTGGAACGATTACGGTAATATCAACGTTTAAGATGTCGCCATCTTTTAGTACCGCTGGTTTCATTTGACCGTTGCTACCGATTTCGTCTTTTTCTGCTGGAATACCGTGGCATACGATATGGTTGATTGAAGTACAAATCGACTTAGGGAAACCATGGTAATCAAGCGGAGCAGAGTATGCGCCTTTTTCTAGAGCGTACTCATGACAGATTTTGTTCAACTCTTCTGTCGTCACACCAACTTTGATGTGTGGTTCGATCATTTCTAGAATCTCTGCGGCCAGCTTGCCCGCAATGCGCATGCGTTCTATTTCTTCAGCAGTTTTAATCTTGATTGACATTGGCTTTCTCTACTTATTCCTAAGCACGTAAACGTGCGAATGGCCGCATTCTATCAGACATCGGGGCGTTAACCCAAGTTAGATAGGAATATGCATCATTCTTAATTCGATCGTATGTTTAAAGTTTTGCTTATAAATAGGAGAAAGTGGCACGGTGAAGAAATAATTTTTACTAGCCACAGTGAGCTAAAATATGGTATAAAGCGCGCCGGAATAGAGGACTGTTCTCTTCGCTCAGCAAAGCTAAGCGGCGAAGCAAGCTTCATCCGAATAACCTTTTATCTTTAAATCACACACATTCCGTCACATATTCCGGGGTGCTGAGCAGAAGCTTGGTCGGAGTTATGGGGAATGTGGAGGCCTAACCCCATAGAGGAATTTAAAATGGCAACTGTATCAATGCGCGATATGCTAAAAGCTGGTGTTCACTTCGGTCACCAGACTCGTTACTGGAACCCAAAAATGAAGCCATTCATCTTTGGCGCTCGTAACAAAGTTCATATCATCAACCTAGAAAAAACTGTACCAATGTTCAACGACGCTCTAGCTGAACTAGCTAAAGTTGGCGAGAAGAAAGGTAAAGTTCTATTCGTAGGTACTAAGCGCGCTGCATCTGAAGCTGTTAAAGAAGCTGCAATCGCAAGCAACCAGTTTTACGTAAACAACCGCTGGTTAGGCGGTATGCTTACAAACTACAAAACAGTTCGTCAGTCTATCAAGCGTCTAAAAGATCTAGAGACTCAATCTCAAGACGGTACTTTTGACAAACTAACTAAGAAAGAAGCTCTAATGCGTACTCGCGAAATGGAGAAGCTAGAGAAATCTCTTGGTGGTATCAAAGACATGGGCGGCCTACCAGACGCTCTATTCGTAATCGACGCTGATCACGAACACATTGCAATTAAAGAAGCTAACAACCTAGGTATTCCAGTATACGCTGTGGTAGATACTAACTCTAACCCAGACGGCGTTGACTACGTAATCCCAGGTAACGACGACGCGATCCGCGCTGTACAGCTATACCTGAACGCTGCTGCTTCAGCAGTATCTGAAGGTCGTAACAAAGACGTAGCTGCAGTTGCTGAAAAAGACGGTTTCGTAGAAGCTGAATAATAGCGGCTCTGTGTCACACTTGGTCTATGTGAAACCTTTGTGTAGCATAAACTAAGTTATAGTTAGCAATGGGGGCCGACAATGTTAGGCCCCTGTTTTTTACCTTATTTCGAATCAAACGAGGAATACAGAATGGCAACTGTAACTGCTGCTCTAGTTAAAGAACTTCGCGAGCGTACTGGCGCTGGCATGATGGAATGTAAGAAAGCGCTTGTAGAAGCAAACGCTGACATCGAACTAGCAATTGAAAACATGCGTAAATCTGGCGCAGCGAAAGCAGCTAAGAAAGCTGGTAACGTTGCAGCTGAAGGCGCAATCATCATCAAAGAAGAAAACGGCGTTGCTGTTCTTCTTGAAGTTAACTGCCAAACTGACTTCGTTGCTAAAGACGGTAACTTCTCTGCATTCGCAGAAGAAGTTGCAGCTGCAGCTCTAGCTTCAAAAGCGACTGTTGAAGAGCTACAAGCACAATTCGAAGACGCACGTGTAGCTCTTGTAGCTAAAATCGGTGAAAACATCACTATCCGTCGCGTAGAATACGTTCAAGGCACTGCAATTGCTTCTTACCGTCACGGTGAGAAAATCGGTGTTGTTGTTGCTGGTGAAGGCGACGCAGAAACTCTTAAGCACGTTGCAATGCACGTTGCTGCTTCTAAGCCTGAGTTCGTTAACCCAGAAGACGTACCAGCTGACGTAGTAGAAAAAGAGAAAGCGGTTCAAGTTGAAATCGCAATGAACGAAGGCAAGCCTGCTGAAATCGCTGAGAAGATGGTTGTTGGCCGCATGAAGAAATTCACTGGCGAGATCTCTCTAACAGGTCAAGCTTTCATCATGGAACCTAAGAAAACTGTAGGTGAAATGCTGAAAGAAAAAGGCGCTTCAGTTTCTACATTCGTTCGCCTAGAAGTAGGTGAAGGTATCGAGAAGAAAGAAGAAATGAGCTTCGCTGAAGAAGTTGCTGCAGCTCAAAAAGGTTAATCCTTAGAGACTGTATAAAGATTAGACCGTAGCCTTGGCTGCGGTCTTTTTATGAGCAGTGAACGATTAGCCGTGATGAATAGCCATAACTGAATTTGTGTCTATTCATGACTGTTAATCAACAACTCTCTTTGGAAGGTAAACTCCATGACTACGAACCCTAAACCAGCGTATCAACGTATTCTATTAAAACTGAGTGGTGAAGCTCTTCAAGGTGAAGACGGTTTTGGTATTGATCCTGCGGTCCTTGATCGCATGGCACAAGAAGTGAAAGAACTGGTTGAACTGGGTGTTCAGGTTGGTGTAGTTATCGGTGGCGGTAACTTGTTCCGTGGTGCAGGCCTTGCTGAAGCTGGTATGAACCGCGTAGTTGGTGACCACATGGGTATGCTTGCTACAGTAATGAATGGCCTAGCGATGCGCGATGCTCTTCACCGTGCATACGTGAATGCGCGCGTTATGTCTGCCATTCCTCTAAAAGGCGTATGTGACGACTATAATTGGGCTGATGCGATCCGTGAGCTTCGCCAAGGCCGTGTTGTCATCTTCTCTGCTGGTACGGGTAACCCGTTCTTTACAACGGATTCTGCTGCTTGCCTACGTGGTATTGAAATCGAAGCGGATGTTGTACTAAAAGCGACGAAAGTTGATGGTGTATTTACTGCTGACCCTGTAGCAAACCCAGACGCAGAGCTGTATGATAAGCTATCTTACGCAGAAGTTCTGGATAAAGAGCTGAAAGTGATGGACTTGGCGGCGTTTACGCTAGCTCGTGACCACAAAATGCCAATCCGCGTATTTAACATGAACAAGCCAGGCGCACTACGTCGCGTGGTTATGGGCGAAGCAGAAGGCACGCTAATCAACGAATAAGCTTGTCCCAAGGTGCCACCCAAAGCGTTAGGGTGGCGTTTGCTTTGCTCAACCGTTTTAGGCTTTCTTCAGGAAAGATGACATTTTTAAGGTGAAACTGTGATTAACGAAATCAAAAAAGACGCGCAAGAGCGCATGGATAAAAGCGTTGAAGCGCTTAAGAACAACCTTTCTAAAATTCGTACAGGTCGTGCACACCCAAGCCTACTATCTGGTATTTCTGTAGAATACTACGGTGCAGCAACACCTCTAAACCAAGTAGCAAACGTTATTGCTGAAGATGCACGTACACTTGCAATCACGGTTTTCGATAAAGAGCTGACTCCGAAAGTAGAAAAAGCGATCATGACGTCTGATCTTGGTCTAAATCCTATGTCTGCTGGTACTATCATCCGTGTTCCACTTCCACCACTAACGGAAGAGCGTCGTAAAGACCTAGTTAAGATTGTTCGTGGTGAAGCTGAAGGTGGTCGTGTTGCTGTTCGTAACATCCGTCGTGACGCAAACAACGATCTAAAAGCGCTTCTAAAAGATAAAGAAATCTCTGAAGATGAAGATCGTAAAGCACAAGACGAAATTCAAAAACTAACTGACGTTGCAGTTAAGAAGATCGATGAAGTTCTTGCTGCAAAAGAAAAAGAGTTGATGGAAGTTTAATACTCCCACACACATCACTGTTGGAAAACGCTGTGCTCACAGCTCAGCGTTTTTTTATGTTAGTCTATCCAACTGATGGAACTCAATTAACTCCCTATGCAAAATTCTCAAGCCTTCTCTGATTCCCTTCCTAAGCATATTGCCATCATTATGGACGGTAATGGCCGTTGGGCTAAGTCCAAAGGAAAACCTCGCGTATTTGGTCACAAAAAAGGCGTTAATGCCGTTCGTAAGACCGTGGCTGCTGCTTCAAAGCTTGGCATTAAAGCCATGACGCTATTTGCTTTTAGTAGTGAAAACTGGCGTCGTCCGGAGGAAGAAGTGGGTCTTTTGATGGAACTGTTTATCACGGTCCTGTCTAGTGAAGTAAAAAAACTACACAAAAATAATTTACGGTTGCGCGTGATCGGTGATACCAGTCGATTTAGTGAGCGTCTACAAAAGAAGATTGTAGAAGCCGAAAATCTAACGGCAGGTAACACGGGGATGGTGATCAACATTGCAGCCAATTATGGCGGTAAGTGGGACATCACAGAAGCGGCCAAAACGTTAGCGTTAAAAGCACGTAACGGTGAGATTCGTGTAGAGGATATCAATGAGCAGCTAATCACTGAGCATTTGACCATGGCAGACTTACCTGAAGTGGATCTTTTGATTCGTACCAGTGGAGAGTGTCGCATCAGCAACTTTATGTTGTGGCAAATGGCTTATGCAGAAATGTACTTTACACCCGAGTATTGGCCGGAATTCGACGAAGACAGCTTAGTTGAAGCTGTAACTTGGTTTATCAATCGAGAGCGTCGTTTTGGCTGTACAGGGGAACAAATAAAGGCATTGATGGCAGCTCAATAAGGACTAGTTAGTTTGAAACAGAGAATAATAACAGCACTAATTTTAGCTCCCCTGGTTATTTTAGGCATTTTTAAATTACCCCTAATGGGCTTTATTGCCGCTTTAACTGCAATTACCCTATTAGGTTTTTGGGAGTGGACTCAATTTACAGGAAGCAACTCTCGCTTTGCTGCCCTCGTTCCGGCAGTCATTGTTACCGGACTTAGTTTTCTATATATTTCGCCTGACGCACATAGCCTCAACCATTTAGCAACGCCTCATTATGTTGTGCTGGGCCTTGGTTTTGTTTGGTGGATTATTGCTAGCTTAATGGCGATTACTTATCCCAAAACGACGAAATCTTGGCAAAATAATTTTGTTTTACGCCATGTGTTTGGTTTTCTGACATTAATTCCATTCCTTTGGAGTGTAGTTATTCTTAGAGCTCATGACATTACGGTAGATCCATACCACGGAGCAAAGCTCGTGTTATACGTTTGTTTCTTGGTATGGGCTGCAGATAGCGGTGCTTACTTTGCAGGCAAAAGCTTAGGCAAACGTAAAATGGCGCCACATGTCAGTCCGAATAAAACCATTGAAGGGCTTATTGGCGGCATTATCACGGCATTGATCGTGGCGTGGGCATTTGCTGATTGGTTTGATATTCAGTTCTCCAGTCCTGTCCATATGGTGTTGATTACGTTGGTTACTGTTGTTATATCAGTGCTCGGCGATCTGGTGGAAAGTATGTTCAAGCGTGTCTCAGGCATTAAAGACAGCAGCAACATTATCCCAGGACATGGCGGTGTGCTCGATCGTATTGACAGCCTAACCGCAGCATTCCCAGTTTTTGCTCTTCTTTACTACGTATTCTAATTTATCAGGAGCGGCATTGTCGCTCCTGAGCTTTCTAACGGTCTTACAACATGCAAAAGTTAACGATTCTTGGTGCTACTGGATCCATTGGTGCAAGCACGCTTAAAGTGGTCGAACAAAACCCAGAGCTGTTTTCTGTCGTTGCCTTAGCGGCAAGCACCAACGTTGAAAAGATGATCGGGCTATGTCGTCAGTGGCAACCTAAATACGCGGTCATGGCGGACAAAGCCGCAGCGGTTCAACTCCAATCTGAGTTACATTTGGTTTCTCCAAACACCGAAGTATTAGGTGGTGTGGATGCTCTATGCCATATTGCTTCATTGGACGAAGTTGACAGTGTGATGGCTGCTATTGTCGGAGCGGCTGGTCTACTGCCTACCATGGCTGCTGTGAAAGCTGGTAAGCGAGTATTGTTGGCAAATAAAGAAGCGCTGGTAATGTCAGGCCAGTTATTTATTGATGCCGTAGAAGAGTTTGGTGCGGAGCTACTTCCCGTCGATAGTGAACACAATGCTATTTTCCAATGCTTACCACAGCAAGTACAAACCAATTTAGGTCGTTGTAATTTACAAGAACATGGCATTTCTCATATTTTGCTGACTGGTTCTGGTGGTCCTTTCCGTTACACTGACATCGCAGAACTGGAAAAGGTGACTCCTGAACAGGCGATCGCTCATCCAAACTGGTCGATGGGACCAAAGATTTCCGTTGACTCAGCCACGATGATGAACAAAGGCCTAGAGTATATCGAAGCTAAATGGTTGTTTAATGCGGCTCGCGAGCAGCTAAAGGTTATTATTCATCCGCAGTCTGTTATTCATTCAATGGTTCAATACCGCGATGGTTCGGTTTTGGCACAAATGGGTGAGCCGGATATGGCGACCCCTATTGCACTGACTATGTCATACCCATCAAGAGTTGAAGCTGGGGTTAAGCCACTAGACTTCACGCAAATTGGCGAATTGACGTTTTTGCAACCTGATTTTGCTCGTTACCCATGTTTAAAACTAGCAATTGACGCTTGTTATGAAGGTCAACATGCAACAACGGCACTGAATGCAGCGAATGAAATCGCTGTTGATGCATTTTTAAATAACAGCCTAGGTTTTACGGATATCGCTCGCATCAATGAGTCTGTGTTGAATAAAATCAATGCAAGCTGCAAAGCTGAGAATGCGAATAGCTTGGAAAGCTTGTTAGAGCTAGATAGAATGGCACGAACTATTGCCCTAGAAACCATACGCGAGCGTAGCTGATGACTGGTATATTGTGGAATCTCATTTCTTTTATCGTCGCACTGGGCATTCTTGTCGCTGTGCACGAGTTTGGGCACTTTTGGGTTGCTCGCCGTTGCGGCGTGAAAGTTGAAAAGTTTTCAATCGGTTTCGGCAAGTCTATCTGGAGTAAGGTAGGCAAAGACGGAACGGAGTACAGTATTTCAATGATCCCTCTCGGCGGCTATGTAAAAATGGTTGATAGCCGTGTTGATGAGGTGCCAGAACATGAGAAGCATTTAGCGTTTGATAAGAAGCCGCTATGGAAGCGAACGTCTATTGTTGCGGCAGGCCCTATCTTTAATTTCCTTTTCGCAATTTTCGCCTATTGGCTCGTATTTCTTATTGGTATCCCAGCAGTTAAGCCAGTAATTGGTGAAGTTACGCCCAATTCGATCGTCGCAGAAGCAGGAATTGAATCAGGAATGGAACTTAAATCGATATCTGGTATCAAAACTCCGGATTGGGAATCGGTAAATATGGGATTGATTTCTCATATTGGCGATGATTTGATGACAGTAACACTGACGTCAGCGAATGAAGTTGGTTCAGAAGTAACGAAAACGCTCGATCTGCGCGAATGGGAGTTCGACCCTGAAACTCAGTCTGCGATGCAGTCATTAGGTTTTGCGCCGTATACACCGGAGGTGTATCGCGTTATCGAACAGGTTTCGCAAGGTGGAGCGGCGGAAAAAGCAGGTGTGCTTCCAGGTGATGAGATTGTCGCTATTGGTGAACAACGCGTCACGGAGTGGAAGCAGGTTGTTGAAGCGGTTCGCTCTAATCCTGATACACCGATTGAATTAACGGTATTGCGTCAGGGCTATGAGCAAACATTAACGCTGACGCCTGGTAGCCGTGAGCTAGCTAACAAAGAAGTCGTTGGTTTTGCAGGTATTGCACCTAAAGTCGCAGAATGGCCAGAAAGTTATCGCTTCGACCTTCAGTTTGGTGTATTCGAGTCAGTAGGTAAGGCGGTAGACAAAACCGGCCAAGTCATTGGCTTGACAATCAGCATGCTTAAGAAACTGATTGTTGGTGACGTTGGTCTGAATAATCTGAGTGGTCCAATATCAATAGCCAAAGGCGCAGGTGCGACGGCTGATTATGGCTTGGTCTACTTTTTAGGTTTTCTCGCTCTAATTAGTGTTAACCTAGGTATTATTAATCTCGTTCCTTTACCAATGTTGGATGGCGGTCATTTGTTATTTTTTGCAATTGAAGCAGTCATTCGACGTCCCGTTCCTGAGAGAGTGCAGGAAATGGGCTTTAGAATTGGTGGTGCGATCATCTTCTCGCTCATGGCGTTAGCGCTATTTAATGATTTTACTCGTCTGTGATAGTTCAGAGACAAAAGCAGTAGCAAGGAATAATTAGAACAAGTATGGCGATTAAGCGAATTCTATTTGCAAGTTTACTGGCGACCAGTGTATCTGCAAATGGAGCAGAGAACTTCGTAGTTCAAGATATTGAAATCGATGGATTGCAGCGTGTAGCACTGGGTGCTGCGTTGTTGAAAATGCCTGTTCGTGTCGGTGATACCATTGGCCAAGGCGATGTTGCAGAGATTATCCGTGCACTGTATGCATCTGGTAACTTTGAAGATGTGAAAGTGTTACGTGACGGCGGCGTTCTGATGGTTCAAGTCAAAGAGCGTCCTACCATTGCCAGCATCTCATTTTCTGGTAACAAAGCAATCAAGGACGAGCAGCTACAAGAAAACCTGAACGCATCTGGTGTTCGTGAAGGCGAAGCGCTTGACCGCACCACGCTAAGCAACATTGAAAAAGGCTTAGAAGACTTTTACTACAGCGTAGGTAAATACAACGCCACAGTAAAAGCTGTGGTGACTCCACTGCCACGTAACCGTTCTGACCTAAAGTTTGTCTTTACTGAAGGCGTGTCGGCAAAAATTCAGCAAATCAACTTTATCGGTAATGAAGTGTTCAGTGATGAAGAGCTGCTTTCGCGCTTTAACTTAAATGTTGATGTGCCGTGGTGGAATTTCCTTTCTGATGAAAAGTATCAAAAGCAAGTCCTTGCAGGTGATATTGAAGCACTCAAATCATTCTACCTGGATCGTGGTTACTTAAAATTTAACGTTGATTCGACACAAGTTGCAATCTCTCCTGACAAGAAAGGGGTATACATTACTCTTGGTCTAGAAGAGGGCGAGGTTTACACCGTTAAGGACGTGAAGTTCCGTGGTGATTTGATTGGCGAGGAAGCGACGTTCGAAAGACTTGTGCCATTTGAAGACAATGAGACATACAACGGCTCGTTGGTTACTTCAATGGAAGAAGGGATTAAGCGTGTGCTTGGTGAGTCCGGTTATGCTTATCCTCAAGTGAATACCATTCCTGAGTTTGACGACGAGAATCAAGAAGTTTCTTTGGTCGTTAACGTAGATCCGGGTAACCGAATTTATGTTCGTGACATTCGCTTCACGGGTAATAACTCAACCAAAGATGAAGTCCTTCGTCGTGAAATGCGTCAGATGGAAGGCAGTTGGTTGAACTCGAAATCGATTGAAACGGGTAAAACTCGTCTAAATCGTTTGGGCTACTTTGAAAATGTTGAAGTACAGACGGTTCGAGTTCCTGGTAGTGATGATCAAGTTGACCTAGTTTACTCTGTCAAAGAAGCAAACTCTGGTAGCGTTAACTTCGGTGTTGGCTACGGCACAGAATCGGGTGTGAGCTTCCAGGTTGGCCTGCAACAAGATAACTTCATTGGTAGTGGTAACCGTGTTGGTATCAACGCGATGATGAATGACTACCAGAAAAACATCAGTCTTGATTACCGTGATCCGTACTGGAACTTAGACGGTGTAAGCTTGGGTGGTAAGGTTTTCTATAACGAATTTGAAGCGAAAGAAGCCAATATCGTTGACTATACCAACGAAAGCTATGGCGCGAGCTTAACGTGGGGCTTCCCATTCGATGAGTTGAACCGTTTTGAATTCGGTGTCGGTTATACGCACAACAAGATCGGTAACTTATCGCCTTACTTGCAGGTAGAGCAGTTCTTACGAGCACAAGCAGACAACATTGATTCTAGTGGAGCGTTGAACACAAACGACTTCGACTTCAATATCTCTTGGACACGTAATAACTTAAACCGTGGCTATTTCCCAACAGCAGGTAACCATCAACGTGCATTCTATAAAATGACCGTACCTGGCTCTGACGTTCAATATTTCAAAATGCAGTACGATGTTCGTCAGTATGTGCCATTGACTAAAAAGCACGAGTTTACCCTCTTGTTCCGTGGCCGCTTAGGTTACGGTAATGGTTACGGTCAAACGGATGGTAACGATAACTTGTTCCCATTCTACGAAAACTACTACGCAGGTGGCTTTACATCGCTTCGTGGCTTTGGCTCAAACTCTGTTGGTCCTAAAGCGGTTTACCGTGATACATCTGGTTCAAACAATGGCGCAGATACAGCAACAGATGACTCTGTTGGTGGTAACGCCGTAGCGCTAGCAAGTGTTGAGTTGATTGTCCCAACACCATTTGCATCAGAAGAAGTACAAAACCAAATTCGTACCAGTATCTTCTTTGATATGGCAAGTGTTTGGGATACGGAGTTTGACTACCGCGATTCAGGTGCGGAATATGGTGACCGTTACTACTACGATTACTCAGATCCAACCAACTACCGCTCTTCTTACGGTGCGGCGTTGCAGTGGATGTCTCCAATGGGGCCACTAGTCTTCTCACTAGCGAAACCAATTAAGAAATTTGATGGCGATGATGAAGAGTTCTTCACATTCACTATCGGTAGAACTTTCTAAAGAGGAAAATATTTTGAATAAAATGATCAAAGCGGCTGGGATTGGCCTTCTTGTACTGAGCTCTTCAATGTTTGCAAATGCGGCAGAAGCTGCACAGAAAATTGCTTACGTAAATACAGCTCAAGTTTTCCAAGCTCTTCCTCAACGTGAAGTTGTACTACAAAAAATGCAGAAAGACTTCAAAAGCAAAGCTGATGAACTGAAGTCAATCCAAGCACAAGCTAAAACAAAGATTGAGAAGCTACAACGTGACGGCGAGCTTTTGGGTCAAGACGAAGTTGAAAAGCTACGTATCGATATCGCGAAGCTAGACAGCGAGTACAAAGTGAAAGCACAAGCACTTG
Organism: Vibrio sp. J2-3(2022); assembly: GCF_021725735.1. NCBI lineage: Bacteria > Pseudomonadati > Pseudomonadota > Gammaproteobacteria > Vibrionales > Vibrionaceae > Vibrio > Vibrio sp. J2-3(2022). Next base: position 362,927 of record NZ_JAKKCK010000005.1, read on the forward strand.
AAAAAGCAAGTGCGCGTCGTGAAGCTGAAGAAAAAGCGAAGCTTTTCAAAACGATTCAAGATGCAGTTAAGAAAGTCGCAGACAAAAATGGTTACGATCTTGTGATTGATATCTCTGCTTTGCAGTACGGCAAGCCAGAGTACAATATCTCTGAAGACGTAATTAAAGCTCTAAAATAAGAAGTTATGAAGACATTAACATTAGCCGAATTGGCGACAATTACCGGGGGTGAGCTGTTTGGTGACGAGTCTCTCGTTGTAAGCCGTGTTGCCCCAATGGATAAAGCACAAGAAGGTGATGTAACCTTCTTGTCTAACCCAAAATACGCAAAACACCTTTCTGAGTGCCAAGCTACCGTTGTTATGGTAAAGGCTGAGCATAAAGAGCAATGCGTTGGAAATGCGCTAGTGGTTTCGGACCCTTATGTCGCATTTGCTCGTGTGGTCCAAGCGATGGATACCACACCAAAACCGGCAGACGATATTGCACCAAGTGCTGTGATTGCCGCTGACGTTAAGATGGGTGAGAACGTTACAATCGGCGCTAACGCCGTGATTGAAACGGGCGTGGAACTCGGCGACAACGTAAGCGTTGGCGCTGGTTGTTTTATCGGTAAGAACGCCAAGCTAGGGAATAACACCAAGCTTTGGGCTAATGTCACTATCTATCATGAAGTGTCATTGGGTGATGACTGTCTTGTTCAATCGGGCACCGTCATTGGCTCTGATGGCTTCGGTTATGCGAATGACAAAGGCGAGTGGATTAAAATTCCTCAGCTTGGTTCAGTGCGTATCGGTAACCGCGTTGAGATTGGTGCTTGTACTACGATTGACCGCGGTGCACTCGAAGATACTATCATTGAAGACAATGTCATTCTGGATAACCAACTTCAAATCGCGCACAACGTGCAGATCGGATATGGTACCGTGATGCCTGGTGGTACTATTGTCGCGGGCAGTACAAAAATTGGTAAGTACTGCCAGATTGGCGGCGCGTCTGTTCTGAATGGCCATATCACTATCGCAGATGGTGTGGCGATTACAGGTATGGGCATGGTAATGCGCAGTATCGAAGAAAAAGGCCTTTACTCATCAGGTATTCCACTACAAACGAACAGAGAGTGGCGTAAAACTGCAACTCGAGTTCACCGTATTGATGAGATGAATAAGCGCCTGAAAGCGGTTGAAAAACAGCTGGAACAGAAAGAAGAAAGTTAGAACAAGTTATCTTTCGCTCTGTATTTAACGTGAAAGCTAACAGGCTCTAGTTCCATATTCTGTACGAAGACTCGCGAAATGCGGGTCTTTTTCTTCTATAATGACGCGCTCTAAGTAGATTTAACTCCAAGATGGTGCGTATTTTGCTAGTATATTGCAAAGCGATTCGGCTTTACGACCTGTTGCCACGTTTGCCATCTTGGCGGCAAAAAATTGATATAGGAAGACGACTTTGACTACTGAAAAGAAAACGATGAACATCTCTGAAATTCAAGAGCTACTACCTCATCGCTACCCATTCTTATTGATCGACCGAGTGATAGACTTCCAAGAAGAGAAGTACCTTCACGCGATTAAAAACGTGTCGGTTAACGAACCTCAGTTCACAGGTCACTTTCCTCAACTACCAGTATTCCCAGGTGTTTTGATTTTAGAAGCAATGGCTCAGGCAACAGGCTTACTTGCATTTAAATCATTTGGTGCACCAACAGAAAATGAACTGTACTACTTTGCAAGCGTAGACGGCGCGAAATTCCGTAAACCAGTGGTTCCGGGCGACCAATTGGTTATTGAGGTAGAATTTCTGAAAGAACGTCGCGGCATTGCTGCATTTAGCGGTGTAGCAAAAGTTGACGGCGAAGTGGTATGTTCTGCAGAACTGAAGTGTGCTCGTCGAGAGTTTTAATATGATTCATGAAACCGCTAAAATCCACCCGGCAGCGGTGGTAGAAGAGGGCGCCAAAATTGGTGCTAACGTAACAGTAGGTCCTTTTACGTACATCACCTCTACGGTTGAAATTGGTGAAGGCACAGAAGTGATGTCTCACGTTGTGATCAAAGGTCACACGACTATTGGCAAAGATAACCGTATTTTCCCGCATGCTGTCATTGGCGAAGAAAACCAAGACAAAAAATACGGTGGTGAAGACACAACTGTGGTTATCGGTGATCGTAACGTCATTCGTGAAGCGGTCCAAGTTCACCGTGGCACAGTGCAAGACAAAGCAACCACGATCATTGGTGATGACAACTTATTGTGTGTGAATGCACACGTTGCGCATGATGTTGTTATTGGTAACCACACTCATATCGGTAATAACTCGATTCTTGGTGGTCACGTTACTGTTGATGATTATGCCGGTGTGATGGCACTGTCTGCGATTCACCCATTCTGTACGGTAGGCGCTTATGCATACGTTGGTGGTTGTTCTGCGGTTGTTCAGGACGTACCTGCTTACGTTCTTGCTCAAGGTAACCATGCTACGCCGTTTGGTTTGAACCTAGTTGGCTTGAAGCGCAATGGTTTTGAGAAACCAGAGATTCGTGCGCTGCAAAAAGCGTATAAAGAAATCTACCGCTCTGGTAAAACGCTAGAAGAAGTGAAACCGATTCTTGCAGAAATGGCTCAAGAGTGGCCGGCTGTGAAGCGTTTCTCAGATATTCTGGAAACGACGGAACGTGGCATTATTCGTTAATTGGCGAATGAACCAATAAATAAAAAGATCGTGACCGAATTTGAGGTTACGATCTTTTTGTGTTTTATGGATAAGGCAAACCGTTATCCATAGCGCACAGGAAAAATAGCGAAGTAGATATGGAAAGACCATTACGTATTGGCATCATTGCCGGAGAATTGTCTGGCGATACGCTAGGTGAAGGCTTTATCAAAGCAGTAAAGCAGCAATATCCAGACGCAGAGTTCGTAGGCATTGGCGGTCCGAAAATGATAGCCCAAGGTTGCGAGTCTCTGTTTGATATGGAAGAGCTTGCGGTGATGGGGTTAGTCGAGGTTTTAGGCCGCTTACCGAGACTTCTTAAAGTGAAAGCTGAGCTCGTTCAGTATTTTACTCAGAATCCGCCTGATGTTTTCATCGGGATAGATGCTCCTGACTTCAACTTGCGCCTGGAGCTTGACCTCAAGCAAGCGGGCATTAAAACCGTTCATTACGTGAGTCCGTCTGTTTGGGCTTGGCGTCAGAAGCGCATCTTTAAAATAGAAGCGGCAACGAACTTGGTGCTAGCATTTCTTCCGTTTGAGAAAGCGTTCTACGACAAATTTAATGTACCTTGCGAGTTCATTGGTCATACCTTGGCTGATTCCATCCCACTTGAATCAGAACAAGCGCCTGCACGTGAGTTGCTTGGTTTAGAACAAGATAAAAAGTGGCTTGCTGTCCTGCCAGGCAGTCGTGGTAGCGAGTTAAAAATGCTCTCTGAGCCATTTATTGAAACCTGCAAGTTACTTCATAAAAAATTTCCAGACTTGGGGTTTGTTGTCGCACTTGTTAATCAAAAACGCCGTGAGCAGTTTGAACAAGCATGGAAAGAGCTCGCACCAGAGTTGGACTTCAAGTTAGTTGATGACACCGCACGTAACGTCATCACCGCATCCGATGCCGTGATGCTGGCCTCTGGTACCGTAGCGTTGGAGTGTATGCTTCTCAAGCGTCCAATGGTGGTGGGTTATCGTGTGAATGCATTTACTGCTTTCTTAGCTAAACGTCTATTGAAAACGAAGTATGTGTCATTGCCGAATATCTTAGCGGATGATGAGCTCGTCAAAGAATATCTACAAGATGAGTGCACACCAGACAATTTGTTTACTGAGGTTTCTCGCTTATTGGAAAGCGACAATAAACCGATGTTAGATAAGTTTACGGAAATGCATCATTGGATCCGTAAAGATGCGGATCAACAAGCCGCAAACGCGGTTCTAAAATTGATTGAGAAATAGAGATTTATCATGGCTGTTAAACCAAAAGCGACCAAAACCAAAGTTGAACTCCCTCCGTTTGAATATCCGCAAGGTTATCAGCTTGTGGCCGGAGTCGACGAGGTAGGACGTGGCCCTTTGGTGGGAGACGTCGTCACCGCTGCGGTTATCCTTGATCCTAACAATCCTATTGAAGGATTGAACGATTCAAAAAAATTGACCGAAAAGAAACGCATGGCGCTGCTTCCTGAAATTAAAGAAAAAGCATTGGCGTGGGCGGTCGGGCGTTGTTCTCCTGAAGAAATTGATCAACTGAATATTTTGCAGGCGACCATGGTTGCGATGCAGCGTGCAGTGGCGGGGTTACAGGTTCAACCTGATTTGGTGTTGATTGATGGTAACCGTTGTCCAGAGCTGACAATGGATGCTCAAGCTGTAGTAAAAGGCGATCTACGCGTTGCCGAAATCAGTGCGGCTTCCATTATTGCCAAAGTCGTGCGTGACCAAGAGATGGAAGAGTTGGATAAACTTCATCCACAATTTGGCTTCGCGAAGCACAAAGGTTATCCAACTAAAGCGCACTTTGAAGCGATTGAGCAACACGGAGTGATCAGTGAACACCGAAAGAGTTTCAAACCAGTAAAAAAAGCGTTAGGCATAGAATAATCAAACGATCTAATTGGTGTTATAAACCCAACCTCTTTAGGTTAGAATCCCCAACAAAATAGAGTTACACGGTACCTGTTAATGTCAGATCCCAAATTCATCCACCTGCGTGTTCATAGTGACTTCTCGATGGTGGATGGCCTCAACAAAGTTCCGCCAATCGTAAAGAAAGTTGCTGAGCTCGGCATGCCCGCAATGGCGTTGACCGACTTTACCAACCTATGTGGTTTGGTGAAGTTTTACGGTACGGCGCATGGCAGTGGTGTTAAACCGATCATTGGTGCTGACTTTAAAATGCAGTCGGACGAGTTTGGTGAAGAGCTGACACAAGTGACTTTGCTTGCGGCGGATAATGTGGGTTATAAGAACCTGACGTTATTGATATCAAAAGCGTACTTACGCGGACATGTTCAACACCACCCTGTGATTGATAAAGCCTGGTTGGCTGAAATGTCTGAAGGCTTGATTGTATTATCCGGCGGTAAAAGCGGGGAAATTGGTCGCGGCCTTTTGAAAGGCAACCGTCAAATAGTGCAAGGGTGTGTTGATTTTTATAAACAGTATTTTCCAGATCGCTTTTATCTTGAGTTACTTCGTACCGGTCGTCCAGATGAAGAAACTTATCTTCACTTTGCAGTTGAATTGGCAGAGCAGCAAGACTTGCCAGTAGTGGCGACCAATGAAGTTGTATTCCTGAGTCCAGACCTATTTGATGCTCATGAAATACGCGTAGCGATTCACGATGGTTACACATTAGAAGATCCGCGTAGGCCAAAAAACTACAGTCCGCAGCAATATCTTCGTACAGAAGAAGAAATGTGCGAGCTGTTTGCTGATATTCCTGAAGCGTTAGAAAACAGTGTCGAGATAGCGAAGCGTTGTAACGTGACTGTGCGCCTAGGGGAATACTTCCTACCGGCCTTCCCAACTGAAGGGATGAAAGAGACTGAGTTCTTAGTCATGAAATCCCGAGAGGGCTTGGAAGAGCGTTTAGAGTTCCTATTTCCAGATGAGGAAGAGAGGAAACGTCGCCGCCCTGAATATGATGAACGTCTTCAGATAGAGCTAGATGTTATCAACCAAATGGGATTCCCTGGTTACTTCTTGATCGTAATGGAGTTCATCCAGTGGTCAAAAGATAATGGAATTCCTGTAGGTCCTGGACGTGGTTCCGGTGCCGGCTCTTTGGTGGCTTACGCATTAAAAATCACCGATCTGGATCCACTAGAATACGACTTGCTGTTCGAACGTTTCTTGAACCCAGAACGTGTTTCGATGCCCGATTTCGACGTCGATTTCTGTATGGATAAACGTGACCAGGTTATTGACCACGTTGCAGAAATGTATGGTCGCGACGCGGTGTCTCAGATCATCACGTTTGGTACCATGGCGGCAAAAGCGGTAATCCGTGACGTTGGCCGCGTATTGGGCCATCCATTTGGTTTTGTTGATCGTATTTCAAAGCTGATCCCGCCCGATCCAGGCATGACGCTAGATAAGGCGTTTAAAGCTGAACCTGCACTACCTGAATTGTATGAGGCCGATGAGGAAGTTAAAGAACTCATCGACATGTGTCATATTTTGGAAGGCTGTACGCGAAACGCCGGTAAACACGCTGGTGGTGTTGTAATTTCACCTACAACAATTACCGATTTTGCGCCAATTTATGCAGACGCTGAAGGTCACTTTCCGGTTACTCAATTTGATAAAAACGATGTTGAGACCGCTGGCCTAGTTAAGTTTGACTTCTTGGGTTTACGTACCTTAACCATTATTGACTGGGCGTTAGGGCTGATTAACCCACGTCTAGAGCGAGAAGGTAAAGAACCGGTTCAAATTGAATCCATACCGTTAGAAGACCCAGCCTCTTTCCGTTTGTTGCAAAACTCTGAAACGACAGCAGTATTCCAGCTTGAATCTCGAGGCATGAAAGAGCTGATCAAACGACTTCAGCCAGACTGTTTCGAAGATATTATCGCATTGGTAGCACTCTTCCGTCCGGGTCCTTTGCAATCGGGCATGGTAGATAACTTTATCGACCGTAAACATGGCCGAGAGGCGATCTCTTATCCAGATGAAAAGTGGCAACACGAGTCGCTAAAAGAGACGCTTGATCCAACCTACGGCATCATCCTGTACCAAGAGCAGGTAATGCAGATTGCGCAGATCTTAGCGGGTTACACGCTAGGTGGTGCGGACATGCTCCGTCGTGCAATGGGTAAGAAAAAGCCAGAAGAGATGGCAAAACAACGTGCTATCTTTGAAGAAGGTGCGATAAAGAACGGTATCGATGGCGAGTTGGCGATGAAAATCTTCGACTTGGTAGAGAAGTTCGCTGGTTATGGTTTTAATAAATCGCACTCTGCTGCTTATGCATTGGTTTCTTATCAAACTCTTTGGTTGAAAACACATTATCCTGCCGAATTTATGGCTGCGGTAATGACAGCCGATATGGATAACACGGAAAAAGTCGTTGGCTTGGTCGATGAGTGTTTCCGTATGAAGCTCACCGTGCTGCCACCAGACATCAACTCTGGCCTATATCGCTTTAATGTTGATGAAAATGGCGCAATTGTTTACGGTATTGGTGCGATAAAAGGGGTAGGTGAAGGTCCTATCGATGCGATTCTTGAGGCGAGAAATAAAGGTGGTCACTTTAAAGACCTATTTGATTTCTGTGCTCGAGTTGATCTAAAACGCGTCAATAAACGAGTGATAGAGAAGCTGATTTACGCGGGCGCGTTGGATCGACTAGGCCCACACCGCGCGGCGATGATGGCGTCACTCAATGATGCGGTAAAAGCAGCAAGTCAACATCACCAAGCTGAGGCGTTTGGTCAAACGGATATGTTTGGTGTGCTAACGGATGCACCTGAAGAAGTAGAGCATAAGTATACGCAGGTTCCGCCTTGGCCAGAAAAAGTGTGGTTAGAGGGCGAGCGTGATACCCTAGGTCTATATTTGACAGGGCACCCAATTAACGCCTACGTAAAGGAACTAAACAAATACACCAGTTGTCGACTAAAAGACGCAACGCCCACTCGCCGCGATCAATCTGTCACGGTAGCCGGCTTGGTTATTGCCGCTCGTGTAATGACGACCAAGCGTGGTACACGAATTGGTATTATGACACTGGATGACCGAAGTGGTCGCATGGAAGTGATGTTGTTCTCCGATGCGCTGGATCGATACGCTGAACTTCTCGAAAAAGACAGAATTTTGGTCGTTTCTGGACAGGTCAGCTTTGATGACTTCAACGGTGGCCTTAAAATGTCGGCGCGTGAAGTTATGGATCTCGGCAGTGCGCGCGAGAAATACGCTCGTGGTTTGTCGGTATCGATAGATGCAAATCAGATCAACGATCAGTTTTTTGAGCAGTTCAGCCGTATTTTAGAACCGCACAAAGCCGGAACCGTACCCGTCAATGTATACTACCAGCGTGCCGACGCCAGAGCGCGGTTAACATTGGGCACCGAGTGGCGAGTAACGCCAAGTGATACATTACTCGACGATTTAAAACAGTTGCTTGGCAAAAGCCAGGTAGAACTCGAATTTAACTAAAAATTCAGCGCAATATGTTAGACGCTGAGTAAACAAGGATTCATAGATGAGCCTAAACTTTCTTGAATTTGAAAAGCCAATTGCAGAACTAGAAGCGAAAATTGAAGCATTACGTGATGTCTCTCGTCACGGTGGTGATTCTGCGATTGACCTGGATAAAGAAATCGAACAGCTTGAGAAGAAAAGCTTAGAGCTGAAGAAAAAAACCTTCAGCGACCTAGGCGCATGGGAAACAGCTCAACTGGCTCGTCACCCACTACGTCCTTACACGCTGGATTACATCCAACACGCTTTTGAGGAGTTTGATGAATTAGCGGGTGACCGCGCGTTTGCAGACGACAAAGCGATTGTGGGTGGCATGGCTCGCCTTGAAGGCCGCCCTGTGATGATCATTGGTCACCAAAAAGGTCGTGAAACCAAAGAGAAAGTGAAACGTAACTTTGGTATGCCAAAACCAGAAGGTTACCGTAAAGCGCTACGTTTGATGGAAATGGCTGAGCGTTTCAACATGCCGATCATCACATTTATCGATACGGCTGGCGCGTACCCAGGTGTGGGCGCAGAAGAGCGTGGTCAATCTGAAGCTATCGCGAAAAACCTAAAAGTGATGTCTGGTCTTAAAGTGCCAGTAATCTGTAACGTTGTTGGTGAAGGTGGTTCAGGCGGCGCACTAGCAATTGGTGTAGGCGACTACGTGAACATGCTTCAGTACTCTACATACTCAGTAATCTCTCCTGAAGGTTGTGCTTCAATCTTATGGCGTGATTCTGACAAAGCACCGCAAGCTGCAGAAGCGATGGGTCTAACTGCTCCTCGTCTTAAAGAGCTTGAACTGATCGACGAAATCATTGAAGAGCCACTAGGCGGCGCTCATCGCGATCATGTTCAAATGGCAGCGAATATGAAAGCAACACTACTTCGTCAGCTAGAAGATCTAGAACAATTGGATGAAGAGACGCTACGTGAACGTCGTTACCAGCGCCTAATGAGCTACGGTTACTGTTAATTTCGGTGATTGCTATTAAGCGTTAGCTGATATCTCAAGTGATAACAGTTAAAATAGAAAGGGTTGGATGAGAGTCCAGCCCTTTTTTGTACCTATCGGATCGCTTATGGAATCGCTTTACCCGCATTTTGCTCAAGTTCTCGGCCGCTACTATCAATCAGGCACTAAGGTTGTCTTGGCGTTTAGCGGAGGAGTGGATTCACGTCTTTTACTCGAATTACTCAGTCGCTATCAACAAGCGCATTCGATAGAGTGTCACGCTGTGTATGTGCACCATGGTTTGAGCTCGAATGCCGATGATTGGGCCGATAAATGCTTACTTTGGGCAAAACAAGTGGGCATATCATGCTCGATTGAGCGAGTGAGCTTAGACATAAGCAATGGTGAAAGTATTGAACTTCTTGCTCGTGAAGCTCGCTATCAAGCCTTAACTAAGTACATTCAAGAAGGCGATATACTGTTGACCGGCCAACATGCTGATGATCAACTAGAGACTTTTCTCCTTGCTCTTAAGCGAGGCAGCGGGCCAAAAGGGTTATCTTCGATGGCGGAGAGTATGCCGTTTTCTGGCGGATCCCTAGTTCGACCATTGCTTACTATCAAGCGGAAGACCATCGAAGACGCGGCTACTAAGTTAGGCTTGGAGTGGGTGGAAGACGAAAGCAACCAAGATACTCGTTATGATCGTAACTTTCTTCGTCATTGTGTTATCCCTGAATTGTCTGGTCGCTGGCCTAGTATCCATCAAGCGGTTCAGCGCAGTGCAAGCTTATGTGCTCAACAAGAAGCGCTATTGGATGAACTATTGAGCGCGGTGTTTGAACGCGCTTTACAAACGGATCTAAGTTTGAGTATTGAAGAACTGGCTAAGCACAGTGAATTAGCGCGTGCGCGCTTGATTCGTATGTGGCTGGCTAAGCTTAATACTAGTATGCCGACTCAGGTACAACTCAATCTTATCTGGAATGAAGTCGCATTAGCTCAGCAAGATGCCAACCCCAAACTACAACTTAAGCAAGGTGAAGTGCGCCGTTTTCGAAATCGTCTCTATTGGGTAACGGAAATCGCTGACGTCACTGAGTGGCAAAGTACGATTCAAGTCGATACCGTTTTATCGCTTCCAGAGCGGCTAGGGGAGCTGACCTTAACGACGAGTTCTAGCAACGCAACGATTGCGCTTCCGAGTCAGCCAGAATTGCTTCGCGTGACCTTCAATCCGGAAGGCTTATCAGCGCATCCAACCACGCGTAATCACAGTCGAAAACTGAAGAAGTTGTTCCAAGAATACAACGTGCCAAGCTGGCTGCGTCGTCAAATTCCGATTTTGATGTATCAAGACCGAGTCGTTGCTGTGGCAGATCTGTTCGTTGATCAGGCGTTTAATGGTCAAGATTGTGAACTTATTTGGCGCAGGTAATGAAAATTCATGCCACAATGTCGATTATAAAATATAAAAATCCTTAAATAATAATTGATTAGGTGAAGCAATGAAGAAAACAATCATGGGCGCAATGGTGGCGCTAACCATGCTCAGTGGGCAGGCTCTAGCTGCGGGAGATGCCACAGCAGGTCAAGCAAAGGCAGGAGTATGCGCTGCGTGTCATGGCGCTGACGGCATTGCTGTCATTCCGGGTTACCCAAACCTGAAAGGGCAAAACGAGCAATACATTATCAGTTCAATTAAAGCCTATAAAAACAAAGAGCGAACAGGTGGTCTTGCTGCTGTTATGCAAGCTCAAGCTTCACTGTTGTCTGATGAAGACATCGCTAATCTAGCGGCTTACTACGCAAGTTTGAAGTAAACGCGAGTCTGAAAAAGCTTGGACGATTGGGCATTGAGCAGTCCTCATTGGGGTTTTATCAACTCACGATATTCGCCATGTTAATTTGCTCAATCTGGATTTTCGCTGGTGGATCAGAGACAAACATTGAATGTTGCGAAACGCTAAACGATAATAAGCGCAATCGATTGAAGCTTAAGGGATGAACATGAAAAAAATTGAAGCGATTATCAAGCCATTTAAATTGGATGATGTTCGAGAAGCGCTAGCTGAAGTTGGCATTACAGGGATGACCGTCTCTGAAGTGAAAGGCTTTGGTCGCCAAAAAGGTCACACCGAGCTTTACCGTGGTGCAGAGTACATGGTGGACTTTCTGCCTAAAGTGAAGCTCGAAATCGTTGTAACGGAAGATGTGGCTGATAAATGCGTAGAGACGATCATTGAAACCGCGCAAACCGGCAAAATTGGTGATGGTAAAATCTTTGTTACTGATGTTGAGCGTGTGGTTCGTATCCGTACTGGTGAAGAAGACGAAGACGCGATCTAAGGTTTCTTGTTACCTGTCTCGTATTTATTATGCTAAAAGGGAGCCAAGTGGCTCCTTTTTTGTTTTTTACTTTCAGTGAAATCAAATAACCCGAGGTTGGTTGTTCCAGTTTTAGGGTGCGTATATTCAGGTTTGTCGTATGTTTAAGCGTTTTTTTCTGGCGTTAGCTTTTCTTATTATGGCGGTATTGGTCGGCTTCCAGGTTATTTTCACCGTACCAGATCAGCCGCAAATCATTACTCAAACAGGTTCAGAGCTGACGCAGGATATTAGGTGTATCGAATTTAGCGGCTCAAAAGCTCTGGATCAGGGCGGTGAAATCAATGTACTTGTCTGGAATATCTACAAACAGAACCGGAATAATTGGCAAAGCGCACTCAATGAATTCTCTGCTGATAAGCAGCTGCTGTTATTGCAAGAAGCCAGCATGACACCATCTTTTAAGCAATGGTTGGTGGATGGCAACTGGGTCAGCAACCAAGTGAGTGCCTTTAAGGCGCTGGGCAGCGGTGCGGGTGTGATTAGTATCGCTCAAGGGCAACCAGAAAAAGCCTGTGCTTATACGTCTAAAGAGCCTTGGCTGCGTTTACCCAAGTCTGCACTATACAGCCAATATCAATTAAGCAATGGCGAGAGACTCGCTGTGGTGAATGTACATGCAATTAACTTCACGGTTGGCACGCAAGAGTATGTCTCTCAGTTAACGGCTCTTGAAATGCTTTTAAAGCATCATACAGGGCCGATCCTATTCGCTGGAGACTTCAATAGTTGGAGTGAATCTCGCGTTAATGCGATGCGACAGGCCTTAAAAGCCGCGGACTTGCAAGAAGTGACGTTCTCGCCTGATCATCGAGTCCAATTTATAACGGGATTACCGTTGGATCACGTATTTTACCGAGGGCTGACCCTCAAATACGCGAAAGCGCCGCAGAGCGACGCTTCCGATCATAACCCATTGTTACTGTCATTTACGTTAGATGACTAGCTTAGGTCACTACAATATAAAGCGCCCAAATAACGTAGAAGAATACCCATGGCAGGCTTGCAATCACCAAGGCTTGCCCACGTTCAAACTCAGTCCAAGTAAGCACAACACCGTAGCCCAATACAATATACCAAGGCAGCAGTAGTGGTAGTGAGCTGGCAAAATGCGACCACTCGCTGGTAAGCGGCAGTTTTAATAGACCATTGAGGCTGTTTAAATCTGCTGCGTAAGTCATCACCTGACCATGCTTGAGTAACAGACTCGCGTAGCTTGCGATATCGCCCAATACTGCTGGGAATAAGATTGCACACGACGCGGCAAACCACTTCCAGTAACCATATTGTTGCTTGCTTGCCTTCGTTGCAAGAAAGAACCAAAGCGCAAGCAACAGTAAGGTGGCAAAGCGGTTGAATACATCATTGATGATCGCACTTGCCATTAGCGTGTTTGGCTCTAATAGCTCAATCTGCTTTGGGTCGATTTGTTGAAACTGCGCGGCTAGTTGGTCACTAAGCCACGTGAAATCGACATTCGAAAAGTAAGCGCCCCAGAATAAAAACGGACTAAGCATCAAGAAGATGAACGGTTGCCATCCCCATCCGCCGCGTTGGTAAAGCGCTAGAAAGCAAGATGTTGGAGAACGAAAAATGTCCAACAGCATCACAAGTGGGTTGCTTGATGGGTTCATACACTTACCTTCGTTACGTCAACGTACAACTTAAGTTTTTGACCTGGTTGTAAGTATTTTTTCTTGTGTAGCGAGTTCCATTTTACGATGTCGTTTGTTTTTACTTTGAACTTGCTTGCAATGCCGCTAATGGTGTCACCGGAGCGAACGTTGTAGAAAACGGTACGGATCACAGCACCTTTGTCTGAGTCCTTCCAAATCACGAGCTTTTGACCCACACGCAATGGATCTTTAGGGCCCATGCCATTCCATTTTGCTAACGATTTATACGACACTTTATTTTCACGTGCGATTGACCACAAACTTTCTCCAGACTGAACGACATGAGTGAGCTTAAGTTGTCCACGAGCACGTGATTGAGTCTTGCTTAATCGATTTTGTGCCGTTAGTGCGTATTTCGCATCGTCTTTTGTTGACGTCGGAATCAGTAGGTATTGGCCAATACGAATATTGTTATTCGACAGGCCGTTTGCACGTCGAATCACTTTTGTGGTTGTGCCGTATTTATTAGCTAGCACACTTAAAGAGTCACCAGACTTCACCTTGTAGCGAGCGACCTTCATCCCTTTACCACGGTTTTTCTCCACCTTAGTGAGAAAAGTCTCTTTTTTCTCTACCGGAATCAAAAGTTGGTGCGGACCTTCAGGCGCAGTCGACCATTGGTTGTATGCAGGGTTGTAACTTTGTAACTCTTTCACACCAATGCCGGCATAATCTGCTGCAATGGCCAGGTCAAGCTGTTCTTTCGGATCGACAAGCGTTAGAACAGGCTTGTTTGGAATCGCAGGAATATTAAGTCCGTACTTGTCTTGGTTTGCGATGACATCAGCCAAAGCTAGCAGCTTAGGTACGTAACTGCTGGTCTCTTTTGGTAAGTCCAATGAGAAGAAATCGGTAGGTTTACCGAGCTTTTTATTCTTACGAATTGCGCTAGAAACACGGCCACCACCACTGTTGTAAGCAGCAATTGCATGCTCCCAGCTACCATCAAAACGCTCGTTTAGTTGTACAAGGTAGTCCAGTGCGGCATCCGTTGCTGCTGCCACATCTCGGCGACCGTCATACCAGTAGTTTTGCTCTAGTCCCATCATCTTTCCGGTGCCAGGGACAAATTGCCACAATCCAGCCGCGCTACCGTGTGAGTAGGCAAAGGCATCGAATGAGCTTTCCACCACAGGAAGCAAAGCAAGCTCCATTGGGAGTCCACGCTCTTCGATACGTTTTGTGATCATGTATAGAAAAGGAGTCGCACGCTTAGACACTGTGTAAAGGTGATTCGGGTGCTTTAGATACCACGTACGGTAGTAGTCCACTTTCTTATGGTTTGGGATATCCATTTCAAGTTGCATGGCGATACGTTGCCATACATCTTCTTGTTCCTGAGGGGAAAGAACTTTAGGCGCGTCGTTAGCGGATTTTTTTGCTAAAGACGATGTGTTGCCCGGTTGAGTCTTCGCTGCATTTTGTTTTGCAGTCTGCTCAGATTTATTGGTTTCTGGTGTAGAAGACGTTGAGTCTGACTGAGTCAATTGACAGCCAGATAATAACAACGCCAACGCCCAGGTATACTTCAAACGCATGGATTCAGCCTATTTAGGGCCTTTTTATCTTCACCTGCCTGTCGCGCAACACAATGTGCGTGGCAGTCGCAAGATAATAGACATCTTTTAAACACTAACTAATTAATAGAGGCAAAGAGCTTCTAAATTATGCAATGGGGAGAAATTCAAATAGATTTATATCAACCCCAAACGTAAGAGAAGCGCCGGTGGCGCTTCTCGAAAAATCAGCCCCTGATAATACTGGGGTCTTGCAAACTTACAAGCAGAAAATGGTTAAAATTCGTTCTTCCACTCACGCAAAGCAGTAAAAACCGAGCATGGATCGCTATTTTTAATGCGACTAGCAACAGATTGAACCACGTCAGGATTGGTGGTTCGCAAGAACGGATTAATCCACTTTTCTTTGCGTATTGTTGTTGGAAGTGTCGGAATGTTTAGAGCTCGCAGTCGGTTTACATCATCGCGATATTGACGGAGCTGCTCATTATCAGGCTCAACCGCTAAAGCAAACGCCACGTTACTCGCGGTGTATTCATGCGCGCAGAAGACTTGAGTTTCTTCTGGTAGAGACGTTAGCTTGTTTAGTGACTCAAACATTTGCTCTGGCGTACCTTCAAAAATACGACCGCAGCCTGCGGAAAACAACACGTCACCGCAAAACAGTTTTCCGTCTCCAACGTAACCGATATGACCTAAGGTATGGCCTGGTAAACCTAGCACCAAAAAGATTTCGCCAAATAACTCCAGTTTGTCGCCTTCTTCCATGGGGGTGGTTAGGGTTGGAATTGGTTCAGATTTCGGGCCCACAACGGCGACTTCAGGAAAGGCACGCACTAAGTCTGGAACGCCACCAATGTGATCGTTGTGGTGGTGCGTAATTAAAATCGCTTCTAAAGTTAATTCGTTAGCCTGCAAGTATTCTAACACTGGCTTCGCATCGCCCGGATCAACGACTGCGCAACGTTTATCGCTATTTTGTATCAGCCAGATGTAATTATCATTAAATGCGGGTATGCTTTTGATCTCTAACACGATTCGTTCTCCGTCACCCATTTTAGTCAGGTGGTTAATGAAACCAGCACTCAGCAACAAAACTATACCACACCCGTCGACTTGGTCAGCAATGAACAACGGTCCGTGGGTGCTTGAGTCAATCCAGACCCGACTTGATGAATGGTGTCCGAAACTCTTCGGTTACCATATGCTCAAACTGGGCGGGTTGAGCTGTGAGCTAACCAGCTGTAATTGTAACATTCAACACCAAGTCAACGTAGATATCCAGAACCCGTTGCATAATGTGATTGCAGATGGTTACGAATTGCCCTTTTTGGAAAAAAGCTTTGATGTTGTGATTCTCGCTCATCAGCTCGACTATGCAAGCGATCCACACCGTTTGCTACGGGAAGTCGATAGAGTGATGATGGATGATGGTTATTTGATAATCACTGGATTTAACCCACTAAGTTTGACTGGATTAGCGAGTTTGCTTCCTTGGCGTAAACATAATTTGCCTTGGAGTGGACGAATGTTTACGTCGAACCGCATCAACGACTGGTTAGGGTTACTTAATTATCAAGTGATTCATTGCGACCGTTACGCGCTGTTTCCGATGAAGCGCTACCGCACGATGTGGACATGGTTGGAAAACAGTCTCGGTGATTGGGCGTCACCTGCAGGGAGTTTGTATTACATTGTGGCAAGGAAACGAACATACCCTCTCAAGCCTATCAAACCGCATTGGCGTTTGAAGAAAAAGCTCACACCACTAGGGGTGATGAATCGAGAGGGCAATACTATGAGGAAAGAATCTCGTTAAGAGGGTTGGTAACCAGTATCTTCCTCAGTTGGGTTTTCTGCAGCAGTACGGGCTAGCTCATCACAAATTTCGTTCTCACGATGGCCCGCGTGGCCTTTTACCCAATGCCATTCAACTTGATGGCGTGCGGTTTCTTTGTCTAGAGCTTGCCATAGATCGGCATTCTTCACGGGTTTTTTATCCGCTGTTTTCCAGCCACGCTTCTTCCAGTTATGGATCCACTGAGTAATACCTTGGCGCACATATTGGCTGTCAGTCGTTAAAGTGACTTTGCAAGGTTGTTTTAACGTCTGCAGCGCGACGACAGCCGCCAACATTTCCATACGGTTGTTGGTGGTTAACGTGTAGCCTTTGGAAAGCGTCTTTTCTACGTCTTTGTAACGCAATACAATGCCGTAACCACCTGGTCCTGGGTTACCTAAACAAGAACCGTCAGTGAAAATCTCAACGTGTTTGGTCATATTTTTTGGTACTATTAGCCGAAACATTTAATAAAGCATAGTCTGACATACATAACCTTATGAATACCAGCAGCAATTCTGAATATAACCGCATTGTCGTTCTCGATACCGAAACCACAGGTATGAACCGCGAGGGTGGTCCTCACTACATGGGACACCGCATTATTGAAATCGGTGCCGTGGAGATCATCAACCGTAAGCTGACTGGTCGTCACTTCCACGTTTATTTAAAACCCGATCGTGAAATCCAACCAGAAGCGGTTGAAGTTCACGGTATTACGGATGAATTCTTGGTTGATAAACCGGAATACGCGAGCGTGCACCAAGAGTTTCTTGAGTTTATTAAAGGCGCAGAACTTGTTGCCCACAACGCACCCTTCGATACGGGCTTTATGGATTACGAGTTTGGCATGCTCGATCCCAACATCGGCAAAACGGACGACTACTGCAAGGTGACCGATACCCTTGCTATGGCGAAGAAAATCTTCCCTGGCAAGCGAAACAACCTTGATATCTTATGTGAACGCTACGGTATTGATAACTCGCACCGTACACTCCACGGAGCTTTGCTCGATGCGGAGATTCTAGCCGACGTTTACCTCTTTATGACGGGTGGTCAAACGAGTCTAGAATTTAACGCGAATAAACAAGAGGGTGGGGTAGAAACCATTCGTCGTATTGAAGGAAGAAAAGCGCTAAAGGTTTTGCGCGCAAGTGCCGATGAACTAGAAGCTCACCAAAAAAGATTAGAGTTGGTGAACGACTGTATTTGGCATCAATAGGAGAAGCTATGCTGAGGGCTTTGTTGGTCGCGTTTTTAGCGATATGGAGTAGTCTCTCGAGTGCATCGAGTGCATCGAGTGCATCGAGTGAATCTGCTATGTCTTTGTTAGACAATCGCTTTCGAGTGGATCCAACCATCGAGCAGATCACTTTTTTAGTTTATCGTGAGCAAAGTTCTCAGCCAGTTGTTTTAGTCCGCCCTGACGGTAAAAAGTACTATGCTTGGGACGCCTACGACAATGTACGTTGGTACCAAGAAGCCTCACTCGATATTATCTCCGTTGACAACCCTATGCCAGGCCCATGGCAGGCTGTGGGGAAAGTCACTCCTAAAAATAACATCCGCTTAATTTCTCACTTAAAGCTCAGCACGGATGTGTTCCCAAACCGGTTATATAATGGGGAAGCGCTTAAGTTTACAGCTCGCCTAACCTCCGACGACAAACCTCTTGTACTGCGCGACTTCCTTGACCGCGTGAATCTACGCGTGACATTTACCAAGTTTGTCGAAAATGAAGATGAGTTGATCAAAGAAGCACGTCCAGTGCCGATGGTTGTGGGTGAGTTTGCTGATGATGGCCGCGGCTTGGATGAAAAAGCAGGGGATGGTGTGTTCACTGTCCAACTACCAATAGACGTTGAGCCCGGTAAGTACCGTGCGCGAATCACCTCTGGTAATGGCGTATTCTTACGAGCGCAAGAGCAAGTCATCTTGGTTTATCCGAACCCCATTTCTCGTACTTTTATTCAGGCGCGCAATCCTGACAAACCACACCAATTGGTGGTGAGTGGTGAGCAAGGTATGATCGCGCCAGGCTCAATCGCAGTCACGGTGGAACAAGATGCACCCGATGGCTTCGTTATCTACAGCCAAGGGCAGGTTTCTAAAGATGGAATGAGAACCACGCTGAATCTCAATAACGACGCTGAGCTTGGTAAGTACGCATGGCGCGGCGAGATCTTTGCCACTGATTTAGCGACGCAACGTCCACTAGTGTTTCCTATTCCAGAGCAAACCTTCAGTGTTGTTGATGAAGTTGATCTAGAAGCCGCTCGAATTGCAAAAGAAGCTGAATTAGCCGAGCAGCACCGTATTGAAATGGAAAAGCAAATTATCGCTGAGCGGGAGGCTGAGCGTAAGCGCAGCATGATTATTATCGCGGTGGGTAACGTGATAATGCTGCTGATTGTGATCATTGCATGGATAGTCTGGCGCAAAATTAAAGCGAAACGCGATGCCATGCCAGAGATGCAGTTAGAAGTGCCAAAGAAATAGTAGTAACACATAAAGCGAGAAACGGAGCCAATCGGCTCCGTTTTTTTTCAGTTTAAGTTTGAGACAGAATTTGATGTTTCTTATGGTCATTAATCACTTTATTTTAAAGTAACACAATGATTTAACGTTGATTAATCATAATAAAGCTCGCATGATACTCTTTACGTTTCGACTTGATTTTAGTGCGTATCGACGGAGTGAGTTATGACAATTGGAGCGTTAGAACTAGAGCATTTACCACGACAAAAGGCCTTGGTTGAGTCTGCTTATGATGCCTTTTATTCTGAAAAAGACGTTGTTGCTGCGGTATTGCTTGGTTCATTGTCATCAGGAAAAGGTGACCGTATTTCGGACGCTGATGTTGTTGTCTTTACTCAAAACAACTTCCATAAAGCCTCAGAGCTTTGTTTTATCCAGTTTGAAGCTAATAAAGACATTTTTTATCGCCTTGAGGGAGAGCACAACGAAAATGCGTGTTTCAAAAAATACATTTTTAATGACCTAACCAGTGCAGAGATTCATTGTTTAGATCTCTGTGAGCCCTTCAAACTTTCTAAGCCATTTAAGACTTTATTTGATAAAGCTGATGTGATTGCGGGCATGGTTACTGATGAACCTGCGCCAAAGCATGAAGATTTCCCAGTTTATACCAGTGGTGATCAAGGCCTGATCTGGGAACTCTTTGATTGTATTAAGTGGTTGAGTAGAGATAACCATGAGCTTGCTAAGTCCTACTTGAAAAAACTCTCTGAGAAACTCTAATTTGAGAGTCATCTCCGTTCCTCCCACTGAAGTTAGCTAGGCTGTTAGGTTATGAAATACAAAAAGCGTCAGAAGTACAAATACACTCTCCACTCTGAAGAAAAGATTGAGACTCGCATTTCAGTGAGTCAGGTGTATGACAGCCCTTTTCTTAGTTTGTCCAAACAAGGCGTGTTAACGATTAAAAAGGGCTATGCATGGGATGGAGCGAGTGGGCCAGCGTTAGACACAAAAAACATTATGAAAGCTTCTTTAGTGCATGATGCTCTTTACCAACTCATGAGGGAAGAGGTGTTGCCACAAAGTGCTCGAAAGCATGCGGATACGTTGTTGAGAGAAACATGTTTAGAAAAAGGAATGTCTAGCTTCAGAGCAACTTATATCTATTATGGCGTCAGAGTTGTCGGTGGCTTCTTTTCCAGACCCGATACTTTGTGTGCTTAATGGGAGCATCTTTTCAACGTTTAACTGTTTATTTATACAGTTTGGTTATGTAAGCTCCAAGGTGATACAAAGGAGTCGTACATAATGACAATAAGATATGAAGAACACGTGCCAAGCCCGAAAGAATACTGTGATATGCGCGTCAAAGCCGGGCTATCACCCAAATCGTTGAAAGCTGCTGAAATTGGTCTACCCAATTCGTTATATGGTGTATCTGTTCGGGATGAGGGAAAGCTCATTGCAATGGGTCGGGTTGTTGGTGACGGGGCGTGTAACTTCGAAATTGTCGACGTTGCCGTTGATTCTGATTATCAAGGTAACGGTTTAGGTAGAAAAGTCATGGAATACATCGACGGTTATCTTTCTTCTGTTGCACTTGAAGGCTCTTACGTTTCTATGATTGCTGATGAGCCGGTCTTTTACGAAAAGCTTGGTTATAGGCTGGTGGCTCCTAAAAGCCAAGGGATGACAAAAAAGTTTAAGCCGAAGGCGTAATACGTATTCAGCTGTGAAGATAAGCACTTGAAAACAGGAGTTTAATCTCCTGTTTTCTATATTAAATTTCCATTTAAGCCACTTCTGGAATTGGTTTGGGTGGCTGCTCTAAATCAGGCTCTTTTTGAACAGTAGGAATTTGTCCCTCACCCACAGCACTGATGTAACAGCCACTAAGTTTAATGGCAAGGTACATATCGGCTCGCAGTAAGATGCCTCCTTCACTGGTGCTGATACCAGTAAGCTCACACCATTGACGTAAGCGTCGTTTCCTTCCTGCGAGGATTAAGCGTACGCCTCTCTTTTTTAAAGTATTGTGAATATCTGCCAGTGTTGCCATCACACTGAGATCTAAGTGAGTAAAGCTCGATACGGCGTCGATGACAACGCAACTTGCGTCTTTGTGATGTTCTACTTGCTCTAACACTCGGCGTTTAAAGTAAGGTGCGTTGAAGTAAGTCAGCGGCGAGTTAAAGCGGTAAATCACCATTCCAGGAATAGGCGAAGCTTTTCCTGAGTCGTCGATGGTCCGAATGGTGCCTTTTTCATCCAAGCCAAGTAGCTGATCACTCGGTCGCATGACAATACGTAAAAATTGAAACAGCCCTAGCAGTACCGCCAAAGTGATCCCCGGTATTACGCCTACGATCAAAACAGAAATAAAAGTGATGATTGCTAGATAGAACGCATCTTTGTCACGAGATTTTAATTTCCAAATGGCTTTGAGATCGAGCAGCGACAGGGATGCGATGATCAACACGACACCAAGTGATGCGATGGGAATAAACTGTAAAGGCTCATAAATAAATACCGCAATAATGGCAATGGTGATTGCGGCGACAATCGAAACTAATTGAGATTTACCGCCATTTGCATCATTTACCGCTGTGCGTGAGTCAGCTCCGCTTATCGCGAAACCTTGCGAAAACGCTGAGGCAATGTTGGCAAAGCCCAACGCCTGAAACTCTTTATTTGCATCAATATCATAACCGTTTTTAGCGGCGAAACTGCGCGCGGTGAGCATCATGCTAACAAAGCTGACAATCGCAAGGTTGAGCGCCGGGACCACTAGCTCACGAACTTCACCTAGCTCAAACTCCGGCGTTTGAAACTGAGGGAAACCACCTTGAGTGAGCCCAACTACGGATACGCCCATCTCTTGTAAATGGAAAAACCAAACTGACGCGGTAGTCACGAGTATCGCCAGCATGGCAGCAGGCCAAGTTGGTCGGTAGCGTTTGGTGAGTAAATAAACGACAACCGTCACGATACTCAGAGTTACGGTAGGCCAATGAAGCTCGGTTAATCGTTGTGGAGCCTCCCATAAGCGTTCCAGCAAATAACGTTGTTCGTATTTCAAACCGACCACTTTGGCAAACTGACCAACGATAATTGTGAGAGCGACACCGTTGAGTAGACCCAAAAGAATCGGGCGAGAAAGGAAGTCTGCAAACACCCCTAACTTGAAACGACTGGCCAGTACACACCAAATACCAGTCATCGCTGTCATGGTCATGACTAACTGCCAATGTTTTGTAGGATCACCCGCGGCAAGCGGCGTAACAACGGCGGCAATCACTGCACAGGTTGCTGCATCAGGTCCGACAATGAGTTGTCGAGATGTGCCCATCATGGCGTATACCAACATTGGCAGTACACACGAGTACAGACCGACAATTGCAGATACCCCGGTTAGCTGTGCATAAGCAATGG
The DNA here is from genome assembly GCF_021725735.1 of Vibrio sp. J2-3(2022). NCBI lineage: Bacteria > Pseudomonadati > Pseudomonadota > Gammaproteobacteria > Vibrionales > Vibrionaceae > Vibrio > Vibrio sp. J2-3(2022). Next base: position 385,403 of record NZ_JAKKCK010000005.1, read on the forward strand.
CAACTGGCAGGGCAACCGCGACAACAGAAAAGGCGGCTCTAAAGTCGTTAACAAACCATTCTTTTTGATAATGCTTAAGCTGAACAAGCCCAGGGAACCACTGTGCGAATAATATTTTAGCCAACGGATTTACCATATATGTGAGTGAGTTACTTAAAAGTATACACCGCTTGCTTGGAACGTCTGTGAGTTAGTTATCACTGGAAATCGGGGGAAGGTTCGGAGTGCGTGGATTTTATTGCGCTTGCGCAGAGGTTCTTCGTGGTGTGAGGTGTTATGAAGGCTATTCTGGTAGCAATAAAAAACGGGAGTTGTCACTCCCGTTTTATGGTTTCAGATTAGAGAGTTAGGCAACGCTATCCATCTGAGGGTATAGCGGCTTTGCGGCGAGCAATTCCGGCTCAAAGTCGTCAACGTTGATTGTATCTAGACGATGCTGTTCCGCTTCTCTGAGTAGATCGGCTTCTTCTTGCGTTATGAAGCCTTGCTCTAGCCCTTCCTGAGCAATTATATCCAAACGTAAGAATGGGCGACGCTTACCTTGCGCTTTACATACCTTGTCAAACACAGGCTCAGCTTGAAGAATCACAGACAATGCAAGCTCAATCTTACCTGCTGCGTTGTGCTCTGTTGGCTCTAGGTACTGACCGCGACCAATGCGTGAACGTGTTGCACTTGGCGTTTGTAGAATGCGTGCCACTTTGCTGTCTAGTTTATCGCTTGGCGCTTTGCGTACACGACCAAATGGCATGATTAACACGCGCAGTGCACGACCAATCACTTTGTTCGGGAAGTTTGCTAAGAATTCGTCTACCGCCACTTCCGCTTGTTTCAAACTGTCTTGTAGACCCCAGTGTACTAATGGTAAATCTTCGACTGGGCGGCCATCTTGCTCAAAACGTTTCAACGTCGCAGAGCTTAAATATAGCTGGCTTAGAATGTCACCAAGACGCGCTGATAGACGCTCTTTACGCTTCAAAGAGCCACCTAGCACTGCCATTGAGATATCCGATAGCAGAGCAAGGTTTGCACTGTAACGGTTCAATTGTTGGTAGTAACGCTTGGTTGCATCTTTGGTTGGTGATGAAGAACCTAAACCGTCGCTCAAACCAAACCAGATACTGCGTACGAGGTTACTCATGGTAAAGCTCACGTGACCCGCAAGCGCTTTATCGAACTTCTCAACTGCATCGCCAGCGTCAGAATATGCTGCGTTCATTTCTTCAAGAACGTAAGGGTGACAACGAATCGCACCTTGACCAAAGATGATCATTGAGCGTGTTAAAATGTTTGCACCCTCAACCGTTACCGCGATTGGCGCACCTTGGTAACCACGCGCTAGGAAGTTAGAAGGTCCCATACAGATACCTTTACCGCCTACGATGTCCATTGCGTCGATGATGCTTTGCTGACCGCGATGAGTACAGTGGTACTTCACGATAGCTGAGATTACTGATGGCTTTTCACCTAAGTCGATACCTGCCACGGTTAAGTTGCTTGCTGCATCCATCACGTAAGCATTACCACCAAGACGTGCCAATGGCTCTTCTACGCCTTCCATGTGACCGATAGGTTGTTTGAACTGGCGACGAATGCGTGAGTAAGCGCCCGTTGCCATTGCCGCAGTTTTGATGCCACCTGTTGAGTTTGAAGGTAGCGTGATACCACGACCAACCGATAGACACTCAACCAGCATACGCCAACCTTGGCCCGCCATTTTTTCACCACCGATAATGAAATCGATAGGAACAAAGATGTCTTTACCGCGCGTTGGACCATTTTGGAATGGCACATTGAGCGGGAAGTGTCGGTTACCAATCTCAACACCTTTGACATCAGTTGGGATAAGCGCACAAGTGATGCCAAGATCTTCTTTGTCGCCTAGCAAACCTTCAGGATCGCGAAGTTTAAATGCTAAGCCTAGTACCGTTGCGACTGGCGCTAGGGTGATGTAGCGCTTGTTCCAAGTCAGGCGCATACCCAGTACTTCTTTTCCTTCCCATTCGCCTTTACAAACCACACCGTAATCTGGAATAGAGCCAGCGTCAGAGCCTGCTTCTGGACTCGTTAAGGCGAAACAAGGGATTTCCTTACCTTCAGCTAGGCGCGGTAAGTAATGGTTTTTCTGATCTTCAGTACCGTAGTGTTGCAGTAGCTCACCAGGACCCAAAGAGTTAGGAACACCAACGGTAGACGATAGAACGCCAGAAACACCCGTTAGTTTTTGTAGTACTAGTGATTGCGCGTATGCTGAGAATTCCAGACCACCGTACTTTTTCTTAATGATCATGGCGAAGAATTTGTGATCTTTCAGGTATTGCCATACTTCTGGCGGTAAGTCTGCGAGTTCGTGAGTCACTTGGAAATCGCTCACCATGGCACACACTTCATTCACTGGACCGTCTAAAAAGGCTTGTTCTTCTGCACTTAATTTAGGTGCTTGAATTGCGTGAAGCTTTTGCCACTCTGGTTTGCCTTTAAATAGCTCGGCTTCCCACCAGACGGTACCTGCGTCTAACGCTTCTTTTTCGGTTTGAGACATAGCTGGCAGCACTTTCTTGAAAAGCGCTAATGCTTTGCGACTTATCAAAGACTGACGTACGCCAGGAACCGCGAATACAGCGGCAGCAAGAACGTAAATCGTCCAACCAGTAACGCCAACCGCGCCTGTTACTGTAAGCGCTAACATAGCTGCTGTGAGTAAACTAATAGATTTCACGAGAGACATGCGGTGGTAGAGCGTAATGCCTAACACGACCGTCATCGTGATGATTGAGAGCAAGATGTCCATATGTATTTTCCTTTTCAGACTTTATAAGTGTTGTACGTCTGTATGTTAGGTAAGAGGTCTAACCAGTTGGTTTAAGTGTAATCAAAATATTAAGGAAATGTAAAACATAAGATTGGATAAAAAGTGATCTAAGTAGAGTTAAAGTTCTAAAGTTGCGATTTGAGTGATGGTTTCATGAGCAAGTTGACAAGTTTATTACCATCACCAATCTAAATCTGTTGGTTCACTATCGACACTAATTCTCGTTTGTGGGTAAACTCAGAGTAATCAAACCCGAGTTCAGGTTTATGAAATGTCCGATACCAAATTGGTATCAGAACAATTTGCTCAGTGAATCTAGGACTGACTGAAGCCGAAATAATAAAGAGAACGTCTTATGTACCATGATCTGATTAGAAGTGAATTAAACGAAGCTGCTGAAGTGCTCAACAAATTTTTAAGCGATGACCATAACATTGCGCAAATCGAAGCAGCGGCGAAAATGATTGCTGACTCATTCAAGCAAGATGGTAAAGTACTGTCATGTGGTAACGGTGGTTCTCACTGTGATTCGATGCACTTTGCCGAAGAGTTAACAGGCCGTTACCGAGAAAACCGTCCTGGCTATGCTGGTATTGCTATTTCAGATCCAAGCCACCTTTCTTGCGTGAGTAATGACTTTGGTTATGACTTCGTGTTTTCCCGTTATGTAGAAGCGGTAGGCCGAAAAGGTGACGTACTGTTTGGTCTGTCGACTTCAGGTAACTCAGGTAACATCCTTAAAGCGATTGAAGCGGCGCAAGCGAAAGGCATGAAGACGATTGCGCTAACAGGCAAAGATGGCGGCAAAATGGCAGGGCTTGCCGATATTGAAATCCGCGTGCCACACTTTGGTTATGCGGACCGCATTCAGGAAATTCATATTAAGATTATTCATATCATCATTCAGTTGATTGAAAAAGAGATGGAATAGTCGTTTCACGGCCACCTTTTCGAGCTGTGTTGTTAGGGAGTTTTTTAAATCATGTGTGAATTGCTCGGTATGAGCGCTAATGTTCCGACGGATATTTGTTTCAGTTTTACCGGGCTCATGCAGCGTGGAGGTCGAACTGGCCCACACCGTGACGGATGGGGAATTACCTTCTACGAAGGGAAAGGTTTTCGAACTTTCAAAGATCCCAAGCCAAGTTGTGAGTCGCAAATTGCAGAGTTAGTGCAAAATTATCCCATCAAAAGTCGCGCTGTCGTTAGCCATATCCGACAGGCGAATCGTGGCGGCGTTAATTTAGAAAATACTCACCCTTTTACACGTGAGCTGTGGGGGAGGTATTGGACGTTTGCGCACAACGGTCAGCTCTCAGGCTATCAAGACTTACATACGGGTCGACACCGACCTGTCGGTGAGACAGATAGTGAACTGGCATTTTGCTGGTTGTTGAAGCAAATGGAAGATCGATATCCTGAGCCACCAAAGGATATGGAATCGGTATTCTTATATGTTGCTAAATGTTGTGATGAGCTAAGAGAGAAGGGTGTATTTAACATGCTTCTGAGTGATGGTGAGTATGTAATGACGTATTGCACCAATCATTTGTATTGGATCACAAGACGCGCACCGTTTGGTAAAGCCGCTTTGCTTGATGAAGATGTGGAAATTAACTTCCAAGAAGAAACAACGCCACATGACATTGTTTCTGTGATCGCGACTCAACCTTTAACGGGTAACGAAGCTTGGCAGCGGATGAAACCTGGCGAATACGGCTTGTTTCACCTAGGTGAACTTGTGAAAAACAATGCCTCTGAACTGGTGAATGTGCCGTTTGCAGCGGCGAAACCGGGCAATCAGGCGCCAACTGAGCCGTTAGAATAGCGGTTAATTCGGAACAACTCGTAAAGCTCGCTTAATCGCGAGCTTTATTTTTATACGTTTTTTAACCGAATGCGTATACTGGTGAACTCTCATACTTTCTAGGTTCCTAGTCTCGCTAAGGCTTGCCGGAAAGATGGAACTGATAGAAATTTCTCATAAAACACCACGTCATTCTGAACGGTGAGGAACGAACCAGATTCAGAATCTACTTTCCGAGTGTCGTGTTACTCAAGTGGTTATGGGATTTTTTAGAATGTTGGGTTTTAGGTTTCTAGTCGCACTGCGGCTTTCTTGAATCAGTTTTATATGTTTCAAAATAACAAAAGGCAGCTCTCAGGCTGCTCTTTTGTGTTTGGAGTTTGGTATTCAGGACTACTCATCGGAGGCGTAGCCGTGTGCGCCAAGTTCTGCGCCATCTAAATAGGCTTTACCATCCTTCATGATCAACCGCTCGTCTACCAACCACTTAGCCACCATAGGGTAGATTCGGTGCTCCTGAGCCTGCACACGTGCTGCAAGTACACTAGCATTATCGTCTTCGAACACCGGAACTTTTGCTTGCAGTATGACAGGGCCACCATCAAGCTCTTCCGTTACAAAGTGCACACTCGTACCATGTTCTTTGTCGCCAGCATCTATTGCTCTCTGGTGTGTGTGTAGCCCAGGATATTTTGGTAGAAGAGAAGGGTGGATATTGATCATCTTACCCATGTAATGAGAAACAAACTCGCTGCTCAGAATACGCATGTAGCCCGCCAGAATAATCACGTCTGGTTGGTATTCATCGATTTGACTCATTAGCTCTGCATCAAAGCTTTTACGCGAGTCGAATGCTTTAGGGTCGACAAAGTGACCGTCTACATCAAAGTTTTTTGCACGTTCTAAACCAAAAGCATCTGCTTTGTTAGAGAACACGGCTGCCACTCGTGCGTTTGGCATGCTGTTTTCGCAAGCTTCCAAGATAGCTTGCAGGTTACTTCCGTTACCCGAGATGAGGACCACAATGTTTTTTAGGGTATGGTTTTTCATGATGTCGAGAGTGCCTTGGTATGGTAGGTTAGAGTTATGTAGCTTCTAAACTACCTACTAATAGAATGGTTTTTATTGTTCTAGATAGCAAAATGAGGACCTAGTCATCTAGTGTCCTCATTCTTTTTATCTTGTGAGCTCGATTTGCAAATTATTGGATTTCAACTTGCTCTTCATTCGCTTCAGCTTGCGCGATTTGACCAATCACCCATGCGTTTTCACCTTCTTCTTGAAGAAGAGCAACCGCGGCTTCCGCTTGGTCTTTAGGTAGTGCAACGATTAGACCCACACCACAGTTGAACGTACGGTACATTTCGTGTGTGTCGACGTTGCCTTTCTCTTGTAGCCACTTGAAGATCACTGGCCATTCCCAGCTGTTACCATCGATAACTGCTTTTGTGCCTTCAGGCAGAACACGTGGGATGTTTTCCCAGAAACCACCACCAGTGATATGAGAAATCGCATGGATGTCGTGTTTCTCAATCATCTTAAGTGCTGATTTGATGTAAATCTTAGTTGGTTCTAGTAGGTGCTCACCGATAGTGCGACCTGCTAGTTCTTCGTTCTTATCTGCGCCAGATACTTCTAGGATTTTACGGATAAGGGAGTAACCGTTTGAGTGTGGGCCGCTTGAGCCAACAGCGATAAGTGCATCACCAGCAGCGACTTTCGTGCCGTCGATCACGTCTTCTTTTTCGACGACGCCAACACAGAAACCAGCTACATCGTAGTCTTCGCCTTCATACATGCCAGGCATCTCTGCTGTTTCGCCACCAATTAGGGCGCAACCTGCTTGAACACACCCTTCAGCGATACCTGAAACAACATCCGCTGCGGTATCAACGTCTAGTTTGCCTGTTGCGTAATAATCTAGGAAGAACAGTGGCTCTGCGCCTTGCACGATAAGATCATTTACACACATCGCAACAAGGTCGATGCCGATAGTGTCGTGCTTGTTCATATCCAGTGCTAGGCGAAGCTTAGTACCTACGCCATCAGTACCAGAAACCAGTACAGGTTGTTTGTATTTGGTTGGCAATTCGCATAGCGCGCCAAAACCACCGATACCACCCATAACTTCAGGGCGACGAGTACGTTTTACCGCACCCTTAATACGATCCACAAGCGCGTTGCCTGCATCAATATCTACACCAGCGTCTTTATAGCTAAGAGAAGAGTTGTTACCACTCACAGGGAAGTCCTCGGTATTAAGTTGGATATGAAAACGGCGCTATTCTAACAGTGCTTAAACACAGATAGCAAACGTTTGCGTCCGTTTTTTTCTTTAGTGATTTATCCTGATATCCCTGTGAAAATCATGTATAATCTGAAGGTTTGTTTAAATATTGCCAACTATAGCCGGAGATGGACATGAAAGTTGTTGAAGTAAAGCACCCTCTAGTAAAACATAAAATTGGTCTAATGAGAGAAGGTGACATCAGCACAAAACGTTTTCGTGAGTTAGCGACTGAGGTCGGTAGCCTACTTACTTACGAAGCAACGTCAGACTTTGAAACAGAAAAAGTGACCATTGATGGTTGGAACGGTCCGGTAGAAGTAGACCAAATTAAAGGTAAAAAAGTAACCGTAGTACCAATCCTACGTGCAGGTCTAGGCATGATGGACGGTGTTCTTGAGCACATGCCAAGCGCACGTATCAGTGTTGTTGGTATTTACCGTGATGAAGAAACACTTGAGCCAGTTCCTTACTTCAACAAGCTTGCTTCTAACATCGATGAGCGTATTGCGCTTGTTGTTGACCCAATGCTTGCAACGGGTGGTTCTATGATTGCTACGATTGATCTTCTAAAAGAGAAAGGTTGTAACCAAATCAAAGTGTTGGTACTTGTTGCTGCTCCAGAAGGTATTGAAGCGCTAGAAAAAGCACACCCAGATGTGGAGCTATACACTGCGGCCATCGATGAGAAGCTAAATGACAAAGGCTACATCGTACCGGGTCTAGGTGATGCAGGTGATAAGATCTTCGGTACTAAGTAATTCTTTAATGTATTACTACGACTGAACAGAAAAAACAAAGGCTTGGTGAAAACCAAGCCTTTTTTATATCTATAATACGAGAAGAATAAAATGTGCCACTCAGTAAAGCAGCGCAGACGCACTATTTCGCGTTCTCTTCTTCCATTTGTGCGTTATCTACAACGTGGTTTTCACCTAAATCGTTTGGTAGCACAAGGTTAAGAATAATTGCCACGATACCGCATAGGCTCACACCTTGTAGGCTGAACTCACCAATACCGAAAGCCATACCGCCAATACCAAATACAAGTGTTACGGCAACGATCACTAGGTTACGAGACTTATGTAAATCAACGTTATTCTTGATCAGTGTGTTGAGGCCTACCGTGGCGATAGAGCCGAACAGCAGAATCATGATACCGCCCATGACAGGTACTGGAATCGTTTGAAGAACCGCGCCTAGCTTACCTACCAATGCAAGTACGATTGCAGTGATCGCAGCCCAAGTCATGATCACAGGGTTAAATGCTTTGGTTAGCATTACCGCTCCTGTTACTTCACTGTAAGTGGTGTTTGGTGGAGCACCCACCATCGAGGCTGCGATAGTTGCCACCCCGTCACCTGCGATTGTGCGATGAAGGCCAGGTTTTTTCAGGTAGTTTTTACCTGTAACGTTTGAGATAGCAAGCATGTCACCTACGTGCTCTACTGCTGGTGCGATAGCGACAGGAATCATGAACAAGATTGCGTTTATGTTGAACTCTGGCGCGGTGAAATTTGGCATAGCTAGCCAAGCCGCTTGTGCTACTGGAGTGAAATCAACCACCCCGTAGAATAGAGAAACAGAGTAACCTGCAAGAATACCACCGACAATTGGAACGAGCTTCAAAAAGCCTTTTGCAAACACGCTTAGTACAATGGTTGTGAGCAGTGAGACCGCCGAGATGATGATCGCAGCATCACCATTAACAAGCTGTGCAGCACCATCACCGGTTTTACCTACCGCCATGTTCACTGCTGTTGGAGCAAGGCCAAGACCAATCACCATGATCACAGGGCCAACGACAACAGGCGGGAGAATTTTATGGATAAATCCAACACCACGCACTTTGATCATCGCCCCTAGAGCCACATAAACCAGGCCCGCTGCCATTAAGCCGCCCATCGTTGCGCCGATACCCCAAGTTTGGATACCGAACATAATAGGAGCAATAAACGCAAAAGAAGAGGCAAGGAAGATGGGAACAGAACGTTTAGTCATTAATTGGAAGAGGAGAGTACCGACACCGGCACCAAAGAGGGCGACATTTGGATCAAGGCCAGTTAGCAGCGGCACAAGCACCAAAGCACCAAAAGCGACAAAGAGCATTTGAGCGCCTTGTAACGCGTTTTTCATAATAATTCCCTATTTTCAAGATACGCAGACAAATCCGGCGAATACTATCATCCTGCAATCGTTTACAACGTTGCATGGATCAAACTTTCGATTGAATCTTTCCCATAAATAGCGTTTTTGAGAGTTAGTTGCTTGCAAATTGGCCTCTTTTACGAGTCTTGCGTGACGATGAAAAACGAACTGTCTAACTTGTTGAGATAGCTGGATAAGCAATGAGTTTATTATGAAAAACAACACTAGAGTGCTCATTGAGACCCGAGTTAACAAAGCTGGTCATAATACAGACAATTTACTCAGTACTTGCCTTGCTCAAGATTTGATAGTTGCTTATTATTCGGGTTCTTGTTCAGAGGATTATAAAAACTATGCGCTATTTAGCTCTCTTACTGATAGGTTGGTTGTCCCTACCAGTATATGCATTAACTCAGGTGGATATCTATCGTGCCGAAGTGGTTATCGACAGTGAGCAGAACGACGGTGAGTCTCTGGCTCGTCAACAAGGTATGCAGGATGTGATTGTTCGAGCGACCGGTTCTCAATCCTCTTTAAGCAATCCAGTGATTAAAAAGGCACTTGGTTCAAGTGCGCGTTACATTTCCCAACTGAGCTATGGGCAGGTTGATGGAAAAGCGAGCTTAAAAATGTTGTTTAACAGCGACCAAATCAGCTCTCTTTTAACACAAGCACAATTGCCATCTTGGTCGCCAAATCGTGCCAATATTTTAGTTTGGATGGTTGAAGAACAGGGTTACGATCGTAACATCGCGTGGGAACATTCTGAATCTTCAAACGTTGTAGCACTTCGCAGTGCTGCGAAATCGAGAGGCTTGCCGATTACGATCCCAGTTGGTGATTTTGATGATGTAACTGGTGTTAATGTTTCTGATCTTTGGGGCGGCTTTATTGAGCCAATTGGCCAAGCGAGCCAGCGCTACCCAGCGGATGCCGTTTTAGTTGTGCGCGCTCAAGGTGAACAAATTCGCTGGACGTTATACGATCAATCACCAATGAGAATTGTTGAAGCACAGCGCTCTCCGCGTAACGGTTCCGCATCAGGCGCCAATGCCATTGCTGAGATGGTTGATGGCATCGCTGACTACTACGCGAGTAAGAGCGCAGTGGTAGTATCTGGAAAATCTTCAAAAGCGTTGGCGGTGAAAGTCCTTAATGTAACGTCTGCCACGGACTTCTTCCGTTTAGAGAATGCGTTAAAACAACTTAATTCGGTTGCGGGTACGGAAATTAAGCGTGTCCAAGGTGATGAGCTGACGCTCAACATCCATCTTTTGGCATCTCAACAAGCTTTTGAGAAAGAAGCTTCTTCTATTTCTCAATTAATGGTTTTTGAAGATCCTTTGGGTGAAGTTGATGCCCCAGCTTTAACTCAAGAAGCAGAGCCAATTGCTCCGATGAATGAAGCTAAAGATACAGCTATGGTAGAAAAAGTGCAGTCTGAAGTGCCTGCGGATATCGCGGCGGAAGCAAAGGACGAAACGCACCCAACTCAGCCGATGATTGTGGAGCCTGCCCGAGAACAGTATGACTTGATCTACGAGTGGCGCTCGGCATCGTAATTGCGTTGATAGCGTTCCAGGCGTCAAGCGCAAGGATCAAACACCAATGTGGTAAGCGTAAAAAAGAGTCGCAATAGCGACTCTTTTTGTTTTCTAAATTAGTATTCGAACCAATGATCAGTGATTGACTGCGATTGGCGTTATTTATTGAATTTCGCTTTTTCTTCTTTTTCTACTTGAGAGAGGCGCTTCAACTTAAGACCTAGCTCTTTGCCTCTCGCTCTAGCAAACAAAATATTGCCAGCGAAACCGAGTGAAGTCAGGAGCAACTCTACTGCCGCAAGCCAACGTTCTCCACCATCCACATAAAGGATGGTCAGCGCATGCAAGAAATACAGCATAAGAACAAAGTTAGCCCAAGCATGAGTGTAAGGCTTACCAGCCAAAATACCAGGCAACGGAAGTAATAGCGGAATACACCAAGCAATAGCAAGTGTTGTGCTGCTGAGGTGAGGGTGAGGGGACAACGCAAGCTGCCAAATTGCGACCCAGGCTAATAAGGCTAAGTTGCCAAATAAAGCTAGGTAACGATAGGTTTTAGCCTGTGTACCGAGTGGTGTTTGGTCTAAAGAGTCAGACATCGATTAACTATCCTTGATTTTACTAACAGACTTTTAGTTTTAACGCTGCAGTTGCCAGCCTTTTGCCTAATTGTTGTGCCAGACGAATCTCTTCACTGCTGAGGGTTGCCTCATGGCCTACACTGCTGGCGCCATACGGAGTGCCTCCGGACTGCGTAGTGTGTAACTCTGGTTCGGCATAAGGAATGCCCAAAACCATCATCCCGTGATGCAACAAAGGGGTCATCATGCTTTGTAACGTTGTTTCTTGACCACCATGCATCGAAGAGGAAGAGGTAAAGACACAAGCTGGCTTATCGATTAAGTCACCACTGACCCATAAAGATGTAGTCTGATCCCAGAAGTGCTTTAAAGGCGCAGCCATGTTGCCAAACCAGACGGGACTGCCAAACGCTAGACCGTCGCACGTTTTCAGTTCCTCTAGAGTAACAATTGGATCAGAAGGGGAGTGTGAGTGAGGTGACAATTCTTCAACTGTACGCAAAATTGCTTGGCATTGAGGAGTCGATTCGACTCCTCTTGCTATCTGTCTTGCCAGTTGTTTTGTCGAGCCGTGACGGCTGAAATACAAAATAAGGATCTGGCAATCCATTTATAGAATATCCAACACTTGCTCTGGTGGTCGACCAATTTTCGCTTTGCCGTTGGCAACTACCACCGGACGCTCAAATAATTTTGGATTTTTCGCCATTGCTTCGAACAATTGCTCATCGCTAACAGAGTCTTCGCCTAGGCCAAGTTCTTTGTATTCGCTTTCTTTGGTGCGCATCATTTCACGTACAGATGAAAAGCCAAGTTGTGCGTACAGCGCTTTTAGCTCATCTACGTTAAGTGGTGTGTCTAGGTATTTGACGACTTCCGGTGTAACACCATTTTGCTCAAGCAGTTCAAGTGTTTGACGGCTCTTTGAGCAACGAGGGTTGTGATAAATCACGACTGACATGGTTTTCTCCATTTCGTTATTGTAATGCCATGAATCGATCTCTTTGGATCATGAGTTGGTCAATACGGGCATCGTATCGAGCTTGCTCTAAGCTGCCCAACTTGGCCATTTTACTTGCTTCACTATAATATTGAATCGCTTTATTCCAGTTTGCTCGCAACGCCAAAATTTCCGCTCGCGCAGCCAACTCTTCATCACTACGTCCTAGCGCGTGGTAGCTCTTCGATATTAGGTGCCAGCCATTTGTATCTTCAGGATAATCATGAGTGTATCGCTGAAGAACTCGCGTGGCTTGATCGTTTTTATTGTCCTCAAGTAGCGCATTGGCATAGTTAATGGTCAATACTTTATTTTGAGGGTTCCGAGATAACGCTTTACGGAGCATCTCGGTTGCTTTTTCTGGCTGCTTCTTCTCGATATATAAATCCGTCATAGCATCCAGGTAGAACGGGTTACTTGGGTCCTGCTCCAGCAACTTTTTCAAAATAGGTTCCGCTTGAGACAAGCGTTTGCTGTCTAAATGTACGAGTGCTCGCCCATAGTCAAAAGCAGGTGTGATGTCCGCAGAGGCTTTCTTTTGAGTTCGCTCAAACCAGCCTAAAGCAGCTTGTCCGTCAATGCCGGCGTACCGCGCAACAATGCGCGCACGCGCTAGGTGATAGTCTATTGAAGGCACAACTCGCATTGGTGGATAGGTCCTTGCTCGCGCACGGCTATCGGTAATTCGATCTTCAGGTAGTGGGTGAGTCAGTAGCATTGGCGGCGGTTTACTCGCATAACGATATTCATCTGCAAGACGGCCAAAAAAACGTGGCATTGCTTGAACATCAAAACCAGCTTTTGCCAATGTCGAAATACCAAAGCGGTCCGCTTCTTTCTCATTTGCGCGAGTGTAGTTGATTTGGCTTTGCATGTTACCTGCGGTTGCCGCCGTAATTGCAGCCATCCCCGCTTCTGGTGAGGCTATCGAAAGCAGTAATGCGCCAGCGAGTGCAGCCAATGTGGCCGGAGAGCGACGTGCTTGCTCTTCCATGCTGCGCGCAAGGTGGCGTTGTGTGACGTGCGCAATCTCGTGAGCAACAACAGAGGCCAACTCACTTTCTGAACGCGCATGAAGAAACAACCCAGAGTGCAACGCTACGTAACCACCAAAAAACGCGAACGCGTTAATATTGCGGTCGCGAATCATAAAGAAGTGAAACGGCGTTTTCACATCGTTCGCATTGGCTACTAGTCTGTGCCCGAGAGCGTCAATATATTCATTGATAACAGGATCATTAACGATAGGTTTACTGGCTCTGAGCATACGCATATAGGCGTCGCCGTAAATCAACTCTTGGTCTATTGAGAGCGTACCACCAGCAGCCGTACCAATGTCTGGCAAGTCAATGCTATTGGCATAAGTTGTCGGCGAACTGATTGCAGCTGCAAGACATAAGCAAACTAGCGAGCGAGTGCGTTTTAACATACGTTTAAAAGGTTCTCCAAAATACATAAGCATGTGGTTAGAGGCTGAGAACCTCTCAACAGCGCCACATGCGTTTTGGTTATCCGCGAGGATATAAGCTAGCAATAAGACCGGAAATAAATGAATTGGTTTCGTAAATTATTTTATATCCGAGTCATTTCAGCATGTGGTTAAATCATGTCAGAAGTGCTAGCACCAGCTCAAAAAGCCGTTACAATACAACCCTATCATAAGTGCAGAGCAATACAATGGAATCCATGTTACTTGATTTGCGTGAACAACGTTGCCCTATGGCACTGTTACTTGCAAAGCGTCACGCTGCTGAAGTCTTTCAAGGAGAAACGCAGCAGTATCATCAACTTGTTATTCAAGTGGTGGATAACAGCTCTAAACGAGACATTGTGAACTATCTCAGTGCCCAAGGGTACTCAGTTGATTGCCAATCTACATCAGAGCACTACACATTGACTGTATTCAATAAGGAATCCGCATAAGATGTTTGAAATGGTTAGTCGTTGGTATAAACGACGTTTCTCAGACCCTCATGCAGTAAGTCTCGTCGCGATCTTGCTGTTTGGTTTTATCACCATTTACTTCTTTGGGCATTTGATTGCGCCATTGCTTGTCGCGATCGTTTTGGCTTATTTACTTGAATGGCCAGTCGTAAAAATGTGTCGCATGGGCGTGCCGCGCACTTTGTCGGTCATCATCGTGATCTTAATGTTCGTTGGATTGATGTTGATCGCTTTGTTTGGTTTGGTTCCGACGATTTGGACTCAGGTCGGTAATCTAATTAACGATATTCCAAACATGTACAACGGGTTACAAAAGTTTATTGTCACGCTACCAGAACGTCATCCTGAGTTAGCAAACTTAGAAATTGTAGAAACCGTGGTGACAAATGCCAAAAACCAAGCGTTGGGACTTGGTGAGAGTGTAGTAAAAGGCTCACTTGCGTCATTAGTCAGTATTGCGACGCTAGCGGTATACCTGATTTTAGTGCCACTACTTATCTTCTTCTTACTGAAAGACAAAGAAGAGATGCTAAGAATCGCGAGTGGTGTTTTGCCGAAAAACCGTAAACTCGCGAATAAAGTTTGGCATGAAATGAACGAGCAGATCTCCAATTACATTCGCGGTAAAGTGCTCGAGATTTTAATCGTGGGTGGCGTGAGTTACGTGACTTTTGCCATTTTAGATCTTCGCTATTCGGCGCTGCTTGCCGTAGCTGTCGGTCTATCTGTGTTAATTCCTTATATCGGCGCGGCTGCTGTAACCGTGCCTGTCGCCATCGTTGGTCTGTTCCAATGGGGTCTCGCACCTCCGTTTTATTGGTTGCTGCTTGCTTACGGTATTATCCAAGCGCTGGATGGTAATGTGTTGGTTCCTGTTCTGTTTTCCGAGGCAGTAAATTTACACCCAGTTGCCATCATTGTGGCAGTGTTAGTCTTCGGTGGCTTGTGGGGTTTTTGGGGCGTATTCTTCGCCATTCCGTTGGCGACACTAGTTAAAGCCGTATGGCATGCCTTACCAAGTGCGGAAGAAAACGAACCAGTCGAACAAGAGTAGGCGTTACCAAAGTACAATGCTCAAAAGAAAGCCCAGCAGTTTGCTGGGCTTTTTGTTATTTGAAGAACGGATCGCGCTTATGCGTTTTCGTTGAGGTAATTTAATACGACTTCGTGGTGATCTTTGGTTTTGAACTTGTTGAACACGTGTTCGATCACGCCTTCTTCATTGATCAGGAAGCTAATGCGGTGAAGACCATCATATACTTTACCCATGAATTTCTTTTCGCCCCAAACGCCAAATTGGTCTGCAACGGCATGATCTTCGTCAGAAAGCAGGGTGAAGTTTAAATCATCACGCTCGATGAATTTGCCTAGGCGTTTTACAGGGTCGATGCTTACGCCAAGTACCACCACGTTGTGTGCATCGAGTTCAGCTTTGATGTCACGAAGACCTTTTGCTTGGGTAGTACAACCCGGCGTCATCGCCTTAGGGTAAAAGTAGAAAAGTACTTTCTTGCCTTTAAAGTCTTCAAGAGAAACGGTATTTCCGTCTTGGTCGAGCAAAGAGAAGGCTGGCGCTGGCGAGCCTGCTGTCAGCGTATTCATGGTGATTTCCTTTACTTTATAGTGTGTTTTTAATGAAATTCAGAGAACCTTGTACGTTGAGCGACTGACAAAGTTCATCGAAATCTTCTTGTAATTGCATTAAGTTACAATCCGCACTTACTGATGCGGTAATCGCAATGTGGAATTGGTCGGCATCGAGTTGAACTTTCGACTTACTGATAGTTTGGGCGCTAAGAGAGTCCAAACCAATCTGTTGATCCGCGAAGAACTTAGTAAATTTTTCAGTCAGACCTGGGCGGTCTTCAGACTCAATAAACACTTCCATTGTGTAGCTGTTGTCGAGCAATTCGTGCGCTGCCGTACGCTTCATAATCGTAATCAGGTCATGCTCTTGGCCAAGTAGGGGCAATTGCGTTTCTACTCGAGTCACGCTACTGGCGTTCCCAGTTAGGAGCATGATTAGCGTAAATTCGCTGCCAAAGATAGCGATACGGCTATCGACTATGTTACAACCGGCTTGAGTAACGAGGTGTACGACTTGGTTACAAATGCCTGGACGGTCCGTTCCAACTGCTGTAAGTACCAGATGTTGCTTCATAAATGAGCTTCTTGTCCTTTCTTCAATAGAGAGATGTTAGCACAGATATTGCGGAGAAATATCGAGTCAGTTCTTTTTTTAGTTTACAAAAAAGCAGGTTGGCTCTTGAGGTGAACGATTGGAGGCAAGCAGTAAACGAGGGATTTGGGGGAATAAAACGTTTGCATGATGTGCTTGCGTATTGTTTGGTCTTTTTATTCACTCAGGTCTGACTTGGTGAGCGCAACCCAAGAGTATATTTTCCTGGCTTGTGCACTTCAGTATTTTCCAAATCACTGATAGATTCTAAAGTCACTCGAAGCCCAACACGATTATCAATATTGCCGCTAATCAAACCAAATAGAGCAATTAAGTTGCTAGACCTCTAACAACTGATAATTATTCATTCATTTGTACTTTGTAAGCGAGTTTACGCTCTTGTGTTTTTCAATCGCATTACAGTACCATGCAGAAAGAGTTAAATGAGGGAGATAAACATGTTTTCAGGAAGTATCGTAGCGCTGATTACGCCATTCAAAGCAGATGGCGAAGTAGACTTTGACAGTCTGCAAAAGCTAGTAGAGTACCACGTTGAAGCGGGTACAGACGGTATTGTGGCAGTAGGCACAACAGGTGAGTCAGCGACACTGACCATTGAAGAGCATGTAAAGGTCGTTAATAAAACTGTTGAGTTTGCCGACGGTCGCATCCCTGTGATTGCTGGCACGGGTGCAAATGCAACCCACGAGGCAGTAACATTTAGCAAATTACTGGCTGATTCTGGTATTGCTGGCTTCCTGAGTGTGACACCGTATTACAACAAACCAACTCAAGAAGGTTTGTTCTTGCACTACAAGGCAATTGCTGAAGCGAGTGATGTGCCTCTAATTTTATACAACGTACCAGGCCGTACTGCTGTTGATATGCAGCCAGAAACAGTGGCACGCTTGTCAAAGCTTGATAATATCGTGGCTTTAAAAGATGCAACGGGCGATTTGGACCGAATTGCAATTCACCGTGAACTTTGTGGCGAAGATTTTATCTTACTAAGTGGCGATGATGCGACGGGTCTCGATTTTGTGAAACTTGGCGGCAATGGTGTTATTTCGGTAACGAACAATATTGCAGCTAAAGACATGGCAGACATGTTCCATTTGGCAAGTGAAGGTAAGTATGAAGAAGCAGAAGCGATTAACCAACGCTTGATGACTCTACACAAAAACCTTTTCATTGAAGCAAGCCCTATCCCAGTAAAATGGGCAGCGCAAAAGCTTGGTTTGATTGAAGAAGGTGGTTTGCGTCTTCCTTTAACCACACTTTCTGAAAAATCGCAGCCGATCGTCGAACAGGCGTTAACCGATGCCCATATTTATTAAGATTGAGCTATTAAGGTTGAGTTACTAGGATTGAAGTTCATACTGGGGGCCAAAGCGCCCTCGGTGTTTTAGGAGTATAGATGAAGCTTTCAAGCCAGTTAGTGTTAAGTTCATTAGCTGTATTCGTATTGACTGCCTGTTCAGGTGGTGCCAATCAACGTCGTCAAGCAAAAGATGACTTCGAGTATTTGAACTCCCCCAATTTGGGTGAGTGGAATGTCCCGCAAGGCGCACAGCCACAGTTTTACCCGAACTATGAGATCCCTCAGGGTAACTACGCTGGTGGTGTAGGTAAAGATGTCGACATTCGTCCACCTCAACAAGTCCTAGAGCTTATTCCTGGTGCACGTCTGGACCGCAGTAGTGATGGTGAAGTGACACTTTGGCTACTTCGTAAAGATGAACTAGATAAAGTTTGGCAAACGGTACAAAACATGGTCGCGGCCAACGAGATTCCAGTTGAAAGCCAAACAGATTCTCGCATCGAGACGGGTTGGGTGACGTGGGATTCGCCAGACGAAGAGCTGGAAATTGGTAGCCGATATGAGATCGTACGTGCTGAAGCAAATGGTCGACACGGCTTTAAAGTGAGTCTTATTGACTGGCGTGAAGGCAATCAAGTGAAAGAAGTAACGGCGACCAACCGTGAGCGCTACAATGTGTTCATGACGAACTTGGTAACCGCTCGCTACGATCAAGAAGTACGTGAAGAAGCACAACGTAAAGCGCAAGAGTTGGTTAAACAGATCCCAATTACAATGGGTAAAGACCGTAGTGGGCTTCCTGTGATTGTCGCGCGCGCGCAATACAACATGCTTTGGCAACGTCTGCCTAATATTCTACCTAAGATGGGCTTTAAGATTGAAGAGCGTAGCCAGTCTCAGGGCACAATCACTGCGAAATATGCGTCTCCGGATGATGAATTCTGGAACGATATCGGCGTTAAACCAGTGGAGTTAGACGCTGGTAAGTACACATTCTTACTTGGCGATTTAGGCAACCGTACGTCTATCAATATTACGGATTCCTCTGGTAAGCCAGTAGAAGAAGAGTTTTTGAAATCACTAGCGCCTGTATTGGCTGCGACGGTGAAGCAGTAACCAAAGCGAACTTAACGCGATACGTTTACACAATAATTGAAAAGGGACCCAGTGGTCCCTTTTTTGATGCTTATATTCGGCGTGTCGGGATAAAGTAGGTGTTTAACTAACGAGGCTCGTCTTTGTTGCTCTCCTCGTCAGCGGAGCGCTGTTTATCCAACGTGTTCAGCTTATCTAAATCGTTCTTACGGCTTTTATCCATCTGACCAAACTTCATTTTTGCGGTGTATTTGAGTGCGGCAATGTTACCAATGACCACGCTCAACACTACAATGATAATGACCCAAGGATTGGTGAGTATTTCTATCATAGAGCCTCCGGCGGCGTGATATTGTGAATAAATTTGGCAACGACGTTATCCAAATTATTCAGTATGACGTCAATCCCTGCAATGTTGTCGGTCTGATTTTGCTGAATCAGCTGGTTTCTGAGCACATCAGGCGTCAATTGCGCGAGGCACTGTTGCCCGACAGTGCGGTGGCTAATGTGCCAAGGCTCAATCGAAACGCCACCTAAATCTTGCTGATAAGGGAAGAAGAAGCCGAATCGACCAAGGTTGGCTTTTAACCATTGGTAGAACGCTTGCTGGTGGCCTTCAAGGTACTCCCAAGGCTCCAGCTTGAGTTTGGTGTCAGTAGGCAATAAATTGCGCGCATAGACATCAAAATCACAACCCCAATGATGACGACTTCCTCCAGGCAGTGCCGACCAGCGTAAAATGGCCATCAATTTTTCTTCGTCATTTAACTCTGCTTTATTTAAAGGGCGGGAGTTGATGTCGAGAATTGGCAACTCACCAGAAAACTTCCCGTTCCAGATCGCTTTTTGGCGGTTGAAGTCACGAAAACCACTGGCGATTTCCATTTTAAAACCTGCTTCTGTTGCCGCTTCAATCATCTTTAGCAGATCGTCAGCCACTTCAGGGTGGAGTAGAAACGCTTTTTGACCCACTAAAGTGGATTGCAGATGAGAATCTGTGGTGCCGGTGAGTTGCTCTGGTGTCATGGTGTTCTCGCTGATTACTTCGCTAACAGGTGTTTCAACGTGTTCTCGTACATGTCAGTCAACTTTTCTAGATCGTCCACTTTCACGCATTCGTTCACTTTATGAATCGTAGCATTAACAGGGCCTAACTCTACGACTTGACCACCCATTCGAGCGATAAAGCGACCATCAGACGTACCGCCAGTTGTAAGTAGGGCTGGCTTCGTATCATTCACGTCGGCAACAGCAGCAACAACCGCATCTAGCAGCGCGCCTGTATCGGTCAGGAATGGGTCGCCGTTGAATGTCCATTTTAGATCGTAGTCCAGCTCATGCTTGTCCAATGTTTCGGTAACACGCTGAACAATTGCGTCATTGTTAAGCTCAGTACTAAAACGTAGGTTGAACTGAACATGGAACTCGCCAGGAATGACGTTAGACGCACCAGTGCCAGCCGATACGTTCGGGATCTGGAAGCTGGTTGGTGGGAAATAATCATTTCCTTTGTCCCACTCTGTTGTTGCGAGTTCATGAATCGCGAGTAGAGACTCGTGCACAGGGTTATTGGCTAGGTGAGGATAGGCCACGTGGCCTTGTGTTCCTTTTACCGTTAAATCGCCCGTGATAGAACCGCGACGTCCATTTTTCACCACATCGCCAACCACTTCGGTGCTGGATGGTTCACCGACGATACACATGTCGATATTTTCGCCACGTGCCATCAACGTTTCTACAACACGAACGGTACCATTGATAAATGGTCCTTCTTCATCCGACGTAATTAGAAAGCCGATTGAGCCTTTGTGGTCTGGGTTTTCTGCAATGAAGCGTTCGACAGCAACGACCATAGCAGCTAGCGACCCTTTCATGTCCGCTGCACCGCGACCGTGTAGGTAACCATCAATAATAGTTGGTTCAAACGGATGTGTATCCCAGTGCTCCAGTTTGCCAGCAGGTACCACATCGGTGTGGCCAGCGAATGCAAATAGTGGCGCTTCTGAACCACGTCGAGCCCAGAAGTTCGTGGTATCTTCAAACACCATTACTTCAATTTCAAACCCGAGTGCTTTTAAGCGCTCGATCATCAAATCCTGACAACCTGCGTCTTCCGGCGTTACAGATTGTCTACTGATCAGATCTTTAGCAAGTGCCAATACTGGACTGTCTGTCATCCTTGAGTATTCCTTTATTTAAGAGTTGAAAATGGTAGCGTATTGATCAGCTTTAAAACCGATATGAAGTTGATCATTCACTTTTAAAATTGGGCGCTTGATCATCGCCGGATTTTCTACCAAAAGAGCGATCGCGTTTTCTTCGTTAAGCGTGTCTTTCTGTTCTTGTGTCAGTTGGCGGTAGGTCGTGCCACGTTTGTTGAGCACCTGTTCCCAACCTAAAGCGCGACAAAATTCGCTTACCATAGCTACATCAACGCCTTGCTTACGGTAGTCATGGAAGTCGTAAGCAATATCCTCAGCTTCTAACCATTTTTTGGCTTTTTTGATCGTATCGCAGTTGGGAATACCAAACATGGTAATCGACATAGTGTTTCCTTTTTTCTTTGTTCTATTTTTCACTGGCGCGGTTAAGACGCACTTAAGTGATTTGGCTGCTATAGCATCCTATCAAGAAGCAATCAAACTGACAAAATGCGGTGGAAAATATTTTCAGATAGATTGAGATAACTGATGTTACGTAACTTATTTACGATGAATGCACTATAAATCGAATAAAAAATCGTCTAAATCAAATGGAAAAGTCGAGTTATTGATCAAACGCAACATCTCGCTGAGCAAAAACGAAATAATGAATCAGCACAATTTTAGGAGGTGTCAATGGAATTGAGTCCTGTTTTTGCAAGGCGGCTATATTTGGCCTTGTTGGTGGAAAACCTAGAAAGGCCGAATGTGCCAAAGTTGATCGAAAAAACGGGGTGGCCTCGTCGTACAATTCAAGATGTACTCAAGGCGTTACCTGGGATCGGCATTGAACTCATATTCGTTCAAGATGGCCGACGTCATAATGACGGCTATTATCAACTTTCAGATTGGGGGCCTTTTGATAGCCAATGGGTTCTAGAGCGGGAGAGAGATATCGCTAGCAGTCTTGGATTTCGTGCATAAGCCAGCAATTGCTGGCTTTTTTCATATTCAGGCGTCATCCATTGCAGCGGTAAGCGGAGCCCAGCACGCTAAATGAGGTGATAAAATCTTGCGGGGAGACCATAAAAACGGTGTCCGCATCGATAGCCGCGGCATTGTTTTTTAAATCATTCATCGCGCCTTGCATCATCGCGTCATTGGTCATGAAAATGTAGTTATACCAATGACCCTCGCTTCCGGTGACTTCGCCTTTGTATTCGCATCGATCAGGATTGAACTGAGCGTCAATGCGAATATGAACATCTTGGCTTTGAGCCTGAGTAAGGTGAGAAGGCATCGTACATCCAGAGAGAAGTACGACAAAAAGTCCAAGTAACAGGCGTATCATCAGCTATTTCCCCAATATTGTGTAAGCAGCAAAGCCAATCCAGCTCAGAGCGAGCAGTATCCAAGGCAGTTTGCTTGATACATGGTTTGGCGCATCGTCGGTGATGTTGTCTTGTTCGATAGTCTCTTCATGCTGACGTTGCTTTTCACGTTGCTGTTTTTTCTTCGCTTTATCGGCTTGACGATTGCGCTCTTTTTGTTGTTTCTTATATTGTGCGATGCCTTTTTCGATACCTTGAGCGATCAACTTGGTTTGCTCTTTGGTTTGCCCCGGTTTCTGTGTGGATTTGGCAATTCTCATCGCTTCGGCTTGAGTTTCTTGAGAAGGCGCTGGGGTAGCTGGAGTTCTTTTTTTCATGTTTCTCATCAACGTCATTGTAAATCTTTGTTTAGTTTACCTGTGTAAGATGATGAAATGAACTTTAGTTCTCATCTTTGCTGGCTTGCAACTCTGAAATGATAGGTTAAAGTGGCGTTTTATCACATTAAGAAGAAGATGTTGTGCGCTACTCGTTTGACCAATATGACGCCCATGGATTTTTAAAAGCGCCGATTATTTTATGGTTTGGATGGATGTTTCTTGTGCGTTCATGGGTTGTGTTTGCGATGGCAGGCGTAAGTCGTGATAGTGGCAGTAAGCTACTCGCTATTGTTTATCCAGACTCAAGTACGCTGTATTTGGGTTTGGCTATGGGCATTCCAAGCCTGCTTCTCATGTGGTTGATGGGGCTCCGTCAACCCGATAGAGGATGGGTAAACAGAATTACTCGCTATGGTCGAGAGATCACTTTGATCTTGTGCGGTATCCAACTGGCTCAGACCATGTATCATGTGTATCTGGAACATGGTGTATTCAACTGGGCAAACGCCCTTACCATTACCTTATTAGCTTGGTTTATGATCTATCTTCTAAATGGAAGATGGGTAAAAGACTGTTTTCATGTGCCACAATTGGAGCGCAATGAAGAGCAGCCTTCGAAGAATTAAAAACAATAACTTCCCACACCGGGGCAAAGTATAGAGGAAACCTCAATGTCACAAGCTCAAACGGCGATCGTGCCAGAAGCAGGGCCATTTGCACTGTACACTCAACTTAAAGTGAACCAAAACCGTGAAAACGTATTGGATAAGCTGAAAGCACTACCAAAGTTAGTGGAAGAGTTAAATATTACCCAGCCAGGCGCGGCGCTGACCCTTTCTATCGCATTCACAAAATCGTTTTGGCAACACCTCAATGTAGACGTGCCAGAAGAGCTTATTGATTTTACTCAACTTGGCGAAGGAGACATCGTAGCGCCTGCAACGGATGTTGATGTGCTGATTCACTGTCACTCTACTCGTCACGACTTGCACTTTTATGTTCTGCGTAAGTTTCTAGAAGAGACGGCACAAGATGTCACCATTGTGGACGAAACGTATGGGTACCGTTACCTTGATGCTCGTGATATGACAGACTTTATTGATGGGACAGAAAACCCGAAAGGGGAGGCCCGCGCTGATGTGGCTCTAGTAAAAGAGGGCCTATTTGCTGGAGGCAGTTATGTCATGGCTCAACGCTTTGAACATAACCTTGCCGCTTGGAATCGCTTGAATGTCAAAGCGCAAGAAAAAGTGATTGGTCGTACCAAACCAGACTCTATCGAGCTAGAAGACGTTCCTGCTGCATCACACGTCGGTCGCGTTGATATTAAAGAAGAAGGAAAAGGTCTCAAGATTGTTCGTCATAGCTTGCCATACGGGACGGTAACAGGGCCTCATGGCCTGCTGTTTATTTCTTACTGCAATACACTTCATAACATTAAAGTGATGCTAGAAAGTATGTACGGCGTGACAGATGGTAAAACAGACCAAATGCTTCGTTTCACAAAAGCGGTAACTGGTGCGTACTTCTTCGCTCCATCACAAGAAATGCTAGCAGAGCTAGCCATCAAGTAAGTTCTCAGACTTTATTTCTTAAGCCCTCCAATTGGAGGGCTTTTATTTTCTTCTTTTCTATTCCACAGACTTTTTCAAAAAAGACTAAACCTTTCGATTATTTGGTCGATAAATACTCAAAGCCTTAATTTTAGGACCCTTTATTCGTGGCGATCACCGTTAATACCAATGTTGCAGCACTTGTCGCACAGCGTCATTTGACCAGTGCAACTGACATGCTGAACCAATCCATGGAGCGTTTGTCTTCAGGGAAGCGTATTAACAGCGCAAAGGATGACGCTGCGGGTCTGCAAATCTCCAACCGTCTGCAATCGCAAATGCGTGGTTTGGATGTCGCGGTACGTAACGCGAACGACGGCATTTCCATCATGCAAACTGCGGAAGGCGCGATGAATGAGGTGACCAATATCATGCAACGTATGCGTGATTTGTCGCTACAGTCAGCCAATGGTTCAAACAGCAAAGCGGAACGCACTGCACTGCAAGAAGAAGTGACGGCACTTAACGATGAGCTAAACCGCATTGCCGAAACGACCTCCTTTGGTGGGCGTAAACTGCTCAATGGCAGCTTTGGTAAGTCGGCATTTCAAATCGGTGCAGCGTCAGGTGAAGCTGTGCAAGTTGAATTAAAGTCGATGCGCAGTGATGGCATTGATATGGGCGGCTTTAGTTACATTGCAAATGGACGTGCAAGCTCTGATTGGAAAGTAAAAGACGGTGCGAATGATCTTAGTATGTCATTTACGAATCGTTTTGGTGAGACGGAAACCATTCAAATTAATGCCAAAGCTGGCGATGATATCGAAGAGCTTGCGACTTATATCAATGGTCAAACTGACAAAGTCACGGCATCGGTGAATGAAGAAGGTCAGTTACAGCTATTTATGGCTGGAGAAGAAGCTTCAGGCACTTTATCGTTTTCAGGTGACTTAGCGAGTGAACTGGGGTTACAGCTAAAAGGTTACGATGCGGTTGATAACATCGACATTACGTCTGTCGGTGGTGCGCAACAAGCCGTGGCCGTCCTAGATACTGCGATGAAGTACGTTGATAGCCATCGTGCTGAGTTAGGCGCGTATCAAAACCGCTTTAATCACGCGATCAATAATCTGGATAACATCCACGAAAACTTAGCCGCTTCCAACAGTCGTATCCAAGACACTGACTACGCGAAAGAAACCACGCAAATGGTGAAGCAGCAGATCTTGCAGCAGGTCAGTACTTCTATTCTTGCACAAGCAAAACAAGCGCCAAACCTAGCATTAACCTTACTTGGCTAATGATCGACCTCGCTCGAATTTAACGCAAAACCTGCCTGTATCGACAGCTCGAAAAGAAGCTTTAGCGAAAGTTTGACGTTTTTTTGCTTTTTTATCTGCTTCATCACGATTCCTTCTCCAAATGAACTTTTTCCAAAAAAATCCAAAAAATTCCCTAAAGAAATCAGTTTGAGCGCCGTTAATAAAAGTAACTTTGAGAGAACTACTTGGTTTTCCGAGACGTCGGAAACCGCTATACCGGAAAATCAATTGGAGAAATCACCATGGCAGTGAATGTAAACACTAACGTATCAGCGATGACCGCTCAGCGTTAC
>NZ_JAKKCK010000006.1:0-230532 GCF_021725735.1 Vibrio sp. J2-3(2022)
GCTTGGCGACCATAGCGTTTTGGACCCACCTGACTTCCATGCCGAACTCAGAAGTGAAACGAAATAGCGCCGATGGTAGTGTGGGGCTTCCCCATGTGAGAGTAGGACATCGCCAGGCTTTAAATTTTGGACACTTGCTGATTACAAGCGGGTGATACCACTGCGGAGTGGTAGTTCAGTTGGTTAGAATACCGGCCTGTCACGCCGGGGGTCGCGGGTTCGAGTCCCGTCCACTCCGCCACTTATTTGAGAGTCGTCTCATTAAACACGAACTGCAGGGGTGTAGCTCCAATTGGCAGAGCAGCGGATTCCAAATCCGCGTGTTGGGAGTTCGAATCTCTCCACCCCTGCCATATCTCAAGGCTCTGACTTAGGTCAGAGCCTTTTTCGTTTCTAACGAATAGTTCGAATAGTTGTCGATATCTGATACACATTGATCTTAAGAACATATTACATCGGTGACTTAAGCCATTCTATTTTTCCTTGCAATAGATTGCGTCACTAAGCTTCGGTGTATCGTTTTACCCCTTCTTACCTCTATTCATACTCCCATTATTCTTCGTTAGTGAGCTAGTTGATTTACTACTTGATCTATATGACGTGTATAGAAAAGGTTAGTGGTTACATTGGCTTGGATGATTACTGACTTGGTTCCTGTTATTATCATGAGTTAATGCTAATAATTAGGAAGTAAGTTTATGCCACATTTTCGATTCCGTGCTGTAGAGCCGCAAGCTGTTCAGGCACTATCAAAGCCTCTGACGGATGAACTTCAGCCTCTGATGGACTGTCCGCGTGAGGATTTTACTTTTGAGTACATCTACACTACGTTTTTCAATGAGGGCGAGGTGAGTGCTGCATATCCTTTTGTCGAAGTGCTTTGGTTTGACCGTGGTCAGGAAGTACAAGATAAAGTTGCTAAGCTTATTACACAGCAAGTTCGTGGTATTGCTGGTGCAGATATTGATGTTGCAGTTATCTTTTCAGCTTTATCCCCTAAAGCTTATTACGATAATGGCGAACACTACTAAAGGCTAAAAGCTATGAAGCTGAGTTTCATTGTATCTTTGGGTTTATGTTTCTCAGCTTCTGTATACTCTACTCCTTGGGAGTCTGTTGCTAACCCTACCCTAAACTCTTCTTCCTCTATTGGTAGTTATGCCAACGGTTGTTTGGATGGCGCATTACCTTTGCCTCTTGATGGCGTTGGTTATCAAGTTTTACGTAGTAAAACGAAACGCTACTATGGGCACCCTAAAACGATAGAATTTATTGAAAACCTAGCGCTTCAAGCTCATCAAAATCTCAACACAACGCTGCTTATAGGTGATCTGTCTTTACCACGAGGAGGAAGGTTTTCTTCTGGCCATTCTAGTCACCAAACTGGGTTAGATATTGATATCTGGTTAAGACTCGCTGACCAACCGCTTTCTTATAACGAATTACAACTCCCTAAGCCAATGAGTGTGGTGGACTTAAAAGGCTATTCCATACTTAACCATCGCTGGGAAGATAGGCACTTTAGGCTGATTCGATATGCTGCACAGAGTGAGGATGTTGCACGAATTTTTGTACATCCTGTCATTAAGGAGCAGCTTTGCTCGCAAGAAGAAGGCAAAGAACGTTCTTGGTTACGTAAAGTTCGCCCTTGGTGGGGGCATCATTACCACTTCCACGTCAGGTTATCTTGTCCTGAGTCGAGTGGCTATTGTGTTGAACAAGTTCTGCCTCCCGCTGGTGATGGTTGCGGGGTAGAGCTTGCTAGTTGGGGACCGAAAGTTAAGCCTATCGATAAGCCTCCGTCTGCGAAAGTTATTACTAAGCCCAAGCGAAAAAAAGCGATTCCACCGCAATGCCAATCACTTATCTCTACTAACTAGAGTGACTCTACAGGTTTATATTCCCTTACGTATCTCTTTTATGAAACTGGAGAAACATCATACTTTTGTCTACAGTGAATAATACCAATACAAAAACTAACCTAATTAGTTTTGGTGACATAATATAGAAATCTAAATTAAACAAAGAGTTGTAGTATAGATAAGTCGTAACTTCTCTGTTTAGAAAGATCTTTCGTCACGATACTTTGGTTTCTTAGCAATATGTCTGTCAGTTGGCTAGCGAAGCAATAACAAGGCAGACAAGTGTGTGATGCAGGAATGGATACTTCTCCTGCTAGAAGAGTAAATCAAGGATAAAACCATGACTATGATTTGTGCAAAAGAATTTGCAGAGTGGTTAAGACACAGATTTAGCAGTGAAACGAAAGGGGTCTTATTGACTCGGGTTGATGTAAATCACCTGACAGGACGTCAGCGTCTTGATCCCGGATTTGTTAATGATGTGCATTACGAGCTGATGCAATATGGAATGGCTTTCGTTACGGACACGAGCCGAGAAAACTTTTATCTTGTGCCGGTTTCCCAAGCAGAAAATTGGCGAGATAGGTTAGAGTCTCATTTTGAAAAAGAGTTGTTTTGTAATATCTATCCTATTGAAAAGTCGGGTTAAAAAAAGGTTCAACTTTGTCTCCAAAGTTGAACCTACTTGTTCTTATGCCAACCCTTGAATAATCACGAACTTCTCCAGTAACTGCTCTTCTGTTTCTACATGATCCGGGTCTGTGATGATGCATTTTGTAATCGGACACACTGACTGACAGGTCGGCTTTTCGTAATGTCCCTTACACTCTGTACATAGAGCTGGGTCAATCTCGAAAATGCTTTCTCCCATGCTGATTGCCCCATTGGGGCATTCGGGATCGCACATGTCGCAGTTGATGCATTTGTCAGTAATGAGCAAGGCCATGATTACTTACCAGTCGGGTTACGGGTGTCCTGCCCTGAGTTCAAGTTACGCATCAATAGACCGTATTCTAAATCTAGATCTGCTGGTACTGGAATGAAGACGAAGTGACCATTCCCTTTGGCATCCTCAATAGACTCTGACTTACGGTTTTCCATCGCTTCTAGCGTGAAAACAACATTACCTTTTGGCGTCATTAGCTCAAGACTATCACCGACAAGGAATTTGTTTTTCACTTCTACTTCAGCCATATCACCACGACGTTTACCAGTGAACTCACCGACAAACTGTTGAGCATCAGAGACTGAGTAGCCGTAATCGTAATTTTGGTAGGTATCGTGAGTATGACGACGTAGGAAGCCTTCGGTATAGCCACGGTGAGCTAGGCTCTCTAGTGTACCCATTAGGCTTTCATCAAATGGTCGGCCTGCTACAGCGTCATCAATTGCTTTGCGGTAAACCTGTGCAGTACGAGCACAGTAATAGAATGATTTAGTACGACCTTCGATTTTCAGCGAGTGCACACCCATCTTAGTTAAGCGCTCAACATGCTGTACCGCACGTAGGTCTTTAGAGTTCATGATGTAAGTACCATGTTCATCTTCGTACGCTGCCATTTTTTCTTCTGGACGGTGCGCTTCAGAAAGTAGAACGACTTCATCCGTTGGTTTACCACGACCAATTGTGGTTTCAGGGCGTTCGTCTTGTACTTCGACAGGCTGTGCTTCAGATGGGTCAAACTTCTCTACAATATCACCAGCGTCGTTTTCTTTGCCTTCTTCCACTTTGTATTCCCAACGGCACGCGTTGGTGCAAGTGCCTTGGTTAGGATCACGTTTGTTTATGTAACCAGAAAGTAGGCAACGACCAGAATAAGCCATGCATAATGCACCGTGAACGAATACTTCAAGTTCAGTTTCAGGACAATGCTCACGAATTTCTTCGATTTCTTCTAGAGATAGCTCGCGAGAAACGATCACTCGTTCCACGCCATTCGCTGCCCAGAACTTAACAGTCGCCCAGTTTACAGCGTTTGCTTGTACAGAAAGGTGAATTGGCATTTCTGGGAAAGCTTCACGAACCATCATGATTAGGCCTGGATCTGACATGATCAATGCGTCAGGACCCATTTCTACGATTGGTTTAAGATCACGGATGAAGGTTTTTAGCTTCGAGTTGTGTGGTTGAATGTTACATACCACATAAAGCTTTTTGCCTAGAGCATGTGCTTCATCGATACCGATTTTTAGGTTTTCGTGGTTAAACTCATTGTTACGTACGCGGAGGCTGTAGCGAGGTTGGCCAGCGTAAACTGCATCTGCGCCGTAGGCGAATGCGTAACGCATGTTTTTCAGGCTTCCCGCAGGAGACAGTAGCTCAGGTACGAATGCTTTCTCAGTTGTCATTGCTCAATTCTCTTTTATCTGATCACAAGTCAGGCCAATTCCACCTAATGGAAATGGGGCGCAAATTTTACGTCAAAATGTGAACTGTGACTAGGGTAATTGTGCTTCAGATAGAAAAACGCCCTCAAAAAAAGTGAGGGCGTTATGGTTAACCTTTATACAATATTAAGCGTTGGGATTTGGTAAGCCGCCTAGCGCATCGTATAGGTTGGGTAGGAAAGCACTGAACTCCCCACACATCAGAGAGAAGTCTGCATCAAATCGAGCTGCTTGATCTTCACGTGGAATATCGTCATTTTGATCTTTCAATTCATCAGAGAATTTTAGACGCTTAATACCCGCATCTTCTGTCATGATGAATTCAATACGATCTTGCCAATTAAGTGCAAGCTTCGTTACGACTTTATCTGCTGCGATGTGGTTGCGGATTTCATCTGTGGTCAGCTCTTGCTTCTTACAACGAATCACGCCACCTTCTTCAAGCACGGATTTTAGCTCAGCTTCGTCCATCATGGTGATACCTTGAGGTGTGTCGCCCGTTTTCACCCACTCGGTTAGCGTTGTTTCAATCGCTACTTCTGGAATGGCAGGAACAACAGGTAAACTACCCATGGTTTTACGAAGTAGTGCTAATACGTCTTCCGCTTTTTTGTAGCTGCTTGCGTCAACAAGGATGAACCCTTCTTTTGGCATGATGAGCACGTGAGTGTGGCTGCTGCGGCTAAATGCGCGAGGCAGTAAATCCATTACGATGTCATCTTTCAGGTTGTCTTTCTCTTTCTTCTTCAGAGGACGACCTTCTTGCGCTTCCATTGCTTCTACTTTTGCATTCAATGACTCTTTGATCACTGAGGCAGGTAGCATTTTCTCTTCTTTCTTGGCGCAAATCAGAATGCGGTTTTCTGACACGTGAGTCATCATGTCGCCATGTCTACCCATTGCACTGACCCAGCCAAATTTCTGTTTATCTTGACTGCCACATGGGGTGAATCGGAATTCAGACAGTTGAGTTTCTAGTTGTTCGGCGTTGAAAGTAACCTCGCGGTTAACGCGGTATACCAGACAGTTTTTAAACCACATAAATCTTCTCTAGGCTTGATGACAAGGGACTAATCATAGGGAATTTTTGTGCTGATGTCTTAATAGAAATGAAAAATATCCGAATGAACCTCAAAAGAAAGTTATATGAAAATTTGTTTTCAAAGGTCACAAAAGTGTCATAATTGGTAGTGATAATGCTTATGCATAGAGAGGCGCTTTGTCTCTTAAATTCATTAGCTCAACGAACATAAGGTTACTCAATTATGTCTAGAAGGATTCTGGTTGTTGAAGACGAAGCTCCTATTCGCGAAATGCTGTGCTTCGTACTTGAGCAGAAAGGTTACCAAGCGGTAGAAGCGGAAGATTACGATACTGCAGTAACCAAACTGGCTGAACCCTTCCCTGATTTAGTTTTACTGGATTGGATGTTACCAGGAGGCAGCGGCATTAACTTCATCAAGCATATGAAGCGAGAGGAATTAACGCGCAACATTCCAGTTGTGATGCTTACCGCTCGTGGTGAAGAAGAAGATAAAGTGCGCGGTTTAGAAGTCGGTGCGGATGACTACATTACTAAGCCATTTTCTCCTAAAGAGTTGGTTGCCCGTTTAAAAGCGGTGATTCGTCGTGTAACCCCGACCGCACTGGAAGACGTAATTGATGTGCAGGGATTGAAGCTTGATCCTGTATCACACCGTGTCACGGCTAATGATGCACCATTAGATATGGGCCCAACAGAGTTTAAAATGCTACATTTTTTCATGACGCATCAAGAGCGTGTGTATAGCCGTGAGCAGCTATTAAACAATGTTTGGGGTACTAACGTGTATGTTGAAGATCGTACGGTCGATGTTCATATTCGCCGCCTGCGTAAAGCATTGGAAGCCGCAGGTCATGATAAGCTGATCCAAACTGTTCGTGGTGCTGGATACCGCTTCTCGACAAAGGCATAAATTAACACGCAGCTTATCGGTACCATTTCTGGAGTTATGAGTGGTTGAAAGATTAACGTGGAAAAAGCTGGCCTGGGAGCTGGCTTTTTTTTACACCCCATGGGTGATAGTAGGTTGGATATTCGGTTATATGCCGTGGTTGCTTTTGGCAGCTACGGCATTGCAGCTTGTGTGGCATTTGCATAACCAAGTACGTTTATCTTCTTGGTTATGGGATGAAAAGCGCCTGACGCCACCGTCTGGTAGCGGTAACTGGGAATCTTTGTTCAATGGCTTGTATCGCTTACAGCAGCGCCAACGCCGTAAACGCAAAGAGCTTACTAATCTCATTCGCCGATTCAGAAATGGTGCGGAATCGTTACCCGATGCCGTCGTGGTGTTCCGTGCTGAAGGCAATATCGTTTGGTGTAACAAACTGGCTCAACACTTATTGGGTTTCCATTGGCCGGAAGACTCTGGTCAACCTATCTCCAACCTCATTCGTACGCCTGACTTTATCAAGTACCTCAACAAGAAAGACTTCTCTGAGCCATTGGAAATGCGCTCACCACTCAATGTCGAACGCATGCTAGAACTACGTATCGTACCGTATACCGAAGGTGAACATTTGATGGTGGTGCGTGATGTTAGCCAGTTAAAACAACTTGAGGGAATGCGCCGCAACTTCTTTGCTAACGTTTCTCATGAACTTCGTACACCAATGACGGTGCTGCAAGGTTATTTGGAGATGACAGAAGATCCTGACATGGTTGTGGGCCCAATGTGGAGCAAAGCGCATGGTGTTATGACGGAGCAGCTCAACCGCATGAACAGTTTGGTGAACCAACTACTGACGCTATCTAAAATTGAAGCGGCACCTATGCATGAGCTTGAAGATGTCGTGAATGTACCTGCGATGCTAGAAGTACTAGAAAAAGAGGCGGTCAGCCTTAGTGGGGACAACCAACATAAATTGAAATTTGATGTTGATGCTAGCCTACGTGTACTGGGCGATGACGACCAGTTACGTAGTGCTATCTCTAACCTCGTTTATAATGCTGTCAAATACACACCGCCTGGCGCGAACATTAATGTTCGTTGGTTCCAGACATCTCAAGGCGCATGCTTAGAGGTGGAGGATAGTGGTGATGGTATAGAGCCTCAGCACCTCCATCGACTTACTGAGCGTTTTTATCGCGTCGATAAAGCAAGATCACGCGATACCGGAGGGAGTGGGTTAGGGTTGGCTATTGTGAAACATGCGCTGAGCCACCATGATTCTCATTTGGAAATTCACAGTGAAGTGGGCGTGGGCAGTAAGTTTTCTTTTGTATTGCCTGAACGTTTGGTGGTGAAATAATGGCATTAAGAGTCGCAAAAGTGTTCAGTCTACTGGTTCTTGCTTGCTCCGGTATGGCTGTTGCTCAAGATAAACCATTGCCGAATTATCATAAAACGACTGGGATTGTCGGGAATTTGCTCTCTGTCGGCTCCGATACGCTTGCGGGCATGACAACACTTTGGGTTGAAGAGTTTAAATCCATTTACCCGAATATTAATGCGCAAGTCCAAGCGTCTGGCTCTTCCACGGCGCCCCCAGCATTGACCGAACAAACAGCTCAGTTTGGTCCCATGAGTCGCCCGATGCGTTTAAGAGAGGTTGAAGCGTTTGAACGTGAACATGGTTACAAGCCAACGGCGCTTAGGGTTGCGATCGATGCTATCGGTATTTTTGTCCATCAAGACAATCCAATTCAAGGGCTCAACTTTAGTCAGTTAGATGCTTTGTTTTCTGCAACTCTGCGCTGTGGTGAAAGTCAATTTGTCACAAACTGGCAGCAACTCGGTCTTGAATCACAGTGGGCAAAGCGAAACGTACAGTTGTTTGGTCGTAACTCCGTTTCTGGAACTTATGGTTACTTCAAAAGCAATGCCTTATGTGGCGGCGACTTTAAAACCCGAGTTAACGAGCAGCCAGGCTCCGCGTCAGTTGTGCAAGCTGTTGCGTCAACCATCAGTGGAATTGGTTATTCCGGTGTTGGTTATCGAGTAGCAGGCGTACGCTTAGTTCCGGTGGCAAAAACGGGGAATGACTATGTGACGCCAACGCGAGAACATATTGTTAGTGGTAAGTACCCACTATCACGTTACTTATATGTTTACGTGAATAAGCACCCGGATTACCCATTAACACCAATTGAAGCCGAGTTTATTCGCTTTATTTTCTCCGCTCAGGGGCAAGCGTTGGTTGAGAAAGATGGTTATGTGCCCATTACGGCAGATTTTGCAGAAGAAGAGTTAAAAAAAGTCGGCCTGTAAGCCGACTTTTTGTTTAGGTATGAACAGCACGAGATCAGAAAGTGAGTGTCCACTTCGCGCTGTCCCAACGTTCTTGTTCTTCCTGTAAATCAGCATGAAGCAATTTGTTGTTTTCTAGCCATGCTTTATCTGTGCACGTAAGAATCCATTCATCATTTTTGATGGATAAAGTGATGTCAGGCAATGGATCTTCGTTACGCTGTCCATTTAATACGATAGAAAGTCGTAATATTTTGATGAGGCTTATCACGTCACTTTGTTTGTAGAGGTTGAAAACTGGCAGTTCTTGCAGTTTAAGTGCTTTGCGTTGGAAGCGGGCTAATGTTGCGAGCACTAATTGCTGTTCACGGTTGAAGCCTTGTAGAGTGGAATGCAACAGAATATAGAAAGAGTGGCGATGGAAGCTACGTAAATTGATACTTAATCCGACTTCATGAAGCAATGCTGCCCATTCTAGTAAGTCAAATAACTCACTCTTTTTCTTAATGCCTAGTTCAGAGCGCACCTGACATAACATCTCACGTGCATGGCCTTTAACACGAGCAGCATGCTCTAAGTCAACCCGGTGTTTGTTGGCTAAATTTTCAGTTGTGCGCATACGTATATCGGAGCGCGCAAAACGCTCTTCCATTTCGTACAACAGACCTTCGCGCAGAGCACCATCGGAGAAAAACATCTGCTCAATGCGAAGTGCTTTGAAAATGGCGGACAAAATCGCCACGCCTGCCGCGAATACGGGCTTACGTTCTTCTGTTAAACCTGTCAGTTCAATCTCTTCAATTGAATCAAAATTACACAGAGTTTCAATAAGCGTGTCCAGTCTCTTCGCGGTGATCAGGCCATCTTCAAAACCTAATCCTACTAGCACTTCTTGAATCGCTTTGATGGTTCCTGATGAGCCGAGCACGATATCCCAGCCTTTTTTACGGTATGCTGAAGCGATGGACTCGAGTTTTTGCTCGGCGGCTAACATCGCTTTATTGAAGTTTTTCCCAGACAGTTTGCCGTTTTTAAAATATTGCTCTGTAAAGCTGACGCATCCCATCTGTTTACTGTTGAGAAGCTCAGGTTCAAACTCTTGTCCAATGATCATTTCGGTACTGCCGCCGCCAATATCAACGACCAACTTGGAGTTTGACTCTACTTGAGTGTGAGCGACACCTAAGTAAATCAAGCGGGCTTCTTCTTCCCCTGGGATGATTTCTATTGGGAAGGGCATCACTTCTTTCGCACGCTCAATGAATAGATGAGCATTTTTAGCGCGTCTTAGTGTGTGTGTCGCGGCGATACGCACATTCGACTCATCAAGCCCTTGCAGTCTCTCTGCGAACATGGCTAAGCACTCTAACGCACGTTCCATCGCGGAATGACTTAAGTTCAATTCACTGTCGAGTCCTGATGCTAAGCGAACACGCTGTTTATGACGGCTAACCAGTTGTAAGTCACTGCCTACAACTTTGGCCACCACCATGTGGAAACTGTTTGAGCCGAGGTCTATCGCGGCAATGTAGCGAGTATCTTGTTCAAGTATTTGAGGCATCTGAATTTTGTTTTCTAGTTTGCTTTTCTATATTTTTAAGATAGTCATAGATAGCGATTTGAGAACGAACTTTTTTGCGATTACCTCGTGGTACGTAAGCGTTGCTCATTTCCTTATCTATAAAACGAGCCTTTACTGTATCGGTAAAATGGATATTCGTTATATCAATAATTCTCTGTTTCAAACGTGGATCACGGACTGGCGCCGCCACCTCAATGCGGTGATCGATATTTCTTGTCATCCAGTCAGCAGAAGAGATATAGACTTGCGGATCGCCATCGTTATGGGTAATCACCACGCGTGGGTGTTCCAAAAAGCGGTCAACAATACTGATGATGCGAATATTGTCGCTGATCCCCTCAATGCCCGGTACTAATGAGCACATGCCGCGAATGATCATATTTATTTTCACTCCCGCCGTACTTGCTCCATATAGCTTATTGACGATGCCCTTATCGACTAGGTTATTGACCTTGATCGTAAGAGCGGCTTTCTTTCCTAGCTTGGCATTCGCAATTTCATTATCAATTAAGCGGTAGATTTGGGTACGAGAATTACGTGGAGATACCATGAGGTGATTGAACTTCACTGGGCGATATGGATTCTCAATGTAACCGAAGACATTACGAACTTCGTTAGTGATTTCTTGATCTGCGGTAAGGAGAGAGAAGTCGGTATAAATTCGTGCCGTCTTCTCATGGAAGTTGCCTGTGCCGATGTGCGCGTAGCGAATAATTTCTTCACCTTCACGGCGACTGATCATCAGTAGCTTTGAGTGAATCTTAAGGCCAGGCGCTCCGAAGATGACGTGCACACCAGCTTCGGTCAACACTTTTGACCATTCGATATTGGCTTCTTCATCAAAGCGAGCCTGCAGCTCCACGACCACTGTGACATTTTTGCCGTTGTGCACCGCATCAATTAATGAGTTCATCAAGCGAGAATCTTTCGCGACACGGTAAATGTTAATCTTGATACTAAGTACTTTCGGATCGAAGGAGGCTTGGCGCACCAACTCACTAATGTGGTCAAAAGTGTGGTAGGGGTAATAGAGTAGAATATCTTTCGCTTTAATCGCATCAAAGCTGTTAGCGTAACCTTCGAAATCGGCGCATTTCATTGGCGGAAGCGGTTTATTTTCAAGGTACTCTCGCCCAACATTTGGAAACGCAATGAAGTCTTTAAAATTGTGATAGCGGCCGCCGGGGATAAGGTTATCGTAATTAGAGATATTGAGCTTGTTACAAAGAAACTCTAGCATTTGGGGCGGCATATCACGTTCGTAGACGAAGCGAACGGGCTTTGCTGTCAGTCGCTGATTGACACCTTCCGACATTTGTTCGAGCAAGCTGTATTCGATTTCGTTGCGTAAATCGTATTCGGCGTCACGCGTCATTTTCATCGCATAGCCGCTAAGCTCATCATAATCAAAAAAGCCTTTGAACAGCTCATCCAAACAGTGGCGGATAATATTATCAAGTAAGATGATGGTTTTTCGACGCTTTCCTTTCTGTTCTGGTACCATCACAAAGCGGGGAAGGTGATCGGTCGGAATTTCGATCAAAGCGTACTGGTAATGCTCTTCTTTACGTAGCTCTACAGCGATGTAAGCGTACTCGTCTTTGAGAAATTGCAGAACATCGATCTCATCTTTCATTAGCAGAGGAGTGATATGCGGCATGACCTCTCTACGGAAGTATTTCGCGATCCACTTTTGTTGCGATTCATCCAGTTGTTGTTCGTTGACCAAGAAAATGCGACGTCGCGCCATTTCTCGAATCAATTCGCTGTAAAGCTCATCAAATTGTTCGTTAAGCTTGAGTGCTTTCGACTGCATTTTGGTTAACAGTCGTTTAGGGCTATCACTGCCACCGCGCTCTTGGCTGATTAGGATTCTGCGCTTCACGTCCGCAAAGCGTACTTTGTAAAATTCATCTAAATTGTTGGAAAAGATCCCAAGAAAGCGAATACGTTCGATCAAAGGGACGGTTTTATCGGCAGCTTCTTGTAATACTCGTTCGTTGAAAGACAACCAACTAAGTTCTTTTTCTATATATAGTTTTTCTGCGCTCATAACCTTACCTAGCCAAAAGTGAAGTAATACGTACTCATCTTGGAAAAATGGATGAGTGAGAACATTATGAGATTTTCATTACAGATTTATTTCATACCACGCATTGCATAAGAGTTGTATTCTTTTCAGGTGTTTAATGTGATCTGTAATATAATTGTCATCTTAACGACATATTCTAGTACTAAGTCAAAAAAGGTAGATATTTAAATGGCACAAGCCGAGTTTTCATTGCAGGAAAAAGATAAGAAACGACTGATAAAAGATCGTTTAGTTCGACTTGCAGTGACATCCGGTGGTGTCGGCGTACTCGCGGCGCTTATTTTGATCTTTGTCTACCTCGCCATGGTGATCATTCCGCTTTTTTCTGATGCGGAGATCAAAACCAACCAAGCCATTCGAGCCTCCCATATTGAAACACCACTGGCGATTTCGGTGGATGATTACGCTCAGCTCGCGTTCGTTCTAACCCAAAGTGGTGAGATTCAATATTTGTCGATGGACGATCCTACGAAGCCTGCGGTGTATAAACAGCAAATTGTCCAGGAACCCGTCGCTTTCTCTCAATCGGCTCCTGGACTAGGTTGGTATGGGTTTGTTGATGGGCAGGGTAAAGCGCACCTTTTCAAGCCTGAATTTAATGCCACGTTGAGAGAAAATACACGTCCACCGGAAGTGATTGAGCTAGACACCAGCATGGATCTGACGCTGAGTACGCCTCAAGATCCTGTGACTCAGTTTGTGTTTGCAGCTTCAACGCCGTTACCAACAATTGTTTGGCAGACACAAAGCGGTGAAGTGAAGGCTCGTTGGCAAGTGGCTTCGTCTTTGGGGACGCCTCCGACAACGATCGATTTTACGTTCTCTTCAGGCTTTGATGCCCCTCAGCAAATGTTATTGACACCTGATGGTGAAACGCTTTATTTGCGCGATGGCTCTGAGTTGATCGTGTTAAAGAAAACCGCACGTAAATTTGCTGTGCGAGAGGTGGTCGACCTCACTCAAGGTGATAAGAAGCACTCCGTTCGTACAATGGACCTACTGGCTGGTGCTTACTCGCTTTTGGTGACACACAACGATGGTCGGGTGTCGCAATGGTTTGATACGCTGCAAGAAGAGAGACGCACGTTAACGCATATTCGTGATTTTAAATTGGCATCAGAGCTTAAGTATTTGTTGCCGGATTCTCATCGAAAAGGATTTTATAGCTTTTACACCAACGGCACGTTGCAAAGCCATTATACAACCAGTGAAAAACTGGTGTTGTTTAAGCGTGCTTACAATCAAGCGCCCGCAATCGCAGCAATGTCCAACAATGAACGCTACTTAATCACTTGGCAAAGTAATGAGTTAAATGTTGCGGAAGTGGACAATGCCTATCCGGAAATTTCCTTGTCCTCATTATGGCAAGAAGTGTGGTACGAAGGGTATCCTGAGCCTGAATTTGTGTGGCAATCGACTTCGGCGAGCGATAACTTTGAGGCTAAGTTCAGCCTAGTACCTATTGCGTTCGGGACGATAAAAGCGGCAATGTTTGCGATGCTGTTCTCAGTACCGCTCGCAGTGCTAGGTGCTATTTATACGGCGTACTTTATGTCGCCACGCATGCGTCGTGTCGTAAAACCGTCGATTGAGCTAATGGAAGCACTGCCGACGGTGATCATTGGTTTCCTAGCGGGGCTGTGGTTCGCGCCTATTGTCGAAGATCACCTGATTACGATCGTCGTCATGCTGTTTGTTTTGCCCTTGAGCACCATGATTATGGGCGGGCTATGGGCATTAATACCGCAACCTTTGCGTAATCGTCTGCCTAATGGTTGGCATGCTTTAGTGCTCATGCCTGTCATATTGGTACTGATTGGGCTTGGCGTGTGGATTTCGCCTACGATTGAGCAGACGTTCTTTGGTGGCGATATGCGCTTATTCTTAACCGAGCATGGTATTGGTTACGATCAACGCAATGCATTGGTGGTGGGGTTAGCGATGGGGTTTGCTGTTATCCCGACGATTTTTACCATCGCCGAAGATGCCATTTTCTCTGTACCGAAGCATTTATCGGATGGCTCTTTGGCATTAGGGGCCACGCCTTGGCAAACTTTAATCTATGTTGTCTTGCTTACTGCAAGCCCAGGTATTTTTTCTGCCATTATGATGGGCCTGGGACGCGCTGTTGGCGAAACCATGATTGTGTTAATGGCAACGGGCAATACGCCATTAATGGATTGGAATATTTTGGAAGGATTGCGCAGCCTGTCGGCGACCATCGCCGTTGAGTTGCCAGAGTCGGAAGTTGGAAGTTCGCATTATCGCCTGCTGTTCCTAGCTGCATTGATTTTGTTTGTGTTTACGTTTGCAGTAAACGCGCTTGCGGAGTGGGTTCGTCAGAGACTGAGAGATAAGTACCGTGCGTTGTAATAATGGTTTGAATAAAGAGCGAGTAATAACGTGTTAAATTGGATTCGTTCTGGCGCACCGTGGATATGGCTAACAGGCGGTGCAGTCAGCATCAGTTTGTTGTCGGTATTAGGGTTGTTACTCCTTATCGGCTGGAAAGGCCTGACTTACTTTTGGCCAGCTCCTTTGTATCAGTGGAATGTTGCAGCGTTGACC
Source organism: Vibrio sp. J2-3(2022) (assembly GCF_021725735.1). NCBI lineage: Bacteria > Pseudomonadati > Pseudomonadota > Gammaproteobacteria > Vibrionales > Vibrionaceae > Vibrio > Vibrio sp. J2-3(2022). Next base: position 14,725 of record NZ_JAKKCK010000006.1, read on the forward strand.
CCTGTGCAAGGCGAAGTGCTACATGAAAATACTATTCTGATTGGTCAAGTGTATGAACGCAGTTTTGTACCGAAGAGTTATCTGCCTGAAAGCGCGGCGCAGCAATTAGAAGACGATGAAGACTTTGCTACGCGACTCAGTATCAAAATCGCCAACCGAGAGTTGTATCCTGCTGATTTTATCTCCGTATTGCAAATGCAGTTGGATGACCCCACGACGCCAAAAGAGTGGGCAGTGATCGAGCGCAGTAGTGGCGGTTACTTTTTTGGTAAGCTGGTGGCGTTTCAGGATGGAGATAACTTATACACCAACGATATTCAATCAATCTTGAACAAAAAACTGGATGATGCAGAAAATCTGCGCCATGAGATTGACTCTTTGGTTGTCGATCAGCTTAAAGAGCTTGGTTGGAAGCTAGAGCAGTTGCGATTAGAAAAGCGCAAGCATGAGTTGAATGAAACGCTGACAGAAAGCTTCTTAAAGGAAAACCAGACGAAAAAAGAGCGGATAGAGAAAGCTCTGGCGACGTTAGATTTACAGCTTGATGGCTTACGATTACAGCTTTCTGGCTATGCCCTGATTGTCGAGGATATGACGGGCTCACAAGTATCGATTCCGCTCGAAGACATTTTGGACTACTGGTACCCAAACCAAATGTCACTGCCTGATAAAGTCATGCACTGGGGGAAGCAGGTTTGGAAGTTTTTATCTGAAGATCCAAGAGAGTCGAACTCTGAAGGAGGCGTGTTCCCTGCGATATTTGGTACGGTTTTCTTAGTACTCATCATGTCGATCATTGTGATGCCACTCGGGGTGATCGCCGCTATCTATCTACATGAATACGCTAAGAATAACGCTCTAACCAGAGTTATTCGTATTGCGGTTATAAACCTAGCGGGTGTTCCATCGATTGTTTATGGCGTGTTTGGTTTAGGTTTCTTCGTTTATACGATTGGTGCCTCTATCGACAACGTATTCTATGCGGAGAAGCTACCGGCACCAACCTTTGGTACTCCGGGTTTGTTGTGGTCTGCACTAACTCTTGCCGTGCTGACGCTTCCAGTTGTGATTGTGACAACAGAAGAAGGTTTAACTCGTATTCCTAGTTCAGTACGACATGGTTCTCTGGCGCTTGGTGCAACTCAGTTCGAAACACTATGGCGTGTGGTTTTGCCTATGGCGACGCCAGCTATTATCACAGGGCTGATCCTTGCGATTGCGCGTGCAGCTGGCGAAGTAGCGCCACTGATGCTGGTGGGGGTCGTGAAATTGGCATCCAGTTTACCGGTTGACGGGCAATTCCCTTATGTGCATTTGGATAGAAAGTTCATGCATTTAGGTTTTCACATTTACGATGTTGGCTTTCAAACCTCCAACATCGAAGCGGCGCGACCATTAGTTTATGCCACCTCTTTCTTACTCGTGACAGTGATTGTCGGGCTAAACTTAACAGCAATCAGTATTCGCAATAATTTACGAGAAAAATACAGAACGTTAGGACAAGATTAAGTATGTTTAATTTTGATAGTACATTAGGTTATGAGCCACCATTGGACGTTCATAATTTAACGGATGAACAAACAGCAATCTCAATCGAGAACCTTAATCTGTTCTATGGTCAAACTCAGGCGCTGCATGATATTTCGATGCGAATTCCCAAAGGGCGAGTCACCGCTTTTATCGGTCCTTCAGGGTGTGGAAAGTCGACGTTATTACGTTGCATCAATCGCATGAACGACTTAGTAGAAGGGTGTCGAGTCACAGGTAAAGTCCGTCTACATGGCAAGAATGTTTATCATCCTAATGTCGATGTTGCGACACTTCGACGCCGAGTGGGGATGGTGTTTCAAAGACCCAATCCATTTCCTAAGTCTATTTATGAAAATGTAGTTTATGGCTTACGCTTACAAGGTGTAAAAAACAGCCGCAGTTTAGATGACGCAGTGGAGCGATCCTTGCGCTCGGCGGCGTTGTGGGATGAGGTAAAAGACCGCTTGCATGAGAACGCATTTGGTTTATCTGGTGGTCAGCAACAGCGCTTGGTCATTGCGCGTGCGGTGGCGATTGAGCCGGAAGTCCTGTTATTGGATGAGCCGACATCAGCGTTGGATCCAATCTCAACTTTAACTATTGAAGAGCTTATCAATGAGCTTAAGACTCAATATACTGTCGTTATCGTTACCCATAACATGCAGCAAGCGGCGCGAGTGAGTGATCACACCGCATTCATTCATATGGGTAAGTTAATTGAATACTCTGACGCGGACTCGATCTTCACTTCGCCAATGAAGAAACAGACCGAAGATTACATTACGGGTCGATACGGTTAAGTCGCGACTCTATACGGAATAAGGAACATCATGCACTTTGGACGTCATATTTCAGGACAATTTAACGTAGAGCTAGAATCGATTCGTACTCATGTATTAACCATGGGTGGCTTGGTAGAACAGCAGCTTTCGTATGCTATTCAAGCCTTGCATAAAGAAGATATCGAACTGGCGCGTAAGGTTGTGCGTGACGATCATAAAGTGAATGCGATGGAAGTCTCGATCGATGACGCCTGCACACGCATTATTGCTAAGCGTCAGCCAACGGCAAAAGACTTGCGCTTAATCATGGCTATCATCAAAACGATCACTGATTTAGAACGTATCGGTGACGTGGCGACACGCATTGCTTACGTTGCCATTGAAAGCCCATCATCAAAAGAACGACAGTTCCAAGTGTCGTTAGAGCCTCTCTGCCGTCAGGCAATTAATATGCTGCATCAGGTTTTGGATGCGTTTGCCCGCATGGATGTAGAAGCGGCAGCAGAGGTGCACAAACAAGATGACAAACTAGACGCCGAGTATGAAGCGGTGATTCGTCAGTTGATGACCTACATGATGGAAGATCCAAAAAATATCCCCAATATTCTGCAAGTGATGTGGTCTGCACGCGCGATTGAACGCGTGGGGGACCGTTGCCAGAACATCTGTGAATACATTATTTACTTCGTGAAAGGGAAAGATGTACGCCATCTAGGTGATCAAAGCATTGATGACGTACTGAAGTAACTGATTTCAATAAATAGACCAGCTTTTAGGCTGGTCTATTTATTAGGGAGAGGGAAAGTACATCAATATTTATCGGGCACGAAGGTCTGATCATCAATGGGCGCTCTGACATTACCTTCTTTATTGAGATCGGGTAATTCAATCGGTGGGTACTCAAGTGCTTTGTAATCAATCTGGCTAAGTAAATGACTGATGCAGTTCAAGCGCGCTTTCTTTTTCGAGTCAGAGGGGACGACCCACCAAGGGCAGTTTTTCGTGTCTGTATAGGCAAACATCTTATCTTTTGCTTCCGAATACTCCGCCCAGCGATGACGTGACTCCAAATCCATTGGGCTGAATTTCCAACGTTTGATCGGCGTATTAATTCGACCTAGAAAACGTTTTTCCTGCTCTTCGTCTGAAACCGAAAACCAATACTTAATCAGAATAATCCCTGAGCGTTGCAACATTCTTTCGAATTCAGGACAAGAGCGTAAAAACTCTTCGTATTCATCAGGCGTACAGAACCCCATGACTTTTTCGACACCTGCTCGGTTATACCAACTTCGGTCAAATAACACGATTTCACCAGCAGATGGCAAATGAGCGACGTAACGTTGGAAGTACCATTGCGTTTTTTCTTTTTCTGTCGGTGCAGGCAGAGCTACCACGCGACAAACACGCGGGTTTAGCTTTTCTGTGATGCGTTTAATCACCCCGCCTTTGCCCGCAGCATCACGGCCTTCAAACAGAACCACCACTTTTAACCCTTTGTGTTTGACCCACTCTTGAAGTTTTACGAGCTCAACTTGAAGGTTTTTGAGCTCCTTTTCGTATTCCTTTTTCTTCAATTTAGACATACACCTTTCCTCACTCCTTGATAAACAATATGTTAGCACTCAAAAGCTATGCGTGTGAGGTTACGGTCGTCTATTTGAGAGCTGCTACGACATCGGTAATGGCTTGTGTACTTGTGATGGGGATTAAGAAATCATCGATATCAGTTGCGCCCATTTTGCTTTGTTCAGCAATAAAGTTCATATTACTAGGTCGAGTCGTTTTGCCTGACAGATGGATTTCAGGAACTTGAGTGTCTTCTACTAACGCACGTACGTTACTCGCATTAACGCCAGCACCCGCCATGATTGCAATGCGTCCTTGGGCTTGCTTAACCAAAGCTCTAAGCACATCGATCCCTTGTGGTGCTGAAGGCGCAAGACCGGAGGTTAAAATACGTTCACAACCTAAGCTGATCACTTCTTCCAAAGCTTTTTCAGCGTCACGACACTGGTCAAAGGCACGATGGAAGGTCACGCCTAAGCCAAGCGCTTGAGCAAGTTCACACAGCGCAGCCGCGTAAGGCATATGAATATCACCGTCTTGAGTGAGCACGCCGAACACGACACCGCTCAAGCCTGATTGGTGAGCTGCTTCAATATCCCAACGCATCATTTCGATCTCTTCTGCATTGTAGAAGAAGTCACCTTGGCGTGGGCGGATCATGGCATAAACTGGAACACTCGAAAGCTTAGCTGCTTGCTGCATAAAGCCATAACTGGGTGTTAGTCCGCCTAAAGCCAAAGAGGAGCAAAGTTCAATCCGAGTGGCGCCGCCAGCAATGGCGTAGTGCAGAGATTCAATATTATCAGTACAGACTTCTAGGTGAGTAACCACGTTCATTCATCCTGCTAACGTTACAAATAAGTGTTGTGGCTAAGATATTAACAGGGCCAGTAAGCAGAATCTGTATGGAGGGGATGATAAATAGAGGTAAAGTTTACGCTGAAGCGTTACCTCATTTTGGCGGTTTATCTGAAGGTAAAAGAAAGCCCAGAGCATTTGCTCTGGGCTTTGATAGGACTTTACTTAGACTGATTGGCGTTTGCGGTTTTCCGCATTAGCTTTTTGCTTTATATACATCCAACCATCACACCCGTTGAGCTAGGGTGAAGGTCTATTATTTTTTGCCTAGGTCAGCTGCGTGCTCAGATAGGAACGCTGCAACACCTTTTGGAGATGCGTCCATACCTGCTTTACCTTCTTCCCATTGTGCAGGACATACTTCGCCGTGCTTCTGGTGGAAGTTAAGAGCGTCAACCATGCGTAGCATTTCGTCGATGTTACGGCCTAGTGGTAGGTCGTTAACTACTTGGTGACGTACAACGCCTTCTTCGTCGATTAGGAAAGAACCACGGAAAGCAACGCCTGCTTCTGGGTGCTCAACGTCGTAAGCTTTACAGATTTCGTGCTTAACGTCAGCAACTAGTGGGTACTTAACTTGACCGATACCGCCATCTTCGATAGCAGTGTTACGCCATGCGTTGTGAGAGAACTGAGAATCGATAGAAACGCCGATTACTTCAACACCTTTAGCTTGGAAATCAGCTAGACGGTTGTCGAATGCGATTAGCTCAGATGGGCAAACGAAAGTGAAATCTAGTGGGTAGAAGAATACTACTGCTTTCTTACCTTTAGTGAACTCTGCAAAGTTGAAGTTTTCAACGATTTCACCGTTACCTAGAACAGCTGCTGCAGTAAAATCAGGGGCTTGACGACCTACTAGTACCATTTTTTTGCTCCTAAAAATTATGGTTAGTTCCAAACCGAATTCAGTTGTGTCGGTTTGGTCCGTGTTTGTACGAGACAAACTATAGTACAGATTGTAGTATTGAAAAAAGCGAAATAAATAGATTGAGTTAATCGAAAAAAACGATAATAGCAAAACTCTTAACTCGATCACTGGAACGGCGGTAGATACAAATACAATTATGAATAAATGGCCCAGTTTGAAGCAGTTGCACTACTTAGTCACACTGCATGAAACAAGACATTTTAGTGATGCTGCAGAGCGTTGTTTTGTCAGTCAGTCTACTTTAAGTAAAGGTATTCAAAACTTAGAGGAATTGATTGGTTGTCCATTATATGAAAAGAAAGACAAGAAAAGCCCACTGGTTTTTACCCAAACAGGAGAAATGGTAGTAAAGCAGGGGCGAGAGCTGTTAGCAAAAGGGCAAGATTTGGTCGAGCTTGGACGTATGTGCCAAGGCGACGATATGCAAGGCCAGCTAAAAGTGGGATGCATACCAACAATTGCTCCGTTTTTACTGTGTGATTTGGTGCAAGAGGTTAACTACCGTTTCCCACAACTGAATCTTTTATTAAGAGAAGACACGACAACAAACTTACTTCAAGCGCTTAGACACGGTGAGTTGGATGTGCTCATTTTAGCGTTGCCAGTGGAAATTGACGGTATGGAAAGTCGAGTGGTGGGTAAGGATCCGTTTCGAATGGTTATTAGTGCGAATCAAGCCCAATCGGTGCCTGTGCCGATTCGTTACGCAGATTTACCTGACGAATCCGTCTTTTTATTAGAGAAAGAGCATTGCTTAACGGAACACGCGGTATCTGCGTGTAAATTAACAGATAAGGAAAAAATTAATCCGTTTACAGCAACCAGCCTTCATACTTTGGTGCAAATGGTTGCGAATGGTTTGGGAACGACGTTCATTCCTCAAATGGCTATCGACCACGGCCTGCTGCATAACCAGAATTTAGTCGTGATCGATCCCCCAGGAAAGCAAGCCTATCGCGAAATTGGCTTAGTTTGGCGTCCGAGTTCATCAAGAACGAAAACATTTAATCAGCTTGCAGAAGTAGTTTCCGAACTGCTTTAGCTATTAGTATTAGCCTCTACATCTCCATTATTTATCTAAAAGCGCACTGAAAACAGTGCGCTTTCTAGTATTTTATTCTGTTGGTGAACTTTGACTTGTAAAATTTTACAGCTCTTCTTTGATGAAGCTTTCATAAAATAGTGAAATTTCACAATGTTAATTTTACACAAAACCTTGTATGTCTTGTTTGACCCTTGTTTGAATCCACCTTGCCAGCCCTTGTGAATACAAGGCGTTTGTTTACCAGTCTATATTCATACACTCGTTTGAAATGATAAATCGACCTTAAAATTAATGTAATTTAATTACGTAATAACTTACAAAAATAGGTGTTCGATAGGCGGTTTTTACCCTGCCGAATAAAACTTCGAATTTTCTGTTTTGTTTATCTTGGGGGTTTCGTTAAACCCTTTGTTGAGATAGCTTATTTAAAGGCCGATAAGACTTATGTCTAGATTGAAAATACACATAACATTACGCAATCTATCGACATGGCTAGACGAGTTGAACACAAAGTTAAAGGATGTAATTTGTTGTTCATAACTTACAAATGTAGCTTTACGCTGACTGCCCAAGATGGATAAAGCACGTTAAGGATGAATGATTATGCTTGCTCAGACAGAACAAAAAACACAACAACTAAAGCAAACCCAAGGCATGCTTGAGGTGAATGGAGTCGTTGCTCCAGAACATCAAGCAATTTTCCCTGTTGAAGCCCAAACCTTTTTATCTCTACTGTGTGAAAAATTTGCCGGACGTGTTGAGCAGTTGCTGGAAGCACGAGAAGAGAAGCAAGCGCGTATCGATGCAGGTGAGCTGCCAGACTTTTTACCAGAGACACAAGACATCCGTGAAGGAAGCTGGAAGATCCTGGGAATCCCACAAGATCTGCAAGATCGCCGTGTGGAGATTACCGGACCAACTGATCGCAAGATGGTGATTAACGCACTGAATGCGAATGTAAAAGTGTTCATGGCAGACTTCGAAGATTCAATGTCTCCAGCATGGAGTAAAGTGCTGGATGGGCAAGTGAATTTACGCGATGCCGTGAATGGCACCATCAGTTACACCAACCCTGGCAATGGCAAGCATTATCAGCTGGAAGATGACCCAGCGGTGTTGATCTGCCGTGTTCGCGGCCTTCATTTAAAAGAAAAACACGTTACGTGGCACGGTCAGATCATTCCAGGTGCGCTATTCGATTTCGCTCTGTACTTCTATAACAACTACAAAGCGTTACTTCAAAAAGGCAGCGGCCCTTATTTCTACATTCCAAAACTGCAATCGCATCACGAAGCGAAGTGGTGGAGCGAAGTGTTCCATTTCACGGAAGACTATTTCGGTCTTGATACAGGCACCATCAAAGCGACTGTGCTGATTGAAACTTTACCAGCCGTATTCGAAATGGATGAGATTCTGTTCTCACTTAAAGAACACATCGTTGGTTTGAACTGTGGTCGCTGGGATTACATCTTTAGCTACATCAAAACCTTGAGGAAGCACCCTGAACGCGTACTGCCAGATCGCCAAGTGGTCACTATGGACAAGCCATTCTTGAACGCTTACTCGCGATTATTGGTGCGTACTTGTCATAAACGAGGCGCATTTGCGATGGGCGGCATGGCAGCCTTTATTCCGGCTAAAGACCCACAAGAAAACCAAAAAGTGCTGGATAAGATCCACAACGATAAATCACTAGAAGCCAACAACGGTCATGACGGTACTTGGGTTGCTCACCCGGGGTTGGCAGACACCGCAATGGAAGTGTTCAGTGCCACACTGGGGCAGCGCACCAACCAATTGGATGTGAGTCGCTCAGAAGACGCACCAATCACCGCTGCAGAGTTACTTGAACCGTGCAAGGGTGAACGTTCAGAAGAGGGCATGCGACATAACATCCGCGTTGCGCTGCAATACATCGAAGCTTGGATTTCTGGTAATGGTTGTGTACCGATTTATGGCTTGATGGAAGATGCGGCGACAGCTGAAATCTCTCGCGCTTCTATCTGGCAATGGATTCAACACGGCAAGTCGCTAGATAACGGATTGAAGGTCACTAAGGATCTGTTCGAGCTCTATCTAAAAGAAGAGATTGAAGTAGTGAAACAAGAAATTGGCGAGCAGCGCTACCAAGCGGGTCGATTTGAAGAAGCGGCAGACTTGATGGCAAGGCTCACTACGAGCGATGAGCTGACCAACTTTTTAACAATTCCTGGTTATGACTACCTGGATTAATAAAGAATAACTGTAACACCAATAACGTGAAGGATTTTCAGGGCAGATAGGGAAGTACTGCCTGAGAACGGAAACTCAACGCACACGCATAAAGTGCAAATTATAAAGAGGGATAGACCAATGACTAACTTAACTCGCCGCCAACAAATTGAAGCTCTGGAAAAAGACTGGGCAACTAACCCGCGCTGGAAAAATGTAAAGCGTACATACACTGCTGAGGAAGTGGTGGAACTGCGTGGTTCTATGGTACCTGCCAACACAATTGCACAACGTGGTGCAGACAAACTTTGGTCACTGGTCAACGGTAGTGCGAAAAAAGGTTACGTAAACTGTCTTGGTGCGTTAACTGGCGGCCAAGCTGTTCAACAAGCTAAAGCTGGTATTGAAGCGATTTACCTATCTGGTTGGCAGGTAGCGGCGGACAACAACACCGCTTCGACGATGTATCCTGACCAGTCTCTATACCCAGTCGATTCTGTACCGTCAGTAGTAAAGCGCATCAATAACTCGTTCCGTCGTGCAGACCAAATCCAATGGTCAGCAGGTAAATCGCCTGAAGATGAAGGCGGTATTGACTACTTCCTACCAATCGTAGCGGATGCTGAAGCGGGCTTTGGTGGTGTGCTTAACGCTTACGAGCTCATGAAGTCGATGATCGAAGCAGGCGCAGCGGGCGTTCACTTTGAAGACCAGCTAGCATCAGTGAAAAAGTGTGGCCACATGGGCGGCAAGGTATTAGTTCCAACGCAAGAAGCGGTACAAAAACTGGTTGCTGCTCGTTTAGCTGCTGATGTAGCGGGTACAACAACCTTGGTTATTGCTCGTACTGATGCGAATGCGGCGGATCTCATTACGTCAGATTGCGACCCATACGATAAAGACTTTATTGAAGGTGAGCGTACTCAAGAAGGTTTCTACCGCGTTCGCGCTGGTATCGACCAAGCCATCTCTCGTGGCCTGGCTTACGCACCATATGCAGATTTGATTTGGTGTGAAACGGCTACTCCATGTTTGGAAGAAGCACGTAAGTTTGCAGAAGCGATTCACGCTGAATACCCAGATCAATTGTTGGCGTACAACTGCTCGCCTTCATTCAACTGGGAGAAAAACCTAGATGCAGAAACCATTGCTAAGTTCCAACAAGAGTTGGCAGACATGGGCTACAAGTACCAATTCATCACGCTAGCAGGTATTCACAACATGTGGTTCAACATGTTCGAACTGGCACACGCTTATGCTCAAGGTGAAGGTATGCGTCATTATGTTGAGAAAGTTCAGCGTCCTGAATTCCAGGCGGCAGAAAAAGGCTATACATTTGTTGCACACCAACAAGAAGTAGGTACAGGTTACTTCGATAGAATGACCAATACTATCCAAGGTGGTAACTCTTCAGTGACCGCATTGACAGGTTCGACCGAAGAAGACCAATTCTAATTGGCAGAGAAACACTTCCTTAATCAGCGTCAGTAATGGCATTTTGAGCGGCAACCTTGCCGCTCTTTTTTCGTTTAAAACGTTTAAGAAACGAAATTTACACCCAAGATAACGCGTTTGCGTATTATTCTTCTGGCTCGATTTCTTCGGGTTCCACTTCTTCTTGCAGTTCCAATAAGTTAATCGCAATGGTCACAAAGTCACTGTCAGTAATGATGCCTACCAATCGACCCTTGGTGACAACAGGTAAACAGCCAACTTTGTGCTTTTGCATGTAGATAGCGCTCTCTTTAAGCCCCGCGATGGGTTCGGCCGTCATGATGTTGGTGTGCATCATTTCGTAGAGCGGTGTATCTAGAGTAAAAGATTGTTCAGCCTCATCTGGGTGCAAGCTCGATTCTTGAGCAGCAAGAATGTCGCGTTGAGTCACCAAGCCTTGTAAGTGGTTATTGGCATCAACAACCGGAATATGTCGAATATCAAGCGCATCCATCATGCTTTTTGCATCACGCAAGGTGTGCGTGCGCAGTAAGGTATGAGGATTACGAGTCATCATGTCTTCAACCTTGATCATAGAGACCTCCAGCGGCATTGTCCTTCTCTTAAATATAGAGAATATTTTTCTGTATATCTGGGAGCTAACTCGTTTTTCATCAATTAAATAGCACAATACACTTGCGCTTCTTTTTGTCTGCGTAATCTGTGTCTTATCGACGTTTTTATTAATTTGAATAAGTCGGTTTGTGTGCGAGTCAGTTGGCATTTTGGGTTGATATTGAATGGACCGCTAAGGTAATCCAATGAATTGAATCGCACATTTTTATTCGCTGGATTTTCCAAAATTCGTCTCTCGAAGAAGATACGTTCAGGCTTACCAAATTGAAGACAGCAACCTAAATGAAAAGAACAACGTGTAACAAACTCATTGCGCTGGCAGTGGCGGCATTCAGTGTGCAATCAGCACAGGCGATTGTGTTAGGAGATGAACTAACCGACTCTGTTGATCGTGTTACTTTACGAGCAAGTAATATGGCAGAGTTCCCACTGTGTGGCGGCACCATGCTGACGGAGCAGTGGGTGTTGACTGCGGCACACTGCGTGGTAATGGGGCAGGGAACGAACGAAGCAAGCTACTATGTGACCCCGCCGGGCGAGTTGTCGGTGAATGCGAATGTGCATGAACTTAATTCAGCAGGGCTTGATAACTTCTATCCGGTGTCTCACGTTGTGGTTCACCCTGATTACACGCGGATTTCAAAAGCTGAGACCGACAGTAATGGCAACGTGAAACCTATCCAAACCGGTTTAGACTCAGACATCGCGTTGCTGTATCTCACGCGCCCAGTGGCAAACGCAAGCTTTGCTGATTTAGCAAACAAAGCCGACATGGAGAGTATCGAAGCGCGGTTGGCAGCGGATTGGAACGATAATTACCTGACCAATCAACGTGTCGAAAATGTGCAAGTGTTTGGGTGGGGGACCACTCAGCCGGATGCTTCTGAACCTTCCAATACGCTCAAAACCACCATTAGTACATTTTTACCCATCGACAAATGTTATGAGCGTTTAGAAATTGGCAGCAGTTTTCCGGGGATCATCGACTCAAGAGAAAACCAAACCAAAATTTGTACGCTACCAACGAAAAACCGAGTATTAGAGCCGGATAGCCACACCCAATATGGTAACTCTGCATGTAAAGGTGACAGTGGGGGGCCGCTGGTCGATGTGGCTACGGGAAAACAGATTGGTATTGTTAGCGGTGGACCTCTCATTCTTCCGACTTGTGGCTCTTTGACGATTCCAAGTTTCTACACCAAGGTGAGCCAATATTACGACTGGGTACAGTCTTACATTACTGCCGATGCGCCACCAAGTAGCTACATCATTGCACCGAACTTTATTAAAGAGGCTAATAACGAAGTCGGCGGAGATAAAGAGTGTCACGACGGTATTGCAACCAATAACTGTGATTTCAAAGGGTCAGATGATGATGGTGGCAGTCTGGGTCTGTGGCTATTGGGTCTATTCGTACCCTTGGCGTGGTGGCGAAGGCGTGAGGTTTGATAGGGCGATTTGAATACCAAACGAGTAAGCAGCGTTATGCGCTGCTTTGCTTTTTAATGTTCCATTTCTGTCGGCTTAAACTGAAAAACAATGCCAAGTGATCGCGGTTTTTCACGTTTTATTACACTCTTCATCATGGCTTTTACAGTGATATTCTGGGGATTTGCTTGCTATTGCAGCATGTAAACATATACTAGTCTGCTGCGAAAAACTCGTCGCAATTTTATCGTCGTCCTAGACGTGATTTGACCAATATATAAGACAAGTAACATGCAAGTATCAGATTTCCATTTCGACCTTCCAGATGAACTTATCGCTCGTTACCCTCAGCCAGAGCGTACCGCTAGCCGACTATTACAAATGGACGGCAATACCGGAGAGCTAATTGATGGCACATTTACTGATGTATTGGGCCAAGTTCAACCCGGTGATCTCGTGGTGTTTAATAATACTCGTGTTATACCTGCTCGTCTTTTTGGTCGTAAAGAGTCGGGTGGTAAGCTAGAGGTGCTGGTGGAGCGCATGCTTGACGAGAAAAGCATCCTCGCGCACGTTCGCTGCTCTAAATCTCCAAAACCAGGTACAACCATCATTGTTGGCGAGAATGATGAATACTCAGCAGAAATGGTGGCGCGTCATGACGCTCTATTTGAACTGAAATTTAACGCTGATAAGACGGTATTAGAAATTTTGGAAGAAATCGGCCACATGCCACTTCCTCCTTACATTGACCGCCCAGATGAAGATGCAGATAAAGAGCGTTACCAAACCGTATATAACCAGAAGCCAGGCGCAGTAGCGGCGCCGACAGCGGGTCTTCATTTTGATGATGTTCTACTAGAGAAAATCAAAGCGAAAGGCGCAGAGTTTGCTTACGTCACTTTGCACGTTGGGGCAGGTACATTCCAGCCAGTAAAAGTAGAAAACATCAACGATCACCATATGCACGCTGAGTACGTAGAAGTACCGCAAGAAGTCGTCGAAGCAATTAAAGCGACGAAAGCGCGAGGTGGACGAATTATTGCTGTTGGTACTACATCGGTACGCTCACTTGAAAGCGCAGCGCAAGACGCATTGAAAAAAGGGACTGAGTTGGTCCCATTCTTTGGTGATACAGAAATCTTTATTTTCCCTGGCTACGAATATCAGCTTGTGGATTGCTTGATTACCAATTTCCACCTGCCAGAATCCACACTGATCATGTTGGTGAGTGCATTTGCAGGTTGTGAGAACACCATGAATGCTTACAAGCATGCGGTAGAAAACAAATATCGCTTTTTCTCATATGGTGATTCAATGTTCATCAAGAAGAAAACGATTTAGTAAAAAATAAGATTTACGAGTGCTAGCAGTAAGCTAGGAAATAGAGCAGAACCTCTGCTTTATCTCTCGCAAGGAAAAGCGACCGCTCCTTAAAGTAGGGTAGAGCCCTAAACACTCAGTCAGACTGTTTCTCTGACACCCGGAGGCATCGTGAAATTAAAATTCGATCTTAAGAAGAAAAACGGCAATGCGCGTCGTGGTCAACTGACTTTCGAACGTGGCACTGTTCAAACCCCAGCGTTTATGCCAGTTGGTACTTACGGTACGGTTAAAGGCATGACGCCAGAAGAAGTGAAAGGTACGGGCGCAGAAATCCTACTCGGTAACACGTTCCACCTTTGGCTGCGTCCAGGTCAAGAAGTCATGAAAATGCACGGCGACTTGCATGATTTTATGAACTGGCACGGTCCTATTCTTACTGATTCAGGCGGCTTCCAAGTATTCAGCCTTGGCAAGATGCGTACTATTACCGAAGAGGGTGTGCACTTCCGTAACCCAGTTAATGGTGACAAGATTTTCATGGACGCAGAAAAGTCGATGGAAATTCAAAAAGACCTAGGTTCTGACATCGTCATGATTTTTGACGAGTGTACGCCATACCCAGCGACACACGATGAAGCGAAGAAATCGATGGAAATGTCGCTACGTTGGGCACAGCGCTCACGTGATCACTTCGAGAAGCTAGAAAACCCGAACAACCTGTTTGGTATTGTTCAAGGTGGTGTTTACGAAGATCTACGTGATGTGTCGGTAAAAGGTCTAACGGAAATCGGTTTTGACGGTTACGCGGTTGGTGGCTTGGCAGTAGGCGAGCCTAAAGAAGATATGCACCGTATTCTTGAGCACACTTGTCCGCAGCTTCCAGAAGACAAGCCTCGCTACCTAATGGGCGTGGGTAAACCAGAAGACTTGGTTGAAGGTGTTCGCCGTGGTATCGACATGTTTGACTGTGTAATGCCAACGCGTAACGCGCGTAATGGTCACCTGTTTGTGACTGGTGGTGTGATCAAGATCCGTAATGCGAAACATAAAACGGATACAACCCCGTTGGATCCGCACTGTGACTGTTACACTTGTCAAAACTACAGTAAATCGTACCTTCATCACTTAGAGCGTTGTAATGAAATTCTGGGTGCTCGTCTGAATACGATCCACAACCTACGCTACTACCAGCGTCTGATGGAAAGTATTCGTAAAGCGATTGATGAAGATCGTTTTGATGAGTTTGTTACCGAGTTCTATGAGCGTCGTGGCCGTGAAGTGCCACCACTAGCAAAAGAACAGTCATTGACGGACTAAAAAGAATTAAAGCCTTTGGCATGTCGCCAGAGGCTTTTGCTAATAAAGTAGGCTAACGCACGTTATTTTTGAGAGAGTGATCGCTATTAGTTACTCTCAGACTTGAATCTAAAATGCGAAAGCCCAACTTGTTGGATTATCAATAAAATATAATGAGGATGTTTTAATGTTTATTTCTCAGGCTCACGCAGCAGCAGAAGGCGCGCCAGCAGGCGGTGGTTTTGAAATGCTAATCATGCTTGGCATGTTCGCAGTGATCTTTTACTTCATGATTTACCGCCCACAAGCGAAACGTGTAAAAGAGCACAAGAACCTAATGGCTTCTATGGGCAAAGGCGACGAAGTTCTAACTAGCGGTGGCCTAGTGGGTAAAATCACTAAGATTGCTGAAGACAATGACTACATTTCAATCGAGCTTAACGCGAACAATGAAGTGGTAATCAAGAAAGACTTCATCACTGCAGTGTTGCCAAAAGGTACGCTTAAGTCTCTATAAAACAGCTAAAGGATCCTCGCTGTGCTAAACCGTTATCCATTATGGAAGTACTTGATGGTATTTTTTGCCATCATCACCGCTGCGTTATACGCACTTCCAAATATCTACGGTGAAGATCCGGCTATTCAAGTTACAGGGGCGCGTGGCGCCTCTGTAGATATGTCAACGCTGGATGCTGTCACTACTGCTCTTGATAAAGAGCAACTCTCTCATAAATCCATTGCTCTCGAGAATGGATCAATTCTTGTTCGTTTTAACGACACTGACACGCAAATCAGTGCTCGTGATGTCATCAGCGAAGCGCTTGGCAAAGACACAATTGTTGCACTTAACCTTGCTCCTTCTACACCCGATTGGCTAGAAGCGATTGGCGCGTCACCATTAAAGCTGGGTCTTGACCTTCGTGGTGGTGTCCACTTCTTAATGGAAGTAGACATGGACGCTGCGATGGAAAAGCTCGTTGGTCAGCAAGAAGAAGCTTTCCGTAGCGAACTTCGTGAGGCAAAAATTCGTTATCGTGCTATCCGCCCTTCTGGCAAAGAAGCGGTAGAAGTTCTGCTACGTAACGAAGAGCAATTAGCAGAAGCGAAAGCAATGCTAGAAAAGAATCACCCGGACATGCTCTTTGTCGAATCTGATTCAAATGGCCGTTACGCTCTTACTGCGACCTTTACCGAGCAACGTTTACAAGAGATCCGTAACTACGCTGTTGAGCAAAACATTACGATTTTACGTAACCGTGTAAACGAGCTAGGTGTTGCAGAGCCTCTCGTTCAACGTCAAGGTGCAAGTCGAATTGTTGTTGAGCTTCCTGGTGTTCAAGATACTGCTCGTGCAAAAGAGATTCTAGGTGCGACTGCAACGCTAGAATTCCGTGAAGTTGACGATAAAGCTGACCTATCAGCGGCGGCAAATGGTCGTGCGCCAGCAGGCAGTGAAATCAAAATGGACCGAGACGGTCGTCCGGTTGTGCTTAAGAAGCGTGTTATTCTTGGTGGTCAAAGCATTACGGATGCAAGCTCAAGTGTCGATGAATACGGTCGTCCACAAGTTAACATCTCGCTAGACAGCGAAGGTGGTAACAAGATGTCAGCGTTCTCTAAGAAGAACATCGGTAAGCTAATGGCTACCGTGTTTGCTGAGTACAAAGACAGTGGTCGTCGTACGCCAGAAGGCAAAGTCATCCTAGATAAGCATGAAGAAGTCATCAACCAAGCGACGATTCAATCGGCTCTTGGACGTAACTTCCGTATCACGGGTATAGACTCCGCAGCTGAAGCGCACAACCTTGCACTTCTATTACGTGCTGGTGCACTGATCGCACCTATCTCTATCGTTGAAGAGCGTACTATTGGTCCATCAATGGGCCAGCAAAACATCGATATGGGTATCCAAGCGTGTATCTGGGGTATGGTTGCCGTAATGCTGTTTACGCTGCTTTACTACCGTGGCTTTGGCTTGATTGCCAACATCGCTCTAATGGCTAACTTAGTGTTGATCATTGGTGTTATGTCGATGATTCCAGGCGCTACCATGACGCTTCCGGGGATTGCCGGTATCGTGTTAACGGTCGGTATGGCGGTTGATGCGAACGTACTGATCTTCGAGCGTATCCGTGAAGAGCTTCGTGATGGGCGTAGTCCACAACAAGCTATTCACCAAGGTTACGCGAATGCATTCAGTACGATTGCCGATGCGAACATCACGACACTGATTACTGCAATTATCCTATTTGCAGTCGGTACTGGTGCAGTGAAAGGTTTCGCGGTTACTCTATCTATCGGTATCTTAACTTCAATGTTCACCGCCATTATTGGTACACGTTGTATCGTGAACCTGATTTACGGTGGCAAACGCGTTGATAAATTGTCGATCTAAGGCTGGGAATTAATATGTTTCAAATTCTAAAAGCAGAGAAGACGATCGGCTTTATGCGTTGGTCGAAAGTAGCATTCGTTTTTTCAATCTTTATGATTGCTGCTTCTATCTTCACTTTGTCAACTAAGTGGCTAAATTGGGGCCTAGACTTCACTGGCGGTACGCTAATTGAAGTTGGCTTTGAAAAACCTGCGAACCTTGAAAAAATCCGAACCGCTTTAGATGCGAAAGGTTTTGGTGATGCGACAGTACAAAACTTCGGTAGTGCTCGTGAAGTAATGGTTCGTCTTCGTCCACGTGATGACGTTTCTGGTGAAACGCTGGGCAACCAAATCATTGGTGCTATCAAAGATGGTACTGGCGAAAGCGTAGAAATGCGTCGTATTGAATTCGTAGGTCCTAACGTTGGTGATGAGCTAACAGAAGCTGGCGGTCTAGCGATCCTCGTGTCGCTGATCTGTATCCTGCTTTATGTCTCGATGCGATTTGAATGGCGTCTAGCGGCTGGTGCGGTTATGGCATTGGCTCACGATATCATTATCACGTTAGGTGTTTTCTCATTCCTACAAATAGAAGTTGACCTAACCATCGTCGCGGCACTATTAACGGTAGTCGGTTACTCGCTCAACGATACCATCGTTGTGTTTGACCGTATCCGTGAAAACTTCCGCAAGATGCGTAAAGGTGAGCCAGCCGATATCATGGATGCTTCAATCACCCAAACGTTGAGCCGTACACTGATTACATCTGGTACGACGTTGTTCGTGGTAATTGCACTGTTCATGCAGGGTGGTGCGATGATTCACGGCTTCGCAACCGCACTTCTACTTGGTATCACTGTAGGTACTTACTCTTCTATCTACGTAGCATCAGCACTAGCGCTAAAACTGGGCATCCAGAAAGAGCACTTGATGCCACCTCAAGTAGAAAAAGAAGGCGCAGAGTTCGACGAAATGCCATAAGGCAGGTTGAGAATCGAAAACAAAAACCGCTGAGCAATCAGCGGTTTTTTTGTATCTGAATCGAGCCGTATGCTTGCAGAACCTCACTGTATGGTGCAGCTAAGTAGATACGGTTCAGTAGATACAAAAAAGCCCCGCTCATTGAGCGGGGCTTTCTAAAGTCATCAGCGTGACGGGCTAAATATGACTTTCAAATCTTACTTAAGGATCGCGCTGTTACCGTTTTCGCGGATGTGCTTAAGGATAGATTTTACGCCACGAGCGCTTGAAGCAACAATGTTACCAGACTTCATGTACTCAGTACCGCCAGCAAAGTCAGTTAGGATTGCGCCAGCTTCACGAGCAATAAGCTCACCTGCTGCCATATCCCAAGGTTTTAGACCTAGCTCGAAGTAACCATCAACACGGCCAGCAGCCACGTAACATAGGTCAAGAGCAGCAGAGCCGCTACGACGGAAATCAGCACATTCAGTGAATAGCGCACCAACGATCTTGATGTAAGACTCAGCGTGTTGTTTCTGTTTGAATGGGAAACCAGTAGCTAGAACAGTACCTTGAAGGTCTTTTAGTTGAGCAACACGGATACGCGCACTGTTTAGTTGAGCGCCTGCACCACGTTGTGCAGTGAATAGCTCGTTTTGCATTGGATCGTAAACACAAGCAACTTCAGTTTTGCCTTTGATACGAACTGCGATAGAAACCGCGAAGTGTGGGTAACCTTTTACAAAGTTAGTGGTGCCATCCAGTGGGTCGATGATCCATTGTACGTCTTTATCTTTACCTTCGATAAGACCTTGTTCTTCAGCAACGATACAGTGCTCAGGGTAAGACTGCTTGATAGTATCGATGATGATGTATTCTGCTTCTTTATCTACATTAGTGACAAAGTCATTAGTGCCTTTAAGAGTAGATTCTACTTTATCAGTGTTTTCTAATGATTTAGCAATATGATTGCCTGCCTTTCGCGCAGCGCGAATAGCAATGTTTAGCATTGGATGCATACGAATTTCCCAACGGATGTTAAAGAACAAATGAAAGCGGCGGCGAGTATACCAGAGATCAGTAAAAAAGGAAGTGGTTATTTTTTGTTCTAAAGTCAGTGGTTTTATTGTATTTAGCTTGAGGCGAACGAGAACAATGACCAAGAATGAGAAGAGAGGCCTTCTTCGCCCTAGGGTGTGTTAAAAAACTATGTTAACATTCTGCGGTTTTAATTTAGGTAGCAAACACAGATGTTGGATCAAGTGAAAATTGTACTCGTAGGTACCTCTCATTCAGGCAATATTGGCTCAGCAGCTCGAGCTATGAAAGTGATGGGGTTAAGCCAACTAGTATTAGTCGATCCACAATGTGAAGTGGACGAACAAACTCTTGCTTTGGCTGCGGGTGCTGGTGATATTGCTCAAAATGCAAAGATTGTCGGCACATTAGAGGAAGCGGTTGAAGATTGCAGCCTTGTGGTGGGCTCCAGTGCTCGCTCTCGTACATTAGAATGGCCAATGCTTGAGCCACGTGAATGTGGTGAGAAATTTGCGGTTGAGGGTAGAAAACACCCTGTCGCGCTCGTGTTTGGTCGTGAAAGAACTGGTCTAACAAACGAAGAGCTGCAAAGGTGTCACTACCATGTTTGCATTCCTGCTAACCCTGAATATAGCTCGCTTAACCTAGCGATGGCCGTACAAACTCTGAGTTACGAAGTACGAGTTGCGCATTTGAACTTAGAGCAAAGCCAGTTTGCCCCAAATGAGCCGGAAGAGTACCCACGTCATAGAGAGCTCGAAATGTTCTTCGAGCATCTTGAAAAGGTGATGGTTGAGACCCAGTTTATCAATAAAGAGCAACCAGGACAGGTGATGAATAAATTGCGTCGCTTGTTCTCTCGTGCTCGGCCAGAAACCCAGGAACTCAATATTCTACGCGGCATTTTAACCTCGATAGAAAAGAAGTTCTGAATAAAGGATAACCACTTTAGGTGTAAGGATGAATACCTGAGTAAAATGGTCAAATAAATACTTGACCAAATTACTCAGGTATGGAAAAATCTTAACCATTACAAACCATGTGGATACGGTGTGGTATGAAACTTACATCTAAAGGAAGATATGCGGTGACAGCCATGCTGGATGTGGCACTGCATTCGCAACAAAACCCTGTACCTCTTGCTGACATCTCAGAGCGTCAGGGGATCTCGCTCTCTTACTTAGAGCAGCTATTTTCAAAATTGCGTAAAGCAGGTCTCGTTGCCAGCGTTCGTGGTCCTGGTGGTGGTTACCGACTTGGTGCCGACGCACACAGTATCGCTATTGGTACCGTGATTGCAGCCGTTGATGAGTCAGTCGATGCAACCAAATGCCAGGGCAAAGGAGATTGCCAAGGTGGAACACGTTGCCTTACTCACACGCTATGGCGCGACTTAAGCTCTCGCATTAGTGACTTCTTGAATAACATCACTCTTGGTGAGTTGATGACAGACAATGAAGTCCTCGAAATTTCTGATCGTCAGGACATTGATCTGGCGGTAACCCATGGGCTATCAAACAAAAATACAACCGCCGCGCCCATCGGTGTAAACGTCCGCTCTTAGCGGTCAGCTTTTTACATTGGAGTAGAGAATGAAACTGCCGATTTATCTTGATTATTCCGCTACATGTCCAGTTGATCCACGTGTTGCTGAAAAAATGGTTCAGTACATGACAATGGATGGCACATTTGGCAACCCAGCGTCGCGTTCGCACCGTTACGGCTGGCAGGCAGAAGAAGCGGTCGATACTGCTCGTGAGCAAATTGCTGACCTTCTAAATGCAGATCCTCGCGAAATCGTATTTACATCTGGTGCGACAGAATCAGACAACCTTGCTATTAAAGGTGCAGCGCACTTTTACTCGAAGAAAGGCAAGCACGTAATCACTTGTAAAACAGAGCACAAAGCCGTTCTTGACCCATGTCGTCAACTTGAGCGTGAAGGCTTTGAAGTGACTTACCTTGAGCCAGAATCAAATGGCTTGATCGATCTAGAGAAGCTTAAAGCGGCAATGCGTGATGACACAGTGCTTGTGTCTATTATGCACGTAAACAACGAGATTGGTGTGGTTCAAGACATTACTGCGATCGGCGAATTGTGTCGTGAGCGTAAAATTGTTTTCCACGTGGATGCAGCGCAATCTGCAGGTAAATTACCAATCGACGTTCAAGAGATGAAAGTTGACCTAATTTCGCTTTCTGCTCACAAAGTTTATGGCCCTAAAGGCATCGGTGCACTTTACGTTCGTCGTAAGCCTCGTATTCGTCTTGAAGCGCAAATGCACGGTGGCGGCCATGAGCGTGGTTTCCGTTCTGGTACACTTCCTACTCACCAAATCGTTGGTATGGGTGAAGCATTCCGCATTGCAAAAGAAGACATGCAAAAAGATTACGATCACGCTTTAGCGCTTCGTAACCGTCTTTTTGATGGCGTGAAAGACTTAGAAGCAGTGACGGTAAACGGTGACCTTGAGCAACGTGTACCACACAACCTAAACATCAGCTTCGCATTCGTAGAAGGTGAATCACTACTAATGTCGCTTAAAGATCTAGCGGTATCTTCTGGTAGTGCTTGTACGTCTGCAAGCCTTGAGCCTTCTTACGTTCTTCGTGCCCTAGGCATGGATGATGAATTGGCTCACAGCTCGGTTCGTTTCTCGTTTGGTCGTTTCACGACTGAAGAAGAAATTGATTACGCAATTGAACAAATCCGCGTTGCAGTGACTAAGCTACGCGACATGTCTCCTCTATGGGATATGTACAAAGAAGGGATTGATTTGAGCACTGTTGAATGGGCTCACCATTAATCTCAGGGATTGAAATAGAGGATTCGAGGTAATTTATCATGGCATACAGCGAAAAAGTAATTGATCACTACGAGAACCCACGTAACGTTGGTTCATTCGATAAAGAAGACCCATCAGTAGGTAGCGGCATGGTTGGCGCTCCAGCTTGTGGTGACGTAATGAAGCTTCAAATCAAAGTGACACCGGAAGGTATCATCGAAGATGCGAAGTTCAAAACATACGGTTGTGGTAGTGCAATCGCATCAAGCTCACTAGTAACTGAGTGGGTAAAAGGCAAGTCAGTTGATGAAGCAGCAGCAATTAAAAACTCTGAAATTGCTGAAGAGCTAGAGCTTCCACCAGTGAAAGTTCACTGTTCAATTCTTGCTGAAGATGCAATCAAAGCAGCGGTTGCAGACTACAAGAAAAAACACCAAGAATAATTATTCCGTAATATAATGGGAGCTTTGACGCTCCCATTCCAATCGAAATTTAGACAGACTAAGGTGCAGTATGGCCATCACAATGACAGAATCAGCGGCAAGTCGCGTAAGAGCATTCCTAGATAACCGAGGCAAAGGTATCGGTTTACGTCTTGGAGTGAAGACGACTGGTTGTTCAGGCATGGCATATGTACTTGAGTTTGTTGATGAGCTTAACGAAGAAGATGAAGTTTTTGAACTCTCTGGAGTGAAAATCATCATCGACAAAAAAAGCTTAGTGTACCTAGACGGTACCGAATTGGATTACGTGAAAGAAGGGTTGAATGAAGGTTTTGAATTCAACAACCCTAACGCGAAAAGTGAATGTGGTTGTGGTGAAAGCTTCAACGTCTAATTGATTGTCCTTCTGGGCAAGCGAGTCCGGAAGGCTTTACTAGGACCCGAACTTAATGAATCACTTTGAATTATTTGGGCTACCAAGTCAGTTTAAGCTGGATGGTAGCCTTCTTTCTTCTCAGTTCCGAGAACTACAAAAACGCTTCCACCCGGATAACTTTGCAACGGGATCTGAACGTGACCGTTTGATGGCGGTGCAAAAGGCAGCGCAAATCAACGATGCCTATCAAGTTCTGAAAAATCCTATCTCCCGTGCCGAGTACATACTCGCAGAGCAGGGAGTTGAGATCCGAGGTGAACAGCAGACAATGCAAGATCCAATGTTCTTAATGGAGCAAATGGAGCTGCGCGAAGAACTGGAAGAAATTGCTGACAGCACCGATCCTGAATCGGCGCTTTTTGACTTCGATTCTAAGGTCAGCAAAATGTACAAACAGCATCTGGCAAGCGTCGAGCAAGAGCTTGATGATGGTCTTTGGGCTGAAGCCGCAGACCGAGTTCGTAAGCTAAAATTCATTGCCAAACTAAAGAACGAAATTGAACTAGTCGAAGACAAACTCCTCGGCTAGTTAGCGTGACAAGGACCTATCATGGCACTACTTCAAATCGCAGAACCGGGCCAAAGCTCGGCACCTCATGAGCATAAGTTAGCAGCGGGTATCGACTTAGGTACTACCAACTCTTTGGTTGCTTCTGTACGTAGCGGCGATGCAACTCCACTTGCGGACGAGCAGGGCCGTACTATTTTACCTTCAGTCGTTAATTACGCTGAGGAAACGTTAACGGTCGGCCACGAAGCCAAAGCTAAAGCAGAGTTTGAACCAGAGAACACGATTATCTCTGTAAAACGTTTGATTGGTCGTTCATTAAAGGACATTCAGTCCCGTTACTCTTCACTTCCTTATCGTTTTAGAGAGAGTGAAAATGGTCTTCCAATCCTGCAAACGCCTCAAGGTGACAAAAACCCGATTGAAGTATCTGCGGACATTCTAAAAGCGCTAGGTAAGCGAGCAGAAGAAACGTTAGGTGGTGAGTTAGCGGGTGTTGTGATCACTGTTCCTGCTTACTTTGATGATGCTCAGCGTGCAGGTACGAAAGACGCCGCGAAATTAGCAGGTCTTCATGTTCTCCGTCTGCTTAACGAACCAACCGCCGCGGCAATTGCTTATGGCCTAGACTCAGGCCAAGAAGGTGTGATTGCGGTTTACGATCTAGGTGGCGGTACATTTGATATCTCTATTCTACGTTTGTCGAAAGGCGTATTTGAAGTATTAGCAACAGGTGGTGACTCTGCGTTAGGCGGTGATGACTTTGACCATCTGTTAGCGGATTACCTAATGGAGCAAGCGGGTCTCGAAGCCCCACTTTCTGCTGAAAAAAACCGTACGCTACTGAACATTGCTACTGCGACTAAGATTGCTTTCTCTGAGCAAGACAGCGTTGATGTTGACGTGTTTGGCTGGAAGGGCACCGTTACTCGTGAGCAGTTCGAAGATCTGATTCGCCCATTAGTGAAGAAAACACTAATGTCTTGTCGTCGTGCATTAAAAGATGCTGATGTTAACGCAGACGAAGTACTCGAAGTTGTCATGGTTGGTGGTTCAACACGCACATTGCTGGTTCGTGAAATGGTAGGCGAGTTTTTTGGCCGCACACCGCTAACAAGCATTAATCCTGATGAAGTTGTCGCAATCGGCGCGGGTATCCAAGCCGACATTCTAGCGGGTAACAAGCCTGATTCAGAAATGTTACTTCTTGACGTGATCCCACTGTCGCTTGGTATTGAAACCATGGGTGGTTTGGTTGAGAAGATCATCCCTCGCAATACCACGATTCCTGTTGCGCGTGCGCAAGAATTTACCACATTCAAAGATGGCCAAACGGCCATGAGTGTTCATGTGGTACAAGGTGAACGTGAAATGGTTGATGATTGTCGTTCACTGGCTCGTTTCTCATTGAAAGGCATTCCACCGATGGCGGCGGGTGCGGCACATATTCGTGTGACTTACCAAGTTGACGCTGACGGTCTTCTTTCTGTTACGGCAATGGAAAAGAGCACCGGTGTTCAGTCAGAGATTCAAGTAAAACCTTCTTACGGGTTAAGCGATAATGAAGTGGCGGATATGCTGCGTGATTCAATGACTCACGCTAAAGAAGACATGCAAGCTCGTGCGCTAGCTGAGCAGCGTGTTGAGGCCGACCGTGTGATAGAAGGCTTGATTGCAGCCATGCAAGCTGATGGTGACGAACTACTATCAGAACAAGAGAAACAAGACCTGATAAAAGCCATCGAAGCCTTGATTGAGCTGCGTAATGGTGATGATGCAGATGCGATTGAGCAAGGCATTAAAGATACCGATAAAGAGAGCCAAGATTTCGCATCGCGCCGTATGGATAAATCGATTCGAGCTGCGCTGTCAGGTCAATCAGTAGACGATATATAAGAGATAAGTAGTTATGCCTAAGATTATTGTATTACCACACGACGATTTGTGCCCAGAAGGCGCAGTGTTGGAAGCAAACACTGGTGAAACCGTTCTGGACGTAGCGCTAAAAAATGGTATCGGTATTGAACATGCGTGTGAAAAATCATGTGCTTGTACCACCTGCCACGTGATCATCCGTGAAGGTTTTGATTCGCTAGAAGAAAGTGAAGAGCTGGAAGACGACATGCTGGATAAAGCGTGGGGTCTAGAGCCTGAATCACGTCTAGGGTGTCAGGCGAAAATTGCGGATGAAGACTTAGTAGTAGAAATTCCTAAGTACACGCTAAACCACGCTTCAGAAGATCACTAAAACTATCTTCCCAATATAGGGAAGAAGCAAAAGGAAGATGAGCAATGAAATGGACAGATTCTCGCGATATCGCGATTGAACTTTGTGACAAGTTTCCAGATGTTGATCCGCAAACGGTGCGTTTTACCGATCTTCATCAATGGATCATGGAGTTAGATGAGTTTGAAGATGACCCAAACCATTGTAACGAAAAGATTCTGGAAGCTGTTATCATGTGCTGGATGGATGAAGCAGACTAAGTCTGTAAAACACAGCCTAGTTAACAATTCTTACTAAAAAAAGCGGACCTTTAGGTCCGTTTTTTTATCCAATTGACATTTTTGCCCTACATAATGCTAACATCCGTGAGTTATTAAAAAGAAGCAGCGTAGGCAACGCTGCTATAAGACAAGGAGAAACCATGTCTACACAGATGTCTGTATTTTTAAGTCAAGAGTCGGCAGCACCACATTGGGGTGAAAAAGCACTGCTTTCATTCGCTGAAAACGGCGCAACCATTCATTTAGGTGAAGGTCACGATCTTGGTGCAATTCAACGTGCAGCTCGTCAGCTAGATGGCCAAGGAATTCGTTCTATTTTTCTTTCCGGTGATAACTGGGATTTAGAGAGCGTTTGGGCTTTCCACCAAGGTTACCGTAACCCCAAAAAACATGGCTCAGTTGAGTGGTCTGCATTGTCTGAAGAAGATCAAGCAGAGCTTCAAGCGCGTATTACCGCGACTGATTTTACCCGCGATATCATCAATAAAACCGCAGAAGAAGTTGCCCCTCGTCAGCTAGCGACAATGGCCGCTGAATTCATCAAATCTGTTGCGCCTAAAGGCACAGTGACAGCTCGTATCGTCAAAGACAAAGACTTGTTGGCAGAAGGTTGGGAAGGTATTTACGCCGTAGGCCGTGGTTCGGAGCGTACTTCTGCGATGCTCCAGCTAGACTACAACCCGACAGGTGACGAGAACGCACCAATATTCGCGTGTCTTGTCGGTAAAGGTATCACCTTTGATTCGGGTGGTTACAGCTTGAAGCCTTCTAACTTCATGAGCGCAATGAAAGCAGACATGGGTGGCTCAGGCACCATCACCGGTGGTCTTGCACTGGCGATTCTTCGTGGTTTGAACAAGCGTGTAAAACTGATCCTTTGTTGTGCAGAGAACATGGTTTCTGGTCGCGCACTCAAGCTTGGCGACATCATCACCTACAAAAACGGTAAAACCGTTGAAATCATGAACACCGATGCAGAAGGTCGTTTAGTGCTTGCTGATGGTCTTATCTACGCCAGTGAGCAAAAGCCTGAGTTAATCATTGATTGTGCAACACTAACAGGTGCGGCGAAGAATGCGTTGGGTAATGATTATCACGCATTAATGAGTTTCGATGACGAGTTATCGCATCAAGCGCTCACTGCGGCAAACCAAGAAAAAGAAGGTTTATGGCCGCTACCACTTGCTGACTTCCACCGTGGAATGCTGCCGTCAAACTTTGCTGACTTATCGAATATCAGTTCTGGTGACTACTCTCCGGGTGCAAGCACAGCAGCAGCATTCTTGTCTTACTTCGTAGAAGACTACAAAAAAGGCTGGTTGCACTTCGACTGTGCGGGTACATACCGTAAAGCCGCGTCTGATAAATGGGCTGCGGGAGCTACGGGTATGGGCGTTCGTACACTTGCTCGTTTCCTCAATGAGCAAGCTGGTAAATAAGATTGATTGCGGCACTCCTTGTTTGAGTGCTGCTCTTACCCAGTAAGTCACTTTAAAAACACAACTATTATTACAAGTACAGAAAGGAAATTTTATGGCTCTAGAAAGAACATTTTCAATCATTAAGCCGGATGCGGTAGAGCGAAACCTAATTGGTGAAATCTATAACCGTATTGAAAAGGCTGGCCTACGTATTGTCGCTGCTAAAATGGTTCACCTGACTGAAGATCAGGCAAGCGGTTTTTATGCAGAGCATGAAGGCAAAGAGTTTTTCCCTCCATTAAAAGAGTTCATGACATCTGGTCCTATTATGGTTCAGGTACTGGAAGGTGAAAATGCGATTGCACGTTACCGTGAACTGATGGGTAAAACTAACCCAGAGGAAGCGGCATGCGGTACGCTTCGTGCCGATTACGCACTTAGCATGCGTCACAATTCAGTTCATGGTTCCGATAGCCCTGAATCTGCAGCGCGTGAAATTGAGTTTTTCTTCCCTGAGTCAGAGGTTTTCTCTCGCTAATTAGGCGTGATACTTCACTTGTTAGTGATGCTCTGATACAGAAAAGCCTCGGAACTTTCCGAGGCTTTTTCATTTCATATACCTAAGTTGAGTGGCAATGTTGACTGCATAAGTGATCTCTTACACGCTAACTAGTCTGACTATATAATGGGCTTTAAAGCCCAGTAACGTGAGTTATTTTTAGTCTTTTCCCTTTACGATTTCTACGCTTTTACTTTTGATAGTGTAATAGCCACTTATAGCGTAAGGGGTGCTTGAAATTTAATCATTTTGATTTTAATGCCTTAGCAAACTCAGGGTTTTACACCCCTTGTTGTGGCTGCATAAAGGCTGTACAATTCGCGCCCTTATTCTTGTTTCAGTCATTGAGAGGCAACATGACCACTGAAAAAATCAATCTACTCGACTTTGATCGCAAAGGCATGCGTCAGTTTTTCGCAGAAGAACTCGGCGAGAAAGCGTTTCGTGCCGATCAGGTTATGAAGTGGATCTACCATTTCGGTGTAGATGACTTCGAAAAAATGACAAACATTAACAAGAAGCTGCGCGAAAAGCTTTTACACAAGTGCGAAATCAAGGCACCAACAGTCGCAGAAGCTCAGCACTCTTCTGATGGTACAATCAAGTGGGCGATGAACGTTGGTGATCAGGATGTGGAAACGGTTTACATTCCAGAAGATGACCGTGCAACGCTTTGTGTGTCTTCTCAAGTAGGTTGTGCGTTGGAATGTAAGTTCTGCTCAACCGCACAGCAAGGTTTTAACCGTAACTTGAAAGTTTCAGAGATCATCGGTCAGGTGTGGCGCGCTGCACGTGAAATTGGTCTTGAGAAAGAAACAGGTCGCCGCCCAATTACTAACGTCGTGATGATGGGGATGGGTGAACCGCTTCTAAACATGAAGAACTTGATCCCGGCATTAGAGCTAATGCTGGACGACCTTGGCTTTGGTTTGTCAAAACGTCGTGTGACTGTATCTACATCAGGTGTGGTTTCTGGTCTTGATCAGATGACAGGCAAAATCGACGTCGCGTTGGCAATTTCCCTTCATGCGCCAAACGACAAGCTGCGTAGTGAAATCATGCCAATTAACGATCGTTGGGATATTCAAGATTTCCTAGCATCAGTTCGTCGTTACATCGCTTCATCGAATGCAAACCGCGGTAAGGTAACGGTTGAGTACGTACTTCTTGATCATGTGAATGATGACATGGACCATGCTCGTGAACTGGCTGAGCTGATGAAAGACACACCATGTAAGATTAACTTGATTCCGTTTAACCCGTATCCAGGTTCACCTTACAAGAAACCAAGTAACTCACGTATCGATCGCTTCCAAAAAACATTGATGCAATATGAGCATACAGTAACGGTTCGTAAGACTCGTGGCGATGACATTGATGCAGCGTGTGGTCAGTTAGTCGGTGATGTGATTGACCGAACTAAACGTACTGCAATGTTAAAAGCGTCGTGCGGTGCTGATACCATTGAAGTAAAAGCCGTATAAACGACCGGAATTCAAAAATAGCCAGAGCCATTTGCTCTGGCTATTTTGTTTAGCGATAAGGGCATTTCTGCCAAGATTTATGACGACAACTCTCCAACTCGAGGTTATTTGGGTATAATTTCGAATTCCTTTGTCAAAGTTTGGACAAAAGCTTGAGCTATCTGTTAGTTTGAGTGTAAAGAGTTTTTGTCTTCGTTACACATTCGCTTATCATGATATGTGACATTAACGATGACACCGATAATTCTCAGCATTTTCTCACATACGCTTTGCTGATTTTTGCAAAACGGGTATTCACACTCAAATCGCTGAGAGTTTCTTAAAATTATTATTTTGGTTAACGCGTTTAGGCTAGCTATCTTTTAAAGAGGCTTAAGAACAATAACGAAAATACATAACCACGTTAGCCACTAAAACAGATTAAATACCACCATTATGACAGAACACGAAAATACGAATGAAGTGCCACTTTCTATTGAAGCTGGCACATTACTGAAAAACAAACGCGAATCTCTTGGGATGAGTCAAAAGCAAGTTGCTGATCGCCTGAGGCTTCGCGTTTCTGTTATTGAAGATATTGAAAATAACCGATTTGAGTCTCAACAAGTTGCGACATTTACGCGTGGTTACTTGCGTTCTTACGCGAAGTTCGTGGGCCTTGATGAGAAGATGGTTTTGACTGCGTTAGAGCAGACAGCAGATGTACAGCCACAAGAGCAAGAAATTGAAATGCAGAGCTTCTCTCGCAAAACAAAAGATGAGAAGCACAATAGCCGTATCATGCTCCTGACTTGGGTTATCGGGTTGGTCATTATTGGTATTTCTGCAGCTTGGTGGTGGCAAAACCAGCAAGAGAATAGCCTAACGAAGGAAGTTACGGATTCAAGTGTTGAAGCGCCGAAGCCCACAGCGCAAGAGTTAGCTGATATCGATTTAATGACGGCTGATGAGTTAATCGCAAGTACTCCTGAAGAAGTTGTTTCAACAAGTAATGATGTTGTTGAAACGAGTGAAGTACCAGTCGAGCAGGGTAGCGATCCTCTGCTTGCTGAAACTGAAAATACAACAAGCGTAGATTCTGAAGAACCTGTTGCCGTGATTGAAACTGCGGAAGAGGAACAGCCTGCGCCAGTCGTACCTGAAGGCATGACACTTCTTACTATGAAGTTTAAAGCGGACTGTTGGATTCAAGTAAAAGACACCAATGGTAAAACGCTGGTAAGTGGTACTCATAAACCAGGACAAGATGTAGAACTTACCGGAAAAGCGCCGTTTAAAGTGATATTAGGCGCACCGGAAGGGGTTACAATGACATTTGCAAGTGAACCTGTCGACCTTTCTGGGTATACTTCAGGCAAAGTAGCTAGATTCACTCTACCGTTATAAAAAATTATGCAACACGAATCTCCAATTATTCGTCGTAAATCGACGCGTATTTATGTGGGTGATGTGCCAATTGGTGATGGTGCGCCAATTGCCGTACAGTCAATGACTAACACTCGCACGACTGACGTAGAAGCGACAGTCGCTCAAATCCGAGCACTAGAAAAAGTCGGTGCAGATATCGTTCGAGTTTCTGTACCTACCATGGACGCAGCAGAAGCTTTCAAACTGATTAAACAGCAAGTTTCTGTACCATTAGTGGCTGATATTCATTTCGACTATCGTATCGCGCTGAAAGTGGCGGAGTACGGTGTTGACTGTTTACGCATCAACCCAGGTAACATTGGCAATGAAGAGCGCATTCGCGCTGTTGTTGACTGTGCTCGCGATAAAAACATCCCAATCCGTATTGGTGTCAACGGTGGATCTTTGGAAAAAGATTTACAGATGAAATACGGTGAACCAACGCCAGAAGCTTTGGTTGAATCGGCGATGCGTCACGTAGATCATCTCGATCGTCTTAACTTTGACCAATTTAAAGTTAGCGTGAAAGCTTCAGACGTCTTCCTTGCGGTGGATTCATACCGTCTGCTAGCGAAGAAAATCGATCAGCCTCTTCACTTGGGTATTACAGAAGCGGGTGGTGCTCGTGCTGGTGCTGTTAAGTCATCTGTTGGCTTAGGTATGCTGTTGTCTGAAGGGATCGGCGATACGCTGCGTATCTCTTTGGCTGCCGATCCAGTTGAAGAAATCAAAGTCGGTTTCGACATTCTTAAATCTCTGCGCATTCGCTCTCGAGGCATCAACTTTATTGCTTGCCCAAGTTGTTCTCGCCAAGAATTTGATGTGATTGGTACAGTGAACGCACTTGAGCAGCGTTTGGAAGACATCATCACGCCAATGGATGTGTCTATCATCGGTTGTGTGGTAAACGGCCCTGGTGAAGCAGAAGTTTCTCACTTAGGTCTAGCAGGTAGTAACAAGAAGAGCGCATTCTACGAAGATGGTAAACGCCAGAAAGAACGCTTTGATAACGATGACCTTGTGAATCAGCTAGAAGCTAAGATCCGTGCGAAAGCAGCCATGATGAATGGCGAAAACCGCATCGAAGTTAAAGTACAAGATTAATCTCAACGAGAATTACGGTAAGTATTGTGGCAAAAACAATTCAAGCAATTCGAGGCATGAACGATTGCCTCCCAACTCAGTCGCCACTGTGGCAAAAACTAGAAAACACAGTGAAAAATGTAATTAGCGCATACGGTTATAACGAAGTGCGCATGCCAATCGTTGAAGAAACAAACCTATTCAGCCGCGCTGTTGGTGAAGAGACAGACGTCGTTTCAAAAGAAATGTACACCTTTGATGATCGTAACGGAGACAGCCTAACACTTCGCCCTGAAGGTACGGCGGGTTGTGTACGTTCATGTATTCAAAACAGCCTTATCAACCGTGATGAACAGCGTCTGTGGTACATGGGGCCTATGTTCCGTCATGAGCGTCCGCAGAAAGGTCGTTACCGTCAATTCCACCAGTGTGGTGTTGAGGTGTTTGGTCTAAATGGTCCAGATGTTGATGCAGAGCTTATCATGATGACGGCTCGACTATGGCGTGAGCTAGGTATCAATGAACATGTTCGTCTTGAGCTGAACTCTATCGGTTCTCAAGAAGACCGCGCAGACTACCGTACTGCACTGGTTGCGTTCCTTGAGCAACATATTGATGTGCTAGACGAAGATTGTAAGCGTCGCATGCACACGAACCCACTGCGTGTTCTGGATACGAAGAACCCTGACGTTCAAGCTATTTTAGGTGATGCACCTCGCCTTTCAGATTACTTAGGTGAAGAATCTAAAGCACACTTCGCAGGTCTATGTGAACTTTTAGACGCCGCAGGTATCGAATACACAGTTAACGAACGTCTAGTTCGTGGTCTGGATTACTACAACCGCACGGTATTTGAATGGATCACTGAGAGTCTAGGTGCTCAAGGCACCGTTTGTGGCGGTGGTCGTTACGATGGTCTTGTAGAGCAATTAGGTGGTAAACCAACACCAGCAGTTGGCTTTGCAATGGGCCTAGAGCGTCTTGTTCTGATGCTAGAAACATTAGAGCTAACAGATGTTCGTCGCAGTGTGGATGTTTACGTAGTAACAGCAGGCGAAGGCACCATGATGGCAGGAATGAAGCTAGCAGAACTGCTTCGTGAGTCTATCCCTGGCGTTCGTGTGATGAATCACTTCGGTGGCGGTAACTTCAAGAAACAGTTTAAACGCGCAGACAAAGTTGGTGCTGTTGTAGCATTAGTTCTGGGTGAAAACGAAGTTGTGGATAATACCGTAGTACTGAAAGATTTGGCCGGTGGTGAGCAAGAGACTTACAACCAAGCAGAAGTTGCAGAAAAGATCGCAGCACTGATTTAAGTCTTTTAGTAATCTAACAAAATTACATCCTAGTTCGTAAGCTAAGGCTCCCAAATGTGGAGCCTTTAAACGAAATAGGAACAATGGCAGCTAAGCTGCCATTTACATGTTTTAAGAGGACAGGAAGTGGAACTTTACGATACTGAAGAACAACAAGTTGAAGCCATTAAAGACTGGTGGAAGGAAAACGGCAAAGCCGTCATCATCGGTGCGGTTGTTGGCTTAGGTGGTCTATTTGGCTGGCGTTACTACCAGGATTCTGTGATTCAGGCGAGTGAAGCAGCTTCTCAAAGCTACACGACAGCAATGAATGCTTTGCAAGATAAAGGTACTGATGCTCAAGCTGACGTGAAAGCTTTCATTGAGTCAAATGAAGTAAAAGAATATTCAGTATTGGCTGCGCTTCAACTTGCTAAAGCGCAAGTTGAAGCTCAAGATCTTTCTGCTGCATTAGAGCAATTGAAGTGGGCGCAAAGCAACACTCAAGATGCTGCGCTGTTACCATTGATTAGTTACCGCATTGCGCGCATTGAAACGGAAATGGGTAACTTCGACGCTGCAACGGCAGAGCTAAGTAACGTCACTGATGCAGCATGGACAGGTCGTATTGCTGAACTTCGTGGCGATATTGCGATTCGCCAAGGTGACAAAGATGCCGCATACGCTGCGTATACTGAAGCTCAGCAAGCGGCAGACGCAAGCCCGACACTACAAATGAAATTGGACGATCTGGCGAAATAAGGACCGCATTGGATGAAAAGAGTCTTTAACAAAGCCTTGTTAGGGGCGTTAACAATGGGAATTCTTGCCGGTTGTGCTGGTGAGAAAGATACCATTGTAATGGCGCCGCTACCTCAGGTAGTCAGTGAGTTTACAACCAGTAGTGAGTGGAGTACATCGGTTGGCGATGGTGTTGGTCATTACTTTTCAAAGCTATCCCCTGTATTTGCGAATGATACATTGTTCGTGGCAAGTCGCGATGGCTTAGTAAAAGCGCTGGATCCTGAAAACGGTAAACAACGTTGGCAAACGGACCTAGAAGAAGATGTCATTGCTCGTCTCTCTGGTGGTATCACAGCAGCATACGGAAACCTTTACATTGGCTCTGAGAATGGTGAAGTCATCTCTCTTGACCAAGAAACAGGTGAAATTGTTTGGCGTGTAAAAGTTGGTGGTGAGGTACTGGCGAAGCCAGTTGCAGACTCAGGCCTTATTATCATCAATACTAGCCGAGGCATGTTGATTGCCCTTAATGAGAGTACTGGTGAGCAACGCTGGGCATTGAGTACAGAAGTGCCGAACCTAACTTTACGTGGTGACAGTACTCCGACTGCAATTGGCGGCGGTGTATTTTGGGGAACGGCAAATGGCCGACTCGCAGCTGCTATCGTTGAGCGTGGTCAGCTGATTTGGCAACAGCCTGTTGGTACGCCAAAAGGCGCGACAGAAATTGATCGTTTGGTTGATGTTGATTCATCGCCAATTGTGTTAGGCGGTACTCTTTTCACCATTGGATACAATGGTCAACTTATCGCCATTGATTTGCGTTCAGCGAACCCGATTTGGAAGCGTAATTACTCATCTGCAACAGACATTTCTACAGATGGTAGCCGCATCTTTGTGATAACGGAAAAAGATCATGTTGTTGCCGTTGATTCACGAAGTGGGACTGAGTTGTGGGAAAACAGCTTGCTTGAGCACCGACAACTTACAGCGCCAGTTATTGTCGGCAATTATCTCGTTGTCGGTGACACGCTTGGTTACCTTCACTGGATGGATCGCTCAACGGGCGAATTTGTTGCACAGCAGTTTATCGATGATAGCGGCTTGGCCGTTGGCCCGACGTTATTGTCGGATGGTTATGTGATTACAACTCGCAACGGCGATGTAAAGAAACTAACCATTAACGAATAATATCGTGATATAATTCACATTCGGCTCCTGGCTGGTGACAGCTAGGAGCCGTTTTGTTGTTTGAATTTATTAACCCTGACGTGGTTATAGGTAAAAAGCTGGTTTGATTTGGCATCGAGCAAGTCGTTACCTATAACTACAGAAGAAAGATTATTGTAGAGGTTGTTATGGTACCTGTTGTAGCTCTAGTAGGGCGTCCGAACGTAGGTAAATCTACACTATTTAACCGATTGACACGCACTCGTGACGCGTTGGTTGCGGACTTTCCAGGCCTAACGCGAGACCGTAAGTATGGCCAGGCGAGACTTGGTGAAGAGCACGAATTCATTGTGATTGATACCGGCGGTATTGATGGCACAGAAGAAGGCGTGGAAACAAAGATGGCAGAACAGTCATTAGCCGCGATTGATGAGGCTGATGTTGTATTGTTCCTTGTTGACGGTCGTGCTGGTC
This sequence comes from Vibrio sp. J2-3(2022), assembly GCF_021725735.1. Lineage (NCBI taxonomy): Bacteria > Pseudomonadati > Pseudomonadota > Gammaproteobacteria > Vibrionales > Vibrionaceae > Vibrio > Vibrio sp. J2-3(2022). Next base: position 50,466 of record NZ_JAKKCK010000006.1, read on the forward strand.
TGACACCTTCAGATGCAGCAATTGCTGCGCATCTGCGTAAAATTGAAAAGCCAGCGATGCTGGTGGTAAACAAAATAGATGGTATTGATGCCGATGCGGCGTGTGCTGATTTTTGGCAGCTCGGCGTGGATGATATGTACCAGATTGCGGCCGCTCATGGCCGTGGTGTGACCGCTCTGCTTGAGCGTGCTTTATCTCCATTCTTTGATGATCTACTAACAAGTGAATCTGAAGAAGGTGAGATTGAAGACCTGACTGGATTCGAAGACGAAGAGCCTCTTGTTGAAGATTACACTGAAGAAGACGCAGAAGCTGAATTCAAGCGCCTTCAAGAGCAGCCGATTAAGTTGGCGATCATCGGTCGTCCTAACGTAGGTAAATCGACACTGACTAACCGTATTCTGGGTGAAGAACGTGTGGTTGTATACGATATGCCTGGTACGACGCGTGATTCTATCTACATCCCGATGGAGCGTGATGGACGCGAATACGTACTAATTGATACCGCAGGTGTTCGTCGTCGTGGTCGTATCAATGAAACGGTTGAAAAGTTCTCTGTTGTTAAGACGCTGAAAGCGGTAGAAGATGCAAACGTCGTTCTACTGGTGATTGATGCACGTGAAAATATTTCAGACCAAGACCTAAGCTTGCTTGGTTTTGCACTGAATGCTGGCCGCTCAATTGTCATCGCCGTTAACAAGTGGGATGGTCTAGACAGTGACGTGAAAGAAAGCGTGAAGAAAGAACTGGACCGCCGTCTAGGATTCGTCGATTTCGCGCGTATCCACTTTATCTCTGCGCTGCACGGTACTGGCGTTGGTCACTTGTTTGAATCTATCCAAGAAGCATATAACTCGGCGACAACGCGTGTGGGTACGTCAGTACTGACGCGTATCATGAAGATGGCAGTGGATGATCACCAGCCGCCAATGGTTCGTGGTCGTCGTATCAAACTCAAATACGCACACGCAGGTGGTTACAATCCACCGATCGTTGTTATCCACGGTAACATGGTTCGTGAATTGCCAGATTCGTATAAACGTTATCTTATGAACTACTTCCGTAAGTCTCTGGAAATTATGGGAACACCGATTCGCATTAACTTCCACAACAGTGATAACCCATACGAGAACCGTACGAATAAGCTTACGCTATCACAAGAGCGTAAACGTAAGCGTATGATGTCGATGGTGAAAAACCGCAATAAATAATGAAATTCGAATACCCAAGTTTCTACTTGGGTATTTTTTTATCAAAAGTAATCGTAAAAATGACTATCACAGCAACAAAGACTCGTTTTTGTCATCAAACATGGCAATTAGAAGCACAAATACAGCTCGTTCAATCTACGGAAGAAGTGACTTACGTTATTACAGATGTCACGCCGTTCCATCCCGTTAGTCACATATGGCCGGATCACCCTGCAGACAAAGGAACGTTGAAGGTGAATGGGGCTGAGCATGACGTGGTAGATTGTCAAGTGGGCGCAGTAGAGCAGAAAAGTGGTGCTCTGTATGTGGGTAGTGACATCCCTGTAAAGCGTGATGCTGAAGGTTGGGTGTTTGTCGTCGTGCATGTTTTATCACGTACGGAATCACTTGCAATTAATGACTTGGTGACATTAGCGGTAGATAAAGACTATCAAAATGCTTTGAGCCGAGGCCACACTGCAGGACACTTAGCGTATTTGGCGTTGAATAAAGTGCTAGCGGAAGACTATTGGCGAAAAGACGCAGACCGCAAAGACCCACATGGTTATTATGACTTTAATAGCTATGCACAAGTTACGAGTTATGTTACTCCAGACAAGTGCCTCGATACGTACCGTTTAGGCAAAACACTCCGTAAAAGAGGATTAAACAGTGCAGATATGCTGAATGACCTCCAGGCGATTGCAGAAAAAGTGAATGGCCAACTGGTTGAATGGCTTCAAAGAGATGCGATGATCATCATGGAATGCCACGGCGATAGATTAACTGATTCTCGCTATTGGAAGTGCGATTTAGGGGAAGGTCAATTAGCGGTAATCCCTTGTGGTGGAACGCATGCGAGCCATTTAAATGAGTTTGCTTTTATCCAAGTTAAACTCGTTGAGCTCGACGCTCAAACTATCGAAATGCACACCAATGTAAACACTGCTTTCTGAATAAGATCTTTTTATTAAATTCTAATTTTTCGTTTGATTAAATTTAAATTAGGTTTTTTATTCTGCCTTGAATTGGAATGCAGAATATGTAACTTATGCTTTCGGTGTGTGGTTATATAAATATTCTTTTAAGGGGTGATCGCTGATCAAGGAGTAAATATCAGACGATCAGTATAAGATCCTACTTATCAAGTATGGTTAGCGCCTCGTGAAACTTGTTGGGGCGGTGATGAAGATCAACATACTTGTTCGTTATTTTGAGTAGCATGCGTTAATCGAAATTGCTTAGTTTAGAGAGAGGAACGGGATATGCTGCAGAACATTTGCCCGACTTGCAATGTCGAACTGGAATGGACAGGACAATACCATTGTGCACAGTGTGAATCGGATTTTAAAAAAGTAGGTTTTTGCCCTGATTGTGAGGCGGAGCTGGAGAAGCTGCAAGCATGCGGTGCTGCGAGTTACTTTTGTAATGTGTGTAATGAACTCAAATCAAAATCACGTGTCCGATTTGAGTTCCAGAAAATGAGTTAACCAGAGTTTGTATTCAGTTAACGGTAGAACGAACGTCGCCTTCGGCTAATCGAGTAATCAATACATCTCCCGATTTTACATCTGAAGATTGAGTAATCACTTTACCTTGCTCAGTTTGAGTAATTGAGTAACCTCGTTTCAATGTCGCTAGCGGGCTGACGGTGTCTAACTTCTCTGCAGCAATCGCGAGTTGATGGCGCATAGTCAGTAACTTGCGATCCATTGCATCCATGAGCTTTTGCTCAACACGTTCTAGCTTCGACTTCTGCTCGGCAAGGCGTGTTACAGGAGAATTTAATTGCAGCCGATAATGTTGACGCTCGATTCGCTGTTGACGCAAGGCAATAAAACGACTCATCGCTCGCTGTAAGCGCATGTCCAACTCATCTAACTGTTGCGTCTGACGCTGCAAGCGATAGCTTGGGTGCTGTCTCTCTAGACGGTGCACTAATTGCGCAGATTGCTGCTTTTGTTGTGCTAGGTAGTAACGCATCGCGCTCGCTAACTTATGCTGGCGGGTAACTAAAGCTTGATCTTTGTGGCTGTTATCACGGCTTACTAGCTCAGCTGCTGCTGATGGAGTAGGCGCGCGTACGTCGGCGACAAAATCAGCTATTGTCACGTCGACTTCATGTCCAACGGCGCTAATAATAGGAATTTGGCTTGCTGCAATCGTGCGAGCTAATATCTCGTTGTTAAAGCACCATAAGTCTTCCAATGAACCACCACCTCGGCCCACAATTAGCACATCACATTCATCACGGCTGTTAGCGCAACCAATGGCTTGTGCGATTTGAATGGCTGCATCTTCACCTTGTACCACTGTCGGATAAATCACAACGGGTAGGGAAGGATCACGACGTTTCAATACGTCTAAGATATCGTAAAGCGCGGCACCAGTTTTCGATGTGATGACGCCAACACGTTTTGGGTGTTCAGGCAAAGGTTGCTTATTGGTTTGAGCGAACAACCCTTCTGCGGCAAGCTTCATTTTCAGCTCTTCAAACTCTTGCTGAAGACGGCCGTCACCTTCCGGTTGCATGCTTTCGATGATCAATTGGTAGTCACCGCGAGGCTCATAAAGAGAAAGACGAGCTTTTACTAGGACTTGATTACCGTTAGCGGGCTTGAAAGTAACGCGGCGATTGTTACCACGAAACATGGCACATTTAACTTGAGCGCGAGAGTCTTTAAGAGTGAGGTACCAGTGACCAGAGACAGGAGCTGAAAAGTTGGATATCTCTCCGACGAGCCAAACGATCCCCATTTCGTTTTCAAGGAGTAAACGAACTTCTGCGTTGAGACGAGAAACAGTAAAGATGTTTTGATTGGTCTTGGAGAGCACAGCTAATCTCTTAGACGTGAGTATGGAAATTAGCGGCAATATAATACATAGCAAGGGGGTAATTGCAAGAAAAAAATTAAAAAATTTGTGGTCAAGCGATTGCGTTAACCGTATAATCCCTCCGCAATATCTAATCCAAATGTAGCTTGTTGCTAACACAGGTTACCCTCATTATGCGAAACGATGAGATTGGATTGTTCTTTTTACTCCTCTAATTGTGAGATATTGCAAATGCTAAGAATTGCCAAAGAAGCGCTGACATTCGATGACGTACTACTTGTGCCAGCACACTCCACCGTTCTCCCAAACACAGCTGATCTTCGCACTCAGCTAACTAAGAACATCACCCTAAACATCCCAATGATTTCAGCGTCTATGGACACTGTTACTGAAGCTCGTCTAGCGATCGCGCTAGCGCAAGAGGGTGGCATTGGCTTTATCCACAAGAACATGTCTATTGAGCAGCAGGCAGCCGAAGTTCGTAAAGTTAAGAAGTTCGAAGCTGGTATGGTAACTGACGCGGTTACTGTAAACCCTGACGCGACCATCGCTGATGTTGTTGCGCTCACTGAAAAGCATGGTTTTGCAGGTTTCCCTGTTGTCACTGAGAGCAATGAGCTTGTTGGTATTATCACTGGTCGTGACGTTCGTTTTGTGACGGACCTTTCTAAGAAAGTATCTTCAGTAATGACGCCAAAAGAGAAGTTGGCAGCAGTTAAAGAAGGTGCAACACGAGAAGAAGTGCAAGAGAAAATGCACGAAGCTCGCGTAGAGAAAGTATTGGTTGTGAATGATGAGTTCCAACTAACCGGTATGATTACTGCGAAAGACTTCCACAAAGCAGAACGTAAACCAAACGCATGTAAAGATGAGCGTGGTCGCCTACGTGTTGGCGCAGCAGTTGGTGCTGGTGCTGGTAACGAAGAGCGAGTTGCTGCACTAGTTGAAGCTGGCGTTGACGTTCTACTTATCGACTCTTCACACGGTCATTCTGAAGGTGTTCTAAGCCGCATTCGTGAAACACGTGCAGCTTACCCAGATCTAGACATCATCGGTGGTAACGTAGCAACAGGTGCTGGTGCTAAAGCACTAATCGAAGCTGGCGTAAGCGCAGTGAAAGTTGGTATCGGCCCTGGTTCTATCTGTACAACTCGTATTGTAACGGGTGTGGGGGTTCCACAAATCACTGCAATCGCAGATGCGGCAGAAGTGGCTAATGATTATGGTATTCCAGTTATCGCTGACGGTGGTATCCGTTTCTCAGGTGACATCTGTAAAGCAATCGTAGCGGGCGCATCATGTGTGATGGTTGGTTCTATGTTTGCAGGCACTGAAGAAGCGCCGGGTGAAGTGATTCTATACAACGGCCGTTCTTACAAGTCTTACCGTGGCATGGGTTCTCTTGGTGCAATGTCTCAAGGTTCTTCTGACCGTTACTTCCAGTCTGACAACGCAGCGGACAAGCTAGTACCAGAAGGTATCGAAGGTCGTATCGCATACAAAGGCCGTCTAAAAGAGATCGTACACCAACAAATGGGTGGTCTACGTTCAAGCATGGGTCTAACTGGTTCTGCAACTATCGAAGATATGCGTACGAAAGCTGAATTTGTACGTATCTCTGGTGCAGGTATGCAAGAGTCTCATGTACACGATGTTCAAATTACTAAGGAAGCGCCGAACTACCGTCTAGGGAACTAATTACCTAACGAAAACGTTTGCTTTTTCCTTGAAGCATTAAGAAGAGGCGAGTACACTCGCCTCGGTTTTAATCACTTAGCCTTAAAAAGACTGCTCAAAATGACTAAAAATATCCATGACCAACGTATTCTGATCTTGGACTTCGGTTCTCAGTACACTCAATTAGTAGCACGCCGCGTACGTGAAATCGGCGTTTACTGTGAACTATGGAGCTGGGATGTAGAAGAAGCGGATATTCGCGAATTCAACCCAGATGGCATTATCCTATCTGGCGGTCCAGAAAGCGTAACGGAAGAGAACTCTCCACGCGCGCCTCAATATGTGTTTGATTCTGGTGTTCCTTTACTTGGCGTATGTTACGGCATGCAAACTATGGCGGAACAACTAGGTGGCAAAGTAGCAGGCTCTAACGAACGTGAGTTTGGCTACGCTCAGGTTAAAGTTTCTGGTGAATGTGCCCTATTTAAAGATCTTGAAGCAACTCAAGACGTTTGGATGAGCCACGGCGACAAAGTAGTAGAGATCCCAGCCGATTTCGTAAAAGTTGGTGAGACAGATACTTGTCCTTATGCTGCGATGGCGAACGAAGAGAAGAAATACTACGGCGTTCAGTTCCACCCAGAAGTGACACACACAAAAGGTGGCCTACAAATGCTTGAGAACTTTGTTCTTGGCGTATGTGGCTGTGAGCGTCTATGGACATCGGAATCTATCATCGAAGACGCGGTTGCTCGCATTAAAGAGCAAGTGGGTGACGACGAAGTTATCCTAGGCTTATCTGGTGGTGTGGATTCATCTGTTGTTGCGATGCTGGTGCACCGCGCAATTGGCGACAAGCTAACGTGTGTATTTGTTGATAACGGTCTACTTCGTTTAAATGAAGGTCAACAAGTGATGGATATGTTTGGCGATAAGTTCGGCCTAAACATCATCAAAGTTGATGCAGAAGATCGTTTCCTTGAAGCACTGAAAGGCAAGTCTGACCCTGAAGAGAAGCGTAAGACAATCGGCCACGTATTCGTAGATGTATTCGATGAAGAGTCGAAAAAGCTGAAAAATGCAAAATGGCTAGCGCAAGGTACCATCTACCCAGACGTAATCGAGTCTGCGGCATCTAAGACTGGTAAAGCGCACGTGATAAAATCACACCACAATGTGGGCGGTCTACCAGATGAAATGGAAATGGGTCTTGTTGAGCCACTACGTGAGCTGTTCAAAGATGAAGTACGTAAGATTGGTCTAGAGCTAGGCCTGCCTTATAACATGCTTTACCGCCACCCATTCCCAGGTCCTGGTCTAGGTGTTCGTGTTCTTGGTGAAATCAAGAAAGAATACTGTGACTTGCTACGTCGTGCTGATGCTATCTTCATTGAAGAGCTTCACGCTGCAGACCTATATGACAAAGTATCTCAAGCGTTCACGGTATTCCTACCAGTTCGCTCTGTAGGTGTAATGGGCGATGGCCGTAAATACGACTGGGTTGTATCACTGCGTGCAGTAGAAACCATCGACTTTATGACGGCACACTGGGCGCATCTACCATACGACTTCCTAGGTAAGGTATCTAACCGTATTATCAACGAAGTTGATGGCATCTCACGTGTTGTTTACGATATTTCAGGTAAGCCACCAGCGACAATCGAGTGGGAATAATTTTCCTCTAGACTGTTGAGTTTATAAGAACCAGCCTCCGGGCTGGTTTTTTTGTGCTTCAAATTTGTGAATAGGGGACTCAACTTTTTTACAGGAGATATATACATGCGGTAAAGTTAAATATATATTCATTTTAATTGTTTAAATATTATAAATGGTATTGCTATGGAACAGGCTGAAGTTACCTCTCTAATTCCCATCCTTATTACTCTTTTCCTCGCGCTGACGACGAGAAATGTCGTTGTTGGTTTATTCGCCGGTGTGGTGAGTGGTGTCGCTATGCTCGAAGGGACATTTGTCGAAAAAGGACCACTAGACTCGTTTAGTGCGTTGATGAAAAGCTATCTACTGCCGCAACTTACCGATAGCTACAACGCTGGTGTGATTTTGTTATTAGTGTTCATTGGTGGTTTCGTTGCGCTGATGGAAAAGTCTGGTGGTGGTGTTGCTTTTGCTAAAAAGGTTACTCAATGGGTGGCGAGTAAATGCCAAGCTCAACTGTCCGCATGGTTTGGTGGTGTGGTTATTTTCTTCTCTGACCTTGGTACACCGTTGATTGTTGGTCCTGTTTTTCGCCCTTTATTTGATAAGTTAAAAGTATCACGCCAAAAATTAGCTTTTATTATCGATTCTACTTCCTCTCCCGTCGCAATCTTGATTCCTTTTATCGGATGGGGCGTTTACATCATGGGGTTGATTCAAAAAGAGTTTACTGCCCTGAATGTCAGTATGAGTGACTGGGATGCTTTCATTGGCGCGATCCCGTATCAGTTTTACGCCTTTCTTGCGATCGCGATTGTGCCGATTGTCTCTTTCTTCAAATTAGATTTCGGACCGATGGCGAAGGCTGAACAACTAGCAGAGCAGGGTTCCGACTTTGGGAAAGTGCAGGAGTCCATGAATGTGTTTGCGCATAAAAATGCAAAATCTAGTTTTGTATGGGCACCTTTGCTCGTTATGCTGGTGGTTTTATGTACCATCCTCGTACCACACGGTTTTCCATTTCAAAAAGTAGCAGGCTCAACGTTCAGGGCTGCACTTTCTTCGGCATATTTCTTCGCAGCCTTTACTTTGATTGCGCTGATGGCGTTTTATGGCGTAAGAAAACTCTCTGATGGCATTCAGGTTTACCTAAAAGGGATGTCGAACATGATGTCTGTAGCCGTGATTTTGGTATTGGCTTGGGCACTTAGCTCGGTTGGGAAAGAATTAGGTGCAGCTGCATATATTGCTGAACAAGCTCAAGCCAGTTTCCCGTATTGGCTATTGCCAGCAGTCGCCTTTTTGCTTGCTGGTATTATTTCGTTCGCTACGGGATCATCTTGGGGGACATTCGCCATCATGATGCCATTGGTGATCCCAACGGCCGTCGCGATTGATGCTCCTTTGTTAGTTTGTATTGGTGCAGTGTTATCTGGTGGCCTGTTTGGCGACCACTGTTCTCCAATCTCTGAAACGACGATTTTGTCGTCGACAGGGGCAGGGTGTGAGCAGTATGAGCACTTCCGTACACAGTTGCCTTACGCATTACTCAATGGAATGATTGCATTAGGGTGTTTCCTTTTAGCTGGAATCAACGCCTCGCCAGTGATTGTGCTTGCCGCTATTGTTGCTCAGTGTGTGGTTTATTTTGTGTTGTCTAAACAAAAATCAACCGCGAAGCTAGACGTGGTTTCGGGAGAACAATAAAGATAGAAATATCATAAAGCGGAGGCTCATTGGGTCTCCGCTTTTCTTTTGAGTCAAGGTAACATTTTTCTTGTGACAAAATGTGTGCGAGGACTTATTTATTCATTTTGTCTCGCAGAATCAACGCACTTAGCTCGGCGTTTTGTATATATGATCCACTATATGTCTAGTTATTCCTTGTATATTGTATTGTTAAAATCCGGAGACTAGACATGTTTGCACTCAAACATCTTCCTCTTGCATTGAGTTGTGTCCTAGCTGCACAAGCGAATGCGAGTATGAATATCCAGCCCGATCCGCAGAATCCAAACGGTTATGTCATTGCTCGTGGTGACGTTCAAGCCGTAGAGCAAAGCAAAACCTCTGACCCTATGTATGCCATTTGGTCACAAGCATTAGAGACGCGCCCGAACTCAGTGGTGGAGGCGATTGTTCCAGGAGCGGCAACCAATCCAGAAAACGTGAAGCGTGTAGAGCGTGTGTTCCCTGAAAGTGAGTGGGACTTCCTGACTCAAATGGCGGCACCTGAATACACTTACACGCGTTTCCTACGTGCAATTGGTAAGTTCCCTGCATTCTGTGGTGAGTACACGGATGGTCGAGATTCGGATGCGATTTGTAAAAAATCGATCGTGACAGCCTTTGCTCACTTTGCGCAGGAAACTGGTGGTCATATTTCGATTGATAACGTATCGGATAACCCTCTTGGATTGGAAGAGTGGCAGCAAGCTTTGGTTCATGTGCGTGAAATGGGCTGGTCAGAAGGTCAAGAAGGTTACACGACAGGTTGTGGTCAGAATGACTGGCAAAACAAGCGTTGGCCATGTGAACCAGGACAAGGTTACTTTGGACGTGGTGCTAAACAGCTTTCTTACCATTTTAACTATGGCGCGTTCTCTGAAGTGATGTTTGATGGTGATGCATCTGTATTGCTAAAAAATCCAGGCTTGGTTGCGGATTCATGGTTGAACTTAGCATCGGCTATCTGGTTCTTCCTAACTCCACAAGCACCGAAACCTGCAATGCTGCATGTGATTGACCGTACTTGGGTGCCTTCACAGCGTGAGCTTGATGCTGGTATTGGTTACGGCTTTGGTACCACCATCAACGTGATCAATGGTGGTATTGAGTGTGGTGAGCAAAACAAGGATAAAGGTCAACCTGTTAACCGTATTCGTTATTGGGAAGGTCTTGCCGCCCATTATCAAATTCCAATTGAAGCTGATGAAACAAACACTTGTTGGCAGCAGACGCCTTACGGCAGTCTGAACCTAAATGGTGCGACAGACGTGCTTTACACCAACTGGGATGGTAACTGGAAATACTACTCAGATCGCCCTGGAGGCCATTCGTTTGAATGTGAGTTGGTTGGTTTCCAAACGGCTTACTCTGCGCTAGTTGCAGGTGATTATGAGAAATGTGTAACTAACTTCTACCAATCTCATGCGGGTTGGCCTGAAGTTCGTGTAGTTGACAAGTTAGACCCTATAGATCCGGTCGATCCACCTGTAGGTGGCGTGGCGGCTTGGGATGCAGGCAAAGTGTATAACACTGGTGATCAAGTTTCTTACCAAGGTGCTGTTTACGAAGCGAAATGGTGGTCACAAGGTAATGAGCCAACGCAAGGTGACCCTTGGAAGTTGGTTTCAGGCACTCCGACGGAGCCGCCAACAACGGAACCTGAACCACCGGTGACTGAGCCAGAACCGCCCGTCACAGAACCTGAGCCACCAGTAACCGAGCCAGAACCACCAGTGACAGGTAATTTTATTCAGTGGGAGCCGGGCGTAACGCAAGTCGCTAACGGCGATAAAGTGACGTACCAAAACAAATGTTTTGTTGCGAAAAATGGCCCTGGAGTGTGGGAAAGCCCAACGCAGAGCAACTGGTTCTGGGACGAGATTTCTTGCCAGTAATCGAGTGAAAAATAACCTAACCATATATAAAGACTCTGCTTTTTCGCAGGGTCTTTTTTTATATATGTAGTGGTTTATTTATGGAATCTAAGTTTTCAATAACAGTTTTTCTCTTTTGTTCTGGCGCCCATTAAAATTCGCGCGCATTTTTTATCAACATTTTTGAAAAAAGGTATTTGTACATGTCGACAAAACTGGCTAACCCAGCACCGCTAGGTCTAATGGGTTTCGGTATGACCACTATTCTGCTCAATATTCATAATGCAGGATTTTTCCCAATTGACTCTATGATTCTAGCGATGGGCATCTTTTACGGTGGCCTTAGCCAAGTAATCGTTGGCATCATGTGCTTTAAACGCGGCGACACGTTCGGCACAACTGCGTTTACTTCTTACGGTCTATTTTGGCTAACACTAGTAGGCTTGATCGTAATGCCTCACATGGGTCTTCCTGCAAGCCCAGCAAGCTTTATGGGTTGGTACCTAGCGCTTTGGGGCATCTTCACTGGTTTCATGTTCATTGGTTCTCTATGCTACCCAACAGCGAAGCAAGTGGTATTTGGTTCTCTAACTATCCTGTTCTTCTTGCTTGCTGCTCGTGATTTCACTGGTAGCGAAGTGATCGGTGCTATCGCTGGCTTCGAAGGTATCTTCTGTGGCGCAAGTGCAATTTACTTCGCAATGGCGCAAGTACTAAACAACGAATTTGGTCGTGAAGTTCTACCTGTAGGTAAAGCAAAAATCGCTCGTAAAGTAGAAGCTGTCGCTGCTTAATCCTTTACACATAATGCGGAAAAGGGGATTAACCAATGGTTAATCCCCTTTTTTATGCCCTTAAACGGACCACTGCTTTTTCTTGTTTATGCGTTAAGGCTATGTTGATGGTTGTTCAACAGTTTCTGTAGTACTGTTGTCTGCCGTTGGTGCCTTACCCGTTTTACGCTTGTACTTATCTTCCCAGTAATCTGCGCCTTTAATGCCTAGCGCTACAGGGTTGAATGTAAAGTCGGTCACACCACGTTTTTGTTGTTCTTCGTAATCGTTCAATGCTTTGAGAGCAGGTTTCGACATAAAGAAGATGATCAAAATACCGACGATGTTAAGCCATGCCATTAGACCTACACCTACATCACCCATCGCCCAGGCTAAGTTGGCGGTTTTCACGGTTCCGTAGAACACTGATGAAATAATGATGACTTTCAGAATAAACATCAGCCCATTTACTTTGAATGTACGACGAATGTAAGCAATGTTCGTTTCTGCAATGTAGTAGTAAGCCAGAATGGTCGTAAACGCAAAGAAGAAAAGTGCGATTGCGATGAATGGTTTACCCACGCCAGGTAGTGCACTTTCGATCGCCATTTGCGTAAATACAGGACCATTCGCACCAATATCAGCCGGTAGGTTTTGAATTAGGAACGTACCTTCAACTGCACCATTTACGTTGTACGCGCCAGTGATAAGAATCATAAACGCGGTTGCTGAACACACAAGTAGTGTATCGATGTAAATAGAGAAAGATTGAACAAGACCTTGCTGAGCTGGGTGATCAACACTCGCTGCAGCTGCAGCGTGAGGACCAGTACCTTGACCTGCTTCGTTGGAGTAAACGCCACGTTTTACACCCCAACCTATTGCCGCACCAACACCTGCCATTGGTGTGAACGCGTCACCAATGATCATGCCGAAAATGCGTGGAACCTCACCAATGTTTAGAAGGATGATGACAAATGCAGTGATGATGTAAGCCAGCGCCATAAATGGCACAACGATTTGGGTAAAGTTCGCAATACGTTTTACGCCACCGAAGATGATGAAGGCCAGAATGACACAGACAACCGTACCAGTGAAAATTTTAGCAAAACTGAAGGTACCAATAGCGGTTTCAATCATGTCACCTGAGCCAAATGCTGCTTCTACTGCGTTACCGATGCTGTTCGATTGAACGCCAGGAAGTAGAACACCACATGCAAAGATGGTTGCGATAGCGAAGATCCAAGCGTACCATTTTTGTCCCATTGCTTTTTCAATGTAGTAAGCAGGACCACCACGGAATTCACCTTCGTCTTCTTCTTTATAGATTTGCGCAAGTGTCGACTCTGCGTATGCGGTTGCTGCACCAAAGAAGGCAACGACCCACATCCAGAATACGGCGCCTGGTCCACCAAAACCGATAGCGGCAGCAACACCAGCAATGTTACCTGTACCTACACGGCCAGATAGTGAAACGGCAAGTGCCTGAAATGATGATATCCCTTTTGTTGAACTCTTCCCTGAAAGTAATAAGCGCCACATCTCAAAGAAGTGACGAATTTGTACAAAACGCGTCATGATTGAATAGAACAAACCTGCACCAAGGCACAAATAGATCAGTACCGGGCTCCAAATAATTCCATTCAGAAAATCAACTAATGACTGCATGAGTATTTTCCCTGTTAGTTGTGTTTGTGGTTGTTTTTCACACAATACATTACCCTTTATGTAATGCAATTGTTAACTTTTTTGGCTATAAATCCTTTGTAGCGTGATGGTGAACACAGAATAGAGAGTGATTGTTAAAATTTAGTTCTTGTTGCTTATTTGCTCCTTTGGGGTAGAAGATTTGTCTGGTGATTAAATATGCAGCACATTGTCATTAAAATGTGCTGCATATTTGATGAGTTGAAAATGCCAAATATTATGCATTTTGTGGAGTAAAGGCCTGTTTGTTTTTTATGCAGATATGCCCTTATGCATAACGGCAAAGGTTAAGCTCTGTGTCATCCATCACTTTCGCTTTTTCACCAACCATAATGCTCGCTAGCAAGTGGCCAGAACCACAAGCCATAGTCCAACCCAGAGTGCCGTGTCCGGTGTTAGTAAAAAGGTTATCGTATTTGGTCGCGCCGATAATCGGTGTGCCATCAGGCGTCATTGGTCTAAAGCCACTCCAAAACTCGGCTTGGCTAAAGTCGCCGCAGCGAGGGAAAAGATCACGGATGACCATTTCGATGGTATTTTTTCGTTTTTGCGGAAGGGAGGCATCAAACCCTGCTAATTCTGCGGTGCCCGCTACGCGAATTCTGTCATCAAACCGAGTCATGGCGACTTTATAGGTTTCATCCATCACAGTAGAGCGAGGAGAGAAGTGCTCATCTTCCATTGGGATGGTGAGCGAATAGCCTTTTACTGGATAGACAGGAATCTCAATGTCGAGTTGCTTGAGTAGCGCTGTAGAATAGCTGCCAGAGGCAACCACATATTGGTCCGCTTTAAACTGTCCTCGATTCGTTTGGACACCTATGATCTTTTTGCCTACTGTAACCCAATTGCTTACTTCGGTGTCGAACTCGAACCTCACGCCATGGGCCTTAGCGAGCTCTGTTAGTTGTTGGCAAAACTGATAGCAATCGCCTGTTTCGTCATCTGGCAGATGCAAGCCACCAACCAGTTTATCTTTCACAAGATCCAGTCCAGGTTCTTGTTCAATGCAGCGTTCTACGTCCATCAACTCAAACCGAGTCCCGCTTTGCTCTAGAAGCTGCATATCCTTTTCAATGGCTTGCAGCTGTTGAGGCGTTCGAAATACTTGCAAGGTGCCGAACTGGCGACCTTGATATTCAATGGCATGTTCTTGACGTAATTGTTCCAGACACATACGACTGTGGTTAGCTATCGAAAGCATGCGAGCTTTGTTGACTTTGTAGCGAGACAGGGTGCAGTTGGCCACCATCTTACTTGCCCAACTGATCATATCGGCATTGAGGGTTGGTTTGATTTTGAGTGGAGCATGCTCTTCCATTAACCACTTTATGGCTTTAACAGGAACACCAGGCGCAGCCCAAGGCGAAGAATAGCCGTACGAGATCTGCCCAGCATTGGCGAAACTTGTTTCCATTGCACTGCTTGGTTGACGGTCAATAACCGTAACTTGATAGCCTGCTTGAGATAAATACCAAGCAGAGGTTAAGCCGATGACGCCGCTGCCTAATACGATGACTTCCATTGATGTACTCCACACATTTATCTGAGTGGTTAGTTTCTTTTCTTTACCTTTTGTTAACAATCGATATAAATTACATACAGTGTTTAGAAAAACTATAGGCTCAAGGATGAGAAGTAATTTAATAAGTGGCTTGTGTCTGTTTAGCCAAGTCGCGGAACACAGCAGCTTTACTGGCGCGGCTAAGTTTTTGCACCTCACTACGGGAGCCGTGAGCCAACAAATTATTCATTTGGAAGCGTTATTAGGTTTTACTTTATTTGAACGCCATTCCCGCGGTATTCGTTTAACCGCTAAAGGCACTCAGTTACACCAAGCGACGCAGTTTCACTTTTCCGAGCTGAGCAAACTGCTTGATGAGCTCAAAGTAGAAAAGCACACCAATGAGATTCGCTTAAAATTAACGCCTTCTTTTGCTTTTAAATGGTTAGTCCCAAAGCTGGAAAGTTTTCATCACGAGAACCCGGATATCCAAGTGCAAATCTTCGCGGAAGGGGCGTTAGTGAATAGTGAGATAAAAGATTATGACGTCGCGATAGACTATGGTCTTCATCCTTACCGAAATGCTAACGCGGAGTTGATTTTGGATGAGCAACTGCTGCCCGTAATGAGTCCGAAGTACCTTGAGGATCATGGTTGGCTAAAAGTGCCTTTTGATGAACAAGAATCCTCAATGTCAGTGAATAAATGGCAGGAGGCGACGCTACTACACGATGCGATGCCATGGGAAAAAGCGACGCGTGACTATGAGTGGCTATATTGGGCGTCAGCAATGGGATTAGACTTTAAAACCGATGTTGGACACTTTTTCAATAGAACGGATATGGCGATGTCTGCGGCGGAAGCAGGAGTTGGGATTGCGATGGCACGAATGGCACTGATTGAGGATGAATTGACGACAGAGCGTTTAGTTTCTCCCTTTCAGCCGGTTCCAGCCAATGCAGGGTACTACTTGATCATGAACACACGAAGCCAGTCCACAAACAAGTTTCGTACTTGGTTATTACAGGAAGTGGCGAACAAATAGATATAGTACTTGGTGAGTCAGATAGAAAACACCGCCTCGATGACGGCGGTGTTTTATTTTGGATTACTGTCGTTGATAAACCGACTCGCCTCGGCTGATGGTTTCTTCCACGTTTAGGTCTTTTAGCGCATTAGGTTCAATCTTCATCGGGTTGTTATCGAGGATGATTAAATCCGCATTTTTGCCCACTTCGATAGAACCTTTATACGACTCCTCAAAGTGTTGGTAAGCCGGCCAAATCGTCATGGCTTGCAGTGCGGTATACGTGTCAACACGCTGATCTGGCCCCAGTACTTTATCGGTTCTGGTGGTGCGATTGACGGTCGCATCCAATACTCGGAATGAACTTGGCAGCGCCACAGGTGCGTCATGGTGTGTACTGAATTTTAACCCCGCCTTTCTCACCGCTTGAGTTGGTGAAATGAAATCGGCACGAGGATGGCCGAGTACCGAGTCCACATGCCAGTCACCCCAATAGAAAGTATGCATTGGGAATAGAGAAGGGAAGATGCCTTGCGCAGCTAAGCGATCTACTTGGTCTTGGCGCATGGTTTGGCCGTGAATGAGTACAGGTCGGCGGTCTTGCTTTCCTAGCTTTTCATTTGCTTTGGTCACTGCGTTGATAAATTGCTCGATCGCCGCGTCACCATTGGCATGCGTCAGCACTTGCCATTCATTTTTAAAGGCTGTTTCTACGTAATCGTAAGCTTGTTGATCTTCGAAAGTTGGGTAGCCAGCGTAGTCTTTATCTTGTCCATGTGGTGGGTGTAAGTAAGGCTGACTTAGCCATGCCGTTTTACCTTGTGGAGAGCCATCAAAGTTCAGCTTTACGCCACCGATGCGGAAATGGTTGGTGTACTCTGGCGTGTTGTATTCCGAGTCCATAAAATCACTGCTCGATACCATATCGGCGTAAGCAACCAAGTCGATCATCAGCTTGTCGTTTTTCGACGCGCGTTTCATCGCTTCATAACCTTCTGATGTAGCTCGTCCTTCTTGAGCCGTGGTATAGCCATATTTCGCGTACATACCTTGCGAGGCTTCTAACATGCGATCTTGAAGTTCAGAATCAATCAACTTATTGAGGTTGAACAGCATTGCAAAGTGCGCGTTTTCTTCTAGGACCCCATTTGGTTCTTGGCTGTTTTCCATTCGGCGGATAATGCCACCTTTTGGATCTTCCGATTCTGATGTGATGCCTGCTAGCTCTAACGCTTTACTGTTTGCGACACTCAAATGCCCCGAAGTATGGATGATTAATACAGGCTTATCTGTGCTGACTTTATCGAGATCCGCTTTGGTAGGGTAGTAATCCAGTTGGGCGTCGTCGTAACCAAAACCTAAAATCCATCCGGTTTTCTCAATGAATAGGCGTTGCGTATTATTGTTCTCGGCATTTTTCAGAGTTTCTATGATTTTCGCAACGGTATCGGCTTCGCCATCAGGAGATGGCAGCACGTTTGCGACCATGGCTTGCAGACCAACACCATATACATGACTGTGCGGATCAACAAAGCCAGGCAACATAGTTTTGCCTTTTAAGTCGACCAACTGTGTTTTACCGAACTTGTGTTCCATCGCTCCATCTTTGCTGCCGACATAAATGATTTTCTCGCCTAATGTCGCGACGGCTTCGGCGTACTCTGGTTTATCGCCTGCCATGGTTAGGATGTCGCCACCATAATAAATTTTGTCTGCGGCGGTTACTTTGAGTGGCTCGGCGACGGCTTCTACTTCTTTCGCTTCTTCAGAAAAACACCCCGTTAAAGCAAGCCCAGATAGGGCAATGGGGATCCAGTTTTTGTTCATCGGTCATCTCCATACAGAGTAAGTTTTTTGCCTATTGCTCCCATCTCAATGAGTTTGAGAACTCAATAGGTCAAATTCACTTTAGTTCATATTGAAGGAGGATTATCAACAAGATTAAAGACTTTCAATCAAGCGCAAGTTATACCTATCGATGAATATCAAAAATGTTACCTTTTCCCATTTCATAAACGTTTCTGGACTTGGGCAATGTGACCCATAACGAGGTTCTGTGGTTAAAAAGTCGGCATGATAAGTCCACGATTTATCTCGATGACGCTCAAGGAAGAACATGAAAGACGAAACGCTATCCATCCATTTTGGTTACGAAACTGACCCTACCACTAAATCTGTCGCGACACCGATTTATCAAACGGTCGCGTACGAGTTTGATAACGCGCAGCACGGCGCTGATCTGTTTAACTTGGAAGTGCCGGGTAATATCTACACTCGCATCATGAATCCGACTAACGATGTTCTGGAAAAACGCATGGCGGCGTTAGAAGGCGGCATTGCCGGGTTGGTCGTGAGTGCGGGGAGTGCAGCGATTAACTATGCGATTCTGACCTTAGCGCAAGCGGGCGATAACATCGTTTCTACGCCGCAACTTTATGGCGGTACTTACACCTTGTTTGCGCACATGTTGCCAAATCAGGGGATTCAGGTGAAGTTTGCCAAAGATGACAAACCAGAAAGTTTGGCTGAGTTAATTGATGAAAATACCAAAGCGGTGTACTGCGAGAGCATTGGTAACCCAGCCGGTAATATCATTGATTTAGAACGTGTAGCGGAGCTTGCTCACGCACAAGGCGTACCTGTGATTGTGGATAACACCGTCGCGACACCAGTGCTGTGCAAACCCATCGAATTCGGTGCGGATATCGTAGTTCACTCTCTCACTAAATACGTTGGTGGGCATGGCACCACATTGGGTGGCGTGATTGTAGATTCCGGTAAATTCCCTTGGGCGCAGCACAAAGGCCGTTTTCCCGTTTTCAACCAACCAGAACCTTCTTACCACGGAGTCGTGTATACCGAAGCGTTTGGTGAGGCGGCATTTATCGGGCGCGCGCGTACCGTACCATTGCGTAATACCGGTTCGGCATTATCACCGATGAATGCATTTATGCTTATGCAAGGGCTAGAAACGTTACCGCTGCGTATGGAACGCCATACTGAGAATGCTCTCAAAGTGGCTGAATTCTTGGAACAGCATGACAAAGTCAGTTGGGTGAGTTACGCCGGCTTGCCAAGTTCAGCACACTTCAACCTCGCCGAAAAATACATGAAAGGTAAGCCTTCTGCGATTTTGTCGTTTGGTTTAAAAGACGGTTATGAAGCCGGAGTGCGCTTTTATGACGCTCTGAAAATCTTTAAGCGTTTGGTGAACATTGGCGATGCAAAATCATTGGCTTGTCATCCAGCATCGACGACTCATCGTCAGTTGAGCGAAGCAGAACAAAAACAAGCTGGTGTGTCACCAGAGATGATTCGTTTATCTGTGGGTATTGAGCATATTGACGATATCCTAGCCGATTTAGAACAGGCACTAAACGCGTAAAACGATTCTTTTTTAGCTTTTGGTTACCCATAGGCCAGCCTTTAAAAAAGCTGGCCTTTATTTGTTTTATTGTTTAAATATCAAAGGCTTTATTGTTTTTGGGTTGTGGTATTCCAAAAGCTCATGGTGGGTGAAATTTATTCCCTTGTCGCGTTTGGGTTTGTTCCTGATGATGTGTGCAAATCTTACACATTGGAAGGGACTCAAATGTCTTACGTATTTCACCGTCATTGCCATGCCACGCTGCCAATCATCGATAAAGGTGAAGGTGTTTATCTATTTGATAAACAAGGAAAACAGTACCTCGATGCTTGTGGCGGCGCTGCGGTATCAAACCTTGGCCACAGTCATCAAGCCGTTAAAAAAGCCATGTTGGAACAGCTCGAGCGAGTGCCGTTTGCTCATACTGGATTTTTTACTAGTGACAGCAGTGAGCGACTAGCGGAATTGATTTGTCAGCAAATGCCTAGGCAGTTCAACCATGTGTATTTAGTCAGTGGCGGATCAGAAGCGGTGGAGTCGGCACTAAAAATGGCGCGGCAGTATTTTGTAGAATCAGGTAAGCCAGATAAAAAGCAATTCATCGCGCGTCAGCAAAGTTATCACGGCAATACGTTGGGAGCTCTGGCGGTCGGTGGTAATGAATGGCGACGTGAACCGTTCAAACCCATCTTGCATCCGAGTCATCACATTGCCCCTTGCTATGCTTATCGTTATCAGCAGAGTCATGAGTCGGAATTGGATTACTCATTGCGAGCGGCGAATGAACTAGAGGCAAAAATTCTTGAGCTGGGGGCTGAGAATGTCATGGCTTTTGTCGCCGAGCCTATTGTGGGAGCCACCGCTGGAGCTGTGCCTGCGACTCAAGGTTACTTCAAACGTATTCGCGAAATATGCGACCAATACGATGTGTTATTGATCTTGGATGAAGTCATGTGTGGCGTTGGGCGAAGTGGTAGTTTTTTTGCGTTTGAGCAAGAAGAGGTAGAGCCCGATCTGGTTTGTATGGCTAAAGGGCTTGGTGCGGGTTATCAACCTATTGGCGCGGTGGTTGCTAATGATCGAGTCTATCAAGCTATTGCTGATGGAAGCGGTTTTTTCCAACACGGTCATACCTTTATGGCGCACCCTGTGGCGTGCGCTGCCGCCGTGGCAACAATTGAAACCATCTTCCAAGAAGATTTATTAACGGCGGTGAATCAGCAAAGTGCTTTGCTGCGTAATGAGCTTGCTTCTGCATTGGCCCATTTACCGTACATTGGCGACATTCGTGGTAAAGGCTTGTTTTTTGGCATTGAGCTGGTGGCGGATAAAGAAAGCAAGTCGCCTCTGAGTAAAGCCACATTGGCAGACAAACGCATCAAACAGCGAGCAATGGAAAATGGCTTAATGTGCTATCCAATGGGCGGGACGATTGATGGCGTTAATGGGCACCATATTTTGCTCGCACCGCCATTCATTATTCAGTCTCATCATATTGATGAACTAGTCGGTAAACTCTCACTGACGTTAAAAGAGGTGGCGGAGACATGGAAGTAGCAAACCAATATTTGCGAGAACCTATCGCCATTATCGTGGCCCCAAACGGTGCTAGAAAAACTAAGCACGATCACGCCAACTTACCCATGACAAAAGACGAACTGGTTGCAGAGGCTATTGCTTGTCAAACGGCAGGGGCTGCCATGATCCATTTGCATGCGAGAGACGCCAACGGACGTCATTCATTAGACATCGACGACAACATGGCAATTTACCATGCCGTGAAAGAAGCGGTGGGAGAAACCATGATGGTTCAGCTCACCACAGAGGCGGTGGGTTTATATTCTCCGCCACAACAGCGGGCGTTAGTTAAAGCTGTGAAACCAGAAGCGGCTTCTTTCGCATTGAGGGAGTTAATCCCCGATCGCGCAAGTGAGAAAGAAGGGCATGCCTTTTTCCATTGGTTGGCAGAGAACAGCATCGTGAGCCAAATTATTCTCTACGATGCAACCGACATTGAACGTTATTTCCAACTACGCGATGCGGGCGTGCTACCTAAAACGCATCAGCATGCATTAGTGGTGTTAGGGCGTTATCACCAAACTCAACAGTCTTCGCCATGGGATTTACGAGGTTTGAATTTGGCGCGTTTTGACGAGGAAGAAATTCGATGCGCCATTTGTGCTTTTGGCGCGCGAGAGCAAGACTGTTTAGCGAGTGCGGTGTTACTTGGATTCGATGTGAGAGTGGGGTTTGAGAATAACCACTTCGATGTGGCAGGCGAGTTAGCAATCAGTAATGCGGCTCAGGTGGAAGCTCTACGCGATGTGGCGCATTGCTTCGCGATTCCTTTACACAGTGCGCAAAGTTTGCGTTCAGTTTTGAAGTAAATCTGTTCGCGGCAAGGAAAATAAAGAAGAAAGTAAAAAGGCTCCATCGGAGCCTTTTCGGTATTTGTCGTTAGTTTTCAGTTTGCGCTACAGGTTGACGAGCGGGATGTTTGATAAACACCGCGACAACAGCCGCTATCGCTAATGCAAAACAGTAGTAAGAATTAGCAACTACTTCAAGTGGCGATAGGTTGAATACGGAGCCTAGCAGCAGTACTTGAGCTCCGTAAGGCAACACGCCTTGCACCACGCATGAGAAAATGTCTAACAAGCTTGCTGAGCGGCGAGGAGAGACATTATTCTCTTCCGCCAGTTGGCGAGCAACGCTGCCCGATACAATGATGGCTACGGTGTTGTTTGCCGTACAGCCATTGACCATCGACACCAAGCCTGCGATACCTAGCTCACTCGCGCGGCTGTTGGCATGCTTAGAGTGGCTAGAGCCAAACGCGTGGATAAGGCTACTAACGAAATTTGTTAGAAAAGCAAGACCACCTTGGCGACGCATCAGTTCACTCAAACCACCAATTAGCATGGACAACAAGAAGATCTCTTGCATGTTACCAAAGCCTTTGTAAACGTCTTGGGCTAGATTAGTTAGTCCGTAATTGTCAATCGATGCCAAGCTCACGCCGCCAGCCAAAAGGATACCAATCGACAGAACCACAAACACATTCACACCAGATACCGCTAGGATCAAAATAGTGATGTACGGCAAGACTTTTAGCCACTCAATATCGCCAGTTGCAGGCACTTGAGTCGCTGTACTGTTGAAAGCGAACACTGCAATCGCGATCAACGCCGCAGGTAAAGCAATACGAATGTTCTCTTTAAACTTGTCTTTCATCTCACAACCTTGAGAGCGTGTCGCCGCGATGGTGGTGTCAGAGATGATAGAAAGGTTATCACCAAACATAGCGCCGCTCAGCACAACGCCTGCGGTTAACGGTAAGCTCATTCCTGCTGATTCAGCAATGCCTAACGCTACGGGTGCAACGGCTGCGATGGTACCCATCGAAGTGCCCATTGCTGTTGCGATAAAAGCAGAAATCAGAAAAATGCCCGGTAAAATCATGCTGGTTGGAATTGCGGATAAACCAAGGTTCACCGTTGCATCAACACCGCCAGAGGCTTTTGCTACCGCAGCAAAGGCACCAGCAAGCAGATAGATCATACACATTGCGATGATGTCTGGGTGGCCAACACCACGCATGAAGTGTTCGATTGAGCGGTTAAGTTTCTCTTTACTTAAAAGAAACGCAATGATGATGGCTGGTAATACCGCGATGGGTGCAGGCAGCTGGTAGAAGGCAAATTCAACGCCTTGCAAAGATAAGTAAGTGCCTACGCCAATAAACAGCGCAAGGAATACAATCAATGGGATCAGTGCGACCGCAGAAGGTGCAACTGTTTTAGTTGTTTGTTGGGAACCGGACATGTAAACGACAATGTTAATAATAAGAGAGAAGAGCAGACTAATATCACATTTACGCATTGTCAACGTCTAGACGTCTAAATGGCTGTTTAAATTTTGCACGTAAAGAAAAAGATAAAAGCTCGTATTACGTATCTCACTGATACCACGAGCTTTAGTTATGCACTAATGAAGGGACTGTCGTTATTGCATTGATTTGGCTTTTTTGCGTTTAACAATACCTAAAACCATCCATGTAAATAAGACAGCAGCAAATGCCCATACCAGATATTTGTATTCGGTGTACAGGTTGCTCAACACGCTTAAATGTTCAAATGCAAAGTGAGTTAACAAGCTAAATACCAATACCCAAACCGTCGCCGCGAGGGCGTTACCGAGCAAAAACTCTCTACGTGGCATTTTCGCGATACCGCATGCAAGAGGCATAAATTGCTTCATTCCTTCAATAAAGCGGCTGACGACCAAGCACGTAGGGCCGTATTTCTGGATAGTCAGTTGAAGTGTTTGCATCTTCGGGCCAGAGATATAGCCTTTTTTATCCAACCAGCCTTCAAAGTAATAACCGATTAGGTAACCACAGGTATTCCCAAAAAAGCAGCTTAGCCACGATACCATCATAACCATACTTAGGTTCATGACTTGTTCTGAAGAGAGCAAAGATGCCGCGATCATCAGCGATTGACCAGGCATCGGTACACCTATCCCTTCTAGAAATATACTGACAATCAGCGCCAAGTAGCCGTATTGCTCGAGCAAAGGCTTCATTGACATGAGAAGTTCGTTAATGTGTTCCAAAAGCTTTCCCCTAATAAAAGCGGAACGAAGTTGGAGTGATACTCCGAATGTCCTACTGGGTCAATTCTTGTTTCTCACCGCTGAGAAAAACTGACATGCCTCTGATTATTGTGCGGAATCAATCTGCTGCTTGTTTTATTCGCCGCCACGCTCCCGTGTGGCGACGAATAAGGCACACCTTTATGACTCTTTAGCTTTAGTAAATGCGCCATACAAATCAAGACGTCGGTGACGTAAGTTGGTTACTGAACCCTCGGTATTCAGTTGCTTCAACTTAGTCAAATCAACATCGGCGAAGATCATCATTTCGGTGTTGGCGCTTGCTTCTGTCAAGGTCGCATCGTGCGGGAAGTAGATATCCGACGGTGAGAATACGGCAGATTGTGCGTACTGGATGTCCACGTTATCAACACGAGGTAAGTTACCGACACTACCACCAATTGCAACATAGCATTCGTTTTCAATGGCTCGCGATTGGGAACAAATTCGTACTCGTTGGTAGCCATTTTTTGTGTCCGTCCAGAAAGGAACGAATACAATTTGTGCGCCTTGTTCTGCTAACATTCTTCCCAATTCAGGGAATTCGCTGTCATAACAAATAAGTATGCCGACTTTGCCCGCATCGGTTTCGAACACTTGAACATTGTCACCACCGTCGATCACCCAGTCTCTTTGTTCATGAGGCGTGATGTGGATTTTATATTGAGCGTTAATTTCACCATCTCGTTGCAGCAAGTAGGCCACATTATACAGTTTGCCATCTTCGATAACGGGCATACTGCCTGCAATAATGTTGATGTTGTAGGTGACCGCCATCTGCGAGAAACGGTTTTTGATCTCTTCCGTAAAGCTAGCCAAAAAGCGGATTGCCTCAACGGAATTTTTGTCGTTTTGCAAGCCCATCAGCGGTGCGTTAAAGAACTCAGGGAATAGGGCGAAATCGGCTTTATAGTTCGCAAGAGAAGAGATGAAGAACTCAGCCTGATCGAGCAAATCCTCCAGGTCATTCATCGCGCGCATTTGCCACTGTACGACACCAATCCGAATCAGCGTTTTTTCTACATCGTGTACGGATTGAATATCCTCTTCGTAGAAAAAGTTATCCCACTCCAGCAGTGTCGCGTAACCTTTAGAAGCGCTATCCTCTGGCAAGTAGCCGCGCATGATTCGTTTTACATCGAAGTCGTTAGCAAGCTGAAAAGACAAAATAGGGTCATGAAGCTCACGGCGTTTTACTTTGTCGATGTACTCTGCAACGCTCAGTTCATCTGCGTATTGGTGGTAATTAGGAATGCGACCACCGGCTAAAATGGCTTTGAAGTTCTTACTACGGCAAAGCTCTTTACGCGCATCATATAAACGGCGACCTAAACGTAGCCCTCGATAGTCTGGGTGGACAAATACATCGAGACCATACATTGCATCACCAGTTACTTGATTCTGTATGACGTTGTTTTCGGTAATGATATCGGTATACAGGTGAGGAAGAGAAAAGCGGTTGTAGTCCACTTTAATGGTTAATGCTGCACCGACTATTTTGCCGTTATCTTCAATACAGATTTGTCCATCAGGAAACTGATGAATGAGATCCATAATAGTCAGCCGTGGCCATGAGCCGCCAACATCAGGAAACACTAAGTCCATTAGTTCTGCAAGCTCAGGGTAATCCGTTGGCTCAATGGTACGTAATGAGAGTTTGGGCGAATTGCTGTCCATATCTTTCAATCCATTTATCCTTTTGAAACAGTGTTAATGAGAATGCCACAATTTGGAGCAGACAGATACTGAAGTCTTTGAGTTGTTTTGGTTTACCAAAAGCATTTCAAGAAAACAATATTAGCTTAGTTTGCTCTTCAACCATTCGTAAAACGCCGCCACTTTCTTAGCCGATAGGCGATAATTCGGGATCATCACGTAATAACCATAACCACTCTGTAAAGATAGGTTGAGAATACGTTGGATATCCCCTCTTAAAATAGAATTCTGCGCCATAAAATCAGGAAGTAAGGCGAGTCCTTTTCCCATTTTGACGGCTTCGTAAGCTAGGTAAAAATGTTCAAAGCCTACAGAGTGATAGGTAACGGTTGATTCTACTGCATGTGCAGCCTTAAATTGCTCCCACAACTGAGGGCGAGTGATTTGAGGTATCAACGGATAGTCGCTAACAGCGTGCACATTCTTGAGTGCAGGAGCGTTAGTACAACCGACCAATAGTAGTATTTCTTCGCATAGTAAGTGGCTGTATTCATAATGCGTGGACAATGGAAGACAACGAATATGCAAGTCGCTTTCACCGCTTGAACCTTTGACGTTCCCATCTCCGGTACAGATTCTTACACGGATATTGGGATGTCGCTGGTGGAAGTCATCAATATGAGGCACCAACCAAAGGCTAGCGAAAGAAGGAGTAACATCCACGGTGAGCAATTCTTGCTTTGAATCTGATTGGATTAAGTTGGCGGTTGCATTCTGAATAAGTTCTAGTGCTTCTGTGACTTGCGGTAGGTAGCGTTTTCCTTCCTCAGTTAACTCAATACCATTCGAGCCTCTTTGTATTAAAGGTAAACCCACTAGTTGTTCAAGCGCGGCGATTTGTTTGCTTACTGCGCTTTGTGTAATGCATAGGGCATCCGCCGCTTTAGAGAAGCTGAGGTAATTTGCAACCGCGACAAACGTCCTTAATGCTCGGATAGAAGGGTACTCACTGCCTTTTAACATACTTCAGTCCCATGGAGATAGCCTCTTCACAGAGTAGGAGATTTACCTATTGAAGCAAAGAGAGAAAAAGCCGATGTGTGATTACCTTCCTTACTCGTTCATAAAGAATCCAGACCAAAAATTAAGAATCCTAAATATAATGGGTATGTAAATAATTGATGATTGGGGTTTGTTTATTGATTTCTCCTATCTTTTGAAAAAACTACAAATAAAATAGAATGTTTTACATCATTAGTATTTACAGAAGTCTAATATTGTTTTTTCAAGGTAAATAAAACGATATAACTTTTGGTTTTGTTGTTTTAATTTTAAAATAATGTCAATTTTTTATAAGGTAGAAAATGTTTTTCATTAAATTAAAATTGGCATTGCATTTGCTTCGTATAATTCGAACTTTCAATGGCACTTATATTAGGAGAACGAAATGAAAAGCAATGTTGTTACTTTGATTGGCCTTTTTTCTTTAGCAACGTTTAGTACTTTATCTCACGCAGCGGACTCCAAAGATCATGGTGTTTATGTCGGCGCCAATTATGGTTACTTAAAAGTTGATGGACAAGATGACTTTGATGATGACAGTGATGCTATTCAAGGTTTGGTTGGTTACCGTTTTAACCCTTACTTAGCGTTAGAGGGCGGTTACATTGATTTTGGTAGCTATGGTAATAACTTAGCAAATGCCGAAACGGACGGTTACACCGCAGCACTAAAAGTTACAGTCCCTATTGCTGATCGTGTCGATCTTTACGCAAAAGGCGGTCAAATGTGGTACTCGACGGATTACAACGTTGCGGGCTTCCAAGGCAACAAAGATGACGAAGGTGTATTCGCTGGTGCCGGTGTTGGTTTTAAAGTTACTGATAACTTCTTAGTTAACGCAGAATATATGTGGTACGACGTAGAACTGAATGCAGAGAACGTAGCGAATGGTGCAAACACAAAAACTGATTTTAACCAAGCATCGCTAGGTGTGGAATATCGCTTCTAATATTGTTAACCATGTTAAACCCAATAAAAATGCGAAGCTAAATGGCTTCGCATTTTTATTTTTTAAGAGATTTAATTATCTGCATAAAATTACTAATGAATAAAATATTTATAAAGTTGGAAGTGTTGATTATTAGAGATCGTCTGCTTATTTTTCTATAGGCTATAAAAGAAGCCGTGCACTAATAGAAAGTAACATCGTAAAAGTAGATCGTGTACTGTTGCAACATAAGTACGGATAGCAGATACAAAAAAGGCCACCCGAAGGTGGCCTTTTCCAAACGTTTGGTGGAGCTGGCGGGAGTTGAACCCGCGTCCGAAAACCGTTCATCATTGGTACTACATGCTTAGTCGATCTTTAATTTCGCCACCCACCTGCGAACCGACACGCTAATGAATGACTAGCCTGAATTAAAATTCGCCGTTCATCTCTCAGGCGGGAGAATCCGGGCTAGCGCGTTTGGGTTTGATCCCTCGTTATTCCCCGTCTTACGTGCGGAAGCTAGGGCGAGAGAGCTCTGAGCAGGTTATTAAGCTGCTAGTGCGTAGTTTTCGTCGTTTGCGACTATTTTTTTGCGGTTTGTTAACGAGGCCTACCGCACCTCGGCATGCACCTCAGACTTCTGAATTCCCGTCGAATCCTAAATCAGCCCCAGGTAATATTCGCATAGTAACAGAAAAGCATTGGCTGTCCAGTACTATGCGTTTAAGTGGTCAAGATTAACGCAGTGTACTCTTCATTACGCGTGCTTTCTCTCTTGCCCAGTCTTTTTCTTTTAAATCCGTACGTTTATCGTGCAGCTTTTTACCTTTTGCTACGCCAATTTTTAGTTTCACCCAAGAGCGAGACCAGTACAGAGAGAGCGCCGTTAATGTCATACCTTCACGGTTCACACGTCCGAATAGGTTGTCTAGTTCACGACGACTCATTAGTAGTTTACGCACACGTGTGGGGTTCGCCACAACGTGTGTCGATGCCTGATTTAAAGGAGTGATTGTCATGCCACTCACAAAGGCTTCACCGTCACGCATAAATACGTAACTTTCAGAAATATTGGCTTTACCTTGGCGAAGGGCTTTCACTTCCCAACCTTGGAGCTCCAAGCCAGCTTCGATTTCATCATCGATGAAATACTCGTGGCGAGCTTTTTTATTCAGCGCGATAGTATTGCTACCCGCTTTTTGTTTCGTTTTTTTCTTTGCCATAATAGCGACATTATACGGGTTGGATATCGGATAGGAAATCCTTTTATTTGCGCAATCGTGGAATAAAAGTAAAATTGGCAGGAGCTTTAAATCTGTACATGTATCGATAGGAGTATGTATGAAGCAAGTCAGCCGTTCTGCGCTTGTGTCTTTTAGTGCTGAACAGATGTTCAATCTGGTTAACGATGTTGCTAAATACCCTGAGTTTCTGCCTGGTTGCTCGGGCTCTAGAATCATTGAGTCTTCGGGTAATGGTATGGTGGCTTCTGTCGATGTGGCGAAGGCTGGTATCAGCAAAACGTTTACTACTTCAAATGAGCTGATCCCAGGCCAAGCAATTATGATGAACTTGGTGGATGGCCCGTTTAAGACGTTGCGTGGTGGTTGGATTTTTACCGCGCTAGATGAGCAAGCTTGCAAAGTTGAGCTAAAGCTTGAGTTTGAATTCTCAAGTAAAATGATTGAGATGGCTTTCGGTAAGGTTTTTAACGAGCTTACCAGTAACATGGTAAATGCATTCACTAAACGCGCAAAACAGGTCTACGAGTGTTATGAGTATTGAGTCAGATATGATTCACGTAGAGGTTGTCTATGCTCTTCCTCATGAACAGCGTGTATTTAATTTAGTGGTGAATAATCACGCAACGGTAGAAGAGATCATTCGACAATCTGGGGTGTTAGAGTTATACCCTGAAATTGATTTATCTAAGAATAAAGTGGGTGTGTTTAGTCGTAATGTGAAGTTAGATGCGACCGTTCGAGATCGAGATCGAATAGAGATATATCGTCCGTTACTCGCAGACCCGAAAGAGATTCGTCGTAAGCGGGCGGAGCAGGCTAAAGCCGAGGGGAATGCAGACCCAGTCACCGGTGGTAAGCCTAGCTCTGTACGTAAGAATAAGTAGACTTGATATCAGTCCCAATGGATGGCGTCGTCATTGATTCAAAGTGTGATTGCGCGATATCTAGATAATAAAAAACCTCTCATGTGAGAGGTTTTTTGCAAAAGTCGTTTACTGAATCTGTTCGTAAAAAGCGTCACTTTTTGGGAAGTCACCGCTGATATCTGCGAGTGTGCCTTGATCGTTAAAGTTAACGATCAGGTCTTTTTGCACTGGATCACCGTGACCAGGAGTATGGTGATAGATGTAGTACCAAGTGTTTGGGTAGCCGTTTTCAATAAGCATTGGCGACCCTAGTACGAAGCGAACCTGTGCTTTAGTCATCCCAAACTTTAATTTATCTACCGCACTTTGTTCTACATAGTTGCCTTGGTTGATATCAATGCGATAAACCAGTTTTTCCAATACCGAACATCCTGTCAGCAATGTCATTGCTAATGGTACGGCAACTAACCACTTCTTTAATTGCATAATAATTTCTTAGTAACCTTTAAAATACTGCGCTGATAATAAACAAGCTCGACGCAGATGTAAAAAGCTATGCGTCGTATGATAGGAAATCTGACAACGAATTTTGAGTTGAGTTGCATTTATTGATTCTCTCACATGTATGTTTATGTCGATGAGCGATTTTCTATCCAGTTTAAGCGGTAACTAATGACAAATAGCCAAGTTATTGAGCTATGGGGTGGCACTGACCATTATTTCGAAAGGGAATCAGAACCCAAGCACTTTGATATGGTGATGGGGGAGGTAGAGTCACGGAGTAGTGTTCGTGACTCTATCTTTGAAAGAGCATGGCTAAGCGGCGATGAGGAGCTCTTTGGCGTTTGCAAGGGTAGAATCTGTAATTTGGCTACCTCCAAGTAGGCGAGCTAATTCTGCCACACGTTGTTGTTCATCTAATGCGTGCATTTGTGTTTCGGTTTGGCCAGCTTTTGTTTGTTTAGCCACGAACATTTGTTGATGGCCACAACCTGCAACTTGAGGGAGGTGAGTGACACACAATACCTGAGTAGACTCGCCAAGCTTGCGTAGCATTTTGCCGACTACAGCTGCTGTTGGACCACTAATACCGACATCCACCTCATCGAAGATCAAGCTTGGTGTATCCACTTTCTGAGCGGTAATCACTTGGATAGCTAATGAGATGCGTGATAGCTCACCGCCTGACGCAACTTTTGCTATAGGTTGCAATGGCTGTCCTGGGTTGGTCGATACTAAGAAGCACACACTGTCCATGCCAAGTGGTGATGGGTGCGTGTTTTCATTGCTGACTTCGATATTGAATACCGCTTTTTCCATGCTCAATTCGTGCATGCTTTGCGTGATCAGCTTATTCAGCTCTTTAGCGTAACGGCTGCGTGATTTGTGTAGTTTTTCTGCTTGGCTTAGGAAGCTTTGGTACTTTTGTTCCACTTCTTGCGCGAGTTCATCTAAACGTTCATCAGAGCAATCTAACGCTTCTACTTGGGCCAGAAGATCTTGGTGATGTTGGTATAGTTCTTCTGGCATCACGTGGTGTTTGCGAGCAACAGACATCACTTTAGAAAAACGTTCTTCTACATAAGCCATACGAGCAGGATCCACATCGATGCCATCTAGATAACTGCGTAATTCATTCTTCGTTTCTTCCAGTTGAATCATCGCTTCTGACAACATGTTGGGTAGCTCAGATAGCTTTTCATCTAACTCAGCTAGTTGAATTAGGGAGTGATTGGCCGATTGCAAAATACCAAGCGCATTGACTTCTTCACCTTCGTAAATAAGTTCGATGGCTTGCTGACAGGTAGTGGCGAGTTCACCACTATTGGATAGTCGTTTGTGCTCTTGCTCGAGCTCTGCAAATTCTTCTTCACCTAGCGATAACTCATTTAGTTCTTTGATTTGGTATTCAAGCAACTGTTTTTGCGCCTGGTTTTGCTGGCTATTTTCTTTTAGTTGCTTGAGGTTATTGTCTGCCTGACGCCAATGTTGGTAAGCACTTCGTGTGCTTTTTAGTAGGTTCAGATGACCTGCATATTGGTCGAGCATAGCCATTTGGTGTTCGCTTTTCATCAATTGATGATGAGCGTGTTGCCCATGGATATTGATCAGCAGTTGCCCTAGAGATTTGAGTTGTGATAGTGGGACAGGACTGCCATTAATGAAGGCTCTTGAGCGACCTTCTTTTGTGATGATGCGACGCAAAATACATTCACTGCCATCAAGCAGATCGTTATCTTCTAGCCAACGCGTTGCATGTAGGTTGTTGTCCAGTAAAAAAGCGGCACTAACTTCGGTTTTTTCTTCACCTTGTCGAACCATGCCAGCTTCGGCTCGTCCGCCTAAGCAGAGCCCAAGTGCATCGATAGCAATGGATTTACCCGCGCCTGTTTCACCTGTGATGGTGGTCATGCCCTTAGACAGCTCGAGTTGTAAATACTTAACAATCGCAAAATTATTAACACTTAGATGAGCCAGCATTTTTATTTACCTGTATAACTGAACAATACTGTATAAGAGAACAGTATATACTGTTTCTTTATACAGTAAAGACAGGTGAGAAAAAATTTCTGTGTGGGGTGCTTTTTTGTGATGAAGTGGGAAAAATGAGCCGAAGTGATTACAACGACTCATTAAAATTGAACAGGTTACGGACGAGTTGGGTTAATCGTGAGCGGCTCTAATGTGACTACTGCATTCACACCAGCACCTGGATGATCCACGTATGATGTGTCTTGCATTAGTGTGTAGTAAACGTCGACGAAGTCATCATCATTCGTTAGGACGCCGTCAGGGATCGTGTCGATGATCTTATTCGTGATTTGCGGAATAATCGCGTAAGCCTGAACTTCTGGATCTGGAATCGCTTTCAGCACTTCTCCAGCAACTTGAACAAGGAGTTTTGCCAACTGTTTATAGTCTGTACCATCATCTTGTTCCATGAGCACGATGTCCGCAGCGCCCCAACGGTAACGAGACCAGTGAATAATGATCTGATTTGGGTAGTAATCTTGGTTATCGTAGTCTAAGTATGGAAGCTCTACTAAATCGAGAGTAGGTTCATCACGACTTGGATTGACGCCCGTTACGATAGCGTAGATTTCTGCCTTGCCAGAGATCCAAGGTTCTTTGTCATCGGCTAGACGGATCTTTTTCAACTGCGTTGTTTGAATTGGAGCCGCTTCGCCCACTGTGCTACTTGACAATAGCGGTGCATTTTGGCGTTGTTCATCAGCAATATATGGTTGAACTAAAGCTGGCTGACCGAGTTTTTTCATCTCAGCTTGCATAGCTTGCAAGCCTGCTTTTAGCTCTGCAGAGCTGTTGTTATCAACAACGAGTACAGGTACCTCAGGGAGTTGGTAAACATCGAGTTGATGGATGTTGCCATACACATCAAATGCTTCGATATATTGCCAATTCTCATCATCACCACTTGGTTCAAATGCAAATAATGGCTCGACCTCGCCACTTTGCCATGCTGTTATCATGCTCTCATTCGCTAAACGAACTTCCAGCAACTGATCTGAGTATTCAGAAATACCTTTCCAGCTACGAATTTGAGTGTCAGCTTGTACAAGCTGACGGCTAAACTCGGAGTTGGGGTTTTGTTGAACAAATGCTGATACAGAGACGCTAGTCTGTTGTGGAGTAATATCTC
Organism: Vibrio sp. J2-3(2022); assembly: GCF_021725735.1. Taxonomy (NCBI): domain Bacteria; kingdom Pseudomonadati; phylum Pseudomonadota; class Gammaproteobacteria; order Vibrionales; family Vibrionaceae; genus Vibrio; species Vibrio sp. J2-3(2022). The sequence continues at coordinate 83,880 of NZ_JAKKCK010000006.1, forward strand.
TTCTCAACATGGGTTCAATGGCAGCATAGTTCTCACTCAATTGTTGAGCGAGGGCACGCTTCGTCTTAGTGATATCTTCCGCTTTTGCGTTGGATACACTGTTGACTTGCGTTTCCTCTGATTGGCAGCCAATAAGTGCTAATGTACTGAGAACAGACAGAATGATGGTTTTCTTCATAATATGTCCTTTATTGATTTTATGAAATAGAGTTAATACTCTATTCATGGTGAGAATATCACCGGACATAGATCATTGAATTTGCTTTTCTATCTTTTGTGTAAACTTTGCCCACAGGATCAAAATTTATAAACTTCTCTTTAATGACAGCAAATATCGTGTCGCCTCACTACTTTGTGTCTATTTCTTGTCTAAGAAAGCCAAAAGCCAGTGGCAATTAAGCTACTGGCTTTTTTATTGAAGTCATTTCCCTGAGTAACAAGTGTTAGAACAATTTACTAGACCAGCCAAGCTTATTCCGTAAGACGTGATAGTAGCTGTAGTCTTTTGGATGGATGAGCTTTAGTACATTTGGACTTTGATAGATGTGGATTTCGTCTCCTGGAGAAACAGGGAGAGACACTTGTCCATCACAGCTAACTTCTTGTGTTCCTCGGTTCTCTGGTGACACCACCAATTTAATTCGACGCTTTCCATCAACCACCAAAGGTCGACTCGACAAGGTATGAGGAAACATTGGCACGAGTGAAATGGCATTCAAGCTAGGCGAAAGAATTGGACCACCGCCAGAAAGCGAATATGCGGTCGAGCCCGTTGGTGTAGAGACAATCAAACCATCGGCTCGTAAAGAGAAGGCGAAGCTTTCATCAATGTACACTTCAAATTCAATCATATGGGCAATTTGCCCTGGGTGAAGTACAGCTTCATTTAGCGCAGCGTTGTGGCTTTTAATTTGCCCGTGACGGTGTACTTCCGCTTCTAAGAGAAAGCGCTCTTCTTCAATATACTCACCGTCGAGTACCGCTTGCAGAGACGCTTGGAACTCGTCTGGGTTTAAGTCAGTTAAGAAGCCTAGGTTTCCACGGTTCACCCCTATGACTGGAACATCAAATCGGGATAAAATTCTTGCCGCGCCTAGCATGTTGCCATCCCCACCAACCACAATGGCTAGATCGGCATTTTTTCCTAGTTCAACTAAACTGGCAAATTGACTCTGCGGGATATCATCCAGTATTGCGGCAAGGCGATCGTCAATAAATACTTTATAGCCTTCAGAGGTCAGCCATTGGTACAACTCTTTATGAGTTTGAATTGCTTGTTGATCTCTTGGTTTTCCGATAATCGCGATCACGTTACATGGATTTTTCATAGCATTTCCGCATTAAAGAGGCTTGAATCAGGAATCTTCATCCCCATAATAATGGCAAGTCACCTAAATATGCGAATTTTTATGTGGTTAAAGCCCGCAAAAACGCGCATGGCTTTAAGGGCATTATGTTGAATTCTGGAGATATCATGAGCAACGAAGAAAACAAAGTTACAGAAGAAGAGCTTGATCAAATCATCGAAGAGGCTGAAAAAGTAGAAGCTGAAGCACAAGAAGTAGAAGCTGAGCTTGAAGAAATTGGTGATGAGACAGACGCTAAGATTGCTCAACTAGAAGCGGCACTACTGTCTAGCGAGGCAAAAGTAAAAGAGCAGCAAGATGCGGTGTTGCGTTCTAAAGCTGAAGTAGAAAACATGCGTCGTCGTACCGAGCAAGAAATCGATAAAGCACGTAAGTTTGCGTTGAACAAGTTTGCCGAAGAGTTGCTTCCTGTTATTGATAACCTAGAGCGTGCAATTCAAGCGGCAGATACAGAGAATGAAACGGTTAAGCCGTTCCTAGAAGGTGTTGAGTTAACACACAAAACGTTTGTCGACGTTGTGGCGAAATTTGGCTTGAAAGCAATCAACCCTGAAGGTGAAGCATTTAACCCAGAGTTCCATCAAGCGATGTCGATTCAGGAAAGCCCTGATCATGAATCAAACACAGTTATGTTTGTTATGCAAAAAGGCTACGAACTAAACGGCCGTGTGATTCGTCCGGCAATGGTAATGGTTGCTAAATAACCTTAACTGCCTGTTTTCAAATATAAAGCGCCCATCATTTTTTGATGAGCGCTTTTTTGTTTTAAACGTAAGTTGTTGTAATGAGCTTCATTGTATATCGATAAAATGGAAGTTTGATCCCCTTCATATTTTTTCTTATTGGTTAATTATTTTCCTATAGGAGATTTCTTCTCATCTCACTGCGTGTTTATGAACGAAGAGGGCTATAAGTAATTGTAATCATTCGTTGTGTGAATGTTTGTCCTGCATAGGAATGTAAAGATAGTCATTTTTTCTACAACAATTCCGTTAACAAAAATGTAAATTATCACTTTATTTTGTAACCTTCGTGTGTATGATTTGCGACTAATGCTTTAAAAGTAAGCATATATAACTACAAAGATGTAAATAGCAAACACAACATATCGGAGATTTATAATGGATAAATCGCTTTCTAGTAAGATTTTTATAGGCTTGTTTGCCGGCCTTGTGCTCGGAACAGCAATTCAGTACTTATTTAGCGGTATTGCGATTTTTGATACATACCTACTTGGAGCAGCAGAAGGCGTTGGCGGCATGTTTGTCTCGCTGATCAAATTGCTTGTTGTTCCTTTAGTTTACGTTTCAATCGTATGCGGCATTGTTGACTTGAAAGACATCAGTGCATTTGGTCGTCTTGGTGGAAAAACTTTTACCCTCTACATTCTTAACACCATCATTGCGATTACGGCGGCTTTGACTGTTGGTTTGATTTTCCAGCCAGGAGCGGGTGCTAATCTGGCAGGAACGGTATCTGAGGCCGTACAGCTGACGACGACAGAAACGCCGGACATTTTCTCTCTAGTTGTTAACATTGTTCCTAGCAACCCAGTACAAGCGTTTGCTAACGGCGACATGCTGCAAATCATCTTCATGGCAATTCTGACAGGTCTTGCAATTCAAGCTTTGGATTCTCGTGGTGGTCCTGCCATCCGCACGTTCAAAATGGCAAATGAAATCATGATGAAACTGGTTGGGTTAGTGATGAGTCTTGCGCCATATGGTGTGTTCGCGCTAATGATTCAATTGGGTGCAACACTAAACGCCAATACATTGATGTCCGTGGCTGGTTATGTGGCCTTGGTGGTTGCGATGTTGGTGTTCTGGATCTTCTTCTTCTATCCAATGGCAGTAAGTCTTGCGACAGGGACCTCTCCAAAGACTTTCCTACGTGCAACTCGTGAGCAGATTCTGTTCTCTTTATCTACCGCGAGCTCAAACGCGACTATCCCGGTAACGATGCGAACACTGACAGAAAAGCTTCAGGTCTCTAAATCGGTTGCTGGCTTCGGTGTACCACTGGGCGCAACGATGAACATGTCTGGTGTGTCTATCTATATTGCTCTAGCAACGATGTTTGTTGCGAACGCTTTTGGCCAGCCAATTAACACCGCAGACATCTTCACGCTTGGTTTAACTATTCTTCTATTATCTATTGGTGCTGGTGGCGTTCCTGGAGGCGGCGTGGTAATGGTAGGCGTTTTGCTTCACCAACTAGGCTTACCACCTGAAGGCTTGGCAATTATTGCTGCGGTTGACCGTATTAATGACATGTTCTGTACGTCTTCAAACGTTGTGGGCGACACGGCAGTGAACACCATTGTGGCAAAAACAGAAGGTGAGATTGGTAAAGAAGAAGGCGTTGACGCTGAGCCTGCTCAAGCGAACGCTTAATGTCTTGAATCATTTATTTTAACCCTAATATTGAAACGAGCTCTTATGAGCTCGTTTTTTGTTTAGGAAGAGTCGGGCATAAATACATTTACCTGAGAAATGGTGTTTTGTTGCGCTACAGCAGTGTGACGAGTTCCCAACTAATCAGAAAGAAACACATAAATTTCGAAAAAAGACGCTTTTTTTTAATTCTGCCCTTGAAAAGCATTTTGCCGCCCTTATCTATGTGGCATAGAGAAGCAAACATTGATTATTTTTGTTTGTGAGCAAGGGTTGAAACCCGATTCTCCTCCCCCCACATTGGGGTTATAACCAAACGAAAATAGAATTTATTCGGAGATAGCCAGATGGGTAAAATCATTGGTATTGACTTAGGTACTACTAACTCATGTGTTGCTGTATTAGACGGCGACAAACCACGTGTAATTGAAAACGCAGAGGGCGAACGTACTACTGCATCGGTTATTGCTTACACTGACGGTGAGACGCTAGTAGGTCAACCTGCGAAACGTCAAGCAGTAACTAACCCAGAAAACACGCTATTTGCAATTAAGCGTCTAATCGGTCGTCGTTTTGAAGACGAAGAAGTTCAGCGTGACATCCAAATCATGCCTTACAAAATTGTTAAGGCTGACAACGGTGACGCTTGGGTAGAAGCAAAAGGCCAAAAAATGGCGGCTCCTCAAGTTTCTGCTGAAGTTCTTAAGAAAATGAAGAAAACTGCTGAAGATTTCCTTGGTGAGGAAGTAACTGGCGCAGTTATCACAGTACCTGCTTACTTTAACGATGCTCAGCGTCAAGCTACAAAAGATGCTGGCCGTATCGCAGGTCTAGAAGTTAAACGTATCATCAACGAACCAACAGCAGCAGCGCTAGCTTACGGTCTTGATAAGAAAGGCGGCGATCGCACTATCGCGGTATACGACCTTGGTGGTGGTACATTCGATATCTCTATCATCGAAATCGATGAAGTTGAAGGCGAGAAAACATTCGAAGTTCTAGCGACTAACGGTGATACTCACCTTGGTGGTGAAGACTTTGATAACCGCCTAATCAACTACTTAGTAGACGAGTTTAAGAAAGAGCAAGGTATCGATCTTAAGAACGATCCACTAGCAATGCAGCGTGTTAAAGAAGCAGCAGAAAAAGCGAAAATCGAGCTTTCTTCTACTTCTCAAACTGACGTAAACCTACCTTACGTTACTGCAGATGCAACTGGTCCTAAGCACATGAACATTAAAGTGACTCGTGCAAAACTAGAATCTCTAGTTGAAGACCTAGTACAACGCTCTCTTGAGCCACTAAAAGTAGCTCTAGCTGACGCTGATCTATCAGTAAACGACATCACTGACGTAATCCTAGTTGGTGGTCAGACTCGTATGCCAATGGTTCAAGCGAAAGTTGCTGAGTTCTTTGGTAAAGAAGCGCGCCGTGACGTAAACCCTGACGAAGCAGTAGCAATGGGTGCTGCAGTTCAAGGTGGTGTACTTGCTGGTGACGTTAAAGACGTACTACTACTAGACGTAACTCCACTGTCTCTAGGTATCGAGACAATGGGTGGCGTAATGACTAAGTTAGTTGAGAAGAACACAACTATCCCAACTAAAGCGAACCAAGTTTTCTCTACAGCGGAAGACAACCAGAGCGCGGTTACTATCCACGTTCTACAAGGTGAGCGTAAGCAAGCGATGTACAACAAGTCTCTAGGTCAATTCAACCTAGAAGGCATCCAGCCTGCACCACGTGGTATGCCACAAATCGAGGTTACTTTTGACCTTGATGCGGACGGTATCCTACACGTGTCAGCGAAAGACAAGCAGACTGGTAAAGAGCAGAAGATCACTATCCAAGCTTCTGGCGGTCTAAGCGATGAAGACATCGAGAAAATGGTTCAAGAAGCAGAAGCTAACAAAGAAGCGGACAAAAAGTTCGAAGAGCTAGCGACTGCACGTAACCAAGCTGACCAAATGATTCACGGTACTCGTAAGCAAGTAGAAGAAGCTGGTGAAGCACTACCTGCAGAAGAGAAAGAGAAGATTGAAGCAGCAATTTCTGAGCTAGAAACAGCGCGCAAAGGCGAAGACAAAGAAGCTATCGATGCTAAAGTTCAAGCACTGATGACCGCTTCTCAAAAACTGATGGAAATCGCTCAACAACAAGCTCAAGCGCAGCAAGCACAAGGTGCTGACGCCGATGCACAGTCTAAAGAAGACGACGTTGTAGATGCTGAGTTCGAAGAAGTTAAAGACGACAAGAAATAATATTTCTTAACCAGATGGCTGCAAAGCCATCTGGGGTCGATAAGACTTCGTGTGCGGGCGTTTGGGGCAACTCTTACGCCCGTATGTTTGTAAACGCTGTCTTTCTAGTTAAGTATGTTGCGGATAAGTACACTTACCTAGAACGATACAAACACCAAGCGGTGAATCGATGCCGTTTGTAGTAATTAATTGGTGACGAAGAACATGTCAAAACGTGATTTTTACGAAGTATTAGGCGTAAGCCGTGATGCCTCAGAGCGCGATATCAAAAAGGCGTACAAGCGTCTAGCGATGAAATTCCACCCAGACCGAAACCAGGGTGATGAGTCTGCGGCGGACAAGTTTAAAGAAGTAAAAGAAGCGTACGAAGTTCTGACCGACCCTCAAAAGAAAGCGGCGTACGACCAGTACGGTCATGCTGCTTTTGAACAAGGCGGCGGTGGTTTCGGTGGCGGCGGCTTTGGTGGCGGCGGTGCTGATTTCGGCGACATCTTTGGCGATGTATTCGGCGACATTTTTGGTGGTGGTCGTCGTGGCGGTGGTGGTCACCGTGCTCAACGTGGTGCGGACTTACGTTACAACATGGAACTGACGCTAGAAGAGGCGGTTCGTGGTGTAACGAAAGAGATCGAAGTACCAACACTAGTACACTGTGATACCTGTGATGGTAGTGGCGCGAAGAAAGGTTCATCTGCTGAAACATGTGGTACCTGTCATGGTCATGGTCAAGTACAGATGCGCCAAGGCTTTTTCGCAGTGCAACAAACCTGTCCTACCTGTCACGGTAAAGGTAAAATCATTAAAGACCCTTGTAATGAGTGTCATGGTCAAGGCCGTAAACAGAAAACTAAAACACTTAACGTTAAGATCCCTGCAGGTGTTGATACTGGCGATCGTATTCGTCTATCTGGCGAAGGTGAAGCGGGAGAAATGGGAGCTCCAGCGGGTGACTTGTATGTACAAGTGCACGTGAAAGAGCACCATATCTTCGAACGTGATGGTAACAACCTATACTGTGAAGTGCCTGTAAGCTTTGCGATGGCGGCTCTAGGTGGTGAAGTTGAGGTACCAACTCTAGATGGTCGCGTAAGCCTAAAAGTGCCTTCAGAAACGCAAACAGGTCGTATGTTCCGCATGCGTGGTAAAGGTGTGAAAGGCGTCCGCGGTGGCGGTATCGGTGACTTGATTGTTAAGTTGGTTGTTGAAACACCAGTAAACCTAAGCTCACGCCAAAAAGAGCTGCTTAAAGAGTTTGAAGAGTCTTGTGGTGGTGAAGCGGCGACAAAGCACAAGCCTAAATCAGAAGGCTTTTTCAACGGTGTGAAAAAATTCTTTGATGATTTAACCAGCTAAGACGTTAGTGAAAAGCACAAATACAAAGGCCTGCTAAAATGCAGGCCTTTTTGCATCTCGGTGTTCTTTTTAATTCCAGCAATCACTTGGTTCTTCGACATTTGTTGACGTTAAAGTAATCGTTTTAGCGCCAGTCAAGCACTCGTCGTCGTCTTGTCCCAGAGTCGATTTTGCTGTTGCTGTAATGGTATAGGCCGTACTTGCAGAGCTCGCAATATTGAAAGAAAATCTATCTGTGTCTGAATCGCATAGAGTGCATGTGCCTCCAGAGATAATATGACTCCAGTCGTACCCACCATCATAAGATGTCTCTAGCTCTAGCTGAATTCGACTAAGATCGCTCAAGGCAACCGTCCTATGAGACTTGAGCACATGATTGGTGTAAGAAGGGTAGGCGACAGCCGCAATGATCCCGACAATCACTACGGCTATCAGTAATTCGATCAATGTCATCCCTCCCAATCTTTTTTTGTAGCTGTTACAGCGAGAAATTCGAATCATCACGAGTAGTTTCCTTTTCACTTTTCCGCCTATTTTTGGCAGGTGATAGCATCTGTGCAAGATGAATTACGGCCCTTTTGCCGTTTACATAGGAATTTGGGAAATGCCTCGCGGGTTTACGTTGTTGGAGCTTCTTATTACTGTTGCTGTACTGAGTATTATATTGGCGTTTGCAGCACCATCTTTCCAAAATGTTTTTGAAACCAACAAAATGCAGCGCTTAGCTAATGAATTGCATGGCTTTGTTATTGAAGGCAAGTCTGAAGCAGTATTACAGCGTGAAAGACTTTGGGCACACATCATCATGCCCGGTAGTTCATCCAGTGATGGTAATTGGCGTATCGAGCTTACTGATAACGGAACGGAGGGGGAAGGGACAGTTTTGTTCTCTTTTTCAGGAACACCTTATGAGGGGATCGTCGTTACACCTAGCTACGCTTCAGACCAAATCAGTTTTGACGACGTTTATGGCCGTCCGTCATCAGGCAGTATTCGTTTTTATCCCGTAGGGGAACCTTCAAAAGTCCTCAAACTTATTTCCCACACTTTGTCTGCTCGCGTGCGAGTGTGTAGTGATAGCAGCAATACAGAATATTACGGTTATTCAACTTGCTCTTAAAAGGATGATTATGTTTAAACAAAAAGGGGCAAGCCTTGTTGAGTTTATGATCGCATCTGCACTTGGGCTTATTTCTCTTGCGACAGTGGGGGCAATTTATGTGAGTGGTCAAAGGGTGATAATGGAACGGTCGAAAGAGCTAATGTTGTTACAGAACTCTGAAAGTGTTGTGCAAATGCTCAAGAGTGACATTCAGCGTGCTGGTTTTGATGGTAACGATGGCCATTCTATAAAAATATCTGGCTCATCGAACACCATTTACACTCTCGATGATGTTGATAGAGGTGTGATTGCTTATGCCTATTACATAGGTGTTTCTGGCGCTTTTCCTTTATATAAAAACGTAGCTTATGAGCAACGAGTTGGCACGCCAGAGTCGCTATTTGTTTGTGAAAAAAAGCAAACAACGATATGGGATGTTGATGACGTGATTAACCTTGCAGGCACTGGCTCATGTAAAAATCTTTTTGATAAGAAAGTTATTCACGTTAATCGTTTTGACCTTACTAGTGAACTGTTAGAAAACACTGATGCAAAAAGTGCACTGGTGACCGTTACATTGGGAACCGAATTGAAAGATGTGACTGATATTCGCACTCAGCAGTCGTTTACTGCAATGCAAAGGAACTGGCAATAATGAATAAACAACAAGGTGCAGTAGCGTTACTCGTTGTCAGTGTATTACTTGTCGCAGCGTTAATGATGTCGCTTGGTAGCTACAAGTCTCTTTTTTATCAGATCAAGCGTGCCAATAATCAAATTGAATCACGACAAGAGCATTGGCGTGCTGAAGGGGGATTGGAGTGTTTCTATTCTTTAGTTCAAAGTACCGGTGATGTTTCTTCTGCAACTTCACTAATTTCAAGCCGATGTGAAACGCCTTTAGGTTTACATCAATTAGCATTGGAACCCGACAACAAGCTGTTAAGTAAGCCAGTTCCAAACTCCAGCCGGACCGTTGAAAAACAACTTATCCTTTCAAGAGGAAGAGCGTCCGGAGCAATAAAAAGTAGTACAGATTTATACGTTAATGGTAGCTCTGCATTTTCAACACCAGACCCTGGTGAATTTGTAGGAAGTGGGTGGGAGTGTGTTGCTATTCGCTATAAGAATGCATTTCACTCACGTGCTGGAGCGACAAACCAAGGGGTTATACATGGTTCTGCCCCTTATGCTGACTTTGTTCACAACAATATAGATTGTAAATCGGAACATATGAGTGTGACCTCTTCTGACTCAGGTTACGGAGAGGACTTTATTCAAGATGCAGACCTAGAGCCATTTTACGACATTTTTAGAGAGCCACGCAGTGACTGGAACTCGGTGAAATCAGGCTGGGGGTTTACTACGATTGATTACGACGACTCAGCTAACCAAGTCGTTACTGATTGTGGAAAGAAAGTTGGGGAGCAAATTTCAGCAGGGAAAACGCATATTTGGGTTACTGGGTCCTGTGAGTTTACTTCCTCGAAAAAGAATGGCTCTGGAGAGTATGAGAATGATTCTGATGGGATACCAATCAAAGGGGGCATTGATTATCTTAATGAAGCTTTTGCCGCTACTGGAGAAGCTCCAATATTACTTGTGGTTCAAGATGGTATTTTTGCTGTACATGGTTCAATGACATTCCCTGGTATGCTCTATCAACTTACGACTAATTCACTTACAGATTTAGATACACATTGGAACTTGTTCGAGGCCAAAGATCATTTTGGGGATGCGGCTAACTTTCCCACGCTTGCTCTAGATAAAGTCGTTTACCTGCAGCGTGGTTCATTTAGTTTTTCGGGGGGACAAGTGTTAGATAGTCCAGGTTATAGTGCTTATTTTGTTAACTCTCTAAATTTTGCATACAACCGAGATAACATTGATGAGGTCGTTGATCCGATTATTAATTTCCGCTGGAAAAAGGGCTCCTGGAATGATCTCTAAACAAAAAGGTTTTAACCTTCTTGAAGTTCTAATTTCTTTTCTGCTTATCGGTGTTGGGGCTCTAGGTTTAACGAAGCTAAACGTGTATCTAGAACGCGAATCCGAATATGCCATAAAAAGTATTGAAGCATTGCGTCTAACAGAGAACCAGCTTGAATGGTTCCGAACGCGTGGTGCTTCGGATGCGCTTTCTACGATTTCTACTGCCAGTTTTGCCTCTATCGTGACAGGATCTTCCGCCACTGGAGCGTACACGGTGGAGTGGGATGTGCCACCTGCTACTGTATCAGGTTCACTAAAGACGATCATCATCACAACAAGTTGGGAAGATAGAATGGGGCAGACGCAATCCGTTCAGCTGAAAACTATGATTTCACAGTACAGTGAATTCGAAAACTAAGTTCAATTGCATGCATGCGCTGAGACAAATGCGGGTGTAATTCCTGTTTGATACCGGATTTGGCACGGTTAATAAATGGTTTTTGAACTGTTAATTGAGTTGATGTGCTACTGTTTTTATTATGTTTAATTGAAGTGGTGTTTTTGCAAAATATGTCTCCAATTATGAAAAAAAATATAGAACCTTGTGCTTTCTCCATTAGTGTTTACTAGAATACTCGTTGGATAGTAGGCCGTCATAATTACTCAAATAGGCCTTGGCACCAACATCATTCACTATGGAGTTACCATGAGTAACCAAGCTGTAAATAAGGCACCATCATCGAAGCCGAGCGGGATGGAGCGCTTTTTAAACTTTATCGAGAGGACAGGTAACAAAATTCCTGATCCTGCGATTTTGTTCTTCTGGGCATTGATCATTACTTGGGCGGCGTCAGCACTTTTATCGAATGTATCATTCGATCTTCCAAACCCTCGAACGGGCGAAGCTCTTACCATCACTAATTTACTTACAGGCGAAGCGCTAGCAAGTTTCCTTGCTAACATGGTGACGACGTTTACTGGCTTTGCGCCACTGGGTATCGTACTTGTCGCAATGCTAGGTGTGGGTGTTGCAGATTCTTCGGGCTTTATTACGACGGGTCTTAAGAAGATGCTGAACTTCACGCCAGCTAAGCTTCTTACTCCAATGCTGATTTTGGTTGCTATTGTGTCGCATACTGCGGCAGATGCAGGCTATGTTCTGGTTATTCCTCTGGGCGGTATTATCTTCCATGCGGCAGGTCGTCACCCTCTAGCGGGTATTGCGGCAGCATTTGCAGGTGTATCTGGTGGCTTCTCTGCAAACTTTATCCCTTCTGGTATCGATCCACTACTTGCAGGCTTTACGCAAACCGCGGCGCAGGTTCTTGATCCTGAATACGTGGTTAACCCATTAGCGAACATCTTCTTTACTGGCCTATCTTCCATCATTATTGTAGCGATTGGTTGGTACGTGACAGAAAAAATCATTGAGCCTCGTTTGTCAAAAATGCCAATTGATGACGATGCGGAAACTGCGCCAAACCTAGGCTCATTTACTGAACTGGAATCAAAAGCATTTCGTTATGCTGGTTGGGCAATGATGGCGGGTATTGCCTTACTTGTTGCAGCATTAATTCCAGAAACATCAGCGCTACGCTCGCCTGAAGGTGAAATTACGGCCTTCTCAGCACCGATCATGAAGTCTATCGTGCCGTTGATCTTTATTCTGTTTATCATTCCTGGTTACGTTTACGGTAAAGTGTCTGGAACGTTCAAGACCAGCAACGACATTATCAAAGCGATGGCTGATACTATGTCGACCATGGGCGCATACATTGTCATGTCATTCTTCTGTGCCCAATTCTTGTCTGCGTTTGCTCAATCGAACATTGGGACGATGCTGGCGCTATATGGTGCAGAAGGTCTGAAAGCGATGAACTTACCTGGTGAAGTGACCATCATTGGTATGATCCTTCTAACTGCGTCTGTAAACCTACTTATTGGTTCTGCATCGGCAAAATGGGCTTTAATTGGTCCAATCTTAGTGCCAATGTTAATGGCGGTTGGTATCTCGCCTGAGCTCTCTCAAGCGGCTTACCGTGTGGGTGACTCAGTATCGAACATCATTTCACCTCTAATGGTATTTTTCCCTCTTGTAGTGGTTTACTGTCAGCGTTATGTGAAGTCGGCTGGTATCGGTACGCTTGCGTCACTAATGATGCCATTCTCGATCGCAATGCTGATCGGTTGGTCTATCTTCCTAGTTGCTTATTGGATGGTAGGTATCCCGCTAGGCATTCAAGCTCCTTACACTTACACAATGTAAAAACGTGTAGGGTGTGAAAGCCGCTAATTGGCAGCCAAAAAGCGCAGGTCTTCGATCTGCGCTTTTTTGTTCTCGTAAAACGAACATCGATAGGTCTTGTAACTAGTTTTTTGGAGTTGCAGACTTTGTCCCGTGATGTGTTGCTGTAGTGAAACCGAAGTTGGTGATAAAATTCCTGACTTCAATCGTTTTTTGTTTCTTTGGAGCCTCCTTTGTCTAACCATCCGTTTTCCCCTCAAGATGAATTGTTTATGCGCAGAGCGATGGAGCTTGCTGAGCAAGCAGAAGCTGAGGGGGAAGTACCTGTCGGCGCAGTGCTTGTCAAAGATGGTGAAATTATCGCTGAGGGGTGGAACCGCTCTATTGGCACCCATGACGCTACCGCACATGCTGAGATTCAAACACTGCGTAAAGCAGGCCAAAAGCTAGAAAATTACCGCCTTCTGGATACGACTTTGTATGTAACACTTGAGCCATGCCCAATGTGTGCGGGAGCCTTATTGCATAGCCGCGTTAAGCGGGTCGTTTTTGGAGCGCCAGATTTAAAAGCTGGAGCAGCAGGAACAGTGCTTAATTTGTTTGAAAGCCAAGCTGCTTACCATTACGCCTTGGTTGAAAAGGGGCTACTAGAAGATGAGTGCCGCACTCAGCTACAAGCGTTTTTTAAGCGTCGCCGAAAGGAAATTAAAGCAAAGAAACAAGCACAAAAAGCATTAGAAAATGGAGAGAGCGAACAAGGTAGTGGGAGTAGTGAGGGCTAGCAAACACCTACAACGTGGTAGATGTTTGCTTGGACGCACTAGTGATTGACTAAATGTACAAAAACACGATTACGTGAACTTACTTTCTTTTTCATACATGTCAGTTTACGTTTACGTCGGATAGCAGCTACTGTGTTATTTAAACGCTTTGACTGCACTCTACGTCTTCTCATATTCAAAACCTCCTGCAGACAAGACTTATACCAGTAAATAGCGGTTCATCGATGCTTTACAATAGGCTCGATAATCGCACTAAACATTTGATGGTTTAACGTTCTTCATTTGACTTCTGCATTGCACAGAGCCAGCAAACAATTTCAATACGATGCTTAATAATAGGAGTGACGTTATTTCGGCAGAGCGTAGCCGAAAGCGCCGCTTCCTCAAGTGAGCTAAACCATGTGGTTACGAAGCAATCTGTTACAAAGCAATCAGTTTAACTAATGGTGAAGAAAAGGCGACCAACCATAGGAATGATTGAGTGTGGTTGGTGTCACTCAGAATATTGGATTCTAGATAAGTTTTCGCTAGGACTCAACAAAAATGACGAGCTCATGGGCTCGTCATTTTTTAGTTTACAGCGGGTCTATTCTTCAGGGCTTTCTTGTTCGGTGTCTTCTTCAACCGTGACGTCAGAAGCGCCAGATATTTGCTCTACAACGGTCTCTACTGCTCCTGATATCAAAATGTCAGGGTTGAGCGGCGGGATAACTTGCAAGTCATCGCTATTCTCATCAATCGCTGGTCTTTGGCTGACATGACCAATGATGGATTGGTAGTAACGTCGAATATTTTCTACGTAATTACGCGCTTCATCACCTCTGGCGTACCCATAGCGAGTTTGACTGTAGTAACGCTTCTGACGCAGTAAAGGCAATCTGTCTTTTACATCCGCCCAAGCGTTTGGATCGCCACCTTGCGCGTTAGTAAGTCGTCGTGCGTCCATCATGTGGCCATAGCCAATGTTGTATGAAGCCAGGGCAAACCATATTTTTTCATGCTCGTTGATGCTATCAGGCACGCGACCTACAATGCGACGTAAGTACTCGACACCACCACGAACAGATTGCTCAGGGTCTAAACGGTTTGTTACCCCGACGCTTTTCGCTGTTGGCAGAGTAAGCATCATCATCCCTCTAACACCCGTTGGCGATTTTGCCGCTGGCTTCCAGTGTGATTCTTGATACGCCAATGCTGCAATTAAGCGCCAGTCGAACTCTTCGCTGTACTTTTGGAATAAAGGTGCCCACTTAGGCAATTTGTCATCCAGAGCTCGAATGAATGCGCGAGTATCAACGTAGTCAAATGCTTCAATATGACCAATGTACTTCTCTTCGAGAGTGGACAGTTCTCCTGATTGTTTAATGTTACCGAAAAACTCTATCAGCATCGCATACAAACTTTCGTCTTCAGAGCGTCGAGTAAACCACGATACTGGTTGATCTTCTGTAAGTTCAAACGCGAGCGCAAGATCGGGGTAAAGGCGCTGAGCTAGGGAAAGTTCTACAGAGTCAGTCACAGTAAAACGCAACTCACCAGTGGATACATATTTAAGTAAGTCTCTCGTATCAGCATCGCCAACAATTTCAAACTGTAGCTCTGGGTATTGCTTCTTTAATGCGGTTAGGGTCGGAACATATTGCGATTGTTCGACGATCTTTAATGTTTGTGCGCCTGCATTTGTATCTTCGTCAGATTCGCTATCTTTCGATGCTTGGTATTCAATCAGCTGTTCGATATCACGTGGTCGAAGTTGCCCCTTTTTATACACAACTTGTTGGCTTACATAATAATAAGCAGGGCCAGGTCTAAAGCGTTTTACCGCTTGTGACGTTTGATTTAAGCCCGTAGCGATGAGATCAATATCTCCTTTCTTAAGAGCTGGAAAAAGCTCGGCTTGGCGAAAGGCAGGTTTAATCTCGAGCTTGACGCCAAGCTGCTCCGCAAACTGACGCGCCAATTCGTAATCCAACCCAGCGGGACCATCGGGACCAATATAATAGGAAAGCTGATTGTTTAGCGTGCCAACACGAAGCACGCCACGTTCCTGAATTTTTTCGAATTCACTTTTGGGTTCCGACTCAATCTGGCAGGCAGAGAGTAGTAGCACAGAAACAAAAATTAGAGCGCTGCGCTTGAGTCGGTTGAGCTGGCTTATTTGCATTAATAGGTACATCTTAGGAAATTTCTATTTGCCTTTATATCAAAGCGAGCTCATGGGGCAAAGTGAATCACACACTTATAGCGTGACATTGTGTGTTTTATCGACATTTTAGTCGTAATTCAAATTTGACAAAAAAAATGACGCAAACGGTTGCTTTTGGTGTTACATCACAAAAACAATTGCTATATAATGCGCTCGCAATGACGAGGTGGAATCGGCATAGGTTCGACAGGGCTTATTTTAAGTGTCTGAATTTATTCCAATATCACCTTAATCAATTGCATAAGAGACCTAAGCACATGAGAATTTTGCGTGGCTCCCCAGCTCTTTCTGAGTTTCGTGTTAATAAACTACTGGAACTTTGTCGTGAACAAGATCTGCCTGTAACTGGCATTTATGCCGAGTTTATGCACTTTGCCGATCTAAAGTCTGACCTTGATGACCAAGAGTTAGAAAAACTTGAAAAGTTACTAACTTACGGCCCAACCATCGAAGAGCATGAGCCAGAAGGTCTTCTACTTCTTGTTACGCCTCGTCCAGGCACTATCTCGCCTTGGTCTTCTAAATCTACCGATATCGCTGTTAACTGTGGCTTGGATAAAGTGAAACGTCTAGAGCGCGGTACGGCTTATTATGTCGAATCTTCAGTTGTTCTATCAGAAGCTCAAGTTGGCGCTGTCAAAGCGTTAATTCATGACCGCATGATGGAAACGGTATTTACAGAATTTGAAGCTGCGTCAGCGCTGTTTACAGTCGCTGAGCCTAAGCCAGTGGCGCATGTTGATATCTTAGCGGGCGGTCGTCTTGCGCTTGAAGAAGCAAACGTTTTCCTAGGCTTGGCACTCGCAGAAGATGAAATTGATTACTTGGTAGAGAACTTTACTAAGCTTGGGCGTAACCCAAACGACATTGAATTGATGATGTTTGCTCAGGCGAACTCAGAGCACTGTCGCCACAAAATTTTTAACGCAGATTGGACTATCGACGGGGTAGATCAACCTAAGTCTCTGTTCAAAATGATCAAAAACACGTTCGAAACGACACCTGACTATGTACTGTCTGCATACAAAGACAACGCGGCCGTTATGACGGGTTCTAAAGCGGGTCGTTTCTTCCCAGATCCAAAATCACGCCAATATACTTACCACCATGAAGATGCACACATCTTGATGAAGGTAGAGACGCACAACCACCCAACGGCAATCTCTCCATGGCCGGGCGCATCGACTGGTTCAGGCGGTGAGATCCGTGACGAAGGCGCGACGGGTATCGGCGGTAAGCCAAAAGCGGGTCTGGTTGGTTTTACAACCTCTAACTTACGTATTCCTGGTTTTGAACAGCCATGGGAAACCGACTTTGGCAAGCCAGGTCGTATTGTTAACGCGCTAGACATCATGCTTGAAGGTCCTCTAGGCGGCGCGGCATTCAACAATGAATTTGGTCGTCCAAATCTATTGGGTTACTTCCGTACTTACGAAGAAAAAGTGACCTCTCACGCGGGTGAAGAAATCCGTGGTTACCACAAACCAATCATGATTGCTGGTGGTATGGGTAACATTCGTGACGAACACGTGCAGAAGAAAGAAATTCCAGTGGGTGCGAGCTTAATCGTACTTGGTGGTCCTGCAATGAACATCGGTCTTGGTGGTGGTGCGGCGTCTTCGATGGCATCTGGTCAGTCAGCAGAAGATCTGGACTTCGCGTCAGTACAGCGTGAAAACCCAGAGATGGAGCGTCGCTGTCAGGAAGTGATCGACCGTTGTTGGCAGCTAGGTGACGACAACCCAATCGCATTTATCCACGATGTGGGCGCGGGCGGTATCTCTAACGCATTGCCTGAACTTGTCGACGACGGTGAGCGTGGCGGTAAGTTCCAGTTACGCGATGTACCAAACGATGAGCCGGGCATGAGCCCACTGGAAATCTGGTGTAATGAATCACAGGAACGTTACGTTCTTGCGGTAGCGCCAGAAAACATGGAAGCATTCGATGCAATCTGTAAGCGTGAACGCGCACCATATGCAGTGGTGGGTGTGGCGACAGAAGAGCGTCATCTAACGCTAGAAGATTCTCACTTCGACAATACGCCAATCGATATGCCAATGGATATCCTACTTGGTAAGCCACCGAAGATGCACCGTGACGCAACCACACTAAAAGTGGAAAGCCCTGCCATTGTTCGTGAAGGTATTGAGCTTAATGAAGCGGTGGATCGCGTACTTCGTCTTCCAGCGGTTGCAGAAAAAACATTCCTAATTACTATCGGTGACCGAACAGTAACGGGTCTGGTTGCTCGTGATCAAATGGTTGGCCCTTGGCAGGTACCAGTAGCAAACTGTGCAGTAACAGCGGCAAGCTATGACACTTACCACGGCGAAGCAATGTCGATGGGTGAGCGCACGCCAGTGGCATTACTAGACTTTGGTGCATCGGCTCGCCTAGCGGTTGGTGAGTCACTAACGAATATTGCGGCAACAGAAATCGGTGATATTAAACACATTAAACTGTCTGCGAACTGGATGTCGCCAGCGGGTCACCCAGGTGAAGATGCCGGTCTTTATGAAGCAGTCAAAGCGGTGGGTGAAGAGCTCTGTCCTGCATTAGGTTTGACGATCCCAGTTGGTAAAGACTCCATGTCGATGAAAACCAAGTGGGAGGAGAACGGCGAGAGTAAAGAAGTCACTTCTCCACTGTCGCTAGTTATCACGGCATTTGGTCGTGTGGAAGACGTACGTAAGACCGTGACTCCACAACTACGCACTGACAAAGGCGATACTTCTCTAGTTCTTGTTGACTTGGGTAACGGCAAAAACCGCTTAGGTGCGACAGCATTGGCACAAGTATACAAACAGCTTGGTGATAAACCTGCTGACGTAGATAACGCAGAGCAGCTAAAAGGCTTCTTTGATGCAATGCAAGCGTTAGTACGTGATGACAAGCTAGTGGCTTACCACGATAAGGGCGATGGCGGTCTATTTGTTACACTGGCTGAGATGGCGTTCGCGGGTCACTGTGGCGTAAAAGCGAACATCGCAGAGCTGGGTGATGATGCGCTAGCCGTTCTATTTAACGAAGAGCTAGGTGCGGTTGTTCAAGTTAAGAATGATGATCTGGATTCAGTTCTATCTACTCTGGCGGCAAACGGCTTAGAGGCATGTTCACATGTGATTGGTTCAGTTAACGCTTCAGACGACTTTATTATCACTTCTGGTGATGCAGTTGTGCTTGAACGTTCACGTACCGAACTACGCGTTATCTGGGCTGAAACAACGCATAAGATGCAAGGTCTACGTGATAACCCAGCGTGTGCTGACCAAGAGCACGAAGCTAAGAAAGACAACTCTGACCCGGGTCTAAACGTTAAGCTCAGCTTCGACGTAAATGAAGACGTTGCAGCACCGTACATTGCGAAAGGTGCTAAACCTAAGATGGCGATTCTACGTGAGCAGGGTGTTAACTCCCACGTTGAAATGGCAGCAGCGTTTGACCGCGCAGGTTTTGAAGCAACCGACATTCATATGAGTGATATCCTAACGGGTCAAGCCGTTCTGGATGAATACCATGGCCTAGTAGCTTGTGGTGGCTTCTCTTACGGCGACGTACTAGGTGCGGGTGAAGGCTGGGCTAAGTCTATCCTGTTTAACGCACAAGCTCGTGAACAGTTCCAAGCCTTCTTCAACCGTGAAGAGACGTTCTCTTTAGGTGTATGTAACGGTTGTCAGATGCTATCAAACCTGAAAGAACTTATCCCGGGTGCAGACTTGTGGCCACGTTTTGTGCGCAACGAATCTGAGCGTTTTGAAGCGCGATTTAGCCTAGTTGAAGTGCAGAAATCTGATTCTGTATTCTTTGACGGTATGGCAGGTTCGCGCATGCCAATCGCGGTTTCCCACGGAGAAGGGCGTGTAGAAGTACGTGATGCAGAGCACCTAGCAGCGATCGAGGCATCAGGTACGGTTGCGGTTCGTTACGTGGATAACCTCGGTAACCCAACACAACAATACCCGAACAACCCGAACGGTTCGCCAAACGCGATTACCGGTTTAACAACAGCAGACGGTCGCGTAACTATCATGATGCCTCACCCAGAGCGCGTATTCCGCACAGTTGCAAACTCTTGGGCTCCGGAAGGTTGGGGTGAAAATGGTGCTTGGATGCGTATGTTCCAAAATGCACGTAAGAATATCGGTTAATTAACCTCAGGTTAATCTAGCTTAAGTAAAGCGTTGGTTGAGAGACCAGCGCTTTCTTTTTTCTTATCACTCTTTTTTCTTCGTCGCTCTTTCTCGTGACTAGGCGAAACGTTGCTTTGTTCTGTCTCTTCTTTGTCATCTATTATCTCGCATAAAAAACTTGCAGCGTTTAGATTACTTTTATGCTCTAATACCGCGCTTACCAAGGGATGGTGTTAAACAGCTCAGCTTAGATGGAGTTATCAAGTTGACCGAATCCCTGATTGATCCCTAAATCCCTTAGGAAATGAAAGAAATGTCTAAGAATCCAAAATTTGCTATCCGCGTCACTGAAAAACGTAACGGCTGGAGCGCAGAAATCACTCGCCAAGTGACATCTCGTAAGACTGTAGTATCAAAGCGTGAAACTGGCTTTGACAGCGAAGAGAAAGCACAAGCTTGGGCTGAACAAGAACTGGCTGGTTTTATCCAAAACCAAGTGGTTCGTAACGAGCGTAAAGCCGCGCAACGTCAAGAGCGTGAAGCAGAACAACTAGCGGCAAAAGTTCGTAAAGAAGAAGCCCGCAAAGCACGTGACGCTGAAGTAGACGCTGACGAAGAATAGATTCAAGTCGGTGAGATGGTGACGTCACCCATCAAACAAAAAGTGAAAATGCCCTGAGCTTTGTTTCAGGGCATTTTTTATTGTATCGACTTAAAAACAATCCGAAGATACAGACAGGCTAAACGTACCGTCTTCAGGGGCTGCAAATTGTTTATTGCCAGGAAGAAGGTGAGGGTTATTAGCATAAGTGCGATGTGTTGACTTGCCCTTTGCCGAGTGCCTCTCTGGTAAATCAAAGTGTTGCAATCCGTCAGATAGATCGTTTGCTTCACCGTAGTCGAAATGTGTTGCGACGTCTTTAGGCTGCTTGGCGTAACGACAGTGATCCGGCTTTTCTTCTTCATGCCAAGTTAACGCGTTTGCTTTGGCGTCTAGATTCAGATTATTTGTTGTTGGTTGTGCGTAATGATCCTCAATAACTTGGTGCTGACTCTGCTCTTGTAAGTAGTCAGCAATGCTCTCAGAGGGCTGCGCCAGGCTTTGACTTGCTGGAACGAAGCAAGCAAGAAGAAACAGTGTTTTTAAGTTGTTCATAGTGTGTATGCAAGCAAAAAGAAATGATAGTACTGATAAATAAAACGGTGTGCAATTATGGTTGTTCGTTAAGAAACAGCAGGGCAGTTAATGTCTGCCCTGCATCTTTTAGGTATGGTTAGTATTGATAAGTGAGGTGCAGTTTGACTTCGCGACCAGGCGAAGGCACGCCATTAGATAGGTATGCTTCGTAGTAACGATCGGTTAAGTTTTTCACAACCGCGCCAACACTCAAGCCTTCGACTTGTTGTATTTCCCAAACCACGTAAGCGTTTTGTAGCGTGTATTGCTCACTTGGCGATTTCACTTTTAAATTGTTACCGCTTGCCTTGGTTTTGGTTTGCGCATCATACCAACGGACTTCCCAGCCAGTGCGTAAACCTGGAATCCATTCGTAACCTAAACCTAAGTTGATATTTAATGGTGGCACATCAGGGTGATCATCATCTGAACCTGTGGAGTCAGATAGACTGCCTTTGTTTTTGCCGCGAATGTAACTTGCTGAGAAATTACTGTAGAAATCTTCAATCCGGTATTGTGAAATTAGCTCAAAGCCGTAGTTTTTAAAGCCATCTAGGTTTGTATTCCAGCTTTGTAACTCAGTAGTATTTTTGTCGAGGTTTTCGCCCGTTCGTATATCAACTGTGTCGCTAACATCGTTATAGAACAAAGTTAACTCTGTTGCGAGGTTATCGCGAGAGTTCACCAGCCCTTCCGTTAAGTTGATAACGCTTGCTTGATAAGCATGGATACGAGACACGTCCAGATTCAAAGCAGTAGCCGTAGCGGTAGCTCGCGCATATTGCACTGAGTAGATGTTATCAACGGTTGGTGCTTTTAAAGCGTAGGCGTAGGAGGCGTTTAAACGCGTATTATTGGTCGCATCAAAGTCGATATCCAAACGTGGGCTAAAGCCTTTATGCGTCGTTTCACCGTAGTCATGTCCGGCGGCTGGATCATTATAATCCGGCGCGGCGTTCCCTTTTCCTTCACTCTTGATGTATTCGTAACGCAGAGAAGGTGTGATGGTTAAACGGTCTGTTGCTTGATAGTGATCAGCAATGTAAGCCGCATAAATTGACTGAGTGCCAGATGGTTCGTAGTAAGGGGTATACCAACCGTAGTTTTTGGCTTCATTACTGTCGTATGATGCGTTGAATACTAATGAGTCTCTATCGGTTTTTTGATATTGAAGCCCTGTCACTAGAGTGTGGTCTCCGAGTTGCGCTTGGTTAAACACATCAACATAGTCACGCTCGTAACTCAACCAAGACTCGTGACCGTAACTGCCAACAGAAACGAACATTTTCTCGAATGCCACGTCAGGGCGAACCCAGTGACGATCGTTTTCAGAACGTGCCATTTTGATATTGAAATCAATATACGGGTTAGTCGGCATGTAGTGGTAAGAGATGGTCGTGGTGTTATCCGTGTATTTATTATCGACGGTGTATGCGTATTTGGCTTTTTCTAATGATCCGTATTTCTTGATGTTGTACTCAGTGATGTTAGGCATTTTTCCGCGGCGGTTAGCCCAAGGTTTACGACCTTCATCTTTGTAGCGAGTGTGGCTAATTTCAAACTCGTGATCGTTGTTTTCATAACCGACTTTTACGAGCATGTTTTCTTGCTCGTAACCTGAGTAATCCAGCGTTTCACCACCACCGACTTTAATGTCATCAGAATCTTTTACAGAGCCATTCGCTAGAAAATAAAAACCAGCATCGTTTTTACCATAGAGTGTTAGCGTGTAAGCATTCTCATCGCCGTTGGTGTTATATGCACTTGAGATGCGAGCACCAAAGTTTCTATTGCCGTACAGTAGGTCATCGACACTCTTGGTTTTAATACGAATTGAGCCACCAAACTTTCCGTTGAGTGCTCGATAGTCGTGCGCGCCCTTGATAATTTCTGCTTCACCAATCAAGAACGGATCAAAAAAGAAAGTTCCGTAGCGGTATTGTTGAAAGCCAATAGGAGCGCCATCGACAAATACGGCGATATCGCTTGGATCATCAAAACCACGAATGTTAATACGTTCGCCACCAGAACGACCGCCACCATCTAATGATGCGCCCGGAACGGCATCGATCATTGAGGCAAAATTAGAGTACTGTTGCTCTTCAATCTCTGACCAATCAATGGTGGTTTGCGCAGGCTCAGCAATGGTAATAGGTTTGGCATAACGCACACCGATGACTTCAAGTTCTTCATTTGGCGTTGTCTCGGCATATGAATAAAGAGGGAAGAGCAAAGTTAGTGAAATGAGATTTACTTTGAATGGATGACTTTTTAATCGTTTCATATTGATGATTTATAGTGTTTTTATGAAGCTCGGATTATAAGAACATTATTACGATTAATAAATGATAATGAGATTAATTATCAAATGTGTTTTTGCGATGGCTTGTAAAGTTTTTTATCCATTCGTGGAAACTACGATGAGTATCGTTAGCTTACAGAAAACAAAAAGCCCAGCATCATGGACGCTGAGCTCATTGGCTTTTAAACAAGATGGTGCGAGCACTGTTGCTCCTTTCGAGCTAATCAAGTGCGTACTTGGTAGGAATTACTGAGTTTCTAACGGGATCTGTCCGGTAGTCAGTGGCTCGACATCGAACTCGGTCAGTCCTTCAATGTAACTTTCAACGGCTTGTTCTACCGAATCATCACCTTGGTTGAAGTAAGCGAGGTGGAAGATCGCATCGCCTTCATTAACCAGTGGCAAAGTTTGTTGACCGATCACCAAGCCACGCTTTGGCGCTTTGAGCTCTACCTCATCATGTCCAAGAGGAGAGCTGATATAGGCGAGAGTTTCACCCTGTTCCACTTTGTCTCCCAGATTAACGACAGTACGCAAAATACCGTTACCTGACGCACGAACCCAGCTGGTGGACTTCGCTATGATAGGCTCAGGCAGCTTTTTTCGGCTAGCGCGCAGCATGCCAATGGCTTGCATTACACGCCGAACCCCGAGTACACCAGCGCTGATTGACAGTGGATCAAAACGCAATGCTTCGCCAGCCTCGTAGGTTAGCACGGGGATATCACATTTTTCTGCTTCACTGCGTAAAGAGCCATCACGCAATGCTGAATCAACAATCACTGGCGTCGCAAACGCCTGAGCAATACGCAGAGTTTCTGGGTTGCTTAAGTTTGCGCGAATCTGTGGCAGGTTCGTGCGGTGAATGGCTCCGGTGTGCAGATCCAAGATGTAGTCACAACGCTTGGCAATGTTGTTAAAGAACCCGTGTGCCATTCGAGATGCAAGCGCGCCTTTTTCACTGCCAGGAAAGCAACGGTTGAGATCTCGTCGATCGGGCAAGTACCGTGATTTATGGATGAAACCAAACACGTTAACGATAGGTACTGCAATGACAGTGCCTTTCAGTTTTTGTGGATCCAGTTGGTTAATGATCTGACGAACGATTTCTACGCCATTAAGCTCATCACCATGGATAGCAGCATTGACCATTAACACAGGCCCTTCTTGTTTCCCATGGATGATTTCCACAGGAATAGATAAAGGCGAATGTGTGTATAGCTTCGCTGCTTCAAATTCGATCTCTAATCGTTGTCCTGGTTGTATTTGATGCCCTAAGAGCTCAAACACTTTGCTTTTTTTACTTCTGGCCATAAACCATCTCTGTCAAATGCGTTATCAGCAATGTAACAATTGCTGCAAAATCGCACTAATCATTCTCATTAAGGACACGACAAATTACTTTAATCGTCATGCGCGAAATCTCAGCATGTGTGAAGTTTTTGTTTTCAATATGATCTTTTCTATCAGTTTAATACATAACGAGAGGCACAGAAGGAAGAACAATCATAGCCTTAAAAAATGTGACTGTATTAAAAATAATACTGATAATGAAGGACAAAAAAACGGACTTTTAACCCTACTTTTTATCCGATAATATCCGCGCCGAATTTGAGGTCTAACATTTCTAACTAGAGGTTTTGATGAAAAAGGCAATTGCTAAAATTGGTGCATTGACTGCTGTAGCAGTTTCACTTTCAGGTTGCGTTGGCAGTAATGCCGTGACAGGTTATGTCATGGGGTTTAACTTGAAAGCTGTAGACAACCGTTACGCTCGAGGTGGTCTAAACATGCTTTTAGCACCTGTTTATGGTGTCGCAATCGCAGCGGACTACATCGTGTTTAACTCTCTAGAGTTTTGGACGGGTAAGAACCCTTTAAATGGTAAGCCACATATCTTCGATACAAAGATGGATACTTATATCGATGTCAATCACCAGTTAGATAAATCGTTAACGACGGCGCCAATTGCACCGTTAGCGAATAACCGTGTTATTGAGCAGGGTCGAATGCAGCAAATCGATGAGAATACTGTTCAAATGGATATTACTTACAGTAACGGCGAGAAGGCGACACTCATGGGTGTGCGCGATGGTGAGTTTGTCACTTACTACATTGATGGCGAAGTCGTTGCACAAACCTCAATGGATGAGCTAGCTGCTTATACGCAAAATCGCGTGTAATTTTGTCCAGCCAAACAAAAAAGGGTGCCGTAAAGCACCCTTTGTCGTTTTTCGTGCTTGAATTACGCTTTCTCTGGAATTGCCTCTAGAAGCGCTACCATTTGGTCCCAGTACAGCTGAACGGTATCAATCTTCACTTTCTCATCTGGTGAGTGAGGGAATTTAATTGTTGGACCGAAAGACACCATATCCATGTGTGGGTATGGTTCTTTAAATAGGCCACACTCAAGACCAGCATGGATGACCATGATGTTCGGCTTATGACCGTAAATGCCTTCATACATATCACGGAAAATTGCCATGATCTCGGAATCTGCATCTGGCTTCCAGCCAGGGTAAGCACCTGAGAACTGAATTTGTGCGCCTGCTAATTCAGCAATTGAACGTAGCATACTCTCAACTTGGCTGCGGCCAGAGTCAATCAAAGAGCGAATCAGACACAGAACTGTCACTTTATTTTCTTCAGTAGTGATCACGCCAACGTTCAGTGACGTTTCGACCACACCTTCAATTTCGTCGCTCATGCGCATGACACCATTTGGACAAGCGTTAAGTGCGGCAATGAAGCGTTGCTGATCGGCGATTGAAAATACTTGTGCGTCACTAGCAAGCAATTCATTAAAGGTTTCGATACCTGTTTCGATTTTACCCAGCTCAGTTTTAAGCAGATCAGTGTAGTGATCGAACAACTCTGAAAGTTTGTCTTGGTTTTCAGCAGGAAGAGCGACAGTGACAAACGCTTCGCGAGGGATTGCATTACGTAAGCTACCACCACGGAATTCTACCAAACGTAAATCAAGCTCTTGAGCATGACCCGCTAGGAAGCGGCCAAGTAATTTATTGGCATTACCACGACCTGTGTGAATGTCACAACCTGAGTGACCACCTTTTAGGCCTTTCAGCGTTAGTTGGCGTGTTACGAAACCGGCAGGTGTTGTTTCTCTAGAAATGCCGAAAGTCATGGTGCCATCAACACCACCGGCGCAACCCATGTAGACTTCGCCTTCTTGTTCAGAGTCTGTGTTGAGAAGAATCTCACCTTCTAACCAACCAGCCTCAAGACCAAATGCGCCAGTCATGCCTGCTTCTTCATCAATCGTAAGCAGAACTTCGATTGGGCCGTGCTTAATGTCTTTAGATGCCAATACAGCAAGGCAAGAAGCCATACCAATCCCGTTATCTGCACCAAGTGTCGTGCCTTTCGCCGTTACCCATTCGCCATCGATATAAGGTTGGATTGGATCTTTGGTGAAGTCGTGTTCGGTGTCTTCGTTTTTCTGCGGCACCATGTCGATGTGTGCTTGAAGTACAACAGCCTTCTTATTTTCCATTCCAGGTGTCGCGGGCTTTTTGATGAACACGTTACCGGTTGGATCACGGCGAACGTCAAAGCCTTGCTCTGTTGCCCAGTTGATAATGTACTGTGCTAATGCTTCTTCATGTTTAGATGGGTGAGGGATAGAACAAATCTTATCGAAAAACTGCCAAAGTGGAGCAGGTGATAAGGTACTGATCTCAGAATGGAACTCAGACACGGAGGACTCCTTTTGATGTGCTTTGCCAAATATATACCGTAAAAATATTGTCGAAATAGCATTAAATGCTAGACGATTTGGCCTTAAAATTGCCGTTTAGCATACCACCAGATAAGGAGTACGAGTAGTCGCGTGCACAAGGATTTCTCTCAGAACTGTCACAGTTTGTGAATACAATAACAGGCAATATGTGTGCTTTATCATACATTCTGAAAGTGGCTTTATTTTTTAATTCACAAAACTGTAATTTAATTACATTTAAACTTTGATGAAGGTCAATTTATATATTTTTTGTGATTCTAGTCACTAAAATCCTTGTAATTAAATTTCTTGGTGGTATATTTGTAACCAGCTTCTGAGAGAAGAATGAAATGCTCAAAGGATGAGTCCGTTTTATCGCCTCCAAGGAACCGAGAAATCAACGAATGTTTAATTGATTTAAAAGGTGATAGTTATGAAAGGTTTACCAAGTACAATGTTCTGGAATAGCAAGTCTGTTTACACCGGCAACTTTGTATACCCAACAAGCTTTGGCTACTAAGTGAAGTCAACGCATGTGACTCGAACAGTTTGTTCACCCCTATAAATTGGAATTTTTTTTCAGTGATAGTGCTGACATGATTCGCCGCCACCCAAATTGGGTGGCGTTTTTTTATCTCCACTTTCTCTTTCTGACATATTTTCTGCCATCAAGGCTGGATTCTATTCTCCGTTCTTCAGTTTTATCGACTTTCCCGTCAAATCCACCTAGATATGACGCTTAAAACGCCCAGTTTCTATTTGAAAGTTTAGTACATTGTTCAGTTTTTATTCTGTTGTTGGGTTCTGAGCAATAATTATTAATTGTTGTTTTATAAGAATATATTTTCTGTTTTGCTTTTAAGAATTAGCGAATGGGTTTCATATCCAAAGAAAAAAATCGCATTAGAGTGAAGATTCTATCTAGAATTTGCTATTTGATAACTTTATAATTCCCGCCAATCGATTACGCAACCGTTTACTTTTTACCTTTACAGGATTCGATCATGCTCGAGAGGCTTTTTAAGCTCAGTGACAATGGCACAAATGTGCGCACTGAGATCATTGCAGGTGTTACCACCTTCCTAACCATGGCTTACATTATTTTTGTAAACCCAGCGATCCTGTCGGATACCGGTATGGACCGTGGTGCCATTTTTGTTGCAACTTGTCTTGCGGCCGCTATCGGCTGTTTCATCATGGGATTTGTTGCCAACTACCCAATTGCACAAGCACCAGGAATGGGACTGAACGCATTTTTCACTTACTCTGTTGTGTTGGGAATGGGCTATACGTGGCAAGTTGCGTTAGCGGCGGTGTTTGTTTCAGGCCTGCTGTTTATTCTTTTGAGTATATTTAAGATCCGTGAGTGGATTATTAACTCGATCCCGCATTCTCTTCGAACTGGTATTTCAGCCGGTATCGGTCTTTTCTTAGCATTTATCGCATTAAAAAATGCAGGCATCGTCGTTGATAACCCTGCGACATTAGTTTCTATGGGAGACATCACATCATTGCCATCTGTATTGGCTGCGATTGGTTTCTTCCTTACTATCGCGCTTGTTCACCGTGGTGTGAAAGGTGCGGTGATGATCGCCATTCTTGGTGTTACAGCGCTTGGCCTTCTATTTGGTGATGTGCAGTGGGGCGGCATTATGTCTACGCCACCAAGCATTGCACCAACTTTCATGCAACTGGATTTCTCTGGTTTGTTTGAAGTTGGCATGATTTCCGTTGTGTTCGCTTTCCTATTTGTCGATTTGTTTGATACCGCAGGTACGCTAGTTGGCGTTTCTCAAAAAGCAGGCCTCACGGATGAGAATGGCAACATCCCGCGTTTAAACAAAGCGTTACTTGCAGACTCAACAGCAACGTCAGTAGGTGCACTACTTGGTACCTCAAACACCACATCTTACATTGAGAGTGTTTCTGGTGTGGCGGCTGGTGGTCGTACTGGTCTAACAGCCGTGGTTGTTGGTGTGTTCTTCCTACTTGCTCTATTGTTCTCACCACTAGCAGGAATGATCCCAGCTTACGCAACATCGGGCGCTCTGTTCTATGTCGCGATTTTGATGCTGTCTGGACTGGTAAGCATTGATTGGCGTGACCTAACCGAAGCATCACCAGTTGTTGTGACTTGTTTGGTGATGCCATTAACGTTCTCGATTGCAGAGGGTATTACGTTAGGCTTTATCGCGTACTCGGCGATCAAATTATTCAGCGGCAAGGGCCGTGAAGTGTCGATGAGTGTGTGGGTGATGTCTGCCATCTTCATCGTCAAATACCTCGTCGGTTAATTTCTCGAGCAAAAAGCCAGTGTGGATTTATTCACGCTGGCTTTTTCTTTTTTACGTTGTTCACAGAAGACGGTTTTTCTGCGGAATAGGCAGAGAATTTTGATATCACCGTTGGTATTAGCGGTGTGTTTCGGTAGAATAATCGTTTGCGCAGCTTGAAATCCTCGTCTCCAAACATTTTGGAGAAGTTAGTGAGCATTCCGCTTTTGAGTGACTTCGCTAGATTTTGAGGATGCATATTTTCAAATTATTAGGTTATTACAATGAGTAAAAAATTCATTATCACTTGGGATGCAATGCAGACTTACTGCCGTGAACTGGCTGAAAAACAAATGCCAGCTGAGCAATGGAAAGGGATTTGGGCGGTAAGCCGCGGTGGTTTAGTTCCTGGCGCTATCTTGGCTCGTGAACTGGGTATTCGTTACGTTGATACAATCTGTATTTCAAGCTACGACCATGATCATCAGCGCGATATGACGGTACTAAAAGCACCTGAAGGCGATGGTGAAGGTTACCTAATCGTTGAAGACCTAGTAGACAGTGGTGATACGGCGCGCAAACTACGTGAGATGTATCCAAAAGCGAAGATGATCGCTGTGTGTGCAAAACCTTCAGGCAAAGCGTTGCTAGATGATTATGTGGTAGATATCGCGCAAGACACTTGGATTGAACAACCTTGGGATATGTCAATCCAGTACGCTGAGCCTGTAAACCGCAAGCAAAAATAAACGCTATTAAAGAATATTGAGAAATGCCCCTGTATAGGGGCATTTTTTTTATTATCATAACAACTCATGCTAATAGCCTAAGGTTCTTCCTATGTCTGAAGACGTCAGTAAAAATCTTTCCGAAACTTTGTTCGTGAAACATAAGCAAGCAAAAGAAACCTCTGCGCTTACCCAGTACATGCCGACCAGTCAAAAAATACTTGATGAGCGAGAGGCGCAGGGTGATCGTGCTTGGTATCGTCATTTGCGCCGCTTGCAATGGGCTTGGCAAGGGTTGTCTCCGATAGAGATGGAAGGTGTGCTTTCTAAAATCGCTTCTTCTTCCCACTCTCGAACCAATGATGATTGGTTAGACACCGTAATGGGATACCACAACGGCAACTGGACATTTGAGTGGATTAAGCTCGGCATGGAGCATCAGAAGCGTGCAAATGAAATGCAAGGTGAGGAGGCCGCCGATGAACTCTTCACTGCTTCTTTGTGTTTTAGTATCGCAGGCTACCCACATCTGAAGAATGATAATTTGGCCTTGCAGGCTCAAGTGCTGGCAAACAAAGCGTACTCTGACGGCGCAGAGAAGACCAAGTACACCATCAAGCAAATTGAAGTGCCTTACCAAAATCGCAAAATCATCGCGAACCTTCATTTGCCAAGAACCGACAAGCAACTGCCTGTGGTGATGGTGAGCGCTGGTCTCGATACGTTACAAACCGACATGTGGCGTTTGTTCCGCAATCATCTTGCACCACGAGATATTGCAATGTTGACGGTCGACATGCCTTCGGTGGGGCACAGTTCTCACTGGCCTTTGACTGAGAACTCAAGCTGTCTGCACCAAGCGGTACTAAATGAGCTGTATTCATTGCCTTGGGTGGATCATCACAAAGTGGGGTTAGTTGGATTTCGTTTTGGTGGTAATGCCATGATCCGACTCTCTTTTGTTGAGCAAGAGAAGATCAAAGCTTGTGTAGCCCTCGGCGCACCCGTACATGATATTTTTACTTCCCCTGAGAAGCTGCAAAAAATGCCGAAGATGTATCTGGATCTGTTGGCTTCTCGCTTAGGGAAAAGCGCGGTTGATATTAATAGCATGGCGGGCCAGATGATGGCCTGGTCATTGAAGGTTCAGGGCTTCTTGAGCAGTAGAAAAACCAAAGTACCTATTTTAGCTTTGAGCCTTGAAGGCGATCCGGTGTCTCCACACAGTGATAACCAACTCGTCGCGCTGTTTAGCCAGTATGGCAGAGCGAAAAAAATCAGTTCCAAAACGATTACAAAAGGATATGAGCAATCCCTCGATTTAGCCATAAAGTGGCTAGAAGATGAATTATTAGGGTGACAATTCTCCTAAATTAGTTAAAAGTGATATATCTGAGCAAAAAATAAGCTCATGATAATTAAAAATAATAATCATTCTTGGGTGTTTACTTTTAACTATGAAAACGGAGATTCATATGTCAGAGACGACTCAGGGCCCGACTCACTTTCGCTTGATGTCAAAGTTGAAGGCGATAGGGCCTTACCTGCGCGAACCACAATCGCAAGAAGGGCGCTATTATTTTGATTGTCTATCTGTTTGTGTAGACGACAAAAAATCGCCTGAGAAGCGTGAATTTTGGGGCTGGTGGATGGATTTAGAATCCATCGAAGGAGGCTTTACTGCCAAATATCATATCGGCAAGTACAACAAAGAAGGGCAATGGGTATCTGAAGCCCTGCCTAAAAAAGCGGTAGAGGAAGTGTATCTGACGCAGAGCACATTCCATCAAAAGCTGGTTGATACTTTAGAAGAACACTTCAAATTAGAAGTCGAATATCACACGGAGTCTTTCGATTTCGCTTAATTTAGTTGTTTTCATTTAATACCAAACAAAAAGGTGCGAAAACGCACCTTTTCTCTTGTTAATTCCCTCTTTGATTGTTAAAACATCCTCTCTTTATTTGTTTTTCACTTCAGAAGACATCATGACAACGAATCAACAAAATGCAGTTGTTTCACAACCACAAACAGTCGTTGTGAAACTGGGTACAAGTGTGCTGACAGGCGGTACTCTGGCACTCGACCGTGCTCACATGGTTGAGTTAGCGCGCCAGTGTGCTGAGCTTAAAAAACAAGGCCATTCAGTGGTAATGGTTTCGTCTGGTGCTATTGCAGCAGGCCGTGAGCATCTTGGTTACCCCGCATTGCCCAACGAGATGGCGAGTAAACAATTACTTGCGGCGGTGGGTCAAAGTCGCTTGATTCAAACATGGGAGTCTTTGTTTGGTATTTACGGCATCAAGATCGGCCAAATGCTACTAACTCGTGCTGATTTAGAAGATCGCGAGCGATTCTTAAACGCACGTGACACCATCAATGCGCTCGTTGCGAACGATATTATTCCTATCGTAAACGAAAATGATGCCGTTGCGACCAGCGAGATTAAAGTGGGCGATAACGACAACCTTTCCGCTTTGGTGGGCATTTTGTGTGGCGCAGATAAGCTCTTGCTTTTAACTGACCAAAAAGGTCTGTTTACTGCTGATCCTCGTAAAGACCCAAACGCAGAGCTGATCAAGGAAGTAAAAACCATCGACGATACGCTGCGTAAAATAGCAGGTGGAAGTGGTACAACATTGGGTACAGGCGGTATGGCAACGAAGCTGCAAGCCGCAGACATCGCTCGCCGCGCTGGTATCGAGGTTATTATTGCTGCCGGTAGTGCACCGAATGTTATCTTTGACTCTTTGAGTGCAGAGCCACAAGGCACGCGCTTCCTACCTTGCGCTGAAGCTTTAGAAAACCGTAAACGCTGGATTCTAGCGGGACCTGCGGCATCGGGCGACATCATTATTGATGATGGTGCGGTAAATGCCGTGGTCGGTAAGGGCAGTAGCTTACTTGCTAAAGGGGTAATCAAAGTAAGTGGTGACTTTGCACGAGGCGAAGTGGCGCGTATAACAAATTCTCACGGTAAGTTGGTGGCTCGTGGCATTAGCGCCTACTCAAGTGATGACCTAACTAAAATTACTGGTAAGCACAGTAAAGATATCATCTCTATTTTGGGTCATGATTATGGCTCTGAGGTGATTCATCGCGATGATTTGGTCGTCATTCAGGAATAGAATTAGAGGGAAGCAAAGTGGATTTAACGAATATGGGTAAAGCTGCTAAAGATGCAGCTTTCGAATTAGCGACAGCGTCAACTGCGCAGAAGAACCAAGCATTAGCCATCATTGCTGATGAGCTAGAAGCAAACTCCGTTGCTATTTTGGCGGCAAACGCTAAAGACATCGAACTTGGCCGTGAAGCGGGTTTAACCGACGCACTGCTTGATCGCCTTTTGCTGAATGAAGAACGATTGACTGCAATTGCGAATGATGTTCGCAACGTCATTAGCTTGAACGATCCTGTAGGCAGCGAAATCGACAGTAAGGTACTGGAAAATGGGATGTCATTGTCTCGTCGCCGCGTACCACTGGGAGTTGTGGGCGTAATTTATGAAGCGCGTCCTAACGTGACCATTGATATTGCGGCACTGTGCTTGAAAACCGGCAACGCAAGCATTTTGCGTGGCGGCAAAGAGACGTTTTTCTCGAATATGGAATTAGTGAAGGTTATTCAGTCTGCGCTAGCAAAGGCGAACCTTCCTGCCGCTTCGGTTCAGTACATTGAAAAGCCAGATCGTGAGCTAGTCTCTCAACTGCTTAAACTGGACGATTACGTCGACATGATCATTCCACGCGGTGGTGCTGGCCTACACAAAATGTGTAAAGAAAACAGCACGATTCCGGTGATTATTGGCGGCTTTGGTATCAGCCATATCTTTGTCGACGAATCCGCTGATCTAGAGAAGTCCCTGAATGTGGTTGAGAACTCTAAAGTTCAACGTCCATCTGCGTGTAACTCACTAGATACGCTGCTCGTGCATGAAAAAATTGCAGCACAGTTTCTGCCAATGATCGTTGAGCGTATGGACGAAAAAGTGACGTTCGTGGCAGAGCCAAAAGCAAAAGAACTCATGGAGCAAGCGAAACAAGTTCGCGATGCTGTTGAAGGTGACTTTGATACGGAATGGTTGAGCTACACCCTTGGTGTAAAAGTCGTGTCTGATGTGAAAGATGCAATTGATCATATGCGTGTTCATAACGCGAGCCACTCAGATGCGATCATGACCAATAGTTTGGAGAACTCAGAACTGTTCATCAATTCTGCTGGTTCGGCGGCGGTTTATGTGAATGCTTCAACGCGCTTTACAGACGGTGCGCAATTTGGCCTTGGCGCAGAAGTCGCAGTATCCACGCAAAAGCTACATGCCCGTGGTCCAATGGGCTTAGAAGAGCTAACTAGCTACAAGTGGGTTGGTAAAGCGAATTACTTAGCACGCAGTTAACACATTCAACGAGATCTTGAGTGAAAAAGGGGCCTTTGGGCCCCTTTTTGTTTTGTCTAACATACCAATTCCGCTACACTACATGAGCTTTTATTTCGGTTTGAAAGCGTTATACCCAAATAGCTTTAATAGAGTCCGTATAACCATGAACGCGTGGTTAGCCGTGATTGCTCATGAGGTTATTTGGGTATAGATATGGAGGTGATATGCATTGTCCTTTTTGTTCCGAGAACGATACCAAAGTTATTGATTCCCGCTTAGTGGCTGATGGCCATCAAGTTCGACGTCGCCGTCAGTGCTTGGCGTGTAGCGAGCGTTTCACTACGTTTGAAAGCGCAGAGTTAGTGATGCCTAAAGTGATCAAATCGAATGGCAACCGTGAACCATTTGATGAAGATAAAATGGTTGGCGGTATTCAACGCGCTTTAGAGAAACGCCCAGTGAGTGCCGATTCTATAGAGTTAGCGATCAGCATGATCAAATCACAACTGCGTGCGACGGGTGAGCGAGAGGTTCCGAGTGAAATGATTGGTAATTTAGTCATGGACCAGCTCAAAGAGCTCGATAAGGTGGCTTACATTCGTTTCGCTTCCGTTTACCGCAGCTTTGAAGATATTCGCGAGTTTGGCGAAGAGATTGCCCGCCTAGAAGACTGAGTAGCTCATGACTCAACACACTCCTGAAAGAGCGTTTTCTGATTTAGATTTCGCCATGATGTCACGAGCTATTAAGTTAGCGAAACGTGGCATTTATACCACCGCCCCGAATCCAAATGTAGGGTGTGTCATCGTTCGTGATGAAGAAATTGTCGGTGAAGGCTATCACCATCGTGCTGGTGAGCCACATGCCGAAGTGCACGCGATGCGCATGGCGGGTGAAAAAGCAGTTGGTGCAACCGCTTATGTGACGCTAGAACCTTGCTCTCATTACGGCCGTACACCGCCATGTGCCGAAGGGCTGATTAAAGCCAAAGTGGCACGTGTGGTTTGCGCCATGGTAGACCCAAACCCGAAAGTTGCGGGGCGGGGCATCCAGATGTTGCGTGATGCCGGAATTGAAGTACAAATCGGCTTGTTAGAGCAAGATGCCCTTGCCCTTAACCCTGGTTTTATAAAGTACATGCGTACAGGCATGCCGTTTGTTCAATTAAAAATGGCAGCCAGTTTGGATGGGCAAAGCGCACTCAGCAATGGGCAGAGCCAATGGATCACCTCCCCAGCGGCCCGCCAAGATGTACAGCGTTATCGAGCGATGAGTGGTGGCATTCTCTCTACCAGCAAAACGGTGATTGATGATAATGCATCACTCAATGTGCGTTGGGATGACTTACCTACCAGTGTTCAAGCGCAGTATTTACGAGAAGAACTTCGTCAACCAGTACGTGTAATCTTAGACCGTCAGAACCATTTAACGGATGCGCTCAAGCTGTTCCACACCGATGGAGAGCGAGTTATTGTTAGCCCAGATGGAGACTGTATCCCTCTATTGGACAGCGCTGACCAAATTGACTTATCAACAACATTAAAACGTATCTCGGATGAGCACCACATCAATCACTTATGGGTTGAAGCTGGAGCCACGCTAGCGAGTGCGATGATAAAGGCTAATCTTGTAGATGAGCTCATTGTTTACCTTGCGCCAAAACTCATGGGCAGCGATGGTCGGGGGCTGATTGGTGCTTTAGGGTTAAGCGCTATGGCTGACGTCACTGATTTAAACATTACAGACGTTCGTATGGTTGGGGTAGACATTCGCATCACTGCCACCATCAAACGTAAAGAACTTAGATAAGAAATAGTATGTTTACAGGAATAGTAGAAGCAGTTGGCAAGTTAGCTGCGATTACGCCGAAGGGCGAAGACATCACCGTCACAGTTGAAACGGGGACTCTTGATATGTCAGACGTTAAGTTAGGCGATAGCATCGCGACCAATGGTGTTTGCTTAACGGTAGTTGACTTCGGAAGCCATTATTACAGTGCTGATCTGTCATTAGAAACCTTGAAGAAAACTGGGTTTGCTGAATACCAAGTAGGCGATAAGGTGAATCTAGAAAAAGCCATGTTACCAACAACGCGATTGGGGGGACATATCGTTTCTGGCCATGTCGATGGGGTTGGTGAAATTGTCGAACGCAATTTAGTTGGCCGCGCGATAGAGTTTTGGGTTGCAATGCCTGCGGAAATTAGCAAGTACGTCGCAGAGAAAGGCTCGATTACCGTTGATGGTATTAGCCTAACTGTCAACGACTTACGTAAAAATGCTTTTAAGCTGACGATCGTTCCTCATACGAGTGAAGAAACTACGATTGACCAGTTTCAAGTGGGACGTAAAGTAAACTTAGAAGTTGATGTACTTGCTCGTTATATGGAGCGTTTACTGCAAGGACAGCAAGAAGATAAGGCCGAGTCTCGTATCACGATGGACTTTTTACAGCAAAACGGTTTTGCATAAGTCTTGGGAGTGGCTGCGTGAGGCATGCGATAAAGAGCAGACTCACAGAACACCGCGAGATTCATTGACTTGCTTGGTGCAAAGCTCAAACTATTGACCTAACTAGCATTCACTGCAACATGATTTTTCATTGCTGTCGCAATAACAAATTTAGAATAACGGGAAAACAGACTATGCCAATCAGTACGCCACAAGAAATTATTGATGATATTCGCGCAGGCAAAATGGTCATCCTAATGGATGATGAAGACCGCGAGAATGAAGGTGACTTGATCATGGCTGCCGAGCATATTACGCCGGAAGCCATCAACTTTATGGCAACCTATGGCCGTGGCCTGATTTGTTTAACCATGACCAAAGATCGTTGCGAAAGCCTAGGTCTGCCACCAATGGTGCAAGACAATAATGCGCAATACACAACCAACTTTACTGTTTCGATTGAGGCGGCAGAAGGGGTAACGACGGGTATTTCAGCCGCGGATCGCGCACGTACGGTTCAAGCGGCAGTCGCGCCAAACGCCAAAGCTGCGGATTTGGTGCAGCCTGGTCATATCTTCCCGCTCGCGGCCCAAGATGGCGGCGTACTGACTCGCGCTGGTCACACTGAAGCTGGCTGTGATTTGGCTCGCCTTGCTGGTTTAGAGCCTGCATCGGTGATTGTTGAGATCTTAAATGACGACGGCACCATGGCTCGTCGCCCTGATCTAGAGATCTTTGCAGAGAAGCACGGTATTAAATTGGGCACTATTGCCGACCTAATTGAGTACCGCAATAACACTGAGACAACGATTGAACGTGTGGCAGAGTGCAAGTTACCGACAGAGTTTGGCGAGTTCACGTTAGTCACGTACAAGGACACCATTGATAACCAAGTGCACTACGCAATGTGCAAGGGCGATTTGAAAGAAAAAGCGCCACTGGTTCGCGTACATCTTCAAGACGTTTTTACCGACTTACTACGTAGCGATCGTAATGCAGAGCGCAGCTGGACACTAGATAAGGCAATGAAACGCATTGGTGAAGAAGGCGGTGTGCTGGTTGTTCTTGGCCATGAAGAATCGACCGATCTACTTATTCATCGCGTGAAGATGTTTGAAGCGCAAGACAAAGGTGAAGCACCAACGCTTGCTAAAAAACAAGGCACGTCTCGCCGTGTTGGTGTGGGGTCACAGATTCTTGCGGATCTCGGTGTACATGATATGCGCCTTCTGTCATCGACCAACAAAAAGTACCACGCATTAGGTGGTTTTGGTCTGAACGTGGTTGAGTACGTCTGCGAGTAACAACCGAACAATAAGTTCCTAGTCTTTTACGCACTCAACTCGTCAATGGCTAGGAACCGGTGATTTGCCTCCAATTTCCATTAGATATTGCTCACAAATTTGTGCTAGAATCCGGCGATTCTCACTTGATGAACATATTTCACTTATAAATAGAGTTAAAGGAAAGCTTATGAAAGTGATCGAGGGTGGCTTCCCAGCGCCAAATGCAAAAATTGCTATCGTTATTTCTCGTTTCAACAGTTTTATTAACGAAAGCCTACTTTCTGGTGCGATCGATACACTAAAGCGTCACGGACAAGTAAGCGAAGACAACATCACGGTTGTGCGTTGTCCAGGTGCCGTAGAACTACCTCTAGTAGCTCAGCGTGTTGCTAAAACTGGCAAATTCGACGCTATTGTTTCTCTAGGGTCTGTTATTCGCGGTGGAACGCCTCACTTTGACTATGTTTGTAGTGAAATGAACAAAGGTCTAGCACAAGTGTCTATGGAATTCAGCATTCCAGTAGCATTTGGTGTTTTGACTGTTGATACGATCGATCAAGCGATTGAACGCGCAGGAACCAAGGCTGGTAATAAAGGTGCAGAGGCTGCACTAAGCGCACTTGAAATGATTAATGTACTATCTGAAATTGATTCCTAATGGGGGCCAGTGTGAAACCAGCCGCACGTCGTAACGCACGTCAATTCGCTCTACAGGCGATCTACTCATGGCAAATTACTAAAGAGAATGTTGCCAAGATTGAAGAACAGTTTTTGTCTGGCGACAAATACGATGAAGAAGAACTTCATGCATCTGAGCCAGCGCTTGCTGCTCCAGAAACAGACGTAGCTTACTTCCGTGAACTACTAAGCGGTGTTGTACTTAGCCACGCTGAGCTAGATAGCAAAATTCGTCCATACATCTCTCGTCCTATGCAGGATTTAGATATGATGGAACTTGCTCTTCTTCGCCTTGCTATGTACGAGATGACTCGTCGCGAAGATGTTCCTTACAAAGTTGTTATCAATGAAGCGATTGAACTTGCAAAAGTCTTCGCAGCAGAAGATAGCCACAAGTTTGTGAACGGTGTACTTGATAAAGCAGCACCTCACATTCGTAAGAAATAACGATTTCTTCAATGAAAAGGTCAGCACATGCTGACCTTTTTTGTATCAAAAGCTTTTACATCAAAAAGTAAGTGAATTATGTCTGGTGAATTTAATCTGATAGACAAGTACTTCGTCGGTCGTCAGAGCCAACGTAAAGATGTCCATCTAGCAGCTGGTGATGATTGTGCTTTAGTCAAAGCGCCAGCTAATGTTCAGATTGCGATTAGCACGGATACATTGGTAGCTGGAACGCATTTCTTAGCCGACGCGAACCCAGCATGGGTCGCACACAAAGCATTGGCTTCTAACATCAGTGATTTGGCTGCGATGGGCGCAACGCCTGCGTGGGTGAGCTTTGCATTAACGATGCCCGAGCCAGATGAAGAATGGCTGGCTCCTTTCTGTGATGCATTTTTCGAACTGGCTGATTACTATGGTATCCAGTTAATAGGCGGTGACACCACCAAAGGGCCATTGTGTCTGACACTAACGGTGCAAGGTTTTGTACCTGAAGACAAAGCGCTCACGCGATCCGGCGCAAAGCCTGGGGATTGGGTATACGTAACGGGAAACCTTGGCGATGCAAAAGCTGGCTTGGATGTGATTCTAGATGGCTCTCTGCGCAGCAGAGTCGGCGCGGAAGCACTAGAGCGAGCTCATTACCTTAGTTCTCCGCGTGTGCTTGCTGGACAAGCTCTTGTTGGCTTAGCCTCGTCGGCGATAGATATTTCAGATGGTTTAATCTCTGATATTAAGCACATTTTACAGCGATCTCAGGTTGGGGTGAGTATTGATGTCTCTCAGCTACCGATCTCTTCAGAATTAGTCCAGTTTTTAGATGATAAGATCAGCGCGCAGCAGTATGCTTTAGCAAGTGGCGAAGAATACGAGTTGTGTTTTACCGTGCCGGAGCAAAATCGAGGCTCGTTACAAAGCGCTTTATCTCATACTGGCTGTAAGGTCACATGTATTGGTCAAATCCGACCAAATGGAACCTTCGAGCTGCATGATAACAATCAACCACTTGATTGGGACTTAAGTGGCTTCGACCACTTTAAATGATCTGAGCTAAGCTCTAGCCAAGAGCCTGTTACTATTGAGCAGCTCACAGGCATGACGATTGAAACCAAACTAGCAGTATAGGTTTAAGGATATGACCAACCCTCTTTCTCTGATTTCATTAAAGAACCCGTGGCATCTATTGGCGACGGGTTTTGGCAGTGGATTATCCCCGTTTATCCCAGGAACAATGGGGACACTGGCGGCCGTGCCCTTCTTTTTGTTGTTGGCGCAATTGCCATTTACGGCGTATGTCATTGTTGTTCTGATTTCGTGTGTGATCGGCATTCAAATCTGCCAAGTGACGTCTGCAGACATGAAAGTACATGATCATGGTTCAATCGTATGGGATGAGTTTGCGGGTTTTTGGATTACGATGAGCATCGTCCCTGCGCTAAATATTCCGTTGACCGAGTGGAAGTGGTTGCTCACTGGCTTCATCTTGTTCCGTTTTTTCGACATGGTAAAACCGTGGCCAATTGGGTGGCTAGATAAGCGAGTTCACGGTGGGCTGGGTATTATGGTTGATGATATCGTGGCGGGAATTATGGCCGGTGTTGCCCTGTTTCTAGTCGCAAAATACGCTGGCTGGATGAATTAAACGCTGGACATAAAAAAGGGATGCCATGAGCATCCCTTTTTAAATTCTATTTTGCTAAATAATCCAAGATGGATTTTTCAATCCCTTTTGCATCGAGACCAAGCTCTTCATGCAGTTCATCTTGTGTTCCTTGATGAATAAACTCATCGGGTAAGCCTAGGTTTAAGACTGGCTTAATGATTTTATCTTTCATCATGAACTCAACGACACCTGCACCTGCACCACCTGCGATAACATTTTCTTCTAACGTCACGAGCACGTCATGATCTGCAGCTAATTGACGAATTAATGCTTCATCGATCGGCTTCACAAAGCGCATATCAGCAACAGTGGCGTTAAGGTATTCTGCCGCTTCTAGCGCGTTACCCAAGAAAGTACCAAAGTTCAGAATAGCAACTTTTTCACCTTGGCGAACCATGCGTCCTTTACCGATTTCTAAAGCCGTAAACTCAGTTTCGATTTCTACGCCCATCCCGCTACCGCGAGGGTATCGAACCGCACTAGGGCCAGTATGTTTATGGCCAGTGTAAAGCATTTGTCGACATTCGTTTTCGTCACTTGGCGCCATGATCACCATGTTCGGAATACAGCGCATAAAGCTTAGATCGAATGCGCCTTGGTGAGTTTGGCCGTCTGCACCAACGAGACCTGCACGGTCGATAGCGAACATTACTGGTAAATCCATGATCGCGATATCGTGGATCAGTTGGTCATAACCACGTTGCAAGAAAGTCGAATAGATAGCTACGATTGGATGATCGCCAGCAATTGCCATACCTGTTGCAAGTGTCACAGCGTGTTGCTCAGCAATCGCCACGTCAAAGTATTGGTCTGGATATTCTTTTGAGAAACGTACCATACCAGAGCCTTCGCGCATTGCTGGCGTAATTGCCATTAGCTTAGGATCTTGGGCCGCCATATCACATAAAAAGTCACCAAAGATCTTTGAGTAAGTTGGCTTACCGCCACTGCTTTTCGGTAGACAGTTATGCGTTGGATCGAACTTAGGAACACCGTGGTAGCCGATAGGATCTTTCTCGGCAGGCTCATAACCTTTGCCTTT
Source organism: Vibrio sp. J2-3(2022) (assembly GCF_021725735.1). Lineage (NCBI taxonomy): Bacteria > Pseudomonadati > Pseudomonadota > Gammaproteobacteria > Vibrionales > Vibrionaceae > Vibrio > Vibrio sp. J2-3(2022). The sequence goes on from NZ_JAKKCK010000006.1 coordinate 125,818, forward strand.
CTTGGTCATGATGTGCAGGAACTGAGGACCTTTGAGCTCACGCATGTTTTTTAGCGTTTTGACGAGTTCATTGACGTCGTGCCCATCAATCGGACCAATGTAATTAAAGCCGAACTCTTCGAACAGAGTACCAGGCACTACCATGCCTTTGAGGTGCTCTTCCGTACGGCGAACCAACTCTTTAATAGGTGGAACACCAGACAGCACTTTCTTACCGCCTTCACGGATAGAAGTGTACAAGCTGCCAGAAAGTACCTTAGCAAGGTGGTTATTCAGCGCGCCTACGTTTTCTGAAATCGACATTTCGTTGTCGTTCAAAATCACCAACATATCAGGATGAACGTCGCCAGCGTGGTTCATGGCTTCGAATGCCATGCCTGCTGTAATTGCGCCATCGCCAATCACACTGACAATTTTACGACCTTTGCCTTCTTTTTGTGCGCTGATGGCCATGCCAAGACCTGCACTAATCGATGTCGAAGAGTGACCGACAGATAAGGTGTCATATTCACTTTCTTCACGCCAAGGGAAAGGGTGTAGACCATCCTTTTGGCGAATTGTTGGCATTTTATCGCGACGTCCGGTGAGGATTTTATGCGGGTAAGCCTGATGACCAACATCCCAGATCAATTTGTCGATAGGGGTGTTGTAAACATAATGCAGAGCGACAGTTAGCTCCACGGTGCCTAAGCCAGACGCTAAGTGTCCGCTAGATTGGCTCACTGAATTTAGCAGATACGTTCGCAGTTCATCACACAGATTTGGTAATGTTTCTTTCGGAAGGAGACGTAATTCTTCCGGTGTATTTGCTAACGCCAGTGTTGGGTACTTTGAAATATCAAGAGTCATATAAATGCGCGCTTATAGTGTTAATTTTTGCGCTCGATGACATATCGGGCGAACTCTTCGAGTAACTGAGTATTGTATGGGATAGCTTCCAATGCTTGAAGTGCTTCCTGTAACAGAGTGTGAGCTTTCTCTATGGCTCCCTCTAAACCCAGCAGGGAAGGATAAGTGCTCTTATTCAGACCTTGGTCGGAACCTTGAGGCTTACCCAGTGTTTCTGTGTCACTGATGATATCAAGAATATCGTCTTGAACCTGAAACGCCAAACCAATTGCTTTTGAGTAGCGCTCCAAGTGAGGTAGAACCTCGATACCTTTCTCACCAGCAGCTAATGCACCTAATTTTACCGCACAATCAATCAGAGCTCCGGTTTTTTTACGGTGTATCTCTTCCATTTCTTCAAGAGAAACTTGGCGATTTTCCGCGCCTAAATCTAAGGCTTGTCCAACACACATGCCGTTGGCGCCAGAAGAATGCGCCAACGCTTTGATCATGTTGATGCGTTGAGTCTCGGCTGCCGGGTTTAATTGACCATCGGCAATAATGGTGAAGGCGAGAGTTTGTAGTGCATCACCTGTCAGTATTGCGGTTGCTTCATCAAACTTAATATGACAAGTTGGTTGACCTCGACGCAGTTCATCATCGTCCATGGCTGGCAGATCATCATGAATGAGTGAGTAGGCATGTATACATTCGATAGCAGCGGCAGGAGTATCTAAGTCTTCTGGTTTACAGCCGAGCATTTGACCTGTGATGTAAACAAGAAAAGGGCGAACGCGTTTTCCACCTAGCAAAAGGCCGTATTTCATTGCTTGAATCAATGGCTGCTCTTGATATGGAAGCTGATCGAGCCACAAGTTCAATTGCTGATTGTTTCTTTGTTGAAAAGACGTCAATGTCTGTTGCATCACATTGCTCACTACTGATGGTTATTCTGAATCTGGTTTGAAGTCACTCAGTGGTGCTTCATCATCTTCGCTAAGAAGAATACTTACGCGCTGTTCGGCGTCGCTAAGTTTAGTTTGGCCGGCACGAGCTAAGGCAATGCCTCGTTCAAACTTACGTAGAGCATCATCTAGGGCAAGATCGCCATTTTCTAATTGATCAACCAAGCTATCAAGCTCTTCAATGGTTGCTTCGAAGGTCATGTTTTCTGGTTTCTTGACCGCCATCTTTTTTCTGCCTTAATCAAGCCTTGGAGAAGATGCACGAAAGTTACCTTAGCCTAGTAACTTGGTCAAATTTAACCTTATATAATTGTCACAAAATTAGCGTTAAACGAGCCTAAGCGCTGAAACCCCATATTTTGGTTAAGGTTGTTAAGTCTAATTTGTGATCCATTAGCTAAGATTTTTCTAAAAATTCTGCGCGAGTTGTCGATACAGGTAATAATCCGCCCAATGGCAGTATTTGAGTATAGCGTGAGGAGTGCTTTGTGGATTTAGCAACCCTATTAGGTTTGATTGGTGGTTTTGCATTCGTCATTATGGCGATGGTGCTTGGTGGCAGCATCGGCATGTTTGTCGATGTCACGTCGATCCTTATTGTCGTTGGTGGCTCAATATTTGTAGTACTGATGAAGTTCACAATGGGACAGTTCTTTGGTGCAACCAAGATCGCAGGTAAAGCTTTCATGTTTAAAGCGGATGAACCGGAAGACTTGATCGCAAAAATTGTGGAAATGGCCGATGCGGCACGTAAAGGTGGTTTTCTTGCTCTTGAAGAGATGGAAATTAATAACACTTTTATGCAAAAAGGCATTGATTTACTAGTTGATGGTCATGATGCCGACGTGGTAAGAGCGGCCTTAAAAAAAGACATCGCGCTTACGGATGAACGACATACTCAAGGCACTGGCGTATTTCGCGCCTTTGGTGACGTTGCCCCTGCAATGGGGATGATTGGTACCTTGGTTGGCTTAGTCGCGATGCTTTCAAATATGGATGATCCAAAAGCGATTGGACCAGCAATGGCGGTTGCACTCTTAACCACATTGTATGGCGCGATCCTGTCCAACATGGTGTTTTTCCCTATTGCGGATAAGCTTTCTCTGCGCCGTGACCAAGAAACGCTAAACCGCCGTTTGATCATGGATGGTGTATTAGCGATTCAAGATGGTCAAAACCCGCGAGTGATTGATAGTTACTTGAAGAACTACCTCAACGAAGGTAAACGTGCCCTTGAGATTGACGAGTAACTTGGAGAGTAGTGATGGATGATGAAGATAACAAATGCGATTGTCCGCCACCCGGTCTCCCGTTATGGATGGGGACATTCGCGGATTTAATGTCGCTACTGATGTGTTTCTTTGTTCTTCTGCTCTCGTTTTCTGAAATGGACGTACTGAAGTTCAAACAGATTGCGGGATCAATGAAATTTGCCTTTGGTGTACAAAATCAACTTGAAGTGAAAGACATTCCCAAAGGTACCAGCATCATTGCTCAAGAGTTTCGACCGGGCCGACCAGAACCAACGCCGATTGATGTCATCATGCAGCAAACCATGGACATCACTCAGCAGACGCTCGAGTTTCATGAAGGGGAGTCTGACCGAGCTGGTGGCACAAAGCGTGATGAAGGCAAGTTAACCGGTGGTCAATCGCCAGAAACGTCAACGCAAAACAATCAATCTTCAGAAGCGGATATGCAACAGCAGCAATCTGAAGAGATGTCGCAAGAGATGGAAACCTTGATGGAAAGTATCAAGAAAGCCTTAGAGCGAGAGATTGAACAAGGTGCGATTGAAGTTGAAAATCTTGGCCAACAGATTGTTATACGCATGCGTGAAAAAGGTGCATTCCCTGAAGGTTCGGCCTTCTTGCAGCCTAAATTCCGCCCTTTAGTTCGACAAATTGCAGAGTTAGTAAAAGACGTGCCAGGCATTGTGCGAGTATCTGGTCATACGGACAACCGACCGTTGGACTCAGAGCTTTATCGTTCTAACTGGGATCTCTCTTCTCAGCGCGCCGTATCGGTTGCACAAGAGATGGAGAAGGTGAGAGGCTTCTCTCATCAACGTTTGAGAGTGCGAGGCATGGCAGATACTGAACCATTGTTGCCGAATGATTCTGATGAAAATCGCGCGCTTAACCGACGGGTTGAAATCAGCATCATGCAAGGCGAACCACTATACAGTGAAGAAGTGCCTGTAATTCAATAACTAGACTTTAGTTTTAAGTCAGTAGAGAGATAAGAAAGCGAGCAGATTGCTCGCTTTTTTTGTTTTTCCAATCCGCTTGGGTGTATAATCTTGCGCCTTAAAAGTGAGCTCAGACTACTTTTTGTGACTGAAACGCGGTTTTACTGCGTATGAAGCATTGAAGTTGAGTGTCACTCTTTGTTGATTGCGAAACTAACCTGCGAATTAGACTATGAAATTTATTGTAAAGCCCCATCCAGAAATTTTTGTAAAAAGTGAATCTGTGCGTAAGCGCTTCACAAAGATTTTAGAGTGCAACATTCGTAACATCATTAAGAGCCGCACGGAATCTGTCGCGGTATTCAACCGTCGTGATCACATTGAAGTGACCTCTGAGAGTAACGAATTCCACGCTGAAGTTCTTGAGGTTTTGACTCATACACCAGGCATTCACCACGTACTGGAAGTGAAGCAGACCGAATTTAAAGATTTGCACGATATCTTCGAACAAGTACTGGAGCTAAATCGCTCTGCACTCGAAAATAAAACCTTTGTTGTACGTGCGAAGCGTCGCGGTAAGCACGACTTTACCTCTATCGAACTAGAGCGTTATGTCGGCGGTGGTTTAAACCAAGCGATTGAGAGCGCAAGAGTTAAGCTGCAAAACCCAGACGTGACGATCAAGGTGGAAGTCTCGAACGATAAGCTAAACCAAGTGCTGGCTCGTCATAAGGGTTTAGGCGGCTTCCCACTGGGCACGCAAGAAGACGTGTTGAGCTTGATCTCTGGTGGTTTTGACTCTGGTGTTTCTAGCTACCTTCATATCAAGCGTGGCTCAAAAGTACATTACTGCTTCTTTAACTTAGGTGGTCCAGCACACGAAATCGGCGTTAAGCAGGTTTCTCACTACCTATGGAACAAATACGGTTCTTCTGCAAAAGTACGTTTCATTTCAGTTGATTTCGAACCTGTGGTTGCGGAAATCCTAGAGAAAGTCGATGACGGCCAAATGGGGGTTATCTTGAAGCGTATGTTCATGCGTGCAGCAGGCATGATCGCTCAGAAGATGAAGATAGAAGCATTGGTGACTGGCGAAGCGCTCGGTCAGGTATCGAGCCAAACGCTAACTAACCTCCGCCATATCGATAACGTAACGGACACGTTGATTCTGCGCCCACTTATCAACTGGGATAAAGAAGACATCATTAACCTAGCACGCGAAATCGGCACAGAAGACTTTGCGAAGACTATGCCAGAGTATTGTGGTGTTATTTCTAAGAAGCCGACAGTAAAAGCGATTAAAGCGAAGCTAGAAGCGGAAGAAGAGAAGTTTGACTTTAGCATTCTTGAGCAAGTAGTTCGTGATGCACGCATGATGGACATTCGTGATATCGCGAAAGAGTCTGAGCAAGCAGCACCAGAAGTCGAGCAGGTTGAGGCGGTAGAAGAGCACGCGGTTGTGCTAGATATTCGTAGTCCTGAAGAGGAAGACGATAACCCGCTCGAAATCGAAGGTGTGGATGTGAAACATATCCCATTCTACAAGTTGGGTACACAGTTTGGTGATTTAGACCAATCTAAGACATATCTATTGTACTGTGACCGTGGGGTGATGAGCCGTCTGCAAGCACTTTACTTGCAAGAGCAAGGCTTCAATAACGTAAAAGTTTACCGCCCATAGTTGACTGATAAAAAGACGTTAAAAGGCGCAAATTGAGACATCAATTTGCGCCTTTTTTGTTTTTGATCGCGTTACAGCTAATCATTACTTAGCATAATGTTGAGGCTTATCGCAAAGCCATACACTTTGTGTTGATATAACGATAATTAATCCGAAAGAAGAGTAATAAAGTGATGTTGCTGCCAGATATGCGGATGAGATTTTCGATAGATAAAAAAACACCGCCTAATTTAGGCGGTGTAACAAATTTGACAGACAGGTCAAAAATAAATACAGGAAGTATATGTTTTGTCACAGGGAGTGTGGACAAAACATTATGGTAGAAATCTACCTAACTCGAAATACGAGTTTGCAAACACAACATCGCAACAACGAAGCCAATTGATTTCCAAAGAAATCAAGCCGTTCAGGCTCGTGTTGCGGGGTGAAATATAGAATTTATCTGGCTGTTCGACAACGGACATTTTATAATGTTTCAGATTAAAAAAACTAATCCTATTTGAGGTCCCATATGTCTCGCAGATTGCCTCCATTAAATTCGCTTCGAGTCTTCGAAGCGGCTGCTCGCCATCTCAGTTTTACGCGAGCGGCAGAAGAGTTGTTTGTTACTCAAGCCGCGGTCAGTCACCAAATTAAAGCACTCGAAGAGTTCTTATCGTTGAAGCTCTTTCGTCGCCGTAATCGTTCGCTATTGTTGACAGAAGAAGGACAAAGTTACTTTCTCGACATCAAAGATATTTTCACCTCGATTGCCGAGGCGACAGATAAGGTATTGGAACGTAGTGAAAAAGGGGCATTGACGATCAGTCTACCGCCGAGTTTTGCTATCCAATGGTTGGTGCCTCGTTTGGCCGATTTTAATGCTCAAGAGCCAGATATCGATGTACGTATTAAAGCTGTGGATATGGATGAAGGTTCACTGACTGATGATGTAGATGTGGCTATCTACTATGGCCGTGGGAATTGGCCGGGTTTGCGAGCGGATAAATTGTACCAAGAGTTTCTGATCCCACTTTGTTCACCTTCGTTACTTTTAGGCAACAAACCATTAGAATCTCTAAGTGACCTCAAATTACACACTTTGTTACATGATACTTCGCGTAAAGACTGGAAGCAGTTTGCGCGTCATTACAACATCGAAGGTATCAATGTAAACCACGGTCCTATTTTCAGTCACTCGACGATGGTGCTACAGGCTGCTGCGCATGGTCAGGGGGTTGCGCTTGGTAACAACGTACTCGCCAAGCCAGAAATGGAAGCTGGACGACTCATCGCGCCATTCGACGAGGTGTTGATCTCCAAGAATGCATTCTACGTGGTGTGTCATGAACAGCAGGCAGATATGGGCCGAATCGCAACGTTTAGAGACTGGATGTTAGCGACCGCGAGAAAAGAGCAAGAGGAAGTACTAGATGAGCCAATGGATAGTTGAGGGACCTGAAAGCGGTCCTCTATTTATCTTTGCCCATGGCGCTGGAGCGGGGATGGAACATGATTTCATGACCGCCGTTGCCAAAGGATTAGTTGAGCAAGGAATTCGCGTGGTGCGATTTAACTTCCCGTATATGATTAAGCGAGCGGAAGATGGGAAAAAGCGCCCACCAGATCGTGCGCCAAAACTGTTGGAAGCCTATGAAGAAGTGATTGCTCACTTTACCTCTCAACCTATTGTCATTGGTGGCAAGTCAATGGGTGGTCGCATGTCGAGTTTACTGGCTGAAAATGAGCTGGTGGCGGGCATTGCCTGTTTAGGGTTTCCATTTCACCCACCGGGAAAACCAGAGAAATACAAAGGCGAGCACTTAGCAACTATTGAGAAACCTACGCTGATTCTACAAGGGGAGCGAGACACCTTTGGTAAGCGTGAGGAGTTCGATGACTTTGTCCTTTCATCGCAAGTTAAGGTGAGTTTTTTACCCGATGGTGACCACAGCTTTAAACCGCGCAAGAGCTCAGGCCATACCGAGGCGGGTAACATCGAGCTCGCGGTAGAGCAGTTAGCGGCGTTTATCAAAGGGGTGTACCGTGAAAAGTAAGTGGTTACTCTCATTTTCTGGTCTGTCTGGGCTGGTTTCTGTCGCTCTAGGTGCCTTTGCTGCACATGGGCTAAAAGCTCAGCTGGCTCCGTATTTGCTTGGCGTATTTGAGACCGGAGTGTTGTACCAATTTATTCACACGCTGGCGATTGTGTTTTGTGCGGTTTTATTGCTATTGAATTTGGGACAAAAAGCACAAAAATATTTTTTCATTGCAGCGATTTGCTTTATCATCGGCATCTTTTGTTTTAGCGGCAGTCTTTACGCACTGGCGCTGACAGGCATTAAGTGGTTTGGCCCGATTACTCCAATGGGAGGATTGCTGTTCATGATTGGTTGGTGTCTGTTCTTTTTTGCTGCGTTCAATATCAAAGAGGTCTCCAAGTGAAACAACTAATGCTCTATTGCCGTTCTGGCTTTGAGAAAGAGTGTGCTGGTGAAATTCAGGACAAAGCGACACAGCTGGAAGTGTATGGCTTCCCTCGTGTGAAGAGAAACTCAGGTTATGTTGTCTTCGAGTGTTACCAAGATGGAGATGCGGACAAACTTGCGAGAGGTTTGGACTTTAAGTCGTTAATCTTCGCTCGCCAAATGTTTGCGGTAGCGGCTGAGTTTCAATCGCTGCCAAGTGATGACCGCATTAGCCCAATTTTGAATGAGCTAGCAGACATTGAAGCGTTTCCTCGCTGTGGGGATTTGAGAATTGAAACTCCGGATACGAATGAAGCGAAAGAACTACTGAAATTCTGCCGTAAATTTACTGTCCCAATGCGTCAAGCGTTGCGCGGTAAAGGTTTAATGTTGAACAAAGACAACGCGAAGAAGCCAGTACTGCACATTTGTTTTGTGGAGCCTGGCCACTGTTATGTCGGTTATTCTTACACTGACAATAACTCTCAGTTCTTCATGGGTATTCCTCGCCTTAAGTTCCCAGCAGACGCCCCAAGTCGTTCAACGCTTAAACTGGAAGAAGCATTTCACGTCTTTATTCCACGTGAAGAGTGGGATGAGCGTTTGGCTCCAGGAATGTGGGGGGTCGATTTAGGGGCATGTCCAGGCGGTTGGACGTACCAACTGGTGAAGCGCTCGATGTTCGTTCACTGTGTCGATAACGGCATGATGGCAGACAGCTTGATGGAAACCGGCCAGATCAAGCATCATATGGTGGATGGTTTTAAATTCGAACCAGACCGTAAGAACGTAACATGGATTGTTTGTGACATGGTAGAAAAGCCAGCTCGTGTTGCTCACCTTATGGGCCAGTGGCTGTTAAAAGGTTGGGCGAAAGAGGCAATCTTTAACCTTAAGCTGCCAATGAAAGGCCGCTATGACGAGGTGCTGCAAGACCTTGAAAACCTGAAGCAGTTCCTGATTGATAATAAGGTAAAGTTCAGACTACAAGCTAAGCATTTGTATCATGATCGTGAAGAAATCACGATTCATATCCAGTGTCTATCGAACATTTCGCCGTATTAATTCTATCTCCTAGTCATTTGGGGATAGTCCCGAGAATAGAAAAAGCGCCTTCAAATGGCGCTTTTTTATTGTCTGAGAGCTTTATGGTTTGAAACCATCATCAGACACTATTCCGCCTTATTTGGTCCTGTAAAGCGAATGTCCTGTAAGTTAAAGCCGAGTTCAATGTCGCACTTTAAAGCCGCGACGCGTTTACATAAGCGTGCAGACTCAATGTGCTCGTCTAATTTTTTACGGTATTTCGGTGCGAGGTCTTCACTGGCGTAGGCTGCTTCAATATTCTCAAACTGAGTAAGAATCTCTTTCGCCGCTTTCGGTCCAATGCCCGGAACCCCTGGCACTTGACTAGAGCTGATCCCCGTTAACCCCCAATAATCGGCCAGTTGGCTCGGTTTTACGCCGAACTCTTTTTCGATAAACGGTTCATCTAACCAACGATGTTGGAAGTAATCACGGATCTGTAGGGTAGGAGAAAGCAGCTGACAGTAGCCTTTATCCGTAGAAACGATGGTGACTTTTTCACCATGACTGGCCACTTTCGTCGCGAGAGTCGCAACCAAGTCGTCCGCTTCATCGCCTTCAGAAAGCAATGAATCAATACCTTGTTCCCACCATGCTTGCTGAATCGCATCTAGACCTTGCATCAGTGGTTCCGGCATTGGTTTTCGGTTTTGCTTATAGTCTGGGAGAATCTCGGCTCGCCATCCTCTGTCTTGTTCATGGTGATCGAAAACCGCGATGATGTGTGTCGGGTTGGCTTCTGACAGAATGCGAGTGAGGGTTCTTTGTGTCGTGGTGATGGTTCTTGCTATGTCGGTTGGATCCGGTTGTGCAGAGTGCACACGGCGGATCAGATTTAGGGCATCAATAATAACAAGGTGAATAGACATAATGACTTAGCAATAAAAAAGGGGCGTAATGCCCCTAGTGTAACGAATGCTAGCCTGACTATCGACCACCAATTTCTGGGTGAGCGATGCGATAACACGGTTCGTAGTCTGAACCGCCAGGTAATTTCATTCGGTGTTGTTCGACAAAGTCTTGTAGTAACTTATCGAGCTTTTTCATTAGCACAGGATCACCGTGAATGGTGAAAGGGCCTCGACGTTCGATTTCTCGAATGCCTTCGGCTTTGACGTTACCAGCAACGATACCGGAGAAGGCTTGGCGCAGGTTGGCCGCTAAGACTTGAGGTTCTTGATCTAAGCTTAAATCCAATTGCTCCATCGACTCATGAGTTGGATCGAATGGTAACTGGAAGTTAGGCTCGATTTTTAATGACCAGTTAAAGCTATAAGCGTCGCCTTTTTCTTTTCGGTGAAGGCGTACAGAGTCCATTGAGCGCTTCATGATACGTGCCACTTCTGCCGGATCGTCAATGACGATCTCGTAATGCTTTTGACCTTCTTCGCCAAGTGTATCGCGAACAAACTCGTCGATAGAGCGGAAGTACTCTTCACTCTCTTTTGGTCCTGTTAACACGATAGGCATTGGTTGATCGGCGTTGTCTGGGTGCATCATAATGCCAAGAATATACAGCAACTCTTCTGCAGTACCCGGACCACCAGGGAAAATCACAATGCCATGCGCCATACGTACAAAGGCTTCCAAACGCTTTTCGATGTCTGGCATGATAACCAGCTCATTCACGATTGGGTTTGGTGGCTCGGCTGCAATAATCGAAGGTTCGGTTAAACCAAGATAACGTTGCTGAGTATAACGCTGCTTCGCATGTCCGATAGCGGCACCTTTCATTGGCCCTTCCATCGCACCAGGGCCACAACCCGTGCAGATATTAAGTTCACGCAAGCCAAGCTCGTTACCGACTTCACGTGTGTATTGATATTCCACGCCATTGATAGAGTGACCACCCCAACACACGACGAGGTTTGGCTCGATACCTGGTGTGAGTGCTCTGGCATTACGCAGAATACCGAACACGAGGTTAGTGATGTGAATTGGGTTCGTCAGGTTGAGTCGTTGTGCGTCTGCTAAATGCATATTGACATAAACGATATCGCGTAACACGGAGAACAGATGCTCTTGGATACCTTTAATTATCTCGCCATCGACAAAGGCGTGTTCAGGTGGGTTAGTCAGCTCAAGCTTAATACCACGCTCGCGGCGCACTACGTTGACATCAAACGACTGGTGTTTATCGAGCAGCTCTTTCGAGTTATCGGTATGACTGCCGGAGTTCAACACCGCTAACGTGCAGTTGCGGTACAGTTGATAAAGTTCACTCGAGGCCGTGTTTTTTAAGCGCTCTACTTCTAATTGAGATAGCAAGTCCATGCTACCAGCGGGGCTTATATGGGTAATCATAACGCCTCCTTGTGTTGCATTATTTTGAGGGAAAGTACCAACTCACCTTTTTGGGTTATACGTATGGTTTGATGAAAGGCAGTTGGCCGATTTGGTTTTATGGTTATTGACTCCCAAGCAACCTCAAGATGGTACATTCGCGTTCTGTAAATGCATCATCTTGAAGTGACTTGGGTTTTTACAGCTTAGCAGACTGAAAGGGAAGAAATGTGATAACTCGTTGAAAATGGGTGGTTATAAAGCGTAAATTGCGCCAATTCTGGTTTGTTTGTTCGATTTTTGTACGAAGTCTAGCTCCAGTTAAGCTGATTTGTTCCACGTTTTTTAGCGTCCGCAAGCATCTTGCCGAGTCGATCGAGTACATACTCTGGCGTATCGGACTCTTTAAAAGAGGTCGACACAGCCGCTAGGGTGATCATGATATTTTGCTCACGGAACTTAAATGGTAATTGGCTAATATCACGCTGGATATGTTTAATGAGATCCAGTGTGTATTCTTCAGATTGTTCTGGAACGAGTAAAATAAACTCTTCGCCACCAAAGCGAGCTACCGTTTCAGTTTCTGATACGCGTTTATTAATGGTGCGAGCGATGATCTTCAACGCTTTATCACCAGCCGTATAGCCATAGCTGTCATTCACCGCTTTGAAGTTATCAACGTCAAACAACACTACACGCAGGTTCTGTTGAGAGCGAATCCAACGGCGATACTCTAGCTCTAGTCGATCATTAAATGCGGTGCGGTTATAGACTTTAGTCAGAGGGTCGAGCAACATGCGTTGAGCTTGGTCATCTAAGCGTCGACGATGATCTTGGGTGGTTTCAAACACGGCTTCGAGCTGGTTCTTACTGTAATTCAAACGCTCTTGCAGCGCTTGTTCTCGTTCTTCCGTCATTTTAAGTCGCTCTGTCAGCGACGCCATTTTCGCAAGTAACGGGGCGATTTCTTTTTTTACATCGGCTAGATCTTGAGCTTGGTCGAGCGATAGTTGACTCAATTCAACCAGACTGTTCATTTCTTTGTTGAGCTCTTGGCGGTGCTCAAAGTAGGTATGATGTTGGTCGACGTTCTGATGAACTGTTTTTAGGTTATTTGCGAGAGAAGTGTTCAGCTGATCAAGGAATTGGCTAGACGCTTCGCGCTCGAACTTTGTTGCTTCGACAACCAATTTCAGCGTTGAGAGCGTAAGCTCAATGAGAGATTCTGCACTCACGCCAAGAAGCAGCTTAGCCCGAATATCGAGCAATCGATCTCCCGTTTCTCCCTCAAAATCCAGCTCGGTGATGGTATGTTGTAGATCGCTGGCTAAGCACTCAAGTTGAGACTTATCAGGATTATTCTCAAACTCACTGAGATGCAAACGCGAGTTGGAAGTGATGATTTTCAGAGCGCGTTCGTAAATGCTCAGTAGCTTAGTGGCTTGATCGGCTTTATTGCTGGCATGAGCTTCTGAGAAACTCATTAAGTTCCGTAGTTCACGTTTTAACTGCGCAGGTAAACCTGTGACACGTTGGAGTGTTTCACCACTGTGTTTGATTTGTTCGTCTAAGTAGCCGTTCTGTTTGTCCATCGTCTTCGACTGCTGTTTGAGCATTCTCTCTAATACCGCTAAACGTGGGATAAGAGTACTGATATCTTTTTGATGTTGCAGCTCTTGTTGGATTTCAAACAGGTAATTGGATACCTGGGTATTCGAACCCTGGCAAGCTGAAGACAATGATGCCACAACGCGTTTAAGAACTTGTTGTTCACGTTTGAATTTGAGTGAAGTATCACGATGTGTCAGTCTGAGTTGGTCAAGTTGACAACTCAGCTGATGAAGCTGCGACTGAATATCGGATTCCAAGATTCCCATGAAGTGACTACGGTTAAGTCCATGTACTACTGACAATTATCCGATAATAACAAAAAACGTTATAGCGTCATTAGTTATTATGTCTAACAGGCGTTTAATTATCCATTTTTTAATATTTTCTTGATGTCGTCCTCATTCTTGTAGGACGAATGGATCTTAATCAGGCCTTGGCTAATGGCATGCTGACAGGCGGTTCTTATGTTACCCGTTGCAAAGCTCGCGGCGGGTGCGTTATCGATGGCTTTCAAGAAAACCCAGTGGCTTTGCTTATCCTTCAAGCTGACTTCTCGCGCAATGTGAGTCGCAAGCAGCAACAGATCGAGTAATTCCTCGTCGTTAATTGCAGTGTAGGCTCGTGGTAAGAACGGATAATCGCTGATACCCATGCGAATAATGCGGTTGACGTTGTGCTGCTGAGCGAACTCATCCACCCAAGTCTGGAATTTCTCGAACATGACTTCGGCAGAAGCATCACGGTCAGCGTTCGGCTCGATATAGAGTAGGTTTGCATCTGAGAAATGGTAAAGACGCGACGGTTTTTCTATCTTTTCCGCTAGGAAGTCACCAAATGCGCGCTCCAGCTCCAGGCCTGCTTTATAACCGTTGTGGACGTACATGCTTCGTAGGAATGGCAAGTCGATCATGACAAAGCGCAGGCGATCGTTAAGTGGCTCGTGGATCAATTCGCCCATTTGCCATTGCTCGAAAGTTTCGCTCGACTTTTTCAATGAGCGAGACAGCTTCACGTTCAGCATACGCAAGTTACGTAAACGGGAACGAGAGTGAGTGAAGAGATCATTACGCAGTTTTTCGATTTCACTTGCTTGGCGCTGCATGATCACGCCGCGGCGCATAATGAACAAAAACATCACCAACACAGTAATAAACAATGCGAATGAGATTTTCTGGAATTTGCGGTGTTCCCTTTCCACTTGCTCAAGGCGTTCCGATTGGCCGATATAGTGGATGGTTTGTTCAGCAAACTCTTTTTGTTGGCGGAATGCATCCTCACTGATTTGGTTGAGCTGCTTTTGCTCTAAACGCACAAGGTTGGTGTATTTCTTATAAGCCTGCAGAGAAAGTTGGTATTCGCCTGCCTGTTCGTAACCAAGCCCGAGTAAGCGGTAAGACTGCTGCTTAATGAAGTTGTTATTTTCAGGTGACTTTTCAGCAAGTGCTAACGCCAGCTTTGCATTGGTAATGACGTTTTTACTGTCGTTTTGATGATAAGCCAAACCTGACTGAAGCAACGCTGCCTTTGCTTCAAGCTTAGGAATGTCAGTGTATTCTAAAAGCTCTTTAGAACGGTCTAGGTATTGTTCAGCTAGCGCGTAGTTATAGAGTTGCAGATAGGTAGCCGCCAAGCTTAAGCGAATCTTAATGATCCGATTAATGTTCTTACTGGTGCTTTCATGGTCCAGCACGTTGAAGTAGTGCACTAAGGCAAGGTTAAACTTGCCTTGGTAAAAATAAATGTCACCCATTTGCTCAAGGACATCCGCTAGGATGGGAGAGCTAGGGTAGGAGTCATAGAAGTCTGCGGCTTGAGATAAGTATTCGATCGCTTTGTCGTAAACTCGGCGCTCTTGGAAGAGTCTTGCCAACAGGCGATTAACTTTTGCTAACCTTGCGCCACTGTCACTCTCAATAGATTGCCAATAACCATAAAGCAGTTCCGACAAAGCCAAATTGTATTTCTTGCTATTCAGATAAAACTCGCCGACGGCTGTGTAATAGTCGATCAAGGCTAAGTCAGATCGGCTGTCTTCAAGCATAGTTTTGGCTTGAGAATACAAACTTTCCGCTTTAATCAGATCGCCACTATGTGAAGCGAGGAGCGCTCTTTGCATCACTAATCGATAGCGAACGCTGTCGGTACGTTGCAATACCGCATCAGCTTCATCGAGTTGCTGCTCAATTTGGTTAAGCGTGTCTTCCGCTTTTGAGTAGTTTTTGTCGTACATCCAAATCATTTGGTTGCGCATCAGCTGGAGATCTAAGTCCATGTAAGGCAATTGATATTCTTGCGCTAAGCGCTCGGCTTTGTTTAGGTGTTCGATAGCCGAACGAACGTTACCCATGGCGTAGTCTGCCTGAGCGATAATCTTGTGTGCTTCGATGGTGCTGCTTGGTGTGCGAACGCTACGATCGGTCTCGTCACGAGACATCGCAGAAGGGCTGTCACTCTCTTTGCGTTCCGTTAGCTCACGTTGTGACAAGTAGTTGGTTGCCGCTTGTTTTGCTTGTGATGGCTCTATTTCCGCCAATTGTTGTGCTTCGTTGAGTAACGCGGACGATAAAATGGTCGCGTGAAGCGGCTGTACAAACAGCAAGCAAAGAAAGCCAATCAACTTGAATAGACGCGAACTGTCCCAAAACATCCTTTCGTTCCCTCGAACTGTTTTTAGATATGGCGGATAACGGTAAAGACCTCAACAAGCCTCTTAAATGCAGGTTGA
Source organism: Vibrio sp. J2-3(2022) (assembly GCF_021725735.1). Lineage (NCBI taxonomy): Bacteria > Pseudomonadati > Pseudomonadota > Gammaproteobacteria > Vibrionales > Vibrionaceae > Vibrio > Vibrio sp. J2-3(2022). The sequence continues at coordinate 141,635 of NZ_JAKKCK010000006.1, forward strand.
AGCCATTTGATATAGTAACATGCTTGGACAACAAAAACGTCCGGTAACCCTTTAGATTACCGAACTTATTTCTGTCACTAACGCGATTACTGACGAGCCATGCGGTGGTTGTGATCTGGCTTGTCTTGTTCCGTTGAGCGGTACGGGTTGATGTCCAAGCCACCACGGCGCGTGTAGCGGGCGAATACGGTCAGTTTGCTTGGTTGGCAGTATTTCATTAGATCCGTAAAAATACGCTCAACACATTGTTCGTGAAATTCGTTGTGCTCGCGGAAAGATACCAAGTAACGCAGCAGTTTCTCGCGATCTATTTTCGCACCTTGGTAGCGAATTTCTACACTGCCCCAGTCGGGTTGATTGGTGATCAAACAGTTTGACTTCAATAGGTGGCTATGTAGGATTTCTTCCACTTGCTCTTCACCTGCTGCGCCTTCAAGCAAATCGGCATCAAAATCGTAACTGGTGATGTCAATGTCTTGGTCATCAATGCATTCGCCTTCCATTGTCACAATAGGCTGATTGGTGTAGTGAGTAACCGGGTTCACCTCGACCAACACCTTTTCACCGGCACATTCAGATAGGTCTTGCGTTAAACGCTCTTCAACTTCTTCCCAGCTTGCAAAGCGGGTTTGGTTGTAGCTGTTTAAGTACAGTTTGAAAGACTTCGACTCAATCAAGTTTGCACTGGTGGCTGGAATGTATACTTCGCCAACGGCCACTTGTGGTAAGCCTTTACTATTTAACCAAGAGAGCTCGTACAGCGTCCAAATGTCGTGGCCCATAAAAGGAAGGCTGTCGCCTAACTGAAGGTCATCTCGGTTTAGGCTACGAGGAACTGGTTGCAGCAAGCTTGGGTCGTATTGGTTCGCATACTCGGTCTTTTTACCTAGTGTTAGGCCAGCAAGCTCTTTAGCGTCAGAATATTTGCTCATACTTTGTGGTCGTTTTCGATTAGAATGGCGAGAATTTTACTGAATCCGCTGGTCAATTGCCATCCGGCAAACACGGCTATCTGATAAATAAGGAATGAGGAGACCTTCATGACCCAAAACGTTACTCAGGCGCTACAAGAGTTCAGCCTGCGCTACCAACAAGCTTGGCAAGCTAAATATAATGAGTTGCCAAGCAGTGAAGAGCTTGCAGATCTTGTTTCTCCTTGTGTCGAAGAGAAGCGTGATGGAAAGGTGCTTTGGAAAGCGGTCGCACGTGATGAAATGGCCGATTTCACTAATGTGGAAAACGCCATTGAGTTGTCACTGCAAGATGATGTAAAAGCCTTTTATGGTTCTCAATACAGCGCCGATATGGAGGCAACTTGGCAACGTAATTCGTTGACGCTGCTGCAAGTGTGGAGCGATGATGATTTTGTGCGCCTACAAGAAAATATTCTTGGTCATTTGGTGACGCAACGTCGCCTGAAACTTAAACCAACGGTATTTATCGCGGCGACAGATGAGGAAATGGATGTGATCTCGATTTGTAACCTCACTGGTAATGTGATTTTAGAGCGTTTAGGTACGTCTAAACGCGATGTGCTGGCGGATTCATTGGCTGAGTTCTTGAGCAAGTTAGAGGCCGCTGTCTAAATATGTACGTTGTTGAGTTGCAGTTTGAGTGTTTTGATAACACCACCGTCAGCGCGGTAGACAAAGCCATTAATGGCTTGATGGATGCGTTGCGTTACAACGGCCAAGTACTAGGCCGTGAATTCCCGATAGTGATGGGAGATGGCGAGTTTTATGTTCGTGTCGTTTGCCCAGAGCAAGACAGTTTGCATCCACGTTATCACTCAGATTTTGTCAAAGTGTGCATGAACCGTTTGTCAGACGCGTCCTTGCTTGCACCGAAAATGCGTATGCTTGGCCGTGATTTAAATTCAGAACAAGCGGCCGAAGAAGAGACACCTAGCTGGCAAGTGTTGTACACGACTTATGTTCATACATGTTCGCCATTGCGCAGTGGGGAAACGTTGTTGCCGATTCCTTTGTATCGCAATGAGCCGACGCTAAATGGTGACCATAAAGCCGTCATCAAATGGCAGACAGAATGGCAAGCGTGCGATGAAATCCAAATGGCTGGCGGGTGCCGTGCAGAGCATGCGGCGCTGCACGAGATTTGCGATGTAGACAGCGTGTTGTTCCGCCGCGGTTGGGATTTGCGAGGTCGTATCGAATACATCACGAAGATTCCTACGTACTATTACCAGTATCGTGTCGGTGGTCAGTCGCTGGAGAGTGAGAAAGCGCGCAAGTGCCCAAAATGCGGTGGAGAGTGGCTACTCGATGAGCCACTACATGACATATTTCACTTTAAGTGTGATGACTGCCGAATCGTGTCGAATATCTCTTGGGACCACCTTAAGTAACTAATTGAGGTTACTTAAATGGTTAGATAGAGAAATAAAAGGGCTGATGTTTTCACATCAGCCCTTTTATGTTCAGACTATATTTTCAGTACGGTTTAGAAAAGTGGGATTACCAACCTTTCACTACGCCGCCTTTGAATAGCTCTTTTGCTGCTTCGTAAACTTCTTCCGTTTGATAAGCTTTTACGAAGTTTTGTACGTTTTGCGCATTAACATTTTCTTCGCGAGCAACAATTAGGTTTACGTATGGTGAGTCTTTATCTTCAACGAACACGCCGTCACGCTCTGGCGATAGGTCGATAGAGCTTGCGTAAGTGGTGTTGATGATAGATAGCGTTACGTCATCCAATGAACGTGGAAGTTGTGGCGCTTCTAACTCAATGATTTCGATATTTTTAGGGTTGCCTACGATGTCACGTACTGTAGCGAGTAGACCAACGCCATCACGTAGCGTAATCAAACCTTGTTGCTCAAGAAGCAGTAGTGAGCGACCTAGGTTTGTTGGATCGTTTGGAACTGCGATGCGTGCGCCATCTTGGATTTCATCGATTGACTTCACTTGCTTAGAGTAACCAGCAATAGGGTAAACGAATGAGTTACCCGCGATAGCCAGTTTGTAGCCGCGGTCTTTCACTTGTTGGTCTAGGTATGGTTTATGTTGGAACGCATTCGCGTCTACTGAACCATCATCCAGAGCGGCGTTTGGGGTTACGTAATCGGTAAATGTTACTAATTCAACGTCTAGGTTGTACTTTTCTTTTGCTACTTTAGCTGCAACTTCGGCAACTTGTGCTTCAGCACCAGCAATAACGCCAACTTTTACTTTATTTACGTCTACTTCTTTGTCGCCACAACCCGCTAGAACAAGAGCAGAAGCGGCCGTTGCTACAGTCAAAAGACCTTTAAGGCTAAATTTCATCTTTATCTCCTTATAATTTGTATTTTCAATGCTTATCTGTGGTCTACACGGCGCACCACTGCGTCACCGATAGACTGAATAATCTGTACTAGAACAATCAGCATCACGACAGTCACAGCCATGATAGTTACATCGTAGCGGTGGAAACCGTAACGGATGGCTACGTCGCCGAGGCCGCCGCCGCCTACCGTACCCGCCATGGCCGAGTAGCTAACGAGAGTGACTAAGGTGATCGTTACTGAGTTAACAATAGTCGGCATTGCTTCAGGTAGTAGAACTTTTGTGATGATCTGTGTTGGTGTCGCCCCCATTGATTGTGCCGCTTCCACCAAGCCTGTTGGTACCTCTAACAAAGCACCTTCAATAAGACGGGCAACAAACGGAATGGCACCAATAGTCAGTGGGACGATTGCTGCGGTTGTACCGATAAAGGTTCCAACTAGCATTTTTGTCACTGGAATAATCGCAACCATCAGGACGAGGAATGGCACAGAACGACCAATGTTAACGACAGCGCCTAAGCTGCTATTTAGTTTGGTGTTTTCAAGTAGGCCGCCTTTCTTAGTAATATGGAGGATTACGCCTAATGGAATACCCACGGCAAAGCCGACTAATCCGGCAACCGCAACCATGTAAAGCGTTTCCCACGTTGCACCTAAAAGTAGTTTGCTGTTTAAACTCAGCCATTCAGAAATTGTGTTAAAGGACATAACCAAGTACCTCTACTTTTACGTTGTGCTTACGCAGGTATTCCAATGCTGCGTTATCATCTTCTTCGTTACCAAATAGCTCTGCGACCATCATGCCGAATTTCACGCCGCCAGCGTAATCAAGATCGGAGCTCAAAATACTCACATCAATATTGTATTTACGAGAAATTTGCGACATTAACGGTGCATCGACGGTTGCGCCAGTAAACTCTAAGCGAACCAACGGGTAGCTGCCTTCAACACGCTCTGCTTGCAGACGTGCTTGGTAATCTTCAGGAATGGATAGATCTAGCGTTGAGCGAATGAATTGATGCGCCAGCTCCGTTTTAGGGTGCGCGAAAATATCGCCAACGGTGCCTTTCTCCACCAACTCACCACCACCGATGATCGCCACTTCGTGACAGATACTTTTTACCACTTCCATTTCGTGGGTGATCAGTAGAATCGTGATGTTGAGTTTGCGGTTGATCTCTTTCAATAGCTCAAGGATAGATTGAGTTGTTGCAGGATCCAGTGCGCTAGTGGCTTCGTCACACAGTAGTACGCTTGGATCGGATGCCAATGCGCGAGCAATAGCCACACGTTGTTTTTGACCGCCACTTAGGTTGGACGGATAGCTTTCGTGTTTGTCGGCTAAGCCAACAAGTTTTAATAACTCAGTGACTTTTGTTGTGATTTGCGATTTGTCTTTGCCTGCCAGTTCCAGTGGTAGCGCCACGTTATCAAACACAGTACGAGACGAGAGCAGATTAAAATGCTGAAAGATCATGCCGATGTTACGGCGCGTTTCGACCAACTGCTTTTTGCTGAGTTTTGTTAAATCAATGCCATCAACGATGATGGAGCCAGATGTTGGTGCTTCTAACATGTTTACGCAGCGGATCAGCGTACTTTTACCAGCACCAGATGAACCGATAACACCGAAGATGGTGCCCTTGGCGATGTGTAGGTTAATGTCTTTCAGGGCAAGGATTTCCTTACTGCCTTGGTAGAACACTTTATTGACGTTTTTTATTTCTATCATGTTTCAACCTGCCCAAAGATACGGGGAACTTCGCTGTCAAAAACGGCCTTTGACAGAACTTAATGTTGAGCTTTATCTCACTTCTTAGTTGATGCTATGGGTTAACCAGAATGAAGTCAATAGATATTTTTACGTCTAGACGTCTAAATGTATGGATGTTCTGTTTTGAAGAGAATGAGGAGTAAGTTACGAGGAGAAGATAAGTGGAGAGCCCCCTCAGAATTACCGATTCTTGCCCAACAAATCAACTGTTTTGTCGAGGCCTAGAATGAATTAGATAGTGTTGAAGTTTATAAGGTATGTAATAATCTGATTAAACCGAGTTAATAGAGAAATACGTTTTGGCAAAACCTGCTGTTTTTATCGATCGTGATGGCGTGATAAACGTTGACCACGGCTACGTTCATGACGAACATGATTTTGAGTACATTGATGGTGTGTTTGAAGCGACGAAAGCGCTGAAAGATCAAGGTTACCTCTTAGTGCTAGTGACGAATCAATCGGGCATCGCACGTGGTAAATTCAGTGAAGACCGTTTCTTGTCTCTGACTCAATGGATGGACTGGAACTTTGTTGATCATGGTGTTGAGTTTGATGGTATCTACTACTGTCCACATCACCCTGAACATGGCATTGGCGATTACAAGCAGGATTGTGATTGCCGCAAGCCTAAACCTGGTATGTTTATCTCTGCTCGCGACTTCTTGAAAATCGACATGGAAAAATCTGTGATGATTGGTGATAAAGCCGAAGACATGATGGCAGCAGAAGCCGCGGGCGTTGGCACCAAGATTTTGGTGCGCACAGGTAAGCCTGTTACTGAGCAAGGTGAAGCATTAGCAACGGTTGTGCTTGATAGTGTTGTTGACGTGCCTGCATATTTAAAGAAATAATCTGCACAATTCGCATATTTAAGGGAAGCGTTTGCTTCCCTTTTCTCTTATTACTGTTAAAGTTCAGTCACCTAAGCATTCATCCATTCTAGTTTGATCACTTATGAGCAAAAAACTCACCATTCTTGATATCGCGAAATTGGCAGGCGTTGGCAAATCAACAGTAAGCCGTGTGCTTACCAACGATCCAAAAGTGAAACCTCAAACGCGAGAGAAAGTAGAGCAAATCATTCGTGAATCTGGTTATGTACCGTCCAAATCTGCGCAATCAATGCGTGGCGGTAGCCAAAAAGTCATTGGTGTTATCATCTCCCGTCTGGACTCACCATCCGAAAATCGTGCTGTTGGTACAATGCTCAATGCATTGTATTCCGCTGGTTATGATGCGGTGATCATGGAGAGTCAGTTTGACCGAGACAAAACCAATGAGCACTTGAGTGTGCTTAAGCGTCGCAATGTGGATGGCGTGATTGTATTTGGGTTTACAGGATGCGATGAGCAAGCCTTAGCTGAGTGGGGCAATCGCATTGTGGTGATTGCGATGGATACCGATAACGTCTCTTCCATCAATTATGATAACCAAGGCGTGATAGACATGGCTTTGTCTCACCTTGAGCAGCAATCTTTATCTCGCATTGCTTATATTGGTGTTGATCCTGAAGACAAAACCACTGGCTTAGCTCGTCTAAATGCTTATAAATCGTGGTGTCAACGCAAGCAACTTACGCCTTGTTTCCAAACCGGTAAGCTTAGCCATGAAAGTGCTTATCAGCTGGTGGACCACGTTCTCAATGCAGACACGCAAGCCATTGTGTGTGCCAGCGATACCATTGCATTGGGCGTAATCAAGCGTCTTCAAGAGTTAGGTCGTGAAGACGTGGTCGTGACAGGCGTGGGTGGTAACGAGTTGCTTTCTTTCCTTTTCCCTAAAGTATTTAGTGTCGATCCTGGTTATACCCTTGCGGGTGAAAAGTCCGCTAAAATGCTGATTAATCAATTAAATGGCGATGAAGAAGTCGCTCACTTCACTCAACAACCTATTTGCCGCTAATCCACACTACAGCGATTTGCTCTAAAATTATACTGTGATCATTCTCAATTAATGGGACTGTTCCCATTTTGTTTTTTGTCTTTGAGTGGCAATATTAAAATCAAGAAATGGGAATGTTCCCATTTATAAAAAATAAAATGATGAATCGAATGTATCCAATACAGGGTGGACAAAGTTATGAGTAAGATTGCGCGTAAAGACGTGGAGCGTCTTATTGAGCTGGTCGGGGGGCCGGACAATATTGCCAGTGTAAGCCACTGTTTAACTCGCTTGCGTTTTGTTCTAAACGATACGGACAAAGCTGACACAAAACAGTTAGAAGCATTACCGATGGTGAAGGGCTGCTTTACCAACGCAGGTCAATTCCAAGTCGTCATCGGCACTGAAGTTGATGAGGTTTACAAAGTACTGATCGAGCTAAGCGGTAAAAGTGAAGCGAGCAAAGACGAATCCAAGAATGCTGCTCGCCAAAACATGAATATCATTGAGCGTGGTATTTCCCACCTTGCAGAAATCTTTGTACCACTGTTGCCTGCGATCATTACTGGTGGTTTGATTCTTGGTTTCCGTAATGTGATTGGCGACATCAAAATGTTTGATGGTCAAACCCTAACGGAAATCAGTCAGTTTTGGGCGACTGTTCATTCATTCCTATGGTTAATTGGTGAAGCAATTTTCTTCTTCCTACCCGTTGGTGTGTGTTGGTCGACCGTGAAAAAGCTCGGTGGTACACCGATTTTGGGTATCACGCTTGGTGTAACTTTGGTTTCGCCGCAGTTAATGAACGCCTACCTGATTGGTAAGCAAGTACCTGAAGTGTGGGACTTTGGGTTGTTTGCGATTGAGAAAGTCGGTTACCAAGCGCAGGTGATTCCCGCGATGTTAGCAGGTATCGCACTGGCGTTTATCGAAACACGCTTAAAACGCATCATTCCGTCTTACCTTTACCTAGTAGTAGTACCGTTTGTTTCTATCATTGTGTCTGTGATTCTTGCGCACTCTATCATTGGCCCATTCGGTCGTATGTTGGGTGACGGCGTAGCATTCGCAGCAAAAGCAGCCATGACGGGTGACTTTGCGATGATTGGTTCAACCATCTTCGGCTTCTTATACGCGCCACTTGTGATCACAGGTATCCACCACACAACCAACGCCGTTGACTTGCAGTTGATGCAAGAATTGGGTGGCACGCCGATTTGGCCTTTGATTGCACTATCGAACATTGCTCAAGCATCGGCAGTGGTTGGCATCATTATCATCAGTAAAAAGCAGGATGAGCGTGAAGTCTCAGTGCCAGCAGCGATTTCTGCCTACCTTGGCGTAACAGAGCCGGCGATGTACGGCATCAACTTGAAATACAAGTTCCCAATGTTGAGTGCGATGATCGGTAGTGCATGTGCTGCTGCTATCTGTGGTAGTGCGGGCGTCATGGCGAACGGTATCGGTGTGGGCGGCTTGCCGGGCATCTTATCTATCCAGCCGCAGTTCTGGGGCATCTTTGCTCTGGCGATGTTGGTCGCGATGGTGGTACCCGCTGCATTAACGTTACTTCTTTATAAGCGTGCACAAGCGAAAGGTGAGCTTGAGGCGGCAAACGCGTAATTCAATTTGAGGCAGTGACTTGGCTGCCTCCTCCTATTTTTCTTTTCAAATTTTAAGTTTCCGATTACTGGTAAGTGAGTGTTAGAAATGGCTATGACCAAGCATGATGAGAGCTGGTGGAAAACCGCAACCATCTATCAAATTTACCCAAAAAGCTTTTGTGACAGCGGCAGTAAAGGCACGGGCGATATTAAAGGGATCATTTCTAAACTGGATTATCTAAAACACCTCGGTGTGGATGCGATTTGGCTGACGCCAGTGTATCAGTCTCCAATGGTTGATAACGGTTATGACATCTCCGATTACTACGCGGTCAACCCCGAGTTCGGCACGATGGAAGATTTCGATACCCTGTTGTCAGAGGCTCATCAGTTGGGCATTCGAATCATCATGGACATCGTGGTCAACCATACTTCGACAGAACACAAGTGGTTCCAATCTGCGTTAGGTGATAAAAACAGCCCTTACCGTGATTACTACATCTGGAAAGATCCGGTTGATGGCGTAGAGCCCAACAACTGGCAATCGAAGTTTGGAGGCAATGCTTGGGAATTGGATGAAGCGACAGGGCAGTACTACTTGCACCTTTTTGCTAAAGAGCAGGCGGATTTGAACTGGGAAAACCCAGTGGTGCGCGAAGAAGTCAAAGAAGTCATCAGTTTCTGGGCAGACAAAGGCGTGGATGGTTTCCGTCTTGATGTCATCAACCTGATTTCTAAACAACAAGATTTCCCAAGCGATGATATTGGCGATGGCCGTCGTTTCTATACTGATGGTCCTCGCGTGCACGAATATCTGCAAGAAATCAGCGAAGCCGTGTTCCAAAAGTACGGCAGCGTCACGGTGGGGGAAATGTCTTCCACCACGCTAGAGCACTGCCAGCAATACTCTTCGCTAGACGGCAAAGAGCTATCCATGGTGTTCAACTTCCACCACCTGAAAGTGGATTATCCGAATGGTGAAAAATGGACCAAAGCGCCGTTTGATTTCATTCAGTTAAAGCAGATCTTCAACCATTGGCAAACGGGCTTAAATGGCAAAGGGTGGGGGGCGCTGTTCTGGTGTAACCACGACCAACCTCGTGTGGTCAGCCGCTTAGGCGATGATAAACAATACCGCGTCGAATCAGCCAAAATGTTGGCGGCGTCTGTACACATGATGCAAGGCACACCTTATGTTTACCAAGGTGAAGAGATTGGTATGACCAACCCAGGTTACACTGATATCAGCCAGTACCGCGACGTAGAAAGCACCAACATGTACGACATCATGGTTAACCGCGATGGTGTATCACACGAGGAGATGATGGCGATTTTGGCGCAGAAGTCGCGTGATAACTCACGTACGCCAATGCAATGGAACAGCCAAAAGCACGCCGGTTTTACCGAAGGCACACCGTGGCTCGAAGTGGCGCAGAACTACTCTGAAATCAACGCAGAAGCTGCGGTTGCTGATTTAAACTCGGTGTTCTATTTCTACAAACGTTTGATTGAGCTACGCAAACAGGTTTCGGTGATCACTGATGGCTGTTATGAAGATTTATTGCCAGAGCATCAACGCATTTTTGCTTACGCTCGCCAGAACGACAAACAAACACTGCTGTGTATCAATAACTACTACGCTGAAGAGGTGGAATGCGTTCTGCCAGAACGTTTTGATATGAGTAAAGCGAAAAACTTGCTATCTAACTATCAAAACTCAGCGAGTGCAGTCGCGTCTAACCATCAAGTATTACGACCTTACGAAACTCGTATTTTATTGATAGAAGAATAAACTCGGGTGTCACCCCCTAAGATTGATGTTCGAGATAAAGGCTTTGGTGTGCTCCCCAAAGCCTTTTTTATTGAGATGCGAGATACTTGTGGAGTACAGGCTTATTTTGCTTCAATTGCTGTTAGCAGCACTTTCTCTTCATTGATTTGTACTTGTTGTACTTTTAGCAGTTCGATTTGCTCAATCAGACCTAAGCTCGGGTTAAACCAACGTTCTGCCGAAGTGGCGAACTCCATTGAGTCCATACCATCGCAGTTTAGGTTGTAAGTATTCTCTTCCGTCAGGTACGCCGCTTCAATTTTCTTGCTTGAAATTGAGAACGTTTTACGTACGCCAGTCTCTCGGATTTGCTGCTGCCAAACCACTTGGCAAGATGCTGTCATTGGCAGGTTTTGCACCCACTCATGCTCTTCAAAACTGTCTAGTAGGTTGTGAACTGCGTAGCCTGTTAGAGTGGTTTGCAGAGATATGGTCTCTTCACCGATATCAATGTTCGGGCTTTTCTCTTTTACGTCGTCACCGTTGAGACGGAAAATAGGGCTGCTGTGCATCAGCATGGCAACAAACTGCTGGTTAATGGAATAAGCGTCGGTGACTTCATGAAGTGCGCCATCAGAGCCTGCAAAATAAAGCGTATTGCCCTCTTCATCGTCGTTGTACTGTTCGTCAGAATAGTAGAACTGTTTGGCGCCGTAGTTCACCAAGTCATTAACCAACTGGACCATTGCTTCGCTGTTTGGGATTTGTGCCAATGCTGCCAACAATTGCTCGTTATCCATCGCTTGGAAACTCAGTTTCATCTCGCCTTCAGGTTGGCCATCCAGGCTAAACGCGTAGTTTAGTTGTGTGCTTGGCGTGGGAGCGAAGATTGAGTTTTGAATCGCGATGTCGAAACTTTCTTGAGGCACTTTGTTTGGATTAGCACTGCCAGAAGATGAACCGCCGCCACAGCCGTAAAGAGCCAGAGTTGCTGCTGCGATAAGCGTCATTTTGTTTAGCATGGTTTACATTCCTGATTGATTAGGCCGTTTCATGTTGGGCCGTTGCTTGAATGCGAGCATGCTAAGTTTAGTGAGCTAAAAAGGGCAAAAAACAAAAGCTAATAGGGCTTAACGAAAGCTTAATTTTATATTTAGGTCTTTGTTTTATTTGGGCTTATTTCGTTAGCTACGTTGGTGCAATACTCGTTGATGAGCGCTTTCCATCGGCTGATAATTTCTTGATCGGTCAAACTGACATGCAACGTTTTCCATGGTTGAAGGCAAGTTTCTTTCGATTCAGATTGAGAAAGACGTTCAAACAATGTCTCGGAAGGTAAAACGCGCAGCAGTGCCACCAGTGATTCCATGTAGTTGAGACGGAACTGTTCGAGTTTGTTTTGTTTATAAGCGATGTGAGACACAAACGTATAAATCAGCGCGTTTTGAATACGTGAGTCGCCATCTGGAGTGGTCAGCAGAACTTTTGCTCGGTCTAGGTTACCTAGTTTGAAATGCAATACGCCCAACCAGAGGCTTAGCTCATCTGGCAAAACATCGAACGACGACTGCACTTGCGTCAAATACGCTTCCAGCTTTTGAGGTTCTTGCTCGTACAAAGCGAGATGCCTTGCGGTTGTGATCGCTGCAAACTCATCAGCTTGTTGGAGAGGTTGGTTAGAAAAGACATTCTCAAACAGCATTTTTTGGTGAACGTCTGACAGCTGCCATGTGCTTGCCGAAGGTGCAGGCAAGTTGAAGTATTGCGCGACATCTGAGTGAATTTGGAAGATATCCGATTGTAGGTCGGATAAGCGCAGTGTGTATTCGTTGCGAAACGCCAGTTTCCCTGTCGCAGGATAAATAAGGTTCATCTGAGCTTTCAAGGTGCCTTGCTCTGCGCCGTCTTTTAACTCTATGTTGAGTTCGTAATCACTGGTCTGCATGTTTCGCGCGCCAGGGAAATACGGCGTATGACCGATAGGATCAAGAAAGTAACTGGGAGCGTCTTGGTTGGCGATGTCGGTGTATGGATATTCGACCTGTTGTTGCAGCAAGATGGCTTTGACCAGTATGCGATATTTTCTTGCTTGGGAGCCAATCGCATCGACACGGTTGAGCAGCAGTTCGACTTTGGGGATAAGTAACTGATGACGTGTTTGTTGCGTTGAAATCTCTTGGCGTTGCCATAACAAGCTTGCGAGCGTCACGCTACAAACCGTAAGTACGGCACATAAGCTATAAGCACAAATCAGCTTTATGTTCTTACGGTTCGCAACTTGAGCTGTAATAGCACGTCGATGGTTTTTCGCTGGTGGTACTAAACGGATATTCGCAGGGTTTAGAAAGTAACCTTTGCGAGGATAAGTGACCAAGAGCTTAGTCGCATCGTACTCGGGGAGATGCTGTTGTAGCAGCGCACGTAAGGTGCTAATGCGGTTAGTGAGTACATTCTTAGAGATGAATTTGCTCTGCCAAATGGTTTCGATAATAGTATCGGCAGAGAGCGGATGTCCCACGCTTGTTAGCAGCAGCTCTAATAACTCAATGGTACGAGGTTCGAGATCAATCGCGACAGTGTCTTGATGAAGAGTTTGTGTCTTCGGATTATAGACCAACTCGCCAATCGCAATACAACTGTGAGTTTGTTTGGCTTGTTGCAAAAAATCGCGCATACCGCACCGCGTTATTTGGAAATGGCGAAATATTATATAGCGATTGGAGCGCGAAATCTTATAAATTGCGCTCCAATTATCATCAAAAGTTTATGAGCCGTAGGTCACGGAGTAGCGATGAGGCTTATGGTTCATCGCTAACACGACATTCAGTGCAAACGCGCCCAAAATCGAAAGACCAATTACTTCTGGAGTGACAAAGAAGAATGACGCAAACAGGATGCACGCATCGATTGCCATTTGGCTTTTGCCAACTGAAATGCCAAATTTGTCCTGAATAAATAAACACAGCACGTTAAAGCCACCTAAGCTGGAGCGATGTCGGAACAAGATCAGCATACCGAGTCCCATTAAAAGCCCACCTGCGACGGCACAATAAACTTCATTTACCGATTCGAGCGAGATTAGCAAATAAAGATGATCGGCAAAGATAGAAACCAAAGCGCCAGAAATGGCACTATTAATGGCGAAATGACGGCCGAAGCGTTTCCATGCTAGCAAGTAAAAGGGACTGTTTGCTAAAAAGTACAGCACACCAAACGTAAAAGGTGTAAATTGGCTAATAAGCAGAGCCAATCCTGTCGTCCCCCCTGTTAGGAGGTTTGCGGATTGGAGAAAGAAAACGCCTTGAGCTACCAAAAAAGTACCCGTGAGAATCGCTATCCAGTCTTCTTTTAATGAGTGTTTTTCCATCAATGTTGCAGTCATTAGTGATAAATAAGGCGTGCATAGTAGTAAAAAGATGATCTTTTCGGTAGCTAGAGGGTAAAATTTACGGTAAACCTATGTAATTGCTGTTTTACAGGGTGTAAAGCACAAAATTGACAGGCAATAGATCGTCGTTATGCAATTGCAATGCGGGCGTGATACAGATTGCTTGCCATCATGAAAAAACTGCATGAGAAAAATTGTAAATTTCTCTTTATGACCCAGATCAAATTATGTAGAATGCGCGCCATTAGGGTGACGAAAACGTTTGCGTAGGGTCATTCAACAGTTTTTTTGCAACTTTCAGTACTAATCTGAGTCAGGAGATACAGATGCTTAAGCGTGATATGAACATCGCAGATTACGATGCGGAACTGTTCGCAGCTATCCAGGAAGAAACTCTTCGCCAGGAAGAACACATTGAACTTATCGCTTCTGAAAACTACACAAGCCCACGTGTAATGGAAGCGCAAGGTTCTCAGCTAACGAACAAATACGCTGAAGGCTACCCAGGCAAGCGTTACTACGGCGGTTGTGAGTACGTAGATAAAGCGGAACAACTTGCTATCGACCGTGCATGCAAACTGTTCGGTTGTGAATACGCGAACGTACAGCCTCACTCAGGTTCTCAAGCAAACAGCGCGGTTTACATGGCGCTTCTTAACCCAGGCGATACAGTTCTAGGCATGAGCCTAGCGCACGGTGGTCACCTGACTCACGGTTCTCCAGTAAACTTCTCTGGTAAGCACTACAACGTTATCCCTTACGGTATCGATGAAGCGGGTCAAATCAACTACGACGAGATGGAACAGCTAGCGCTTGAGCACAAGCCTAAGATGATCATCGGTGGTTTCTCTGCTTACTCGCAAATCGTTGATTGGAAGCGCATGCGTGAAATCGCTGACAAAGTAGATGCTTACCTTTTCGTTGATATGGCGCACGTAGCGGGTCTTATCGCAGCAGGCGAATACCCAACACCTGTTCCACACGCTCACGTAGTAACAACAACAACACACAAAACACTAGCAGGTCCTCGCGGTGGTCTTATCTTGTCAAATGCTGGCGAAGATATGTACAAGAAATTGAACTCAGCAGTGTTCCCTGGTGGTCAAGGTGGCCCTCTAATGCACGTTATCGCTGGTAAAGCAGTCGCGTTCAAAGAAGCGATGGAGCCAGAGTTCAAAGCTTACCAAGCTCGCGTAGTGAAAAACGCAAAAGCAATGGTTGGTCAATTCCAAGAGCGTGGCTACAAAATCGTATCTAACGGCACAGAAAACCACTTGTTCCTTGTAGACCTGATCGACAAAGACATCACTGGTAAAGATGCAGACGCGGCACTAGGTGCAGCAAACATCACAGTGAACAAAAACTCGGTACCAAATGACCCACGCAGCCCATTCGTAACGTCTGGTATCCGTGTAGGTACGCCAGCGATCACTCGCCGTGGCTTCACTGAAGAAGATGCAAAAGAGCTAGCAAACTGGATGTGTGACGTTCTAGATAACATCGGCAACGAAGAAGTTATCGAAGCGACTAAACAGAAAGTGCTCGAAATTTGTAAGCGTCTACCGGTTTACGCCTAACTGTTCTTCATAAAATGAGTCGATTTCGGTGTCGAACATACTCATTTGCTCGCGCAAACTCCGTGTGTTCTCCTAGAACTCGACTCGTCTATTTTGAACATTGATATACTAAAGGTCCTCAATTGAGGGCCTTTTTGTTTGTCTGGCGTTTGGAATGAGATATAGAGAAGAGTGTGTGATAAGGGGATGGCTACCAACACTGTCTCTTTTCAATATATTCAAACTACGTCACCGACGAGCCTAGGCGAGATCAGGAATCTTGTTGAGGCACACTCTTTTACTCAGCGTTTCCCCAAAAAATCATCAGTACGTTGGAAACTGATTCTCAATCACGCTCGTTCCTCGCTGTTCAGAATGACGGAGGTAGAATGGCTTTTTATCACCATTTGACTGATACAAAAAAGGTTGGCACTGAGCCAACCTTTTCTCTTCAAAATAAGCGAGTGCTTATTTAATCTCGATGCCTTGAGCCTGCATATCGGCATGGTAAGAAGAGCGAACAAATGGACCACACGCTGCGTGCGTGAAGCCAAGCTCTAGTGCAACTTCTTTTAGCTCGTCAAACTCTGATGGCGGAACGTAACGCTCTACTGGCAAGTGGTGACGGCTTGGCGCTAGGTACTGACCTAGAGTTAGCATCGTTACGCCGTGTGCGCGTAGATCTTTCAGTACTTCGATGATTTCTTCTTTGGTTTCACCAAGACCCATCATCAAACCAGATTTGGTCGGTACATCTGGATGCTGCTCTTTGAACTTCTTAAGAAGCTCAAGTGACCATTTGTAGTTCGCACCTGGGCGAGCTTTACGGTAAAGACGTGGTGCAGTTTCTAGGTTGTGGTTGAAGACATCTGGTGGGTTGTCTTTCATTAGATCCAGCGCTACGTCCATACGACCACGGAAGTCAGGAACCAGAGTTTCAATCTTAATATGCGGGTTCAACGCACGGATCTCGCGGTTACAGTCGGCAAAGTGCTGTGCACCACCATCACGCAGATCGTCACGGTCTACAGAAGTGATTACTACGTATTTCAGCTTCATATCGGCGATGGTTTTCGCCAGTTTTTGAGGCTCTTCTGCTTCCGGTGGTAATGGGCGGCCATGAGCAACGTCACAGAAAGGACAACGACGAGTACAAATGGCACCTAGGATCATGAAGGTAGCTGTACCGTGGTTAAAACATTCCGCTAGGTTAGGGCAAGATGCTTCTTCACATACGGAGTGAAGTTTATTCTTGCGCATCGCCGCCTTGATGTCTTGAATTCGTTGGCTGTCGGCTGGTAGCTTGATCTTCATCCAATCAGGCTTACGTAGCACTTCTTTCTGCTCTGTAGGCATGTTCTTTACGGGAATCAATGCCATTTTATCGGCGTCACGATATTTAACGCCTTTTTCCATCTGGATTGGTTTGCTCATGCTTTATTACCTTGAGAAGGTGCTTCTGTGCTGAATTCTACTTGCTCATAGTCGAGCAAAGTAACGAGTTCTTCTATTAATTGTTTTTCTACGGCTTCTACATTGTCTGGGCCGCCAAATTGGCTGACCTGAACCATTTCCATACCTTCATAACCACAAGGGTTAATACGCAGAAACGGTGTTAAATCCATATTTACGTTCAAGGCTAAGCCATGAAACGAGCATCCTTTACGAATGCGTAAACCGAGAGAGCATATTTTTTTACCGTCAACGTAAACGCCTGGTGCGTCAGGTCGCGCGGCCGAATCGATATTGTATGCTTTTAGCGTGTTGATCACGAGGTTCTCGATAGTGGTAACGAGATCTCGTACACCTAATTTTTTGCGGCGTAGGTTGATCAAGAAATAGGCGACCAACTGACCAGGGCCATGATACGTAACCTGGCCTCCGCGATCACTTTGTACAACAGGAATGTCACCAGTGTTAATAAGGTGCTCAGCTTTACCTGCCTGACCTTGCGTAAATACTGGGTTATGTTCTACCAACCAGACTTCATCAGGGGTTTCTTCTGTGCGTTGGTCGGTGAACTCATGCATCGCCTTCCATACAGGCTCATAGTCTTGGCGGCCAAGTCGTTTTACAACAAGTTGGTGTTGCATGGGAATTCCTGTTGCTAATATATAAAGTTTTTGGATTATAAACCGGATAACCCTGATGCTCTACCGCTGAGTAACAGATTTTTAACTGAAAGCGATGTAAAGTTTTGTTATCTGGTTGATAAATAAAAAGAAA
This sequence comes from Vibrio sp. J2-3(2022), assembly GCF_021725735.1. Taxonomy (NCBI): domain Bacteria; kingdom Pseudomonadati; phylum Pseudomonadota; class Gammaproteobacteria; order Vibrionales; family Vibrionaceae; genus Vibrio; species Vibrio sp. J2-3(2022). Next base: position 159,121 of record NZ_JAKKCK010000006.1, read on the forward strand.
GCAGCCGAAGCTGCTTTCAAAAAAAATTTAATCTATCAAAAAATTATAGAACCATGCGCACGATGTCAATTTCACCTAACTCTTTGTATAGCGTCTCAACTTGCTCGATAGACGTTGCAGTGATGTTGATTGATACCGAGTGGTAGTTGCCCTTAGCACTTGGTTTAACGGTCGGGCTGTAGTCACCTGGAGCATGGCGCTGAATAACTTCAAGAACAAGCTCTGGAAGTTCAGGCTTTGCATGACCCATTACCTTGTAAGTAAATGAACAAGGGAACTCAAGCAGGTCTTTTAATTTTGCATCAGAGTTGATGGTTAGCATATCGATAACTCCAGTAGATATTCGTTGCGGTGCGAAATAGTACAGTCAAATTAGGGGGAACTCAAGACGAGGATCTCAAACTTAAAAAGCCGCCCTTTCAGGCGGCTTTGCGAATAAGTTTGCTACTCTAACGTTCTTCTTAGAAAAAGCTCTTGAATAACAATACGATGTAATCCCACATGCGGCTAAATAGACTACCTTGCTCTACGGTTTCTAGTGCCATTAGTGGGTATTCGGCAATATCTTCACCATCGATCTGATAGTATAGCTTACCAACTACATCACCTTTATTAATTGGGGCTTCTAGCTCTTTTTCAAGGACGAAGCTGGCTTTTAGGTTTTTCGCTTCACCACGTGGTAGTGTTACGTAAGTATCTTGGTCAAGGCCCAACGCTACAGTGTCTTTGTTACCCATCCACACTTTTTCTTCAACGAACGTTTCACCTGCTTTGTGCGGCGCTACTGTTTCGAAGAAACGGAAGCCGTAGCTTAGTAGCTTTTTGCTTTCTGACTTACGAGCATTGGCATCTTTCGTGCCCATTACGACCGCAACCAAACGCATTTGACCTTCAGTTGCTGAACTTACTAAGCTGTAACCTGCATTGCTTGTGTGACCCGTTTTGATGCCATCAACGTTCATACTCTTGTCCCAAAGTAGACCGTTACGGTTGTATTGGGTGATGCCGTTGTAAGTGAATTTCTTCTCTGAGTACACGCGGTACTCATTTGGTACGTCACGGATCAGGGCTTTACCTAGTAATGCCATGTCGTATGGTGTCGAGTACAGCTCGGCGTTATCTAAGCCATGAACGTTTGCAAAGTGCGAGTTCGTCATACCTAGTGTGTTGGCCCAAGCGTTCATTAGGTCAACAAACGCATCTTCTGAGCCTGCAATATGTTCAGCCATTGCTACACAGGCATCGTTACCAGACTGGACGATGATACCGCGGTTTAGGTCACGTACTTTTACAGTTGTGCCCACTTCAATGAACATTTTTGATGATTCAGGGAAGTTTTTCGCCCATGCATTTTTACTGATGGTGACATCGTCATCTTCTGAGATATTACCACGCGCTAGTTCTTGGCCGATTACGTAGCTGGTCATCATCTTAGTCAGACTGGCTGGAGACAACTTTGTGTTCATCTCTTTCTCTGCCAGTACTTTACCTGAATGGTAATCCATCAGAACGTAGCCCTTCGCAGCGATTTGAGGGGCATCTGGAACAACGATAGGTGATGCAAGAGCAGATTGAGCGAAAGTTGCAGAAAGGGCAACCGAAGAAACGAGAATAGATTTCACAAACTTATTTTTATTCATGGTAATTCAAATTTTTGGGTTAACTGCGGACATCTTATCAGAATCCCCAGCTATGTAAGAGGGGATCGAGGAGAAATTCATGACACTAGGTCATTTGGCAGTGTTGTGTTTTTTAATAAATGCAGACGAATAGCCGAGCAACTTTACTTTATCTAGAGTGGCTTGCGTCAGGGAATAGTCAGTAAATGGCCCTAACAACAAGCGATAAGACTCTTTCGCATTTTCTAGGAAAGTTTCTGTCTCCAGTTTTTGACCAAGCTCTGTCCCTAAAGTTCGTGCGCGTTCTTCATTTTTTGATGATGCCACCTGAATAACGTACTTAGGGTGCGCTTCTAAAGATTTTTTATCCGTGGGCTGATTGATACTGATTACTTCAATTTCCACGTTAGCTGTACCTGTTTTTATCACATCTAACTTATGTGCTGCGGCATAGCTTAAATCGATAATACGGCCATCGTGAAACGGACCTCGGTCATTAACTCGTACTACGGTAGTTTTGCCGTTGTCAGTGTTGGTGACTTTTACGTAACTCGGTAACGGTAGCGTTTTATGAGCCGCTGTCATTGAGTACATGTCATAGATTTCGCCATTAGAAGTCAAATGACCTTGGAACTTCTTCCCATACCAAGATGCGCGGCCTTTTTCTTTAAAGCCTTTGGCATCGCGAACTATTTTGTAGTCTTTGCCACGCAAGTGGTAATCTTTGTTCCCACCTAGGCTGTACGGTTCATATTTAGGGTGCGCATCCTCGATGTGTTCGACTGAAAGCGGTGTATCCGGTGCAACATCGGATTCGAGTTCGTAACGGCCTTCTTGTTCTTTTTGGCTAGTTGATGAACAGCCTGCCAAAATAAGAGCAGAGAAAACCAAGGAATATAAAGCGCGTTTTTGCATGTCTAGGTCGCCTTAGAGAATGCTTTTCGGTGCGTATGAATTGACATCAGAATACCAAAGCCAGCCATCAAGGTTACCATTGATGTGCCGCCATAACTAATGAGTGGCAACGGTACACCTACTACAGGTAGGATGCCACTTACCATGCCAATATTTACAAAAATATACACGAAGAAGCTGAGTACAATACTGCCTGCCATCATTCGTCCAAATGCAGTTTGCGCTTGGCTGGCGAGGTATAAACCTCGTCCAATAATAAATAGATAGATGGCTAAAAGGCAAAGGAAGCCAATCATACCCCATTCTTCAGCAATTACTGCAAAGATAAAGTCAGTGTGTCGTTCAGGAAGAAATTCCAGTTGTGATTGAGTGCCTTGCAACCAACCTTTGCCTGAAATACCACCAGAGCCAATCGCGATTTTACTCTGAATAATGTGGTAGCCCGCACCAAGCGGATCTGACTCTGGGTTAAACAGAGTACGTACGCGAACTTTTTGGTATTCGCGCATCAAGAAGAACCACAAAATCGGAATGAAACCACCGAGTGCGATGGCGGCACCAGCGATGATTTTCCAACTAATGCCCGCGAGGAAGATAACAAAAATACCGGAAGCGGCGATTAGAATAGAGGTCCCTAAGTCAGGCTGTTTTGCAATGAGGATGGTTGGCAAGCAGACCATAATCAGTGCAACGATGAGTGTTTTTAGCGTTGGCGGAAGGGGTTGTCGACCTACATAGCGTGCCACCATTAATGGCACCGCGAGCTTCAATAACTCGGAAGGTTGAAAGCGCACAAAACCGAGGTTAAGCCAACGCTGTGCGCCTTTCGAGGCTTCACCGAAAAACAGCACGCCAAAGAGCAGTATGACGCCGCCGACGAACATCAAAGGTGCCAGGCTCTCGTAGGTTCGTGGAGAAAGCTGCGCAAGAACGATCATCACAACGAGTGAAAGCACCATCCGCATAGCTTGGCGATCCATCATCAGTAAACTTTGGCCACTAGCGCTGTACATGATCACGAGGCCAAACCCCATCAGGGCCAATATGCCAAGTAGGAGTGGTAAGTCGATATGGAAGCGTTCAAACAGGGCGCGATTTTTACCTGTAGAGGGATCCATCTTCATTACTGTTTTACCTCTTTCTTCGCATTGTTTTCAGGCTCAATTTCTTCTGGGCCTAGAACGACTCGGTCAAAAATTTTCCTTACTACTGGGGCACCGTTGCTAGAACCACCGCCGGCGTTTTCTAGTACTACAGTGACGACCACTTTTGGATCATCAAATGGTGCAAAGCCAGTAAATAACGCATGGTCACGTAAGTGCTCGGCGATCTCATCGGCGTTGTACTCTTCGTTTTCACCCAGACCGAAGACCTGTGCAGTACCTGATTTACCCGCTGTTTGATAACTCATTTTGTAGAATGAGCGGCGAGCTGTTCCGCGCGTGCCATGGTTTACCCGACGCATGCCTTCTTTCGCCATATCCCAGTACTTTTTCGGTACATTCTTGATTGGCGGGTAAGTCACGTATTCTGTTGTTTGTTGTTCTTCGAAGTCGTTGCCGTTCTCTATCGTCGCTTTTAGTAAGTGAGGTGCGATCACTTCTCCCTCATTTACTAATACGGAGGTCGCTTTGGCGATTTGCATTGGTGTTGCTGTCCAATAACCTTGGCCGATACCCACAGGGATCGTATCGCCTTTGTACCACGGGGTTTTATGGCGAGACATTTTCCAGTCACGAGTCGGCATATTCGCCTTACTTTCTTCGTAGATATCGATGCCAGTGTAATCACCAAAACCGAACATCATCATCCAATTCGAAATACGGTCAATACCCATGTCATAAGCGATTTGATAGTAGAAGGTATCAACAGACTCTTCGATCGACTTAATGATATCGACGCGTCCGTGCCCCCAACGCAACCAGTCCCGGAACGGACGTGTGTTAGAGTTTGGTATGCGCCAATAACCAGGATCATTTCGTGTGGTGTTAGGTGTGACGACGCCTTCTTGCAGCGCGGCTACCGCCATAAATGGCTTGATGGTAGACGCAGGTGGGTAAATGCCAAGTGTGGTGCGGTTGACCAGAGGACGGTTTTTATCGTTCAAAAGGGCACGATAGTCTTTACCTGAGATTCCGTGCACGAACGAGTTAGGGTCGTAGCTAGGGCTTGAAACCATAGCCAGTACGCCGTTGTCTCTAGGATCGATCACTACAGCACTGCCTCGGCGGCCGTCCAACAATTGGTGTACGTACAACTGCAAGTTGATATCAAGGTTTAAAACGATGTCTTTTCCGGGTACAGGTGGAACGTACTTTAAGGTACGAATTACTCGGCCGCGGCTGTTTACCTCGACTTCTTGATATCCGGCTGTACCGTGTAAGAGGTCTTCGTAGTATTTTTCAATACCTAGCTTACCAATGTCGCGAGTGGCTTGATAGTTTGCGTCTTTTTCTTCTCGGATCAGGCGCTGCATGTCGCGATCATTGATCCGAGAAACGTAACCAATCACGTGGGTTAAGACTTCGCTGAAAGGGTAGTAGCGCTTTAAGGTCGCACTTATTTCTACACCAGGAAAGCGGTACTGATTGACGGAGAATACCGCTACTTGTTTTTCGTTCAGTTGGGTAAGCAGTGGGACCGACTTAAATCGACGAGTCCGTTTACGCTCTTGGTGGAAACGTTCAATCTGATCTGGGGTAATTTCCAGAATGGTTTGTAGTTCTTGGATGGTTGCATCAATGTCTTTAATTTTTTCTGGAGTCAGTTCTAAGTTAAAGACGGGACGGTTCTCTGCCAGTAAAACACCATTTCGATCATAAATCAGACCTCGGTTAGGCGCGATAGGAACCACTTTGATACGGTTATCGTTCGAGCGGGTTTGATAATCTTGAAACTGGTTCACCTGAATGTTGTACATATTGGCGACCAGAGCTCCCATCAAGAGAACAATGCCGATAAAAGCGACAATAGCGCGGCTGGCAAACAGACGCGCTTCGGCTTGATAATCTCGGATTTGACTGCGGCGCTTACGAATCATTAACGCTTGGCTCTAAAGTTAAACAACGATTATTCGCGGTGGTAAGGATGGTTCGCGGTGATGCTCCACGCTCGGTACAAGCTTTCTGCCATTACGATACGCACTAAAGGGTGGGGTAGCGTTAAGGCAGACAATGACCAGCTTTGGTCTGCTGCAGCTTTGCATGCAGGAGCGAGTCCTTCAGGACCGCCGATTAAGATTGATACATCACGCCCATCTAATTTCCAAGCTTCTAACTGCTCAGCAAGTTGAGGAGTGTCCCATTTTTTACCTGGGATATCTAACGTGACGATACGGTTGCCTTTTGGTACCGCAGCGAGCATCGCTTCCCCTTCTTTTTGCAGGATGCGAGCGATATCGGCATTTTTTCCACGTTTGCCAGCAGAGATTTCAATCAACTCCAATGGCATATCATGTGGGAAACGGCGACGATATTCTTGAAAGCCTTCCTCAACCCATTTTGGCATTTTTGTGCCAACAGCAATTAGTTGAATTTTCAAAAGATTAACCCCAGAGTTTTTCTAGCTGGTAGAGTTCGCGGTGCTCTTCTTGCATCACGTGAAGCATGGCGTCGCCCATATCTAGGACTACCCATTCACCTTCGTTTTCACCTTCCATTCCTAGTGGCTCAAGACCGGCTTTTTTCACTTCTGTTGCAACGTGGTCAGCGATGGATGAAACGTGGCGTTTGGATGTGCCAGTACAGATGATCATGTAATCTGTCACGCTTGATTTATCTTCCACATTTAGGACGATAATGTCTTCCGCTTTCATGTCGTCGGCTTTATCAGCTAAAAAGTCTTTCAGTTCTTCGCGAAGCACTCGGTTTTCCTCGGTTTGTCTCTTATCTCTACAGTGTTTTACATTCTTGCTTGCAAAACAGGTCGCGCACTATATCACGCTTTGATTTTTAAATTGCCAGCTTAATATCAGGAGAGCAGGTTTCTAAGCTCAACTGATGAATAGTTGGCCATACAGACTCGTCATATTGAGTTTTGGCTTTTATCTCTGCTTGAGCCAACAAGGAGAGCAATGCACAAATACGACTCGCCGATAAGCGGGTCAGTGCTGCGTTATAGAGTGGACGCTTGTTTTGCCAAACTCGATATTTCTCAAATACCTGGTTCATTCCCATTTGAGTTAAGTCTTGATGCATATTTAAAAGTTGGCTCAACTCTTTTTGTACACTTCGAATCAAGATCACGGTCTCGACCCCTTCCGCCTCAAGTTGGCGAAGAATACGTTGTGCACGGTTTGCTTTACCTGCCAGTAAGGCGTCGATCCAGTTAAACGTAGTAAAGTGATTATGGCGACTTAGGGCTTCCTCTAAACGTATGATGGTCAGCTCACCATCCGGGTAGAGTAGGGCCAATTTCTCTAAGCTTTGTGACAATGCAAACAGGTTACCTTCATGCCATTGAGCCAACATTTGCAGTGATTGTTGATCGGGTTTTAGGCCCAACGTGCGGCAACGTGCCTGAATGAACATAGGTAAGCGTTGTAGATCTGGCGACAAACAGCTTACCCAGTCGCCTTTTGAGCTTAATGCTTTGAACCATTTCGCATTTTCTTGGGCTTTGGTCAGTTTGCTACCAACAATGACGAGCATGATGTCATCATGCAGCATATCACACAGTGTTTGCAGCTCTTTGCTGACGGCGGTTGTCACGCCACTCTCTGGAATTTCAAGCTCGATCAATTGACGGTTTGAGAACAGGCTCATCGCTTGGAAGCAATCGTAAACTTGATTCCAGTCGATGCTTGCGTCTACCGCAAAACGGTGTTTTTCCTCAAAACCTTGTTGAAACGCTGCCTTTTGGATTGCTTGGCGGCTCTCTTGAATCAGTAACGGCTCATTCCCAAAGATTAGGTAAACTTGTTTAACGTGTTTAGTTAAATGATCCGTTAATTTATCGGCATAAATTCGCATAGTGATTAAGAGGTTGTGTTCGCTGGCTCAGAGATTTGTCCTGCTTCATATTCGGCACGAATACGGCCCAACTGGCGCATCATCTGTTTTGCAGCTTGCAAGCGCATCTCGTCTTCAATTACGTCACGTTCAACAGATTTTGCAAGTGCCGTCAACGGGTTGTCTAGGTAGTTGCGGTTTACTGTTGTCGTAAAGTTTTTAGAGCCATAGCCAGGAATCGTCACACGGTATTTTACTACGTATGTCAGCTCTTTTTCTGCTGCACGGCTATTTTGATACAGAGACAGTGTACGCTCATCGATAGTCGCTTCCGTCAAATGAAGGTTGGGTACAGTCGATGATGGTTGAACAAGTTCAACTTTGTTCAGTTCGAGTTGAGAGCGAACATAGCGAGTTAATTCACTGTATTCATCGTAGCTGGAGAAAGACATAGTGTGCAGCTCTTCCGGTACGGAATACTCGCCGCGAAGGTGAAAACCACAGGCAGAAAGAAGCCCCGCTAATACCAATACCACTGGTAGTTTAATCAAAGAGAAAAAGCGCATTGATTGTATTCATCCTAAATTGAAGGGGTTATTTACCTTAAACCACTCATGTGAATGGTTTGAGGTAAATAAACAGGGTAGCGAACTACCCTGTTTAATGACTCTTGGTTAACAAATAAGTTCGCTAAACAGAGACAAATTGCAAGCTGTGATTAGTTTGCAACGATGTTCAGCAGTTTACCTGGAACGTAAATGACTTTACGAATAGTCAGGCCATCAGTGAACTTAACCACGTTTTCGTCGTTTAGACCAAGCTGTTCGATATCGTCTTTAGAGATATCTGCTGGAACTGTTAGCTTCGCACGTAGCTTACCGTTAACTTGAACAACGATAGTTTTTTCGTCTTCAACTAGCGCTTTTTCGTCAAACGTCGGCCATGCCGCGTTATCAATGTCTGTTTCACCTAGTGCTGCCCATAGCTCGTATGAGATATGCGGAGTGATAGGGTAAAGCATGACAACAATAGCTTTCAGCGCTTCGTCAAGGATTGCACGATCTTGCGCAGATTCTTGAGGCGCTTTCGCTAGTTTGTTCATCAGCTCCATGATCGCTGCGATCGCGGTGTTGAATGTTTGACGACGAGCGATATCGTCCGTCACTTTCGCGATGGTTTTGTGAACGTCACGGCGAAGTGCTTTTTGATCACCAGAAAGCGCGGCTGTATCTACTGCTTCTGCTGCGCCTTTCGCTGTGTGCTCTTTCACTAGTTTCCAAACACGTTTCAGGAAGCGGTTCGCACCTTCTACGCCAGACTCTTGCCATTCAAGCGTCATGTCTGCTGGAGACGCGAACATCATGAATAGACGTACTGTGTCAGCGCCGTACTTATCTACCATTTCTTGAGGGTCGATACCGTTGTTCTTAGACTTAGACATCTTGATCATGCCTGAGTGCGTTACATCGCGACCTTCAGTGTCTTTAGCAGAAGTAATGCGGCCTTTACCATCACGTTCAACGGCTACGTCTGTTGGAGCTACCCACTCTTTGCCGCCTTTCTCGTTCTCGAAGTAGAACGCATCAGCTAGTACCATACCTTGACACAGTAGTTGCTTGAACGGTTCGTCAGACGTTACGTAGCCCGCGTCACGTAGCAACTTGTGGAAGAAGCGTGAGTACAGTAGGTGCATACAAGCGTGCTCGATACCGCCGATGTACTGGTCTACTGGTAGCCAGTAGTTTGCTTTTTCTGGATCTAGGATGTCGTCTGCTTGCGGTGAACAGTAACGCGCGTAGTACCAAGAAGATTCCATGAACGTATCGAACGTATCTGTCTCACGTAGAGCAGGTTCGCCGTTGAATGTGGTCTTCGCCCATTCTTTATCTGCTTTGATTGGGCTGGTTACGCCGTCCATTACCACGTCTTCTGGAAGAATCACTGGTAGTTGGTCAGCAGGTACTGGGTGAACTTCACCGTCTTCAGTCGTTACCATTGGGATTGGTGCGCCCCAGTAACGTTGACGAGATACACCCCAGTCGCGTAGACGGAAGTTTACAGTCTTAGTGCCTTTGCCTTCTGCTTCTAGCTTCGCTGCAATTGCATCGAACGCCGCTTGGAATTCTAGGCCGTCGAATTCACCTGAATCGAACAGTACACCTTTCTCTGTGTATGCCGCTTCAGAGATGTCTAGCTCGCTGCCATCAGCAGGCTTGATAACTGGCACGATGTCTAGACCGTACTTCGTTGCGAACTCGTAGTCACGTTGGTCGTGCGCAGGTACAGCCATTACCGCGCCTGTACCGTAGTCCATCAATACGAAGTTTGCTACGTATACTGGTACTTCGCGGCCGTTCAATGGATGAATAGCAGTAAGGCCAGTTGCCATACCTTTCTTCTCCATTGTCGCTAGCTCAGCTTCTGCAACCTTGTTGTTCTTACATTCGTCGATAAACGCTGCAAGCTCTGGATTGTTCTCTGCTGCAAGAGCTGCAAGAGGGTGACCGGCTGCGATGCCCACGTAAGTCACACCCATTAGCGTATCTGGACGTGTTGTGTAAACTTCTAGGTCTTGTTGACCCTTAACTTCAAACTTCAGTTCAACACCTTCAGAACGACCAATCCAGTTGCGCTGCATGGTTTTCACCATTTCAGGCCAACCTTCAAGCTTGTCTAGGTCGTCTAGTAGCTCTTGAGCGTACTCAGTGATTTTGATGAACCATTGAGGGATTTCTTTTTGCTCTACAGGCGTATCACAACGCCAGCAACAACCGTCTTCAACCTGCTCGTTTGCAAGAACAGTTTGGTCGTTAGGACACCAGTTAACAGAAGAAGTCTTCTTGTAAACTAAACCTTTCTCGTAAAGTTTAGTGAAGAACTCTTGTTCCCAGCGGTAGTACTCCGGTGTACATGTTGCGAATTCACGGTTCCAATCGTAACCAAAGCCTAGAAGCTTAAGTTGGTTCTTCATGTATTCGATGTTTTCGTAAGTCCAAGGTGCTGGCGCAGTTTTGTTTTTTACTGCTGCGTTTTCTGCAGGTAGACCGAATGCGTCCCAACCGATTGGTTGCATCACGTTTTTGCCTTGTAGGCGTTGGAAACGAGATACTACATCACCGATAGTGTAGTTGCGCACGTGACCCATGTGCAGTCGACCACTTGGGTATGGGAACATGGATAGACAGTAGAATTTTTCTTTATTTGGGTCTTCACTTACAACAAAGGTTTTGTTGTCATCCCAGTGCTTTTGAACTTTTTGTTCAATATCTTGTGGGTTGTATTGTTCTTGCATCGATGGTATCCGTTATCTTGGAATTTGTGAGTTCGGTTAGAACAGACTTAAATAGATCGTCATAGAATACCTAAAGCTAGGGATCACAACAATAGCCAATCTGTACCCATGCGCCCTTAAGTGACGCAGGTAGGAGAAAGATGGAGGTCAGTTATGCCTAAACGTAAAACAGGTTATGAGGAAATGCTCGAGGATGTGATTGAAACCTTGAAGCACAGTCCGGAAGAAGTTAACAAAGCGATTGAGACGTCGGGCAAAGTGGTGGATGCTGCTAATGACTTGACCAAAGATGAATTGGCTTTAATCAAGGCGTACCTTAAAGCAGACTTAAAAGAGTTTTCAGAGAGTTACGAGGATAGCAAAAGCGGCCCGTTTTACTTAACGATTGCGGACTCGATATGGCAAGGGTTGTTAGAGATTACAGACCGAACTAAAGTTGAGTGGGTTGAGTTGTTCGATGACTTAGAGCATCAAGGGCTATATGAAGCAGGAGAGGTGATAGGCTTAGGTACTTTGGTCTGTGATGAGTGTGGTCACAAGACAACGTATAACCACCCAACTGTAATCATTCCGTGTATTAAATGTGGTCACAAAGGCTTTACTCGCCAGTCATTAAAGCCATAAATGGCGCGTAACGACTGTATAATGCAATGAATAAAAAAGAGGCTTGGTCGCCTCTTTTTTGTCTTTTCTACTTTCAAGCTGTTATCAGCTCTGTTTTCTTCTTAAACCGAAAGCCAGCGCTAAACTTAACCCAACCCAAATATACAATGGCCAAGTACCAACGATTCGATATGGCGTTTTCCCATCGGTTGGGGTGAGCTCTGCGCGCAGTACTGCAGTTTCAAACTGCGGTACTTGCTCAACGATTTTACCCTTGTGATCGGTTACCGCTGTTAATCCATTGTTCGTCGAGCGGATGAGCGGTTTGCCTAATTCTAAGGCACGCATACGGGCGATCTCCATATGCTGAAGAGGACCGATAGAGTGACCAAACCATGCATCGTTCGAAAGCGTTAGAATGAAGTCTGTTTCGTCAGTCACATTTTGACGCACTTGCTCATTAAAGATGATCTCATAGCAAAGCGCTGGTGCCATGTGCATGCCATTCGCAACGATGTTGGGCTGCACAAAAGCCCCACGGCTAAACGACGACATCGGCAAGTTAAAGAATGGCGCTAATGGGCGCAGAATATCCTCAAATGGAACAAACTCACCAAACGGTAATAGGTGATGCTTATGGTAGCGTTCGCTCAAGTCGAAACTGTAGTCACCGTATGGTGTGATGCCAAGGGACAGAATACTGTTGTAGAACTGTCGATCCTCAGCTTGGTTGACGACACCAGTGATGATTGCGCTATTATTCATTTTTGCTGCGCTGTCAATATTGCTCAAAAATGAAGGCACTTCAATTTCAAAAGCAGGAATTGCAGCTTCTGGCCAGACGATAATATCAGCGTCCCAGTTTTCACGAGTGAGATCGGCGTATTTCATGATGGTTGGCCAACGTTGGCTTGGCAGCCACTTAAGGTTTTGGTCAACGTTACCTTGAATCAGCGCGAGCTTAGTCGTGTCTTCTGGTCGAGGTGTTACCCAATCGTAGTTACGAATCCCAAAGCCTGTGCTGAGTAATACCGCAGGAATAATCACCATCAGCCACTGTTTATGAACCCAAGCATAGGCTAATGCCCCCGCACTAATAAGGATAAACAGAGTGAGCAGTTCCACGCCACCGATAGGCGCAAAGCTTGCTAGTGGAGCATCAATCTGGCTGTAGCCTAGCCATAGCCACGGGAAGCCGGTCATCACCCAACCACGCAACCAATCACTGATTAGCCATAAAGCGGGCGCAGCGAGAAGCGCTTTTGTGAGCGTAAATTGAGGAAAGAGTTTGTTGTTTAGCCAGGCAAATAAGCCTGAATAAACAGCCAAGTAGGCGACAAGCAAGCCCATTAAAAATAAATTAGCAATCAGTGGCATGCCACCAAAGCCGGAGATACTGACGTACACCCAGCTAACGCCAGTTGCAAATTGACCTAACCCCCAAGCATAGCCAATCCACAGTGCGCGTTTCGGTGTTTGGTTAGCAAGAAGAATCAGTAGAATAGCTGGACTAAGAATGGCAATAGGCCACAACTGGTAAGGTGCAAAAGCGAGCGTAGTAGAGGCGCCAACAAAAGCGGCCACTAAGGGCCGCTTGAGGCGATGAAAGAGTTCATTCATCATTATAATTTTCTGAGATTCCCAATGGGTATCGCGTTACTCTTGAGTGGCTTCAACCAGGGTTTCTTCGTCTGGGATCGTCACTTGGAGTTGAATGACACGACGGTTATCGGCAGCGGTGACTTTGAAGTTGTAACCTTCAATTTCAACCAGTTCACCACGAGAAGGTAAGTGACCAAAGGCAGTCATGACCATGCCACCAACGGTATCTACTTCCTCATCGCTGAAGTTAGTTCCAAATGTCTCATTAAACTCTTCGATGGTTGTCAGCGCTCTGACAGCAAACGTATGCTTGCTAAGCTTACGAATGTCTGTCTCTTCGCTTTCATCGAATTCATCTTCGATATCCCCGACGATTTCTTCAAGGATATCTTCAATGGTCACAAGACCAGAAACACCACCGAATTCATCGACAACAATGGCCATATGATAACGTTCTTCACGGAACTCTTTCAGCAGTCGATCAACGCGTTTACTTTCCGGTACCACAACGGCTGGTCGAATAACTTCTTCGATATCAAATGGATTACTGCCTGAGCCTAAGTATTTAAGTAAGTCCTTCGCAAGAAGAATGCCTTCCACATGGTCTTTATCTTCGCTGATCACAGGGTAGCGAGAGTGTTGAGCATCGGTAATCAAGGCAACCAAGGTATCAAGGTCGTGAGTACGCTCAACCGTAACCATTTGCGAACGCGGGATCATAATGTCACGCACGCGCATTTCGGAGATTTCCATAACACCTTCAAGCATATCGCGGGTGTCATGGTCAATCAGGTCATTGACTTCAGAGTCACGGATAACATCCACAAGCTCTTGGCGATCTTTTGGTTCGCCCTGAAATAATTGACCTAGACGTTCAAAGAAGGACTTTCTACTCGGACCTTCTGCCTTTTCTTTCTTATCTTCGTTAGAAGAGGGAGAATTATCTTCGTTCATTGTTTCTCAATTAAGTAACGCTATCAGAAGTGTGATAGCACACATAGAGAGGCGAACACGAGAATCATTTTGGTGGTTCGCCTTTCCCTGCTGAATAGCCAATGGCTACTCTTTTTCAGCAATGTAAGGGTCTTCATAGCCCATACCCTGCATGATTTCGGTTTCGAGGGACTCCATCTCTTCGGCTTCGTCATCCTCAATATGATCATAACCTAGCAGATGCAAGCTGCCATGTACAACCATATGCGCCCAATGTGCTAACAGAGGCTTGTTCTGTTCAATTGCCTCTTTTTCAACGACTTGGCGGCAAATAATTAAGTCGCCAAGTAAATCTATTTCCATACCCGGAGGAGCTTCAAATGGAAAAGACAGCACATTAGTCGGTTTATCTTTACCACGATACTCATGGTTAAGCGTGTGACTTTCTTGTTCATCCACAATGCGAATGGTCACTTCGGCTTGTGGCTGGAAGAGAGGAATCGTCTTATCTAGCCACAATTGGAAATCTTGCTGCGAAGGCAGCCCTTCTTCATTTTCGACTGCCAGTTGCAGATCAAGTTCAATCGCCATGATTATTCCTTAGTGGAAGCAACTTGTGCATTCAGTTCAGCTTTTGCTGCTTCTAGTAACTTCGCATCGCGTTCTTCACGACGACGCTTCTCGAACTCTTTACGCTCTTTCTGGTCTTGTGCTTCCCACTTCTCATACGCGTTAACGATACGAGCAACCACTGGGTGACGTACAACGTCGTCTGCTAAGAAGAAGTTAAAGCTGATGTCGTCGACTTCGCTTAATACTTCAATAGCATGACGAAGACCTGATTTTGCACCACGAGGTAAGTCGATTTGCGTGACGTCACCAGTGATAACTGCGCGAGAGTTAAAACCAATACGCGTTAGGAACATCTTCATCTGCTCAACCGTGGTGTTCTGACTCTCATCAAGAATGATGAAAGCGTCGTTTAGAGTACGACCACGCATGTAAGCAAGAGGGGCTACCTCAATCACGTTACGTTCAATCAGCTTCTCTACGCGCTCAAAGCCCAACATTTCAAATAGGGCATCGTATAGCGGACGTAGGTATGGGTCGACTTTCTGGCTTAAGTCACCAGGTAGGAAGCCCAGTTTCTCACCGGCTTCAACCGCAGGGCGCGTCAATAGAATACGACGGATCTCTTGGCGCTCTAGTGCGTCAACTGCTGCAGCAACGGCAAGATAAGTTTTACCTGTACCAGCTGGGCCAATACCAAAAGAAATATCATGCGTGACCATATTAACCAAGTACTGCGCTTGGTTTGGCGTACGTGGTTTGATCACACCTTTCTTGGTTTTGACGAAGACTTCTTTACCATGCTCGATATTAGACTCAGTATTCTGCTCAAGAACACCAGACTCTTTAATCGCTAAATGGATCTGTTCAGGCTCAATGTCTGGGATCTCACCTCGTACAGGCGCGGTATCAACATACAGAGTTTTCAGGATATCCAGCGCAGCTGATGCGGTATGAGGTTTACCGACAATTGTAAAATGGTCACTACGGTGGTTAATTTCAACGCCTAGACGACGTTCTAAATGCTTGATGTTGTCATCGAATGGACCGCACAGGCTAGCAAGTCGGCGGTTGTCGGAAGGTTCTAGGTTAATTTCTAGAGTTACGATTTTATTACTCAATGTTGCCTCTCATTTTTTGCCACTTAGTGAGAGCCTGATAACGACCAGGCTCTCCATGGCTATTTATACGAGCTTACGGCGTAAAAGTAGCTACACCCAGCTCATCTTCGCGACGTGTTTTCGCCATCATCTGCGTTGGGGAAATCACACTACGAAGATCCATGTCTTTTTCAGTACGTACTAGCTCACCACGCAGTGAGTTCGCAAATACGTCTACGATCTTCACATCAACGAACTGACCAATTAGGTCTGCACTACCTTCAAAGTTTACTACACGGTTGTTTTCTGTACGAGCGCGCAGTTCCATTAGGTTTTTCTTCGAAGGACCTTCAACTAGAACACGTTGTTCTGTGCCAAGCATTAAGCGAGAGTAACGCATCGCTTGAGCATTGATAGTTTGCTGTAGTTCGTAAAGGCGCTCTTTCTTAACTTGTTCTGATACATCACAAGGGTAATCCGCTGCTGGCGTACCTGGACGTGGAGAGAAGATGAAGCTGAAGCTCATGTCAAAGTCTACATCTTTGATTAGCTTCATTGTGTCTTGGAAGTCTTTGTCTGTCTCACCAGGGAAACCAACAATAAAGTCTGAACTGATTTGAATATCAGGACGAGCTTTACGCAGTTTACGGATGATCGACTTGTACTCGATAGCGGTGTGAGGGCGTTTCATCATAGTTAGGATACGGTCACTACCACTTTGCACAGGTAAGTGCAGGAAGCTCACAAGCTCAGGCGTATCTTCGTAAACCGCGATGATGTCGTCAGTGAATTCTAGCGGGTGGCTCGTTGTGAAACGAATACGGTCGATACCATCGATAGACGCAACCAAACGAAGCAGTTCTGCAAATGAACAGATTTCACCGTCGTGTGTTGGACCGCGGTACGCGTTTACGTTTTGACCCAGTAGGTTTACTTCACGTACGCCTTGTTCAGCAAGCTGTGCGATTTCGAACAGCACGTCATCCATTGGACGGCTTACTTCTTCACCACGAGTGTACGGTACGACACAGTAAGTACAGTACTTCGAGCAGCCTTCCATAATAGAAACGAATGCTGTCGCGCCTTCTGCACGAGGCTCTGGTAGGCGGTCGAACTTTTCGATCTCTGGGAACGAAATGTCCATAACTGGTGCGTCATCCGACTGAGATTGTTTGATCATCTCAGGTAGGCGGTGCAGAGTTTGTGGGCCAAAAATAACGTCGACGTATGGTGCACGTTCACGAATATGGTCACCTTCTTGCGTTGCTACACAACCACCTACACCGATAACTACGCCAGGTTTTTTATCTTTTAGTGTTTTCCAGCGGCCAAGCTGGTGGAAAACTTTCTCTTGCGCTTTTTCACGGATCGAACAGGTGTTAAGTAGAAGTACGTCTGCTTCCTCTGGCTCTTCCGTCAGCTCGTAGCCGTTTGCAGCATTAAGCAGGTCGGCCATTTTTGATGAATCGTATTCGTTCATCTGGCAGCCCCAGGTTTTAATTAGCAGTTTCTTACTCATCTCACTTTCGCTCGTTCAGTTGTACTTAAATTGGAGAGCTATTGCTCAAATTATAGCCGCCATCACGGCGGTAAGCGGCGTATTGTACTGCTTTAAAAAGCACCTGACTAGTGATCTGGCTAATTCTCTGCAAAGCCTGATGAAATCTAGTTTTTCGCCCTATGCAGAACAAGGTTTTTTGTTAAACAATTTTGTAAAAATAGCCATGGAAAGTACAATAAAAAACGCCAATTAATCAGCACGATGAAGAGTGAAAAATGAACAAGTATGACATCGCCGTGATCGGTGGCGGTATGGTTGGGGCAGCCGTCGCTGTTGGATTTGCCAAGCAGGGCAGAAGCGTTGTCTTGGTTGAAGGTGCAAAACCCAAAGCTTTTGATGCCGCTCAGGTGATGGATATTCGCGTATCTGCGATTTCGCACCAGTCGGTGGAGTTACTTGATTCACTCGGCGCATGGTCAGAAATTAAAAGTATGCGAGTTTGCCCTTATCGGCGTTTAGAGACTTGGGAGCACCCGGAGTGCCGTACTCGTTTTCACTCTGATGAACTGTCATTGGAGCAACTAGGTTATATCGTTGAAAACCGCCTAATCCAATTAGGTCTTTGGCAAGTCTTCTCTCAGTATGACAATCTAACCGTGATGTGTCCCGAGCGATTAAAAGACATTGAGTTTGCAGATGTAAACCTTGTGACACTAGAAAGTGGGGTGCAGTTTGAAGCTAACTGGGTAATTGGTGCTGATGGTGCAAACTCTAAAGTTCGTCAATTGGCTGGAATTGGTGTGACTGCGTGGGATTACCGACAACACTGCATGTTGATTAACGTGAAAACAGAATTGCCACAGCAAGATATCACTTGGCAACAATTTACTCCTTCGGGCCCGCGTTCATTTTTACCTTTGTGCTCTTTGACTAATGAAGACGGTCAAGAAGTAGGCCAAGGTTCGTTGGTTTGGTATGACTCGCCAAAACGCATTAAACAATTGTGTGCGATGGGGAAGCCTCAACTAAGGGAAGAAATCTTACGTCATTTCCCTGCTGAATTGGGTGATATTGAAGTTTTACAGTTTGGCTCATTCCCACTCACTCGTCGTCATGCGCAAAGCTATTCAAGCAAAAATTGCGTGTTAGTGGGTGACTCTGCCCATACGATCAACCCACTTGCAGGGCAAGGGGTAAACTTAGGCTTCAAAGATGTAGACGTTCTCCTTTCGGTAACAGAACACCAAGAAAAGCTGGAAGATACCTTACTCGCGAAATACGAACGCGCACGTCGACCTGACAACTTACTCATGCAGACGGGCATGGACTTTTTCTATAAAGGTTTTAGCAACGATCTTGGGCCATTGAAGTTCGTACGTAATGCTGCATTGAAGCTTGCTGAAAACTCAGGGCCAATTAAGGCTCAAGTACTGAAATACGCGTTAGGTATGTAGTAAGCTACTCAAATCACAGATAGAAAAAAAGCGAGCCATGAGCTCGCTTTTTTAATTCGGCAAATCTAATGATTTCCCGAGTCCAGAACCAAAAAAGAAAAAACCCAGCAAAGTCATGCTGGGTTTTCCGATAATGGTGCGGAAGGAGAGACTTGAACTCTCACACCTTGCGGCGCCAGAACCTAAATCTGGTGCGTCTACCAATTCCGCCACTTCCGCAACTTAATCTGTAGATATCAAGATAATTGGTAAAATCTCAATATCGTTGTGTATGGCAGGGCTACCTGGATTCGAACCAGGGAATGGCGGCATCAAAAGCCGCTGCCTTACCGCTTGGCGATAGCCCTACAGCTTAAATAGTCAAAGACTACTTAACCTCTCTTATCGAGAGAAAGAATGGTGCGGAAGGAGAGACTTGAACTCTCACACCTTACGGCGCCAGAACCTAAATCTGGTGCGTCTACCAATTCCGCCACTTCCGCGTATTCTGATAGTGTAGATTAATTTAAGATGGTGCGGAAGGAGAGACTTGAACTCTCACACCTTGCGGCGCCAGAACCTAAATCTGGTGCGTCTACCAATTCCGCCACTTCCGCATCTTAAATCTACGTGACTGATAGCTTATGCTAGCAATCCAATCAATGGTGGCTACGACGGGATTCGAACCTGTGACCCCATCATTATGAGTGATGTGCTCTAACCAGCTGAGCTACGTAGCCATTTTAAACTTTTGATCAATAATGGTGCGGAAGGAGAGACTTGAACTCTCACACCTTGCGGCGCCAGAACCTAAATCTGGTGCGTCTACCAATTCCGCCACTTCCGCAACTTGATCTGTAGATATCAAGATAATTGGTAAAATCTTAATATCATTGTATGTGGCAGGGCTACCTGGATTCGAACCAGGGAATGGCGGCATCAAAAGCCGCTGCCTTACCGCTTGGCGATAGCCCTACATTGCTCTAATACAAGAGACTTTAATAATGGTGCGGAAGGAGAGACTTGAACTCTCACACCTTGCGGCGCCAGAACCTAAATCTGGTGCGTCTACCAATTCCGCCACTTCCGCAACTTATTCTGTAGTTATCAAGGTAATTGGTAAAAACCTAAATAACGTTGTTTATGGTGGCTACGACGGGATTCGAACCTGTGACCCCATCATTATGAGTGATGTGCTCTAACCAGCTGAGCTACGTAGCCATTTTAAATTTTTGATCAAGAATGGTGCGGAAGGAGAGACTTGAACTCTCACACCTTGCGGCGCCAGAACCTAAATCTGGTGCGTCTACCAATTCCGCCACTTCCGCAACTTAATCTATAGATATCAAGATAATTGGTAAAATCTCAATATCGTTGTATATGGCAGGGCTACCTGGATTCGAACCAGGGAATGGCGGCATCAAAAGCCGCTGCCTTACCGCTTGGCGATAGCCCTACTTTGCTCTAATAAAAGAGACTTAAATAATGGTGCGGAAGGAGAGACTTGAACTCTCACACCTTGCGGCGCCAGAACCTAAATCTGGTGCGTCTACCAATTCCGCCACTTCCGCAACTTATTCTGTAGATATCAAGATAATTGGTAAAATCTCAATATCATTGTATGTGGCAGGGCTACCTGGATTCGAACCAGGGAATGGCGGCATCAAAAGCCGCTGCCTTACCGCTTGGCGATAGCCCTACATTGCTCTAATACAAGAGACTTTAATAATGGTGCGGAAGGAGAGACTTGAACTCTCACACCTTGCGGCGCCAGAACCTAAATCTGGTGCGTCTACCAATTCCGCCACTTCCGCAACTTGATCTTTAGATATCAAGATAATTGGTAAAATCTCAATATCATTGTATATGGCAGGGCTACCTGGATTCGAACCAGGGAATGGCGGCATCAAAAGCCGCTGCCTTACCGCTTGGCGATAGCCCTACATTGCTCTTAATAAAAGAGACTTAAATAATGGTGCGGAAGGAGAGACTTGAACTCTCACACCTTGCGGCGCCAGAACCTAAATCTGGTGCGTCTACCAATTCCGCCACTTCCGCAACTTATTCTGTAGTTATCAAGGTAATTGGTAAAAACCTAAATAACGTTGTTCATGGTGGCTACGACGGGATTCGAACCTGTGACCCCATCATTATGAGTGATGTGCTCTAACCAGCTGAGCTACGTAGCCATCTTTTGGAGCGAGACAATATAAACCTTCACGCTCTCAGTGACAACCCCTTTTATAAAGGAATCTCACTTGAATAATGGCAGGTCTACCTGGATTCGAACCAGGGAATGGCGGCATCAAAAGCCGCTGCCTTACCGCTTGGCGATAGACCTGCAGGCAATAGTCACAATGACTATTCAAAATATGGTGCGGAAGGAGAGACTTGAACTCTCACACCTTGCGGCGCCAGAACCTAAATCTGGTGCGTCTACCAATTCCGCCACTTCCGCATCTATTCCTAATTGCTCTGATAAAAAGAACACTTAGGAATGGTGGCTACGACGGGATTCGAACCTGTGACCCCATCATTATGAGTGATGTGCTCTAACCAGCTGAGCTACGTAGCCATTTTAAATTTTTTGCTCTCAACGCTTCGTTGCCTTGTCGTTGGGAACGGCGCGCATTATGCGAAGTTGAGTGAGATCCGTCAACAGTTTTTTTTAATAAATTTCGGAAAAAACCTCGTTCGCTTCCTTTTTAAACAAAGAGGCGTGTTTATGATCTAAAACTGGAAATAAATTAGCTCGCAGTTAGGTAATTTATTTTTGCTCATTTACTTAAGGTATTAAAAAAGCCAGCTTAGCAGCTGGCTTTTAGTGTAAATGAAGTGTTTAAAATTCATTCATTTAATTAAACATTGAAGCGGAAGTGTACAACATCACCATCTTTTACGATGTAGTCTTTGCCTTCTAGACGCCATTTACCTGCGTCTTTTGCGCCATTTTCACCATTGAATTGGATGAAATCGTCGTAACCGACTACTTCTGCACGAATAAAGCCTTTCTCGAAGTCAGTGTGGATCTTACCTGCAGCCTGAGGCGCAGTTGCACCAACAGGGATTGTCCACGCACGTACTTCTTTAACACCTGCCGTGAAGTAGGTGTGAAGAGTCAGTAGCTCGTAACCAGAGCGAATTACACGGTTCAGCCCCGGTTCTTCGATCCCCATATCCGCTAGGAATTCTTCGCGATCTTCATCTTCTAGTTCAGATAGTTCAGATTCGATAGCTGCACATACAGGTACAACGACGTTGTTTTCTTTTTCTGCGAACTCGCGAACCGCATCTAGATATGGGTTATTTTCGAAACCATCTTCGTTTACGTTTGCAATGTACATAGTTGGCTTCAGTGTAAGGAAGTTTAGGTAGCCGATTGCTGCTAACTCTTCTTTAGATAGCTCAACTGTGCGCGCCATGCCGCCTTCAGTTAGTACTGGTAACAGTTTTTCTAGTACTGTTAGTTCAAATTTTGCGTCTTTATCGCCGCCTTTTGCCTTCTTCGCGTTACGTTGAATCGCTCGCTCACAAGAATCAAGGTCAGCCATTGCAAGTTCAAGGTTGATCACTTCGATATCTTCGATAGGTGAAACTTTACCTGAAACATGAACAATGTTTTCGTTTTCAAAACAACGTACAACGTGGCCAATCGCGTCTGTTTCACGGATGTTAGCTAGGAATTTGTTACCTAAACCTTCACCACGTGATGCACCAGCAACAAGACCAGCGATGTCCACGAACTCCATCGTCGTTGGAAGAACTCTCTGTGGGTTAACGATCTTAGCTAGTGCGTCTAGACGCAGATCTGGCACAGGAACCACACCAGTGTTTGGTTCAATGGTACAGAACGGGAAGTTTGCTGCTTCGATACCCGCTTTAGTTAGTGCGTTGAACAGAGTTGATTTACCTACGTTAGGTAGACCAACGATGCCACATTTAAAACCCATGATAGTAACCTTATTCAGCTTTGAACGTGTGGAGGCGATTTTGTGCTTTAGATAGGCCATCCTTAATCAGGATATCTAGACAACGAACAGCCTCATCAGCTGCTGCATCTAAAAGCTCTTGCTCTTTAGCTGGCGCTTTACCTAATACAAAACCCGCCACTTTATCTTTGTGTCCCGGATGACCAATGCCAATGCGAAGACGATAAAAATCTTTGTTATTGCCCAGTTTGCTAATGGTGTCACGCAGACCGTTGTGTCCACCGTGACCCCCACCTTTTTTAAACTTAGCGACACCTGGCGGTAAGTCTAGCTCGTCATGAGCGACCATGATCTCTTCAGGTTTAATTTGATAAAATTTCGCAAGCGCTGCGATCGATTTACCTGATAGATTCATGAAGGTGGTTGGGATAAGCAAACGGAGATCCTGGCCATTGACCATAATGCGTCCTGTTAGACCAAAAAACTTTGGTTCGTTCTTCAGTGTAACGTTGTGAACGCGTGCTAATTCTTCTACAACCCAAGCGCCCGCATTGTGACGAGTTCTGGCGTATTCTGGTCCTGGATTAGCAAGACCAACAAGAAGTTTGATTTGTTGACTCAAGGTTAGGATCTCTCTGGAATCTCAAAAAGCGCAGTATGATAGCACAGAATTCTCGCAGTGGGCGACCAAGGGATTTTCTGGTTATCAGTACAAATAAAAAAACACCCCAAAGAGGGGTGCTTTTGAAATCAGTGTAACTGAAATGTTCGGATTAGTTGAACATTGCAGAGATTGACTCTTCGTTGCTGATACGACGAATCGCTTCAGCTAGCATGCGAGATAGGCTTAGTGTTGTCACTTTGCCTGTTGCAGCCATCTCTTTAGATAGAGAGATAGAGTCAGTTACGATAACTTGGTCAAGAACTGAGTTCTTGATGTTGTCCGCAGCGTTGCCTGAGAATACAGCGTGAGTAGCGTAAGCGAATACACGCTTAGCACCGCGCTCTTTTAGTGCTTCAGCTGCTTTACATAGTGTGCCACCTGTGTCGATCATGTCATCAACGATCACACAGTCACGACCTTCAACATCACCGATTAGGTTCATTACTTCAGAAACGTTTGCACGTGGACGACGCTTATCTACGATTGCGATGTCGATGTCGCCTAGTGCTTTTGCTGTTGCGCGAGCACGAACAACGCCACCTAGGTCAGGAGATACCACAACAGGGTTATCTAGACCGCGAGCCTGCATATCTTCAAGTAGCACTGGCGTGCCGAAGATGTTGTCTACAGGTACATCGAAGAAGCCTTGAATTTGCTCTGCGTGTAGGTCGATAGTTAGAACGCGGTCAACACCAACGTTAGATAGGAAATCAGCAACAACTTTTGCAGTAATTGGCACACGCGCAGAACGTACACGACGGTCTTGGCGAGCGTAGCCGAAGTAAGGGATAACTGCAGTGATACGGCCTGCTGAAGCACGGCGCATTGCATCAATCATAACAACCAATTCCATTAGGTTGTCGTTAGTCGGTGCACAAGTGGATTGAATGATGAAAACATCGCTACCACGAACATTCTCATTGATTTGAACTGCAACTTCGCCATCAGAAAAGCGAGAAACAGATGCATCACCAAGAGAGATGTAAAGACGATCAGCAATACGTTGGGCTAGTTCAGGTGTTGCGTTACCAGCAAATAGCTTCATATCAGGCACGGTGGAAACCTCGGGTTTGCGTCCAGTTTAAATAGGTCGGTGTGAGGCTGATTGGTATTCAGCCAAAGTCTCTTTTAATGGCGAAATATTGCGCCCTTGAGCGACAAATGCCGAGACTTTATCAGAGAGTTGTGCAAGGATAGTTTCTGCTTCAGATTTGCTCGAAAATTCAGCAAAAACGCAAGATCCTGTCCCCGTCAATCTTGACGGCGCGTATTGTAGCAGCCAAGAAAGTTGCTTATCAACCTCTGGGTAGAGCATTCGTACAATTTTTTCGCAATCGTTTACGCTTGGCGTATTTAAAAGTGTTTCTAGATCTCGTTTTGGGGTGTTTCGCGTCAGATCTGGATGACAAAAAACGTCGACGGTTGCGATAGAAACATTCGGTCTGACGACTAAATACCACTTTTCTTCTGGATAAGCGGGGGAGAGTTTCTCGCCAACACCTTCAGCGAAAGCTGCAAATCCGCGCACAAATACGGGCACGTCTGCGCCCAGTTTTAAACCAATTTCAGCCAGTTCGTCGTCAGTTAGATTCAGCTGCCATAAGTAGTTCAGTGCCACTAATGCTGTAGCCGCGTTCGATGAGCCCCCACCAATGCCCCCACCCATAGGTAGCACTTTCTGTAGCTCAATATGTGCGCCAAAAGGGCACTCTGAGTATGCTTGGAGTGCGGTTGCTGCTTTCCAAATTAAATTGTCTTGAAGAGGCACACCTTCTATATCTGGAGAAATCGTAATATCACCAGAATGGTTTGCTTGAATGGTGAGCTCATCGCCGTGATCGACGAATTGGAATAAGGTTTGTAACTCGTGGTAGCCATTCTCTGTACGGCCGTTGATATATAGAAAGAGATTCAATTTCGCTGGTGATGGCCAGCGTGTTGAAAGTTCAATCATTGGGTGATGTTCCATTTTGTGATCACTAGATTTATTTTTACGTCAGCAGTGGTGAGTTTCAGCTTATTTGGCAGTGGTAGAGACTGCTCATGCCATTGAACGTCGCCATACCGTTGATAAGCAATACTCCAATCATTTAAACCAATTTGTTTGTTTAACGCTTGCAGTGTATTGGTTGAGGACAATTGGAATTTGTCGGCATCGGTCGGTAGGCCTAATAGCCAGTCAGGCATGTGTTCAACGGGCATCATTAACCCCGTAAGACGGTAAATTAGCTGGTTTGCACTGCGAGAGGAAAGGACCTGATCGTCGTAAGTTTCTACTGTGGCACCTTGTGGGGTGATGGTGAGCTTTAATGCCGTTTGTCCGAGAATCGTAGTTAAACGTAGTTGACTGAGTGCTGAAGAATGTTTCCAGTAGAAATTTAAATTTTGTCTTTGGTCTGGGCCAATATAACCAAGTTTTCCCGTTGCTTGAAAATCTTGGATGGTCTCGAGTCGTTGCTCATGAGCTTGCCATTCAACGCTGGTAACACTTTCAGGAACGGAGGAACAACCAGCGAGCAGTAAGCTCGACAAGAAAAAAAGAATAAAGGAGCGTAACGTCATGTTTGATGGCTTATTAATCAGTTTCGTCGGGAATCGCTCACAACTATAGCATTGAAAAGTCGCAGTTAGGAAAACAAATCCGGCTTACCCTTTCAATAAATGCGTGCTTACAGTAAAATTCTGGACCTATTTTATAACCTATCCCAGAGATACCACGTTAGATGTCCTTGCTTGCTATTGGAATCAATCACAATACAGCGTCTGTCGACTTGCGAGAGAAGGTGGCGTTTGGTCCGGATAAACTCGGCCCTGCACTCGAGCAACTTAGAGAGCACGAAGCGGTTAACGGCAGTGTGATTGTTTCAACCTGTAACCGAACTGAGTTGTACTGCGATGTTAAGCAAGGAGCGCGAAATAAGTTAATCGATTGGCTTGCTCAGTTTCATCAAGTGAGCCGCGAAGATTTAATGCCGAGTTTGTATGTGCATGAAGAACAAGCCGCAATTAAGCATTTGATGCGCGTATCATGCGGGCTAGATTCTCTGGTGTTGGGGGAGCCTCAAATTTTGGGGCAGGTAAAACAAGCATTTTCTGACTCGCGAGATCATCAAGCTGTCGATGCTTCAATTGATAAACTGTTTCAAAAGACGTTCTCAGTCGCCAAGCGTGTGAGAACAGAAACAGATATCGGCGGTAATGCTGTGTCCGTGGCTTATGCCGCATGTACATTGGCAAAACATATTTTTGAGTCGTTATCTGATTCAACCGTGCTTTTGGTTGGTGCGGGAGAGACGATTGAACTGGTCGCGAAGCATTTAGCATCCAACGGCTGCACAAAAATGATTGTCGCGAACCGCACTAAAGAGCGTGCGCAAGGCCTAGCGGATCAATTTGGCGCAGAAGTGATCAGTTTGAACGAAATTCCTGAACATTTGGCGAAAGCGGATATCGTGATTAGCTCAACGGCGAGCCCATTGCCTATTATTGGCAAAGGTATGGTCGAAACGGCTCTGAAGCAGCGCCGACATCAACCTATCTTGTTAGTCGATATTGCGGTGCCGCGAGATGTAGAGTCGGAAGTCGGTGAACTGAACGACGCATATTTGTATTCGGTTGATGACTTGCAATCTATCATCGACAGCAACATTGAGCAGCGTAAAGTCGAAGCGATTCAAGCCGAAGCGATTGTTAGTGAAGAAAGCGCTGCGTTTATGACATGGTTGCGTTCACTGCAAGCCGTCGATAGTATTCGCGACTATCGCAAATCAGCCAACGAAATTCGTGAAGAGTTACTGAGCAAAAGTTTGCAATCTTTAGCGGCGGGCGCAGATCCAGAGAAAGTGCTGCGCGAGCTGAGTAATAAACTCACCAACAAACTGATTCACGCTCCAACTCGCGCATTGCAAAGTGCGGCAGAGCAAGGCGAACCAGCAAAATTAACGATTATCCGCCAGACACTCGGCTTGGATGATCTATAACTCACGCTTTTTATTAAGAAAACGACACTATGAAAGCCTCTATTCTGACTAAGCTAGAAACGCTAGTAGAACGTTACGAAGAAGTTCAACATCTTCTTGGTGATCCTGATGTAATTGGAAATCAGGACAAATTCCGTGCTCTATCAAGAGAGTACTCTCAGCTAGAAGAAGTAACCAAGTGCTTCCAAGCTTATCAACAAGCACAAGAAGATCTTGTCGCCGCTGAAGAGATGGCAAACGAAGACGACGAAGAAATGCGTGAAATGGCGCAAGAAGAAATCAAAGAAGCGAAAGCGACGATTGAGCGTCTTACTGATGAGTTACAGATTCTTCTTCTGCCAAAAGATCCGAACGATGATCGTAACTGTTTCCTAGAAATTCGTGCAGGTGCGGGTGGCGACGAAGCGGGTATCTTCGCGGGTGATCTATTCCGTATGTACAGCAAGTACGCAGAAAAGCGTGGCTGGCGCATCGAGGTGATGTCTTCAAACGAAGCTGAACACGGTGGTTACAAAGAGATGATCGCAAAAGTGAGCGGCGACGGTGCGTACGGCGTACTAAAGTTTGAGTCTGGTGGTCACCGTGTACAACGTGTTCCTGCAACTGAATCCCAAGGCCGTGTGCATACTTCTGCATGTACCGTAGCGGTGATGGCGGAAATCCCAGAGGCGGATCTGCCAGAAATCAAAGCAGCAGACCTGAAAATCGATACGTTCCGTGCATCTGGCGCGGGTGGTCAGCACGTTAACACCACGGATTCTGCAATCCGTATTACCCACTTACCAACGGGTACGGTAGTAGAGTGTCAGGACGAGCGTTCACAGCACAAGAACAAAGCGAAAGCGATGGCGGTTCTTGCTGCTCGTATCGTTCAAGCGGAAGAAGAGTGTCGTGCTGCAGAAGTGTCTGATACACGTCGTAACCTTCTAGGTTCTGGTGACCGTAGTGACCGTATTCGTACCTACAACTACCCACAAGGTCGTGTGTCTGATCACCGCATCAACCTAACCATCTACCGTTTGAACGAAGTGATGGAAGGTGACCTGCAGAGCTTGATTGATCCTGTGATTCAAGAGCACCAAGCAGACCAACTTGCGGCGCTCGCAGAGAACGGCTAATCGATGAGCCAAGTTCAATCAATTGAGCAAGCACTGAAAAGTGCGACGGCGAAACTGGCAGAAGGCGGCAAAGAGTCGCCTTCTCTCGATGCAGCTGTACTCCTCTGCCATGTCCTTGGCAAACCACGAACTTATCTACTGACCTGGCCAGAAAAAGCATTAGAAGCAGAGCAACAAGCAAAATTCGACGCTCTACTTGAACGACGTTTAGCTGGTGAACCCGTCGCTTATATTATTGGTGAGCGAGAGTTTTGGTCTCTACCGTTCAAAGTTTCTCCCTCCACCTTGATCCCAAGACCGGATACAGAACGTTTGGTCGAAGTTGCACTCGATAAGACCTATGAGCAAACAGGACCTATTTTAGATCTTGGAACGGGGACGGGGGCAATTGCTATCGCACTCGCATCTGAAATGCCAAAACGTCAAGTGATGGGCGTAGATCTCAAGCAAGAAGCGAAAGCACTTGCAGAGTACAATGCTGAGCAGCTAAACATCAAAAATGTGACCTTTGCTCAAGGCAGTTGGTTCGAGCCTATTGCAGAGGGTACGAAGTTTGCTTTAATTGTCTCCAATCCGCCGTATATTGATGAAAAAGATCCACATTTATCCCAAGGTGATGTGCGCTTTGAGCCAAAATCTGCATTAGTTGCTAAGGAGAATGGTTTAGCCGATATCCGCCATATCTCGGATCTTGCTCGTCAGTATCTTGAAGTAGGCGGTTGGCTGGCATTCGAACATGGTTATGATCAGGGGGAGGCGGTGCGTGAGATAATGCGTGGTTTTGGTTACCAACAGGTCGCCACGGAAAAAGATTACGGCGGTAACGATCGAGTAACGCTCGGTTGTTTTGCCTGTTAATCACGGAAGTCAGCACACACTAACTAAAAAGAGAAGAAAAATGTACGTAGCTCTAAAACACATACACTTAGTGACGATTGCGCTCAGCGCGACACTATTATCGATCCGATTCGTGTTAATGATGATGAACTCACCGAAGCGAAATAATCGCTTTTTGAAAGTGTTTCCCCACATCGTTGATACTGCATTGCTAGTGTCAGGTATCGCGCTTATTTTCATTACTGGTTTCATCCCGTTTACTGATGCCGCACCGTGGTTAACAAACAAAATCACCTGCGTACTGGCGTACATTGCACTCGGTTTCTTCTCGTTGAAGCTTGCGAAAAACAACCTACTGAAGATATTTGGCTTTTTCGGCGCATTAGGTTGGTTGGTCATGGCTGCAAACATTGCTGTGTCTAAGAGCCCTACGTTATTTGGATAAGACGTCATGTTAGAGTTTTTTGACGAAGATTTTGACAATATACCGTTGGTGGAAGGTGCGCTTGAGCTAAACAAAGCGATTAACCCAGAAACCAAAGTACATTGGGCGAAACAAGAGTTAGAGCGTCTTTACAAAGATGCAGAAGCCACGCTTGTTCATGAAACCGATGAAGAGCAGCGATTTGATGCATTCCTACGACTGTTTTTCCATGAGTGGGGATTCAAAGGCGACGAGCAGGAATACTTTATTTCGGACAACAGCTTTATCGATAAAGTGTTGGAGCGCCGAAAAGGTATCCCGGTTAGTTTAGGTTCGATTTTATTATATCTAGGTAAAAAGCTGGGTTTCCCGTTGAAGGGAGTCACTTTCCCTACTCAGTTTCTGCTAAAAGTCGATTGGATGCATAAAAAGCCAGACTACATTAACCCATTTAATGGTGAGTATGTGGGGGAAAGAATTCTCCAAGCTTGGCTTATTGGGCAAGAAGGACCGTTGGCTCAGTTAAAGCCAGAACACTTTGAAGAAGCTGACAATCCAACCATTATTGGTCGCTGGTTAGCGTTGATCAAAAGCGCGATGTTACGTGAAGAGCACTACACGCTGGCGTTGCGTTGTACGAACCTTGCGTTAACCTTTGTGCCAGATGACCCATACGAGATTCGTGATCGTGGTTTTATCTTCCAACAGCTAGAGTGCCCTCAAGTGGCGGTGTCAGATTTTCAGTACTTTATTGACCAATGCCCTGACGATCCGGCTTCTGAGCTACTAAAATCACAAGTTAATGTGATGAGTGAAACGCACGTCACACTTCACTAATTTTATCGATGTGCCGAACTGTGGCGTATCGTGGACAGAAAAAGAGAATCAAAATGGAACAGAAAATCGTTAATATCGGCGACATTCAGGTTGCTAACGACAAGCCATTCACCCTATTTGCAGGTATGAACGTTCTTGAGTCTCGTGATCTTGCGATGCAGATCTGTGAGCACTACGTAAAAGTAACGGAAAAACTTGGCATTCCTTACGTATTTAAGGCGTCGTTTGACAAAGCAAACCGCAGTTCTGTTCATTCATACCGTGGCCCAGGCCTTGAAGAAGGTATGAAAATCTTCCAAGAGCTAAAAGACACATTTGGTGTGAAGATCATCACTGACGTTCACACTGAAGCGCAAGCTCAACCTGTCGCTGACGTGGTAGACGTTATTCAGCTTCCTGCATTCCTAGCTCGTCAAACTGACCTTGTTGAAGCAATGGCAAAAACAGGTGCGGTTATCAACGTGAAGAAACCTCAATTTATGAGCCCAGGTCAAGTGGGTAACATCGTTGAGAAGTTCGCGGAATGCGGTAACGACAAGATCATCCTATGTGAGCGCGGCTCTTGCCACGGCTACGATAACCTAGTCGTAGACATGCTTGGCTTTGGTGTGATGAAAAATGCGTCGAAAGGCAGCCCAATCATCTTTGACGTGACGCACTCACTACAGATGCGTGACCCGTCAGGTGCGGCGTCTGGCGGTCGTCGTGAGCAGACAGTTGAACTTGCGAAAGCGGGTCTAGCAACAGGCATCGCAGGTCTATTTATCGAGGCGCATCCAAACCCAGACCAAGCACGCTGTGATGGCCCATCTGCACTGCCGCTAGACAAGTTAGAACCGTTCCTAGCGCAAATGAAATCTCTTGATGATCTGATCAAGAGCTTTGCAGATATCGATATCAAGTAAACGCCAGATGACTGGTGATCAAATGCAATAGCCAACCTCGTGTTGGCTATTTTTTTATCAGATGGCGCATCATTCTCAGCTTCTTGCTGTAAAGGCTCTAGGCTGCTGGGAATGTGCATCAGTGACTCCCAATAAGAAAAAAGGTAAATAAATGAAGCAGCGTCTGATTATTAAAACTGCGTTGAGTGCCGCTATTTTGGCCTCGTTAGCTGGGTGTGCTACGCAATCTGCACCAGAATGGAATGCCGATACAACCTATAAATTGACCGTGTTGCACACTAACGATCATCATGGTCGCTTTTGGCAAAATCGATACGGTGAATATGGCATGGCGGCGCGTAAAACGTTAATCGATGATTTGCGCGAAGAAATACAAGCAGAGGGGGGCAGTGTGTTACTGCTTTCTGGTGGTGACATCAACACTGGAGTACCTGAGTCTGATTTACAAGATGCCGAGCCAGATTTTAAAGGCATGAGCAAAATTGGTTACGATGCGATGGCGCTAGGTAATCATGAGTTTGATAATCCATTGGATGTGCTTTTCAAGCAGCAAGAGTGGGCAAGTTTTCCGATGTTGTCTGCCAATATTTACGATAAAAATACTGGCAAGCGCCTATTCCAACCGTACGCGATGTTTAACAAACAGGGTATTAAGATTGCAGTAATTGGTCTTACAACCGAAGATACAGCGAAACTTGGCAACCCTGAATTCATTGAACAAATTGACTTCCGTGACCCAAAAGAAGAAGCCAAGAATCTAATTGCTGAGCTGAAAGAAACGGAGTACCCAGACCTTATTTTTGCTGTCACACATATGGGACACTATGAGAATGGCAATAGAGGCATCAATGCACCTGGTGATGTAGCGTTAGCTCGTTATTTGAATGAAGGTGATCTGGATATGATTGTCGGTGGTCACTCACAAGAGCCGGTTTGCATGGAAGGTCCAAACGTCATCAAAAAGAGTTTTAAACCGGGTGATGAATGTCAGCCTGATCAACAAAATGGTGCTTATATTGTTCAGGCACATGAGTGGGGGAAATATGTGGGACGCGCCGATTACGAGTTTCGTAATGGTGAACTCTCGATGGTGAGCTACGATCTGATCCCAGTAAACTTGAAAAAGAAAATTAAAGTTGATGGTCAGTCGCAACGAGTTTTGATCCAAGAAGAGATTGAACAAGACGAAGCGATGCTTGAGTTTCTTCGTCCTTATCAAGAAAAAGGTCAGGGCAAGCTAAACGTGAAGATTGCAGAATCTAACGGTAAGCTTGAGGGTGACCGCAGTGTGGTTCGTTACCAGCAAACAAACTTAGGTCGATTAATTGCAACGGCTCACATGGAACGGGCAAAAGCAGATTTCGCCGTAATGAATTCTGGCGGCGTTCGCGATTCGATTGCAGCAGGTGACATTACCTACAAAGATGTGCTGACTGTGCAGCCATTTGGCAATATGGTCTCTTACGTTGATATGACGGGCAAAGAAGTATTGGATTACCTAAATGTCGTTGCAACTAAGCCTGTCGACTCTGGAGCTTACGCGCAGTTTGCGGGTATTGCGATGAGTATCAATAATGGTGAGGTAACCAATGTGTTCATTGGTAATAAGCAACTTCGCTTAGATGGTAATTACCGCTTTACCGTACCAAGCTATAATGCTGCTGGTGGTGATGGTTACCCTAAAATCGACGATCATCCTGGGTATGTAAATACAGGTTTTACCGATGCTGAGGTTTTGAAGGATTATTTAGAAACACACAGCCCTATTGATGTTAATGAGTATGCCCCTTCAGGTGAAATCACGTATTTAGTTGATACGGCGATTGATCAGTAACCCAACAGAGAAAAAGCGATTGACTCAAACTCGCTGATATCATTAACTAAAAGCGCAGATCCAATTCAATCTGCGCTTTTTGTTTTTATGAGGAGAATCTTGATGACTCCGGCCATTAATCTTGCGAAAAAGAAAAAAATTCCACACACGATTCATCAGTATGAGCACGACCCTAGAGCCGATAGTTATGGCTTGGAGGCTGCTGAAGTACTGGGGCAGGATCCGAAAACAGTATTTAAAACCTTGCTGTTCTGCTTGAACGGCGAGCCAAAGAACCTTGCGGTTGCGATTATCCCTGTTGATCAAAAGCTGAACCTAAAACTGGCAGCGAAAGCAGCGAAGGGCAAAAAGGCCGATATGGCTGATCCGGAAATCGCGCAA
Organism: Vibrio sp. J2-3(2022); assembly: GCF_021725735.1. Lineage (NCBI taxonomy): Bacteria > Pseudomonadati > Pseudomonadota > Gammaproteobacteria > Vibrionales > Vibrionaceae > Vibrio > Vibrio sp. J2-3(2022). Next base: position 192,547 of record NZ_JAKKCK010000006.1, read on the forward strand.
AAGATCACAGGTTATGTTGTTGGTGGGATTAGCCCACTGGGGCAGAAGAAAGCCTTACCTACTTTTTTGCACGAAAGCGCAGCAGAGCAAGACACAATCTGTGTAAGCGCAGGGAAGAGAGGCTTAGAGATTGAACTCGCCCCGAAAGATTTGCTTGGATTAACTCGTGGTCAGTTTGCACCTCTTTGTTTGTAAACTCATGACAAATAAAAAGGACGCTCATGAGCGTCCTTTTTTGATCTTGCCTGTCAGAGAAGCGTTACTTACTTCTTCAGACTCAATGTACCACCGGTGCGTTTAGCTGGTTTGCTTGGCTTCGCGGCATTTGGGTTCATGTAATGCTGCTTAGGCTTACTCGGTGATTGAGGCTTGTTTGCTGAGTGCGTATTGCTCGATGCATCTGGTTTACGGTGTGATTTTCCATGCTCGCCTTGCGGTCTGCTACGTTCACCTTGTGGTTTCGCTTTGTAATGTTCTTTAGCTGGACGTCCGCCTTCGTCTTCACGCTGACGGCGCTTTTGTTGACCTTTTTTCGAATTTGGAGCATGACGAAAATCGTCTGCGTTATTTCCGCGGTAGGTACGTGGCTTTTGATTTCGTCGAGATACCGAGTCTTGGTTTTCTTCACGGCTGTCATATAACTTCGCGTCGGTCGCTTTACGAATATTGCGGCCTTTTGAGTCAACAAGAGATGCCTCTTCTGTACCCACCGAACCATCGCACATAGCAAGAATCTCAGCGACTTCATCGTCAGTTAAGTAACGCCATTTTCCGTTCGGAATACCGTCAAGAGAGATATTCATGATTCGAACACGACGAAGCTTAAAGACTTCGTAACCTAGTGCTTCACACATACGACGGATTTGGCGGTTAAGTCCTTGAGTGAGCACTATACGGAAAGAGAACTTAGTCTCTTTCGTTACCTTACAAGGTAGAGTGACGGTATCGAGAATTTTAACGCCGCTCGACATCTGTTTGAGAAACTCACCTGTAATCGGTTTGTCCACGCGCACAACGTACTCTTTTTCGTGGCTGTTGCCGGCACGGAGGATTTTGTTGACGATATCACCATCGTTGGTCAAAAAAATAAGACCATCAGAGGGTTTATCCAAGCGGCCGATCGGAAAGATACGTTTTTTGTGACCGATAAAATCAACGATGTTCCCGGGTACATCTCGTTCTGTTGTACAGGTGATGCCTGTTGGTTTATTGAGAGCGATATAAATCGGCTTCTCTTTTGCTGCAACTGGCTTACCATCCACACAAACATCATCACCAGGTAGTACTTTTGTTCCCATTTCAGGCTTGTTTCCATTAATGGTGACACGACCTTGTTCAATCAGTCTGTCTGCCTCACGGCGTGAACAAAAGCCAGTTTCACTAATGAATTTATTTAATCGTTTAGCGTTGTCTTGTGACATTTTTGTCTCCTAACGTTTCACAACGGCGAATGAAGTTTCCTTCCCGTGAAAGGGAAGGAAGAATAAGGGCGGGCATTCTAGCATTAGGGTGAAATTTAGCCCAACCGTTTTTGGTGACGTTCGCGAGTTTCTAATTTCTTTTCCGCACTTTTTCTCAGTAGAACGTAAACGGCTCCGGTTCCACCGTGAAAGCGTTGCGCACTATGCACGCACTGTACTTCCCTGATTTGTTGTAGCCAGCTGCTAACAAAGCTTTTCATTAGTGCTGGTGGATTTGAGCGTTCTCCTCGGCCGTGGACAATAACGACCGTTCGTATGTCCATTGATAGGCACTGTTTTAAAAACTTTACGACTTCATCACGAGCTTCTTTCAATGTTTTACGATGCAGATCTAGGCGTGCTTGGATTGGATATTTGCCAAGACGAAGCTTGCGGTAAACCCCGTCTTGTACGCCATCACGTTTAAACTCAACAAAGTCCTCTGGTTTCAGCATTTCTGCGTGATCAAGTGACAGGTATTCTGGGTCATCTTCTGTTAGCCAGATTGCTGCTTCTCTCTTGGCGAGCTGTGCTTCGGTTACTTGGTGTACTTTTTTGTGTTCGGCGGTGTCTTGAGTGATCGGCTTTACATCGCCCATCATCTGTTGGAACAGATCAAAATCGTCATCGTGAGACATAGTAGTAATCTCATTAAGAACAGGGAGGAATAATAGGATTATATCAATGAGTGGTGCATTGAGATCAAATAAAAAACCGGAGTAGGCAAGTAACCGACTCCGGTGCAAAGCGTTTCTAGAGCTAAGCGAGATCTAGTGAGGAGATTTGTCGTTCATGATCTTGTATATGAAGAAACCGCCGTAAAATAACATCAGACCAATTGCCCCAAAGATTACTATCATTGACGATAGACCCACTGCATTACCAAATAGGAGATCAAGCCAAAAGTCCATACGTTTCCTCCAAGATGTTCCCGACAGGCATAAAACTAAATGGCAGTGCCTTGTTGCACACTGATCTGGATCAATTATGTTGCTAAGGTTAATAAACTGTATTTTGTTGTGAGTTATCAGTCACATTTTACGTGCTAGTGTTCAGTTATTCATCAAACGAATTAAGACCTAAGGTTTTTTTGTAAAAAGCACTTGCGTCACAGTCCAGAATCCGTAATATACGCATTCGTTGACGGGGACAAGTCCTCAGTTAAACATCTCGGTGAATAGCGCAGTTTGGTAGCGCATCTGGTTTGGGACCAGAGGGTCGGGGGTTCGAATCCCTCTTCACCGACCATATTGAGAAAAAGGCTCTACAGAAATGTAGAGCCTTTTTCGTATTTGGTGATATTTATTTGGAGCCAGAGGGTCGGGGTCTGGAATGCCAGTCCAATCGAATCCCTACTTCACCGACCACTTTTAGAAAGCCTGCTCAATGAGCAGGCTTTCGTCGTTTTTAGCGCTAGTAATTTTAGACTTCAATAGTATCGAGCCAAATGGGTTCACCTGACGTTAGAATATGGCACTTCACCGACACGTATTGAGAGGAAGGCTCTACATAGATGTAGGGCCTTTTCATTTTTTAGAGCGAGTAAATTTATTACTTGATGTCACACGAGATAGTGCTGATAGGGGTTTCAGAAGTTGTGAAGCAAACATAAGCGGTCTTTGGATGGTTTGGACCAACTTTGACGTAACCTGCTTTTAGTTCGTCTTCATCAAACGTGACAGAGTGAGATTTGCTCGAGCTTCCATCAAAGTAAACAGCTTCAAAGCCTTGATTCATCATATGTGCGACGCGATTTCGGGTATGGTTAGTGGAAAAAGTGATGTTCGCACAACGCATCATTGGTTTTTCGGTAATAAGAAACTGGCCACTCTCTTTATCTAATAGCCCGCCTTTTGCTTCCGGGGTTATATCAATAGCTTGAAAATTTTCTACGTTACATGACGGTTTAGCATAAGCAAGCGATGAAGTGAGCATCATGCTGCTCACGCATAGGAATAAAGCTTTAAATTTCATATGAGTTATTATGTATCCGCATAGGTTAGAGTCGTTTTAGCAGAGGAGTAAACCATTGTCAGTGATCGTGTTAGCGTGATGCTTGGCTATTCATCATTGATGAGGCCGGCTGTCTTCAGATAAGTTTCTAAATATGGCACCTAGCTTGGCGGGTTTTACCGAGTGGTTTTATGTCAAAGCCCCTTTTTTTAAGCAGCTCAATCAGATTATCTTTACCAACTAAATGCAAACTGCCGACAACAACGGTATAGCGACCCGAACGTTGAGGTAGGACACTGCCAGTATCAAGTTTTTTCGCCCAATCTCGATTGCGCTCATATAAGAAAGCCTGATTAAAATCTTCTGTTGCTTGATCGGTTAATGATGCCTCGACCAACATACTACCATCACCGCTCTTCCAGCTTTCTATCAAACACTGAACCAATTCTTCCCCACCGTCATATTCTTCAATTGACGAGAGGAGCATCTCTTTACCGCCTTCTGATTGACCTGCTATTAAATCGATTTGGAATTGCACGGACTCCAGTGGAATGACCGGGATTTGTTTTTTATCAGCGAGTCCTATTAAGTGCATGTCGACCCCTTTATCAGAGACATACCCCAGTTTGTTGACTAAAGCGAGTTGGATGGTTAATGCAGTCGTCCATGGTGGAGAATTCAAAAGTTGAGTTTCTGGTAACCCTAAATCTTGTGCTATCTCGACTAAGTGGCGACGTTGAGCCTTGCCTAAAACATCTTTAGAAAGAATGGTTGTTTGTGGGTAAACCAAGCCTTCAGAGTTTCTGACATCTGCTTCGATAATCAACCCAGCGCTTTGGCTTAAGTGCTGAGTAATAGTTTTAGGGAGTGGGTACATCGTTTTATCGCCCACATGCACAGAGCCAATGATCATCAGCTCGGTTTCCCCTTTTTTTGCTAACCAATGTTGCGGCTCTGCATAAGAAGAAAAGGGAGCAAAGGCAACAAGTAGGGATGATATGAGTGTCAAGAGACGAAACATAGAATGGTCCTCAAGTAAGATACCTTTAAACTTTATACGCAAAAATGCTTGAGGTTAAGTGCAATTTCTCTAGTGGGGATATTCGACAAAATCGTCATTTCTAAAAATATTGACGAGTTTTGACGACGAATAAATGAGAGTCACTTCACGAAAGATAAATAGGTAATTCGCTTACTAATGGTTCACAAAATAATTAGGCGTGATCCAAATCTTACAAAATCAGTCGTAACTCATGAATATGAGTGACCTAGATCGCAGCAAACTCGTCAAAACAAGTTGTTCGATTTTGACGTAGCTTGTAACTTCATGAAAGTTAAGTTTTTATGGTTTTTGCTGAGTATCATTTTTTGAACTAGATCACTTCCTATTTCTATTTATTTTACGCTTAGAAATAACTGGTTGTATGTTGATTGCAACTGTTAGGCCCCTCGCATTTGAGGAGCCGCGATTTTTATCATTGTCGTTTTGAACCACTGACTTTTTTGGGGAAGTAAGATGTTTAAACCTAGTCTGATTGCTGTTTCTGTTATCACCACATTAGCAGGTTGCTCTGCTCTGCAAAGCTCTGAGCAACAAGCTGTAAATTCACTGGCTAATAACCTTGATATTCAATACCAAGTGTTGACTAACCACGGTGCAAACGAAGGTCTTGCTTGTCAGGATTTAGGGGCTGAGTGGGCTTCTTGTAACAAGGTGAACATGACGCTAGTTAACCAAGGTGAAGCGGTTAACTCAAAAGATTGGGCTATCTACTTCCACAGCATTCGTCTGATTTTGGATGTAGATAATGATCAGTTCAAAATATCTCGTGTAACGGGCGACCTACACAAACTGGAACCAACAGATAAGTTTGATGGCTTTGCGGCGGGCGAAGAAGTGGTACTTCCACTAATTGGCGAATACTGGCAGTTATTTGAAACCGACTTTATGCCAGGCGCTTTCGTGGCTGCACCAAACGCAGAACCTAAGATGATCGCTTCTCTTAACACAGAAGACGTTGCGTCTTTCGTGACTGGCCTTGAGGGTAACAACCTAAAACGTACGCCAGATGACAACAACGTATTTGCAAACGCTGTGTCTCGCTTCGAGAAGAACGAAGACCTAGTAAAACAAGATGTATCAACCACGTTACTACCAACGCCAATGTCTGTTGAAGCAGGCAAAGGTACAGTAGATATCGCGGCAGGTATTGCGCTGCCTAAAGACGCATTCGATGCGACTCAATTCGCAGCAATTCAAGATCGTGCAGAAGTGGTAGGTGTGGACGTTCGTGGTGATCTTCCTGTAAGCATCACTGTTGTTCCTGCAGACTTCACCGGTGAACTGGCAAAATCTGGTGCTTACGAGATGAGCATCAAAGGCGATGGTATTGCGATTAAAGCGTTTGACCAAGCAGGTGCTTTCTACGCAGTACAATCTATCTTTGGCCTGGTAGATAGCCAAAATGCTGATTCTCTACCACAACTGTCTATCCAAGATGCACCGCGCTTTGATTACCGTGGTGTGATGGTGGATGTGGCTCGTAACTTCCACTCTAAAGACGCCATTTTCGCAACGCTAGACCAAATGGCAGCGTACAAGATGAACAAACTTCACCTTCACCTAACCGATGATGAAGGCTGGCGTTTAGAAATCCCAGGCCTACCTGAGTTAACAGAGGTTGGCGCTAATCGTTGTTTCGATACACAAGAGAAAAGCTGCGTACTGCCTCAGCTTGGTTCCGGTCCAACGACAGACAACTTTGGCTCTGGCTACTTCAGTAAAACAGACTACGTGGAAATCTTGAAATACGCGAAAGCGCGTAACATTGAAGTCATTCCCGAAATCGATATGCCAGCACACGCGCGTGCAGCGGTAGTATCAATGGAAGCACGTTACGACCGCCTGATGGAAGAAGGTAAGGAAGCTGAAGCGAATGAATACCGCCTGATGGATCCTCAAGATGCTTCTAATGTCACTACGGTTCAGTTCTACGATAAGCAAAGTTTTATCAACCCGTGTATGGAATCTTCCACTCGCTTTGTAGATAAAGTGATTTCAGAAGTGGCAGCAATGCACGCTGAAGCTGGGGCACCGCTAACGACATGGCACTTTGGTGGTGATGAAGCGAAGAACATTAAGCTTGGCGCTGGTTTCCAAGACGTTAACGCGCAAGACAAAGTTAGCTGGAAGGGCACGATTGATCTGTCGAAACAAGACAAGCCATTTGCGCAATCTCCACAGTGTCAGGCGTTAATCGCAGACGGCACAGTGAGCGATTTTGCTCACCTACCGAGTCATTTTGCACAAGAAGTATCAAAATTAGTTGCTGAGAAAGGCATTCCAAACTTCCAAGCATGGCAAGATGGTTTGAAATACAGCGAGAGTGAGAAAGCATTCGCAACAGAAAATACGCGTGTTAACTTCTGGGACGTTCTTTACTGGGGTGGTACATCATCAGTGTACGAATGGTCTAAGAAAGGTTACGACGTGATCGTTTCTAACCCTGACTATGTGTACATGGACATGCCATACGAAGTTGATCCGAAAGAGCGTGGTTACTACTGGGCAACACGTGCAACAGACACTCGTAAGATGTTTGGTTTTGCACCAGAGAACATGCCTCAGAACGCAGAAACCTCTGTAGACCGCGATGGCAACGGCTTTACTGGTAAAGGTGAAATCGAAGCGAAACCTTTCTACGGTCTATCAGCACAACTTTGGTCTGAGACAGTACGTAACGACGAGCAATACGAGTACATGGTATTTCCTCGCGTACTCGCAGCCGCAGAGCGTGCATGGCACCGTGCAGATTGGGAGAATGACTACAAAGTCGGTGTTGAGTACTCGCAAAACTCTAACCTAGTTGATAAAGCATCGCTAAACCAAGACTACAACCGCTTTGCGAACGTACTTGGCCAACGTGAACTGGCTAAGCTAGAAAAATCTGGTATCGACTACCGCCTTCCAATTCCTGGTGCGAAAGTAGAAAACGGCAAGCTAGCTATGAACGTTCAGTTCCCTGGCGTTGAACTGCAATACTCGTTAGACGGTCAAAACTGGCTGACTTACGCAGACAATGCTCGTCCAAGTGTAACTGGTGAAGTGTTTATCCGCTCTGTATCGGCGACAGGGGAAAGATCAAGCCGCGTAACTAGTGTGAAATAACCTTAATCTTCTCAGCTAAATTTAAGCAAACCCTCAATGTCATGTTGAGGGTTTCTTTATTTTTATGGGAAATTAAGTGTGACCAATGTCTGATTATTTTTTATTGATAAATAAGTTTTAGCTTGTAATGGTTAGGGTTATTGTGAACTGGATCGACTTAATTTGCTAAATGTCAATAAATTACCTGTTTATGATCACACTTCTATTTTTTGAATCATTATAGAAAAATACGGTAAGTGCCTGTATTTACCATACTTTTATCAGGGTTGTTGAGCGTCGGTTTGAACAAGATCACTTTTTAAAATGTTTTATTTTCCATCGCGAATTAATTGGAACAATATTGCGATCGCCAAGGAGGCACATTCCAAAGTTTGCGATAAAAGGGAAGAGAAGCCCTTTAAAACCGTCGCATAACGTGAATAAATAAAGGCAGTAATTATGAAAAACATTTTTGCACTGAGTGCTCTTTCTCTCGCTTTCGCTTCTAGCGCTTTTGCTGGTTCTTCTTACGTAACAGGTAACGTTCAATTCCACGATGATGGTCGAATCCATGGTTCGGACGTTACGTCTACACTGGAAGCTGGTCATACTTTTGATAACCAATTTGGTGGCTTTACGGTTTACACCGAGTTTGATGGTATTCAGCTGGGTAAACTGGAAACAGAAAACGGTGGCGCGGGTAACACAACACCAGCAATCACTGTGGGTGGTGAGCAGTCATTTAACATTACCGATCATTTATGGGTTGCAGCGGGTTACCAACACTTGTTCTCTGCTGGCGAGAACGTACAGTACCGTCCATTGGTTAAGATCGGTTACAACTTCGATAACGGTATCTCGCTAAGTAACCGTACTCGTGCGCATATTGATGCGACAGACGCAGATGCGGATACAGATTACCGTATGGATAACCGTATTGGTTACGTGATGAATGAAGATGTGACGCTAAGCTACAACAACGTCTACATGATTGAAGCGGAAACGATGGACCACGAGCTTCGCGCAACGTGGACACGTAAAGGTGTTCAGCCTTACTTTGAGTTCCGTAGCCAAGCACACGGTGCAGAAAACGCAAGTGGTGATAGCCTAGTTAACAATGCGTTTGTATTTGGTGCCTCTTACGGCTTCTAATCTTATATTTGTCCATTAAGAAAAAGCCCAGCAATTGATTTGCTGGGCTTTCTTGTTATTTGTCGTTGCCTTCGTGGTGGCTATATTCGAACACTTGGCCTTTTTCGTTAAAGGCGTAAACAGTGTAGCTGTCTTTTTTATCGCCATACTCCATACCAGGGGAACCCATTGGCATGCCCGGTACCGAGAGCCCTTTTGCGTTACGTGGTGGATTTTCTAAGAATGCTTTAATGTCTTCGGCTGGAATGTGACCTTCGAACACATAGCCGTTGATTTCTGCTGTGTGGCAAGAGTAAAGCTGTTCGTTCTTGATGCCTAGATCGCGTTTTATGGCGTTCATGTCATCGTGCAATTTCTCTTCGACCGTAAATCCGTTCTCTTCCATGTGTTTTGTCCATTCACCACAGCAGCCGCAGTATGGCGATTTGTGGTTAATGACATCAGCTGCCAATACGTTGGCGGATGCGGTCGCAAGCATTGCAAAGGTCAATAATTTCAACTTCATAATAGCCTCAAATATAAGTGGTTATTTTACTGAAAAAAGTCGTAGTCGATTTGCATTACTAACGACAGTAATAGATGACAGCGCCATTGCCGCACCTGCGACAACTGGGCTGAGCAAAAATCCAAATGCAGGATAAAGTACGCCTGCGGCAACAGGGATCCCCAGTGAGTTATAAACGAAGGCTCCAAATAGGTTTTGCTTCATGTTTTTAAGTGTAGCGCGCGACAGTTCAATCGCATGTACCACCGCCATTGGTGACGTGTTAAGGATGGTCATTTGCGAACTTTCAATGGCGACATCACTGCCGCTACCCATGGCAATACCAAGGTTGGCTAACGCGAGAGCAGGGGCGTCGTTAATGCCATCCCCCACCATTGCCACGACATGGCCTTGGGATTGAAGTTGCTCAATGTGCTGAGCTTTCTCATCTGGCATTACTTGAGCGATTACTTCATCAATACCAAGTTCTTGACCGATAGCGTTGGCTACGTGTTGGTTGTCACCCGTCAGCATTACCGTTTTGATGCCTTGCGATTTTAATGCAGAGAGCGCTTGTTTTGCATCCGATTTGATTGGGTCAGCAATGGCGATCAGGCCGACTAACTTACCATCGAGCGCAACGGCAACCGGAGTCCATGCGTTCTGAGCACATTCGTCAATTTCATCCTGAAGAGCCTCTGTTGCAACGTTTTCCGCTTGCATAAATTGAAGCGAGCCAATAAGCAGCGGTTTACCTTGATACGTTGCCAAAATGCCGCGTCCACGAACGTTTTCAAATTTATCGAGAGTCACTTCTTGTGTGTCGTGCTGATTAGCAAAATCGCATACCGCTTTTGCTAGTGGGTGCTCTGACTGACGCTCGGCGGCGTACGCTAACCCCAACAGCTCTTCTTGGCTGGTGGTCTGAGTAAACACTTGCTGCACACTCGGTTTACCTTGGGTAAGCGTGCCTGTTTTATCGAACACAACCGTATCTATTTTACTCGCTAGCTGTAGGGCATCAGCATCTTTGATCAAAATGCCGAGTTCTGCGGCTTTACCCACTCCCACCGTGACAGAAAGTGGGGTTGCTAAGCCTAGAGCACAAGGGCAGGCGATGATAAGTACGGTAGTGGTGACCACCAGCATATAGCTCGCTTTTGGCTCTGGGCCAACGGCAAACCAAACAAGCGCGGCCAGTATTGCTATGCCTACAACGACAGGGACAAACACTGATGAAATCTGGTCTGCCAATTTCGCGATGGCAGGCTTACTGCTCTGAGCGCTGCGCACCATACGAATAATACGTGCCAGCATGGTATTTGCGCCAATGCCCGTTGCCTCAATGACTAATCCACCATCGGTATTTAATGTCCCGGCAGACACTTGAGCCTCTTGCGCTTTTAACACTGGTACTGGTTCACCAGTGAGCATGGACTCATCGATATACGATTCACCATTGATTACCGTACCGTCGACGGGCACTTTCTCTCCCGGCTTGATACGTAACTTCATTCCTAAAGTGATTTCTTCTACCGCGATTTGTTTATCACCTTGCTCAGTGATGACGGTCGCTTGTTGAGGCTGTAAGTTCACCAAAGCCTGAAGCGAGCGCGTTGTGTTTGCTTTCGCTTTGGCTTCTATATAGTGGCCTAGTGAAATCAAACCAATGATCATCGCGCTGGCTTCGAAGTAAACATGACGAGATGCCATTGGGAACCAATCTGGGAAAATTACCACAAGCATAGAATAGAACCACGCTGCGCCAGTACCGAGCGCAACTAAGGTATCCATCGTGGCGCGCTTGTGAGTGGCCGCTAACCAAGCGTTACTAAAGAACAGTTTTCCGGCAGTGGCAAGCAGCAGCAAACACACAATACCGATCGCGCCCCAAACCAATTGGTCATTGGTGTTGCGAATCATCATGTTGCCACCAGCAACACCCCAAATCATCAAAGGGGCACCCACAACAAGGCCGGCAATTGCATCCAACTTAAAGCGTTTTTGCTGTTGACGTTGTTGCTGCGCTTGCTTTTCTTGCTGTGTCGCGGCGTCTTGTAAAACCTCGCCTTGGTAACCCGCTTGTTTGACAGATTGCAAAATAGATTGATGTAACGAATCTGAGTCTTCAGTCACAAACACCAGTGCACTTTGTTCTGCGAGGTTTACCTGAGCTTTTTCAACCCCTTGTACATTAGTCAGGGCTTTTTCTACTGATGCGACACAGCTTGCACAGGTCATACCTTGAATCAACATCTGTAGCTGAGCCGTGCCTGCTGGTTGCTCGTCAGGCGCTGCTTGGTCGCCTTTTTCGCTTTGATATGTCTGGCTTTGGCGTTGATCGGGAGTGATTGCCTTGTGCTCTTCAGCAACTGAGTTATCAGTAACAGCGCTATTGTTGGCCGTATAGCCCAAGCTGGCAACTAGCTCAATGACTTGTTGCTCGGAGAGTAGGGTACGAATCTCTAAGTGCGTTGTTGAAGCCTCGAAAGAAATAACGTCTTGATGAGAGTCTAATAAAGACGAGAGTTTTTTCACGCAGCCGCCACAGCTTAAGCCTGAAAGGTTTAACTCGTACTGATTTCCTGCTTGGTAACCAAGAGATTCAATTGATGAGACAAGCTCTTTAAGCGAGGACTCGGTTTTGACCTCGACTTGCGTTGGGGACAAAGTGAGGATCTCTACATCGTGATTCGCATGTAAAGCCTTCTCAACTTTTCTTGCACAGCCCATGCAGTTGAGCCCTGATAAAGGTATAACAAACTGATACATAATCTGCACCTCAATAATAGTGATACATTGAGCTTAAACCTTCCTGCAAGGGTAAGGTCAATACCCATTTTTTGCTCTCAACAATTTCGTCAAAATCGCTTGAATCACAAAAGTTCACTGCCATTTTACTTGCGAGTGATCTCAAGGTTTTTTCTCTCTGAATATAAAGTTCCGTTAAAACACCTAAAAGATGAATGAAGTCGCTCACGCTTTTGAGATGCTCTCAATGTCAGTTCAGTGTCAAAAAGTGCTTTTAACGTTTTTGATTTTTTATATTTAAATTTAAGTTTTTGATTTTTAATTGATTATATTATTTTTGATCTTCTCATTTTGAAGTCGCTCAGATTGCTGTAGGGAAAGTTTTTTAGTGCGAAAAAAGTTTGTCATATTTGCCCCGTCCAAACATTGTTTCAAGTTCCTGCCATGTCCTAGTTAGCGAATTTGAAAATGGAAAAAACTAAAAAATATAGGGGTTAAAAATGTCTTACCTAAAGAAAAGCCTACTTGCTACGGCAATCACAGGCATGATGTTCAGTGGTGCTGCATTTGCTGATGGTGCAAACAGTGACGCAGCAAAAGAGTTCCTAACCAAAGATTCATTCTCTTATGAAGTTTACGGGATCATCGCGATGCAGGCCGCGTACCGCGATTACGATTCTGGCAACAAAGCAACGGACGATGATCTAGGTGGCATGCAGCTAAACAACGAATCTCGCATCGGTTTCCGTGGTAAAAAACAATTTGCTAACTTCGGTCCTACTTTTATTTGGCAAATCGAAGGTGGTTACGTTGACCCTAGCTTTGGCGGCGAGGGTGCAGGTCTTGGTGAACGTGACACATTCGTCGGTTTTGAAAGTGCATCTTGGGGTCAAGTTCGTTTAGGTCGAGTATTAACACCGATGTACGAATTGGTTGACTGGCCTGCATCTAACCCAGGTCTCGGTGATGTTTACGACTGGGGTGGTGCAATCGGTGGTGCTAAGTATCAAGACCGTCAATCAAACACCATTCGTTGGGACTCGCCAATGTATGCGGACAAATTCTCTCTAGATATTGCGGCTGGTGCAGGTGACAAAGCGGGTCTGGGTGAAGGTGATGACTACTGGGGTGGTATCGCAGCGCACTACAAAATTGGTCCAATTCAGTTAGATGCAGCATACGAGGGTAACCGTAACATTAAGATGGAAGGCCAAACGTGGGAAAACAACACATACTTGGTGGGTGCTCAAGGCTGGTTTGATAACGGTATTTCTTTCTTCGCGCAATACAAATACATGGAAGCTGACGCAAGCAACGGCGTGAGTGAGAAGCAAGACGCAATGTCTGCCGCTATCATGTACACCACAGGTGATTGGCAATACAAACTGGCTTACGCAGCGAACTTCGATCTAGAACGTGATGGTAAGACAATTAACGATACAGCAGACGATGTACTATCTGCACAAGTTATGTACTTCGTAGACCCATCGGCAGTGCTTTACGTACGTGCTCGTACTCTAGACTTTGGCGACGGTGCATATCAACTGGATAAACCAACAGAAGCGCGTTGGAAATCTGCAGACTACGATGAGTTCTCTGTGGGTGTTGAATACTACTTCTAATAAAGAAGCAGCTAAAAGGGCGGAAACGCCCTTTTTGTCTTGATACTGATTCAAATAAGCCTTTGGAATGACTGGCCTGTAAGTTTCAGAGGCTTATCTAAATTGGTATAAAGTGAGAAACCACGATGAAAAAAACAACGACACTTCTCGGACTTTGCGCAATGCTTTCTGCGCCTGCTTTTGCTGCTCAACTGACTCTGCAAGCTGAACTGGTTCCTCGCGTTCTCAACGGTGAGTTCGTGTACCCTGAGTGGATTTCCAAAAATAACAGCATCGAGCTGAAGGACGGGGAAAATCAGTTGGCGGTGACGGTTGGACAAATTGTCTTTGAAGATGGCAAGCGCCGTAAGTTCGATTCGCAGCCACTGGTATTAGAGTTTGAAGCAGAAAAAGACGCCGAGCTATCGCTGACTTACAAAGCGTTCCGTACCATCGAAGAAGCGAAAGCTTTCGAACTCGATCCAAAAGTGGTATTGAAAGACAAACACGGAAAAGAAGTGGCATTCTCTATGGTTCAACTTCGTAAAGGTGGTTTGCAAGGTTTTCGTGATTACGAGCGAGAAGTGGCTGACTATAACAATGCAATGAACAAAGAATCGACCAAGGCAAGCATTGCGTCTTCTCCGGCGGAAACCAAAACAATCAAAGCATCGTTTAATGAGTTAAGCCGTGAAGAGCAGCAAGAATTTATGCAATGGGCGATGCGTAACCTGAAGTAATTTCGTTCTGCACTTTAACAGTAAATAGGAGGGCAGTACCTTTATTGGTGCTGCCCTGTTTGTATTTCTGGTGTCAAACCGATTGTAGAATTGACTTACGGTGGTAAAATGTCGCCACTTTTATCCTTGACATTACAACGAGAGATCTCTCGTTGCTCATTACCCCTAAGGAACTCAAATGACGGTTAAAACTCGTTTTGCTCCTAGCCCAACTGGCTATCTACACGTTGGTGGTGCGCGTACTGCACTTTACTCTTGGCTATACGCTAAAAACCAAGGTGGTGAATTCGTTCTACGTATCGAAGATACAGACCTTGAGCGTAACTCTCAGGAAGCGGTTGATGCAATTCTTGAAGGCATGGAATGGCTAGGCTTGGAGTGGGATGAAGGTCCTTACTACCAAACTCAACGTTTTGATCGTTACAACGAAATGGTTGATAAGCTGCTGGCAGAAGGCAAAGCTTACAAATGTTACGCGTCTAAAGAGCTGCTAGATGAAATCCGTGCAGAGCAAGAAGCAAATAAAGAAATGCCTCGCTACGATGCTAACCATCCAAAAATCAAAGCAGCAAACGAAGCGGCAAAAGATGGCGATCCATGTGTTATCCGTTTCCGTAACCCGAAAGAAGGCAGCGTAGTATTTGATGATCAAATCCGTGGTCGCATTGAAATCCGCAACGATCAAATGGATGACCTAATCATTCGTCGTACTGACGGTTCACCTACTTACAACTTCTGTGTAGTAGTGGATGACTGGGACATGGGTATCACTCACGTTGTTCGTGGTGAAGACCACATCAACAATACGCCTCGTCAAATCAACATCTACGAAGCACTAGGTGCGCCAGTACCAACGTTTGCGCACTGTGCAATGATCTTGGGTGATGACGGTGCGAAACTGTCTAAGCGTCATGGTGCAGTATCAGTCATGCAATACCGCGATATGGGTTACTTGCCTGCAGCACTAAACAACTACCTAGTGCGTCTAGGTTGGTCTCATGGCGACCAAGAAATCTTCTCTCAAGAAGAGATGATCAACCTATTCAGCCTAAACGCAGTATCTAAGTCAGCGTCTGCCTTCAACACGGACAAACTGCAATGGTTGAACAACCATTACATCAAAAATTCAGATCCTGCGTACGTTGCAGAGCACCTACAATGGCACCTAGATCAACAAAAACTAGACGTAACGAATGGTCCTGCTATCACTGACGTGATCAAGCTAGTGGGTGAGCGTTGCAACACGCTAGTTGAGCTAGCTGAGCAAATCCGTTACTTCTACGAAGATTTCTCTGAGTTTGAAGCGGGCGCAGCGAAGAAACACTTACGCGGTGTGGCTAAAGAGCCTCTAGAGCTTGCTCTAGCGAAAGCTGAAGCACTGACCGAGTGGACAACAGCAAACATCAAAGATGGCGTTATCGCTGCAGTCTGTGAAGAGCTAGAAATCGGCATGGGCAAAATCGGTATGCCATTACGTGTTGCTGTAACAGGCGGCGGTCAGTCTCCTTCTGTAGATGCAGTAATGGAACTGGTTGGCAAAGAGCGTTGTGTTGCTCGTATTAAGATGGCGCTTGAGTTCATTGCTGAGCGTGAAGCAAACGCATAATTGCTTTGAACTAAACGTTCTTTTGAATAAATAGTCACAAAGCCGCGGTAAACACCCGCGGCTTTTTTGTATCTGAATCCTAGATAATGAGAAATCTTCTCATATGTCGGTGAAGGATGTGGTATTTAGGACCGTAATTCACCTAGGTATGGATAAGATTTTTTAATCCAAACATCGTTGGCATGAATAAAAAACGAGCGATTATATATCAAATATCTGATTGATTTTTATCCACCTTCCTTAAAGTTCCATTTTTGTTGTCTCATTTTTAAGAAAAAACTTTGCTTAAGTTGTAGTGTTCCAGAAAATAAAGCAAACGTTTGCGTCGTGATTGTGTGGGGATTTTTTTGCTTAAGATCACATGTTGTTGAGATTTTTGATGACAATAAATTGACAGAGTTGGGATTTTTCTCGCGATTTCTTAGCGTTATAGTTCACCCCGTCAGTGATACCGAGATGGCGATATGTATCACTGAACAGGAAATGTACGTAAGTAGCTTCCATAAAAAAAATGCATGTGCATAAAAAGAAGCTGACTAAGTATCTCACTCAAGGAATGAATAAAAAGAATTGAAATACAACGTCAGTCAGACGGCGCATTTCGGCATCTAACAAAAGAACTTCTTTAGAGGAATCAATAATGAAAAAATTAGCAGCGGTAATTTCAGCGTCTCTACTTATGGCTTCAGCAGCACAAGCAGAAGTATACGTTGGTGGTAAGATGGGTAAGTCATGGATGGAAGACGCGTGTGTAGCGGGCCAGGCTTGTGACAAAGACGACTCTACTCTTGGCGCTTTTGTTGGTTACGAAATGAATAAATACTTCGCAGTAGAAGCAGGTTTCGACAACATCGGTGATTTTAACCAAACTTCTTTCGGTGGCCATGTAGAAGCAATCACTCTTGCACCTAAATTCAGCCTACCAATCACTGAAGACATCGCACTTTACGGTAAAGTGGGTGGCGCTTACGTAATGTTTGATGGCAAAGATGATTACTCTTACCTAGGCGCAGCTGGCCTTGAGTTCAACCTAAGCCAAAACGTAACTGCTCGTGCGGAATACCAAACTCTGACTGATATCAGCAACGATGTAACTCGTGCGACAGGTAACACAGCAACACTGGGTGTTTCTTTCAAATTCGGCGGCAACGATGAGCCAGTAATCGTAGAAGAGCCAGTTGTTGTTGAAGAAGTGGTTGTAGAAGAAGTGGTAGAAGAGCCAGTAGTTGTAACGAAAACATTCGAAACTCAAACAATCGGCACTGGTAGCTTCGATCTAAACAGCACAACTCTAAAACCAGAGAGCGCTGCAAAACTTGATAACCTAGTTGCTTTCCTAAACGAGCACCCACAAGCGAACGTTGAAGTTGTAGGTTACACAGATACTTCTGGCCCAGCAGCTTACAACCTAAAAGTTTCTGAGAAACGCGCTGAATCTGTAGCTAACGCACTTGTTGAAAAAGGCATTGATTCATCACGTATTCAAGCGCGTGGCGAAGGTGAAAACAACCCAATTGCTTCAAACGACACTCGTGAAGGTCGTCAGCAAAACCGTCGCGTAGAAATCGTTGTTCCAGAATTTGAATACCAAGTTCAGCAATAAGCTTCTATCCGACCGTAGTATAGAAGACTAAAGCTGAAAGCCCCAAAGAGTTCGCTCTTTGGGGCTTTTTTATTTCTATTTGAAACGGACTGAAAAGCTAAAAACGGTAAACATCACTTGAGGTCAATGCTGTTTAAGCGCCCCATGAATGTTAGGATTTCCAAGTTGTCTTTATGTGCTTCTAACAACGCTTTTTTGGTTTGCATGTAGGCGGCAAGCTTGCCGTATTTACTAATAGAGCGAACCACCGTTTTGTATTTGTAGTCACCGTCATCATTGAACTCTCGCCACTTAGCGATGTAACACGTATCTCGGTTATCTGGGTTTTCAAGAGTGGGGTTAGGCTTGTGAACAATTTTTGGCTCAACGCTGTGTGGGAGTCTGGTCATGAGGTAAGGATCCTTCAAAAGACGTCGCCAAAATTTGCCCCACATTTGCCGGCCTAATTCGTTTCTCAGCTTAATGGCTTTTTGTAAGCCTTTCTTTTCTCCAATACGAACAAACCCAACCGAGCGGTGCAGTACCGTGTCCTCGGGGGTATGGATATGAATCTTAAAGGCAGTCTTGCCTTTAGAAATAAAGCGGTGTCCAGTGTTAGTTATTAAATTGCTCTTAGACATAGTGCTAACTAATAATTTTATTAATAGCTAAAAGGGTAAGCAAAACTCATAGATAATTAAAGTAATAAAATACAAAACTGTAAATAGGGCTTGTTGAAATGATTTCAAGGGGAAGAGATCGGATCAGTAAAAGGTTTTATCTCGTCGAGTAAAGGAGCGAGGCAATAATATTGATTACTGAGGAAATTGTTTCACACGTTACTTGGAAACGCTCTGTGAAGCTCGAAATAGTGGATACAAAAAAGCCTTAGCTCAAGTGGGAGCTAAGGCTATGATATGGCGCCCCCAGTAGGATTCGAACCTACGACCTGTCCCTTAGGAGGGGACTGCGCTATCCAGCTGTGCCATGGGGGCGTAATACCAATAGTTGCAGTTCATTGAACCGTTTTACTGAATGCAAACCTAGCAACTTTGTTTAGGTCTTTATCAGTATCACTTTGAACGACTTACTACGGTCATTGGTATAATCAAATAAGATGCGCTGCCTATGATATTCAAAAGTGAGCATATCTCAAGACTTAATGTTTGCTTTTATAGGATCTTGTTCATTACGTCGCCAATTTGAACACTAGAGGCTAAATTTGGCTGATCAATCGTCAGCTCGGCTTCGTGTTCGTATATACGAGATACCGTCAATGTAATTTCACTTTGCGATACTTTATTTCTTGGTAGTCCGTTTTGGTCGATAAATGATGCGGTGTGCCAAAGCTGCAATTTGTCTCCCTCTTTTACGCCATGCATACGGCCGAGATCTATCGTTACGGTATTGCCGAAGACAGCAACGACCTCTGGCAGCGTAATTTTGCAAGACAGCTCTGACTCTAGATCCAGCATTATATTGCGACTAACGCGTAGCATCATCTCGCCATAGGTCGACGCCCAAAAGCGCGCACTGCGAGTATCCACTTGGCTCGTTTTGGCAAATGGCCAACGCGCCACTTCACGGTAGGCTTTGTTGAAGACTTCATGGCCAGTTTTACCATCAAATACTTTCATCTCTAACGCAAACTGACGATTGATGATGTCATCTTGCAGTAGTTGAGATTCGACCGTCGCAGTGAGATCGGTAATGACTCCCCCAATGATGTATTGTGCGCCGTTATCTTGCGCGATCATTTGAGTACGAGCGGGATAGTTACTGCTAATTGAATAGTCCGTTGTACCCACAGATACAAAGCTGCGAGAGGTTTGATCCAGCTGGCGATTCACCACGCGGCTAAAATCGTCACCCACTTGGTAAATCTGTCCCATCACCGCTTGTTGTGGTGAGGCAACCTCAATATTGCCGACAAGGATCGTCTTTTTGTATTGGTCGGTGTGGCAACCCGTTGCCGATGGATAAATATCGACGCGAATTTTTACCTCGACTTTACCTCGACGTTTACGCTCAGACTCGACCAAAATGTAACGGACTTCATGGTTGGTAAACTGGTACTCGTTACGGCTTTCCTCTAACAGCGGCATCAAATTGCTAATACTGCCAATATCTGCGCCCGAAAAATTGACGGCTTTGAACAGCGCGTCTTCCAACGCATGGAGCCTTGCCGTTTCTTCTGAAGAAACGATAGTGGCAACGCCTGTTACTTCATACCAAGATGCCATTACTTTAAAAGGCACAAGCATCACTAAAGTGATTGAAAACAGACTGTTTAATATTTTTTTCATTGATTACAACCGTTCGGGTATAAATATTGCTTTAACAATTTCAGTGAAGTTTGGTGGATTTTTCTTCGTTAGGCAAACAAAGAAAAGCAAAGACTGTTCCAATATTCACTTTCTTAGAAAGGAATTAATCAAGAACGGTATCACCTAAGATTATCTGGAGAATCAAACCATGAAAAAGTGGCTTGTCGCCGCATCGATGATGACGCTTCTGACATCGTGCGCGTACTCACCGATTTACAATGGTAAAGAACCGTACTCGGGAAGCCAGTTCATGCTGATGGATAGTCCACGTCATACGATGGACTTTTTCATTGAAAGCATGACCGAAGACCTGATGGTTTCTAATGTGGCGGTATCTGCGCGGACACCGATTGCAATTACCTCGTTTGTTGACCTACAAAATATGGATGCAACAAACTGGTTAGGTAACTCGGTTTCGGAAGGTTTTATCCATCAGTTCCAGCGCCGAGGGTTTAAAGTGGTTGATTTCAAAACTACGGGCTCTATCCAAGTGACGCAGCAGGGCGATTTTGCTTTAAGCCGTGATTGGCAAGATCTGGCGCAAGAGCAACAAATTCAGTATGTACTGACTGGCACGATGCTGCGCCAAGAGGGCGGGGTGCTGGTCAATGCACGTGTGGTCGGTATGCAGAGCCGTGTGGTTGTAGCAACGGCGCAGGGTTTCCTTCCGGCTGACCGTATTGGTCGTGACTTAGATACGTTAAACAGTATCCGTACGCAAGATGGCGTGTTGATTCGCTCAGACCCAACCATTCGTCAGCCGTACACTGTGATTCTGCGTCCATAGGATAGAAGCATGAAGAAGTTCTTATTTATTATTGCCACACTGATATTAGTGGGGTGTCAGCCACTACAACAGATGCGTCAAGATGAAATCTTAGTGGCAGTGGGTTATGCGAGTGTCAGTGAGCAAACTGGCCGCACAGTAGAAGAGAAGCGTGTACGAGCGATGCGCGCATCAAAAATTGATGCTTATCGTGAGCTAGCAGAACAAGTGTATGGCATGCGTGTTAGTGGACGTGCCGAACTGCAAGACCAGCGTTTGGGTA
This sequence comes from Vibrio sp. J2-3(2022), assembly GCF_021725735.1. Lineage (NCBI taxonomy): Bacteria > Pseudomonadati > Pseudomonadota > Gammaproteobacteria > Vibrionales > Vibrionaceae > Vibrio > Vibrio sp. J2-3(2022). Next base: position 213,399 of record NZ_JAKKCK010000006.1, read on the forward strand.
TTGAAAGTACCACTGGTGCGGTCGATGGTGTGATTCGCGGTGCAGAAGTTGTGCGTAGTTATCTTGTTGAAGACAGTTACGTGACAGAGCTGCGTCTTGATATTCGTAAGATGGATAAGTTGCGTGATTACGGAGAAGTTCAACAGGTGCCTGAGAAGCGTCAACAAACCTTGTTCTAATGCACTGAGCGCATTACTTCAGAAGACCAGATAATCTTTCCCGCGGCTGATTGGCAACAATGAGTCGCTTTTTTATATCTACATTCTAGAGATGGTGGGGCAGGAGTGACGTTTAGGCTTTTATATTGGTGCCAAGTGTCGAAATAGTATGGGTTTTGCCACCGGCATTGTAGGTCATGCCCACTTTGCCATGAGTTCGCTGAAGCATGTTATTGAGTTTATTGAAACTCAGCTGTGCGCGACTAAGCGATTCACCATTTACTTTGTTGACTTGTTGACAGTCGAGGACGATCGATTGGATTTGAGCAACAACCTGACTTAGGTGCTCATCTTCAGTAAGTTGATTGACGTGCGGGTGAGAGGCGATTCGCTGATCAGTCGTTCTAAGCTGATCAATGAGTGTCATCTTCTGTTTGGCAATATTCTCAATCTCGGTAGAGACACGCGCAGTTATCGCTTGTGTTTCTTGACGCAAAACAGCAGAAAGTGCCTTAGCATTTTCTAGTTGGAAATTGACGAGATCGACTAATGCTGCCATAAAATACTTACCTTCGGCCTAAGTCAGTTAGCTTTTGCCTTGCAATTCGTTTTCAAACTTAATCATGTTGTCGGCCAATTTTTCAGGATCGACTTTGTATGAACCGTTTGTGATTGCTTCTTTGATTGCCGCCACTTTGGCGCTGTCATAGGCCGGAGAAGCTGCCATATCTTTTTGGAGTTTGCTAACGGCTTTGCTTTGCTGGCTGAGTGATACAGCGTCTTGTTGTGCGGGTGCTTTTTTCGATTCAGTCGTGCTGGTAGCATTGGAATCGTTACGCGCAGGTGCACGACTTGTCGTCGTCATCATTTGCCCTGAACGTATATTATCTATACCTGCCATGTTTAACCTTTGCCTTGTATCGTAATACTGGTATCCAGACTATCGACCAGTGCAAAAATAACTTTAGTCATTTTTTGCATTTTTATTGATCAGTTTAAACACGCTACCAGTGGGTATTAAAAATTAACAGTGATTTCCGCAATGCCAGTCACTATGCCTTCTATTATACGCTGTGACTTATCATTTTTCACTCTTACTTGATCGCCAGCCGCACCATCTTGCAATGCTGTGCCTTGCGTGGTGATTGTCATGCCAGAATTCACCGCTTTAATTGTGACCTTTTCATTCCGGCAAACGACACAGACATCATTACGCTCAACAACATCACCTAAGCGAACGTTGCGTTTTAGCTTTGCGCCAACCACTTGATCGTAGTTAGAAAAGCCATCTTTGCGAAAGCGCTGCAGCTCGATCATGGAAGTGGTGACATCCGACGCGCTGACGATTTCTCCTCTCCCTAGCGTTCGTGTTGCGACGATCATTGGCACCGATACAGAGATCCGTACAGGCACATAGACTTTCCAGTCATCCGGTGGGCATTCCACTAGAACATTGATGTTGCTTCGAGTACTGCTGGTGGAAGAAGCTGACGTATCTAGGGGCACTGGGCAATCCGTTGCTTTTATTCTCGAGTCGATATCTGCCGCATTAACAGATAGCTCGCCACCATCAGGCTGATCAACTGTAGCAAGAATATGTTGTTCTGCTGCCGTTTTTATTTGCTCGATCTGATTATCTGAAGCTGAATGAACAAAAAAGCTAAACATACTGAGCAAAATGCCGATAGACTTAGCGTACTTTGTAATTAGCGCTCTACATATTGTCATAGTCAATGGTGTCGAAGTGAAAGTGAAATACGCCATACTGTCTCCCTGGTATCGTGCTTGCCAGTGGTAGAGTATCATTTAAAAACAAAAAGTTTGAGATGGAGATGAGCATATGACGGGGATTCTTGACTCGGTGAATCAGCGTACGCAACTCGTCGGTCAGAACCGATTGGAATTATTGACCTTTCGACTGATGGGCCGACAGCGCTACGGCATTAACGTATTCAAAGTGAAAGAAGTACTGCAGTGCCCTAAGCTGACTTCAATGCCAAATCTACACCCGCTGGTAAAAGGTATCGCTCATATCCGCGGCCATACCGTGTCCGTTATTGATTTGAGCCTGGCAATTGGTGGCCGCCCAACCACTGATCTGGATAAATGTTTTGTTGTTATCGCAGAATTTAACCGTACGATCCAAGCATTTTTGGTATCATCGGTTGAGCGTATTATCAATATGCATTGGGAAGCGATTTTGCCACCGCCAGACGGTGCGGGTAAAGCGCACTACTTGACCGCAGTGACGAACATCGACAACGAGCTGGTTGAAATCCTTGACGTTGAAAAAATCCTGGCAGAGATTGCGCCGGTTGATGAAACGATGGATTCCGCTATCGGTGAAGAAATCGCGCAAGCAGAACAAGAAAAGCCTATTGTACGCCGTATATTGATTGCTGATGACTCGACTGTCGCGCGTAAACAGGTAGAGCGTGCGATTACATCAATCGGTTTTGAGGTCGTATCTGTCAAAGATGGCAAAGAAGCGTACAATAAGTTGATTGAAATGGCTCAAGAAGGCAATATCTACGATCAAATTTCGTTGGTTATTTCCGATATTGAAATGCCAGAAATGGACGGTTATACCTTAACGGCTGAAATTCGCAGACATGCCGATTTGAAAGACCTTTATGTTATCCTCCATTCTTCATTAAGTGGTGTATTCAACCAGGCTATGGTTGAGCGTGTAGGTGCCAATACCTTCATTGCGAAATTTAACCCAGATGAATTGGGTAACGCGGTTAAATCTGCATTAACACAATAAAAGAGACATTAATGACTGCTATTACAATCAGTGATCAAGAGTATCGTGACTTTAGCCGTTTTCTAGAATCGCAATGTGGCATCGTGTTAGGTGATAGCAAGCAATACCTTGTGCGTAGCCGACTGAGTCCTTTAGTGACGAAGTTTAAGCTCGCATCGTTATCAGATTTGCTACGTGATGTTGTTACAGGGCGCAATCGTGAATTACGAGTGGCCGCTGTGGACGCGATGACGACTAACGAAACCTTGTGGTTTCGAGATACTTATCCGTTCACAGTTTTAGCTGACAAATTATTGCCAGAAGTAGCGGCAAGCAAGCGCCCAATCAAGATCTGGTCTGCAGCCAGTTCATCGGGCCAAGAGCCGTATTCTATTGCAATGACGATTCTGGAAACGCAACAGCGCAAGCCGGGTTTGTTACCAAACGTGTCTATTACAGCAACAGACATTTCAGCAAGTATGCTCGAAATGTGTCGTGCAGGTGTGTATGACAATTTGGCTCTAGGGCGCGGACTTTCACCAGAACGTCGCCGCACCTTCTTTGAGGATGCGGACGGTGGCCGTATGAAAGTCAAAGACAACGTCAAACGTTTGGTGAACTTTCGTCCACAAAACTTGATGGACAGTTATGCACTGATGGGTAAGTTCGACATTATTTTTTGTCGCAACGTGCTGATTTACTTCTCACCGGAAATGAAATCAAAAGTGCTTAACCAAATGGCGAGCAGCTTAAACCCAGGTGGTTATCTGCTGTTAGGGGCATCAGAGTCGCTAACTGGTCTGACTGATAAATTTGAAATGGTGCGCTGTAATCCGGGTATCATTTACAAGCTTAAATAGCGGTATCTCTTCATTGATAAAAAGCCTGACCTAGTGTCAGGCTTTTTTTGTTTGCTGGTTTCCTGCCTTCGAGTGTTTCCACGTTTTCACTTGCTAAATTGAAGCGCGATTTTGCTTTGTTCCCTCATCACGGTGTATCTTTATTAAGTGAACAAGGTGAAACGACATGACATTCCAGTCACTTTGGCTCACTTATTGCTATTCCAATGGGTGATAGCTATTAAGTAGATAGAGCGCTTTATGTTTTTGGCATGCTAATTGCTTTTTGGTTATCAATCACGGTCAGTTCTTAATTGTAGAGGCAAACATGGCTATATCTTTTGACAATGCACTAGGCATCCACCAGCACACGGTGGGCGTACGTGAGCGCAATGCTGAGGTGATTTCCACCAACATTGCACAAGCCAACACGCCTGGTTACAAAGCAAGAGGTTTAGACTTTGCGAAGGAATTGCAAGCGGCAACATCTGGGGCAAGCATTGGTCTTAGTCGTACGGATGGTCGGCATATTCCTGCCACTACAACGTTGGTTGGGGACAAGCTATATCGTCTTCCTACGCAACCTGATACGGGTGATGGCAATACGGTTGATTTGGATTTAGAGCGTAACTTGTTTATGCAAAACCAAATCAGACACCAAGCATCACTCGACTTTCTAGGCAGCAAATTCAAGAACTTAACCAAAGCAATCAAAGGGGAATAATTTAGATGAGCTTATTTAACGTTTTCAATGTGACAGGTTCCGCAATGAGCGCTGAATCCGTTCGTCTGAACACTACCTCAAGCAACTTGGCGAACGCCGACAGTGTCAGCAGCTCTGCGAAAGACACTTATAAAGCGCGCCATGCTGTGTTTGGTGCTGAGTTAAGTAACGCCATGCGTGGCGGTGATACGGTGCCAGTGAAAGTGATGGGCATTGTAGAAAGCGATAAACCGCTGAGTGCGGAGTACAACCCAGACCATCCCCTTGCAAACGAAGAAGGCTACATCTACAAGCCGAACGTCAATGTAATGGAAGAAATGGCGAACATGATTTCAGCTTCTCGCGCATACCAAACCAATGTGCAAGTAGCAGATTCTAGTAAACAAATGCTGCTGCGTACGCTGCAGATGGGTCAATAAGGATAAGGAGGTAGCGTATGGCCGGAATTAACAACGTTGGTCAAAGCGGCTTGTCCTATATCGACCAGCTTAAAAGTCTACAAGAGAGTAACAAGAAGACGGAAGAGAGCACGGGTAAGCAGGACCTAAAACAGGAAGACTTCTTATCATTGCTCACGAAGCAATTGTCTCAACAGGACCCTTTTAAGCCGGTAAGTAATGACCAGATGATTGCGCAAATGGCTTCATTTGCGACCGTTGATGGCATTGGCAAGATGAACACTCAGTTTGAGAGTTTGAACTCGTCAATGACATCAAACCAAGCGTTACAAGCTTCCTCTTTGGTAGGACGTGACGTATTGGTCCCAGGAGCGGCAGGTGTGAAGCAGGACGACGCGCCAATGGCGGCAATGGTTAAGCTTTCACAATCTATCGATAATCTGTTTGTTCGTGTAGAGGATGAAGCTGGCCAACTGGTTCGTACTTTTGAGGTAGGAGCGAAACCAGCCGGCGACACGCGTGTGCTTTGGGACGGTAAAGATGAAAGCGGAAATCCACTGCCTGCTGGCAAATACAAAGTGAAAGCGTCTGGCTTAGTTGAAGGGGAGTCGCAAGAGTTCCCAGTATCGACATACGCCAACGTAAACAGCGTATTGCTCGGCAAAGGTGACGGAAACGTATTACTCAATCTGGCTGGTTTTGAATCGCCAGTTCGACTTGCAGAAGTTTTGGAAGTCGGCAAAGCGTAGTCATAGCTCGCTAGATTAGGAGATTTTGGAATGTCATATGTATCTTTAAGCGGTTTGTCCGCCGCCCAACTGGATTTGAACACCACCAGTAACAACATTGCGAACGCCAACACGTACGGCTTTAAAGAGTCCCGTGCTGAGTTTGCTGATGTTTACTCTAACTCTTTATTTACTAACGCAAAAACCACGCCGGGTGGTGGTGCGCAAGCAAGCCAAGTGGCGCAGCAGTTCCATGAAGGCTCAAGCATTTACACCAACAACCCAATGGATCTGCGTGTTTCGGGTACAGGTTTCTTCGCCGTGGCGAAGGAGCGTCTGACTCCACAACAGAATGAACTGACACGTAATGGTGCATTCCATTTAAATAAAGAAAACTACATGGTGACCGCGAACGATGAGTTCTTATTAGGTTACCAAGTGGATCCAAGCTCTGGTGAGGTTTCTTCATACGAGCCACAACCTATCAATATTCCTGCTGAATTTGGTAAGCCAAAGCAAACAGCAAACATTGAAGTGGGCGTGAACTTGCCAGCTAACGGCGATTTGAAAGATCCGACTCAGTTTGATTTTTCAGACCCAGATACATACAACCGTTCAACCTCTTCGACTATTTATGACTCGATGGGTCAGTCTTACAAGCTAACGACGTACTACTTGAAAGATCAGACTCAGCCAAACACGTGGAACACTTACTACACCGTGACAGACAAAGAAGGTGAAAAGCCTTTAAATGTTGCGGCAGGTGATGCACAAACGCCAACAGGCCATGTGGGTCATACCATGAAGTTCAACAACGATGGTACGTTGGCGAGCTTGAACAATGGTCAGCCAATTACGTCTGTGGCATTAGGCGATCCGGCGACGAACACGACACCAGTCGATATGAATGGTGCCGATCCTGCGCAGACGCTTAACTTTGGTTTAGGCTCGGCAACACAGTTTGCCGCTCCGTTCGAATTGACCAAGTTCGATGAAGACGGTGCAACAACGGGTTTCCTAACCAAAGTTGACTTCGATGAAAACGGCAGCGTAATGGGGACTTACTCAAACGGCGAAAACGTCACATTGGGTCGTGTCGCGCTAGTACGTGTTCCAAACGAGCAAGGTCTGGATAAGAAGGGCGGTACGCAATGGGATTCAACTCAGTTCTCTGGTGACAAGATTTGGGGTGAATCTAACAAAGGCTCTTTTGGCACCATCAACAACGGTATGCTGGAACAGTCAAACATTGATATGACGCAGGAGCTGGTGGACCTGATTTCTGCTCAGCGTAACTTCCAAGCAAACTCACGTTCGCTAGAAGTGCACAACCAGCTACAACAAAATATCCTGCAGATCCGATAATCTGCATCATCAAGTTAGGCGAGCTTTCGCCACTTGGCTTGATAACATCATGACATTCATCTGATGCTTAGCCTGAAAATACCTCAGTTCAGGTTAAGCATGCTTTGATCTCTGATTTGCCGCCGTTGCCGCCATGTGGATCAAAACCTTGCCCCTTGTTGCAGTTTTCTGCCACTGAAACCCCTCTTAATCTTTTGTTTCTTATTTAAGTGTTTGATAAATAAGCTCATTTTGTGTTGGCATAACTATTGCTTTTACTCCGTGTACAGAGAAGTTTTTGGAGTAATTTATGGATCGCGCACTGTTTCTCGCAATGAGTGGGGCCAAGCAAAATATGCAGGCACTACAATTGCGTGCTAATAACTTGGCTAACGTAAGCACGACAGGGTTTCGTGCGGATTTAGCACAGGCTCGCTCAATGCAGGCTTATGGTGAAGGCCATCCTTCACGTGTGTTCAGCATGACAGAGCGTCCAGGGCATAACTTTGCTCAAGGTAGTGTGATTACAACAGGGCGTGATCTGGATGTGACTATTGAAGGCAGCGGCTGGATATCGGTACTCGATCACACGGGTAAAGAAGGGTTGACCCGTAACGGTAACCTAAAAGTCGATCAAAATGGCATGCTTACTAACGCAAGTGGCCATTTGGTGCTGGGTGAAAACGATGCGCCGATTACTTTGCCTATTCCTCTCTCCAAAATTGAAATCGGTCGTGATGGCACCATCTCTGTGCTTCCTCAAGGTGCCCCGGCGGAAGAATTCCAAGCGGTTGATCGCATTAAGCTTGTTAAGCCTAATGATCAAAGCTTATTTAAAGACACCAATGGCTTATTTCGCCATAAAACTCCAAACCAACCTTACGAAGCAGACGCTACTGTTAGCCTCCAGACAGGAGCGATTGAAGGCAGTAACGTGAATGCCGTAGGTGAAATGACCGCATTGATTGACTTACAGCGTCAGTTTGAAATGCAAGTCAAGATGATGAGCACTGCTGAAGAGATGGATAAATCTTCAGATTCACTGCTTCGTATGAGTTAACAGAGTTAGAGGTTCACTATGCATCCAGCACTATGGGTAAGTAAAACAGGTCTAGACGCCCAACAAACCAACATTGCCACGATTTCGAACAACTTGGCGAACGCCTCTACTGTGGGCTACAAAAAGAGCCGTGCGGTATTCGAAGATTTGTTCTATCAGAACATCAACCAGCCTGGCGGCCAATCATCTCAGAACACTGAGCTTCCGAGTGGCTTGATGCTAGGTGCGGGTTCTAAAGTGGTTGCGACGCAAAAAGTGCACACGCATGGTAATGCGCAGACAACGACCAACGCACTGGACATGATGGTTGAAGGCGACGGCTTCTTCCAAGTGACGTTGCCGGATGGCAACATCGGTTACACCCGTAACGGTCAGTTCACGTTAAATGGTGAAGGCACGTTAGTCACGTCGGGTTCTGGCTACCCTGTAGAACCTGAAATTGTGATTCCAGAAGATGCGATTTCTATCACTGTCGGTACGGATGGTGAAGTATCGGTTCGCGTCCGTGGTCAGCAAGACAACCAAGTCGTTGGTCAGCTAACCATTACAGACTTTGTTAACCCAGGTGGCCTAGAGCCAATTGGCCAGAACCTTTACTTACCAACGGGTGCCAGTGGCGATCCACAAGAGGGTGTTCCAGGTTTGGACGGTTTGGGTGAAATCCGTCAATCCATGCTGGAAGCGTCTAACGTGAATGTAACGGAAGAGTTGGTCAACATGATCGAAGCCCAGCGCGTTTACGAAATGAACTCAAAAGTGATCTCGTCAGTCGATAAGATGATGAGCTTCGTTAACCAGCAGTTATAACGGTTAAGAGCAAGAATTGAGGAGCTCACGATGAAACGTATTTGTCTACTTGCTTTGATTGCCACGATGTCGGGTTGTGCCATGTTAGAGCCGATTGAAACGGATGAAGTGACACAAGCAACGACGGTGGTTGACGCGGTAGAAGGCGATAAATCGAAAGAAGAGAGCAGCGGTATCGTGGATACACTGCGTGGCAGAAGCGATCCGGTTGCGGGTGATCCTGCATGGGCTCCTATTCATCCGAAAAAGAAACCTGAGCATTATGCTGCTGCAACAGGTTCACTGTTTAGCGCCGAGCACATTACCGATCTTTACGACGACTCCAAGCCACGTGGTATTGGCGACATTATTACCGTGACACTGGATGAGACTACCAGCGCCACGAAAAGCGCCAATGCCGATTTATCGAAAACTAATGAAGCGCAAATGGACCCGCTTCAAGTGGGTGGCGAAGAGCTGCAAATTGGTGGCAAATACAATTTCTCTTATGACTTAAATAACTCAAACTCATTTGCGGGTGACTCTTCTGCTAAGCAGAGTAACAGCATCAGTGGTTACATTACTGTTGAGGTGATTGAAGTTTTGGCAAATGGCAACCTCGTTATCCGTGGAGAAAAATGGATGACGCTTAATACGGGTGATGAGTACATACGTTTAAGCGGCACTATTCGTCCGGATGACATTAGTTTCGACAATACTATTGCATCAAACCGCGTTTCTAACGCAAGAATTCAGTATTCTGGCACCGGTGTACAACAAGATATGCAAGAGCCGGGTTTCTTGGCACGATTCTTTAATGTAGCGCTATAACACGCCGTGCTGACGGCAATTTGACTGCAAGAGATAAGTAAGCATGAAAAAACTCCTTTTAATACTGATGAGCGTTGCTCTGTTTTCTAGCGCTGCCCAAGCTGCACGTATCAAAGACGTCGCGCAAGTGGCAGGTGTACGAAGCAACCAACTCGTGGGTTATGGTTTGGTTTCAGGCTTACCTGGCACAGGCGAAGCGAACCCGTTTACGGAGCAAAGTTTCGCCGCTATGCTGCAAAACTTCGGCATTCAGATGCCGCCGGGCACAAAGCCAAAAATTAAAAACGTTGCTGCAGTCATGGTAACGGCAGAGTTGCCGCCTTTCTCTAAGCCGGGTCAGCAAGTAGACGTGACAGTCTCTTCCATCGGAAGTGCCAAAAGTTTGCGTGGTGGTACGCTACTGCAAACGTTCCTCAAAGGTCTCGATGGTCAAGTTTACGCGGTTGCTCAAGGTAACTTAGTGGTGAGCGGCTTCAGTGCTGAAGGTGCTGACGGTTCAAAAATCGTAGGTAACAATCCAACCGTTGGTCTTATCTCTAGTGGTGCGACAGTAGAGCGAGAAATTCCAAACCCATTTGGTCGTGGTGATTACATCACGTTCAACTTGCTTGAGTCAGACTTCACAACGGCTCAACGTATGGCGGATGCGGTAAACAACTTCCTTGGCCCACAAATGGCGAGTGCAGTAGACGCGACGTCGGTACGTGTACGTGCCCCTCGTGATGTCAGCCAGCGTGTGGCGTTCTTATCGGCAATTGAAAACCTAGAGTTCGACCCAGCAGATGGCGCAGCCAAAATCATCGTTAACTCTCGCACGGGTACCATCGTAGTTGGTAAGCATGTTCGCCTTAAACCTGCTGCGGTAACGCATGGCGGCATGACGGTTGCGATCAAAGAAAACCTGAATGTTAGCCAACCGAACGGCTTTTCTGGCGGGCAAACCGTTGTCGTGCCAGACTCGGATATCGAAGTCAGCGAAGAGCAGGGTAAGATGTTTAAGTTTGAGCCAGGCTTAACGTTGGATGATTTGGTCCGTGCCGTTAACCAAGTCGGCGCAGCGCCGTCGGATTTGATGGCTATCTTGCAAGCATTGAAACAAGCTGGTGCCATTGAAGGCCAGTTGATCATCATTTAATGGTTAGGAGGTAGGTATAATGAACAATCCTAACGACATTGGTTTTATTCATGACATCAGTTCGCTGGATACCTTGCGTCAAAAAGCAGTGAAAGAAGGTAAAGATGGCGAGCAAGAAGCACTGCGTGCAGCGGCTCGTCAGTTCGAATCTATTTTCACCTCCATGATGTTGAAATCCATGCGAGAAGCCAATGAGGGCTTTGAGTCCAACATGATGAACAGCCAGAACGAGAAGTTCTACCGACAAATGCTGGATGAGCAGATGGCGAGCGAGCTCAGTTCGTCTGGTTCAATGGGCTTGGCCGATATGATTGTTAAGCAATTAACGGCTGGGCAAGGTAACGACAAGAGTGAAACGGCAATGCGTGATGCGGCAAATAATGCCGTGGAATATCGTCGTGTTGACCCGAAAAAAGCGCGTGAGATTGAACAGCGCTTGATTGAATCTGGTCAGCTATCACGACCAAGCAATGAACCAACTCGATTCGATTCGCCAGAATCTTTTGTTAACTCGATGAAGCCATACGCGGAGAAAGCCGCGAAAGCCCTAGGTGTCGAGCCATCTCTGCTACTTGCGCAAGCGGCTTTGGAAACCGGGTGGGGACAAAAGGTCGTGAAGAACGCGCGTGGCAGCAGCAACAACTTATTTAACATCAAAGCAGATCGAAGCTGGCAGGGTGACAAAGTGACGACTCAAACGCTAGAGTTCCACGATAATACGCCAGTGAAAGAGACGGCAGCGTTTCGCGCCTACTCAAATTACGAAGACAGCTTTAATGACTTTGTGCGCTTTTTAAATGACAACCCACGTTACGAGACAGCATTGCAACAGCGAGGGAATTCAGAGTCCTTCATTCGCGGCATTCACAGCGCGGGTTACGCGACCGATCCGAATTACGCAGACAAAGTCCTGCAGGTGAAGCAGAAAATCGAAAGTATGTAATTTACTCTTCGCCAGTTCATGTTGTTTTCGAAGGCTTGCCACAGTGCAAGCCTTTACTTTTTCTGAACATTCACACCTCTCTTTTATTTGGCACACCTTTTGCTTTGATGTGTCTAGGTGATCGGTTTTGCCGATTTTATTTCGTTTTTGGGGGCATGTATGGCGTCAGATCTTCTGAATGTAGGTACTCAAAGTGTGCTTACTGCTCAGAGACAATTAAACACCACTGGTCATAACATTTCTAATGTTAATACAGAGGGTTATAGCCGCCAGTCTGTTATCCAAGGTACGAATGATCCGCGCATGTTTGGTGGTTCTACCTACGGCATGGGGGTGCATGTGGAAAATGTTCGCCGCTCGTGGGATCAGTTTGCCGTGAATGAACTGAACTTGTCGTCAACCAACAATGCCAACAAAACGGATACCCAAGACAATCTTGATATGCTCTCTAGCATGTTGAGCTCAGTTGCATCGAAGAAAATTCCAGAGAACTTGAACGAGTGGTTCGATGCGGTCAAAACCATGGCAGATACCCCGAACGATTTGGGGGCACGGAAAGTGGTATTGGAAAAGGCGAAAATCTTCTCTGATACATTAAATGACTTCCATGAAACCGTGCGATTGCAATCTGATGTGACCAATAAAAAATTGGATATGGGCATTGAACGCGTGAACCAACTTGCGTTGGAAATCCGCGATGTGCATCGGTTAATGATGCGCACACCCGGTCCACATAATGATTTGATGGACCAGCATGAAAAGCTGGTTACTGAGTTATCTGAGTACACCAAAGTTACCGTAACCCCACGCAAAAATGCCGAAGGGTTTAATGTTCACATCGGCAATGGACACACGCTAGTTTCGGGCACGGAAGCAAGCCAGCTCAAAATGATTGACGGCTATCCTGATGTTCACCAAAGACGCTTAGCAATGGTGGAAGGGGATGGCATTAAAGCGATCAAGTCTGACGACATGGATGGCAAAATCGGTGCCTTGCTTGAAATGCGCGACAAACACATTCCACAACTTCAGGATGAAATGGGCCGTTTAGCGACGGGCTTTTCCTACAAAATTAATCAGCTGCAATCTCAAGGTCTGGATCTTAACGGTAAGATAGGTAAAGACGTATTTACCGACGTGAACTCTGAGCTGGTGGCAAAATCTCGAGTTTTTGCTGCGCCTGACTCTCAGGCTGATGTTGCGGTGTACATTGATGATATCTCAGCGATCAAAGGTGGTGAATATTCGCTACGTTATGATGGCGACCAGTATAGCGTGACAACACCGAAAGGTGAGCAAATGTCGTTGAACATTGATCAATCAGATTCTTCGTTTGTTCTGGATGGTATGAAAGTGCAAATCGGTGAAGGTCTTGCCGCTGGTGAGCGCGTATTATTGCGCCCAACACGAAGTGGCGCAGCCATCATCAAGATGGAAACCAATGATGCAAAAGCCATTGCAGCGCAAAGTTATGAAGCTTCAACCACTTTTGCTCAAGGTAATGCCAAGTTCAAAATTCGTGAGGCGGGGGATGTCAAAGAGTTTGAGGTTACCGTACAACCAGCCGACGAGAAACATGATAAGCCATGGTTAAAGATCACGGACAACAAAGGCAATTTGCTATCGGACAAATACTCATACCCGCTAGACAAAGATAACCCGATGATTGAAATCTCAGTGCCGAAAAGTCATCCGCTGTATAAAAATGGCGATGCGACTGTATTTGAGCTGAGCGAAGGTGCGCTGATGAATGACAAGTTCACCGCGAACTTGGTGCCTTCGGAAGGTGGTAATGGCAACTTGAGAAAAATGCAGAAGATCCAAACAGATAAGATGATGGACGGAAAATCCAGTACTTTGATTGATGTTTATCACAACCTCAATACCGAAGTCGGATTGAAATCTTCTACAGCAAACCGATTAGCCTCTGTCGCTCGCTTAGAGCATGAGGCGGCACAAGAGCGCGTTGCTTCTATCTCTGGCGTTAACCTCGATGAAGAAGCGGCCAACATGATGAAGTTTCAACAAGCGTACATGGCTTCATCACGTGTGATGCAAGCGGCGAATGATACCTTCAATACCATTTTACAACTGAGGTAAGGAGAAGAGATAAGTGCTAACCCGAATTTCTAGTTTCCATAACTATCAGTCCGTACAAAATGATTTGCGTCGTCAAGAGAATAAGGTTCACCATAACCAAGAGCAACTTGCTTCAGGGAAAAAGTTACTGAAACCTAGCGACGATCCCCTTGCGTCGCATTACATTCAAAATATTAGTCAGCAACAAGAACAGCTACAACAATACCTTAGCTCAATAGTGTTGGTGCGTAATCGTCTAGAAAACCACGAAGTTAATATCGCCAATGCAGAGAATTTTGCCGACGAGTCGAAGCGCTTAACGATGGAGATGATTAACGGTGCGTTTTCTGCGGAAGACCGACAAGCAAAGAAGCGTGAGCTAGAAGAGATTGCGAACAACTTCCTTAACTTAGTGAATTCGCAAGATGAATCTGGTAACTACGTGTTTGCTGGCACTAAGCCAAAAAGCCAACCATTCTATCGCGATAAAGACGGTAGTGTTCAGTACGCTGGAGACGATTACCAGCGCAAAATGAAAGTCTCCAGCATGCTTGAGATGCCAATGAACGATCCTGGCAGCAAGCTGTTTATGGAGATACCAAACCCATTTGGCGATTATCAGCCGAATTACGATCTACAAAACGGTTCTGAGTTGCTATTAAACAGAGCCACTAACGTTGATACGAAGGATGATGCGGCGTATCGCGTGACATTTGTCGATATGAACAACGGCAAATTTGGTTACCAACTAGAGCGTAACGGTAAAGTCGTGGATGCCGATGAGTTTTCTCCAGAAAAAGGCATTGAGTACAAAGGCCTGAAAGTGCACGTAAAAGGTCAAATTACGCCTGGCGATAGCATCGAGATCGAAAAGCGGGCAGAGTTCAGCATTTTCGATACCTTCAAGGATGCAATGGCGTGGTCAGATAAATCGGTGTCGGATACGTCGGCGACCGCCAAATTGCACCAAATGACAGAAGAATTTCACGCTGCTTTTATCCATTTGAATAAAGCGCGTACTGATGCTGGCGCTCGATTGAGCACGCTCGATATCCAAGAGCAAAACCACGAAGACTTTAATTTGTCTCTGGCGAAAGCGAAGAGCAACTTTGAGGATTTGGATTACTCTAAAGCCGTTATCGAGTTCAGTGAAAACTCGCGAGCGTTACAGGCATCGCAACAAGCATTCGGTAAGACCAAAGATCTAACTCTGTTTAACTATATTTAGTCTGACTTAAGACACACTGTCTGATTTTTGATGCCTTATGTGCAAAGCCTTAAGTGCGATAAATCGACGTAAATTAAGAGTCATGCTATGCGGCACGATTTTACCCAAAGCGGCAATGACGCGAGAGGCAAGTCGGGCGGCAACAAAGTAGCGGTCAATATCTATGAAGCAAGATGAGCCTCATTATCCGGAAATGGTTTAGTGATAACGCTAACTTATTGTTTATGTGCTTCTTTTAAAAGCGGTGAAATAAATTTTATAAGTTGGCACACAAATTGTATTGAAAATATCAGAACAGATTTAGAGATTCTAAACCCTGCGTTTAAGGCAGATTTAGCAAGTAATTTTTACGGTCAGTGCTTATCCAAATGAGAGTAAAGCTGGCCGCTTCGCAAAAGCTTGCGAACTCAAAAGGAGAGCAAAATGGCTGTAACAGTTAGTACTAACGTCTCCGCGATGACCGCGCAGCGTTACCTAAACAAAGCGACTGACGAATTAAACACGTCGATGGAGCGCTTATCTTCAGGACATAAGATTAACAGTGCAAAAGATGATGCGGCAGGTCTACAGATCTCTAACCGCTTAACTGCACAGTCTCGTGGTCTAGATGTCGCAATGCGTAACGCGAACGATGGTATCTCGATTGCACAAACCGCTGAAGGTGCGATGAATGAGGCAACATCTGTCATGCAACGTATGCGTGACCTTGCTATCCAATCATCGAACGGTACTAACTCTCCGGCTGAGCGTCAGGCGATCAACGAAGAGTCAATGGCATTGATTGACGAGCTAAACCGTATCGCAGAAACCACGTCATTCGGTGGCCGTCGTCTATTGAACGGCTCATTCGGTGAAGCGGCATTCCAGATTGGTGCGAGCTCAGGTGAAGCAATGATCATGGGGCTAACCAGCATTCGTGCGGACGATACTCGCATGGGCGGTGTGACCTTCTTATCGGAAAACGGTAAAGATAAAGATTGGGGCGTTGACCCAGCTAAATCGGACCTAAAAATCACTTTGCCAGGTATGGGTGAAGACGAAGACGGCAATGTCGATGATCTAGAAATCAACATTAATGCAAAAGCAGGTGACGACATCGAAGAGCTTGCTACGTACATTAATGGTCAGTCTGATATGATCAACGCGTCTGTAAGTGAAGATGGCAAGTTACAAGTTTTTGTTGCACATCCAAACGTTCAGGGTGAGATTTCAATTTCGGGTGGATTGGCGTCTGAGCTTGGTTTGAGCGATGAACCTCTTAGAACATCAGTACAAGATATTGATATGACAACCGTACAAGGTTCTCAAAACGCTATCTCTGTGCTGGATTCGGCACTGAAATACGTGGATTCACAACGTGCGGATCTGGGTGCGAAGCAAAACCGTCTGAGTCACAGCATCAACAACTTGGCAAACATCCAAGAAAACGTTGACGCGTCGAACAGCCGAATTAAAGACACGGACTTTGCGAAAGAAACCACGCAAATGACCAAAGCACAAATTTTGCAACAAGCAGGTACATCGATTCTTGCTCAAGCGAAACAGTTGCCAAACTCTGCAATGTCACTATTGCAGTAGTTTACTTAGCCTGTACTCAATACATTCAGACGTGGATGGGAATGCAGGCTTTTGGCAAGCAACTTTATAATAGAATGAGCGGCTCTCTCATCTCTCACCTGCCAATCATTTTCAATGTAAAGTTGCACTCGGTATGCCGGAAATGTGTTCATTTCTCTTGATCTCCACATAGGCTCTGGCGACCAACCTAGCCCCAGTTCTCTCAAAGGAAAAGGGGCTTTTTCTTTTCTAATTCTCACGTCTATCGTCTGCGAACTTACCTTCAATTGTTTCCTTTTGCTGATTTTCTATACAATTTGGCCCTCTCGGCTCGATTTGTGGAAACTTGAGCACTTTTTCTTACTTTTCTTCAATTTTTTTAGCCAAATCTCGCAATGTTATTTTTTTAAATTTTTTTCTAAAGCTTCTGAATTTG
Source organism: Vibrio sp. J2-3(2022) (assembly GCF_021725735.1). Classification (NCBI taxonomy): domain Bacteria; kingdom Pseudomonadati; phylum Pseudomonadota; class Gammaproteobacteria; order Vibrionales; family Vibrionaceae; genus Vibrio; species Vibrio sp. J2-3(2022). The sequence continues at coordinate 230,391 of NZ_JAKKCK010000006.1, forward strand.
GTGTCGTTAATAGGGGTAACTTTGAGAGAACTACTTGGTTTTCCGAGACGTCGGAAACCGCTATACCGGAAAATCAATTGGAGAAATCACCATGGCAGTGAATGTAAACACTAACGTATCAGCGATGACCGCTCAGCGTTAC
>NZ_JAKKCK010000007.1:0-49402 GCF_021725735.1 Vibrio sp. J2-3(2022)
ACACCGCCGTAAACTTTAGCAAGAGTAGTACAGATAGCTGCAGTTAGAGTTGTTTTACCGTGGTCAACGTGGCCGATAGTACCAACGTTAACGTGCGGTTTCGTACGTTCAAATTTTTCTTTAGACACGATCGTGTTCCTTCCTAGTTATGATTCGTCGTGATCATTATTGATCGACGACGCGCCAGAAATTGTTATTTTATGCGCCAACGCCCGTTAGCGCAATATTTGGACGCCCTGATCTCGCAAAAAGTCGTAAACTTTTTGTAGTTCAATCGTCAATTAGTAACCACGCTCTGCAATAATTTTATCTGCGAAGTTTTTCGGCACTTCAGCGTACTCGTGAAACTCCATAGAGTAAGACGCACGGCCTTGAGTTGCAGAACGTAGATCAGTTGCGTAACCGAACATTTCAGATAGTGGTACTTGAGCACGGATGATCTTAAGACCAGCCACACCTTCGTCCATGCCTTCAATGATACCGCGACGACGGTTTAGGTCACCAACAACGTCACCCATCCAGTCTTCCGGAGTGGTTACTTCGACATTCATCATTGGTTCTAGAATCACAGGTTGTGCTTCTAGTGCACCTTTCTTGAATGCCATCGAGCCAGCGATCTTAAACGCCATCTCGCTTGAGTCTACATCGTGGTAAGAACCATCAAATAGTGTAGCTTTAATATCTAGTACAGGGTAACCCGCTAGAACACCACTATTCATTTGTTCCTCGATACCTTTCGATACCGAACTGATGTATTCCTTAGGAATCACACCACCCACGATTTCGTCTACGAATACGAAACCTTCGCCAGGTTCAGAAGGCTCAAGTTTGACCCACACATGACCGTATTGACCACGACCACCTGATTGACGAACAAACTTACCTTCAACTTCCGCTTTACCACGAATGGTTTCACGGTAAGCAACCTGAGGTTTACCAACGTTACAATCAACGCTGAATTCACGCTTCATACGATCAACGATAATGTCTAGGTGAAGTTCACCCATACCTGAGATCAGAGTCTGACCTGATTCGTCGTCCGTTTCCACGCGGAATGATGGATCTTCCGCAGCCAGTTTACCTAGCGCGATAGCCATTTTCTCTTGGTCTGCCTTAGAACGAGGTTCTACAGCAATCTGAATAACTGGTTCAGGGAACTCCATGCGCTCTAGAATCACTTTGTGGTTCTGATCACACAGTGTGTCACCTGTTGTTACGTCTTTCAGACCGATAGCAGCAGCGATATCACCAGCGCGAACTTCTTTCACTTCTTCACGCTTATTCGCATGCATCTGAACGATACGACCGAAACGCTCTTTCTTCTCTTTTACAGAGTTGTAAACAGCGTCGCCGGAGTTTACTACACCAGAGTAAACACGCATGAACGTTAGCGTACCCACGAATGGGTCAGTCGCGATCTTAAATGCTAGCGCAGAGAATGGTTCGTTGTCGTCAGCGTGACGCTCAACTTCATTTTCTCTTTCGTCAACACCTTTAATTGCAGGTACGTCAACTGGCGATGGCAAGAACTCGATCACAGCATCTAGTACCGCTTGAACACCTTTGTTCTTAAACGCACTACCACAAGTGGCCAGTACGATTTCGTTGTTTAGTGTACGAGTACGTAGAGCTTGTTTGAGCTCAGCTTCAGTCAATTCACCTTCTTCAAGGTACTTGTCCATCAGCTCTTCGCTAGCTTCGGCAGCGGATTCAACCATGTGGTTGCGCCACTCTTCAGCAAGTTCGATCATGTCAGCTGGGATGTCTTCGTAAGTAAACGAAGTGCCTTGATCGGCTTCATTCCAGTTGATCATCTTCATCTTGATAAGGTCGATGACACCTCTGAACTCATCTTCTGCACCAACGTTCAGTTGGATTGGAACAGGGTTCGCACCAAGACGATTTTTAATTTGGTCCACAACGCGTAGGAAGTCTGCGCCCGCACGGTCCATCTTGTTTACAAATACCAAACGTGGAACGTGGTATTTGTCTGCTTGACGCCATACAGTTTCAGACTGAGGTTCAACACCAGATGAGCCACAGAACACAACCACAGCACCATCAAGTACACGAAGAGAACGCTCTACTTCGATAGTAAAGTCAACGTGTCCAGGGGTATCAATGATGTTTACGCGATGCTCAGGGAACTGTGCTTCCATACCACGCCAGAATGTAGTAGTCGCAGCGGATGTGATAGTGATACCACGTTCCTGCTCCTGCTCCATCCAGTCCATGGTTGCTGCACCATCGTGAACTTCGCCGATTTTGTGAGAAAGGCCAGTGTAGAACAGAATACGCTCAGTTGTGGTTGTTTTTCCTGCATCTACGTGAGCACAGATACCGATATTACGGTAGCGCTCAATAGGAGTTTTACGAGCCACGATTGTATCCTCTTACTAAGGTGTACCTTAGAGTATAGAAAAGTGCTGCGAGAGAACCTCGCAGCACAGAAGGTATTACCAGCGGTAATGAGCGAACGCTTTGTTTGCGTCAGCCATGCGGTGAACGTCTTCACGTTTCTTAACCGCAGTACCTTTGTTCTCAGACGCGTCTAGCATTTCAGCTGCTAGGCGTTGAGCCATAGATTTTTCACCACGCTTGCGCGCAGCTTCAACCAACCAACGCATAGCAAGTGCGTTACGGCGAACCGGACGTACTTCTACAGGTACTTGGTAAGTTGAACCACCAACACGGCGAGATTTAACCTCTACCGCAGGGCGTACGTTTTCAAGAGCTTCTTCAAAAATAGCTAAGTGGTCTTTACCAGACTTTTCAGCCATAGCATCTAGTGCAGTGTAAACGATTTTCTCTGCAGTAGATTTTTTACCGTCAACCATTAGGATGTTAACGAATTTTGCCAGCAATTCAGATTTGAATTTTGGATCTGGAAGGATCTTACGCTGACCAATGACGCGACGACGTGGCATGGATTTATCTCCGTTGTCTTCTTCAGGTTTTATCCAAAACTTTTCAGTTTTTTCAAAAAATTAAAAATAATTTAGTGTTTGGCCTTACTTAACGGAATCCATTAAGACTTAGGACGCTTCACACCGTACTTAGAACGACCTTGTTTACGGTCGTTAACGCCAGCACAGTCAAGTGCACCGCGAACAGTGTGGTAACGTACACCCGGAAGGTCTTTTACACGACCGCCACGGATTAGTACAACACTGTGCTCTTGAAGGTTGTGACCTTCACCGCCGATGTACGATGTAACTTCGAAGCCGTTTGTCAGACGTACACGACAAACTTTACGAAGTGCTGAGTTAGGTTTTTTAGGTGTAGTAGTGTAAACACGAGTACATACACCACGTTTTTGTGGGCACGCTTCTAGTGCAGGCACGTTGCTTTTAACAACTTGCTTTGCACGAGGCTTACGTACCAACTGGTTAATAGTTGCCATTAACTAGCTCCTGATTTACTTGAAAGTAAGCTTTGTGAAAAATCTATCCCCAACTACCATTGCAGTTAGGGACGCAAAATTCTATGCAGCAGTGAGAGGTGTGTCAAGAAATATACGGATCTTTTTTGTTCAATTAGGACAATTCATCCGTAAAGCTTTAGCGACAGTAAATCACGTTCAATCCCAAGTAAGCGATTTATCCTGTTTAACTGTGAGCTCAACGAAGCCTGAGTAATTCACGATCGTCAGTGATGGACTGATACGATTCGCAATACCGCGAGCGTGAATATCGCTCTCTAGCACAAATACACTGCGGTTTTTTAGGTGGGAAAACGCTTTATGCTGCGAGTTAGCAGCGTACACGGCATCTTCTATAAGTAAGATGTCATCCTGTACATTACATAAGGGCATGGCGTCTTCTAGGGCGGAGACCGTTTTTATAATATGTAGCATAACTTCCTCAGAACGACAGTAGCTTGCCAGCGTGTTGCAACTTATCTTTGAGCTGCTCTGAGCTTAACGCTTGAGCTTCAATGACTAAATCCGCTTGAGCCAAACCTCGCTGAGCTAATGACTCTGAGCACACAAAGACTTGTTCGATATCGTATAAATCGAAAAGCTTCAGCATCGGCGCATAATCTTTGCTCAAGATCTTACTCGGTTCTTGTCCTAGTAGAAGCTGGTAAACCCCATCTCCCATGAAAATGACGCTGATATCTTCACAGTAAGCCGACGCGGCTAACAGTGCATCCACACCTTCACGACCAGCCGCACTGCCATGCGGTGCGCTACGAAATAGATAAGTTAGCTGACTCAAAACTGTACCACTCTGTCTTGGGTTAACATCGCTTCGGCTAAGCTACCTAAGCCGGCTTGCTCAAAACCTTCCGCTAGATTGCTCTGGACCAAACCATGTTGATTCGCTTCTTCTTCACTTACGATCCCGCGACGCAAAGCCGCAGCAACACAAGTTTCTAGACGAACACCATGCTCTTTTGCCAAAGATTGCCATGCCTTATTGAGATCAAATTCGTCGTTGGCAGGCACACTCAAAGCAGTACCATTGGTCACGCCCTCTTGATAAAAGAAAACGCTCACTAACTGATGGCCTTGCTCAATCACCGCCTTGGCGAACTGATAAGCACTGCGCGCTGACTGGCTACCGTAAACAGGACCGTTCACCACCAACGTGTAAGTCAGTTTACTCACTTTTCATCGTCCTCGGTTTTACGTTGACGAATGTATAAGTAGACGGTGTGTTTTGAAATGTTAAGACGATCTGCAACGCGGTTGATGGCATCTTTAATATCGAAGATGCCTTTGTCGTACAATTCCATCACGATTTGGCGATTCTTGGTGTTGTTCGATACGGATTTATCCGCATTGATCTCTTCGATGGTGCGTTCAACAGTTTGGTCCACCAGCTCTTCTACGTCACTAGCAAAGTTAACGGAGGAAGCCGCTTCTTTTGCTTCTTGCGTTGGCATGAAAGATTGAAGGACTTGCGAGAAGGGCGCGTCCAAGTTGACGTTGATACACAACAAACCAATAACGCGATTTTCACCATTACGAATGGCGACAGTGATCGACTTCATCAACACGCCACCTTTTGCACGGGTAAAGTACGAACGTGAGAAGTTGCGCTCCGAGCCTTCGATGTCTTTTAGCATTTTAAGCGCTAAGTCAGTGATCGGTGAGCCGACTTGGCGACCCGTGTTTTCACCGTTAGCGATTTTAATTGCAGAGGTATTTAAGTCTTCTAGCGAGTGAAGAACGATTTCACAAAAGGGACCTATCAGGCTGGCGATACCATCAACGACCGCCTCATAAGATCTTAAAATGATTTTGTCGTGCTCGGTAAACGGCATCACGTTAACGGATTCCATTTCGAGCAGCATCTCCGCGTTTATTGTTTCTGTAGTTGTCATAAGCCTTCGAGCGAAAAATCAACAAATTGGTGTAAGTTTATCAGAAAATTTGAAAATCAACCTAGCAAACTCACCAACTAGTGACCTAGAACAAAAAAGGCCCGTTAAACGGACCTTTTTCAATAACTTATCGCGGCTTATTGTTATTGCTCTGCGTTGTCGTTCTCAACTTTTAGCAGCTCAACTTCAAATACTAGCGTTGAGTTAGCAGGAATGCTTGGTGTGTCTTGATCACCGTATGCTAGCTCTGGCGGGATAACGAATTTGAATTTAGAACCCACAGGCATTAGCTGAACACCTTCTGTCCAACCTGGGATTACACGGTTAAGTGGGAATGTTGCAGGTTCACCACGATCGTAAGAGCTATCAAATTGCGTACCATCGATTAGCGTACCTTTGTAGTGTACTTGAACCGTATCAGTGTCTTTTGGCTTCTCACCTTCAGCAGGAGTAATAACTTGGTATAGAAGACCTGTATCTGTCTTCACTACGCCTTCTTGCTTCTCGAACTCAGCACGGAAATCATCGCCAGCTTTTTTTGCTTCAGCTGCTTTCTCAGCCGCTTGTGCTTGCATCTTTTCAGCAACACGCTTATCTAGAGATTCTAGTGCTGCACGTGTTTCTTCTTCATTCAACTCAGCATTGCCTTTGAAGACGTCTTCGATACCTTTTAGCACCAAGTCTTTGTTAAGATTAATGCCGATTTCGCTTGGCTTGTCGATGCTTGTGCTTAGGTAGTTAGCAAATGAAACACCGATTGCGTATGCCGCTTTATCGTCGTCGGTTTTAAAGTGAACCGCTTTACCGGTTTCTGCTTGAACTTGTTCTGCTTGAGGTGCGGCTTCTGTTTTAGTTTCTTCTTTCTGACAACCTACCGCTAGCATAACTGTTGCAGCAAGTAGCGACACTTTTAAAACTGATTTCATTAAATTCTCCCAATAATGGCTTTGCCATTGGTTGTTGTGCACAAATCTTCTATGAGACTAGTGAAGACAATCGTTATACCAATATACTAGCTATATGTCTTAAGACACAAACCGGATTATTAGATGTGATGCAAAGAATTTCTCATTTATTCCTATATTTAATTGTCATCACCACGTTAAATGGTTGCTTTTTCGCCGAGCGTGAAGTGCACCGTTGGCCGATAGAGCCTCAGGGTGCGACGAGCTTCGCACTTAGCAGAGATGGACGATTTGCTCTGCTCTATTCTCAGCAACACCATTTGATGTTGTGGGACCTAGAGCAAAATGAACAACTAGCCAACCTGGGCGAGCTCGATGCCGATGCCAACGTGGTATCCCATATTCGTATCTCTGACAATGGTCGCTATGCAGTCACAGCAAGCCAAATGAACTTCGCAGTTTGGGACTTAGGTTGGACGCAATCCGAAGGCCTTTGGTCTATTTCTGATGCGCTCATTCGCGACGTTGATATCACCAGTAACGGTGAGCAAGTTCTGCTCGGGTTATCCAACGGTAAAGCAATTTACGTCAACTTAGTCACCGGACGTCGCTTGGAGTTCCTTGCGCATCGTGAAAAAGTCAATTCCGTCGCCATTTCTCCTAATGGCCGCTTCGCACTGACTGGTGGTAATGACTACAAAGCGTATTTGTGGGACACCGAAACCGGACAAGTGCTGCGGACCTTCGAACATGAACAACGGGTTGTTCGTGTTGCCCTGCAACGAGATGGCAAGTTAGCAATGACATCCGATGGCGGAAACCAAGCGGTAATTTGGGATTTAAAAACTGGACAAGAAGTCACACAGTTGAGCAGTTGGTCGCGCCAATTGATCTTTTCTACTGCGCGATTTTCTGACGACGGAACTCAGTTAGTGACAGGAACGCCTTCTGGCCGCGTTTCAATATGGGATACTCAAACCGGAAAACGGATTGGCGGATTTGAAGTTGAGCCAAAAAAAGACACTCGCCCTCCCCGTGCGGTCGTGTATGATGCAGCCTTTGATTCAAAACAACGCGTAATTACTGCTACTTCAGCAGGTATTGCCCAAGCTTGGCAGTTAGAGAACGGATCATGACAGAAAAAATCATTCAGCAATTGGAAGCACGCATTAATGACTTAGAATGTCAGCTTGCGTTCCAAGAACAGACTATTGAAGATCTGAACGGCGCCTTATCGCAGCAGCAACTGCAAATTACCAAGATGCTCGATCAGATGAAATATGTGGTAGGTAAAGTAAAAAATATGGACTCGTCGAATTTAGCCGATCCGTCAGAAGAAACCCCACCACCGCATTATTAAAATGCAGGCTCAAATAGCACAAAGCCCAGAACATATTCTGGGCTTTTTTGTATTGATTACTTAAGAATATTGCTCAAGGGGAAGCTATTCGTCAGCGTAGATTTTGACGCTCAACTCGCCTTGAGTGTTGATGCCAGCTCGGTACATACCAGAGCTGTTCATCGCAAAGTGCAGCTCACCTTGCGCGTCAATTGCGATTAAACCGCCTTCGCCGCCCATCTCTTTCAGTTCCCCCTGAATAATATGCTCACAAGCAGTATGAATATCTTCTTGTAAGTAACGCATCCGCGCGGCGACGTCTTCTGCGACACGTTTACGGATAAAAAACTCACCGACACCCGTAGTTGAAACTGCGACAACGCCATTTTCGGCCACCGTGCCACAGCCTATCAAAGCCGAATCCCCAACTCGATTGTATTGCTTATTCGTTACGCCACCCGTGCTGGTTGCAGCTGCTAAGTTACCTTGTTGGTCCAACGCTACGGCTCCGACGGTGCCATGTTTACGATCATCTGGGTAGCGAGATTCCGACAAAGCAAACAGCCCTTTCTCACGCATAGACAGCAACTGCTCATAACGGCGATCAGTAAAGAAGTAATCCTGTTCGGTATACTCATGGCCTTGTTCAAAAGCAAACTGCTCTGCGCCCTCACCCACCAACAACACGTGATTGCTGTTTCGCATCACGTCACGAGCGAGCTCAATTGGATTCTTGATATGACGAACACCAGCGACCGCGCCTGCGGCTTGGTTTCGACCATCCATGACAGAGGCATCCATTTCTACCATTTCGTTGTTGGTCAGCACCGAGCCTTTACCCGCATTAAAGTTAGGCGAGTCTTCCAATACTATTACTGCAGCCACAACCGCATCCAAAGCGTCGCCGCCTTTCTCTAGAATTTGATAGCCAGCTTTTACCGACGCTTCCAAATCAGCCAAGATGGATTGCTGAAATTCATTGCTCATCTGTTCACGTAAAATGGTGCCTGCGCCACCATGAATCGCAATCGAGAAAGGTTTTGTCATCGCTTTTTCCATGAGTTGTTCTTTTCTTCTATGCACTACACCTTAGATAAACAAAAAGCGCAAGTTGAAACCTCAACTTGCGCTTTTCAAAGCTTTACTAGATAAGATTATCTAGTGAAGGAGCTTGTGATTAATGAGAACCACAGCTACCGCCGCCACAGCAGCCTTCATCGTCGTGATCATGGTCATGACCACAACCACCAGCTTGATGGATATGACCGTGTTCGATCTCTTCTGCTGTTGCTTCACGTGTAGACATAACTTCTACTTCGAAAGTTAGTGTTTGACCAGCTAGCATATGGTTACCGTCAACAACCACTTCGTTGCCGTCAACTTCTGTTACTTCTACAGGGATTGGACCTTGGTCAGTGTCAGCTAGGAAGCGCATGCCCACTTCGATTTGGTCAACGCCTTGGAATACATCCGCAGGAACGCGTTGTACTAGCGCATCGTTGTGCTCGCCGTAAGCTTCTTCAGGAGCTACCGTTACTGAGAACTTGTCGCCAGCCACTTTACCTTCAAGCTCTTTTTCAAGACCAGTGATTAGGTTGTTGTGACCGTGAAGGTAATCTAGAGGCGCTTCTGCAGTTGATTGATCAACAACCACACCGTCTTCCAACATTACTTTGTATGCAAGGCTTGCAACAACGTTCTTTTCAATTTTCATACTAACTCCAGGGAGATTAATTGACTTAACCTGAATGGGGTTAAGTACTGAGATATCTGGGTGTATTATGGGGATCAATTATCGAAGTTCAATTATTCCGGCTTAAAAATTCCGATCATTTCCTGATCTGAGTGTTTATTTTTCTCTACAGATTGCGGTTTACGCTGCTCAGTAAACTCACACTCGACACACTCAACTAACTCGATATTATTTTCAATCCACCAGCGCAGGGTATCTTGCTGGCTGCAATTTGGGCAGCTAGCGCCGGCAATAAAACGTTTCTTGATTTTCACGCTATTTCCTTAGCTTGAGTCTTGGCTCAAGTACTACTTCCAATGATTAGGTGACTGATGGTCGCTCTCCATCTCACGACCAAAAATTTCTTCTAGCTCTTTGCGTGCCTCTTTCGCTCTCTGAGCCAATTTCTTATCTTCATTGTGCTGAGGCAATAAGTCCTTAAGCATAGCATTATCTAACTTACGAAAATGTGCTTCTGCCCGCTTTGCTTGATAAGGGTGCATACCAAGTTCTACGAGCGCTTGGCGACCGAGATCCAATGCCCCTAAAAATGTTTCACGAGAGTAATTCTCGACACCGTGGCTCATTAACTGATACGCCTCGACACGGCTTCTTGCTCGGGCTAGCAACTTAAGTTTCGGGAAGTGCACGCGGCAGATATCAACGATGGCCATCACCTCATCAGGTGAATCGGTACAAATGACCAATGCTTCTGCTTTATCTGCGCCAGCAGCCCGCAAAAGATCAATTTGGGTAGCATCGCCATAAAACACTTTGTAACCATACTTGCGCAGTAGGTGAATTTGGCTGGCATCACTTTCTAATACCGTCACTTTGATTTTATTGGCATACATTAAACGTCCGACGATCTGACCGAAACGTCCAAAGCCTGCAATGATCACACGTGGCCGACGATCCACTACTTTCGTGGTCATGCCCTCTTCTTCTTGATTCAGGGTATGAGCAAACCATTTTTTTTGTCCCATCAGCAAAAGTGGTGTCGTCACCATGGATAGACTGACCACCACCAACAGAAAAGCCACTTGCTCTTTGGATAAAATGCCCTCTTGGCTCGCTGCGGTAAATATGACAAAGGCAAACTCACCACCTTGGCTTAAAATCGCGGCCATACGGCTTCTCGCTTTGGCTCCGACACGGGCAGCTCTCGCCAATGCATACAAAACCAAGCCCTTAACCACGACCAAAGCCACCACCGCGCCCAGAATCTCTAAAGGGTGTAATGCCAATAACCCCAAATTTACCGCCATGCCAACCGCGATGAAGAACAAACCCAACAACAAACCTTTAAACGGCTCGATAGCGATTTCCAATTCATGTCGATACTCACTCTCAGCCAGCAGAACGCCGGCTAAGAAAGTCCCTAGGGCCATAGAAAGCCCGAGCTTTTGCATCACGACAGAAATCCCAAGCACGACCAATAGTGCGGCGACGGTAAAGAGCTCACGAACGCCGCTCATCACAACAAAACGAAATAGTGGACGCAATAAGAAATGACCACCAATCAACAGGGCCACCACACTGCCTAATACCGTGAAGACATCCAACCAACTACCGCCACTCTGCCCGCCAGCAAGCAAGGGCAACATTGCCAACATTGGGATCACGGCAATATCTTGAAAGAGCAATACCGCAAAACCAGACTGACCCGTTTCGGTGCCATTGAGCCCTTGCTCTTCAATCACTTTAAGAGCAATTGCCGTCGAGGACAGCGCCAACCCCATCCCAATAACCAAACTCACTTGCATGCTTACGCCGAACATACTGACGACACTACCAATCACGGCGGTCGTGACCACAACCTGCGCACCGCCTAAACCTAAAATCGGCCCTCGCATCTGCCACAATTTTTTAGGGTTTAATTCCAGCCCTATCAAAAACAGTAACAACACAACCCCAAGCTCGGCAAAATGCAAAATGGCATCAACGTCGCTAATTAAGCCAAGCCCCCATGGGCCAATCAACACACCGGCAAGTAAATAACCTAAAACCGAGCCAAGTCCGAGACGCTGAGCAATCGGCACCGCGATAACCGCAGCCGAGAGAAAGACCACGCTACTTTGAAGAAACTCACTGGTTATCGCCATACTGACCTCCTTGGTCTGTTGCTTCCCAGTTTTCAAGTGGGTTGTTCAACCACCGACGATACAATTCGGCGTGCTCATACCGCTCAATATCCGAGACATTACGCGACCAATACAACACCAAAGGTTCAATCCAGTGCATTTGACACAAGGCGGCCGTCAGTTCAAACGGTTGTAGGATTTGCTCTAATGGATATTTGTTGTACCCCTTCGCGCTAAAGGCCTCTTCTTTCCCCCCCGTTGTAATCACACTACGCCAGTATTTTCCCTCTAGCGCCGAACCTCCGCCAAAAGCAAAACCTTTGCCCAGCACTCGGTCCAACCACTCTTTTAACAGGGCTGGGCATGAATACATATAAAGCGGGTGATGAAACACGATCACATCATGCGTAAGCAACAACTCATGTTCGTAATTCACATCAATAAAGAAGTCAGGGTAAACACCGTAAAGATCGTGCACAGTGACGTGATCAAGCGACTGAGCTTTTTTAATCATCACTTGATTAGCAATCGAGTTATGTGGCTCTGGATGAGCATAAATGACCAGAACTCTTGGGAGAATAGACGGTGCAACAGCCAAATGGTCGTCCTTGTGGTTATTTTTATCCGTTATCAAATTGTTATACTTTTTTGTACAGCATAATGCAATTAAAGCGAATCAATCGACTTTTCCGGCCAATACCCCTACTATTCACCGCTAGATATATACCCAAGTGGCTTTAAAAACGATTGAAACCACTTCGCTATGTAACCAAGCAACGCGCACTGCGCAAAGTGAATGAAAACTTTATGATTACCTTCTCTGATATTCAGTTACTGCGTGGCGGTAAACCTCTTTTAGATCAAGCTTCAGCGACTATCCATCCTGGCGATAAAGTCGGTCTTGTGGGCAAAAACGGCTGCGGTAAATCAACGCTATTTGCATTGCTGAAAGATGAACTGTCGATTGATGCAGGCTCATTTAGCCAACCTCAACATTGGGAGTTGGCTTGGGTCGCACAGGAAACGCCTGCGCTAGAGCGCACTGCACTGGAATACGTCATTGATGGTGATCGCGAGTACCGAGCGCTCGAAAAGCAGTTGGCTGAAGCGGAAGCACAAGACAACGGCACCTTGGTTGCCGAGATCCACGGTAAAATTGAAACCATCGGCGGTTATAGCATTCGCGCTCGCGCGGCAGAATTGCTCGACGGTTTAGGTTTCAGCCAAGAGCAAATGAGTTGGAGTTTGACTCAATTCTCAGGTGGTTGGCGTATGCGCCTTAACTTAGCTCAAGCGCTATTGTGCCGTTCTGACTTATTGCTACTCGATGAGCCAACCAACCACTTGGACTTAGACGCGGTGATGTGGCTTGAACGTTGGCTACAAAACTACCCAGGCACACTGATCCTGATCTCGCACGACCGTGACTTCCTTGACCCCATTGTTGGCCGTATTATTCACATCGAAAACCAACAATTGAACGAATACACGGGTAACTATTCGTCGTTCGAAAACCAACGAGCGCAAAAAATGGTGCTGCAGCAAGCGATGTTCGAGAAGCAACAGAAACAGATGTCGCACATGCAAAGCTACATCGACCGTTTCCGTTATAAAGCTTCTAAAGCACGCCAGGCTCAAAGCCGTATTAAAGCTTTGGAGCGCATGGAGAAAGTGTTACCCGCTCAATTCGATAACCCATTTAGCTTCCAATTCCGTGAGCCCGCGGCTCTGCCAAACCCAATCATGATGATGGATGAAGTATCGGCAGGCTACGGTGACAACCTGATCTTAGAGAAGATCCGCTTGAACTTGGTTCCTGGCAGTCGCATTGGTCTGCTCGGCCGTAATGGCGCGGGTAAATCGACCTTAATCAAATTACTCTCAGGTGAGCTTAACGCGCAAGGTGGCGATCTGACTTACTCACAAGGCGTAAAAATAGGTTACTTTGCTCAGCATCAATTAGAAACGCTGCACCCAGAGGAAACGCCGCTGCAACACATGATGCAGATCGCGCCGGATCAAACCGAACAACAGCTACGTGATTACCTGGGCAGCTTTGGCTTCCAAGGCGACAAAGCACTGGAGAAAGTCGCGCCGTTTTCGGGTGGTGAAAAAGCCCGTTTAGTGCTGGCCTTAATTGTGTGGCAAAAGCCAAACCTGTTGCTACTTGATGAACCAACCAACCACTTGGATTTGGACATGCGTCAGGCATTGACGATGGCCCTGCAAACGTTCGAAGGTGCAATGGTGATTGTTTCGCACGACCGTTACCTATTGCGTGCTACAACCGATGACTTGTACTTGGTGCACGATCGTCAAGTTGCGCCGTTCGATGGTGACTTAAACGACTACTACAAGTGGTTAACCGAGCAACAAAGAGCGGAACGCAAAGAAGCACAAGCCGCACAGCCAGCCAAAGATAGCGCCAACAGCGCGGCAGCGAAAAAAGAGCAGAAACGTCGCGATGCAGAATTTCGTAAGCAGACGGCGCCAATTCGCAAAACGCTGACACAATTAGAAAATAAAATGGATAAGTTAGGTGCTGCACTGGCCGAAGCTGAAGAACAATTGGCAGATAACTCACTGTATGAAGCCGAAAATAAAGCTAAACTTAACCAAGTGCTGGCTCTTCAAGCTTCTAGTAAGGCAGAGCTCGAAGAAATTGAAATGGAATGGATGTCTGCTCAGGAAGAACTGGAGCAGATGGAGCTAGAGTTTAATCAATGAGTAATCAACACGCTGAATACACACTCACCCTAGAACACCTTTGGCAGTTCAGTCTGCAATTTTATGGTGTGCGAGAAGTGAAAGAAGCGTGTTTATCATTACAGAACAATTATCACGGCAACGTGAACCTACTCCTGCTGCTCAGATGGCTCGATGAGCAGCAACTCATTTTCCAAGAAAAAGACTGGCCTCTGGTACAAAGCTGTCTGGGCCGAAGCGAAACCTTACTGCACTCTTTTCGCGACTTACGTCGCCATCTTAAGTCTCAAGTCAATGACGCTTTATATCGTGAAACCTTGCAGTTTGAGCTGCAACTAGAAAAGCAGCAACAAGCGGATTTGGTGAACTGCATTAACTCGCTCACGCTGGTCAAAAATGATGGCGCCCCACTCACGCTGAGATACTGTCGTCAACTTGGTGGTGAGCATTTGCAACAGGCCTTTGCTATTCCGGTGCCAAACATTCACCCACCAAAACGCCCATAAATCTGTAGAATACCTATAATCTTTATAAAGGATTATATTAATAAGTTCTTCAACTAACACCGAAGAACCGCATAAGAGCAGTTAGGTATGACACAATTTTTCGCAGCCGCCGGGATCAAAAACCCGCATCTTCAAACGCTTTTACCGCGTTTTATTCGCAAAAAAGCGTTGTTTACGCCGATTTGGCAAACCCTCGATACATCCGATGGAGACTTTCTCGATCTCGCATGGAGCGAGGACCCAACCCAAGAACCTGCGCAAAAAAAGCCGATTTTTGTTTTATTTCATGGACTAGAAGGCTGCTTCTATAGCCCTTACGCCAATGGCCTAATGAATGCATTTGCTCAATCCGGATGGCTGTCGGTGATGATGCATTTCCGCGGTTGTAGCGGTAAGCCAAACAAGAAAGCTCGCGCCTATCATTCTGGTGAAGTGACTGACGCCCGCCACTTCTTAGAGCACCTTGAGCAACGCTTTCCTGATAACCCCAAAGTTGCGGTTGGCATTTCTCTTGGCGGTAACATGTTGGCGAATTATTTAGCCCAATACAAAGACCACCCCATTTTGAATGCGGCGACCATTATCTCAGCACCTTTAGACTTAGCAGCGTGTGCGAACCGTATTGAACAAGGCTTTTCGAAAGTATATCGCCGTTACCTGCTCTCTTCGCTCAAACGCAACGCATTGCAAAAACATCACTTGTTGCATGGCGAGCTCGCTTTGTCCTACAACTCAATAAAACGTGTCACACGATTGTATGAATTCGATGATTTGATCACGGCACCACTGCACGGTTTTAAAGACGCACAAGATTATTACGATCAATGTTCTGGCTTAAGTAAATTACAACAGATCACGCTACCGACACTGATCATTCACGCCAAAGACGATCCATTCATGACCGACGATGTGATCCCGAAATTTGTTCTGCCAGATAATATTGATTACCGTCTCTTTGAGCACGGTGGGCATGTTGGTTTCCTTACAGGTTCAGCGCTCAAGCCGAAATTTTGGTTGGAAGAAGCGCTGCCAGCGTATTACGAAAGTATTGCCGCAGATTACCTTTCTGCTGTATCCAAGCAGCGAAAGCAGTAAACTAGCCGCTCATCATAAAAGTTCGAGGTATTTATGATCATTCCATGGCAAGACATTGCGCCAGAAACATTGGAAAACTTAATTCGTGAATTCGTCTTACGTGAAGGCACGGATTACGGAACCGTCGAGATTTCTTTGCAAGACAAAGTGGATCAAGTAAAAACTCAATTAGAAAAAGGCGAAGCGGTTATCGTGTTCTCTGAACTGCACGAAACCGTCGATATTCAGGTAAAAACAAAATTTTAGACCCTTCACATTTTACCGTACCCCACTCAATGACAAGGCATTGTTACGTGCTATAGTGGGTTATCGACCGTGCAGTAGCAGCCTACTGCACATTACAGGTAAGTAATTTTCGACAAGGTTTGTCATGTCAGCTAAACACCCAATTATTGCGGTTACTGGTTCATCCGGTGCCGGCACGACCACTACATCTGAAGCCTTCCGTAAGATGTTCAATATGATGAACGTTAAACCCGCATGGGTTGAAGGCGACAGCTTCCATCGCTTTACTCGCCCTGAAATGGATATAGAAATCCGTAAAGCGCGCGAGCAAGGTCGACACATTAGCTACTTTGGCCCTCAAGCTAATGACTTTCCAGGATTGGAAGAGTTTTTCCGTAAATATGGTCACGATGGCGCAGGCAGCGTACGTCGCTACCTACACACCTTTGACGAGGCCGTACCTTATAATCAAATGCCTGGTACCTTCACACCGTGGCAGGACTTACCGGAGAACAGTGACGTTCTCTTCTATGAAGGCTTGCACGGCGGTGTTGTGGATGGCGATGTTAATGTTGCGCAGCATGTGGATTTCTTGATTGGTATGGTACCAATCGTAAACTTAGAGTGGATCCAAAAGTTTGTGCGTGATACTCGTGACCGCGGTCATTCACGAGAAGCAGTAATGGATTCTATCGTGCGCTCGATGGACGATTATCTTAACTACATCACTCCGCAATTTTCTCGCACTCATATTAACTTTCAGCGCGTCCCAACGGTCGATACCTCCAACCCCCTTAATGCGAAGGGTATCCCAAGCCTGGATGAGAGCTTTGTCGTAATTCGCTTGCGTGGGATAAAGAAAGTCGACTTCCCATATCTCCTGGCTATGATTGATGGCTCATTCATGTCACGCCACAACACGATTGTCGTACCAGGCGGTAAGATGAGCTTTGCAATGGAGCTCATAGTTCGGCCTATCCTACAACAGCTCATCGAAACAGGGAAAATTGGCTAAAAACCTGCCTGCGAAGATGTTTACTTTTCATACCGTGATCATGTGCACAGTTTTGCTTACAAAATCTCAATCATGGCACGATTAAAATCAAGAAATCGTTTTCGAAAAAGGATACTATTTCTTACCGAAACACAAGAGAGCTTGCAGCATATAAAAAGTGCTCTTATTCTAGTAGGCCTAATTCAGGCTTAGCTAAAATATGGATAGCGCAAGCGTACCCTGCAGAGGAAGTGAGATATTATGGTTCTAGGTAAACCTCAAACCGACCCAACATTAGAGTGGTTTCTTTCACACTGTCATATTCATAAGTACCCTTCAAAGAGCACGCTAATTCACGCGGGCGAAAAGGCAGAAACTTTGTACTACATCGTTAAAGGTTCTGTTGCGGTTCTTATCAAAGACGAAGAAGGTAAGGAGATGATCCTTTCTTACCTAAACCAAGGAGACTTTATTGGTGAACTTGGTCTATTCGAGGAAGACCAAGAGCGCACAGCTTGGGTTCGTGCTAAATCTCCTTGTGAAGTTGCTGAAATTTCTTTCAAGAAATTCCGTCAGCTTATCCAAGTAAACCCAGACATCCTAATGCGCCTTTCTGCGCAGATGGCTCGTCGTCTTCAAGTAACTAGCCAAAAAGTGGGTGACCTGGCGTTCCTAGACGTGACTGGTCGTATCGCTCAGACGCTTCTGAACCTTGCAAAACAACCAGACGCAATGACTCACCCAGACGGCATGCAAATCAAGATCACTCGTCAAGAAATCGGTCAAATCGTTGGCTGTTCTCGTGAGACAGTAGGTCGTATCTTGAAGATGCTAGAAGAGCAGAACCTAATCTCTGCGCACGGTAAAACTATCGTGGTTTACGGTACTCGTTAATCTCAAACCAGAGTGACGCGAACAAAATTATAAAAGCCACCAATGGCGACATTGGTGGCTTTTTATTTGTCTTGTAACCACATTAAGCTCAGAGCAACAAAAGACTAATGAGCAAGTTGGTTAGCCGAAAGGTTAACCCTAAAAGTTAGCCATTCGTACTTTCAAAGATTTTGTCCGCTGAAGCCGCCACAAAACCTGGGTACAGCTCACCGTTTTCCATCGGGTAGCGCTTAGCAAACTCGTAAAAGCCACCAGGGATAATTTCAGTGCCTTCGCTAAAGCGAACCGCCACTTTATCCGCCATGGTCGATGATTGTTCTAGCAGCACCTCAGGAGTGCCCTTCACTTCCCCGCCGTTTTCATTAATGGTAAATCCGGCCGTACGTAAGTGATCGTTTACTTGCTTCACTTCTTCGTATTCATTGAGCTGGTTAACGCTCACCGTGAAGTGGTTTGCGCCATAACCATGCGCCGCCAACCAAGATGCGTACTCACTTTCTTTAGCCAACGTTTGGTAGTCAGCAAAGCTTAAATCCCACAAGCGTCCACCATGTAAGAATGCGCTATCGTTCAGCTTGCCTGCATCGACTTGTGCCACCAGCTTTTTCACAATCTCTTGCAGCTCAGGTGAACACTCCTCAACTTTTAGCTCACTAATAAAGACTTTAGGTTGCTTCGGATCAGAGTGCTCATAGTGTTTAGCAACCAGCTTTTTACTTTCGAAAACGTAGTCACCACATGCCTGGTAGCCAATGGCTACAAATGGTTTAGCTAAGGTTTCGATACCAAGAGGCGCAATATTGAAGGTACGTAAAGCTATATGATCATTAATCAGAGGCTCATCTTCTTGAAGCAGCTGATGTACTTTCGCAGCAGAAGGGCAAAGACGTTGAATGTAATCTTGCCATAGCGATTCAAATAACACATCGGGCGTCATAACGACTCCTTGTTACGAGATGTAGAGTTAAAAGGTAAGCGGAAGTTGACTGCTCGTTCACAACGAAAAGTTGTCCAGAATAATGAACGAGCAGCCATCAACCTGTGACGGTAAATGCCAGTCAGTCAACACGCTTTTCCGAGTCTTTGCTCACTTTCCGTGTTCTGCCAACGATCACTACAACCCATACCTAAATGATTCGCCGGCAAGGTGAGCCGCAATACATGGTTGCGACTCTGTTATTAAAACTTATAGCGCCACACCTGGGCTTAATGTTGCAGGCAAGATAGTCTCTTGACCTTCCATTGATGCCATCGGGTACGCACAGTAGTCTGCTGCGTAATAAGCGCTTGGACGTAGGTTACCTGACGCACCAGGACCACCAAATGGCGCATCACCACTTGCACCTGTGAGCTGGCGGTTACGGTTCACGATCCCAGCACGAATATGGTCAACGAAGTATTCCCATTCTTGGTCGTCAGTTGAAACTAAACCAGCAGAGAGACCAAAGCGCGTGTCATTCGCCAGTTCTACGGCTTTTTCTAGCCCTTCGTAACGCACCACTTGCAGAAGTGGACCGAAGTACTCTTCATCTGGTAGCTCAGCAATGTTCGTTACATCAATAATGCCCGGAGAAACAAACGCCGCCTCTCCTGCTTTAGCTTCAATCAAGCTTTCACCACCAAGTGATTGAAGGTTCGCTTGTGCATCGAGAATGAACTTGGCTGCGGCAACGGAGATTTGCGGCCCCATAAATGGCGCAGGCTCTGCAAATGGTTGGTCTACGAGAATATTCTTCGTCGCTTCAACCAGTTTCGTGATAAGCGCATCGCCTTTCTCACCCAATGGCACATACAAACGACGAGCACACGTACAACGCTGCCCGGCACTGATAAACGCTGACTGGATGATGGTGTACACCGTGGCATCCAAATCACCGTATTTATCAGAGATCACCATCGGGTTATTACCACCCATTTCTAGTGCGAGCATCTTGCCTGGTTGACCCGCAAATTGACGGTGCAATACATGCCCCGTGTTCGCGCTGCCCGTGAACAGTACACCATCAATGCCTTTCGCATCAGCAAGCGCAATGCCGGTTTCTTTCGCACCTTGGACAAGGTTGATCACGCCTTTCGGCAGACCTGCTTCTTCCCAAAGTTTCATAGCTAGCTCGCCAGTCCAAGGCGTTTGCTCGGATGGCTTGAACACAACGGTGTTACCCGCTAGTAACGCAGGCACAATGTGACCATTTGGTAGGTGACCAGGGAAGTTATATGGCCCAAATACCGCCATCACGCCCAGTGGGCGATGACGTAACACAATTTGGTTGCCCGCCGCTTCACGGCTCGCTTCACCAGTGCGGTCATGGTAAGCACGAATAGAGATTGCAATTTTACCTGCCATTGCCGCTGCTTCAGTGCGCGTTTCCCAAATTGGCTTACCAGTTTCTTTGGCAATGACTTCGGCGATTTTTTCGCTGTTCTCTTTTACTTTCTCAGCAAAAGCCAACACGATCGCCTCACGCTCTGCAAATGGGCGTTTTTTCCAGTCAATAAACGCTTCACGCGCTGCAGATACCGCTTGATTCACCTGCTCTGCCGTTGCACCGTTGCCTTGCCAGATCACTTCTTGGTTGTAAGGTGACAGAGACGTAAATGCTTCACCCTGACCTTGTACCCATTCACCTGCAATCCAATGTGTCATTGTTTCTATCCTTAAATTCTGTCGTCTGTTACTGCGGAAGAAGGCGAACAAAGTCCCCTTCCTCAACCAAAAGTGCATCCGCAACGTCTGGTGCGATCATGATGCTTTGTGTTTCAGCGTCATACGCCGCTTTGGTGACTGCTGCGCGGAAGTTTTCGAACGATGAGTTGCACATCAAGAAGTCTTGCGTACTGCTATGTTGTGCAATTTTCACTTGCGCACGGAACGAGTGACGTACCGATTCAATATTGCGTAAGTCACATTCAACGGTTGGACCCGCATCGAAAATATCCACGTAGCCACGGTTAGTGAAGCCTTCACGCTCAAGCAGCTTTAATGCTGGGCGAGTGTTGTCATGCACTTGGCCAATGACCGCTTGCGCTTCTGGACTCAAGAGGTTGATATAGATAGGCAGCTTCGGCATTAAGTCAGCAATAAAGCCTTTCTTGCCGATACCTGTCAGGTAATCCGCAAGCGTGAAATCGATGGAGAAGAAATGCTCTTGTAACCATTGCCAGAACGGCGAGTTGCCTGCGTCGTCTGAAACGCCACGCATCTCCGCAAAGATCGTTTCAGAGAAACGCTCTGGGTGCTCAGCCATCATGAGGAAACGACACTTCGACATTAGACGACCATTCAGACCTTGGCGGAATTTCTCACGCAAGAACAAGGTACAAATTTCGCTGTTACCCGTGTAGTTATTACCAAAAGTAAGCAGTTTGACGACATTATTGACGCCAAGCTTTGGTGACGAGTGCACCACTTTACTAATGTGATACGAGTAAAATGGGACATCCCAGCCGATAGATGCTTCGATTCCGGTGGTACCCGCAACCTCACCCGTTTCAGAGTCAAAGCCGACCATCAGGTAGCCTTCATCACCTGGCTCTGCCACATCTGGCTTACCAAAGCTGTACTCTGAGTGTTTGATTCGATTGGTTAACAGTTCTTCGTTAACCGGTAGAGATGTAAATCCGTGACCAGACTCCACCGCACAAGTGTGCAGCGCGTCATAATCCGACATCGCGATAGGGCGAACTACTAGCATCAATACTCCCTCCAGATGCAAGAAGATCCTAACTATATTGTAGGAACAATTCCCCCATCAGAGATCCTTGACGGGGGTGTCTGCGTTGACGTTGAAACTGATATCGCGCTTAAACTAAAGTCGCGATCGCTTTATCCAGTTTCGCCAAGCCTTCTTCAATTTCTTGTTGTGTGATAACGAGTGATGGTGTGAAACGTACGACATTGGCACCCGCAACCAATACCATTAGACCTTGTTTTCCTGCAGCGACAAGAACATCACGCGCACGGCCTTGCCATTCTTCATTTAGTGCAGCGCCAAGCAAGAGACCTTGACCACGAACTTCTGAGAAGATGTTGTACTTAGCATTGATCTTCTCTAGACCTTCGCGGAACATAGCTTCGCGTTCTAGCACACCAGCCAACACTTCAGGCTTAGTAACTTCGTTCACAACTGCTTCTGCTACAGCACACGCGAGTGGGTTACCGCCGTATGTTGAACCGTGCGTACCGACTTTCATGTGCTCTGCTAATTTTGCAGTAGTCAACATTGCACCGATTGGGAAACCGCCACCAAGTGATTTCGCAGTACTTAGAATATCTGGCGTGATACCTAAGCCTTGGTAAGCGTAGAAGTTACCTGTACGGCCATTACCAGTTTGCACTTCATCGAAGATCAGTAAGGCGTTGTGTTTGTCACACAGCTCACGAACCGCTTGAGCGAACTCAGGCGTTGGTGGCACGATGCCGCCTTCACCTTGTAGCGGCTCCATCATCACCGCACATGTGCGATCAGACATGTGTGCCTGTAGTGCTTCGATATCATTGTAAGGTAAGTGGGTAACGTCACCAGGCTTAGGACCAAAACCGTCAGAGTAAGCCGCTTGACCACCAACCGTTACGGTAAAGAACGTACGACCGTGGAAACCTTGTTTGAATGCGATGATTTCTGATTTCTCAGCGCCATGTACGTCAGCAGCGTAACGACGTGCCAGCTTAAGTGCCGCTTCGTTCGCTTCTGCGCCAGAGTTAGCAAAGAATACGCGCTCAGCAAAGCTCACTTCTGTTAGCTTTTTCGCCAGACGAAGTGCTGGTTCGTTCGTCATCACGTTACTTAAGTGCCAAAGCTTGTTAGCTTGCTCTGTTAATGCGTTTACCATTACTGGATGACAATGGCCAAGACAGCTCACTGCAATACCACCAGCAAAGTCGATATATTCATTACCTTCCTGATCCCAAACACGTGAACCTTCACCTTTAACAGGGATCATTTCCATCGGGTTATAGCAAGGTACCATTACCTCATCGAATAAACCGCGCTCTACTTTAATTTCCGTTGTCATTGCACATTCCTTCTTGATACCGCATGCGTAGCAGATAAGCGAATTTAACCGGCTCTCTTTGCCAGCAAATAATGTTTTGCATTTAAGCTATTGCGGCATTGTATTTACATTTAATTAACCATTTCAATAGTGATTTATTCTTTTCGTTCTCGAAAGCAACTTCCATTAATCACTGCTTATGACTATTTATGCATCAAGAAAGTAAAATAGAGAAGCGATTTTTTATAAATGTTATGTAATACAGGGGATAGAAGGTTTAAAAAGACATGAATAGACAAAGAGGCCAGAATGAACCGCATAGTTTTGCAATCCACTCACCTCGGCAAAAAGATGAATGATTTGTTAAGAAAAGTGATCGCGATCAGATCGCTTTACGTGCTAAAAAGTTCGCGAGCAACTCGTGACCTTGCTCTGTTTTGATCGATTCTGGGTGAAACTGCACTGCGTCAATTGGCAGAGTTTTATGTTGGTAACCCATGATTTCGTCCATACTTCCATCCGGCAGCTCAGTCCATGCGGTCAGTTCAAACACATCGGGTAACGTACCGTTTTTCACCACGAGAGAGTGATAACGGGTTACGGTGAGTGGGTTATTCAGGTTTTTAAACACACTGCGACCATTGTGACGAATAGGTGACGTTTTCCCATGCATCACTTGTCGGGCGCGCACGACTTCCCCACCAAACACTTGCGCTATCGCTTGATGACCAAGGCAAACACCCAATATTGGAAGCTTACCAGCGAAGTATTCGATAGCTTGTAGAGAGATACCTGCCTCGTTTGGCGTACACGGTCCAGGTGAGATCACCAAGTGAGTTGGGTTCAACGCTTCAATCCCTTGAATGTCGATTTCATCGTTACGCACGACTTTTACACTAGCGCCAAGCTCGCAAAAGTATTGGTAGAGGTTGTAAGTGAAAGAATCGTAGTTATCGATGATCAACAACATAGAGTGTCAGCTGCTCCAATCCGTTTAGGCAAGACTTAAGAGATGATTGTCTGGTTTGCGACAATTAAGGGCGGTATTTTGCAACACCAAACTAGAAAGGCAAGTCTTTGTGCAATAAAAAGGCCAGCATCGGCTGGCCTTTGGTCTTTACAGCTGTATTTTAGGAGATAAAGGCTTAGTTGCGGCGACGTAGTAAGCCAAGTCCAAGCATCGCGAGTAGCGCGCCAAAACCAAACGAACCACCATCTGAGTCCTTCGAACCTTCTGCACCCGTTTCAGTTTGCGTCATTGAGACATCACGAACAGAGCTAAACTTAACGACGTTGCCTGTCGAGTCTGTCACTTTCTCTTCTAACTGGTAATTACCTTGTTCTGGCGCTTGTTCAAACTCAATATTCACGCTGCGTGCGTCAATGTCAGTTTGAGTCAAGGTTTGGCTAGCCGAGTAAACTTTTGCATCACTGCTTGTCGCGGCCGCTTGTGTGGATGCTGTTAAGTTCACTGTCACAATATCGCCCGCAACCGCAGTTGGTGGTAGACGTACATCAATAGCTAAGTTTTCACCCGCTTTCGGTAAATCGATATCATCATCTGGTAAATCAATAGCAATAATCACTGGATCATGATCAGACGCTGAGAACGCATCTTTGTACTTCGGCATGTCACCCGTGTATTTGCTGCTGTATTCAAACAAGTTACTTTCTAGGGAGTTGATGTGCCAATCTTCAATCGCCACCACTTTTTGCGCTAAACTGCTGCTTGCCAATGCATGGTCCAAGTTCCCCAACTCACCTGAATAGGTGTACGAGAACGTATCAGCGCCATGCAGCAAGGTGTTTAAATTGTGCAGACCGTAGCCTTTTTCAATCTTGGTTTTCTCTACTTGAAGCTCACCGCCACCAATAGTTGTGTAAGCGGCAGTGTAGATATCACGGCCGTATTTCTCTTGTGAGTAATCAGTGAGGGTCAGTAACGGATCTTCTTTGCCGTAAGCGTTCAAATCGCCCATAACGAGCACATCGCCATCAATATCTTTCAGCGCTTCACCAACGACTCTCGCAGCAGAAACACGGAAGTTGTTGCAGTTGCCTTGCAGATCCGCGGGTTCTGAGTCTTCTACACCAGCAATCCACTCTTCAATACATTCAGAACCTTTCGATTTAAAGTGGTTCACGACCACTGAAAGATCTTCGCCAGTCTCTTTCACTGTAAAGGTCTGTAATAAGCTATGGCGTTGATATTTGTCGTAAGCAGGGTTACTTTCTGTGCCCTCTTTACGAGTAATTGTGTTTTCTGCAATGTGCTGCTCTGGCGTGATGATCACTTTTGCAGCGTCTTTTGGCGTTACTGCGTTAGCACGATATAAGATCGCCACCATGATCGCATCACTGCCAAAGTATTCCTCTTGGTATTTGTCTTGCTCTTCGATTTCGACATACGTGTAATGATCTTCCACGTCATCAATCTCAGCGTTTAAAGCATCAACCAAGTTTTGGATAGCACTACCATCACCAAAGCCGTTGTTTTCCACTTCCATCAAGCCAATGATGTCCGCGTCCATCTTATTCATCGCTGAAACGATTTTCGCTTGCTGGATCAAGAACTCATCAAGGTTTGTTGCGCCACGATTTTGCCCGGTTGGGTTGTCGTGCCCGCTGTCAGCAACCGAAGTGAAGTAGTTAAGAACGTTAAAGCTCGCCACTCGTAAATCAGAATCGGCTATGGCTGGCGCCGCTTTACGCGCAACGTCAAAGTCATCACCTGACGTGACAAAGTTGCTGCTATCAACTTCATTGGTCGCAATTAGGCGGTACTCGTTGTAGCTGTAAGCCACAACACCTTGCAGGCCTTCGACACGAGAGCCTAGGCGAATGTGCTGCTCTGAAGAGCCATTTTGGTCAAGATCTTGTGCAAACGTTGGGAAATATGGGATTTGACCATTTGGCGCTTTGCTATCCGATTCCAAGTAAATACGGTTGGCCGCATTCTCTTTGGCAAGGGCAACCGCAGCGTCACTCTCTGCTGCATGCAATTGAGTCGGCTTAAACAACGGTGCTTCATGAGACAACATCATGTTGTTGCGTCGAGAGTCATAATCGTAAGAAAAGTTACGAGTAACGAAAAGTTCGCTAGCCGAGCTGAGCTCAACTTGCATACCTTCATGACGCTCTAGTGCATCACGTAGTGTTTCCCCTTCCTTAATCGTTAACGGAGTAACCAAAGAGGCGTTTGATGTGCCTGTTTTTACATAACTGTTTGCATCAGAAGAAAGCTGAGTGTTGCTGTAGTACTCTTGTACTTTCCCTTTCACACAAACAACATCACCAGCTTTCAGCTCTGTATCTGCAACATCGGTGTGAATAAACAAACCTTCAGATGTCTTGTCGTTGCCATCATTCTCAAGTGCTTGCAGGTAGAAGCCTTTAGTTAAGCCTGTTGTTACCGCACTGACCACACCAGTTACGAAGTGATCTTCGGTCGTGATGTAAGGGTAGCCATCAATAAATGGAGAAGAAGCACCTTCACCTTGAATCTCTTGGATGGTGGTAAAGGCTGGTTCTTGTCCATCTACTTCACAAGCAAATGGCGCAGGTGGCTCAGTTGTATTTAATTCCCCTAAACCATCAATATTATCTTTAGGTAAGGCTGTCCACTGAGTGGATTGGTAGGTAGTGGAAGGTGTAAGCGCATCACTGTTACGAACTAACGTGGTGTCTTTAGCGAAATCCACGTCCCCCATCACACCTAATATATCGTGCACTTCCCCATCTTTAAGAAGTGCCAACGGATCGTCGCCGTTAAAGTTCGCTACATTTTTATCAGTGTAATCCGCAACCGCCTTTATTGCTTCGCTCGCATCGCCATGAGCAAGCACATACACTTGCTTCGCTTGTAACGTTACGTCACTAAGATCAAGAGTGCTGCCCCACGAGCCGCCACCATTCGAAGATTTTGCTAATTCATAGCCTGTGAGTGTCACCGCAGTATCACCTGTATTGGCGATCTCGACCGCTTTATTATAAGCGCCGCCTTCCACATACTGGGAAATAATAATCTCTGCGTTCGCGTTTGCGCTAAGTGCACTGGCGATGGTTAGTGCGAGTATTGAGGGTTTGATTAACGTGTCCATTGTCATACCTGATATTTATGTAAATGCAAACTTAGCTCTGATCAGAGCCTACCATTTGCGTCTACTATCAGGTTTATTTATGAAATAAATAAGAATGAGCAATTAAAGCCGTGAAATGAATCACATGTGAATGTAAGAAAATATGCCAGAACATCCCATTCAAACATTTTTTGTAATAAATACAGAACGCTATTGATAAACAAATCAAAATTTAGATTAATTACTCAGTTTATTTTTTCACTTCATGTTAAGGAGTAGAAAATACATCGCTCGTGAAGTGGCTTATTAACCAAGCTCACTTTGTTATAAATGAAAATATAATTAATCACTAATTTAGAAAGCTTTGATTTTCATTTTTATAGCCATGTCTAAACTTAAGTCACCTATTATTCGCTCGGCTTTTTCTTACGCATGACCCTCATACTTCAAAATTTTCATCATTTGCTCAATAACTTCTCCTTATTCACTAGCCAAATTCATACACAAAAGATATAACACCTGCGCGAGACATTAAGATCTCATTAGCTGTAAACCCAGGAACGATAAATGAAAAAAATTCAACGTAGTGCGCTAGCTCTCTTCTTACTTGGCTTGATAACGGGATGTCAATTGACCGCCAGTGAGCCACTTCAACCTACCGCGAATCAAAACATCATCGAATCAGCCAAAAATGAGCTGGATGGAATTGAAGAGTTAGAGGTCAGTGACGAGGGTGTTATTACTTTTACCCAGCGTCTAAGAACACCAGGAACCTACTGGATCCCAGCGAGAATTAAAGAACTTAGCTACGATATATCATGCGTGCAGCTCAGTTACTTCATTGATAGAGGCATGGTGGTGAAGTCCGCCTTTTTAGGTGCTCGAGGACGTGTTGAATATTACGATATGGAACGTTGCATGAAAGACACGCCATTCCAGTAAAAAGCATAAAAAAAGCTCCACTAACGTGGAGCTTTTTGTAATCTATTCTTAGCAACTATGGGCGAGCGACAAAGCCTACCGCTTTGTATGCTTTCTTCAGCGTTTCAGCGGCGCGAGCCGAGGCTTTTTCTGCACCTTGCTGCATTACCTCATCCATGTAAGCACGATCAGCGCGAATACGATGGTATTCTGCTTGAATTGGCTCCAGCATTGCTACAACCGCCTCACCAACATCTTTCTTAAATGGACCATACATTTCTACGCCTTTGTACTTGGCTTCGATCTCTTCAAAGCTCATGCCTGTCGCCGCAGAGTAAAGTCCCATTAGGTTCGCGATACCCGCTTTGTTCTCGATATCATGGCGAATGCTTGGTGGGGTTTCGGTGTCTGTTTGCGCCTTGTTGATCTTCTTGATAATCGACTTTGGCTCTTCAAGCAGAGTAATCACGTTCTTACGGTTGTCATCTGACTTCGACATTTTCTTCGTCGCGTCTTGAAGACTCATCACACGTGCATTGACTGTTGGAATGTACGGCTCAGGAACGGTAAAAATCGGACTCTCTGGTGAGTAGATGTTGTTAAAACGCGTTGCGATATCACGCGCTAACTCAAGGTGCTGTTTCTGGTCGCTACCAACTGGTACTTGGTGTGCGCCGTAAAGCAAAATATCTGCTGCCATCAACACAGGGTAATCAAACAGACCCACGTTTACGTCATTCGCGTAACGTGCCGATTTGTCTTTAAACTGAGTCATACGGCTCAGCTCACCCATTTGCGTGTAACAGTTAAGAAGCCAACCAAGTTGAGCATGCTCTGGTACGTGTGACTGAACAAATAGCGTGCTCTTCTTCGGATCAACACCAACTGCCAGACAAATTGCCAGTGCGTCTAATGTCGCTTCATGCAGTGCTTTAGGATCCTGACGAACCGTAATCGCATGAAGGTCTACTACACAGTATTGGCAATCATAATCGTCTTGCATCTGCTGCCATTGACGTAGAGCACCCAAGTAGTTACCGATACTTAGTTCACCTGACGGTTGAACACCACTCAATACAATGGGTTTGCTCATTAGAATGATTCCTTTGACTTCTTAATCTAATTAAAATGAAAAACCGTGCGGCTTTTAGCGCACGGTTTACTCAGTGTACTCATTAACAAGTATTTTGGAAGATCTTTTGTTGCCGTTATGCAGAAACAGCGACGACTTCCAGTAATTCCGCGAGGCGGTTCGCCACTACGTCAGGGTTCGAAGCTGAAATGGGCTCGCCGTGGTTATAACCGTAAGTTAAACCAAATGAAGCACAACCCGCATTTTTCGCCGCCAAGATATCGTTTTTCGAATCCCCAACCATCAGCATCTCTGCTGGTTTTACCTGGTGCTTTTCCATTAGCCAGTTCAGCGCCACCGGGTTTGGTTTTTTCTCTGGAAACGCGTCACCACCTAATACGTCTGCGAAGTACTTGGCGATGTCATGCTGCTCTAGAATTTCTGGTACGAATTTCGAGGGCTTGTTCGTCACAATCGCCATCGTAAAACCAGCTTGGTGTAGCTCTTCAAGCGTCTCTTTTACTGTTGGGTAAAGGTGACTTAGCTTATGGCCGCTTTGCTTGTAGTATTCATCAAACAGCTCACGCGCTTTAGCACGCAGCTCATCACTCAAATCACTGCTGATGGTCATGCTTTGGCTTAATGCACGTCCAATCAATATATCAGCACCATTACCAACGTAATCACGCACCTGCTCTTCTGATACAGAAGGATAGCCTAACGCCTGAACTGCTTGATCGGCCGCTACGGCAAGATCTGGCACGCTATCAAGCAGTGTTCCATCCAGATCAAAAGCAATCAATTTAATATCTTGTTGGGTCATAAATTCCCTAGCTAAAATAACACAGGATGGTTCCCCATCCTGTGTGCTTAATCTTGATGTCACTCAGTGTCACACTCAGCGACGCTTAGTGTGCTCGCCTTATTTTTGGGCAGCCAAACGCTGACGAACCGCTTCAAACAAACAGATACCAGAAGCCACTGATACGTTCAAGCTTGATACACTGCCCGCCATAGGGATCTTAATTAAATCATCGCAGGTTTCGCGAGTAAGACGACGCATACCATCACCTTCAGCACCCATCACGATAGCAAGAGGACCAGTAAGCTTAGCTTGATAAATGTCGTGCGTAGCTTCACCAGCCGTACCCACAAACCAAATACCTTTTTCCTGTAGCGTACGCATTGTACGTGCAAGGTTGGTTACACGAATCAAAGGCACAACCTCTGCAGCGCCACATGCTACTTTACTTACCGTGGCATTCATTGGTGCAGAACGATCTTTCGGTACGATGATCGCCGCAGCGCCTGCCGCATCTGCGTTACGCAAACACGCACCAAGGTTGTGCGGGTCCGTCACACCATCCAGCACTAACAGTAGCGGTGATTCATGCTGCGCTAAGATGTCATCAATGTCGTTCTCGTTCAGCTGTTTTGCTGGTTTTACGCGAGCAATGATGCCTTGGTGATTTGCACCACGCGCTTTGTCATCCAGTGTTTTACGCGTCATTTGTTGAATAGAGACACCACAAACCTGAAGATCATTTAGGATTGGCATTAGGCGATCATCTTGACGACCTTTTAAAACGTATGCCTCGATAAAACGCTCTGGTTCGCGCTCCAATACCGCTTTCACTGCGTGAATGCCGTAGATAAATTCGTTACTCATTGTTTAACCTGTTGTTCGGGTCGTATTGCCTGCGCCAGCTGAGTTTGAACTGAGCTGGCGCTTCAGCCTACTACGCTTCTTTTTTAGTGCGCTTGGTTTTCTTCGGCTTACTGTGTGGCTTTTTTTTACGTGCTTTTTTCACTTTAGGCTTCTTTTTGCCTTCGGCGTCATCACGTTTGGGGCCATTGCGCTTACTCACTGCGCCCGTTTCTTCTGGGCGTTTAGTTGGCTCTATCGCAGGAACTGCACGAGCCGCGCCACCTTCTTTCGATGAAGAGCGAGTCGCAGCGCGTTTTTTATCTTTCGCTTTGCGTTTTGCTTCCGCTACGCGTTTCTTCGCAGTCTTACCTTCGCCGCGTAGCTTACGACTTGTTTCGACCAATTCAAAGTCAATTTGCTTATCATCGAGGTTAACAGCCAGTACTTTTACTTTTACTGCATCGCCTAAGCGGTAGATGTTACCGAAACTTTCACCAATAAGTCGTTGACCAATCGGGTCAAATTGATAGTAGTCGTTCGCAAGGGTAGAAATATGTACCAAACCATCGATGTGCAAATCCGTTAAACGTACAAAGAAGCCAAAGCTAGTGACATTAGCAATAACACCGTCTAGTTCGTCACCGACGTGGTCTTGCATATATTCACACTTCAGCCAATCCGCAACATCACGTGTTGCATCATCAGCACGGCGCTCTGTCATCGAACATTGTTCGCCGTAAAAATCCATGTCGTCAAACGAGTAATGATAGCCACCTGTTGGTGTCCAGCGATCTTGATTACGACCTTCTTCTTTAGCAATCAGATACTTGATTGCACGGTGAAGCAACAAGTCAGGGTAACGACGAATTGGCGACGTAAAGTGCGCATAGCGTTTCAATGCCAACCCAAAGTGCCCCGCGTTATCTGCGTTGTATACCGCTTGCTTCATTGAGCGTAGCAGCATAGTCTGAATCAACTCTTGATCTTGACGCCCGGAGATTTGACGTGCGAGATCGGCATAGTCCGTTGGTGAAGGCTCTAAACCACCTTTTAGCTCAAGACCAAGTTCACTTAAGAAGTCTCGGAAACCTTGCAGGCGTAGTTCACCTGGAGATTCGTGGATACGATAGAGCGCAGGCTCTTTCGCTTTTTCTACCAGCGATGCCGAAGCAATGTTGGCTAAAATCATACATTCTTCGATGATCTTGTGCGCGTCATTACGAATTACTGGCTCAATGCTTTCGATTTTACGTTCCGCATTGAAGATAAACTTGGTTTCAACGGTTTCAAATTCGATTGCACCGCGTTGATCTCGTGCTTCTTTCAGCACTTTGTACATCTTATGCAGCTCTTCTAGATGAGAAACAAGCGGCTGGTAGCGCTCACGTAGTTCTTCATCCCCTTCTAGAATTGCGCTCACTTTGCTATATGTGAGACGAGCGTGCGAGTTCATCACCGCCTCGTAATGCTTGTAACCAGACAGCTTACCAGTATCGGAAATGGTCATTTCACACACCATACACAGACGATCAACTTGTGGGTTAAGTGAACACAAACCATTTGATAGCACTTCCGGTAGCATTGGCACTACTTGCGATGGGAAGTACACCGAGTTACCACGGTTGATGGCTTCTTTATCCAGCGCAGAGTCAGGGCGAACGTAGTAACTGACGTCAGCAATCGCTACCCATAAACGCCAACCACCTTCTTTGTTCTTCTCACAGTAAACAGCATCATCAAAGTCTCGCGCGTCTTCGCCATCAATGGTCACAAGTGGTAACTCACGTAGATCCACACGACCAACTTTGGCTTCTTCTGGTACTTCTTCGCCTAAGTTTTCGATTTGTTTATCGACGGCCTCTGGCCACTCGTGAGGAATTTGGTGTGTACGAATCGCAATTTGCGTTTCCATACCTGGTGCCATATTTTCACCAAGTACTTCAACCACTTTACCCATCATGCCACGTGAGCGTGAGCCACGATCAGTAATTTCAATCACGACCACGTTACCCATGCGTGCACCCGCTTTGTGCTCATTTGGGATCAGAATATCTTGGCTGATACGCGAGTCATCAGGGACAACATAGGAATAACCATATTCGAGGAAGAAACGACCGACGATTTGATCATTACGCTCCTCTAACACTCGAACCAAGCGCCCTTCACGACGACCGCGCTTGCTGTTGTCTGTAGGTTGCACTAAAACAAAGTCACCGTGGATGATGTTCTTCATTTGATGGTGCGGTAACAGAATATCATCATCCTTGCCGACGCTGCCTTCTGGACGCACCCAACCATGGCCATCACGATGACCAATCACGTAACCTTTCACCATTTCAAGTTTTTCAGGCAATGCGTAGCACTGACGGCGGGTAAACACCAGTTGACCATCTCGCTCCATCGCACGTAGCCGACGACGCAACCCTTCGTATTGCTCTTCGCCCTCAAGCTTTAGTGCCTCAAACAAGTCGTTGCGATTCATTGGAACGCCCGCTTGCTCTAGAAACTCGATGATAAACTCTCGGCTTGGAATTGGATTTTCGTAATTTTTGGATTCACGATCTGCAAAAGGATCGTTTGGAATATTGTCTGACATAGGCACGCCTATCTAGCAAGGAAGGTATATGGCTAGTATATCTGAGTCTCTCGATAAGCTACAGAATTGCTTTGAAAAAAGAATGATCGAGATCGACTCTAGACGTGCAAATTAGTTAAGGACGAGCCAGTAAGATCAACAACTCAGAATTGTCGCTCAGCAAGGATTCGATCGTGCAATCATCCAGCTCCGCCAAAAAGGCACTTTTTGCTTTTGCCAATTTATCTTTGAGGCGACAGGCAGGGGTAATATGGCAAAAATCTACGCCGCAATTGACCAAATCTAACGGCTCTAAATCTCGCACGACACCACCTACTGTGATTTCAGAAGCAGGTTTCATCAGCCGAATACCACCGTTTTTTCCACGCACGGTGTGGACATAGCCTAGTTGCCCTAACCGGTTGATAACTTTGACCATATGGTTACGTGACACACCAAATAAATCCGTCACTTCAGTGATATTTGTTAACTCATCTTCCGGCAACGAAGCCAAGAAAATTAAGGTTCTCAACGCATAATCAGTAAAGCTCGTTAACTGCATATTCTCTCCCAAAGTGCGATTCAATAACTCGCTGGTGACACTAAAACGCCAAACTTGAGCTATCGATAAAAGTGTAAATCTTTTCTTGATCGAAAGATACATTTGAGATACAACTTTAAACATGCATTATAAATACAACTTAAAGTAGGAAGCCCATATGCTCAGCAATCAAACCATCGAGATCGTCAAAGCGACCGCACCACTTATCGCCGAAACGGGACCAAAACTGACCGCGCACTTTTACGAACGTATGTTTACTCATAACCCAGAGTTGAAAGATATTTTTAATATGAGTAACCAGCGTAACGGCGATCAGCGTGAAGCGCTATTCAACGCCATCTGCGCCTATGCTGCCAATATTGAAAATTTGCCAGCCCTACTTGGCGCAGTAGAAAAAATTGCGCATAAACACACGAGCTTTTTGATCACAGAAGATCAGTACCAAATCGTTGGTAAACACTTACTTGCGACGATTGATGAGCTTTTTAATCCAGGTCAGGAAGTGTTGGATGCTTGGGCTGAGGCTTACGGCGTACTTGCGAATGTATTTATTCAGCGCGAAGAACAAATTTACCAACAAAATGAAGCTTTGGAAGGCGGCTGGCGCGGTCTACGCGAATTTGAATTAGTCGATAAACAAATCGAGAGCGAACACATTTGCAGCTTTGTGTTTAAACCAACCGATGGCCAAAAAGTGGCACCGTATAAACCGGGACAATATCTTGGCATCTATATCAACAGTGACCAGTTAGAAAACCAAGAAATTCGCCAATATAGCCTATCTTCTGCGGTCCAAGAGAACACTTACCGTATCTCGGTAAAACGTGAAGAAGGCGGAAAAGTATCGAACTTCCTGCACGATAGCCTGAACATTGGCGAAAAAGTGCAGCTTGCCGCCCCTGCCGGTGATTTCTTTATGGATGCCGAACCACAAACACCCGTTGTTCTAATTTCTGCAGGTGTAGGACTTACGCCAACGCTGTCCATGCTAGAAAGTCTCTCAGCACATCAAGCACCTGTAACTTGGGTTCATGCAACAGAAAATGGTCAACAGCATGCTTTCAAGCAACACGTGAACCAACTAGTCGCGGCGAAAGAAAACATGAACGCTCTCGTTTGGTATAACCACCCAACGGCAGAAGACAAGCTAGGTGAAGACTTCCACTTCACGGGTTTTGTCAATCTGTATGAAATTGAAGCCGCATTAAAGCAAGATAACGTGCAGGTGTACTTCTGTGGCCCTGTCGGGTTCATGCAGCACGTAGCGAAACAACTATTAGAACTTGGCGTACCACAAGAGCAATTCCATTACGAATGCTTCGGTCCACACAAAGTGGTTTAAGCGCTATCAGCTATCGGGAAAACAACAAAGCCCACGTGACGTGGGCTTTGTTGTATGAAGTTGTTTGCAATATTGAAGCGTTACCAAAAGGTGTCTCGCCGTTTAGCTCGAGCAATAACGTTTTGTGGCATGCGCTGCTCAAGGCCATTTCTCAATACAGTGATACGCTTATGCTGCCGCTTATCTGCTGTGACAGAGTTATATAACCAACGATACGCATCTTCGTAATCAAGTGGGCTGCCGTAATCACGCAGGAGCAATTCGGCTAAATGAATACGCGCATTTAGGTTTCCCATTGAGGCGGCTTCTCGCAAGTAAGGAATTGCTCGTTCTTTATCTTGCTGCACTAAAGTGCCACGCGAATAGTATCGACCAATCTGCTCTAGCGCGGCAGGTAATCCCTGATGTGCTGCATTTTCGATGTAGTAAAGGCCCAGTTCGACATCTTGCTCGACACACACACCCCACGCCAACATGTCGCCGTACAGAAATTCATAAGCGGGCAAGTTAATTCGAGTCGCACGAGCAACGATATCCTCCACCAGCTGGCAGTTATCAGCGCGCACACGTTGTAAGTGCTTATTTTGCTCAATAAGCTTTATCAGCTCTGCTTCGGTGTAGATAGGAACTGGCGCCCCCACATCAGCAACATTGGCTTTCGCTGTGGTAGCTACCAAGGTCAATAACAGTGAAGCAGCCACTGTTCGTAACTTCATAAACGTACTCTTTAAGGTATCTAAGAAACCAAAGATCGATGAAGGATCTCCTCTGCTTGATAACCTTATCGGCAAAAACCAGCTAAGCTTTAGACAATTTTTGCCTCTGACTTAGACTCAGCGGCAAAAAATTGCCATATGAGAATCACTGCCGTTTTTTGTTCAGATACAAAAAAGCCGACCAGAAGGTCGGCTTTTGCAATCTTTAACGACTATCAATTAAGCTTCGAATGGATGAACCTTGATGATAGTTTCGTTACGGTCAGGACCTGTTGAAATGATATCTACAGGCACACCTGTTAGCTCTTCAATACGCTTGATGTAGTTAAGAGCCGCTTGTGGTAGATCTTCTAGCGCTTTAGCACCGAATGTGTTCTCAGACCAACCAGGCATAGTTTCGTAGATTGGCGTCGCTTTTTCGAATGCTTCAGCAGCCATCGGAGAAACTTCTAGCACAGAGCCATCTTCCATCTTGTAACCAGTACAGATTTTTAGCTCTTCTAGACCATCTAGTACGTCTAGTTTAGTTAGACAGAAACCAGATACAGAGTTGATTTGGATTGCACGACGCATAGCAACAGCATCGAACCAACCTGTACGGCGTAGACGACCAGTTGTCGCACCGAACTCGTGGCCAACTTCACCTAAGTGCTTACCAATTGGATCTTGCTTATCTAGACCATCGTATAGTTCTGTCGGGAATGGACCTGCACCAACGCGAGTACAGTACGCTTTCGCGATACCCAAGATGTAACCGATGTGACGAGGACCAAAACCTGAACCTGCAGCAACACCACCAGCAGTCGTGTTAGAAGACGTTACGTATGGGTAAGTACCGTGGTCGATATCAAGTAGCGTACCTTGTGCACCTTCGAACATGATCTTATCGCCGCGCTTACGTGCTGCGTCTAGTTCGTCAGTTACGTCGATAACCATTGAAGTAAGTAGCTCTGCGTAGCCTTTTGCTTCTTCAAGCACAGCTTCGTAGCTTACTGGTTCCGCTTTGTAGAAGTTAACGAGTTGGAAGTTATGGAACTCCATGACTTCTTTTAGCTTCTCAGCGAACGATTCCATATCGAATAGGTCGCCAACGCGTAGACCGCGACGAGCAACTTTATCTTCGTATGCTGGACCGATACCACGACCTGTTGTACCGATAGCTTTTTTACCGCGAGCGATTTCGCGAGCTTGGTCCATTGCAACGTGGTAAGGAAGAATTAGCGGACATGCTTCAGAAATGAAAAGACGCTCGCGTACTGGAATACCGCGCTCTTCAAGAGGTTTCATTTCTTTAAGTAGAGCTTCAGGTGATAGTACAACACCGTTACCGATAACACATTTTACGTTATCGCGAAGGATACCTGATGGAATTAAGTGAAGAACGGTTTTTTCACCGTCAATTACGAGAGTATGACCTGCGTTGTGACCGCCTTGGTAGCGTACCACGTATTTTGCATCTTCAGTTAAAAGGTCTACGATTTTACCTTTACCTTCGTCACCCCATTGGGTGCCTAGAACGACTACGTTATTTCCCATCTTTCCAAGTCTGATTGCTAGTTAAAAATGGATTCTAGCACCGAATCACGCTTCTTGCAGTCATTTTTTGTTCACAGAGTTGCTACCAGAATGTCATCTTGCTGCTTTGCTCATTTTGAAATCAGCATATCACTGATAGTATTTAGTTTTCTTTATTCGACTGGAAAGCGGTATGTCTGAATCCATATGGTTGGCGATTGGGCTCGTCTTGATCGTGGAAGGCATTGGACCACTCATTGCTCCAAACGGTTGGCGGAATATGGTGGCTCAATTAAGTGAACAGCCCAACAATCAGCTACGACGCATCGGTGGCTGCCTAGTAGTTGCTGGAGCCGTAATCGCCATAATGATGAGCTAGCACTTAGCATCAGATACAAAAAAGGCTCCCTAAGGAGCCTTTTGTTTCATTTGACGCTGAGATTATTTCTCCATGCCGCCCTTCGACTGGTTCATGTATTGGAAGAACTCACTCTTCGGATCAAGTACCAGGATATCGCTCTTAGAGCTGAAGGACTTCTCATACGCACGTAGCGAGCGTAGGAAACTAAAGAACTCAGGGTCTTTGTTGTATGCTTCAGCATAAATCTTCGCTGCTTCTGCATCCGCTTCACCTCGTGTTACACGAGCAGTCTTATCAGCTTCAGCTAGAATGGTTGCCACTTCTAGCTCAGCTTGAGCACGAATAACTTCCGCTTTCTCACGACCTTGAGAGCGGTGCTTACGAGCTACAGACTCACGCTCTGCACGCATACGACGGTAGATAGACTCACTGATTTCATCAGGCAGGTTGATTTTCTTCATGCGGAAATCAACAACACGAACACCCAAGTCTTTCATCGCGCTTTCACGCGTGTCTTTCAATACTTCAGACATGATTAGGTCACGTTCACCATCAATCTCAAGCGCTTCACGTGCCGCTTCAGTTGCGACAACATCTGCACTTGCATCTTCTGGTAGTACATCATCGTTACGTGGACCAGATACAATCTGTTTGATTTCACGAGCACCGATTTCAGAACGAAGCACATCCGTTACTTTACGCTCAAGTAGTGCCTCCGCCGTTAGCGAATTACCACCGCCTGTCGCTAGGTAGTAACGACCAAAGTCTTCAATACGCCACTTCACGTAGGTATCAATAATAACGTCTTTTTTCTCAGACGTTACGAAACGGTCTGCACGGCCATCCATCGTTTGGATACGTGCATCAAGTTGTTTCACACGGTCAAACAGAGGCATCTTGAAATGCAAACCAGGCTCGTAAATTCGAGTGATGTCGTTGTTGTCTTTAAGAACACGACCAAATCGAACCACGATACCGCGCTCACCTTCAGGAATCACAAACAAAGACATCAACATTAATGCCAGTGCGATTACCAATACAGGGATCATTAACTTACGCATTCTTAGTATCTCCCTTGACGTGAACCTGTTGAACGAGACTGCGTGTTCGAAGTGTCTTCTTGTGTACGCTCAGACTCCAGTTGAATTTGATCGTAGGTTGAAGATGACTTCGATTTACGTTTTGTGTCTGCCTGACCTTCTTGGCCCGCCAACTTATCGATTGGAAGGTACAGAAGATTGCCGCTTGATTCCGAGTCAATCAACACTTTCGAAGTGCTTGAGTACACCTCTTCCATTGCGTCAATGTACAGACGGTCACGCGTTACACCTGGTGCCGCTTGGTATTCTGGTAGTAGTTTTTCGAACTGTGCTACCTGACCAAGAGCCTCGTTAGTGACACGCTCATTGTAACCTTGTGCTTCTTTCTTCAAACGTTCAGCACGACCCGTTGCCTTCGGCAAGATTTCGTTCTTGTATGCTTCAGCTT
Organism: Vibrio sp. J2-3(2022); assembly: GCF_021725735.1. NCBI lineage: Bacteria > Pseudomonadati > Pseudomonadota > Gammaproteobacteria > Vibrionales > Vibrionaceae > Vibrio > Vibrio sp. J2-3(2022). The sequence goes on from NZ_JAKKCK010000007.1 coordinate 39,083, forward strand.
CACGGATGAAACGCTCTTCATCCTCACGAGCTGCGATTGCATCATCAAACGCATCTTTCACTTGCTCTGGTGGACGCGCAGACTGGAAGTTTACGTCAACAAGTACCAGACCCATATCATAGCTATCAATGATTTGGTTCAGTGTTTCTTGCGTAGTTTGACGAATTTGCTGACGACCACTGGTTAGAATGCTATCCATCAATGAGTCACCAATTACTGCACGTAGTGCAGAATCCGTTGCTTGACGCAAGCTATCGTCTGCATTGGTTACACGGTACAAGTATTTGTACGGGTCAGTCACTCGGTACTGAACATCCATCGCGACTGTTACGACGTTTTCATCTTTAGTCAGCATTAGACCAGATGCACGTAGTGAACGAATCGCTTGTACGTTTACCGCTTCGTATTCATCAATAAAACGAGGGCGCCAGTTAAGGCCTGGGTCTACGATACGATCGTATTTACCTAAACGCAGCACAACACCACGCTCTGCTTCACCGATGGTGTAAAAACCAGCGAAGAACCAAACTGCAACAGCAATAAGAGCAATCACGCCAAAGCCAATTGCACTACCACCACCGCCGCCGATTGGAGAACCACCGCCGCCTTTTTTACCAAACTTGCCACCCAGTTTTTGACTCAGTTTATTGAACACTTCATCTAAATCTGGCGGACCTTGATCTCGGCCACCAGGACGCTGGCCACCACGATTATTATTACCCCAAGGGTCATTATCGCGGCCATTGTTGCCGTTGTTATTTCCAGGCTCATTCCACGCCATTAGAAAGCTCCATCATTTGATATGACGTTATACTGTAGCAGTCCTTTAAGTGACTATAAAGCCAGTCAAAACTGCCCCTTCTCTTTTTTCAAGTCTAGACCAATCTACTTGCTGCATTCGAATATCGATCAACAAGTTACCATCCTGGTCATATTCCTCACGTTGAATACACTTCATTTGGAAGAAGGTACTACGGAATCGTCCTTGATACTGTGGAGGAATTCGTAACTGATGCTCGACCATTTGTGACGCCAGACGTTCCGTCAGTGCCTCAAACAGGACATCAATGCCCAACCCATCCATTGCTGAAACCCAAACTGCGCGAGGTACGCCTTCCTCGTCTCGTTCTATACGTGGTTTCTGCGAATCTAGATTGTCGATTTTGTTCATGACAACCAGAGTCGGCACTTCATGTGCATCGATCTCTCCTAGTACTTCATGAACAGCTTGAATATTCTCACGAAAACGCTCATCACTGGCATCAACAACATGTAACAAAATGTCAGCTTCTTGCGTTTCCTGCAAGGTTGCCTTGAAGGCCGCAACCAAGTCGTGTGGCAAATGTCGAATAAAACCAACCGTGTCAGCCAATATGGCAGGCCCAACATCTGCTAACTCTATCTTACGTAAAGTCGGGTCCAAAGTAGCAAATAGTTGATCAGCGGCATACACGCCAGCTTCTGTAATACGGTTGAAGAGTGTCGACTTACCCGCGTTGGTGTAACCCACGAGTGAAACCGTTGGGATTTCAGCTCGATTTCGGGCGCGGCGCCCTTGTTCACGCTGCTTCGCTACTTTGTCTAAGCGTCGCAGGATGGCTTTGATTCTGTCACGCAATAAGCGACGGTCGGTTTCCAGCTGGGTTTCACCCGGGCCACGTAAACCGATACCCCCTTTCTGCCTTTCAAGGTGCGTCCAACCACGAATCAAACGAGTAGAGATATGACGAAGTTGAGCCAGCTCTACCTGTAGCTTACCTTCGTGTGTTCGAGCTCGTTGAGCAAAGATATCGAGAATAAGACCAGTGCGGTCGAGAACTCGACATTGGCACAGTGCTTCGAGGTTACGTTCTTGGGCAGGAGAGAGGGCGTGATTAAAAATCACAATTTCAGCACCTGTCGACTGTACCGCAGTAGCAATCTCTTGGGCCTTACCCTCTCCGACATAGTATTTCGGGTGTGGGGATTGACGACTACCAGTTACCACTTGTAGCGCCTCTACCCCAGCAGAAGAAACCAGCATTTCGAACTCAGCCAGATCTTCCCATTCACCTTCTTGCGTGAAGTTGATATGAACAAGTACGGCTCGCTCACCGGATTCATAACGGTCAAACAAGCAATCAACTCCTTATTTTAAAAATACTCGATGAAGAATTAATCTTCTGATTTCTCTTGTGGACGCTCACCTTGTGGACGTTCACCGCTGTGATGGCTCACTGGACGAGCCGGCACAACTGTTGAGATCGCGTGCTTGTACACCATTTGGTTAACAGTATTCTTCAGCAGGATCACAAATTGATCGAACGATTCGATCTGACCTTGTAGTTTAATACCATTCACAAGGTAGATAGATACCGGGATACGCTCACGACGTAGCGCGTTTAGAAATGGGTCTTGTAGAGATTGCCCCTTAGCCATTTTATTTTCCTTATTTAATTTGTAGTTGTAATTATTTAGCTAGTGGTGCAATGCAAAAGATACTGCTTTTGCATCTGAGCTAAACGAATCAAAAATGCACTCTAAGTAATTAGCAGCATAGTATAAAAACCGCCAACAACAGATCCTTTGAGAGTGCGTTCACGCAAAAACGATCACATTATACACAGCTATGTCAATCAGATGCTATTGCTTCCGACATCGTTTCTAATGCCTGTTCAATGTTCTCGCTATCCAACCAAGTTAAGTCATCCCAGCTGCGTAACCAGGTGATTTGACGCTTGGCCAATTGACGAGTCGCGCATACGCCACGAAATACTGCTTCGTCACGTGTACACTCCCCATCTAAATACTCCCACATCTGTCGGTAACCGACGCATCGTATGGAAGGAAGATCGGGGTGAAGATCTTTTCGCGAATGTAGCGCTTTCATTTCTTCTTCAAAGCCCGCTTCCATCATCTTTTCGAAACGAAGTTCAATTCGACGGTGAAGTTCTGCCCTATCCTTGGGAGCTATTGCAAACTGCTTGACTCGGTATGGCAGGCTTTCACCTTTCGTTTGAGTCAATTCAGTCAAAGTTTTACCTGAAATACGAAAAACTTCCAATGCCCGAGATAAACGTTGGGGATCATTGGGATGGATTCTCGCTGCTGACACAGGATCAACCTCTTTGAGTTCATCGTGCAACACTGACCAACCTTTAGTCAATGCTTCTTGTTCAATTTGCTGACGAATTTCAGGATTTGCAGCAGGAAGTGGGGATAAACCTTCAAGTAGCGCCTTATAATACAGCATTGTCCCACCCACTAAGAGTGGAATTTTTCCTTCTGCAACAATATCATCCATCGCTTTCAATGCATCACGACGAAAGTCGGCTACAGAGTAAGATTCGCTCGGATCCAAAATATCAATCAAGCGATGAGGCGCTAAACTTAACTCTTTTTCATCCGGTTTCGCCGTACCGATATCCATCCCTTTATAGATCAAAGCAGAATCAACACTGATGATCTCAATCGGGAACTTTTGACGAAGACGAATCGCCAACTCAGTTTTGCCTGATGCAGTTGGCCCCATTAAAAATAGCGCCAAAGGTAGTTTATCTGTCATGGTTTTAATTTGGCTATCGTGGCAGAGAAATCAACAGCGGATACAAATTTTGTATCTTCTAATGGCAATTGACCACCTCTTAGCTGTTCAAGTTCCGCAATAATTTGAATTGCTTCAGAAAAAGTATAATGACTCTTCACTGTCGTGACCTGCAATGCGAGCCAATCTATCAACTCAGACAGCATCTGAGCCGTTGCTATACCTTCCTTCACACAAGATTGCGCGTAAGATAACAGATCTGGTACTAGATTTTGTAAGTTTTGTTGACGTAGCGGCGCGGGAACGCCCATCACCATTAAGGCTTGCTCATTTCTCGCTTTCAATTGAATGCCAAGTAACGCCAAATCTTGTTGATAATCTTGAGCCAGCTTCACTAACTCGGCCTCTAACTTAATAGATAGAGGAACGAGTAGAGGCTGTGCTTTAAGCGCGCCATCGCTTGGAGTGAGCTGCCCTTTTACACGATAAAATTCCGCTCTAGGTAACGAGACTAACGCCGCCCCACTGTCACTGCTCATCAAAACAAATTGCTCATCGACCATCACTAGCGCTTTGCCTAATGCATTAATCGATGGAAGTGATGCATTCGAAGTTGCCTTTTGGGGCTCTATCGGCGTTACGGGTTGAGACTCAAACTCTGGCGTTTTTAACAACTCGTGATAAGCGCGCACTTCTTGCTTGCTTGGTGCTGGCTCTACGTGGCGCTCTTTACTGTGATTCGGCTTTGGTGCGGGTTTGGATTCCACCCAATCACTACGTTTGAATGACTCAACTACGCGCGCCTCTCGCACGGATGTATCCCTAGGACTGCGATCGCGAGGTTTGACTTCATAATCACTGCGTCCAGGATAAGCCGGTGTGCTCTCTATCGCTTGATAAACACGCTCTGGAACTGGTGAAGGTGTCGGCCTTTGCACTTTTTCAGGCTCAGGCGAATGCTCAACCTCTTCGGACTCAGTCGGTTCCACACGATGAAATGCGGATTCATTAACCTGTGGTTTATCAATCACGGCGCTTTGCGCAAGTGCATCCGCCAAAGCTTGATAGATGAAATCATGCACTAAGCGAGCTTGGTGAAAGCGCACTTCATGCTTAGCGGGGTGGACATTCACATCTACCTGGTGCGGGTCTAACTCAATAAAGAGCACATAGGCAGCGAACTGATCTGGCTTTAAGCTCATTTCATAGCTTTGACGAATCGCGTGATTGATTAATTTGTCACGCATCATTCGGCCATTCACATAACAATACTGTAAATCGCTTTGCTGCCTTGCTCCTTCTGGTGTGGTAATCCAACCATGTAGCTTTAACCCTTGATGCTCAAGCTCGATTCTGAGCATATGCCGCACAAACGCATTACCGCAGACAGCTGCAATACGTTTTTCGGTTTGAAGCTGATTTTTCGCCGCACGATATTGACGAATGATCTTGCCGTTATGGCGCACATTGATGGTGACATCAAAGCGGCTTAACGCAATGCGTTTCAATAACTCATCAATATGAGCAAATTCGGTTTTCTCCGTACGCAGAAATTTGCGACGCGCTGGAGTATTAAAAAATAAGTCCAACACCTCAACAGTCGTACCAATCGGGTGCGCTGCTGGCTTAAGCTTCACCTGCATATCACGCCCTTCGGAGTAGGCACTCCAGGCTTCTTCTTGTGCCGCAGGACGCGATGTGAGCGTCAAACGCGAGACTGAGCTAATACTGGCTAACGCTTCACCACGAAAACCTAGACTCATGATGGCTTCGAGATCATCCAAAGTATGTATCTTAGATGTAGCATGACGACTGAGCGCTAAGCCGAGTTCATCTTTCGCGATACCTTTGCCGTTATCACGAACACGAATCAGCTTTGCGCCTCCTTTCTCGATATCGATATCGATTCGAGTTGCGCCAGAATCAAGACTATTTTCAACCAGTTCTTTAATTACAGAGGCGGGTCTTTCGACCACTTCCCCTGCTGCAATTTGGTTTGCAAGTCTAGCTGGCAAAATTTTAATCGTCATAATGAGTTAAAAGCTCACCTATTTGTTTGGAATGATAAGGACTTGCCCAACCGAAAGCTGATCGGAGCGTAAGTTGTTCGCTTTACGAATGCTCGAAACGCTGACTCCGTATTTGGACGCTATTTTACCAAGGTATTCACCTCGAGAAACTTTGTGCTTACGGATCGGCTTATCTTTGACAGCAACGGTTATCTTCAACTTTTGTCCTACCCACAAGGTATCTGACTTCAAGTTGTTCTCACGGCGGATATCTGAAACCTTCACTTTATAGTGACTCGCGATCTTACCTAAGAACTCACCTGACTTAACCTTATGAATGATGGTTTCTGTCTCAACAGTAATCGGTTTACTTGGTACTTTAATCGTGCCAGCAGAAGGGATTTTGAGCTTCTGACCAATTGCTAATCCAGTCGACTTCAAGTTGTTTGCCGACATCAGCGCTTTAGAGCTAAGCCCATATTTATTCGCAATCACCGATAACGACTCGCCACGTTTTACGGTATGCACTATTGGCTTCGCTGAAGGCGAGAATACCGTACCCTCTGGTGGATTATCTTTTAAGTACTTAACGACCGCCTTAGTGATCGCCTGAGCTAACTTATCTTGGTGCGCTCGTTGAAACAGCAACCGCTCTTCTGTTGGGTTAGAAATAAAGCCCGTTTCCACTAATACAGACGGAATCTGCGGAGAGCGTAAAACAGCAAGGCTAGTATTAATCGGTTTGGTGTTATGCAGGTGCGCAACACGTCCCATCTCACCAAGGATTTCTGTTGCCAGCTTATACCCTTCTTTTTGTGAATGACTAAACTGCAAGTCCAACAAAGTTTGGTTCACGTTACGATCTTTGGTCTTAGTGAAGAACGCATTACCCGAACCACCTAATATTTCAGATTGTTTCTCATGGTTCTCAACCCAGCGAGCAATTTCAGTATTTGCACGACGGGTATTCAGCACGAAAACCGAACCTCCGCGAGGCTTCGGTGAGGTAAACGCATCAGCGTGAATGGAAATCAGTAAGTGCGCATCATTTTCACGGGCAATGGCTACACGACGGTTTAGATTCACAAAGTAATCTCCGGTACGTGTCATACGCGTTTTAATCCCAGGCGTAGCATCGAGCTGAGCAGCAATTTTTCTTGAGATACTCAATACCGCGTCTTTCTCGTACTTACGGCGTGAAGGGCCAATAGAGCCAGGATCTTCACCACCGTGACCAGGGTCGATAACGATCAAGACTTCTTGAGCTCGTTGAACTGAACTCATGTCTTTGCTGGTCGCCGCTGGCTTGCTCGGTTTAGAAGCTGAAGTCGATGCTTTCTTACCGTGCGGCAGGTCAATCACCAAACGGTGACCATATTGCCCGCCAGGCGTTGGGCTTAATTTAAACAATTCCGCTTGAACGCTCTTTTTCAGTTCAAACACCAAACGGTAGGTGCCCTTCTCTGGCGGAGAGCTTTTTCGAACTAGCTTTAAAACCGGGCTATCCGTAACAGTAACAGGCAGTTTGGCCTGCATGGTCGTGCTTTTTAAATCCACGACAAGACGATCCGGTCCGGATAAAGAGAAATAGGAATAGTCAGCTTCCGAGCCTAAATCGATGACAACACGCGTTTCATCAGGAGAAGGCCAAACTCGAAAACTCTTTACGACGTTAGCAAATGCTAAATTGGGGATGAGAAGGAGAAAAGTGGCGACAAACGTCGCCACTACTCTAAAATTTGAAAAACTCAACATAGCTCCAATCGACTGAGTAACTGCACACCATAATCATTATTAGCTGTTAGTTCGGCTACACGCTGCTCACCTTGGTAGCGAATGTTCACATCAAGATCCGGTTGTGGCAACAAACCATGCCCTTTTTCAGGCCATTCAACCAAGCAAATTGCATCATCTGTGAAGTAATCTCGAATCCCCATGAACTCAAGCTCTTCAGGATCCGCAAGACGATAAAGATCGAAATGGTACACTTGCCACTGATCCAACTGATACGGTTCGACTAGAGTATAAGTTGGGCTTTTCACGTTACCTTGATGGCCAAGAGCACGGACAAAACCACGACTAAAGGTTGTTTTACCTGCACCCAAATCACCATGCAGATAAATTGTGGTTTGTTGCGAACAAAGGTGAGCCAGAGCGGTACCTAGTGCAACCGTTTCGTGCTCATCTTTTAAATTGAATTGTTTCGTGCTCATTGATGCTTCTCTAACTAATGATCGTTGACTATATAAAAATCAAAAGAACAGGAATAGTAAACCGTGTTGGTTTTGAGAGACAAGCTTTCAAATGTCATATGTGCGAAAAAAGTATCCAAGGAACGGTATCTTAATCACCTTAGTATCGACCTAGATTTAGAATATATGCAAATGACTTCAATAAGCAGTATTCACAGCATCAAAAACGTCCCTAACTGGGTAGCACCAAAGCCAGAGATCCGTTAAGATCCGCCCCCCTTTTATTCCGGTGGTTAGCATGAACTACGAACAACTCGCACAACAAATCAAAATTTGGGGAAAAGAGCTCGGCTTCCAAAAAGTTGGGATCTGCGACGTTGATCTGAGTGAGCATGAAGCCGCACTGCAAAAATGGCTCGATGCAGGCTATCACGGCTCAATGGACTGGATGGCTCGTCACGGTATGATGCGAGCTAGACCCAATGAGCTACTCCCGGGAACCGTTCGTGTGATCAGCGTTCGGATGGACTACCTACCACCAGAAGCACAATTCGCTTCGAACCTAGCGAATAAAAATCATGCCTATATTAGTCGCTATGCATTAGGGCGTGATTATCACAAGCTCGTCAGAAAACAACTGAATAAACTTGGCAAACTTATTGAACAAGAAGTTGGTCAGTATGGTTACCGACCTTTCGTCGACTCCGCACCAATATTGGAGCGACCACTCGCCCAAAAAGCAGGCTTAGGCTGGACAGGGAAACATTCCCTGATTTTAGATCAAGACTGTGGCTCGTGGTTCTTTTTAGGCGAGTTACTTATCGACTTGCCACTTCCCGTTGACGAGCCAAGCGTTGATCAGTGCGGTAAATGCAAAGCATGCATTACCTCATGCCCAACACAAGCCATCGTTGAAGACAAAGTTGTTGATGCTAGACGCTGCATCTCTTACCTCACCATCGAGTTCGATGGCGTGATCCCTGAAGAGTTTCGCAAGCCAATGGGTAACCGCATTTATGGCTGTGATGACTGCCAATTGGTTTGCCCATGGAATCGCTACGCCGACATAACGGAGCAGAGTGATTTCCATCGTCGCGATAGTTTCAAAAACCCGGATCTCGTTGACATGTTTAACTGGGATGAAGCGACTTTTCTAAAAAATATGGAAGGCTCCGCTATTCGTCGCATTGGTCATATACAGTGGCTGCGTAATATTGCTGTCGCACTTGGTAATGCAGAATACAGTCAACGAGTCATTGATGCGTTAGAAAGTCGACAAGGTGAAAATAAATTACTTGATGAACACATCAAATGGGCTTTGGCCGAGCAACTGAATCAACTCCCCATTGAGAATAAAGCATCTACAGAGACGAAAAAGCAGCGCTTAATAAGAATCGTCGAGAAGGGGCTACCAAGAGACGCATAGTGCGTAGTCTATATGCAAGAGATTGAAAGCACTTTTACATGTTCAATTCATGACCTTGTTCTCAATTTTGTAATGTGGAAAAAAATTTGAGATTCAAGAAAAACAAGCTAGCAGAAAAAAGTTAAACACAGCTTGGAGAAATGACTAGGATCAAAAAAATACCAGTTAATGATCGTATTTTAACGTATCCGATCCGACAAAAAACTTATTTTTCTCTTATTTAACAAAGACTTAATCAATATTTCGTTATTATTTCGACTTTCCTTCAGCGAAAAGATCTTTCTTCTCCATCGCAAAAAGTCAAGCTAAAAACACTTTATCAACTAACTTATCCACAGAACGACGTATGTGGATAACTCTGTTAATTAAAGTAGATAAAACATGCAGAACCTCATCATACTTGTACGCCAGCCGATTCATATCGTGTTTTAAACACAAACGAAATCGTCCGACATCATATGATGCGGATAAAATTTAGTTTTTGGGGATTCATGCTTCGCAGCATTATGAAAAGAGCGATGTGATTGGTTGCGAGAAGCAGGAACTGAATCAAGCGGCGCATCCGTCGACGACTTAGGATTGTGCTAATAAATAGGATTGTGCTAATAAATAAGCATTCAATCTATCGTCTTGTATTTGGTTGCGGGGGCCGGATTTGAACCGACGACCTTCGGGTTATGAGCCCGACGAGCTACCAAGCTGCTCCACCCCGCGTCCGAGTACTTCATCTTTGTTGATGATGAAGGCTTTGCTTTCATTTATAAAAAAGAAACTGGAGCGACACACGAGGTTCGAACTCGTGACCTCAACCTTGGCAAGGTTGCGCTCTACCAACTGAGCTAGTGTCGCTTTTGTCACCGTTAAGCACGATGAAGGCTATATATTGGAGCGACACACGAGGTTCGAACTCGTGACCTCAACCTTGGCAAGGTTGCGCTCTACCAACTGAGCTAGTGTCGCATTTCGTCACCGTTAAGCACGATGAGGGCTATATATTGGAGCGACACACGAGGTTCGAACTCGTGACCTCAACCTTGGCAAGGTTGCGCTCTACCAACTGAGCTAGTGTCGCATATTAACAGCAGTCGCTATTAATGGAATTTGGTTGCGGGGGCCGGATTTGAACCGACGACCTTCGGGTTATGAGCCCGACGAGCTACCAAGCTGCTC
>NZ_JAKKCK010000007.1:49502-119734 GCF_021725735.1 Vibrio sp. J2-3(2022)
CACCCCGCGTCCGTATTGTGTCACCGTTAAGTACCGTGAGAACTATAAAACTGGAGCGACACACGAGGTTCGAACTCGTGACCTCAACCTTGGCAAGGTTGCGCTCTACCAACTGAGCTAGTGTCGCATATCAACAGCAGTCGCTATTGATAGAATTTGGTTGCGGGGGCCGGATTTGAACCGACGACCTTCGGGTTATGAGCCCGACGAGCTACCAAGCTGCTCCACCCCGCGTCCGTATTGTGTCACCGTTAAGTACCGTGAGAACTATAAAACTGGAGCGACACACGAGGTTCGAACTCGTGACCTCAACCTTGGCAAGGTTGCGCTCTACCAACTGAGCTAGTGTCGCTTCAACAACGTTTCCGCTGTTTAGGGCTGCGAATTATAAGAGCATTTTTTTGTGATGCAAGTCCTTCCTTCAAAAAAACTTTATTTTTTTACTGAACGATGAAAAAGCAATCAAAAGCGATATAAATTACAACAATTTGGATCGCAACCTTAACAGTTAAATCTTGAAAATAGTACCACGATAGTACTTAAGTTCTGCAATCGACTCGCGAATGTCGTCCAAGGCCAAATGTGTTCCCTGTTTTGTGAACCCATTTAATACTTCAGGTTGCCAACGACGCGCCAATTCTTTGAGAGTACTGACGTCAACATATCGGTAATGAAAGAACTCTTCTAATTCCGGCATGTGTTTGTACAAGAAGCGACGATCCTGCCCAATGCTGTTACCACATATTGGCGACGCCCCTTTCGGCACCCATTTTTCTAAGAATTCAATGGTTTGTGCGACCGCATCTGGTTCTGAGATTTTACTGTTGCGAACGCGTTCCACCAAGCCGCTTGCCGTATGCGTATTGGTGCACCAATCGTCCATTTTCGCTAGCTCTTCTTCCGGCTGATGAATCGCTAATACTGGACCTTCAGCCAAAATATTTAGCTCGCTATCCGTGACAATAGAAGCAATTTCAATGATTTTGTGCGTTTCAGGATCAAGCCCTGTCATCTCTAAATCAACCCAAATTAGGTTTTGATCGCTAAAGGACATGGTTACGCCGCCTATTTGTTTATCGATAAAAGAGGTACTATACCTCAAAATACGGGAAACACGATACTCACTCAGAGCCAAGATCACGGCTCAACCATTTGAGTAAATTCACATAAAGTACAGAATTGTGGCAAAGAAGAAAAAGTTAACCAAAGGTCAAGTGCGACGCGTACGCAGCAACCAACAAAAGCGTTTAAAAAAGCAAGAAGAGTCCATCCAGTGGGATGAAAACATGCTAGGCGCAAGCAAACAAGGTCTAGTGATCACTCGTTTTGGCCAGCACGCGGATATTGAAGACCTTGAAACAGGCGAGATTCAACGCTGTAACCTTCGCCGTGGTATCGAATCTTTAGTATCTGGCGATCGAGTTTTATGGCGCGAAGGCTTGGAGTCTATGGCTGGCATTTCTGGCGTTGTTGAAGCGGTAGAACCTCGTTCTTCAGTACTCACTCGTCCAGATTACTACGATGGCCTAAAGCCCGTAGCTGCCAATATTGATCAAATGGTCATTGTCTCCTCGGTACTGCCCGAGCTATCACTGAATATTATTGACCGTTACCTCGTAGCATCAGAAACACTGAATATCGCACCATTGCTGGTCTTAAACAAAGTCGATCTTCTAGAAGCCGATGATCGTGTAATGTATGAAGAATGGCTCAAAGAATATGAACGCATTGGCTATAAAGTGCTTCTGGTCAGCAAGAAGTCTGGAGAAGGCATTGCTAAACTAGAAACCCTGCTGCGTGACCGAATTAATATCTTTGTTGGTCAATCAGGCGTAGGGAAATCCAGCTTAGTCAACGCGTTAATGCCGGAACTAGAGAGCGAAGTTGAAGAAGGCGAAGTTTCCGAGAACTCAGGTTTAGGCCAACACACCACGACAGCAGCGCGCTTGTATCATATTCCGACGGGTGGCGACTTGATCGACTCGCCTGGAGTGCGTGAATTTGGGCTTTGGCATTTGGAAGCAGAAGAAGTAACGAAAGCATTCGTTGAATTCCGACCATACTTAGGCGGTTGTAAGTTCAGAGATTGTAAGCACAATGACGACCCTGGCTGCCTTCTACGTGAAGCTGTTGAGAAAGGGGAAATCAACGAAACTCGCTTTGAAAACTACCATCGCATTTTGGAAAGCATGGTTGAAAACAAAGCAAACCGTCAGTATTCACGCAATAAGAAAGCCGATCTGTAATTAAGTTAAGACTGTAACTGTGTAAAAAGTCTTCACCTAATACTGACAAGCAAATTAAATTTCAGTAACATCACGCGCCCTAAAGCGCGAATCTAACAGAAGTATCGGAATTAAAGATGGACAAGTTTAAAGTTGGACTGCAGTACTGGATCCCACAACACGGCCTCACTCGCCTAATGGGTAAACTGGCTTCAGCAAAAGCTGGCGGTCTAACAACAGCAGTTATTCGTTGGTTTATCAAACAATACAATGTGAACATGGATGAGGCGAAGCACTCAGATCCTAAGCATTTTAAAACGTTCAACGAGTTTTTCGTTCGTGAGCTAAAAGAGGGCGCACGCCCAATTTCTGAAGGCGAAAACGTCATCACTCACCCAGCCGACGCTTGTGTTAGCCAATTTGGCCCTATTGAAGATGGTCAACTTATCCAAGCAAAAGGTCATCACTTCTCAGCGCAAGAACTGCTGGGCGGTGACGCGAATTTAGCAAACGAATTTAAAGATGGATCTTTTGCCACGCTGTATCTGTCTCCGCGCGATTACCATCGTGTACACATGCCGTGTGACGGCACACTGCGCCAAATGATTTACGTGCCTGGTGACCTGTTCTCGGTAAACCCACTTACGGCAGAAAACGTTCCAAATCTATTCGCACGTAACGAGCGTGTGGTGTGTATCTTTGACACTGAGTTTGGTCCAATGGCACAAGTGCTTGTTGGTGCGACAATTGTTGGCAGCATTGAGCAAGTGTGGGCTGGCACGATCACTCCGCCTCGTGGCAATACTGTCTACAAATGGGATTACCCAGCTGAGGGTGACAAGGCCGTGATCTTGAAAAAAGGCGAAGAGATGGGCCGCTTCAAACTGGGTTCTACTGTTATTAACCTGTTTGCCAAAGACGCGATTGAGTTTGACGCAAGCATGGAAAACGGTAAGCCAACCGCAATGGGCACACCTTACGCCTTGAAAAAATAAGCAAAACCCCGTTAAAAGAGCCCTTTCTCAAGGGCTCTTTTTATTGATAAAAAGCAAAATTCCGTTCAAAATTTAGCCTCTATTTCTCAAACTCATACCTGCCTCTAAGACCTTCATTCCACAATCAATTATCCTGCGCTTAGGATGAATATTTAGAGGGGCAGCCAATGCCAAAGATGAGTGTAAACACGCTGGCGAAATTGCTGGTGTGCTTTTTAATTCCGCTCGGTGTTTTGATGATGCCGATTGATGCTATTCCTATTGATGATCTCACTTTAATTCAGCATCGCCTGTTGGCTATTTTTCTTCTTGCTGCCCTACTTTGGGTTCTTGAGCCGGTCCCCGTTTTTGCTACGTCCATTCTTATTATCGCTCTTGAACTGATCATGATATCGGATAAAGGTTTGCATCTATTTCGCAATCCACCAGCGGGGCATGATTTGGGAGAGTTAATTGCTTACACCGATATTTTCTCTGCCTTCTCTTCACCGATCATTATTCTTTTTATGGGTGGGTTTGCCCTCGCCATCGCGGCTTCCAAATACGAACTCGACAACAATCTCGCCCGAGTGCTACTAAAACCATTCGGCACACAACCTAAGTTCATCATGCTGGGTTTGATGCTCATTACCGCCGTTTTTTCAATGTTCATGTCCAACACTGCCACGACGGTCATGATGTTGGCGCTGCTCGGTCCAATCGTCGCTTCTGCACCTAAAGGGGATCTAGGGATTAAAGCGCTGGTGCTGTGCATTCCAATTGCCGCGAATACTGGCGGCATTGCAACTCCGATAGGTACGCCACCTAACGCAATAGCGCTCCAATACCTCACCGGAGAAAACGCCATAGACTTCTTATCCTGGATGACAATGGGCCTACCATTTGTGCTGATACAACTCACTGTTGCTTGGTTTTTGTTGCAGAAGCTGTTTCCGTCCAGCGAACCAGAAATGAAACTAAAGCTGGATGGTACGTTCAAAAAGAGCTGGCGCGCGATCGTCGTCTACATCACTTTTGCACTAACCATTGTGCTTTGGATGACGACAAAAGTGCACGGCATGAACACGTATGTTGTTGCGATTATCCCGCTTGCGGTGTTCACCTTAACGGGCATTATGGGAAAAGAAGAACTCAAGCTGATTAACTGGGACGTGCTATGGCTGGTTGCTGGTGGTATCGCAATTGGTATTGCCTTAGACAAAACGGGTTTAGCCGAAGCATTGGCACACGCCATTGATTACAGCTTACTATCACCATTTGCCGTTGTCTTTGCCCTATCGGTAGTATGTTGGTTAATGGCGAACTTTATGTCTAATACCGCAACGGCAAACTTATTAATGCCTATTGCTGCCGCTATTGGTACATCCATGCCAAGCCTTATTGCGGTTGGTGGCCTACAAGGTTTACTGGTTGTCGTCGCATTCTCCGCATCACTTGGCATGATCTTACCGGTTTCCACGCCACCAAACTCTTTGGCTTATTCAACAGGCCTAATCGAGAGCAAAGACATGGCGAAAGTGGGGCTGATTCTTGGTTTGATTGGTCTATTTATCGTGTATGGCGCAGTTCTGGTGCTGTTTTAATCGATAAGCTCCGTGACAGAGCTTGTTGTCATGGAGCTGTTCGCCAGCTATTGCCCTCACAGAGCAGCTTTTACATCCATTAAATTTCGTGCATATTAAGACTCCTCTACTCTACAAGGACGTCGACACATCATGGGTTACGAATGGCTTGCTTTATGTGCCGCTTTTCTGTGGGCAGTTTCTAGCCTTATTTCTGTCATTCCTGCACAACACCTAGGCGCTTTTTCTTACAGCCGCTGGCGCATGGGCTGTACGGCCGTGATCTTATCAACAATGGCCTGGATAACTGGCGGCTGGTTAACGGTTTCTTGGGAACATGTAACGCCAATGATGGCGTCGGGTCTGATTGGAATTTTCATCGGTGATACCGCTCTGTTTGCGTGCTTGAATCGTATGGGACCAAGACAAGCCGGACTACTGTTTTCCTGCCATGCGGTATTCTCGGCCATTTTGGGCTACTTCTTATTTAGTGAAGTCATGACCACAATAGAACTACTGGGCGCATCATTGGTATTTAGCGGCGTGGTGATGGCGATATTCTTTGGTCGAAGAGGCCAAGTGAATAACGTCTTGGAAGACATTAAAGGTAACATCTGGGTGGGCATTGGACTTGGCTTAACCGCAGCAATGTGCCAAGCATTGGGCGGCATCATCGCCAAGCCAGTAATGCAAACCAGCATTGACCCCGTTGCGGCTTCTGCTATTCGAATGATCAGTGCATTTTTCGCCCACAGCATGTTGTTAGTTCTGGGGGTCAAAATCGCTCGCTCGACACAACACATTACTTGGCGAATATTTGGTATTACTGCGCTTAACGGTTTCTTGGCGATGGCCGTCGGCATGACGCTGATCTTATACGCACTGCAAGAAGGAAATGTAGGTATGGTTGCACTGCTATCTTCAACCACGCCAATTATGTTGCTACCGCTACTCTGGATTTACACTAAACGCCGACCAAACCGATTTGCATGGTTGGGCGCAGCCCTAGCTGTGATTGGTGCTGGCATTTTGGTTCAATAACCTTACAGACCAGCCCTTGTTGCCAGATACAAAAAAGCCCGAGTTTAAACTCGGGCTTTTGTCATTCTGAGCAGTTAGTTAATTATTTAACTAGCACTTCACCCGTCATTTCTGCTGGGATTTCTAGACCTGCTAGAGAAAGCATGGTTGGTGCAAGGTCAGACAGTTTGCCGCCTTCTTTGAACTCAACCGCTTTATCACCTACGTAAATAAGAGGAACCGGTAGGTTAGTGTGCGCAGTGTGAGTACCACCCGTTTCTGGGTCAACCATCATTTCTGCGTTACCGTGGTCCGCAGTGATCAGTAGCTGACCGCCAACTTCTTTGATTGCTTCAACTACTTTGCCAACACTTTCATCTAGCGCTTCGATTGCTTTCTCAGCTGCTTCGTAAACGCCAGTGTGACCAACCATATCTGCGTTCGGGTAGTTACAGATGATAGTGTCGAACTTACCAGACTTGATCGCCGCAACCAGTTTCTCTGTAAGCTCAGGGGAGCTCATTTCTGGCTGAAGGTCGTAAGTGGCTACTTTTGGAGAAGCAACAAGCTGGCGCTCTTCGCCTTCAAATTCGTTTTCAACACCGCCGTTGAAGAAGAAAGTCACGTGCGCGTATTTCTCTGTTTCAGAGATACGTAGCTGAGTTTGACCTTGCTTAGACAGCCACTCACCGTACGTGTTTTCTAGAGACGCTGGTGGGAATGCGATTGCTAGAGGGATATCTGCCGCGTATTGAGTCAACATAACGAAGTTAACTGCCGGGAATACCGCACGCTCAAAACCATCAAAGTCAGGCACGAATGCACGAGTGATTTGACGAGCACGGTCAGCACGGTAGTTCATGAAGATAACCGCATCACCGTCTTGCATGATTGCGTCTTCTTCGCCTTCCGCTTTAATTGCTGTCGCTTTCACGAACTCATCGTTCTCTTCACGAGCGTAAGCGGCTTCTAGACCAGCAACGGCGGTTTCTGCTGTGAACTCAGCTTTCGCTTGAGTCAGAAGATCGTAAGCCACTTGAACGCGATCCCAGTTGTTGTCACGGTCCATAGCGTAGTAGCGACCTACTAGAGAAGCAACACGACCTTTACCTAGTTTCGCGAATAGATCTTGGAAACGTTGTAGCGAGTTTTCCGCACTACGTGGTGGCGTGTCACGACCGTCTAGGAAACAGTGTAGGTAGATTTTCTCAGCGCCACGAGCCGCTGCCATTTCAACCGCTGCGTAGATATGGTCTTCATGAGAGTGTACGCCACCTGGAGACATCAGACCCATGATGTGTACCGCTTTCTCTGCTTTAACAGCAGCATCAACTGCTTCAACAAGCGCTGGCGTTTCAGCGAACTCACCGTCAGCGATCGATTTAGTGATACGAGTTAGATCTTGGTATACAACGCGACCTGCGCCAATGTTAGTGTGACCAACTTCTGAGTTACCCATTTGACCATCAGGAAGGCCAACATCCATGCCTGAAGCAGAGATTAGAGTGTGTGGGTTATTCGCAATCAGAGCATCCATTACTGGTGTTTTCGCATTCGCAATTGCGTTACTTGCTGTGTCTTCACGGTAACCGTAACCGTCAAGGATAACTAGAGCCAGTGGCTTCTTAGCTGACATAGTGATGACCTCATCAAATTTAAGTAACTTTTGGCGTAGGGCCTCGCTGCCCTATCTAACCTTGAAACAAAACTAGCGTAATTTTACTACACTTTTTAACCAAAACTGTAGGTTAAGATCAAATAATGTTTGCGATTTATTGTTGCTATCTTACAAGTTAAGCGAACAACGAGTCAGTGCCGACAAACGTGTTCCACAAGCATAGTCATTCCTAATACGCTTTGTACACCCCTGTCTATGTTCGGTTTTCTTACGCTTCTGATTCTTGTTTTTGCACCTGAAACAGCGCTTATTTAACGCATTATCGAACAAGATTGGTTAGTACCTATTGTTCGCTTTTTTCGGTAAAACAAAAGTCACTTAAGTCGATAAATCCAATAGGCAAAAACAATCAAGCTACCATAGTCCAATGCACGGATGGCAATAACATAAAGGGTTTATAGAGATCTCAATTATTCGTTAGAAAATTTTAACCCTCTCGCCTAAGAGGCTTAACCCCGCTATACTCCTGCTTTATTTTTCCGCCAACAGCGTAAGAGCTCAAGACATGCAAGAGTACATTGAATTTTTCCAACAGAACATGATTCTATCTTTGGTTTGGGTAGGTCTTCTTGTCGCCTTTATCATGAACATCGTGAAGTCAGCGACGGCCGCATACAAAGAAATCAACGTAAACCAACTGACTCATCTTATGAACCGTGAAAACGGCGTTGTAGTGGATATCCGCACAAAGGACGAGTTCAAAAAAGGTCATATCACCGACTCACTTCACATTTTACCGTCAGATATCAAAGCGGGTAACTTTGGTAGCCTTGAAAACCACAAATCAGACCCAATCATTGTGGTATGCAAGACGGGGCAAAACGCTCAAGAAAGCGCGAACCTATTAGTAAAAGCAGGCTTTGAAAAAGTAAGCCTACTGAAGAACGGCTTGATTGCATGGAACGAAGCGAACCTGCCTTTAGTACGTGGTAAAAAGTAATACCCGGCAGCTTCGATAACGTGGCAGAGGCAAAAGACAAGGTTCGCACCAAGCGTGTTTTTGCCAAGCTTCGTGGATAATAAACTGAGCAAATTGAAAGCAGTTGAAGCATTAAGTTGTGACGCTTTGCACGTAATACACGCTTCATCTAGTCAAGGTAGATTGGCTCAGTTAGTCTCGGGACATACCAGTTTTCTGAGTTTAGACGTTTCTAGGCTCTACAAATATTTATTTAAGGATTAAAAAATGGCTGAAGCAGCACCTCAAGAAGCACAACAAAACTTCGCAATTCAACGCATCTTCCTAAAAGACGTTTCTTTCGAAGCGCCAAACTCTCCAGTAATCTTCCAAAAAGAATGGAACCCAGACGTTAAACTAGACCTAGACACTCAAAGCCGTGAGCTTGGTGAAGGCGTTTACGAAGTGGTTCTACGTCTAACTGTAACTGTGAAGAACGAAGAAGAAACAGCGTTCCTATGTGAAGTTCAACAAGGTGGTATCTTCACTGCTGAGCAAATGGAAGCAGGCCAACTAGCACATTGCCTAGGCGCATTCTGCCCGAACATCCTATTCCCATACGCTCGTGAAACTATCTCAAGCCTAGTGGTTAAAGGTACGTTCCCTCAACTGAACCTGGCGCCAGTTAACTTCGACGCGCTATTCATGAACTACCTACAACAGCAAGCTCAACAAGGCGAAGCTGAAGCGTAATTCACGTTTTATAAGTGACGAATAGCCTGAGTGCTGACGTCACCGACTCTAATAAAATGCACAGAGCGTCTACCATCCGATGCAATGTGCATTTTTTATTTCTGACAAAAGTTCCTAGTTCCTAATCGCCAGAAGGCGTAAAATTTGACGATTAGGAACTAGATTCTACTAGTAGAAAGACAATTAGGCGGTAGCATGACACAAGCAAATACAAACAATGCTTACGGTAAAGACATCGCAATGACGGTGATTGGCGCAGGTTCATACGGTACCTCTCTGGCGATCTCACTCGCTCGTAACGGCGCGAACGTAGTCCTTTGGGGACACGAGCCTGAGCACATGGCACGTTTAGAAGCGGATCGCGCGAACCACGCTTTCTTACCTGGTGTTGATTTCCCTGAAAGCTTGATCATTGAATCGGATTTAGAAAAAGCCGTACAAGCAAGCCGAGATTTATTGGTTGTGGTTCCAAGCCATGTTTTTGGCATCGTACTGAACAGCTGTAAGCCTTTCTTACGTGAAGACTCTCGTATCTGCTGGGCAACCAAAGGTCTTGAGCCAGAAACGGGTCGTCTGCTGAAAGACGTCGCTTATGACATTATCGGTGAAAACTACTCGCTGGCTGTATTGTCTGGCCCAACGTTCGCCAAAGAACTTGCGATGGGCATGCCTACTGCAATTTCAGTTGCTTCTCCAGATGCTGAATTTGTCGCTGACCTACAAGAAAAAATCCACTGCAGCAAAACCTTCCGCGTGTACGCCAATAGTGACTTTATCGGCATGCAATTGGGCGGCGCGGTGAAAAACGTTATCGCAATTGGTGCGGGTATGTCTGACGGCATCGGTTTTGGAGCCAACGCGCGTACTGCATTGATTACTCGTGGTTTGGCCGAAATGAGTCGTCTTGGTGCTGCGCTTGGTGCAAAACCAGAAACCTTCATGGGTATGGCTGGTTTGGGCGACCTTGTCCTAACGTGTACCGACAACCAATCACGTAACCGCCGCTTTGGTTTAGCGCTAGGTCAAGGTAAAGACGTCGACACGGCACAAGAAGAAATTGGCCAAGTCGTAGAAGGCTACCGCAACACGAAAGAAGTATGGATGCTCTCTCAACGCATGGGTGTTGAGATGCCAATTGTTGATCAAATTTATCAAGTATTGTATCAAGGGAAGGATGCACGCCTGGCAGCGCAAGATTTACTTGCTCGTGACAAAAAAGCCGAAGGAAAGTAGCACTCTACGCCCCTTCGCACCTCATCTGAGAAGAATAGAAGTTGTCGGGTCACGGAAGAACCACTCAGGATATTGAGAATGAAACACTGCGAAAAACAAAAAGTCTGGAACAGAATTGTCTCAGAAGCCCGCGAAATGTCAGAGCAAGAGCCAATGCTGGCCAGCTTTTACCATGCCACCATCATCAAGCATGAAAGTTTCTGTGCCGCGCTCAGCTACATTTTGGCAAACAAGTTAAACACGGCATCGATGCCAGCAATGGCAGTACGTGAAGTGGTAGAAGAAGCGTTCTCTGCCGACCCAACCATTACCGATTGTGCCGCTTGTGACATTTGTGCCACGGTTAATCGCGACCCTGCAGTTTCGATGTACTCTATGCCGCTGCTGTACTTAAAGGGCTACCACGCTCTGCAAGGCTACCGCGTGGCAAACTGGCTATGGAAGCAAGGGCGCCATGCACTGGCCACCTACCTGCAAAACCAAATTTCGGTTGCGTGTCAGGTAGACATTCACCCGGCAGCACGCATTGGTAGCGGCATAATGCTCGACCACGCAACGGGTATTGTCATCGGTGAAACTGCAGTTATCGATAATGACGTCTCAATTCTACAAGACGTTACCTTAGGCGGTACGGGTAAAGAGTGCGGCGATCGTCACCCGAAAATCCGTGAAGGTGTGATGATTGGTGCAGGTGCAAAAATTCTTGGCAATATCGAAGTGGGCGAAGGCGCGAAAATCGGCTCTTGCTCTGTGGTATTGCAAGCAGTACCACCACACACAACCGTGGCGGGGGTTCCTGCGAAAATCGTCGGTCGTCCAAAAACGGACAAACCTTCTCTCGATATGGATCAAGGCTTTAATGGTAAATCACAAAGCTTTATCCATGGAGATGGTATTTAATCGTCAACAAACCTTTTGACAACAACGTGGTAGGTAACTCTCAAGTGCGAAAACAAAATCACCCTGTTCTACGCTCGGCTATTTTATTAACTTGTGCTTTATCTGCCACATATCCCCTCGCCTCTTCTGCCGCTAGTCAACAAGAGCTCAAAGGCGTATCAAGTGAGATAAGCCGTCAACGCAAATCTCTCTCTTCCCAAGAAAAGCAACTCAATGAGCTACAAAAATCGCTCAAGGAGCAAGAACTTGGCATTTCTAAACTTGAGCGCGAAATAAGACAAACCAAATCTGAGCTGGCACAAGCAGACAAAAACATAGACAAGCTAGAAGAGAAAATTGCCTTGCAAGAAGCGCAGCGCCAAGAGCAAGAGGAAGAGCTCAAACAGTTGCTGCAAACGTATTACGTGACCGAACGAGCGAAAGCCAATGGTCACTTGTTGAATCAAGGTGTGGAAGAAGACCGCATGAGTCAATACTTCCAGCACTTAGCCAAAGCGCGTGCTGAAGTGATTGATGCAATCACCAAAACCACTCAAGAATTGGCACACAACAAAAACCAGCTTGAGCTAGAAAAAGAGCAAATCGAGACGTTACTCAAACAGCAATCTGAGAAACGTACGGCGCTGGCAAGTACACAATCCAAACGTAAGCAAACCTTGAATAAAATTCAGAGCAGTATCAAGAACGATAAACGCTACCTTGCTGAACTGCAGCGCAACGAAACACGCCTAAAAGCCGAGATCGCCAAAGCGGCTAAGCGTAATGCCGTGCCAATGGACGGACTGGGCAAACAGCGCGGTAAACTGCCATGGCCACTCAAAGGTCGTGTATTACACAACTTCGGTACTCGCCAAACCGGGCAAGTAAACTGGAAGGGAATGGTGCTTGCGGCCAATTACGGTCAACAAGTGAAAGCCGTTTATCCGGGTACTGTCGTATTTGCTGAGTATTTACGCGGGTATGGCTTAGTGGTATTGCTTGACCACGGCAAAGGCGACATGACGCTCTACGGCTACAACCAAGCGTTGACGAAAAAAGAAGGCGATCGAGTGACCGCAGGCGAAGTGATCGCTCTTGCGGGTGATACTGGCGGGCAAGATCGCGCATCACTCTACTTCGAAATTCGCCGCAACAGTGAAGCACAAAACCCGAAATCTTGGTTGAAGCGCTGATTATCTGACTCATCGACTTATAATAAAAAAGGAGCCACTCGGCTCCTTTTTTGTATTCATATTTTGGCAAATGCTATACGTAGTACGTTTCTACCGCATCAATAAAAGCACTTACATCATCTTTGCTTAAGGCGTTGATGCCTGCCGCCGCTTCTCGGCCGCCACCAGTTGGAAACTGCCCACACACGGCAACGGCGCCTTGTTTGTTGTTCAACGGGGCGCGTAGAGAGACCGTGTAAGTGCCATCTGCATTTTCGGTGAGTACTGCATGAGCAGAATCTGGGTTTTGATTTGCCAGCCAATTGCCATAAACACCACTGATTCGACGTGATGCGGCCGTGTTTGGTAGTTCGAACAGCTTCAGCTTACCGCTCTCATGCGTGGCAGGCACTGCCAGAGCGGCATCCATATCTTGTCGGTAAGCAGACTGCAGTTGGTAGTAAGGCGAGGTTTTATCTTCAATAGCGTCAAATGGTGACGCGTACTTCAGCAAAGCTTGGTACAAATCCGCTGGATGGAAATGTAAGTCATCCACTTTCGAACCGTAACCGTTGTAATTAATCAAAGTGCCCAGCTCTTTAAGCTGCGCTTTCTGATCGTGTGACAAGCCTGCCTTGTCAGCCAATTCATCTGCTTTCGCGATCATATTATCGCCATAAGCCGCCGTAATCGCCCATGTGTGAAAACGTCCATTTAGCAATTGATCGACAATCAACGCCGTACACATGTTGGCATCGAGATCGATGTGCGCATCCAAGTTGCCATGCTGAGGAATATCACCCGCCTTATGGTGATCGGCGTAAAACACGTGCGCGCCTTGAGCCAATGCTTGCTCTAGGCCTACCATGTTCTTTTCCATCGAAATGTCTAACACCGTTAGCTCATCACCCGCTTGCACGTCTACTTTTTCCACTAGCTTGATGTCGCGCTTTACACCAGTAATTAACTGAGCCTCGATAGGATCAGCCAAGCGTAATTGTAGAAGCGCAATGATGCCATCAGCATCGCCATTAAAAATGTCGTAATTCATGGAGCGATAGTTCCTTTATCGAGAGTCATATCCCAGAGAGGGCTGAACGGTATGAGGACTATTGTGCGTGGCATATTTGACAAGTCAACTCGAGCCACGACTCGAAAATGAGAGTGACTCTCGAAATATTAAGCAGTTTGACGTTTAACTGTGTAGATTGCTGACCGCATCTTCCAATAACAGTAGCTGCTCTAACCCCTGCTCAGTTGCTAATGGCTTAACGACATTAAGCATCTGCAACATCCCTTGCTTCACCATTTGCTCAGTGATGCTGGTTTTCGAAGCCATTGCAGATTGATACGCCAACCAGCTACACGCAATCAAATGCAACGTACACACCAGTGACTTCAACTGCTGTTGATCAACATTAAGCAGCTTCAGCGATACAAACTCTTGCATGATCGCAATGAGGTTCGCTTGCAGCTTTTCTTGCACATCGATGTACTGCTCATGTAACTGCTCATCTCGTGACAAGATCTCAGGTAGATTCGCGTAGAAAAAGCGGTATTTCCACATTAGCGTAAAGATGGAATCTAGATAGCTCTTCAGCATAGTCAGGCTTTCTTGTGAGCCTTGAATAGGGGTAAATCTTTCTAAAAGTTCTGCTGAATAAAGCGCAAAGATCTCACGAACGATTTCTTGCTTATTACGGAAGTGGTAATACAGATTACCTGGGCTAATTTCGATGTGATCGGCAATGTGATTGGTGGTGATGTTGCGTTCACCATGTTGGTTGAACAACTCCAGTGCCGCGTAGACGATTTTGTCGCGCGTTTTCATTGTTATCGTGTTCCCTCTTCATTAACGAATCGAGTATAGCGACTTCACCAACCTAGGTCGATAGAGGCTCCAAATACGGTAACATAACAGACCAGTTAGAATACCCGTTGAGTTGGCGACAAGGTCTAACCAAGAGGTTTGTCTTCCGACATACCCTTGTAGCCATTCGATGACAGCACTAAATAATAAGATACTAATCGCCACCGCCCAACGCTGACGCCAACGCCACACGCAAAAGCAACCTAAAAACGCAAATCCGCTGTACGCCATGGCGTGCTGCATTTTATCAAGATACGCAATGTTGCCCCAGTCTTGCAACTCGCCCGAGCTCAACGATAAGTAAGCGATCAGTATTGCGTAGCTGAGAATGACCAAACGTGCAGCAGCCAAGTTCATTGAATATCCTTATGCGATTGGGAATGGAAAAGCCGTCACTTGATCAATGTGGTCACAGCCGAGCGCTAGCATGATCAAACGATCGATGCCTAACGCAACACCCGCACAATCTGGCAACCCTGCCTCCAATGCGGAGATCAAATGATAGTCGATTGGCTGCGGTTTTAAACCCATGTCGAGACGCTTCGCGTTATCTTGCTCAAAACGCGCCAGTTGCTCTTTCGGGTTATCGAGCTCATGGAACCCATTTGCCAGCTCAACTCCCTTAAAATACACCTCAAAGCGATCCGCAACACGATGGTCTTGAGGATTGATTTTCGCAAGCGCCGCCTGTGATGCCGGGAAGTCGTACACAAAAGCAGGCACATCCTGACCAATTTTGTGTTCGACTCCCACGCTAAATAGCAATTGCAGTAACGTATCGCGATCTTCTTCAGGCTCTGCAATGTCACTCAAACCCAGCTTGCTTGCCGCCGCTTTCAGCTCCGTCATCGAGCCTTCTAGTGGGCACACACCCAACACATCAATGAAGGCTTGTTGATACGTCATGCGCTGCGCTGCGCCACACTTCAATACCAGTTGCAACAGATCATCCATTTCATCCATCAATTTATGATGGTCAAAGCCAACGCGATACCACTCCAACATCGTGAATTCTGGATTGTGGTAACGACCATTTTCTTCGTTACGAAATGCTTTGTTGATTTGATAAATACAACCGCTGCCAGCCGCCAGCAGGCGCTTCATGTGGAATTCAGGGCTGGTCATAAAGAACAGCTTGCTACCATCGGCGTAACCCGGGCCAACAAACTCGGTTTGGAAAGTATGCAAATGAATGTCGGTCACGGTTGCGTGACTCATGGCTGGCGTGTCGACTTCCATCACCTGTCGATCAGCGAAGAATTGGCGAATCGACGCGATTAACGTCGCACGTTGACGAAGTTGGTCAATGGAAGCAGTAGGTTGCCAGTTGGTTTGCATAACAAGTCTCTCAAACTTTAATTCAGCGAGGAAAGTCTCATTCTACATGCTTTTTACTCTTCAAGAAGAGAGGAATATCCCTTCTTCTTTTTACTAACGTGCTCGCCTATTTGAGGCAAGTATTACTCGTGCCGCAGCACAAAAAACACTCAGTTAAAATCCTATTATCCATGCGGTTAATGTCACGCAACACAGGTTTAACATCCCTAATGTTAATGCTTGAGGGCCAAAACCTCGATGCCGTGATAGCAGTCACATAACCTATAAATTCTATGCCCTTAAGTGCATTACCGAAGCAAAAACCCAATTACATCAATTTTTCTGCCATGTGGCTCATCTACACT
Source organism: Vibrio sp. J2-3(2022) (assembly GCF_021725735.1). Classification (NCBI taxonomy): domain Bacteria; kingdom Pseudomonadati; phylum Pseudomonadota; class Gammaproteobacteria; order Vibrionales; family Vibrionaceae; genus Vibrio; species Vibrio sp. J2-3(2022). Next base: position 65,470 of record NZ_JAKKCK010000007.1, read on the forward strand.
AACCCTACTACTTTTGGGGAGTTCTTTTTAAAGAGCGCCTCGTAATGACAATAACAAGCGGATTTCCGCAATCACACACTGGAGGATAACTGTGCAAATTATCACCACAGATATCGCAGTCATCGGCGCAGGCGGCGCTGGTCTTCGTACTGCTATTGCAGCGGCTGAAGCAAACCCAGACTTAGAAGTCGCTCTGATTTCTAAAGTTTATCCAATGCGCTCCCACACGGTCGCTGCAGAGGGTGGCTCAGCAGCAGTTATCAAGGATGAAGATAGCTTAGACAACCACTTCAACGACACTGTTGGCGGTGGTGACTGGCTATGTGAACAGGACGTTGTTGAATACTTTGTAGAGAACGCGACTCGCGAAATGATCCAAATGGAGCAATGGGGTTGCCCATGGAGTCGTAAAGAGAACGGTGAAGTCAACGTACGCCGCTTTGGTGGTATGAAGGTTGAACGTACTTGGTTCGCTGCAGACAAAACTGGCTTCCACATGCTTCATACGCTATTCCAGACATCAATGAAGTACAGCAACATCAAACGTTTTGATGAGTACTTTGTGGTGGATCTGCTTGTTGATGAAGGCGAAGTTCAAGGTCTGATTGCTATTCACATGTCTGAAGGCGAGCTTGTCACTATCAAAGCAAAATCTGTTGTTCTAGCAACAGGTGGCGCGGGCCGCGTTTACCACTGTAACACCAATGGCGGTATCGTAACGGGCGATGGTATGGCAATGGCTTACCGTCACGGCGTTCCTCTACGTGATATGGAATTCGTTCAATACCACCCAACCGGTCTTCCAGGCACAGGTATCCTGATGACGGAAGGTTGTCGTGGTGAAGGCGGTATCATCGTTAACAAGAACGGCTACCGTTACCTACAAGATTACGGCATGGGCCCTGAAACTCCAGTTGGCCAACCGAAGAACAAATACATGGAACTGGGTCCTCGTGACAAAGTTTCTCAAGCTTTCTGGCACGAACAACAGAAAGGCAACACCATCAAGCACCCTCTTGGTGATGTGGTACACCTTGATCTTCGCCACCTTGGTGAGGAGTACCTACAAGAGCGTCTACCATTCATCTGTGAGCTAGCAAAAGCTTACGTGAACGTAGACCCTGCAAAAGAGCCAATTCCAATTCGTCCAACGGTTCACTACACCATGGGTGGTATCGAGACAAACGGCGGCTGTGAAACTCGCATTAAAGGTCTATTCGCGGTTGGTGAATGTGCGTCTGTTGGTCTTCACGGTGCAAACCGTCTAGGTTCTAACTCATTGGCTGAGTTTGTGGTATTTGGTCGCGTAGCGGGTGAAAACGCAGTGAAACGCGCTGAAGAATTCAAAGGTTGGAACGAGTCTGCAATCGATGCTCAAGTGAAAGCAGTTGAAGAGCGCATCGCCAAACTGATGAACCAAGAAGGTGATGAGAACTGGGCAAACATCCGCACGGAAATGGGTCATACCATGGAAGCGGGTTGTGGTATCTACCGTCAAGAAGATTTGATGCAAGAAACCATTAACAAGATCACCGAACTAAAAGAACGCTACAAACGCATCAGCATTAAAGACAAAGGCAAAGTGTTTAACACTGATCTTCTGTACGCAATTGAAGTGGGTTACGGCCTAGAAGTCGCAGAAGCGATGGTTCACTCTGCGATTCTACGTAAAGAATCTCGCGGTGCGCACCAACGTCTGGACGACGGTTGTACAGAACGTGATGACGTGAACTTCCTAAAACACTCACTTGCTTTCTACAAACCAGATTCAGCGCCAAGTATCGATTACAGCAATGTGACTATCACTAAGTCACAACCAAAAGCTCGTCTATACGGTGAAGCAGCAGAAAAAGCCGCAGCTGAAGAGAAGAACGCAGAGGAGCAAGCATAATGTCAGCAAATCGCATTCAAAAAGTAGACATTCTGCGTTATGACCCAGAAAAAGATGCAGAACCATACAAGCAAACATTCGAAGTGCCATTCGATGAAACCATGTCTGTGCTTGACGCACTGGGCTACATTAAAGATCACCTAGACAAAGATCTGTCTTACCGTTGGTCTTGCCGTATGGCGATCTGTGGTTCTTGCGGCATCATGGTGAACAACGTACCGAAGCTTGCTTGTAAGAGCTTCCTACGTGATTACCCAGACGGTGTGACTATCGAGCCTCTAGCGAACTTCCCAATCGAGAAAGACTTGATTGTTGATATGACACCGTTCATCGAACGTCTTGAAGCAATCAAACCGTACATCATTGGTAACGACCGTAAACCAGAAGACGGTACGAACTTGCAAACGCCAGAGCAAATGGCGAAATACAAGCAGTTCGCTGGTTGTATCAACTGCGGTCTGTGCTACGCGGCGTGTCCTCAGTTTGGTCTAAACCCTGAGTTCATCGGTCCTGCGGCACTAACGCTAGCGCACCGCTACAACCTAGACAGCCGTGACAACGGTAAAGATGAGCGCATGAAGCTTATCAACGGTGAAAACGGTGCTTGGGGTTGTACGTTTGTTGGTTACTGTTCTGAAGTTTGTCCGAAGAACGTTGACCCAGCAGCGGCAGTAAACCAAGGCAAAGTGGAGTCTTCTATGGACTTCGTGATTGCTATGTTGAAACCTGATGGTTCACCAAAGAAAGTGGAGGCATAAGGATGAGCAATCGTAAACCTTACGTTCGTGAAGTAAAACGCACTTGGTGGAAGAACCATCCTTTCTACCGCTTCTACATGCTACGAGAAGCAACGGTGCTTCCGTTAATCCTATTCACTCTGTTCCTAACTTTCGGTTTAGGTTGCTTGGTGAAAGGTCCTGAAGCATGGCAAGGTTGGTTAGCGTTCATGGCGAACCCAATCGTAGTCGCAATCAACATCGTTGCACTACTAGGTAGCCTATTCCACGCTCAAACTTTCTTCAGCATGATGCCACAAGTAATGCCAATTCGTTTGAAAGGCAAACTAGTGGACAAGAAAATCATCGTATTGACTCAGTGGGCCGCGGTTGCGTTCATCTCACTGATCGTTCTCATCGTGGTGTAAGGAGCTGAGCATGAAACCGAATTATAGTGTAAACACATCACCAAAACGTTCTGATGAGCCAATCTGGTGGGGTCTATTTGGTGCTGGCGGTACTTGGTTCGCGATGATCACGCCAATCACGGTATTGGTGCTGGGCATCTTGGTCCCACTAGGCGTGATTGATGCAGAAGCGATGAGCTACGAGCGTGTCTCCGAATTCGCAACCAGTATCATCGGTGCGCTATTCATCATTGGCACCCTAGCTCTACCAATGTGGCATGCGATGCACCGTGTACACCACGGCATGCACGACCTTAAATTCCACACTGGTGTGATAGGTAAAATTGCATGCTATGCATTTGCAGGCCTCATTACTGCACTAGCCGTTATCTTTATCTTCATGATTTAAGATACTGACTAAAAAGAAAAAGCTGGCTCTATGCCAGCTTTTTTTATTGCTTTGGGTTACCCATGATCTTTTTGCTTTTTAAGCTTTTGACCACCCATGATCTTATTGCTGTATGACCTTCTTCGTTTGGTCCATAAGACCCAGAGCACCAAAACCAGTAATCACATCTAGGTTTGTTTTCAAGCCCGTTTCTTCGCTACCACCAATGTAGTTTTGTGGCATCTGAACTTGGAAGTTTTGCAAGTTGTTGTACAACGAGTTCGCTACGTCTCGATTCAACTCTGCTAAGTAAACTTCACGGTTTGCCCCTAACGCCGAGTACTTCGCTTTTAGGACTTCAGATTCTGCGCGACCTTTCGCCAATATCGCTTTCGCTTCAAACTCAGCAGAAAGTGCGTTCGCCTTTTGAATGGCTAAGTTAGCCTCTGCGATAGCTAGCTCTTTCTCCTTCTCGACTTCAGCAAGTCGTTTGGTTTTTTCCACTTCAACGATTTCACGCTCTGCAATCTGACGTGCAACTTCCACTTCTTTTTGCTGAGCAATAATAGCGAGTTCTTTACCACGCTGAGCGTCTTGCACTTCACGTGTTCGTTGAATCTCTTTGCGTAACTGCTCGGTCTCCGCCTGTGCTTTCGACGTTTCTTGTTCCTGAATCGCGCGAATACGATCCGCCACTAAACGCTTTTTATCCGCCAATAGCTGATCTAACTGCTTTTCTGGCTGTGGGTCACCAATGGTCACCTGTGTCACTTGAATGCCGTACTGTTGTAACGGGTTGTCTTGACGAATTGGTTGCCCGGTTTTATCTACAACTGGCACCGTTTTCCAAACCAGTTGATTGGTACGCTGTAGTTGGTTCGCATTGGCCTGATTCGCCCCAACAGGCGCAAGATCCAACTCTTCCACTTCAACCTGACGTCGCTCTGTTAGATAAATCCCCTCTCGCAACTGATCGCCAAGTTTCGATTTGAACTGGTTCAAACCACCTTGGAAAAACTCTTCACCCGTGTATTGGGTAGCAGTAATCACCGTCACGTTACGTGCGTTCTTTACAAGCAGCGCATCAATCAAGTTACTGTTGTTACGGAACTCTTTGTGCATCTTCTTCACCGCTTCAGGGTCATTACTGAGCTTAAAGCGGAATGTTACGGGGATCTGGCCAATGTAGGTGTCGGCAAACCGAACCTGAATCGCATCAAGACGTTGATAAAAATCTTCGCCCTTGCTATTACCGAATGACACGGTGATCACTTGGTCATACTTGGTGATTTTGGACAGAAATGGCATACGAAAATGAATGCCAGGTTCAGTAAATACATCCAACTCACCAGTGATATTGTTCTGATGCACGTAGCTGTAACCTGCATCGGTCATCAGCACAGAGCTATTAATCGTTAAACCTATTGCCAACAGCGGTACGCCAAACACCGCAGCTTTCAATCCTTTGTGTAGTAACTGACGTCTTTCTTCCACCTTTAAACCCCTTCCTAAACCTCTGCTTTCCATTTTGTTCTCCTTTTTGGATTGTTACTGAGTTAAATCGATAAAAATCAGATTGCTATGCAACTCAACAACAAGAACTAATGTATCAAAATGTTACATTAAGGAATAATCGACAGATTCATGAAATAAATAAGATTTTTACGAATAATACAAAATCATCGAAAATTTGCGGAGGATATCGATTTTCTATGCAGGGACATTCAAGAGAGAATTACAGGCAATAAAAAAGGCCGCCGAAGCGACCTTTCAAACAATCAATCTAAAGTGCTTACTTCACACGGCCTACGTATTCAGCCGTACGAGTATCAACGCGAATCACTTCACCAATTGAGATGAACAGAGGAACACGAACAACAGCGCCAGTTGATAGCGTAGCTGGTTTACCGCCAGTACCTTGAGTATCACCTTTCAGGCCTGGATCTGTGTCTACCACTTCTAGCTCAACGAAGTTTGGTGGAGTAACAGTAATTGGGTTACCGTTCCAAAGTGTGATCATACAAGTGTTGTTTTCTACCAACCACTTAGCGTTGTCACCTACCGCTTTTGCGTCTGCTGCGATCTGTTCAAACGTTTCACTGTTCATAAAGTGGTAGAATTCGCCGTCTGAATATAGATAATCTAGGTCGATATCCATTACGTCTGCCACTTCACAAGTGTCACCAGACTTGAATGTTTTCTCTAGCACTTTACCAGAAAGAAGTTTACGAATTTTAACGCGGTTGAACGCTTGGCCTTTACCTGGTTTAACGTATTCGTTTTCCAGAATTACACAAGGCTCGTTATCAAGCATTAACTTAAGACCGCCTTTAAATTCATTGGTGCTAACTGTAGCCATTTTTTCCTCTTACATTCTTAGAGCTAAATTCAATGCCGCACATAATAACCCGAAAAGTCGAATCTGTTGAGCAAAACTGGCTCAAACAGTTGGCGAATGGGATCTCTGATCCTGCAAAATTGCTCGAAATACTGGAAATAGATCCTTCACCGTGGCAAGACGGGTTTGCCGCGCGCAAGCTGTTTGCACAGCGTGTACCGCAAAGTTTTGTCGATAGGATGGAGAAAGGCAACCCTAAAGACCCTCTTTTACGTCAGGTTTTACCATTAAGTGACGAATTTGAAGTACATCCGGGCTATTCCAACGATCCGTTAGAAGAGCAGGATAATGAAGTCCCTGGTCTGCTACACAAGTATCGCAACCGCGCCCTAATGATTGTCAAAGGTGGCTGCGCGGTAAATTGCCGTTACTGTTTTCGTCGTCATTTCCCATATCAAGAAAATAAAAGCGGCAAGCAGGCATGGACAAAGTGCTTAGAGTACATGGCGCAGCAACCAGAGTTGAACGAAGTCATCTTCTCAGGTGGTGATCCATTAATGGCAAAAGACGATGAAATTCATTGGCTTTTAGAGCATATTGCTCAAATACCTCATATCAAACGTCTGCGTATTCATAGCCGTTTACCTGTGGTGATTCCCGCTCGAGTCACTGATGAACTATGCCAACTGCTGCAAGCATCAAGGTTACAAATCATCCTCGTGACTCACATCAACCATGCCAACGAAATCAATGACGAATTTGCTGAACAGATGTTCAAGCTCAAAAGAGCAGGCGTTACGCTTCTAAACCAAGGCGTTCTGCTGAAAGGCGTGAATGATTCGGTAGAAGCTCAAGTGGCGTTAAGTGAAGCCTTATTTGACGCGGGTATCTTGCCTTATTACCTCCACGTTCTTGATAAGGTGCAAGGCGCGGCGCACTACTTTATTTCGGACGAAGAAGCAAAAGCCATTATGCGCGGACTCATCACACGTGTATCGGGTTATCTGGTACCAAAACTGACACGAGAAATTGGTGGCAGGCCAAGTAAAACTCCACTAGATTTGCATTTAGAATAGGTCCTGACGCTCAATTAAATTTGTCGTCACGACCGTTCCTTTTTGTTCGCTTTGCACGGTAAGTCTATGCATACTCCGCTCTTTTGGAGGTCAAGATGCATACAGCACTCGAACAAATTTTCGATCTTGGCCCATTCAGCTGGCCTGCCCTACTATGCTGTGCCATTAATGGGCTAATGATCGGTATCGAACGCCAAACTCGTGGTAAACCTGTTGGCATTCGCACGGCAATTCTTATTATTTCAGGCACTTACCTGTTTATGTCGATGGCAGTATCGTTATCGCCAAATACACTCGATCAAGCACGCGTGCTTGGTCAGATTATTACTGGCGTCGGCTTCTTGGGTGCAGGGGTGATGATGACACTCGATGGAAAAATCCACGGCGTAACATCCGCAGCGGTTATTTGGGTACTGGCAGGATTAGGGTTGATGATCGGTTTGGGTTATTTAACGCAGTCGGTGGTCATTACCCTACTGGCTTTAACGGTGTTGCTGGGCGTGGATAAAGCAGAAAACCACATCAAAGCATTGCGCCGAGGGGTTCACCAAAGAATTCAACAACGCAAAACCTCATCCCGCTTAATTAAATAGTTAACGCGCCGATAACTCGCTTCACCCCATCAGTAATTAAAAAGCCCTCGACGAATATCGAGGGCTTTCGGTATCTAAAGATTCTGACTTGCTCAGGGATTATTTAGCGAAGTTGATGAGTGGGAAACACTTGAAGAAACCGTTATCCGCACAGTTCAAAAGACCAATTTGTACGCCATCAATTTGATCGGTCATGTTGAAGAAGCCAAACTGGAAGTTAGACTTTTTAGAGATACTCGCTAAGCCCACATCCGCCATGGTGTAGCCTTCAGAATAGTTCACCGCGCTCCAGTTCAAGCCTTTTACATTGTTCGTAATGTTGACAGCACCCAAGTTAACACCCGTCGTCTGACCTTGGTTCCAGTTAACTAAGCCTAAAGACGCACCTTTCATTTCTTGGTTTACCTTTGCTGCACCAAAAAACAAACCGAAGTTCACACCTGTCGTACGATCCGTTTCTGACATACCAAGCAGTGAAAAGTCGACACCTTTAACCTCATTCACCTGTCCATGCAACACAGCTAAACGAACACCACCAACTGACGAGTTAGAAGGTGCGTTTGTGTTGTCGATAGTAGAGAACATCACAGGTGTACTGTCAGCAAGAGCAACAGGTGATGCGATAGCGGCTGCAACCGCCAATGACGTCATAAGCTTTTTCATTTTCATCTCCATGATGGGAAGCAACAATTTACAACATAGTGTAATGTTCAGATTTTGCGCTATCCACGTTCAAAAAGTGTTAGCGGTAGGTCAGATTTAACCATCTGACTCAAAAGAAAAAATTTTATCGCTTCTATTTTCATGTTTTTCCACTGACATTTCTTGAACTCGCCTCTCACAATCGAAGCCACATCAGAATGCTATATTTCTCGGATAACGCGCATAAAAAAGTCGAGGCAAATGCCTCGACTTTTAAAGGTTTGGTCGGTTATCTTTCCGCTATAAGGATTCCCTTAGAGCAAAGAGATAAGCTGGCTGTCGGGTAGCAGAGGCGCATTACTGCGCCACCGCCCCCTAAGAACCGTACGTGCGAGTTTCCCCGCATACGGCTCAAGCCTTTATAAGCTTGCTTAAGAAAGCAAACCAGCAACTAATGTCTATGAATTATAAAGTAAGTGAAGGGGTTGATCGGATTCAATTTTCACCTGGCCTACCTCACAACCATCCCAGTCAAAACTGCCATCTAGCACTGGCAGTCAGAGTCGGGGCAGCTTCAAACCCACAAGGTTATCCACGCCGGGCGCAGCCCACTCCTTCCTGCTACCTTCTTGCTTGTCCCCTCTCGGCCAAGACTACATGTGCTAGCACATATATGAATTGGAGACATTCAAAAATGCTTCCAAGGGAAACCTCCTGAATCTCTCTGGGTGACGAACATAACTTTACCTTATAAAACTAATTGCACTCAAGTAATTTCGAGTGTAATTGCCGATGACAGTTGATATGCAACATCATCAAATTCGAGCTTATGTCCGTGCCGCCATCCACTCTTCTGACGATATGGTGAAAATCCCATTCATCTTCTGAGTGAAACTGTTGGTGACACACCGCACATTTGTAGTCTTGTCTCTCGACAATCTTCCATAGCTTCCAGTTACCCGACAAAGATTTCTTCAATCTTTGCATCTTCAGACGCTCAAAGTATTGTTCGTCCTCCGGTAGGTAACAGTTCACTGTTGCCCGAATTTTCACATGTTTATCGACTTTCACTTTCGCTGCACTCAACAAGCGATAGTGACCATCTTCCCCTTTCGGTTTCGGTGCACTGAATACCCAGTTTCTATCACCCACTGTTTTAAAGTATTTTTCTTTAATCCAGCGTTTACGGCGATTCAAATGGATGCGGCGACACCACTGCCATAACATTTTCCAGATACGGTAATCGATATACTTGAATGTCTCACTCGCACATACCCAGCGGTGGTAGTTGCACCATCCTCTGAGCATCGGGTTCAACTTCGCTATCACCGCTGAAGCTGGCACCGTTTTATGGCTGTTGAGATAATCTCGTATACCGCGCAGAAAATTCTTCACGTTTTTCTTTGACGGCTTAATCAACATCTTGCCGTCGTATTTACGCAAATTCTGCCCGAGAAAATCGAACCCGTCGTCTATATGCGTGATCAGCGTTTTTTCTGCTGACAATTGCAACCCACGTTCTGCCATAAAGGCTTCAACTATTGGTAAGACCTTATCTTCTAGTAGCTCTTTCGAGATCCCAGTGACGATGAAGTCATCTGCATAACGCACATAGTTGACCTTAGTTTTGTAACTGGCTTTTGTGTTCTTCTTCCCGAAGTGGGATTCGAGCACCGTTTCCAGTCCGTCTAAGGCCATATTGGCGAGTACAGGTGAGATAATCCCACCTTGCGGTGTACCCGCCTCCGTCGAGTTAAACTTCCCAGATTCCATGAATCCGGCTTTCAGCCACTTCTTAAGTATCGCCTTATCCATAGGAATATTGGCGATAAGCCAGTCATGGCTGATAAAGTCAAAACACCCTTTGATATCACCCTCCAGTACCCAACGGGCACTGGCCTTGCGACTGAGGTTCACGAAACATTGTTCGATAGCATCAGCACAAGAGCGATTCGGGCGAAAGCCATAGCTGTTTCGATCCGCCGTGGTTTCCGATATGGGTTCAAGAGCTAACAGGTATAGTGCCTGCATTGCTCTATCACGCATGGTTGGTATTCCCAGCGGCCTACGCTTGCCATTAGCTTTAGGAATATAGACTCGCCTCAACGGACTTGGCTTATAGCCTTTACGCATTAGTTGGTCTATAGCTCCCCATTTCAAGGCAGGAGTGTTCCAGATTTCTCCATCAACACCCGGTGTGTTTTTCCCTCTGTTTTCAGTGACGCGCCGAATGGCTATCACCTTGGCAGCAAACGAACGAGTTAACATGCGTTGCAGTCTTTTGACCTGTCGCCAGTCAGACTTTTTCGTTGCCTTTGCGATCCGTACCTGTAGCCCTCTCACCGTACGATACATTAGTGACCAGTCGATGCTGTGCCACTGCTGTGTCTGGTGGGAGGATGCAGATACGTCAATTTGCATTGAAGTATGCACCTTGCTTTCCTCCATTAACGATAAGTTAAACAAGCAACACAAGGCGCATCTGTGCCCCATAGGGCAGAGATTTACCCTATGAGGCTTGAACTTGTTGCTGACAGTACCCTAGATCCTCAAATAGGAAAGGTAATGCCCACAATTGGACTCTGACAGTTTCGACTACCGTAAAACTTGACGGCTTTACTGATTTTCACGCAATTAAAGACCAAGCAGACGTGGGCCCCGTTTCCGGTGAAAGCACGTTGGCTTTCTATCCAGCTCATTACAAGCTGACTTTCGCTTTTTCTGCTCTCCTGTGCCCGCATCCTCAACAGCGCCTCTTACGAGTTGCCTGCCCTATTGGGGCAAAGATACGGGGTTTCCGAGTTCCGTTTTCATTACACGAGTTACTTAGGTTCTACCTATTCACCGATGGCGCATGAGTCAGCGTATCCCCAGATGTAAAAGAGATAACCGGCCATATACCTTTTGGTCAGAGCGTTGGTGACGGCTAATCCTCCCAAGGGGACAATTAATCGACACGACAATAGCGTTACGCTCGTCGCGGCTGACGGTGTTTATCAGTAGTTCACTTACGTTAACCATATAACTCAGCCTAGCCCCTAAACCGCCTGCTATTGGCGGTTGTCTTAACCTTCACTTCACAGCGAAAATTAACCACTTGCGTGGGGGTACATTGTCAGGAAGCTCCGAACACAGCGTTACCGCAGATGCACTATCCCTAGGCTACTATTGGCTGAACAACAGGTCTTACTATCCAATCACCTACCCGTCCGAGTAAGAGATTGGCTAAGACAATAATGAAAACAGCTTCGCACCGTGCAGGTGGCTCAAGCTTAAATAAGACACGAATATTCCCGTTACTTCACAGACACTAGTAGCGCTGCTTCAACGTATATCATTCGCCTAAAGCGAGGGACACAGACTTTCGCCCATGCCTAAAATCGGACCTCTTACGAGGACCGATATTCGGGCTTGGGTTCAGCCCGAATATCGGGTTTTATTTATTTGCTATTTCGGCGGGTGGGATAGTAACCACGACATAAAATTATGTGGTTACTATGGACGTAGCCCGCTCGGCTAGCTACCTACGCGACTCTCGTCGCACTACATCATGCCGCCCATACCGCCCATACCGCCCATGCCACCCATGTCAGGCATCGCTGGTGCGTCTTTTTGCGGTAGGTCAGTAACCATTGCTTCAGTCGTGATCATCAGACCCGCAACCGATGCTGCGAACTGTAGCGCAGAACGAGTTACTTTCGTTGGGTCTAGAATACCCATCTCTAGCATGTCGCCGTATTCGCCTGTTGCCGCGTTGTAACCGTAAGAGCCTTCACCCGCTTTCACGTTGTTCGCAACCACTGAGTCTTCCTCACCTGCGTTCTTCGTGATTTGACGGATTGGCGCTTCCATTGCACGTAGTGCAACGCGGATACCAACGTTTTGCTCTTCGTTGTCACCCGTTAGGTGAGCAATCTTAGATGCCGCGCGGATAAGTGCAACACCACCACCAGCAACAACACCTTCTTCAACCGCTGCACGAGTTGCGGCTAGCGCATCTTCTACACGGTCTTTCTTCTCTTTCATTTCAACTTCAGTTGCTGCACCAACTTTGATTACTGCAACACCGCCAGCCAGTTTCGCTACGCGCTCTTGTAGTTTCTCTTTGTCGTAGTCTGAAGTTGCGTCTTCGATTTGTTGACGAATTTGAGCTACGCGGCCAGAGATCATCTCTTCTTCACCGATACCATCGATGATAGTCGTGTTTTCTTTCGTGATAGAAACACGCTTCGCTTGACCTAGATCTTCTAGTGCTACTTTTTCAAGCTCTAGACCGATTTCTTCAGAAATCACAGTACCGCCAGTTAGGATAGCGATGTCTTGTAGCATTGCTTTACGACGGTCACCGAAGCCAGGTGCTTTCACTGCTGCAACTTTCACGATGCCACGCATGTTGTTGACAACCAATGTTGCTAGCGCTTCGCCTTCTACATCTTCTGCGATGATAAGCAGTGGACGAGACGCTTTCGCTACAGCTTCTAGCGTTGGAAGAAGTTCACGAATGTTTGAGATCTTCTTATCAACTAGCAGGATGAATGGGTTTTCTAGATCAACACTGCCTGACTCTTGGTTGTTGATGAAGTAAGGAGATAGGTAACCGCGGTCGAACTGCATACCTTCTACTACGTCTAGCTCATCTTGTAGCGCCTGACCTTCTTCAACAGTGATAACGCCATCACGGCCCACACGCTCCATTGCTTCAGCAATGATGTTACCTACGCTTGCGTCTGAGTTTGCAGAGATAGTACCAACCTGTGCGATCGCTTTCGTGTCGTTACATTCAACAGAAAGCTCTTTTAGTTGCTCTACTGCTGCAGCTACTGCTTTGTCGATACCACGCTTAAGGTCCATTGGGTTCATACCCGCTGCGACTGCTTTTAGACCTTCGTTTACGATAGATTGTGCTAGTACTGTTGCTGTTGTTGTACCGTCACCTGCCGCGTCGTTTGCTTTAGACGCAACTTCTTTAACCATTTGTGCGCCCATGTTCTGGAATTTATCTTCCAGTTCAATTTCACGCGCTACTGATACACCATCTTTCGTGATAGTCGGTGCACCAAAAGATTTGTCTAGAACGACATTACGTCCTTTAGGACCCAGTGTTACTTTTACTGCGTCAGCCAGAACGTTTACACCTTCTAGCATTTTAACTCGTGCGTCATTACCAAATTTAACGTCTTTAGCAGCCATCTTTGATTTCCTTTCTAAAATTCTTTGTGTGTAATTTCGTAATTGAATCTGAGCAAAAAATTACTCAATGATTGCTATTATTCAACGATCGCCATGATGTCGTTTTCAGACATGACAAGCACTTCTTTACCGTCAATTTTTTCAGTTTTTGTACCGTAACCTTCAGCGAAGATAACAGTATCACCAACTTTAACGTCCAGCGGCAGTACTGTGCCGTTTTCTAGGATGCGGCCTTTACCCACAGCTAGAACAACACCGCGAGTTGATTTTTCTGCAGCAGAACCAGTCAGAACGATGCCACCAGCAGACTTAGATTCAACTTCTTTACGTTCAACGATAACTCGGTCATGTAATGGACGAATGTTCATCGGTCGTCTCTCCTGAAAATTTCCATGTTTATTTGATAATTGTCCTTAGGGACTGTAGCCCCAGACACGTGATCCCTATATAAGGGGTCGAAGCAGCGATCCCAAGGGGGTGGCACAAAAATTTTGTGACTTAGTTAAAATAACGAACAACTAAGCAACGGTTTGCGTTCGAAATGCTCACTCGCCCAGCATCTCGCTTTCTTGTATCCTTGCAGTTTGCTCACCACATAGTTGTCATACATGCAGGAAAATAACAAGCTGGAACCCCAAGCGACCGATAAGCATGGTTTGTTGACCGCACCTATTCCTGAAACGCTGCGGAAAATGACCGTCCCCATGACCATGGGCATGATCGCGATTTTGATGTTTAACTTGGTGGACACGTTTTTTATCTCGTTGCTTGGTACTCAAGCGCTAGCGGCGATCAGCTATACCTTCCCTGTAACCTTTGCGGTTAACTGCATCACGATGGGAATAGGGATGGGTCTATCGACCAATATTGGTCGCTTACTTGGACAAGGTCACGCCCCACAAGCCGCTCGGTTTACCACTCACGGTTTGTTATTAGCGGTGTTACTCGTGGCTATCGCCTCTTCGATTGGCTTTGCCACCATTGCACCACTGTTCCGCTTTCTTGGCGCAGCCGACGACCTAATTCCACTCATCGAAGAGTACATGCAGGTGTGGTATCTCACCATTCCATTGTTGGTGATCCCAATGGCGGGCAATAGCGCGATACGAGCATCTGGGGATACAAAAACACCCGCCAAAATCATGATGTTGGCGGGCTTGATTAACGGCATGCTCGATCCACTACTGATCTTCGGACTTGGCCCATCCCCCGAGCTTGGCATCCAAGGTGCGGCAATAGCCAGTGCTTTTAGCTGGTTAGGTGCACTATGTGGCTCATTCTATGTGCTAGTTAAACGCGAAAAGTTGCTCGCTCAACCCCAATGGTCCTTGCTGAAACAAGATTGGCAGCAAACGTTAAAAATCGGCACTCCTGCCGCACTGTCGAACGCGATGAATCCATTGTCCGGTGCCATTCTGATGATGCTGTTATCCAACCACGGTACGGCAGCGGTTGCGGCTTACGGTGCGGCGCAGCGTATTGAGTCTATTTTGATCCTAGTCTTGATGTCTCTGACCTCAGCACTCACGCCATTCATGGCACAAAACTTAGGGGCGAAAAACCCTCAACGCGCCTTTTCCGGCTTATTTATCAGCATGCGTTTTGCGGTGGTGTTCCAAGGGTTTATCTTCTTGATGATGGTGCCATTGAGTATTCCTCTAGCGGCATTGTTCTCGCAGGAAGAAGCGGTTAAAAATCTGCTGTGGCATTACCTGCTTGTGGTGCCGTTCAGTTATGGTTTTCAAGGCATTGTGATGATGTTAATCAGTGGGTTGAATGCGATGCACAAACCATTACGAGCATTCCAATGGAGCTTTATGCGTTTGTTTGTGTTTACCCTGCCATCAGCATGGATCGGAAGCCAAATTTACAGTATTGAAGGCTTGTTTATAGGTATCGCAGTAGGGAATACGTTAGGTGGCCTACTTGGCTATATGTTTGCACTGCGCGAACGTAAATTGACGCTCATTGAACAGAGCAGCGCTTCGTAAGATTCTGTCGATTCTGTCCGATGCGTCAGTTTCCTTTTGCTGATACTCAAATACAAAAAAACCGCGGAACGCCGCGGTTTTTCTTTATCTATTTCAAACTTGCTTAGAACAGTTCTTCAGCAACTTTGTATAGATCGTTGCGTACTGGACGCTTCATGTTTTCGATCGCGTCGATGATGTCGTGGTGAACAAGTTGCTCTTTCACGATACCTACACAGCGACCACCATGACCTTCGATCAATAGGTGAACAGCGTAGTTACCCATGCGAGATGCTAGAACGCGGTCAAATGCAGTTGGACGACCACCACGTTGGATGTGACCAAGTACTGTTGCACGAGTTTCACGACCTGTAGCCGCTTCGATGTCACGAGCCAGTTCATTGGCATCCATCATTAGCTCAGTCAACGCGATGATTGCGTGTTTCTTACCTTTTGCGATGCCGTCTTGGATGTTGCTGATCAGCTTGTCTTTGTCTAGGCCAGTTTCTGGAGTGATGATGTACTCACAACCACCCGCGATTGCAGACATCAGAGTTAGGTCACCACAGTGACGACCCATGATTTCTACAATTGAAATACGTTGGTGAGATGAAGAAGTATCACGTAGACGGTCGATTGCATCGATAACTGTGTTTAGTGCACTTAGGTAGCCCACTGTGTAGTCAGTACCAGCGATATCGTTGTCGATTGTGCCTGGTAGACCGATACATGGGTAACCCATTTCAGTCAGTTTCTTCGCACCCATGTACGAACCGTCACCACCGATCACGACTAGCGCATCGATACCATGTTTTTTCAGGTTCTCAATCGCTTTTTCACGCACTTCCACTTCTTTGAATTCAGGGAAACGTGCAGAACCTAGGAACGTACCACCTTTGTTGATCACATCTGAAACGCTAGAACGATCTAGCTTCTCGATGCGGCCTTCGTATAGGCCTAGGTAGCCGTCGTACACACCGAATACTTCCAATCCCTCGGATAGTGCTGTACGTACTACGCCGCGTATCGCCGCGTTCATACCAGGTGCGTCACCGCCACTTGTTAAAACACCGATCTTCTTAATCATGCTCACCCTCGATCTTTGGCAATCAATTATTTAATTTTCTTTTAGGCCCCTTGTTACCAAGCAACCTGCATAATCCAGAACTGTGCGTTATGTTACATTTCCTCTACAGGATTACCAATGAAAACGCACTTTTTTATGTAATTTTTCTACTTATGTAAGAGTATTACAGTTTCTCTATGAAACTTTGTTGATTCACATCAGGATCACGAATCTTAATAAGTATTGATGGAAAGATAGTCAATAAGTGCCTGTTTGTCGTCAGGCACTTATGGATTTTTCGAGCCCTACCAATCTTGCGCTTTTTGCTCTTTCTCTGGCCCAAAAACGACAGACAATGGATCTTGATGGATCAAAACATCCGCATCAGGAAACAAAGCTAAAAGGTTTTCTTCAACTTTATCGGCAATATAGTGCGCTTCGATTAAACGTAAGTTATCGTCTAGCTCCAAGTGCAACTGAATAAAGCGTGTCGGCCCTGACATACGGGTACGCAGTTGATGAACCCCAAGAACCCCTTTCACATTCAAACATTCATTGCGGATTTGCTCCAATTCGGAATCCGGCAGCTTTCGGTCTAATAACGTCTGAATCGCTTCGCTGACCATTTTGAAGGCGCTGTAAAGAATGAAGACACCAATGCCAATCGCAAACACCGCATCCGCTTGCGTCACGCCAAAGTAGCTGAGTCCCAGAGCCACCATGATCGCAGCGTTCATATACAAATCAGTCTGATAATGCAGAGAATCCGCCGCGATTGCTTGGCTCCCTGTCACGCGTACCACATGTTTTTGGAACATCACCAAGCCAAGTGTGACCACAATCGCAAACAGCGATACATAAACACCGAGCTCCGGCGCATGCAGTGCGTGTGGACGGAAAAATCGGTCAATCCCGTTCAGGATCAAAAATACCGCCGACCCCGAAATAAACATAGCCTGAGCTAAGGCCGCTAAAGACTCAGCTTTACCATGCCCAAACGTATGTTCGCGGTCTGCTGGTTGTAAGGCATAACGGACAACAACGAGATTTACCACCGACGCGGCGATATCCAACATTGAGTCGATAAGTGATGCCAATAGGCTAACTGAGCCGGTTACCCACCACGTGATGACTTTTACAATCAAGAGAAGAGTCGCCACAATAGTTGCAGTCCAAGCTGCGGTCGTCACTAAACGTGCATATTGCTGTTTCATAATCAAAGAGTTAACTCAAACCATACGTTGAGTATATTGAATGCCCATGAAATAACCAGATCAAAAAAGAGGCAACCAATGGCTGCCTCTTTATATAACATCAATTCATGACTTAATTATTGCGGTATTTTTCCATGCGCTTATGCATTCTGTCGCCACACTCTTGCATGCGTTCATTTTGCAACTTCACAAACTCTGCTTTTTGTTCTGGCGTTAATACGCTCAGCATTTGGTGCTTTCTTGCTAGCATTTGCACACGGTGCTCAGTTTGGCGCTCAACCATTTCTTTTGCTAATGCGGTCGCTTGCGCTTCATCAAAACTATCCGCTAGTAAGAGTGACTGCATTTTTGCGTGGTGTGCTTGTCGCTCAGCCATACGAGCTTCGCGATTTTCAGAATATTTGCCTTTCATCTGTGCGCGGTTTGCTTCACGGAAAGACTTAAGCTGATCTTTTTGAGCATCCGTCAAATTCAAATCACGCATAATGCCGCGGTCCATTCCCATGCCACATTCATCACGCGGGCCTTGATGATGGTTTTTACCACCGTAAGCGAATGCGCTTGCTGCGCCGAGAGTAAGAGGTAGAACAACAGCAGCTAACACAAGTTTTTTTGCAGATTTCATAATTTGATTCCTTACACAGGTGAGTGATTCTTCTGAGCTGTTCTCACAGCGCTTGAGTATAGAATACGACCCACTAGGTAAAGCGACGTATAGGGAGCGTAAAGAATCGTAAAGAGTGATTTTTACCCTCTTCGCAGCACATCATTCCAATGTAATATTAAGCTATCGGTAACTTACTATAGGTGCCCCCATGGCAAACATTCTTTTAATTGATGACGATATCGAGCTAACCAGCTTATTAAAAGAAGTACTCAGTTTCGAAGGATTTGACGTCAGCGAAGCAAATGATGGCGAAGCAGGCTTAGCTGCGGTCAATGATAAGATTGATTTGATTTTGTTGGATGTCATGATGCCGAAGCTAAATGGCATGGAAACCCTTAAACGCTTGCGTGAAAACTGGGAAACTCCTGTCTTGATGCTGACCGCTAAAGGGGAAGAAATTGACCGCGTGATCGGTTTAGAGCTAGGCGCGGATGATTATTTACCGAAACCTTTTAGCGACCGTGAACTGTTAGCACGTATTCGTGCGATCTTACGCCGTACCAGCAGCACACAGAAAAACACCAAAAACAGCGATTGCATTGAGTATCAAGAGCTCCGTCTTTACCCAGGTAAACAAGAAGCATACTGCGATCAACAGTTGCTCGATCTCACAGCAACCGAGTTTGCTCTGTTGACCCACTTTGTGCAAAACCCAGGACAAGTGCTAACTAAAGAGACATTGAGCCTAGATGTGCTTGGTAAACGACTCGCCGCTTTTGATCGCGCGATCGATATGCATGTTTCGAACTTACGTAAAAAATTACCAGATCAGAGCAATGGCAAGCCGCGAATCAAAACCCTGCGTGGTCGTGGCTATATGCTGCTTGAGGAGGATTAATGCGCCTATCACGCATCAAACTGCCAAACATCAATAGCTTGTATGGACGCATCTTTGCCATTTTTTGGTTCACTATGTTATTGGTGTTGATAGCCGTGCTATCACTGCCACATTTGGACCCTCGCAAAGCTCGCGACATTCCAGAAGAGCACTATAAACGTATGGTAGAAACGCGTGACGCAATCCAACAAAAATACCGTCAGCAAACTGATTTAGGTCGAATACTATTTCGTATCGAGGGTAACCGTCACGGTAAGCATGACCCTCGTCCGCGCGTATTTTTTTCTGACTACAGCGGTAATGTTCTTACGACAGAAAAACGCAGTAATTTCCAATTACGTGCCATGCAAAACTTTGTCACCAGTATCGAAGATTACAACCAGCCAAAGCAGAAACTGTATGGTCGATACATGATTGCAGGTCCAATCCCGATAACTTTGGCTGGCTCCGATATCTTGATGTATGTGGGCTTCAAGTGGAATGAGCCACCACCACTACTCTTGCGTCTGTTTGATCACCCATTCCAGCTGTTGCTCGCGGTCATGCTGGTTAGTACACCATTGCTGTTATGGCTTGCCTGGGCACTAAGTCAGCCAGCGCGTCGTCTTGAAGCCGCCGCTCAACGTGTGGCGAAAGGCGAATTTGTCACAGACCCAAATTTAGAAAAAGGCACGGCAGAGTTTCGTCAGGCTGGCAGCAGCTTCAACCAGATGGTCGAGGCGGTTAATCAAATGATTTCAGGACAACAACGCCTGCTATCCGATATCTCTCACGAGCTTCGCTCACCTTTAACTCGTCTACGCATGGCAAGCGCATTAGCAACGCGTAAACAAGGCGAAAGCCCAGAACTGACTCGTATCGATACCGAAGCGCAGCGCTTGGAACAGATGATCAGCGAATTGCTTGAACTGTCTCGCATGCAGGCGAACAGCCATATGACTCGCGAAACGCAGCCACTGGAAAGTTTGTGGGAAGAGATCATTAAAGATGCGCAGTTTGAAGCTGAGCAAATGGGTAAGCACCTACACTATTCTGAACTGCCAAAACGAAGTATCTCCGGCAATCCTAAACTGCTGATGAGTGCGGTGGAAAACATCGTTCGTAACGCCATTTATTACGGGAAAGATGAGGTGCAAATCGACATCAAGGCCGATGATGATACGCTGCATATCACGGTTGATGACAATGGCGAGGGCGTTCCTGAAGAAGAATTAGCCGCGATTTTTCGTCCGTTCTATCGCGTTTCAACGGCCCGCGATCGCCACTCCGGCGGCACGGGTCTCGGCCTAACCATTACCGAAAGTGCCATCCGCCAGCACAGTGGAACGATCGTCGCCAGTCGAAGTCCGTTAGGCGGATTGCGCATGAGTATCACCTTACCTATCAATCGTTAACTTCAAGCCGATGAGCTAACAGTAAGCCACACCCTATTTCTAGAGTGAGAGATTCACGGCTTCATCTTCACTTTAGAAATTGGGTGGGAACGCCTTCGAATACCCTTACAAAGATCAAAGTTGATAATAATTATCGTTAGCATTAAAGTGAATTTTCCAATTAAGGAGGATTTACTATGTCACATACATTTCCCGCTCTGCCTTACCCGTACGATTCACTAGAGCCGTACATCGACGCGAAAACCATGGAAGTGCATTACAGCAAACATCACAAGACTTATTTCGATAAGTTCGTAAGTGCCGTTGAAGGGAGCGAGCTCGAAACTCAGTCATTAGACGAGATCTTTGACAATATCTCTAAGCTCAGCCCTGCAGTGCGTAATAATGGCGGCGGCTACTACAACCACATCATTTATTGGAATTGCATGTCTCCAAACGGTGGCGGTGAGCCTCAAGGCGCACTTGCTCAGGCAATTAACGATAAATTTGGTAGCTTTGCGCAATTTAAAGAAGCGTTTACCCAAGCCGCGATTAATACCTTTGGTTCTGGCTTTGCATGGTTGATCGTAAAAGATGGTGAGATTCACATTACGTCCACCAGCAATCAAGACAACCCTCTGATGGACGTAGTGGATGTACGCGGCGAGCCAATCCTCGCATTAGACGTGTGGGAGCACGCGTATTACATCAGCTACCAAAACCGTCGCCCAGAATACATTGACGCATGGTGGAACGTCGTCAACTGGCGAGCGGTTGAAGAAAATTACGCTCACGCTCTATTATAAAGAGCATCGATACTTACGGTATTAACGTCCGCGCTAATGCCTGCTTTCATACCCAGGTCAATCTTGCTGAATCTCGCATATCTTGCTGACTTGGGTATATACTGCCCCTCTATTTGACCAACTCTATTTCAATACCATGTTTGATATCGCTTTATACGAACCAGAAATCGCGCCGAACACCGGCAACATCATTCGACTTTGTGCCAACTGCGGTGCAAACCTTCACTTAATTGAACCTCTAGGTTTCGATCTTGAAGAGAAGAAAGTCCGCCGCGCTGGTTTGGATTACCATGATTTAGCTCGCGTAACGCGTCATAAGAACTATCAAGCATTCTTAGAATATTTAGAGAAAGAGAAACAAGGTAACTACCGATTGTTTGCCTGCACCACCAAAACCACAGGTCACCACGTTGATGCACAATACCAAGCAGGTGACGTATTGATGTTTGGTCCAGAAACTCGTGGCTTGCCTGCTGAAATCATCGATAGCTTGCCAATGGAGCAGCGTATCCGCATTCCAATGATGCCAGATGCGCGCAGCCTAAACCTTTCGAACGCCGTTGCGATCATTGCTTTTGAAGCATGGCGTCAAATGGGGTTTGAAGGCGCGTTGTAAGCACCACGAATTCCAAACACAAAAAAGGGCGCTTAGTGCGCCCTTTTGTTTTCTTTACTCTCTGACTCAATCAGTTGAGCTTGTTGCGATCATCATCGTCTTTACGCTCGTATTCCCCTTCAAAGGTATTGCCATCGTCTGACTGGGAATTAAATGGGTCACGGCGGAACGGGTCTTGCTCAAATGGCCCTTGGTTAGAGAAACCACCTTGGAAGCCACCACCATGCATGGTTTTCACCACCATTTTACTCATCAAGTATTTGGCAATCGCGGCGCGTGGTGCAGGAAGCAACACCAGCATACCAAGAGCATCGGTCATAAAGCCCGGTGTTAACAGCAGCACGCCAGCCACCGCTAGCATTACGCCTTCAAAAATTTGCTGGGCTGGAATTTCACCTTGTTCCAGACGCCCCTGCACCGACATCAGAGTTTGGATGCCTTGGCTGCGCACCAACGATGCACCGACAAATGCCGTGATTAATACTAATGCGATAGTCAGCCATAAACCTAAAAAGCCGCCCACCTGAATAAATAAGCCGATTTCAATGATCGGGACAAAAATAAACGCCAATAATAAGATAGGAAACACACGCCCTCCTTTGTTTAATTCAGTGTAATGGTAAAAGCGGACTAAGCTCAAACGAATCGTTGTAAAAAAGCGTGTTCATACTGGTCTCTTCCTACGCAGAAAAAGTGGTAGTGGAGTGTTTCATTCAATTGCATACCGATTTTTTCGTGCTTTTAAAGTGCTAATTTCGAACTCTAAAAACCCATGTTTGTCGAGGAAAATCGAGTACCCATAAAGGGTTATTAATAACCCGTTCATACTTTGCAAATTATTGACTCATGAAAAACGAAAAAGGTGATCTAGTTACTATTTTTATGCGCTAGGTGCAGTATCATGTGCCACATAAGTCAGGACGGATTTTCCAGCCAAAAATTCTGATGAATGGATTCTAGATTGCAGAAATGGCTAATAAATAACTTTATTATCAGAATTATCATCTAAGGATCCTGCTATGGCTACCCTATCTGATGCTCCAAAAACAGCAAACCCAGCCACTCGTATTGAAGAAGATCTATTAGGTCAACGTCATGTCCCTGCAGATGCGTACTACGGTATTCATACGCTACGTGCGATCGAGAACTTCAACATCTCTAATATGACCATCTCTGACGTACCAGAATTTGTACGCGGTATGGTAATGACCAAAAAAGCAGCGGCGTTGGCAAACAAAGAACTTGGTGCGATTCCAAAAGACGTTGCAAACTACATCATCGAAGCGTGTGATTTGATCCTAGAAACTGGCAAGTGCATGGATCAGTTCCCATCAGACGTATTCCAAGGTGGTGCGGGCACTTCCGTGAACATGAACACGAACGAAGTGATCGCAAACGTTGCGCTTGAGCTAATGGGTAAAGAGAAAGGTCAATACGAATTTGTTAACCCAAATGACCACGTAAACAAGAGCCAATCAACCAACTGTGCGTACCCAACGGGTTTCCGTATCGCGGTTTACAACAGCGTACACAAACTAATGGAAGCAATTGAGTACCTAAAAGGCGCATTCGAACTTAAAGCAATTGAGTTTAAAGATGTACTGAAAATGGGTCGTACTCAGCTACAAGACGCGGTACCGATGACTGTAGGTCAAGAGTTCCACGCTTGGGCAGTAACACTAAACGAAGAGATTCGTGCTCTAGATTACACCTCTAAACTACTCCTAGAAATCAACCTAGGCGCAACCGCAATCGGTACAGGTCTAAATACACCGACTGGCTACCAAGCGCTTGCAGTAAAACATCTAGCGGAAGTAACAGGTCTTGACGTTGTTGCGGCAGAAGACCTTATCGAAGCGACTTCTGACTGTGGCGCATACGTAATGACGCACAGTGCACTAAAACGTCTAGCGGTGAAACTATCGAAGATCTGTAACGACCTTCGTCTACTTTCTTCTGGCCCACGCGCTGGTCTAAATGAATTGAACCTACCTGAAATGCAAGCAGGTTCTTCAATCATGCCAGCAAAAGTAAACCCAGTTATCCCAGAAGTAGTAAACCAAGTTTGCTTCAAAGTTCTAGGTAACGACAACACGGTTTCTTTCGCAGCAGAAGGCGGTCAGCTACAGCTAAACGTAATGGAACCAGTTATCGCACAAAGCATGTTTGAGTCTATCTCTCTACTACACAATGCGTGTGTGAACCTACGTGATAAATGTATCGACGGCATCACAGTCAATAAAGAGACTTGTGAAAACTACGTTTACAACTCTATCGGTATCGTCACTTATCTAAACCCATACATCGGCCACCACGAAGGTGACATCGTAGGTAAGATTTGTGCGGAAACCGGTAAGAGTGTTCGCGAAGTTGTGCTAGAGCGCGGCCTGCTAACCGCAGAAGAGCTTGATGAAATCTTGTCAGTCGAAAACTTCATGCATCCAACTTACAAAGCGAAACGCTACGAGTAATAACTAATTCGAAGGGGGCCACTCAGGCCCCTTTTTTAGGCTCTCATACGGTTAACCACATTTTTTATATGCTTTTATTGCCATTAGGCCACTGGGTTCTAATTCTCTGAGCATTTACTCCTGTTCCTGAGTGTTCAAAAAATCAGAATCAATAAAAAACTAAAGAGGTATCAATATGGTCATGGTCGAACTCTTCGTGGTTCTGCTCTTCATCTATTTGGGGGCTAGAATCGGCGGTATCGGCATTGGTTTTGCTGGTGGTGCTGGGGTCATTGCGTTGTCTTTGATCTTAGGTGTGCCAACAAGCCAAGCTTACATCCCAGTTGACGTAATTTTGATCATCATGTCTGTCATCACGGCTATCGCAGCAATGCAAGTGGCAGGTGGTTTAGACTGGATGGTGCAAGTTGCTGAAAACTTTTTGCGCAAGCATCCTGAGCGCATCACCTTTTATGCGCCTATCGTAACTTACCTAATGACGCTGATGGCCGGTACTGGCCACACGGCATTCTCTACTTTGCCAGTAATTGCAGAAGTCGCGAAAGGTCAAGGTGTGCGCCCTTCTCGTCCTCTGTCTATTGCGGTTGTCGCATCGCAAATCGCGATCACTGCATCACCAATCTCAGCGGCTGTTGTCGCGTTTGCGGCAATGCTGCACCCATTTGGCGTTGACTACCTAACACTACTAGCAATCTGTATCCCAACGACGTTCATCGCGTGCATGATCGGTGCGTTCGTGGCGAACTTCATGGGCTGTGAGCTAAAAGACGATGCTGAATACCAAGAGCGTCTAGAAAAAGGCTTAATCAAGCTAAATACAGAAGCAAAACGCGAAATCCTACCAACAGCGAAGAAAGCTACCTTCATCTTCCTAGGCGCAATCGCATTCGTAGTGTGTTACGCAGCAGCAATTTCTGGCTCTGTTGGCCTTATCGAGAACCCTGCTCTAGGTCGTAACGAAGCTATCATGACGGTAATGCTAGCAGCCGCGGCAGCTATCGTAATGAGCTGTAAAATCGACGCTGGCAAAATCCCAGCAGCAGCAACATTCCGCTCTGGTATGACAGCGTGTGTGTGTGTTCTTGGTGTGGCATGGTTAGGTTCTACCTTCGTTAACGCGCACGTTGACGGCATCAAAGAAGTGGCTGGTGCGCTACTAGCAGACTACCCATGGATGCTAGCACTGGTTCTATTCTTCGCTTCAATGCTGCTTTACTCTCAAGGTGCAACCACGGTTGCGCTAATGCCAGCAGCACTTGCTATCGGTGTAGCACCACTAACCGCCGTTGCGTCTTTCGCAGCAGTAAGTGCGCTATTCGTACTGCCAACTTACCCAACGCTACTTGCGGCGGTTGAGATGGACGACACGGGTTCAACTCGTATCGGTAAGTACGTATTCAATCACCCATTCTTTGTACCTGGTGTGGTAACCATCGCTTCTGCGGTAGCACTTGGCTTCGCATTCGGTGGTCTACTGATCTAGTGGAAACAGAGTCTTACTCGGGGAGCTTCGGCTCCCTTTTTTATTGCCTGTCGTTTTGAATTATGCTCAATAAATCTTCATTTTCATGAAACTTATTGACTCGCCTCCGGGTCTGATTGAGTTACACTAACGGCAATTATCTAAGATGAATTGACTCTTTTATGCGCGCATTACTTTCCGTTTTACTCTTAGGGCTTATTACCTTTTCCACTCCATCTTTAGCCTTGTTCGGCAAAGACCAGTTTACCAATAGCCAGAACAACAGTTTTGGTAGCAGCAGCGACAGCTTTGTTCCGGTCGATCAGGCATTTCCGTTTAGTTTTTACCAGCAAGACGACAAATTGATGCTCGATTGGCAGGTACGCGATGGTTATTACCTGTATCAAGAGCGTTTATCTGTGTCTGGTGAGAACATCTCACTGGGCGAACTGCAAATGGAAAACGGCACGCCACATAAAGATGAATTCTTTGGTGATGTGCATATCTATACCACACCACTATTTGTCAATATCCCACTGAGTAATTGGCAAGAGGGCGCACGTGTCATTGTGCAATATCAAGGCTGTGCGAAAGCGGGCTTCTGCTACCCACCAGAAACACGTGAGATTCCAATCAGCGCGTTTTCTTCATCCAATTCCGATACCGTAGCACCGACTGCCAAGGCACCAGCGACAGAACAAGCACAGCCAGCAACAAAACCAACCACCACTTCAGTACCAGTCAGTGAGCAAGATAGCTTAGCCGCGAATCTAGCCGACAAGTGGTGGACGCCGTTGTTGTTTTTGGCACTTGGTGTGGGTCTAGCATTTACACCTTGTGTGCTGCCGATGTACCCAATTTTGACCAGCATCGTGCTTGGCAGTGGCAAGCTGAGCCAACGTCGTGCGCTTGGTTTGTCATTTGTTTACGTACAAGGCATGGCGCTGACTTACACGCTGCTCGGCCTTGTAGTGGCGTCTGCGGGTATGCAGTTCCAAGCGGCGATGCAACACCCTTATGTGCTGATTGGTTTGAGTGTACTGTTCATTGCATTAGCTATGTCGATGTTTGGTCTGTACTCATTGCAGTTACCAAGCAGCGTGCAAACGTGGCTGAATAACTTAAGTAACAAGCAGCAAGGTGGTAGCAGTGCTGGCGTGTTTGCAATGGGGGCAATATCTGGCTTGGTTTGTTCTCCGTGTACTACCGCCCCACTCTCTGGTGCGCTGCTTTACGTCGCACAAAGTGGCGACTTACTCACCGGTGGGGTCGCCCTTTACGCGCTGGCGATGGGCATGGGTATTCCGTTGATCCTTGTAGCGGTATTTGGCAACAAGTTGCTACCAAAAGCAGGTGGTTGGATGGACCGTGTGAAAACGCTGTTCGGCTTTATTCTGCTTGCTGCGCCTATCTTCTTGTTGGAACGCATCATGCCAGAAATGTGGTCAACAATTCTGTGGTCAACACTGGGCATCGCTGCCTTTGGTTGGCTGTATCATGTGAAAAACAGCTTGGAGTTTGGTGGCTGGAAACAAAGCGCCGTTGGCATCATCGCCGTATTGGGTTTGCTCGCGTCAGCACAGCCAGTATTAAATTACTGGTTTGGTAATAACGCAACGCAAGCTCAACAAACTTCCGTAAGCTTTACACGCATTGCCAATGTTGCAGAGTTGGAAGAACAACTAGCGCTAGCCAAAGCAGCGGGCAAACCTGTGATGCTCGACTTCTACGCCGATTGGTGTGTGGCGTGTAAAGAGTTTGAGAAGTACACCTTCCATGATCCAAGCGTCGAAGCCAAGCTAAAAGACTTTGTTCTTCTGCAAGCTGATGTAACCAAGAACCAAGTGCAAGATATTGAGTTACTCAAACACATGAACGTACTTGGCTTGCCAACCATCGAGTTCTGGGATGCGAATGGCGAACACGTTTCAAACGCGCGTTTAACCGGTTTTATGCAAGCCGAGCCTTTCTTAGAGCACATCCAACAATTCTGATCATCAGATATTCAAACGCCAGTGATGACCACTGGCGTTTTTTATTACTCAGATTTGAATGAGAAAATTGCGCTTATATGCAATTTTCCTAATAAAAGTCGATTTGGTTCAGACTTTTAGCGAATAAATATTGTCCACTCTCTCAAAGCTGGACAATAATAAATTTAACGAAATAGTCAAAAGTGTTTAACGTCATGGATTCGACCTACACCATCATCATTGCAGATGATCACCCACTCTTCCGTAATGCCTTGTTTCAATCTATCCACATGGCAATCAGTGGGGCAAATTTGCTGGAAGCGGACTCACTCGACGCACTGCTGGCTTTGTTAGAGCGAGAAGAAGAGCCAGATTTGGTGCTATTGGATCTCAAAATGCCAGGAGCAAATGGTATGTCTGGCTTGATTCACTTGCGAGCAGAACACCCAGACTTACCAATCGTCGTCGTATCGGCTAGTGAAGAGCCAGCGATCGTGACACAAGTGAAAAGCCATGGTGCGTTTGGTTTTATTCCTAAATCGAGCGATATGCGCGAATTGGTGAATGCGCTCAATCAAGTGCTCAATGGCGACCCGTATTTTCCTGAAGGGCTGATCACCAATAACGCGGCATGTAATGACTTAGCGGAGAAGATTGCCGCGCTAACGCCACAGCAATATAAGGTGTTGGGGATGTTGTCAGATGGCTTACTGAACAAACAAATCGCCTACGAATTGAATGTTTCAGAAGCCACCATCAAAGCGCATATGACGGCGATTTTCCGCAAGCTCGGCGTAAAAAACCGCACACAAGCCGTCATCATGCTAACGGAGATGAACGACTAGACTCACTCCTCGTCAGCGAGCAGGCTTTGCTCGCTTGGCAAACGGATACCTACTTTGGTGACTTGTTGGTCAACGACATCGGCAATGATCCATTGCAAGCCTTGCCACTCGAATTGGTCCCCTAACACTGGTGTACTCCCCAATTGTTCTTCTACAAGGTTTCTTAAGCTTTTATCGAGTGATTCATCGCCCAAGTTCAGGCCATACATCATCGCAATATCGGCAAGGTTCACTTCAATATCTAGGAAGAAATCACCAAAGAATCGTGCCAATGACGCTTTCTCAGGCGCTTCACTAAATAGCAAGCTCAGGGCATCCAAATCCTTTTCTTGCGCCAACACACACAAGGTATCGTCTTCTTCGAGGCGCGTACTACCTGACGGATGCAATAACGCTTTATTGCGAAATACTGCGGCGATGCGCGTTCCATCCGGCATCGAAAGACTACGCAATGGTTCACCAATACACCATTTATCCGCTTTAAGCTTATAGATAAACAGTTCCCACTCACTAGTTGGGTAAATCTCCACACCTGTGCGTGAAATTGGCTCAGGTTTAGAAGGTAGCTCTACCTTCGCCAGAGACATCGCTTTAGTCAATGTGCCACCTTGTACAATCAAAGAGACCATTACCACGAAAAACGCCAAATTGAAGTACAACTGCGCATCTGGCAATCCTGCCATCATTGGAAATACCGCCAGAATAATTGGGACAGCACCGCGCAAGCCCACCCAAGAAACAAACCACTTTTCACGTGGTGTGAAACTCTTGAATGGCAGTAAACCGATCCAAACCGAGATTGGACGGGCAAATAAAATCATCCCAAAGGCCAGCGCCAAACCAGGCAACGCAATAGAGAGCAAGTTGGAAGGCGTAACCAATAAACCAAGCACGAGGAACATACCGATTTGAGCTAGCCACGTCATGCCATCTAGCACATGAAGAATGGAATGGCGGCTGCGTGTTGGACGATTACCTAGCAGTAAACCAACCAGATAAATTGACAGAATACCGCTGCCACCTAATGCATTAGATAAAGCGAAAATCAGCAAGCCACCACTGACGGTTAAAATCGAATATAAGCCATCCGGCAGTTGATTACGATTGATGACCTTCCACAAAATCCAGCCACCAGCAAAACCGAGTAAAGCGCCAATACCAAACTGCTTAAGAAAACTGAGCGCCAAAAAGCCCACACTCAAATCTGCATCTGGGTTCGCTAAAATAGCAATCAGAGTAACAGTCAGAAACACCGCCATAGGATCATTGGTGCCGGATTCAATTTCCAGCGTTGAGCCAACACGTTCGTTAAGACTACGACCTTTGAGTAGAGAAAAAACCGCGGCGGCATCAGTGGAGCCGACAATCGCACCAACTAATATACCTTGCAGCAAGTCTAAGTCGAATAACCACGTTGCCATCAGCCCGGTCAAAATAGTGGTGATCGCAACGCCAAACGTTGCCAAGGACACCGAAGGCCATAACGCCACCCTAAAGCTGGCAACCCGTGTTCTCATACCACCATCGAGCAAAATGATGGCTAATGCGAGGTTACTGACCAAGTAAGCGATCGAAAAATTATCAAATAAAATACCGCCTAAACCGTCTTCCCCCGCCAGCATTCCAACGGCTAAAAATACCAAAAGAATTGGGATTCCCAACTTAGAGGAAACTGGGCTTAAAAGAACGCTAAGTGCGATTAACAACGCACCTATAAGAAAAAAACTGTTAATGGTGTCTGCGTCCATTCTCACCCTCCCTTAATGAAAAACGATATGCTTGTGATGAGCTAAGGCGACTTCGTTAATAAGTTAATGCCTTAATCTGCCTCCTCCTTAAACCGTCCCAAAGCGCGAGGTTGTACGAGAATGACTCAGTTATATTACTTTATTGTGCGCTAAAACGGTGATTTGGTACGAAAACTTTATGTAAATAAATTACTTGTGAATTTTTCACGCCAATTTTTTCGCTGATTGATAAAAAGAAGAACGCAGAATGTTTCTGTTAAGGATCGCTAAAATCAATGAAGAAAAAATTAATCACGTCTCTTATTCGTGCTTTTTATCATTTTTCTCCTTAGACCTTTGGCTAATTTAACAGCTTTTTAACATTGACAAATAACCCTAACTCTTCTCTAAGCGACCATATCACGGGAGTTTTTTATTTTTCATACCCCGACTAAAGTTGAAAAGAGTTCTTGTCAACACCTTGCTAATGTACATGTTGAAACATTTTTTTAACAACAATACCAATCGTAAGGAGACGGCAATGGCATTTGAAAGCGAAGAAAGAGCCAAAGCCTATTGGGACAAAAACGTGAAGCTCATGATTGGCCTTATGGTCATCTGGTTCGTAGTGTCTTTCGGCTGCGGCATTTTATTTGTCGACGTACTTAATCAATTTCAATTAGGTGGATACAAACTTGGTTTCTGGTTTGCTCAGCAAGGCTCCATCTACACCTTCCTAGGTATTATTTTCTATTACGCATGGAAGATGCGCCAAATAGACCGTGAATTCGGCGTAGATGAGTAAGGAGTAACTCAGATGGATTTGAAAACTATTACCTACCTGGTTGTTGGTGCAACCTTCGTCCTCTACATCGGTATTGCGATCTGGGCGCGTGCGGGGTCAACCAAAGAGTTCTATGTCGCAGGTGGCGGGGTCAACCCAATCGCTAACGGTATGGCAACCGCTGCTGACTGGATGTCGGCGGCATCGTTCATCTCAATGGCGGGTCTGATTGCCTTTATGGGTTACGGCGGCTCCGTATTCCTAATGGGTTGGACGGGTGGTTACGTACTGCTTGCACTGTTGCTCGCCCCTTATCTACGTAAGTTTGGTAAGTTTACGGTGCCAGAGTTTGTTGGTGAACGCTTCTACTCGAACACGGCACGTATCGTGGCGGTTATCTGTCTTATCATCGCATCGGTCACTTATGTTATCGGCCAGATGAAAGGCGTTGGCGTTGCCTTCGGTCGCTTCCTAGAAGTTGATTACTCAACAGGCCTACTGATTGGTATGTGTATCGTATTCATGTACGCCGTACTTGGCGGCATGAAAGGCATCACTTACACGCAGATTGCTCAATATTGCGTACTCATTCTTGCTTACACTATCCCTGCAATCTTTATCTCTCTGCAACTTACAGGTAACCCGCTACCTCAGATTGGCCTCGGGAGTACCATTCAAGGCACCGATGTTTATCTGCTCGATAGGCTCGACCAAGTGGTGACCGAACTCGGCTTTAGTGAGTACACCACACAGGTTCGCGGTAGCACACTAAACATGTTCGTTTACACCATGTCATTGATGATCGGTACTGCGGGTCTACCACACGTTATCATCCGTTTCTTTACGGTACCTAAGGTACGTGATGCGCGTACTTCTGCAGGCTGGGCACTTGTGTTCATCGCTATTCTATACACAACAGCGCCAGCAGTTTCAGCAATGGCTCGTCTAAACCTAATGGATACCGTTAACCCAGCTCCGGGCCAACACCTTGCGTATGATGAGCGCCCTGATTGGTTCAAAAACTGGGAAACAACAGGTCTATTAGGCTTTGATGATAAGAATGGCGATGGCCTGATCGAGTACACCTCAAACCCTGACACCAATGAATTGCGAGTTGACCGTGACATCATGGTACTAGCAAACCCAGAAATCGCTAAGCTACCAAACTGGGTCATTGCACTCGTAGCCGCTGGTGGTCTCGCTGCAGCACTATCCACAGCTGCGGGTCTGTTGCTTGCTATTTCGTCGGCGATTTCCCATGACTTAATCAAAGGGGTTATAAATCCGAACATATCCGAGAAGAAGGAGCTGCTTGCCAGCCGAATCTCGATGGCGGTGGCAATCGCAGCCGCAGGCTATCTCGGATTGAATCCTCCTGGCTTTGCCGCTGGTACGGTGGCGCTCGCCTTTGGTCTTGCTGCGTCATCCATATTCCCTGCGTTGATGATGGGTATCTTCAGCAAAGGTATCAATAAAGAAGGCGCAATCGCCGGTATGATTGCCGGTATCAGTATCACACTGTTCTACGTATTCCAGCACAAAGGCATCCTATTCGTTGCTGACTGGAAATATCTAGAAAGCTGGGGAACCAACTGGTTCCTAGGTATTGAGCCAAACGCGTTTGGTGCTATCGGCGCACTATTTAACTTCATCGTGGCATTCGCGGTATCGAAAGTTACGGCGGAAACACCTCAAGAAGTTAAAGATCTTGTTGAACACGTTCGTGTCCCTGTTGGTGCAGGCGATGCCGTGGACCACTAAAATATAACGCAAGCCACAAAAGCCCCACTTGGGGCTTTTTTATTCACCTAACTTATTCTAATAATTAGATTCCCTGAGCCGTAGCAAGGAAGCACAGGAATGGCATTGGTTATATGTTCGGGGAACGCAGAAACAATCGTTTAGAACAAGGCAAAGATTGCAGCAAGCTAGTTGCTCTACCTTCAAAATCATTAACGAAGTTATTAGTGATTTTAGCCAGTTAAAATGAACAGACAATTGATGGAATTAGTATTTTATGTTCAAAAACAAGCACTTCATTATCGCTCTGCTGATTGCGCCGATTCTTTCTTTGATCGCCTACTTCGGCACCGATATGGCACTCAGCGAGAAACCCCGCGCGGCACAAGAAGGGGAAACTTACAAACTCGCGAGTAAGTCTAACTGTCGTTACACCAGTGGACTGTGTGACATGGAAAATGGCGACTTTAAAGTGAAGTTTCGCTCAGAACAGCTCACGAAAAATGGCTTAGAATTGTCACTCAATGCCGCCTATCCACTCGAAGGGGTCAAAGTTTCGATCGTTAATGACGAAGAGAAAAATGCTCAGCCGATTGATATGAAGCCCGCCGATCAGGCTGGAAAAAGTTGGTACATTACCTTACCAAGACCAGCATCCGCAGAAAGTTGGTTAAGAGTCGTCATTCAATCTGGAGGCACACTTTATTACGGCGAAACACAAACCGCGTTTGTGAAGTACGAAACCTTATTTACAGAGTAATGGCCACAGATAAAGACACCGATATCCAAAACGTCGATACCTCATTGTCACCTCAGGACTAAATAATTCCCTCTCTGCCGACGCTTTTACGTCGGCTTTTTGTTTCGTAATGCTTTCTTTGCAAACCTCTTACTCTGAAAATGGTTGCCAACCACCACTTAATTGATAATAATTATCATTACATTAAATGAGAGGTGGTTATGGACAACAAACGGGACATCTTCAACGCATTTTTTAAAGCACAAGATAGATTCCTTCTCGCCGTACCACACGGCTTTGAGCCAGACGTAATTCATGACTATATTCATTGGGGAATGGTGTTGTCTTCCTGCTATGAACACGATGCCGATGAAGAGAATCTATTGTTGTGTGAGCTGTTTTTGCGTCAGGTTTATTTCCATCTACTAGACGCAATTCAAGACTCCACCCGCAGTCGTATCTTCCGTCGTGTCTGTCTCGATTCTATCCATACGCCATTATTCTGTCTCAAACGCTATTACTATCAGTTTGAACAAGGCGACGTGAAATTTCTCGCATTACAACAACAATTACGCCTGATTCAAATCTCACTCGATTAACCAAAAGGATCCCTACCATGAACACCAAATTCCGCATAGAAACTGACAGTATGGGCGAAGTGAAAGTCCCAGCAGATGCACTCTACCAAGCCCAAACTCAGCGCGCCGTCGATAACTTCTCATTCAGTCAACATAAGATGCCATCTGGCTTCATCCAAGCGTTGGCACACATCAAGCAGACTGCGGCACTCACCAACGCACAATTGGGGCTGCTTGAAGGTGATATCGCTAATGCGATTGCTGACGCAGCTCAGGCGATTATCGAGGGCAATCATATTGAGCAATTTCCAATTGACGTATTTCAAACCGGTTCAGGCACCAGCTCAAATATGAATGCGAATGAAGTGATTGCAACACTGGCCTCCCAGCATCTAGGCGGCACTGTCAGCCCTAATGATCACGTCAACATGGGACAAAGCAGTAACGATGTGGTGCCAACCGCAATTCAAGTTAGCGCAGCATTAGCCATTGAAAAACAGCTCTTTCCGGCCTTGTCACACCTCAGCCAAGCACTAGAGTCTAAGCAGCAAGCACTGAAAGATGTTGTAAAAACCGGGCGCACTCACTTAATGGACGCGATGCCTATTACCTTTGCTCAAGAGCTTGGCGGTTGGCAGTTCCAAATCGAGCACGCAAAACAAGCGATTGAGCAAGCACTGCCAGCGGTAAAAGCCTTAGCCCAAGGTGGTACGGCGGTTGGAACGGGGATCAATGCCGATCCACGCTTTGCGGACTTATTCGCTAGCAACCTGACACAATCGACTCGTATTCAGTTCACAGCCAGTGATAATTTCTTTTTCAATTTAAG
Organism: Vibrio sp. J2-3(2022); assembly: GCF_021725735.1. NCBI lineage: Bacteria > Pseudomonadati > Pseudomonadota > Gammaproteobacteria > Vibrionales > Vibrionaceae > Vibrio > Vibrio sp. J2-3(2022). Next base: position 100,409 of record NZ_JAKKCK010000007.1, read on the forward strand.
CAGCCAAGATGCGATCGTCGCCCTATCGGGACAGCTCAAAACAGCAGCAGTTGCGATCATGAAGATCGCAAACGATCTTCGTTGGATGAATTCAGGCCCATTGGCTGGTTTAGGTGAGATTGAATTACAAGGCTTGCAACCGGGTTCTTCCATCATGCCTGGCAAAGTAAACCCTGTGATCCCAGAAGCCGCAGCTATGGCATCAGCGCAAGTCATTGGTAATGACACCACTATTACCGTCGCGGGCCAAGCAGGCAACTTCCAACTAAACGTCATGCTACCTGTCATTGCTCATAATATATTGGAGAGCATCGAGTTGCTCGCTAACAGCGCAACGGCTTTAGCTGATAAAGCCATTGCAACATTCGAAGTTCGTCAAGATAACTTGGATGTAGCGCTCGCCAAAAACCCAATTTTGGTCACGGCCCTCAACCCGGTCATTGGCTACCTAAAAGCGGCAGAAGTCGCGAAAAAAGCCTATAAGCAGGGGCGTGCGATTATTGATGTCGCAGAAGAAGAAACCGATTTAGATAGAGCCACGCTAGAACGATTGCTTAATCCCGCAAAACTCACCCAAGGTGGTGTTGCGGAATAAGCGGCAAACTCAGCCTACAAACCAAAATAAGATTACAAACACAGAGACCTCCATTCGGAGGTCTCTTTTATAGCAACGCTAAAACACTCTAAATCTATGCGACGCGGTTGAGCACCGAACGCAATTTAAGCGGCTTAACTGGCTTCGCAATAAAGCTGAACCCATTTCCCTTGATGCCATCAAGCATATCATCGGTGCGATCCGCGCTGATGATGACACCTTCAAAGCAGCTGCCTAGTCTCAAGCGACATTGCTGTAGCACTTCCAAGCCAGTACGACCATCATCAAGTCGGTAATCGGAAAAAATCACGTCCGGAATCCAACCATCCTCGAGAGCTTGTAGACTTTCGACCAAATCGGTCGCCACTCGCGTATCGCAGCCCCATCGAGACAGTAAGTTTTCCATACCGACTAAAATATCGGGCTCATTATCCACACATAGAATTCTTAGATGACCAAGTTCAGACTGCTTACTTGTCGTGACTTGAACTGGGTGCGGCTGCACATGATCGGCTTTATCAATCGTGATAGAAAAGACACTGCCTTTCCCGACCCAAGAACGCATCGAAATTTCATGCCCGAGCACTTGAGCAATTCCCTTGGAAATCGCCAAACCAAGCCCGAGACCTTGGTCGGAACGAACTTGAGTTCCGCGATTAAACTCTTCAAAAATCTCTTGCTGCTTCTCTTCTTCAATACCTACACCGTTGTCCCACACATCAATACGCACTCGCCCTTTGACACGGCGAACACCGAGTGCGACTTTGCCATTCGGGTTATAACGAAACGCATTGGTCAGGAAGTTTTGTACCACACGGCGCAGCAGTTTGGGATCCGATTTAACCATGAGTGAGGATGGAATCATGGTGAATGCTATACCTTGTTGCTTGGCTAATGCGCTGAACTCCGCATTCAAATTCGACAACACATCGTTTAACGCAAAACCGTGCACATTGACTTCCAGCTTGCCCGACTCCAAGCGCGAGATATCCAGCAAATCTCCTATCAGGTCTTCGGCCGCCTCTAAAGCACTCTCAATGTGAGCCGACAGCTTTTTGGCTTCGCTGTCTTTGGCTACTTCCGACAATGAAGAAGCGAACAGGCGCGCAGCGTTGAGTGGCTGCATCAAGTCATGGCTTACTGCCGCCAAGAACCGTGATTTGGACTTCGATTCCAAATCGGAGCGTTGCGTCGCTGCCACCAGCTGCTTGTTAAGTTGTTCTAATTCCCGAGTCCGCAGACGCACCCTTTCTTCCAATGTCTCGTTGGCGTCTTTCAGCGCTTGCTCTGCATCACGGAATACGGTGATGTCGGTAAAGCTCATCACAAAGCCACCACCTGGCATTGGGTTACCTTGTACCTCAATCACGCGACCATCAGGACGAACCCGAGAAGAGGTGTGCCGAGTCCCTTGCTCAAGGTGATAAACGCGACGACGGACGTGGTCATCAGGATCGCCTGGTCCACATAAACCTTGCTCTGCATTGTGCCGAATCACATCCGCAATCGGTCGCCCAACTTGGATCAAGCCTGGCGGAAATTCAAAGAGTTCTAAGTAGCGTTGGTTCCAAGCCACCAAGCGTAATTGCTTGTCGACCACCGCAATACCTTGGCCGATATGTTCAATCGCCCCCTGAAGTAGGCCTCGGCTAAAATCGTACAGTTCAGAGGCTTCATCGACGATAGTCGCCACCTCTTCAAGCTGCATGTTTCTTCCTTGCAGGGCAGAGGTAAGTACTAACTTAGCAGAAGAAGCACCGAATACCCCGGCTAATACACGTTCGGTATGTCGAATCAGAGAAGATGGCGCTTGCTGATTCGGCATTAGCTCTTCTCGTTGCTGGCTCCAATACGCTTGAAAAGCCGCTTTTACTCGCGTTCGCCCAACAAACCTAGACGCTAACATTTCTAGTTCAGCAACCGTAACACGACTCTGGTATAGGCTCATGTTTTCGCTTTCAGGCAGTGGCGTACCAACGAATGACGCCGATTGTAAGCGCTCACTTAGGCTTGGTCGTGTAGTCATAGAAACCACGACAAAACACACTGCATTGGCGACCACGCTGAGGATCATCCCCCAATCTGAAATCGCAATGTCAAAGCCAGCCAATACCTCTGGTGGGGTGATCAACCAAATCAAAAAGTTGTTACTGGCATTCCCGGCAAGCATGTCCGTTTGGCTCATTAACGTAATCAGCCAAATGGTAAAGCCTACCGCCAAGCCAACATACACACCTTTCTTATTCCCTTGACGCCAGTACATACCGCCCACCAGCGCAGGCGCGAATTGCGTGATCGCCGCAAATGAGAGAAAGCCGATCGCTGAGAGTGAGTGAATGGTATCTAACGCTTGATAAAAACCCCAAGCGCCAATTAGTAGGACTAAAATCAGACCACGGCGGATCCGCAGTAATAATTCAGAGAAGTGATGATGGTTACGCTGCGTCAATCGCATGCGACGCAACAGTAGTGGCATAACCAAGTCGTTCGATACCATGATCGCTAAGGCAATCGTCGACACGATAACCATGCCACTGGCCGCCGAAGTGCCGCCTAAAAATGCAAGCAAAGCGATTTCACTCGCCCCTACCGACATCGGCACACTGATCACATAAGTATCAGGCGAAGCACCACTCAACAACCCTTGCCCTACCCACGCAATAGGTAAAACAAAAATCCCCATCAAGATCAGATAAATGGGAAACAACCAACGAGCAACATGCAAATCTTGCGCGCGTTCATTTTCCACTACCATCGTATGGAATTGTCGTGGAAGACAAACAATCGCCAGCATCGTGAGTACGGTATGAATCAATATGGTAGGGATGTTTGGTGACTGATACGTCTGTGTGGCAACGTCAACTAAGCTCAAATTCTCGGTGTTCATCGCCAACCAAACAATGAATACACCGACTACTAAAAACGCCAACAGTTTGATAATCGATTCGAAGGCAATCGCCATCATCATCCCACGATGGTGTTCCGTGTTATCAATGTGCCGGGTACCAAATAGCATGGTAAAAATTGCCAGTGCGACCACGACAAACCACGACACGCTATCGTTTTGATAACCAAAATCGGTAGCCAGTTCTGGGGCAATGATTTCTAGCCCCATGGTGATACCACGCAACTGCAAAGCGATGTACGGCAAAATTCCCGCAACCGCAATGAGTGTAACGACTACGGCCAAACCTTGAGATTTGCCGTAACGAGCTCCGATAAAATCAGCAATCGACGTGATGTGTTCCCGTTTAGCAATCAAAATAAGCCGAGCTAAAACGCGCCATCCGATGGTAAACACTAAAATGGGGGCAATATAGATGGGCAAGAAAGACCAAGGGTTAGTGCTGGCCTGCCCGACCGTGCCGTAGAAGGTCCACGATGTACAGTACACCGCAATGGAAAGGCTATAAATCCACGGCCGCCAGCGTGCTAACCACCTTTTCTGAATGTCGCCGTACCACGCGATGATAAATAAGGCTCCCAAATACGCCAAAGAAACGGGAACCACCAGCCATCCTTGCATCCGATATCCTTTCTTGCCTTTCTTGCCGTTTTAAAGCAAGAGAATAAAAAAACCTCTCCATTAGGGAGAGGTTTCATTTAACACTGCTTTCACAACGGAGACAAAGCTTAGTTTTTAACCTTTGTCACAGAAGTCTAATTCTGTGTTTCCAGTGACTTGTCTGATACATCGACCACATGATGTGGCTCTTGTGGTTCGAGCTTGATGAACAATGCCAATAAACCCATCGCGGCCATGCCCCAGAACACAAGTGGTCCCCAGTGCTCATAACCCCAACCGCTCAACACGGTCATCAGTGCGATGAATGCGCCTAGCGGAATCGCGTTATACAATGCTTGCAGCGCCACTATCTTATTCTCTTCCGAGTTTTGGATATATTGAATCGCAGCAATGTGTGCCGTTGCGAAGGTCACGCCATGCAATAATTGAACAATCACCAAAGCAACAATCGACGTTGTCGATGCCGTAATGCCCCAACGCATCATCACACCAACGGCAGCAACAACAAATAACGCACGCATTGACCAACCGACAAATAAACGCTTGCTCAGCGCAAACACTGCCACTTCGGCTGCAACACCCAAGCTCCACAGATAGCCAATCACATCTTCCGAATGACCTGCGGCTTTCCAGTGAATAGCGCTAAAACCGTAGTAAGCCGCATGACTGCCCTGAATTAATGACACCAACACTAAGAATTTAAGTATCGGCTTGTCTGTCAAAAGAGCACTCAGTTTTGGACGCTCCGCGCTTTGCCCACCAAGCGTAACGGGCATCGGGTTAGTCATACGCATTGAAAATAGCAACGAAACTAATACCCCGGCCATCGCCGTGTACAAGATCATATCAGAGCCAAATTCAGCCACCAGATAACCCACGGCCGTCGAACCCGCGATAAAGGCGATCGAGCCCCATAAGCGCGTACGGCCGTAGTCGAGCATTTTCAGACGAGCGTAGTAGTTTGCCATCGCATCCGATAATGGAACAATCGGTCCACAACAGAGGTTAAATAGCACCGTCGCTAACGCCATTAACCAAAAACTGCCACCTGTAAAAAAGTGAAATCCAACAAAAAGGAGGGCAGCGAAACTCAACCAACGTAAAGCAGGCATAAGGTGTTCAACTTTGTGCACTCGTGGGGTGATCACGATATTGGCGACACAACGTGTCGCAAGACCTAACCCAACTAGCAAACCGATGTCGGTCGAAGAGACACCTTGCTCCTTAAACCAAAGTGACCAAAATGGCAGATATACGCCATACGCAAAGAAGAATCCGAGAAAGTACTGGGAAATCCAGCCATACGGAGAAGGTTTCAACATTACTAATATCCTAAAACGGGAACATCAACGTTCGAACCGGGAATTATGGATCGCTATGCGTATTATAAAAAGGGAAGAATAGGCAACTTATCGTTTCCTCGATGGAATACTAACTTTGCGACATTGGCCATCTTAAAGCGAAATCATCGTGATTTAGACCAAAGTCGTCTGGCTTCCAGTAGGAAATTTGTCAGACTTAGAGAGTGTTCCTTCCATCATTGGGTGTTCTCATGCCTGACAAATTTAACATGCAATCTCCACCGTTCGACCGCTTAACCGAAGCACAACAGACACGACTGCGCTCGTCTCTGGACGTTGCCTACTATCGAGCTCGAGATGTTATTTTATCTTGCGGACAGAAAAACCCTCACTTGCACATTCTGATCAAAGGCGCGGTAGAAGAACGCTCCCAAGATCAGCAGGAAGTGTTCGCGCATTATGCCAACGACGATATGTTTGATGTGCGCTCATTACTTGAAGACAACGTACGTCATCAATACATCGCTCTTGAGGACACACTCTCCTATCTGCTGCCGAAAGACGTCTTTCTGGCGCTTTACAACGAGAATGGTCAGTTTGCGGCCTATTTCGATAACAATTTATCAAAGCGACAAGAGCTCATCGAAGCCGCTCACCAACAACAAAACTTGGCAGAGTTTATCCTCACCAAAGTGGACCGCAGCATTTATCACCCACCGATGATCCTTGAGCCAAATACGCCGATTAACGAGGTGACGCACACCCTAAAAGCAAATGGGATCGATGCAGCACTTGTCAAACTCAATGATGACGATCCGCGATTAGAAAAATGGCCTTCGGCTCATCCATACGCCATCGTGACGCGCACCAACATGCTGCACTCCGTGATGTTAGATGGCTGCGCACTCAATACCCCTGTCGGTGATATCGCCACCTTTCCTGTCTATCACGTTGATGATGGTGACTTTTTGTTCAATGCCATGATCACCATGACTCGAAATCGAATGAAGCGTCTCATGGTATGTGATGGCAACCAAGCCGTCGGCATGCTGGATATGACCCAAATTCTCAGCGCGTTCTCTACCCACTCTCACGTATTAACGCTCAGTATTGCCAGAGCAAGCAGTGTGGAAGAGCTCGCATTGGCCTCAAACCGCCAGCGTCAATTGGTCGAGAGTTTATTGAGAAACGGCATCCGCACTCGCTTTATCATGGAGCTGATTTCCGCCGTGAACGAGCAAATTATCGAAAAAGCGTTTGAGTTAGTGGTTCCACCTGCCTTGCACGATCATTGTTGCTTAATCGTGCTCGGCTCAGAAGGTCGAGGAGAACAAATTCTCAAGACAGACCAAGACAATGCTCTAATTATTCAAGATGGTTTGGAATGGCCTCATTGCGAACAAGTGATGCAATCCTTCACGCACACTCTACAACAGCTCGGTTATCCACTTTGCCCGGGTAAAGTCATGGTCAACAACCCGAAATGGGTCAAAACGCAGCAAGAGTGGATAAACACCTTAGACCGCTGGATAGCTAAAGCCGAACCACAACAAATCATGGACTTAGCCATTTTCAGTGACGCCCATGCTGTTGCGGGAAATCGCGAACTGCTGGCTCCAATCGCGACCCACCTTCGCGACACAATGAAAGATCGCATGTTGATACTGTCTGATTTTACTCGCCCTGCCTTGCAGTTTTCTGTGCCCCTAACTCTGTTTGGCAACGTAAAAAGTGCTAAGGATGGATTAGATATTAAACGCGGCGGCATTTTCCCAATTGTGCACGGCATTCGCACCTTGTCTTTGGAATATGCCATTGAGGAGAAGAACACATTTGAGCGCATTGATGCACTGAGAAATAAGCGCATCTTAGAGCCTGAAACGGCAGATAACCTCAACGAAGCACTGAAATTGTTCTTTAAGGTTCGCCTTAATCAACAACTCAAAAAGCAAGAAGCATTGAATAACATTGATATTAAACAACTGGATAGAACCGAGCGTGATTTACTTCGCCACAGCTTACATGTAGTGAAAAAATTTAAGCAATTTTTAGGCTTCCACTATCAAATTCGTGATTAACCATGATTTTCATAAATCATACAGAGGCGTAGGCAATGAACTGGTTACAACGCAAATACTGGCACTACAAACTGAAAGGCTCTCCTTATCAGTCGCTTTTTTGCACGCCCGATAAAACGGAATACGTTTCTCTCGACTGCGAAACCACCAGCCTTGATCCAAATCGCGCCGAGTTGGTGACCATTGCGGCCACGAAGATCATCGACAACCGCATCATCACTAGTCAACCATTTGAAGTCCGCTTACGCGCGCCGCAATCGCTCGATTCTGGCTCAGTCAAAATTCATCGAATTCGCCACCAAGACTTAGTCGACGGGATTAGCGAAAAAGAGGCGCTGCTCGAGCTGCTCGACTTCATCGGCAACCGACCACTTGTCGGTTATCACATTCGTTACGATAAAAAGATTTTAGACCTTGCTTGTCTGAGGCAACTTGGCTTCCCACTTCCTAACCCGCTCATCGAGGTCAGTCAGATTTATCACGACAAGCTGGAAAGACATTTGCCGAATGCCTATTTCGACTTAAGTCTGGATGCCATTTGTAAACACCTCGAACTTCCTATCCAAGATAAACACGACGCTTTACAAGATGCGATTTCTGCCGCTTTGGTCTTTGTTCGCTTAACGAAAGGCGATTTGCCCAACCTAACCGCGCCGTATACATAAAAATCAGTTGACCTAGCTCCCAGAAATACTTTTGTTTCAGCGATTTCACGGCGCTTCCTTCACTCTCATCCTAAAGTCTAATTGTGGAAATACGCGCAGTGACTGACAGTTATAAGCACAACGTCGTCATTACCACGACCAAGTTATTTAGAACCAAAAAACAGCCCTACAAAAACATATTCAAAATCTTATCTAGATTGGTGTAAGGCCGAGAAATAAGGCACAAGGAGAGAAGCCATGAGCGAAGCCCACGTTTATCCGGTAAAAGAAAATATTAAAACTCATACACACGCGGATAATGATACTTACTTAGCCATGTATCAGCAGTCGGTAACCGATCCAGAGGGCTTCTGGAACGAACACGGCAAAATCGTTGATTGGATCAAACCTTTCACCAAAGTAAAAAGCACCTCTTTCGATACTGGTCATGTCGACATTCGTTGGTTTGAAGACGGCACGCTGAACGTCTCGGCGAACTGTATTGACCGTCATCTCGCAGAACACGGGGATGACGTCGCAATCATCTGGGAAGGCGATGATCCAGCCGACGACAAAACACTCACTTTCAACGAACTGCACAAAGAAGTATGTAAGTTCTCCAACGCATTGAAAGAGCAAGGCGTACGTAAAGGCGACGTGGTGTGTTTATACATGCCAATGGTGCCAGAAGCCGCAGTGGCTATGCTCGCTTGTACCCGCATCGGTGCGGTTCATACCGTTGTATTTGGCGGTTTCTCACCAGAAGCTCTCTCTGGCCGTATCATCGACTCTGACGCTAAAGTCGTGATCACCGCTGATGAAGGCGTGCGCGGCGGGCGTGCCGTTCCACTGAAAAAGAACGTGGACGAAGCACTAACTAACCCAGACGTAAAAACCATCAATAAAGTGTTGGTGCTTAAACGTACAGGTGGTGATGTCGAATGGCATGAACACCGTGATGTTTGGTGGCACGAAGCAACAGCTAACATTTCTGACGTTTGCCCACCAGAAGAAATGAAAGCCGAAGATCCGCTCTTCATCCTTTACACTTCAGGTTCAACAGGCAAACCTAAAGGTGTACTACACACGACTGGTGGTTACCTCGTCTACGCGGCGATGACCTTTAAATATGTCTTCGATTATCAACCAGGTGAAACCTTCTGGTGTACCGCGGATGTGGGTTGGATTACCGGTCACACTTACCTAATCTACGGTCCACTTGCAAATGGGGCGAAGACCATCTTATTCGAAGGTGTACCAAACTACCCAAGCACAAGCCGAATGAGTGAAGTGGTTGATAAACACCAAGTCAACATTCTATACACCGCCCCAACCGCGATTCGTGCGCTAATGGCAAAAGGTGATGAAGCGGTTGCAGGCACATCTCGTTCAAGCCTGCGCATCATGGGCTCAGTGGGCGAACCAATCAACCCAGAGGCGTGGGAGTGGTACTACAAAACGATTGGTAACGAGAACTCACCTATCGTCGATACTTGGTGGCAAACGGAAACTGGCGGCATCTTGATTGCGCCACTACCAGGGGCAACCGATCTAAAACCAGGCTCTGCGACTCGCCCATTCTTCGGCGTCCAGCCTGCTCTTGTCGATAATATGGGCAACATTCTTGAAGATACCGTTGCTGAAGGTAACTTGGTTATCCTTGATTCTTGGCCAGGCCAGATGCGCACGGTTTACGGCGACCATGAGCGCTTTGAACAGACCTACTTCTCAACCTTTAAGGGTATGTACTTCACCAGTGATGGTGCGCGTCGTGACGAAGACGGCTACTACTGGATCACAGGACGTGTTGATGACGTACTAAACGTGTCGGGTCACCGTATGGGTACCGCTGAAATTGAATCAGCGCTAGTGGCGCACCACAAGATTGCAGAAGCGGCGATTGTTGGTATTCCACATGACATCAAAGGCCAAGCTATCTACGCTTACATTACACTGAACGATGGTGAATTCCCGTCAGCTGAGCTGCACAAAGAAGTTAAAGATTGGGTGCGTAAAGAGATTGGTCCAATCGCGACACCAGATGTACTGCACTGGACGGATTCCTTACCGAAGACTCGCTCTGGTAAGATCATGCGTCGAATCCTGCGTAAGATTGCAACGGGCGATACAAGCAACCTCGGAGACACGTCAACGCTTGCCGATCCGAGCGTGGTAGACAAACTCATCGCAGAGAAAGCAGAATTGGCATAAATTCAACCAACTGTTTTAAAAGCACTTTAAAAACCGCCATCACTCATGGCGGTTTTTTGCTTTTGCGCACAAATTAGCCACACAAAGAACATGGCAATTATGTTGTTTTTGTTAACTTGGTTACAGAAACGAAGGTGGCTATTAGGAGATTAGACCAGTAAATTGCTGCTAATTGCTATGAATTAGCTATAATCTTGGTCGATTTTTTAAAATTTGCTCGGTTTTAACAAAAAAATCGTGCTGAACTATCGTATATTTGGGAATATAAACGTTCCACTCACGATAAGGGAAGATAGCAACATAATGTCTGCAAAGTCACGGATTCTTGTTCTAAACGGACCAAATCTTAACCTATTGGGTCTGCGCGAACCGACACACTATGGTCACAGCACCTTAGCACAAGTTGTGGATGCTCTTACGAAGCAAGCTCATAACGCTGGGGTGGAACTGGAACACCTACAATCAAATCGTGAGTACGAACTGATTGAAGCCATTCATGCTGCTTATGGCAAGATTGACTTCATCATCATCAATCCAGCGGCTTTCACTCATACCAGTGTGGCACTGCGAGATGCATTACTTGGCGTCGCCATCCCATTTATTGAGGTGCACTTATCAAATGTGCACGCACGTGAACCATTTCGTCATCACTCTTATCTGTCAGATAAAGCAGAAGGCGTGATTTGCGGTTTGGGCGCACAAGGTTATGAATTCGCTCTGTCTGCCGCGATTAATAAGCTACAGGCAAAGTAACCCTAACACTCTGCAACCCCACGAGGGTTGTCTTAATCACAAGATAAAAGAGAAAGAAAAGATGGATATTCGTAAAATCAAGAAGCTAATTGAGTTAGTTGAAGAGTCTGGCATTGCTGAGCTAGAGATTTCTGAAGGTGAAGAGTCAGTACGCATCAGTCGTCACGGCACTGCAGCCCCTCAAGCACCAGTTCACTACGCAGCAGCTCCAGTAGCGGCACCTGCTCCAGCAGTAGCGGCACCAGTAGCAGAAGCGCCAGCAGCAGAAGCTCCAGCGACTGCAACGCCTGCAGGTCACCAAGTTCTTTCTCCAATGGTTGGTACTTTCTACCGTTCTCCAAGCCCAGACTCTAAAGCATTCGTAGAAGTGGGTCAGAAAGTAAATGCTGGCGATACGCTATGTATTGTTGAAGCAATGAAAATGATGAACCAAATCGAAGCGGACAAATCTGGCGTTGTTACAGCGATCCTAGCTGAAGACGGCCAACCAGTTGAATTCGACCAACCTCTTGTTGTAATCGAATAAGCGGGGCTTGCCTTATGCTAGACAAAGTAGTCATCGCGAACCGAGGTGAAATTGCACTTCGTATTCTTCGCGCTTGTAAAGAGTTAGGTATTAAGACCGTCGCTGTTCACTCGACAGCTGACCGCGATCTTAAGCACGTACTACTCGCAGACGAAACCGTATGTATCGGCCCTGCTCGTGGTATCGACAGCTACCTAAATATCCCACGAATTATTTCTGCAGCAGAAGTAACAGGAGCAGTTGCCATTCACCCTGGTTACGGCTTCTTGTCAGAAAACGCAGACTTCGCTGAGCAAGTTGAGCGCAGTGGTTTCATCTTCGTTGGTCCAAAAGCAGACACTATCCGCCTGATGGGTGACAAAGTGTCGGCGATCAACGCAATGAAGAAAGCTGGCGTTCCTTGTGTGCCTGGTTCTGACGGTCCTCTGGACAACGACGAAGAGAAAAACAAGGCGTTTGCTAAACGCATTGGTTATCCAGTCATCATCAAAGCGTCTGGTGGCGGCGGTGGCCGTGGTATGCGTGTCGTTCGCGCAGAAAAAGACCTAATCCAAGCGATTGCAATGACGCGCGCTGAAGCAAAAGCAGCGTTCAACAACGATATGGTTTACATGGAGAAATTCCTAGAAAACCCTCGTCACGTTGAAGTACAAGTTATCGCTGACGGTCAAGGCGGCGCAATCCACCTTGGTGAACGTGATTGTTCAATGCAACGTCGTCACCAAAAAGTAGTGGAAGAAGCTCCAGCACCAGGTATCACTGAAGAGATGCGTAAGTACATCGGTGAACGTTGTACTCGTGCATGTATCGAAATTGGCTACCGCGGCGCAGGTACGTTCGAATTCCTATACGAGAACGGTGAATTCTACTTCATCGAAATGAACACTCGTATTCAGGTAGAACACCCAGTAACAGAAATGGTTACCGGCATCGACCTAATCAAAGAACAGCTTCGCGTTGCGGCGGGTCAACCTCTGTCATTCACTCAAGATGACATTAAGATCCGTGGCCATGCGATTGAGTGCCGTATCAACGCAGAAGACCCAGAACGCTTCCTACCATCTCCAGGTAAGATAGAGCGTTTCCACGCGCCTGGTGGCATGGGTGTGCGTTGGGAATCACACATCTACTCTGGTTACACAGTACCGCCTCATTACGATTCAATGATTGGTAAGCTAATCACGTACGGTGAAAACCGTGATGTGGCGATTGCACGCATGAAGAATGCTCTGGGTGAGATGATCATCGAAGGCATCAAAACCAACGTGCCACTGCAATTCTCCATTATGAATGACGAAAACTTCCAGCATGGTGGTGCAAACATCCACTACCTAGAGAAGAAGCTCGGCTTACAATAAGCCTTAGCTAACGTCTTACAAAATGCCCACACCCGTGGGCATTTTTGTTTTGTATGGACTCTAAGCATTCAACAAATACGTAGGCTTATTTGGGTATATACTCAAACAAATCGTAGAGTTCTGGTAAACTCTGCGCCACTTCATTCACTTTAAGAGCAAAAACCAATGCCTTGGATTCAAATCAAACTCAACGCGACCAACGAAAACGCTGAGCAAATCGGCGATATGCTAATGGAAGAGACTGGCGCGCTGTCTGTTACATTCTTAGACGCGCAGGATACACCTGTATTCGAACCTCTACCTGGCGAAACTCGCTTATGGGGCGATACTGACATTCTGGCACTGTACGATGCAGAAGCAGACACCAACTTCATCATCGACCAAATTAAAGCGAGCAATATGCTGGCTGACAATTTTGCTTACAAAGTAGAACAGCTTGAAGATAAAGACTGGGAACGCGAATGGATGGAAAACTTCCACCCAATGAAATTTGGTGAACGCCTATGGATTTGTCCAAGCTGGCGCGACATTCCAGATCCTGACGCTGTTAATGTTATGTTGGATCCTGGCCTTGCATTCGGTACGGGTACTCACCCTACAACAGCACTTTGTCTTGAGTGGCTAGAAAGCATGGACTTAAGCGGTAAGACCGTTATCGACTTCGGTTGTGGCTCTGGCATTCTGGCGATCGCGGCGATCAAACTGGGCGCTGAAAAAGTGATAGGGATCGACATTGATCCTCAAGCACTGCTTGCTTCGAAAGACAACGCAGAGCGTAACGGCGTTGCCGACAAACTAGAAGTTTACCTTCCTCAAAACCAACCAGAAGGTCTGATTGCAGACGTGGTTGTTGCTAACATTCTTGCTGGCCCACTGCGTGAACTTGCACCAATCATTAAAGGCCTAGTTAAACCAAATGGCAACCTCGCTATGTCCGGCGTATTAGACACCCAAGCCGAAGATGTTGCGAATTATTACCGTGACGAGCTTCACATTGACCCGATTGTTGAGCAAAGCGAATGGTGTCGCATCTCTGGTCGTAAGCAAGGCTAGACAAGGTTTTCAGAGCTAATTGTTTGAAATTCATACAATTTACAAAAACAATTTGTAAATGCTCAAATATTAGTCTTTTCACGCAGTGAAAAAATGCGTAAAATGCGCGCCCTTGCTGGTACAGAACTGTGATGACGTTTTGAAAATCGGAAACTATCAACTTAAGAACAATCTAATCGTAGCCCCTATGGCTGGTGTAACGGATAGACCGTTTCGCGAGTTGTGTCTTCGTTATGGTGCGGGAATGGCCGTCAGTGAAATGATGTCTGCTAACCCAAAACTATGGGGAACGTCAAAGTCGAAACAGCGCATGGTACACGAGGGCGAATCGGGCATTCGCTCTGTACAGATTGCGGGTTCCGATCCACAGCTTATGGCGGACGCAGCTCAATTCAGTGTTGAGAACGGTGCACAAATCATCGACATCAACATGGGCTGCCCGGCAAAAAAAGTGAATAAGAAGCTAGCGGGCTCTGCTCTGCTTCAATACCCAAACATTATCGAAGAGATTTTGAAAGCGGTCGTGAATGCAGTGGACGTTCCTGTAACGTTAAAGACTCGAACTGGCTGGGATACAGACAACAAGAACTGTGTCCAGATCGCTAAATTAGCCGAAAACTGCGGCATACAAGCTCTTGCTCTGCATGGCAGAACGAAAGCATGTATGTACAAAGGTGAGGCCGAATATGACAGCATTAAAGCGGTAAAAGAGGCGATTTCAATTCCGGTTATCGCGAACGGTGATATCGATAGCCCGGAGAAAGCCAAATTTGTACTGGAGTACACCGGTGCGGACGCTTTAATGATTGGACGCCCTGCCCAGGGTCGTCCTTGGATTTTCCAGGAAATCCATCACTATTTGGAAAACGGCACCACAATGGAGGAGCTTCCAACTGAGGAAGTGAAAACCATTATGCTTGGTCATGTAAATGCTCTGCATGAATTTTATGGGGAGTTCTTAGGTCCACGTATCGCGCGCAAGCACGTTGGGTGGTACCTGAAAGAGCATGAACAGGCAAGTGAGTTTCGCCGTACCTTCAACGCTATCGACGCAGCTCCGCTGCAAATTGAGGCGTTAGAAGGTTATTTTGATAACGTTGCATCATAATTAAGAGAAGAGCTAGACCGAATATGTTCGAACAAAATCTGACTTCAGAAGCATTAACAGTAACTACAGTAACGTCACAAGACCAGATTACTCAGAAGCCTTTACGTGACTCTGTTAAAGCGTCTCTTAAAAACTACCTTGCTCAACTAAACGGCCAGGAAGTAACAGAACTATACGAATTAGTTCTAGCTGAAGTTGAACAGCCACTACTAGATACCATCATGCAGTACACTCGCGGTAACCAAACTCGCGCGGCAACTATGATGGGTATCAACCGCGGTACTCTTCGCAAAAAACTTAAGAAATACGGCATGAACTAAGACCGGCTTTCAAAAAGTATTTGGAACAAGCCGTTACCTTTTTAGGTAACGGCTTTTCTTTATCTACTAAAACACTACGAATAACGCTCACTTTGTTCAGCATTACCAACTGGCTTTAAGATAACTACCGCTGAGCCAAACAATAACAAAGCCACGACAGCGACCCATTCACTACCTACAGAATAAGCAAAGCCCGCCAAGGCAGACCAAATCGCGACACCAAAGTGCATCATACTCATTCCAGAAGACATCAGCACACCTCGATGTTCATCAGATAAGCTTGCTATATGTGCTTGTAACGCCGGAGAGCCTACCCCTCCAGCAAGAGACCAGAGCACTAGAGCTGGAAGATAAGCGGTCACCGTACTCATCTCATTTGAGAACACCCATGCACTGCAAGGTATGCACACCATTAAAGCCACTCGCATAACGGCTCGAGAGCTACCAAGCCAACGGCAAGCTCTCCCCACGCACATATTTCCAACCACACTCACGATCCCTAGAGCAGCATAAATAGCGCCCACCCAACCGAGCGCCAACTCGCTGGTATCTCGAATATGAAGGCCTATCAGGTTAAATACACCAATACCTCCCCCTAGGCCTAAACACATCGCTAGAATAGCCCTCAACGCGCCTGGAAGATGAATGACGTCTGTGATAGGTGGCAGAGTATCTGACTTCTTGGACTCATTATGCTTGTTGTTCATGAACACTACGCTCATGGCACCGACAAGAAGAGCCGCAACGCCCAAAATAATAAAAGCGGCACGCCATGATAAAAGCTGGGTCAGCAATGCTCCGATCGCTGGGCTGGTTATCATACCCAGCGTTAATCCCGCCTGAACCATCACAATTTGACGCATCGCTCTATTACCCTTCGCGTCTCCCGCCAACGCAAATGCAATTGGCAACATGCCTGCACTTGCAATACCTGTGATCACTCGACTTGCAATCGCAAGTTCAAAATCATGAACTATGCCCGTCGTAATAGACGCAACCCCAAATACGAAGCAAGCAGGCAACATGATACGAATACGCCCAACCCGGTCTGATAAACGTCCCAGGTAAGGAGCGCAAATTGCTATAGCTAAACTATATGCCGTAATAAATAACGTAACCTGACTCGGTTGAACACTTAAATCATTTCCGATAGGTTCAAGAATAGATCCAAGCATCAACTCATCAGCACCAACAAGAAAAGCAACAAGAAATAGGATCATGGACTGCATCATAGCGCCACCTCCTGTTCTGTTTCCGATTCAGCATAAGTGAGCAACGAAATATCTAAAACTCTATCAGGCCAAGATTGTAAAAACGCCTTCTCATGAGATACCACAATCACACTACCAGAAAAGCGCTGGAGAGCCTCTTTAAGCGCATTTTTACTGCTGCTATCCAAATGTGTCGTTGGCTCGTCCAACAGCAAAACATTGCATTTCTGGACTGATAAACAACAAAGTTTCACGCGAGTTTGCTCACCTCCACTTAATGTATCTAGGTGGCGCTGCGTCTTATCTCCGGTGACACCAAAGCGAGCTAATAGCTTGCGTGATTCTTTGCTTGATATCGTTGGATCACAAGAGCATAGCTCCTGCTCAGGCGTGTGCTGAGGGTGACGCCAAGACAAATCTTGAGAAAAATACCCAATCATTGCACCTTTTGCCAATACCACCTCACCAGAGAGCGGCTCGATCTCCCCCATAAGGGTTTTAAGCAAAGTCGACTTACCTACGCCGTTAAAACCAGAAACGACCAACTTCTCCCCGCTCGCTAACGTGATATCAAGCGCAGGAAGCAGAGGCTGCTGATAACCTATCTTCAACGCTTTTGCGTCAATCACATACTGTTGCCCAATAGGCTGGTGAGCAAAGTCAAACATCGATACTTTCTCTATATGATTCAGTTGAATACGTTCGATTTTATCCAGTTTTTTCTTGCGTCCCTTAGCAAGACTCGCGTTAACTCCAGCGCCATTTTTGGCAATAAATTGCTCTAACTTTCGAATTTCATTTTGCTGAGCCTTATATTGCTTTTCTAACAAAGCACCGTCGTGATGCTTTTGCTGCATTGCTTTGACATAAGTGCCGCTGTATTTTCGGACCGTTTGATAATCAATATCACAAATACTGGTCGCTACTTGATTAAGGAAGTCAATATCATGAGAAACCAGTAAAACAGTGCCAGTGTAATCGTTGAGAAACGTGACCAACCATTCAATGTACAGAGCATCAAGATAGTTTGTCGGCTCGTCGAGAATTAACACATCGGGGTTGCGGAGTAACAACCTCCCTAAAAGGACCTTGTGTCTTTGACCCCCACTTAGCGAGACAAGCGGTGTATCTAAGCCAAATTGATAAATGCCAAGACCTACAGCAACTTGTTCAATTTTGGTATCAATTGCATAGAAGTCTTCATCTTCTAAATATGCCTGTAGTCGGGCGACTTGGCTTAAAAGAGATGTAGAGTGAGACTCGGTCATCGCCTGATACAAAGTCCAAAGCTTCTGCTCGGCAGCGTATAAGTTCTCAAAAGCACTCTTTAAGCATTCATAAACCGTCAACGTATTATCCATCTTAAAATGTTGCTCTAAATACCCCACCTCAAGGTTTGGTAACCAGTCAATGCTGCCCTTATCTGCAGATAATTCACCGATAAGCAGTTTTAATAAGGTGCTTTTTCCAACGCCATTCGCTCCAGTGATACCTATTTTCTCTCCCACGTTAATTCGAAATGTCACGTTGTTATATAAACTCTTATCAGCGATCTGATAAGACAAATTTTTAACTTGTAAAATACTCATGTTTTTAACCAAATAAAAAGGGCCGGTGATCAATACCGGCCCTTATTTCAATACTGGATAATGCTTTGTAGCTGCTTAACAGATACAAAAAGGCCGATGATGAAATATCACCGGCCATCTCTTCTCTTTTATCAGGTGTACAAACGCCTGCGTATAACTTCAGCGAAGTTACTCACGCATAAACACCTGATGAAGATTAATTTAAGACTCCGAGCAACACTTCATCGCGTTTTTTGCACGGAGTTCAGCCTTCTTACAAAGCTTTTAAACAAGAGATATAACATGGTTTACTGTCGAAAAAACATTCGATGTGAAGCGTACACCTTTAGAATAAAAAGTACCAGATAATTATTAAAAACTATCGTGACTTAGACGAAGATCCACTGAAAGAAGATCTTTCCTCAGTCAATGAGCCAGGTGAACGACTTACTCAGCAAGCACAGCTATGAGAGCAGATCTACCGCTCACGTTATACGTACGTAGTGGTGGCTTTGTAGGTTGGAGAGGGTTAGAGGGAAGAAGTAGCGAATATCCTTTAAGACACTGGCTTAAATAGATCTACAAAACAAAATCCATGTTCGGAAAGTTTTAAATGCGCTGAGCTTATTTTAATGAGCGCCGGTGGCTAAATCACAACATCTAAAGCAAAGAAATCATCCCTGAAAATAACATAACCTAGTGAATAAACTTTCCAGGTAATAATAAAGGAAGCTTTGGTAAGTAAGCACAGGGGCTCAAAACTAGCCCTCGAGACTGGGACCCGGTTCAGTAGAAACAGCACAGAGTTGTGAATCAACTCGTCATGATAGGGCTTAGAAAGCATAGCGAAGAGGGAAGCCTACCTCTCGATGCAAGGTTTCAATATGGAAATGCGGTTAAGGGAAGTCGGGTAACCAAAACGAAAAAAACCCCAGTCTTTCGACTGGGGCTTAATATAAGTGGCGGAGTGGACGGGACTCGAACCCGCGACCCCCGGCGTGACAGGCCGGTATTCTAACCAACTGAACTACCACTCCGCAGTGGTATCACTCGCTTGTAATCAGCAAGTGTCCA
>NZ_JAKKCK010000008.1:0-100031 GCF_021725735.1 Vibrio sp. J2-3(2022)
CATGATCAAACTCTTCAATTTAAGATTTTGTTCGGCTCAATGAATACTGAACATTACATAAGTAATGTTTGAATTGACTGTGCTGAATCCGAAGATTCAATGGTCACTTCGTTTCATTGAAACCTAAATTGTTTCCGAAGAAACTATTTGGATTATCATCAACGAGTGCCCACACAGATTGATAGGTCTATATTGTTAAAGAGCTTGCTTTTCGAGAAGTTTTTCTCTCAAAGCGGAGGTGAATTCTAGCGATTTGGTTGTTAGTGTCAAACACTTTTTTCAACTAATTTTTCGTAGAACCTTTTTACCTCTTCGACCCTGCTGAAGCCTTGTGGCGTCTGCCGTGTCGATGGGTGCGCATTATAGGGATAAGATTTTCTTTGGCAATACTAAAAATGCATTTTTTCTAAAAAAACATGCCAAGTGGATACTTTCCACCCAACCTCAAAATTCCCCCTAAATAACACTCAAGATCTCTACAGCTTACCCACAAAAATCTGTGGATAACTACTCATCACTATCGAAGAAGTAAGAAATGCGTGAACGCGGATTAAGATACTCTTTGATTTTCTCCGGCAATTTAGACGGATGAATAGCGTTAACTATCTTTATATCCTTTGATGCAAGATCAATGATTGGCGCCTGCGTCCTTGGCACTGATGGATCGTAAACCAATACATTTGGGAATAATAGATGCGATGCATTCACTGAGATAACCAAGCCCACCATATTATTGGAAAGCTGAACCACAGTGCCTGGAGGAAACACGCCCATAAACTTAATCAGGATATTCAGGTTTTCTTCTTTATATAGGTGTTTACAGTTCTTATATAAATGAGAGAGTGCGGTATAAGGAATTTTTTGCTCTGAGACTATAGGTGTATGACACAAGTTATCAAATGCGTTAGCTACAGCAATAATTTGAGCAAACTCGTTGATCTCATCTCCTTTCAGACCTTTGGGATAGCCAGACCCATCTCTTAGTTCATGGTGCTGTGCAATCACAACTCTTGCAACTTCGGGAAAACCTTCTATTTGACTCGCAAGGTCTACTCCATATTTGGTGTGCAACTTTAAGTAGTTAGTTTCTGGTTCCGTCAGCGGTGCTTGCTTTCTTAATATTGCGGTAGGAATTTTTATTTTCCCGATATCGTGGAATAGCGCTGAGAATGAAAGCTCTTTCAACTGCGCAGCTGAGTACCCCTTAGCACGGCCAATCATCATGGCGACAACAGCAACGTTCAACGAATGGAAATAAATATCTTCAAACTCATTTTTACCGTTCATCAGGTGTAGAGTGACATTATCATCACACATTAACTTCTCGACGATATCTTCAATAAGAAGCTTCGCTTCATCAACGGCAGCTGTTGGACGATTACGAATTTTCGTCATGACCGAGCGCATACGCGCAAGAGAGCGCTCAAACTCTTTTTCGCACTGGATAACGCGTCGACGATACGCACTTAACTTTTCTATGCGGTTTTGTTTTTCTTGCCAAAGTTTTTGAG
Source organism: Vibrio sp. J2-3(2022) (assembly GCF_021725735.1). Classification (NCBI taxonomy): domain Bacteria; kingdom Pseudomonadati; phylum Pseudomonadota; class Gammaproteobacteria; order Vibrionales; family Vibrionaceae; genus Vibrio; species Vibrio sp. J2-3(2022). Next base: position 1,512 of record NZ_JAKKCK010000008.1, read on the forward strand.
TTTCATGATCTAGCGACGCTTCATTCGTTACTCTATCAGCTTGTATCTGGTCGACTGGAAGTGGTGCGGCATCACTTTGCTCTGGATTAAAGTAAACGAACTTTACACCGAGGTGACGGATCATCTCGACTTGTTCTTGATCTTTAATCTTAAAACTATTGAGTAGAAAAGGGTGATCGTTCCACTTTAGCGGAAGACGGATATGTAATCCGGGTTGAATACGATCGACCGTAAGTTTAATGGCTGCCACTTATTCACTACTGATTTACGTTGCCTAAGAGAGTTAGAATACTAGTAAATTTTGTGAATAAATTCATCAGTAAGTATCAAAACATCAGATGGTCATTTCTAATGACTCATTTAATGAGCAAAAGCAAGCTACTTTAAGGTTCGATCTGCTTTGCGTATTTTTAGCTGAGCCTCGAACGTTGGCTTATCTATTATTTCTTGACCTTTGACTAATCCCATTAATGTTTGTACCGCTACACGGGCCATATCACTGATAGGAAAGTGCACTGCCGACACTGTAGGATAAAGGCTTTCACAAAGGTCGACACTGTCAAAGCTAGTTAAAGAGATTTGCTCCGGTACTGAAATATTGTGCTCGTGTAAGTACTGCATTGCACCGACCGTCATTTCCTCACTGCAAGAAAAGACTGCAGTAACTTCAGGGTGTCGTTGTAAAATTGCAGCCATTGCATCATAACCACTTTGCCGACCATAATTCCCTTCTTCACACCAGCTTTCGTCAATATCGATACCTGCGTCCTTCATCGCGTCAACGTACCCAAGCTTTCTTAATAAACTATTATGACGTTGGGATGGACCGGTAATACAGGCGATTTTTCTATGACCACCAGCTAAAAGATGCTCGACGGCAATACGGCTTGCATGATGATGATTAAAAGTAACGCAACGCTCTTCTATTCCTTCAACATAGCGATCCAGAAGAACGAAAGGCGTAGGCTGTTTTGCTAATTCACGTAAATCATCATCTGACAAATAACGACTATGGAGGACATAGCCATCACAACGCAGATCATTAAAACGCTGAATGGCTTCCTTTTCACCTTCTGCAGAATGATGTCCTTGAGCGGTAATCAGAAACTTTTTATGAATATCCAGCTCAGTCTGAACCTGCTCCATCATCTCGCCAAAGAAGCCCCCCGTATAGTAAGTCACCAATAAGCCAACCATATTACTGGATGAGGTTGCGAGTGAACGAGCAATCGCACTCGGGCGATAATTCAGTTGCGCCATAGCTTGCTCTACTTTTTTTCGAGTTTCTTCGCGAAACTTCCCCTCCCCATTAATGATTCGAGAAACGGTAGAGCGATTTACACCGGCGAGTTCGGCGACATCTTTAATCCTTGCCATAATGCTATTGGGTCCAACTGCAATTGTTATTAAATATCCGTTTGTGTAGAACGGCTGCCAGCAATTCGTAAGGTGCTTATAGGGGGCGAAGCTGGCAGCCTTTAATCATACACCGACCATTTGATTGGTAGAAACGAGCTCAGAGTAATCCGTGACAGCTATACCATGTTGAGCTAACTGTTCTTTTAAAATGGGAGAGGTTAGAACTTGTAACTCTAGCTCTCGCTGAAGCGCATAACCACTCTTTAAAATCAGCGCTTGATCGGCCTCTGCCGGGTGGCACATCACCTCAACCAAATCATAGTTTGTCTTTAGACTCAATAAATGCGCCATCAAACCATCTAAACTTACTTTTTGATCGTAAAACTCGTCAGTAAAGACATACCTTGTTGTAATCGATTCTTGACACAAGCCAGTGCCCCGCAGTGGCACTCGGTATTCACTCGCTACCTCTTTAATAACGGGCAAAATTTGAGGGTGAGTATGCGCGTGATGATGGCTATCTAAGTGGCTTAGCTCTAACCCAAGCGATAAAAAATGTTCCACCTGAGCTTTTGCTTCGTCATAAATGACCTGAGTTTCGAAGTCCTGCTTACCCCACAGTTCGTCGTATTTGATAAAATGCGCTCGACCGTTGGTCAAATTAGGGTGCCCAGTTAGAGGCACTCCCGCTGTAAACCTAAGATGAACGCCAATTCTCAAGTCTGGATTATGGCGAGCCAACTCTAAAGCATGTTTCTCAGCATCCATACCGACCATCATGGTGGTTGAATGAACAACACCTTGCTGATGAGCTTTTACGATGCCGTTATTTACACCTCTCGTTAAACCAAAATCATCAGCATTAAAAATGACTTTCATTGGCGCCCTTCCTTAGTACTACAACGTCGTTAGTTTAAATTGAGGTAAATACGGAGCGTTCACCGCTAGGATATCATCCAGAATTGACTTGGCACGACCAATGTCTGGCACCAATGGGTTGTTGGTTAATGCCATGAGCGCTTTGTCATAATTACCTTCCACAGCAGCGTCTATTGTCAACTGTTCATATGCTTTGACTTGATAGAGTAATCCTTTGATATTGTTTGACAGCTCACCAACCGCAAGAGGTTTCGCGCCCCAACTACCAATCACCGCGCTACACTCAATCACAGCATCGTCGGGGAGGCCGTTAATCGCTCCGTTATTTAAGACGTTAACAACATGAATACTATTACGATTGTTATAAATTGAATCAACCAAGTTTAGTGATGCATCTGAATAATAAGCCCCACCCCGCTCTTCTAACTCTTTCGGCTTATGATCGAGATTAGGATCTTGATAGAGCTTGAATAGCGCATTTTCTGTTTCCATTACCTGCTCAGCACGAGTGCCCTTTTCACCCGCGCTTTGTTTCTCTTCAGCGAGCATAGCATCGGTTTGATAGAAATAACGATGGTAAGGACATGGTATCGCCCCCAGCGCTTTTAAAAATGCTGGATCCCACGGTTCTTCCCAGATGTTCTTCATGCTGAAGTTAGCACCATCACCGACTTTCTCTAATACCGTTTGAGTAATATCTTCTCCATTGAGCCATGCTTTGTGCACCCAAACGAGATGGTTTAATCCGGCAAACTCCAGTTGTAGCTCTTTTGGCTCGCACTCCATCATTTCTGCGATCATCATTTCCATCGAAACCGGCACATTACATAAACCAATACTCTTTACTTTGGTGTACTTACTGACGGCTTCAGAGACCAAACCCGCAGGGTTGGTGAAATTGAGCATCCATGCATTGGGTGCCAACTCTTCAATATCTTTACATATATCAAGAATAACCGGGATGGTTCGCAGTGCTTTAGCAAACCCACCAGGGCCTGTTGTTTCTTGGCCGATGACGTCGTATTTAATTGGAATTCGCTCGTCATTAGCACGAGCAGCAAGACCACCCACACGGAACTGCGTCATCACAAAGTCCGCATCTTTTATCGCAGCACGACGATCAAAGTCTGCTTTTATCTCAATCTTTGCACCTGCTTTATCAACCATTCGCTGCGCTAGACCTTTGATAATCTCAAGCTTCTCTGCTCCTGACTCAATGTCCACAAAATGAATCTTCTTAACGGGTAAATATTCTAAGCGCTTAATAACCCCTTCAACCAGTTCAGGAGTATAGCTACTACCACCGCCAATAATGGCAAGTTTGATCGCCTCTCTAGACATTTTTCTCCCCTTATTTGTTCGAGATTTTTTTGTTCAGTGCAACGATTTCTACAGCCATTTCTTGAGCCAAAATCGTGGTCATTAAGTGATCTTGAGCATGTACCATCACTAACGTCATCGGGACTTTCCCTTCCCCCTGATCTTCCTCAATCAACTGAGTCTGAATTAAGTGGGCTTTGTTAATGCACTCTCTTGCTTGAGAGAGCTTCTCCTCAGCCGCATCAAAATCTTGTTCTCTAGATAAACGCAACGCCTCGTAGCTCAAACTTCTGGCTTCGCCAGCATTACAGATGATCTCCATCACAACCAATTCTTGTTCCATCATTTTCTCTCCGAAAATCGGGCCGCGGTAATTGCGGCCCATTAAGCACCGTTAAGCAGTAACACCTTCACCTGAAGGTTGCGTCTCATCCTTAGTTTCTTTCGTCGTTGGTAGTTCTTGCTCCAACATTTGCTTCTCAAACATTTTGAAGAATGGGAAGTAGATAATTAGATCAAGAATCAATAAACCAATGACGAGCAATACTGGAGCAAAGGTCCAACCGCTACCCCACGAAGCACCTATCAGTGCTGGTGTTGTCCAAGGCGTTGTAGCGACCCCCATACCCACAAAGCCGACATGCACAGCAAAGTACGCTATCGTAGCGTTGATGACTGGAGCGAAGACGAACGGGATAAACAAGGTCGGGTTCATCACAACTGGGCTACCGAAGATCACAGGTTCATTGATTTGGAAGAAGCCAGGCACCGCACTCATTCGACCAATACTCTTAAGGTGAACAGAACGGCTAAATGACATCAGCATAACAAGAGCAAGTGTTGCACCAGAGCCACCGATAAAGATGTAAAAATCCCAGAAAGGCTGAGTAAATACGTTTGGAATCGGTTCACCTGCAACAAAGGCTTCGATGTTGGCACCAATGTTGGTCAAGAAAATTGGAGAAAGCAGCCCCACAACAATTGCAGCACCATGGATACCCGCAAACCAAAGTAGTTGGCAAAGCAATAGAGCGCCAATAATGGCAGGCAATGAGTTAGACGCACTAATTAAAGGCTTAAAAACTGCCATGACCGCATCTGGAATCAACATGTCGTACTGGGTTTGCACGAAAAGGCTAAGTGGATATAAGGTAATGAATATCGCTAAGACTGGTAACAGTACTTCAAATGATCGTGCAATCGCCGGTGGAACTTGCTCTGGCATGCGAATCGTAATGTTGTGTTTTTTCATAAAACGGTAGAGCTCTACCGAGAAGAATGCACACATCACAGCAGTGAAGATCCCGGTTCCTCCCATGTGTGACATAGACAACGCGCCATCTTTAGCAGGGGCCGCGATGAGTAAAAAAGACATCAGCGACAATACAGCACTCGTGATCCCATCCATCTTGTAAGCCTTAGCTAAGCTATAAGCAACGCCGAGCGAAACAAAAATGGTCATGATCCCCATCGACATGTTGTAGGGCATCATTATGGTATCAAAATGTGTGGTGGCGAAATCGAGCCAAATTCGACCAAAAGTAAAGGTCGTGTCTTCGGCAAATGGTGGGAATGCAAAAATCAAAATGAAACTACCGACAATAATAAACGGCATTGCAACTATAAAACCGTCTCTCATTGCTCGAACATGGGGCTGATTCCCCACTTTTGCTGCTATAGGGGCTATATGCTTTTCGACTGCGCCTATAATTGCGTCATAAAGCTTCATAGAATCCATCCTTATTTTAGGCAAAAGAATCCCGCATCAAATATTTATATTTGATGTACAGTTATCTTTTTTAATTTAAAACTATGGTTTAGTTAATTAATTCTAATGCTTGCTCTAGTACTTCCTCTCCCTTCATCATTCCATAATGCTGAGGAGAAATCGCATCAATGTTTTTACCATGCTCTTGCGCCGTTTTTCTTAGCTCTTCTAGCTGAAAACGTACTTGAGGCCCGAGAAGGCAAACATCGTACTCTTTAATTGCATCTTCAAATGCATTCACTGACATCGCATCAATTTTGCACTCAATTCCTTTATTTTCAGCAGCTTGCTCCATTTTTTTAACAAGCATACTGGTTGACATCCCTGCGCTACAGCATAAAAGGATCTTTTTCATAGCCTTACTCCCGTTGTGTAAATTTCAACCTGCAAAAACTGTAGCAAAAATAACCAAGACAAAAAAGCGCAACCGGTTGCATTATTCGTGAACACAATCCCAATTTAGAAAATACGACCTGTTTTTTAGTAATTATTTAGGTCTAGGATAAAAGTCAGGAAATAAATTAAGACACTACATTAGGTTTCAAATTATCAATATATTACTACTGACAACGTCGTTATTAATTTCTAAAAAGGAATAGAGAATGAAATTTAATAAATTGGCTATTGCAACGCTTGTAAGTGCCGCACTATCACAATACTCATTTGCTCAAACCGACTCTAAAGGCACCATTTATCTAACGTTTGATGATGGACCAATCAATGCTTCTATTGACGTTATTCAAGTACTTAACCAGGAAGATATCAAAGCGACGTTTTACTTTAATGCTTGGCACTTAGACGGAATTGGTGATGAGAATGAAGACCGTTCGCTAGAAGCCTTAAAGCTCGCATTAGACACTGGTCATATTGTCGCGAACCATAGTTACGATCATATGGTTCATAACTGCGTTGATGAGTTTGGACCTAATAGCGCAGCAGAATGTAATGCTACCGGCGACCACCAGCTTAACTCGTACCAAGATCCTGTTTACGATGCCTCAATGTTTACGGAAAACTTATCTGTGTTAGAGAAGTATTTGCCTAACATTACAAGCTACCCGAATTATAAGGCAACAGAGTTTGCTAGACTGCCCTACACCAACGGCTGGCGCGTGACTAAAGACTTCAAAGCAGATGGATTATGTGCAACGTCTGATGACTTTAAACCTTGGGAACCAGGCTACGTTTGTAATATCAACGACCCATCAAACAGTGTGAAAGCCTCAATTGCGGTACAAAACATTCTGGCTAATAAAGGCTATCAAACACATGGTTGGGATGTAGATTGGGCACCTGAAAACTGGGGGATAGCAATGCCAGCCAACAGTCTAACAGAGGCAGAACCTTTCCTAGGTTACGTAGATGCAGCATTGAACAACTGTGCTCCTACCACCATCAACCCGATCAACTCAAAAGCACAAGAGTTTCCATGTGGTACACCACTCCACGCAGACAAGGTCATTATTCTAACGCATGAGTTTTTGTTTGAAGATGGTAAGCGAGGAATGGGTGCAACCAAGAATTTACCTAAATTAGCGGAATTTATCCGACTAGCAAAACAAGCTGGCTATGTATTCGATACGATGGATAACTACACACCAAACTGGCAAGTTGGTCATAGCTACAACGCTGGCGACTACGTCCTACATTTAGGCACCGTTTACCAAGCAGTGACCAGCCATAACGCACAGCAGGACTGGGCACCTTCCCCAACCTCTAGCCTTTGGACCAATGCTGATCCGGCAACAAATTGGGAAGTGAATGTTTCATATAAAGAGGGAGATGTAGTGACGTACTCTGGCAAACGTTATCTCGTCAACGTCCCACACGTCTCTCAAGCCGATTGGACACCTGACTCACAGAACACCTTGTTCACAGCTCTATAAGCTGTTCCCTACTATTATCATGTAGTAGCTTGCGCGAGGTAATCCCTCGCGCTTTTTTATTTTTAGAAAAGTAAAAATGGAAAGCAGTAAAGAGTGGACTGACTGGGCCTGGCATTCCTGACGCCACGCTGGATTTGAATTCACAAACCCTAGATACAACAAAGCCCCGACTTACGTCGAGGCTTTATCATATGAATTATGGTACCGGTGGGCGGACTTGAACCGCCACGCCCGAAGGCAACGGATTTTGAATCCGTCGTGTATACCAATTTCACCACACCGGCATCTTTGGGCTATTGCCCTTTGATGATTGGCATTATACGGAAGCTTTTGACCTGCGCAAGCAGAAATACCTTAAATAACTATCGTTTGCTGATAATTTCGCCACAAAGTGTGACAAAGCTGTACTGATAAGAAACGTACACTCCATTTCCTACTACTGTTCCAGGTGGAAATGAGTATACGTAACTCTTTTTAAATTCTATTCACTGTAATATCAGAAACATAACCATTCCCGATGCTCGACAAAGCCGTATGGAGCATCTCGGCAGCATCTTCCGCTTGCATGAAGTGACTCGTGTCCATCATGTTGCCGCTTGTTTTCCAGAATTCCGTATCCATTCCACCAGGATAAACCGCGATAATTTTCATTGGCTTTCCTTTTAACTCCAAACGAACCGACTCGATTAATCCTTTGACAGCCCACTTCACAGCACAATACGTAGACTCTTGCGCTTTAGGCTGTTGCGCAGCAGTAGACATAACCATGACCACTTTTATCGGTTGATCTTTGTAACGCTTTACTAACTCTCTTAATACATGAATGGCAGAATTCAGGTTATTATCAATCAGTTTTTGAATCTCTTCCGGTTCCTGCTCTTCCAGTTCGCCAAAATAACCACTTCCTGCACTATGAATGACCATTTCAGGCGGCTGTTTCATCCCATCAAATAGGTGTTTCACATCTTGATGCAGTGAAAGGTTGCAAGCTTGATAGCCGACGTTATGAGAGAGTTGTTTAGCTAATGCGGATAGTTTTTCTGTGTTTCTTCCTATGATATACGTCTCTTTGTCTTCCGCATCATAACGCTTTGCCAGCTCAGCCCCTAAACCGCTACTTGCACCTGTAATTACAATCATGGCTACCTCTTTTCTATCACATACTTTTAATGCATCTATCAATTAAGGTAACAGAATCTTGGTAATTCACACCTCAAGAACACCATTCTTTGAAGCAAGCGGCTTTCTTACTCTCATGATGCATGAAATACCAAGTAGAATGAGGAAGATTTAACCTATGCTTAAGCAAGAATAACTTTCTGAATTTTCTATCGACTTTCGAGTAAGAGCCTAATAGGAGCATACGAATGACTGGGTCAAAATGGCAATGGTTACTGAAGCAAATGACGCGCAAACTGTGGGTTCGCACGTCACTTTATGCCTTGCTTGCTGTCGCCACTGCCCTAATATCCATTGTTTTAAACCAGTTCATTACTCTGCCTCCTGCAATCAACGTCAGTAAGGATTTGCTTAACAACATATTAAATATCCTCGCGACTTCCATGCTTGCGGTGACCACATTCTCGCTCAATATAATGGTCTCAGCGTACAGTGCCGCTAGTGCAGGGGTAACGCCGCGAGCGACAAAACTGTTGATGGAAGACAGCACAACACAAAATGCCTTAGCAACCTTTCTTGGCTCTTTTCTATTTAGTTTGGTAGGAATTATCGCGCTAGGTATTGGGGCCTATCATCAACAAGCACAAATTTATCTGTTCATCGTGACTATCGCCGTAATCGTGATGATCATACTCACTCTGCTACGTTGGATTCAGCACCTTTCCGTACTAGGAAGGGTCAGTGAAACCACTTCATACGTAGAGCAAGCCTTGTTAGATGCGATAAGAAAACGGGGCAAAGAGCGTTGGCTAGGTGCTCACCCATGGAGCCATCCAGAACATAAACCCAGAGGAAGCAAGCCTATTTTCAGCCAAGAAATTGGCTACTTACAGCATGTTGATATGCATCATCTCGATAGTATTGCCGAAGCAAACCAATGCACTATCTATCTTGAACGACAACCAGGAAGCTTTGTGTATGTGAGTCAACCATTGGCTTGGGTTTGTGGAGCGTTGCCAGACGAAAACGAAATAACGGCAGCCTTCACGATTCGAACGGAGCGTTCCTATGATCAAGATCCTCGTTTTGGATTAGTCGTAATGGCGGAGATCGCCTCACGAGCTCTCTCCCCCGCAGTGAATGATAACGGTACCGCGATTGATGTTCTTGGGCGTTCTGTACGAGCGCTTTCATTATGGGGAGAGTTACTCAGCGAACCTCCCACCAAGACTCGATACCCTAGGCTATTTGTGCCCGCATTAAGCTGCCAAGATTTATTTGATGATGTCTTTTTGCCAATCGCGCACGATGGTGCAGCGCAACTCCAAATACAGATTCGCCTACAAAAAGCCTTGCTAGCTCTCTCTAGTATGCACCCCAAGTTGTTTTTATCACCTGCAACCAAGCTATCAGAAAAAGCTTTAGAGCTCTCCTTGAGCCAGCATTATACCGAAGATGAGAAACACCAACTCTCTCATCTGTCTAATCTAGTTACAGACCAAAAAGCTAATGGTTAGGCAAGTAAAATTCAGTTGAAATAGGTTACCGAAAGGCCTTGTACATCGTGATATGTGTTCATAACACACAGCAGAAAAGTCACTTCGTTTATGCATAATTAAAGACTCTGTGCGTTAGGTCTCTTTTCTCTTGGTGAGGGAATCTATATTCTGACGCACAATTTTTAAGGTAAGTGATGGAATAATGACGACGTCTACAACTCTTCCACCTGCTGGTCTCTTTCGTCGACTTGCAGCGTTGATTTACGACACATTGATTATTATCGCAATTGAAATGATGGCCGCAGGTATTGTTATGGCCGTTGTATTTGCACTAAATGCAGCAGGGCTGTTGAGCTATGGCGAGTACGCAGATGCCGCTGATATGCTCGGAAAGCACCCTGTATTAAGCCCTCTATTTACACTGTATCTTGCGGTTGTGTGGATATACTTCTTTGTCTTCTTCTGGACGCGAGCAGGGCAAACACTTGGGATGCGCGCTTGGAAACTTCGAGTTCGCAATGCCAAAGACGGTGCTCCGATTACAGTCACTCAAGCCCTGATTCGCATTGCAACATCTGGCTTTGGTTTGGCAAACCTGACTGTGCCGATTGATCCCAAGAAACGTGGTTTCCACGACATTTGGGCAAAAACAGAGGTTGTTGTGTTGCCTAAGGCAAACTAACTTATCCGGGAATACAAAAAAGGAAGGCATAATGCCTTCCTTTTACATTTAGTCCGATGAAACATGGTTTATTCGGTGATACTTCAGCTACAGCTTTCTTCTCAGCAGCGCAATCGCAATGGCTAAGAACACCAGACTCGGAGCCAATGCACCAAACACTGGGGATATGCCATATACCAAGCTTAATGGGCCAAAGAACTCACTGGATATATAAAAAGTAAACCCGGCAACCACGCCCGACAATACCCTTGCCCCCATGGTCACACTTCTGAGTGGACCGAAAACAAACGATAGCGCCATCAACATCATCACGGCAATTGAAAGCGGCTGTGTCAACTTACGCCAAAACGCCAATTCATAGCGAGACGCATCTTGCTCTGATGCTTTCAGATAGGTCACGTAATCATACAAACCGCTCAGTGATAACTCTTCAGGCTTTACCGTCACCACAGCTAGCTTATCTGGAGCCAATGACGTATGCCATTCCACCTGTTCGATGTCTTGCTTCGAAATCACGTTTTCATTTTTCATATCCGTGATTTGTACGTCGCGCATCAACCAGTTGTTATCTTGTTGATAGTCGACTTCTTCGGCGAAAATAACTTTTTGTAGATTCTTATCATCATCAAAACGCCACATATTTAAAGCATAAAGCTTGTCGTCTTCGACTTTACCTATAAAGATAAAGTCGTTTGCGTCACGAGCCCAAACTCCAGAACGAACTGAGACAATACTACCTCCCGATATCGCAAACGCACGTAAGTCACGCGCCATCTTTTGTGCTTCTGGAGCGCCCCATTGCCCTAACGTCATAACGATAAGCATAAGTGGCACCGCCGTTTTGAGCACGGATAACCCGATATCCAACTTTGAGAAACCAGCAGCTTGCATCACCACCAGCTCAGAGCTTGACGCCAACATACCCAAACCAATAAGGGCACCGAGTAATGCCGCCATTGGGAAGAACATTTCGATATCACGCGGCACACTCAGCAACACAAAGTACAACGCATGAGTGAGGTCATACACGCCTCGCCCTACTTTACGTAACTGTTCTACGTATTTGATGATGCCCGATAAGCCAACAAACGTCGCTAAAACCAAGGCAGTGGTAGAGATGATGGTTCTACCGATGTAAAGGTCTAAGATTTTGAACACAGCTTACGCGAGCCTCTTCTTACGGAATTTGTCTTTTATTCGTCGAGCAGCAACGCTGTCCATCATATTGGCCATGATTGCGACAATCAGTAACATCGCATTAATTGGCCACATGCCGATTGCCGCCGGAATGTCACCATCTTCTAATGCAGATTTTGTTGCACTAATCGCCAGGAAATACGCTAGATAAATAAGAATCGCGGGCCCCATTTTGGCAAATCGTCCCTGACGCGGATTCACCGCCGACAAAGGAATAACCAGCATCGTTAAGAGTGGAATACACACAAATAACGAAATTCGCCATTGCAGCTCTGCTTGTGCTTCTGGGTCTGGGTGTCCAATCAAATCAACCGTTGGGTACGCTTCCCAATCTCGCCCTTTCTTTTTGACCTCACGCTGGCCGATAACGCCTTCGTATTCATCGAATTTTGTGATCATATATTCAACGCGAGTAGGCACACCTTCATAACGCGTGCCTTCTTTCATGGTGATGACCTGACGGCCGTCCGACAGTTCTTTTACTTCACCAGAGGACGAGAACATCACACTCGGCAATACTGAATCTCTCGGGCGCATCTGCGCGACAAAAACGTTGCTCAATGTATTGTCTTTAATGTCATCGATGAAGACAACCGATGAACCATCTGGCGTGCCTTGGAATTGCCCTTTCTTTAGCAAGTCAACGCTGTTTTCTGCTGCCACTTGTTCATAAAGTTGCTCAACACGGTCTTGAGACCACGGCGATAACCACAATGCATTGAAAGCCGCCACAGCAGAAGTAATCAGTGCTAAGTACAAGGCCGCTTGTACCAGGAATTTGTTACCAATACCTGTCGCGTTCATAACGACAATTTCGCTCTCTGCATACAGGCGACCAAAGGTGATCAGTATGCCGATATACAGACTCAAAGGCAGCATTAACAACCCCATTGCTGGCATATTCAAACCAACAATCGAGAAAATCAATCCAGCAGGAATATCCCCATCAGAAGCATCAGCAAGAACACTTATGAATTTCTGGCTTACAAACACCAAAAAAAGTACGAAAAAAATCGCAAATTGGCTCTTGAGTGTTTCGCGGATCAAATATCTAACAATAATCACGCTGAAATTACCTATACAAAACTTGTTTTTTTGGTCGAATCACTATAGTTTCCCGTTGAACCATTTATTTTTTTAAAAATTATAAACTAGATGTTAGTCGCTTAATCAGCTCTGCATGTAAGCCTGGAGCTAAAATTCAACAAGTAAGCGATCATTATCTAACATTTAGAGCAATTTGTCTTCAGGATGTAGGAGTACGCATGGAGTTCAGTGTAAAAAGTGGCAGTCCAGAGAAACAACGTAGCGCATGTATCGTTGTTGGTGTGTTTGAACCACGTCGCCTTTCTCCAGTAGCCGAACAACTTGATAAAATCAGTGACGGTTACATCAGTTCACTACTTCGCCGTGGTGATCTAGAGGGTAAACCTGGTCAGATGCTGCTACTGCATCAAGTACCAGGTGTTTTGTCAGAGCGCGTTTTACTTGTCGGTTGCGGCAAAGAACGTGAACTTGGCGAGCGCCAGTACAAGGAAATCATTCAAAAGACGATCAGCACGCTTAACGAGACAGGCTCAATGGAAGCGGTATGTTTCCTAACTGAACTGCATGTTAAGGGTCGCGATACATACTGGAAAGTACGCCAGGCTGTAGAAGCGACTAAAGATGGTCTATACACATTTAATCAATTCAAGAGCGTTAAACCTGAGACTCGCCGCCCACTGCGCAAGCTTGTTTTCAACGTACCAACGCGTCGTGAATTAAACTTGGGTGAAAAAGCAATCACTCATGGTCTCGCTATCGCATCAGGTGTCAAAGCCTCAAAAGACCTTGGCAACATGCCGCCAAACGTAGCTAATCCAGCTTACCTTGCTTCTCAAGCTCGTCGTCTAGCGGACGATTACGAAACCGTAACCACCAAAATCATTGGTGAGCAAGAGATGGAAAAACTGGGTATGACCTCTTACCTAGCAGTCGGTCGTGGTTCTAAAAACGAATCTATGATGTCTATCATCGAGTACAAAGGTAACCCTGACTCAGATGCAAAACCTATCGTGCTTGTAGGTAAAGGTCTAACCTTCGATTCAGGCGGTATCTCTCTAAAGCCGGGTGAAGGTATGGATGAGATGAAGTACGACATGTGTGGTGCGGCATCGGTATTCGGTACAATGAAAGCGCTAGCGAAGCTAAACCTACCAATTAACGTTATTGGTGTTCTAGCAGGCTGTGAAAACATGCCTGGCAGCAATGCTTACCGTCCAGGTGATATCCTAACGACAATGTCTGGTCAAACTGTAGAAGTTCTGAACACGGATGCAGAAGGTCGTCTTGTTCTTTGTGACGCACTGACTTACGTAGAGCGTTTCGAACCAGACTGCGTGGTTGACGTTGCAACCCTAACTGGTGCTTGTGTTATCGCACTAGGTCACCACATCAGTGGCGTTATCTCTAACCACAACCCTCTTTCTCATGAGCTAGTTAACGCTTCAGAGCAAGCGAGTGACCGTGCATGGCGTCTACCAATGGCAGATGAGTACCACGAACAGCTGAAGAGCCCGTTTGCGGATATGGCAAACATTGGTGGCCGCCCTGCTGGTACTATCACTGCGGGTTGCTTCTTATCTAAGTTCGCGAAGAAGTACAACTGGGCTCACGTCGATATCGCAGGTACTGCGTGGAAATCAGGCGCAGCGAAAGGCTCAACGGGCCGTCCTGTCTCAATGCTTGTCCAATTCCTTTTGAACCGCAGCGGCCAAGAGACAGAAGAGTAATTTCTGAACAAAATCTAAAAGGGCCGCAAGGCCCTTTTTTATTATCCTAATTTTCTAAAATGAAAATGGGATTTAAGATGGTCTTAGGAAGAGACCCAAGGCAAGTGAGAGAATGATGCAAACTGCAACCTTCTACATCATTAACGAAGAGAGCCCGCAAGCAACGGTGGCTGGCTTTGAAGAGTACATTGTGTTTTTGGCGCAGCACTTTGCCCGCCAAGGCGCTAAAGTGTATTTAAACTGCCAAGACAAACCACACGCCGAGCAGCTCGCTGAAGCCTTTTGGCAAGTTGATGCAGACAAGTTCATGGCACATAACCTCGTAGGCGAAGGACCGAAATACGCCACCAATATTGAGATCGGCCATAACGGTGTAAAGCCGTCTTGGAATCGTCAATTGGTAATTAATTTGGCGGAAAATGAGACAACCTTTGCGAACAAGTTTGCTCAAGTGGTAGACTTCGTGCCCTGCGAAGAAAAAGCTAAACAACTCGCAAGAGAAAGATATAAAATTTACCGTCAAGCAGGTTACCAGCTGCAAACGATCGAAATTCAATATCCTTAACGGTCAATCCTTATAGTTAAGGCGATCTTGTTAAGATCCCTCACTTATAAAGATTGACTAAGATTCAACCATCAACGTATCCATTAAAAGAGCGCTATGGAAAAGACATACAACCCAACTTCAATCGAACAAGCTCTGTATCAGACTTGGGAAGAGAAAGGCTACTTTAAGCCACACGGTGACACTACTAAAGAATCATACAGCATCATGATCCCGCCACCGAACGTCACTGGTAGCCTACACATGGGCCACGCGTTCCAAGATACGATCATGGATACGCTTATCCGTTGTGAACGTATGAAGGGTAAAAACACCCTTTGGCAAGTAGGTACTGACCACGCTGGTATCGCTACTCAGATGGTTGTTGAGCGTAAGATCGCTGCAGAAGAAGGCAAAACAAAACACGATTACGGTCGTGAAGCTTTCATCGACAAAATCTGGGAATGGAAAGGCGAATCTGGTGGCACTATCACTAAACAGCTTCGTCGTCTTGGCGCATCAGTAGACTGGGACCGTGAGCGCTTTACGATGGACGATGGTCTATCTAACGCCGTTCAAGAAGTTTTCGTACGTCTATACGAAGACGATCTAATCTACCGCGGTAAGCGTCTAGTTAACTGGGATCCAAAGCTACACACAGCGATCTCAGATCTAGAAGTAGAGAACAAAGACACTAAAGGCCACATGTGGCACTTCCGCTACCCACTAGCAGATGGTGCTAAAACAGCGGATGGCAAAGACTACATCGTTGTTGCAACGACTCGTCCAGAGACCATGCTAGGCGATACGGGTGTTGCAGTTAACCCAGAAGATCCACGTTACAAAGATCTTATCGGTAAAGAAATCATCCTTCCTATCGTTGATCGTCGCATCCCAATCGTGGGCGATGAGCACGCCGATATGGAAAAAGGTACTGGCTGTGTGAAAATCACACCTGCGCACGACTTCAACGACTACGAAGTTGGTAAGCGCCACCAGCTACCAATGATCAACATTCTGACTTTCGACGCGAACATCCGCGACGCAGCAGAAGTATTCAACACTAACGGCGAAGCAAGCGACGCTTACAGCACTGAGCTACCAGCTAAATACCACGGTATGGAGCGTTTTGCCGCTCGTAAAGCTATCGTTGCTGAATTCGACGAGCTAGGTCTACTTGAAGAAGTGAAAGATCACGATCTACAAGTTCCTTACGGCGACCGTGGTGGCGTGGTTATCGAACCAATGCTAACTGACCAATGGTACGTACGTACTGCGCCTCTAGCGAAAACAGCAGTTGAAGCAGTAGAAAACGGCGACATCCAATTCGTTCCTAAGCAATACGAAAACATGTACTTCTCTTGGATGCGTGACGTTCAAGACTGGTGTATCTCTCGTCAGCTATGGTGGGGTCACCGCATCCCAGCTTGGTACGACAACCAAGGTAATGTTTACGTAGGTCGCACTGAAGAAGAAGTTCGCAAGAACAACAACCTAGAGTCAGTCATTGAACTGCACCAAGACGAAGACGTACTGGATACATGGTTCTCTTCTGCACTATGGACGTTCGGTACTCAAGGTTGGCCAGAGCAAACTGACGATCTGAAAGTATTCCACCCTTCAGACGTTCTAGTAACTGGTTTCGACATCATCTTCTTCTGGGTTGCGCGCATGATCATGATGACCATGCACTTCGTGAAAGACGAAAATGGCAAACCACAAGTACCATTTAAGACAGTTTACGTTACCGGCCTAATCCGTGACGAAAACGGCGACAAGATGTCGAAGTCGAAAGGTAACGTACTTGACCCAATCGACATGATCGATGGTATCGACCTAGAGTCTCTAGTAGAGAAGCGTTGTGGCAACATGATGCAGCCTCAGCTAGCGAAGAAGATCGAGAAGAACACGCGTAAGACGTTTGAAAACGGTATCGAAGCATACGGTACAGACGCACTGCGTTTCACTCTTGCAGCAATGGCATCAACAGGTCGCGATATCAACTGGGATATGAAGCGTCTTGAAGGTTACCGTAACTTCTGTAACAAACTATGGAACGCAAGCCGTTACGTAATGATGAACACAGAAGAGCAAGATTGTGGTTTTGGTGAAGGTGAGATCGAGTACTCACTAGCAGACAAGTGGATCGAGTCTCAGTTTGAACTCGCAGCGAAAGCGTTCAACAACCATATCGACAACTTCCGTCTAGATATGGCTGCAAACACACTTTACGAATTCATCTGGAACCAATTCTGTGACTGGTACCTAGAGCTAACTAAACCCGTTCTATGGAAAGGTACTGAAGCGCAACAGCGTGGTACTCGCCGTACACTAATCACGGTACTTGAGAAGACGCTACGTCTGGCTCACCCAGTGATTCCTTACATCACAGAAACTATCTGGCAAAGCATCAAGCCACTAGTTGACGGTGTTGAGGGCGAGACAATCATGCTACAAACGCTGCCTCAATTCGACGAAGCGAACTTCCACCAAGAAGCGCTAGACGACATCGAATGGGTGAAAGCGTTCATCACTAGCATCCGCAACCTACGTGCAGAGTACGACATCAACCCTGGCAAGCCTCTAGACGTTATGCTGAAAGCAGCGAATGAGAAAGACGCCTCTCGTCTAGAAGCAAGCAAACAAGTATTGATGTCTCTAGCGAAGCTAGAAGCAGTACGCGTGCTTGAAGCTGGCGAAGAGCCCCCTGCGTGTGCAACGGCACTGGTTGGCAAGTCTGAGCTGATGATCCCAATGGCGGGTTTGATCGACAAAGATGCAGAGCTTGCTCGTCTAGATGGCGAAATCAAGAAGACGCACGGCGAAATCAAGCGTATCGAAGGCAAACTGGGCAACGAAGGCTTTGTAGCGAAAGCACCTGAAGCGGTTGTTGCTAAAGAGCGTGAGAAGCTTGAAGGCTACAAAGAGACACTAGCTAAGCTAGAAGAGCAGAAGACAACGATCGCTGCACTTTAAGCCTCAGTAAAAGAGAAGAACTAACACTTCTCACTTTGAATCCAAAGGTTGGCCATCATGGTCAACCTTTTTTGTATATCTTTCACCAAAAACCATCATCAATAGCTTTCCCCTATCGCAACAATACTCATCATCCATTAGCATTAATGAGAATTATTATCGATAATAAACTCATCGAAACAAACACGATTGAGTAATTATCATGAAAAAGACACTAACTTTCGCAGCACTGCATTTTACTATCGCATTTAGTGTCGCTTACGTACTCACAGGCGACATTTTAATTGGTAGTTTAATTGCCATGATTGAGCCTTCAGTGAACACCGTAGCCTTCTACTTTCATGAAAAGGCATGGGCAAAAGTCCCAGCACTTAAAGCTCGTCAGTGGATGACCAAATTAAAAACCGCAAGCTTTGCGACCGTGCACTTCAGCGTCGCTTTTACCGTGGTTTACTTACTAACAGGTGATGCATTTGTCGGCGGCGTAATGGCGATGCTAGAGCCGAGTTTGAATACGGTGGCTTACTACTTCCACGAGAAAGTATGGATGCGTAAATCATCAGCAAAAACTCCAGCACTGCAGTTTTGTTTACATCACCACGCTTAAACATGGAGGCTCACTACGTCTCCTAACGAGCCAAATGACATTTATCATTGACAAAGTTGCGCACCGCAATTAATTTAATTGCGGTGCGCAACTTTATTTTTAGAGGTAAGTGATAATGAACGCTCGTCAACTCCGACACTACTCCCGTCAAGCCGTCCGATTGCTTGGTATGCTCGATAAACAATGCGGCGATGTCGCTCTTACCCCGGTACAAGCGCACGCATTAGGTGAAATCCAATTGCAACCATTGACCATCAACCAACTGGCGCAGCAGCTTAGTGTCGACAAGTCCAATGCAAGCCGCACCATTACTGGTTTGATTAAATTAGGTTTGGTTGAGAGCATCGAAAACCCGAAAGATAAACGAAGCCAACTCGTAGTGCTCACAATTCAAGGACAGCAGGCGTTATCGCAACTAGACCAACAGCAAAACAGCTTTTTTGAGCAGTTGCTTACACAACTTGATGACTGTGAGCAAGAACAACTCAAACTTGGTCTAGAGACTTACCTAAAAGGGCTAACAAAAGTGTGTCAGGCAGAGGAATACACCCTTCGACCTCTTACCAAAGCAGACAATCCGCAAGTGGCAGACGTAATTCGTAAAGTCTCCGCAGAATACGGCTTAACCGCAGACAGAGGTTATGGTGTGGCAGATCCAACGCTTGATGATATGTATTCGGTGTATAATCAAAACGGGGCCGCCTATTGGGTCATTGAACATCGCGGAGAGATCGTTGGTGGCGGTGGCTTTGCCCCTTTAGCTGGTGAGCCAAATGTGTGTGAGCTGCAAAAGATGTACTTCTTACCTCAAACACGAGGACACGGTTTAGCCAAACGCATCGTCGCATTGAGCTTACAACTGGCGAAACAGCTTGGGTATCAGCAGTGCTATTTAGAGACAACAGAATGTCTAAGAGAGGCGGTAGGCTTGTATGAAAAGCTAGGCTTTGAGCATCTTGATGCCCCGCTTGGGCAAACAGGGCATGATGCATGTGAAGTCGTAATGCTTAAGGTACTGTAATAAAAAATATTATCAGACGTTAAAGCAAAACATGGGTAACGCAAAGCTCCTGGCTCAATGCAACAGTGAAGTTTTGGCGTTGCCCATCCAATTCAACAGACAACTGATAGAGATCATTTGGATCAGGGTCATTAAGATCAGCATACTTTGGCGCTTCAATCTGAAAGAGTGCGCTGGCGTGATCTGCACGAACGTCAATTGGGATATGGTAAGTCATGCCATTAAACTTTACCGCTGCTGACACTAGCCCTGGTGCAAATGTCTGGTAATACAAATCGACCTTAAATTCACACCCGCCACCATGGTGCCAAATCTGCTCGGTTGCCACGCGCTCTAAACGCACGTTGCGAATAAACTGCAAGTACGGTTCTTGCCACACGCCCAGTCGCTCATCACTTTTCTTATATTGATGTTCAGAAAGCGGGCACAGCTCTGGCTTATCCTCATCGAATAAAAGATCTTCTTCTTCCTCTAGGAACAATATCTCAAAGCGATTACGCCCCATTTGCATGTATGGGCGAATGTCTTTCTTATACACACTTTGCGAGCCATCACAATCAAACACAGCCACGCCGTTCAAACGTACCTCCGCATGGTAATCAACACCACCCATTACCATTTCCACTACAGGAAATGCCATCATCGCCTCATCCACTTCAATATCGTGCATCAAGTGCCATTCTTGTTGACGAATCGCTTCTTCCGTCAATTCATCAGGCAGGACCAGACTTAAAGGGGCGGGAAAAGTGATGTCATCCTGTGGAATCGAGAGGTCCGTCAGTGGAGAGACTTGCCATAAACCGGCGAGTGAGAGTTGCATATACACCTTGCGCTAGATCAATTTTCACGCATTATAGGGAGAAATCCCCTATAAACTCAATGTGAATTATTTATCACCTCCACATTCATCTGTTGTTGGATGCCATTTTCAAGGTATAAAAAAACCAGCGTTAAACGCTGGTTTTTCTAAAAGAGGTGAGCTTTGATTACTCGTCGTCTTCATCTTCTTCAGGGTAAAGCGCATCTTCGCCTTCGTAGTACGTACCCCAACCGTCGTAGATGATGTCGTATTTTTCTGCCAAGTGAATCAGTTTTTCAACTTGCGCATCAATGGCTTCTGCGTCTAATGCTGATTCCATGGTTGCGTCACAGCAAAGCAACTTGTTGCCATCTTCATCTTCAGTTTCTTCCGCTTCAAGCACTTCAAAACCCATCTTGAATGCTTCAACTACCGCTTTTTCTAGCGTGTCAAAATCTTCTGCAAACAGGTGGTGCTCGATTTCGTATAGCGAATCTGGATCGCTGCCATCTTCTAGCAATGCTGCAATGATATCGCGAGTCTCTTCCTTTTGAATCTCAATTAATTCTTCTACTGATAGATATTCATCTTCGTGAGACATGTTTTGGCTCCAGATTAGTTACTTGATAGAAACACTATACCCGATACTGAGTATGCTGATCCGGTGAAATATGGCATGGATTGCGATGAAAAGCCACAAACAAACATCATACCACCGCGATTCTTATCGGTTATTTGAATATAAATATTAAACCGACCACGCAAAGAAACAAAAAATTAACAAAAAATGGCATTTTTTAATATTCAGAACATCCTAACTGACACTTAATGCGGTTATTTTCTCTTTCTGTGCGTGTTTATGGCGCTTTCTTGAATACACTCACGTGTAAAACGAAGAAGCATAACGAATAAACTCACTTTAATAATGCATAATTTAGAATAAAAATGCACGTTTTATGCACTATGCATGTATTCTTTCTCAACGGGAAAATTAGAATAAAAACGCACGCTCTCCACATTTCACAAAATAGAATTTAAACCTAAAACAAGACTTAAAAAGTAAAACACCCAAAACTAAAATCTAAAAATCAATAAAAACTCAGAATATAGGCAAAGCGTAGTGATTTGCATCTTTCTAGGAAGCTTGTCATAACTAACGGCTGGAAAATTTGTAAGGATACAAAATGAGCAAGCTGTACGTTGGATCAGAAGTTGGTCAACTTCGACGAGTTCTATTAAATCGCCCAGAGCGCGCCCTAACCCACTTAACTCCATCAAACTGTCATGAATTACTGTTTGATGATGTTCTTGCTGTAGAAGCGGCCGGTGAAGAGCACGATGCGTTCGCACGCACGCTACGCGATCAAGATGTAGAAGTGCTTCTCCTCCACGATTTACTGGTCGAAACTCTCGCCGTTCCAGAAGCAAAACAGTGGCTGCTAAATACTCAGATTTCTGACTTTCGTTACGGGCCAACCTTTGCGCGAGACCTGCGCCAATATTTTTCAGAAATGGATGATGAACACCTTGCCAGCATCTTTTTAGGTGGCTTAGCTTACTCAGAGCTGCCGATCACCTCATCTTCTATGCTGCCAAAAATGAAGCGTCCGCTGGATTTTGTTATTGAGCCGCTACCTAACCACCTATTTACGCGTGATACCTCATGCTGGGTTTATGGTGGTGTATCGCTCAACCCAATGATGATGCCAGCACGCCAACGTGAAACAAACCACTTACGTGCAATTTATCGTTGGCACCCAATTTTTGCTGGCCAAGACTTTATCAAATACTTCGGTGATGATGATCTGCATTATGATAATGCGAATGTCGAAGGCGGTGATGTGTTGGTTATTGGTAAAGGTGCAGTTCTGATCGGTATGTCTGAGCGTACGACCGCGCAAGGCGTAGAGAACCTTGCAGCGAGCCTGTTTAAGGCAGGACAAGCGACCGAAGTGATTGCGATTGATCTGCCTAAACACCGTTCATGCATGCATTTAGACACCGTTATGACCCATATGGATGTGGACACGTTCTCTGTTTACCCAGAGATCATGCGCAAAGATCTCGACACATGGCGCTTAACACCAAAAGGCAATGGTGAAATGCATGTTGAAGCATCTCATAACTACCTACATGCGATTGAGTCTGCTCTTGGCTTAGATCAGCTGAAAATCATCACCACGGGTGGTGACAGTTATGAAGCTGAGCGCGAACAATGGAATGACGCCAATAACGTTCTTACCGTAA
This sequence comes from Vibrio sp. J2-3(2022), assembly GCF_021725735.1. Taxonomy (NCBI): domain Bacteria; kingdom Pseudomonadati; phylum Pseudomonadota; class Gammaproteobacteria; order Vibrionales; family Vibrionaceae; genus Vibrio; species Vibrio sp. J2-3(2022). The sequence goes on from NZ_JAKKCK010000008.1 coordinate 24,189, forward strand.
AACCGGGCGTTGTGATTGGTTACGAACGCAATGTATACACCAACGAAAAATACGACAAAGCTGGTATCAAAGTACTGACAGTCCCAGGTAACGAGCTTGGCCGTGGCCGTGGTGGCGCCCGCTGCATGAGTTGTCCGATAGAACGAGACGATATATAACCAATTCGTCCTTTTACATTAAATGAATAAAAACTAAGGTTGATGTGAATGCATCAACCTTTTTTAGTTCTACACAAAAATAACTATTCACAAATAAAGCATTTATATGTTTTAATGCATTCTATTAATTCAATCACACGTACTAAGGGACGAGCTATGGCTTTCAATTTACGTAACCGCAACTTTTTGAAGCTATTGGATTTCTCAACCAAAGAAATCCAGTTCTTGCTCGAACTGTCTGCAGAGCTAAAAAAAGCAAAATATGCAGGAACAGAGCAGAAGACACTTCAAGGTAAAAACATTGCACTCATCTTTGAGAAATCTTCGACTCGTACCCGATGTGCGTTTGAAGTCGCAGCTTTTGATCAAGGCGCTCAAGTCTCTTACATAGGCCCTTCTGGTTCTCAGATTGGCCATAAAGAATCAATGAAAGACACCGCTCGCGTACTTGGCCGCATGTATGATGGCATCGAATACCGCGGCTTTGGCCAATCCATTGTTGAAGAGCTTGGCACTTATGCTGGTGTTCCAGTGTGGAATGGTTTGACTGATGAGTTCCACCCTACCCAAATCCTTGCCGATTTCCTTACCATGCAAGAGCACGGACGTGGTAAGCAGCTGCATGAAATGACCTTCGCTTACCTAGGCGATGCACGCAACAATATGGGCAACTCGCTCATGGTGGGTGCCGCTAAAATGGGCATGGATATTCGCCTTGTCGCGCCAAAAGCGTTCTGGCCTGAAGAAGATTTGGTGGCAACTTGCCAAACTATCGCGCAGCAAACTGGTGCAAAAATCACATTAACTGAAAGCGTGGAGGAAGGCGTGAAGGGTTGTGACTTCCTTTACACCGATGTTTGGGTATCTATGGGTGAATCCGCTGAGGCATGGGATGAACGTGTGGCTTTAATGACACCATATCAAATCAATATGGACGTGATTAAACAAACGGGTAATCCACATGTGAAATTCATGCACTGTCTTCCTGCTTTCCACAATGATGAGACCACCGTCGGCAAAGAAGTCGCTGAAAAATACGGCATGAAAGGCCTTGAAGTAACAGAAGAGGTATTTGAGTCAGAATACTCCATCGTATTCGACGAAGCTGAAAACCGTATGCACACTATCAAAGCCGTGATGGTAGCAACATTAGGAAGCTAAACTAGCAAGCCAAAACAGCCGCTAAAAACCATGATGTAATCGCTTGCGCTCACGAAAGTTAAGCGTATAATGCTCGGCAATTTGTCTGAGGATTAAGAAATGACCAAGCTAATTGCCGACATGAAAACGCGATTTGCTCTAGCTAAGCGACTACGCTTACGTGGTGTTATTTTCGTTAATTCTATTGAATTTTAAAACCTCCCCATTTGGGGAGGTTTTTTTATGTCCAAAATTCCTTTCGGCAATTTGGATGTAGTCATCAATGTTATAGGGAAGAAGATCATGGCGAACTCGCTTTACCAGAAGCACATCATCTCTATTCCAGAGCTTTCACGTGAAGAACTGGAACTTATCGTAGAAACAGCAGGCAGCCTTAAAAAAGCACCTCGACCAGAACTGATTAAAAACAAAGTCGTTGCAAGTTGTTTCTTTGAACCATCAACACGTACACGTTTATCGTTTGAAACGGCGGTTCAACGCATTGGTGGTGACGTGATTGGCTTTGATAATGATGGTAATACCTCTCTGGCGAAAAAAGGCGAAACACTCGCAGATTCAGTACAAGTCATCTCTTCTTACGTCGATGCCTTTGTTATGCGTCATCCACAAGAAGGCGCCGCTCGCTTGGCCTCTGAATTCTCAAATGGCGTGCCAGTGATCAACGCTGGTGACGGTGCAAACCAACACCCAACTCAAACGCTACTCGACCTATACACCATCGCGGAAACACAAGGTCGTCTAGACAACTTGAACGTCGCGTTCGTCGGTGACCTAAAATATGGCCGCACAGTGCACTCACTGACTCAAGCATTAGCGAAGTTTAATAACATCCGCTTCTTCTTTGTTGCACCAGAAGCATTGGCAATGCCAGATTACATCTGCGAAGAGCTAGACGAAGCTGGCATTCAATATAGCCTGCACACGGACATGGAGAGCGTGATTCCTGAACTGGATATTCTGTACATGACACGAGTACAGAAAGAACGTTTTGACGAATCGGAGTACGCGCACATTAAATCGGCGTATATTTTGACAGCTGCATTACTCGAAGGGGCGCGCGAAAATCTAAAAGTACTCCACCCACTACCACGTGTGGATGAAATCACAACCGATGTTGATAAAACACCTCATGCTTACTTCTTCCAGCAAGCTCAAAATGGCGTATACGCTCGCCAAGCACTGTTGGCGCTTGTTCTAAACGAAACACTGTAATCGAGGAGAAAACCCATGGCTAAAGAAACTCAATTGCAGGTAGAAGCAATCAAAAATGGCACGGTCATCGACCACATCCCTGCGCAAATCGGCATCAAAGTACTAAGACTGTTCGATATGCACAATTCATCACAGCGCGTTACTATTGGTCTGAACTTGCCATCATCAGCACTCGGTCATAAAGATCTACTCAAAATCGAAAATGTGTTTATTAATGAAGAGCAAGCGAGCAAGTTGGCTCTGTATGCTCCTCACGCGACCGTGAACCAAATCGAAAATTATGAAGTGGTGAAAAAGCTCGCGTTAGAGCTTCCAGAGCGCATCAATGATGTCTTCGAATGCCCAAATTCAAACTGTATTTCTCACAATGAGCCAGTAGAAAGCAGCTTTAGCGTATTCGAAAAGAAACAAGAAATCCGCTTAAAGTGTAAGTACTGCGAGAAAGTGTTCTCACGTGAGATCGTAACCGAACGATAAACACACCGTACGACTAGGCGTGATACGTTTAAAATACCCCGCAATGTCGGGGTATTTTACTCTTTACCTACCACGGGTTTAGAGGCAAACTGAGAATCTTTATTCCCTACAACTGATGGAAAAATCAAATGACGAAAGTACTTCACACTGAATCTGCACCAGCAGCAATCGGTCCTTACGTTCAAGGCGTAGATCTAGGTAACATGGTTCTTACTTCAGGCCAAATCCCAGTAAACCCAGCGACAGGTGAAGTGTCTGCTGATATCGCAGAGCAAGCTCGTCAGTCTCTAGAAAACGTAAAGGCTGTGGTTGAATCTTCAGGCCTTAAAGTGTCAGATATCGTGAAGCTAACGGTTTTTGTTAAAGACCTAAACGACTTTGGCACGGTGAACGAAGTTTACGGCAAGTTCTTTGATGAGCACGGCGTAGCAAACTACCCTGCACGTTCTTGTGTAGAAGTCGCTCGCCTACCTAAAGATGTTGGTATCGAGATTGAAGCAATCGCAGTTCGCAAATAATTGCACTTGCTGACAAACATAAAAAAACGGGTAGCTCAGGCTACCCGTTTTTTATTGTCTTTTCGTGATGATATCGCAGTAAAACTTAAGCAGCGTTGCGCTGTTTGACTTCTTCATCTAACGATTCAAGTTTCTCTTTCATCTGTTCACGACAGATATTTGCTAGCTCGCGAATGCCCTCTTTACCATAGCCTTCTGTACTGATTGGAGGTAACATTTCAACAATCACATGACCATTGTTCCAACGGTTCAGCTTAATTTTATTCGTCGAGCTACATACGATAGGAATGATTGGCACACCTGCACCAATTGCCGCATGAAAAGCACCTGTTTTGAATGGCAGCAAACCACGCCCACGAGAACGCGTGCCTTCTGGGAACATCCACACCGAAACATCACTTTCTTTCATGCTGCTCACGACCTGATCGATAGTACCTTTTGCTTTCGAGCGATTCGCTCGGTCAATCAGAATGTTACCCGTAAGCCAGTAAAGCTGACCAAACAGTGGCATCCAAGCCAAGCTCTTTTTACCTACTGTCACAACTTTCGGAGTCACAGCCGCAGAAACAGTAAACATGTCCCAATTGTTCTGGTGGTTAGCAATGTAAACATGTTGGCCGCGTGAATACGCATCTTCAGGGATACGCAACTCTAACTTAATCCCAAACACACGAGACATCTTGGCAAACAAGCGGCCAAAAGTGAAAACGTGCTTAGGGTTTCGGGGGCTTAACAGGCAGTAACCACAACCACCAATAAACATAACAATCGCAAAGATAGCGACAGCAAATACACGTAACAGTGCAATCATTCTTGTTCTCCAGGAACCGGCTTTTGCCAGATACAGCTATTAATTTCTCTCTTTCCATAAAGGATAACTATGGTCATGAGAGTGATATAAAAAAGCCGAAACTCAGGTTTCGGCTCTCTTGATATCCAAGTTACCTGCGGTGCAGTTTAACTTGCCTCGCTCACTCGCTCAATATTTGCGCCAAGTGCAGCCAGTTTATTTTCGATTTTGTCGTAACCGCGGTCGATATGGTAAATACGGTCAACGATGGTTTCGCCTTTAGCAATACAGCCCGCAATTACCAAACTAGCCGAAGCTCGTAGGTCGGTTGCCATGACTTGCGCACCACTTAATGACTCAACATCACCACAGATAACGGTGTTGCCTTCAATCTCGGCTTTCGCGCCCATACGCATGAGTTCTGGTACGTGCATAAAGCGGTTTTCAAAGATAGTCTCAGTGATCACGCCGCCGCCTTTCGCCATCATGTTTAGTAGCGTAAATTGCGCTTGCATATCGGTCGGGAAGCCTGGATGCGGCGCTGTACGTACACTCACTGCTTTCAGCTCGCGATCAGTCATATCAACTGAAATCCAATCTTCACCCGTTTCGACAAGCGCGCCAGCTTCTTCTAGCTTGGCTAAAACCGCTTCAAGCAAATGAGCGTTAGTGTTACGACATACTACTTTACCACCAGATACCGCGGCAGCGACAAGGAATGTTCCTGTCTCAATACGGTCGGCAACTACGTTGTGTTTACAACCACCTAGGCGCTCAACACCTTCAATCGTGATCGTATCTGTACCTGCACCAGAAATTTTTGCACCAAGCTTATTTAGGAAATCCGCGGTGTCTACAATTTCAGGTTCACGCGCCGCGTTGTCTAGTGTTGTAGTGCCTTCAGCAAGTGCTGCAGCACACATGATGGTGATCGTCGCGCCTACGCTGACTTTATCCATCACGATGTGCGCACCTTTTAGACGACCATCAACCTCAGCTTTAACGTAACCATCTTCAAGCGTAATCGTTGCGCCCAGCTGCTCTAGGCCAGAAATATGCAGATCAACAGGACGAGCACCGATAGCACAACCGCCAGGTAGAGAAACCTGACCTTGACCAAATCGCGCTACGAGCGGGCCCAAAGCCCAAATAGAAGCACGCATGGTTTTCACCAAATCATACGGTGCGCAGTATTCAGTAATGCTACTAGGATCGACGTGAACAGAACCATTACGGCTTACTTTCGCGCCTAAACGCTTAAGCAGTTCCATGGTTGTATCGATATCACGAAGGTGTGGCACGTTTGCCACTTCTACAGGCTCTTCCGCCAAGATAGACGCAAATAAAATCGGCAGTGCTGCGTTTTTTGCACCGGAAATGGTCACTTCACCAACGAGTGGTTTATCTGACCCAATAACTCGAAACTTTTCCATCAATAAACCTTAAAGCGACATCAGTTTCTTATCACGAGCCCACTCTTCTGGTGTGAACGCTTTAATTGATAATGCGTGAATGTCGTTACGCTGGATGTATTCCATCAGAGGACCATAAATTAACTGCTGCTTCTTAACGCGGCTCATTCCATCGAAACAAGCATCAACAGCAACCACCTCATAGTGGCTACCTTCACCTTTTACATGCACTTCTTGAAGGTTTAGTGCTTCTTCTAATAACTGTTGTACTTTTGCGCTATCCACAATTTACCCCTGATAATTCTGTATGTGTTTGGCCACTAAAGATTCAACATTGCTCAGTTGAAACAAAGTGCGCAGTTGCGCCGGCACGAAACTGAGCATTATATGACAGTTTTGCTTTTTTGCATGCTCTAATAAGTGGATTAACATCACCATTCCTGCAGAGTCGACGCGCTCTATCTCTTTTAACGAGCATTCCAGCTCAGCTTGAGCTGGTTGCCATTGCTGAGCATACGCCCACAATGAGGGCACCGTATCTCTATCAAGTGCCCCTGTTAGCTTAAGAATGTTTTGATCTAATTGCCACTGAGCGGGAGTCTGGGCCATTATTTCTTCGCCTCAAAGCGAACCGGTTCCGCAGCTAATTTTTCTAGATCTTTCGCGACAGATAGAATGCCTTCTTGACGAATTTTGCTATTCCATTCTGACTGTTTGCTAGAGAGTAAACTAATGCCTTCCGCAATCATATCGAACGCTTCCCACTCACCAGATTTGTTGTCTTTACGCAATTTGAACTCTAGCTTGATGTTTGGACGCGGCGTATCGATGATATCAACTTTAATACTGGTGATACGCTTAGAGTCGTCAATGCTAGGCTCAGGACCAAATTCAATTTGTTGGTCACTGTATTGCGTTAGCACTTGGGCATAAGAAGCAATTAAGTACGCGCGAAATGCATCGATAAACTCAAGTACGTCTTCACGTTTCGCTCCTTTTAGGTTTGGACCTAGGAGCTTTAACCCAGCATAGCGGTAGTTGACGTAAGGCATTAGCTCTTCTTCAACAATCACCTTAAGTAAATCTGGGTCTTGTTTGATTTTCGGCTGCTCAGCTTTTAATCTTTCGAACGTGACTTCAGCCACTTGCTTCATCATCTTATAAGGTTCAGTTTTATCCACTTCTGCTGCACTTGTACCAAACGCGCTAAACACAGCACAAACTGAAAGTAATAATCTCGCTAACATAGTTATTCCTTACTTGAATCGTCTGAACCACCTACGCTGTAAAGCACTTGACCAATTAAGTCTTCAAGCACGAGCGCTGATTTGGTGTCTTCGATGGTATCGCCATCGACCAGCATGACTTCATCGTCAAAAACAAAGCCTGGCACTAAACCAATGTATTGCTCACCAATCAAGCCAGACGTCAAAATTTGTACGCTCGACGTTTCTGGGAATTGATTGTATTTGCTATTGATCGATAGAGTTACAACAGGTAATAAGTTATCTGGGTTAAGTGAAATGTTGCTTACCCGACCAATCACAACCCCACCCACTTTTACTGGCGAGCGAACTTTTAAACTACCAATATTATCGAACTCAGCTTTGAGGGTATAAGTATCACCAGAGCCAATGCTTTTTACGTCAGCAACTTGAAAAATCATCACAAGAATCGCGCAAATTCCCGCTAATACAAAGCTGCCAACCCATAATTCAGTTTTACGTGTTTGTTGCATGATTAATTCCCAAACATCAATGCGGTCAGTACAAAGTCTAGTCCTAGTACTGCTAAAGAAGAATGCACAACAGTGCGCGTAGTTGCTCGGCTGATCCCTTCCGAAGTTGGAATAGCATCATAACCATTAAATAGAGCGACCCAAGTAACCGTAATTGCAAACGCAAAGCATTTGATCATACTGTTACCAATATCCTGTCCTAGTTCAACTGAGGACTGCATCGCTGACCAAAAACTGCCATGGTCAACACCTTTCCAGTCAACACCAACAAGCTGAGCGCCCCAAATACCCACTGCCATGAAAATCATAGCCAGTAATGGCATTGAAATAGCACCAGCCCAAAAACGTGGCGCGATCACTCTTTTCAAAGGATCTACCGCCATCATTTCAAGGCTAGAGAGTTGCTCCGTCGCTTTCATCAAACCTATCTCTGCAGTTAACGCAGAGCCTGCACGACCAGCAAACAGAAGTGCAGTGACAACGGGCCCTAATTCACGTAGCAATGAGAGCGCCACCATTTGCCCCAAACTGCCCTCTGCGCCGTAATCCACCAGAACAACATAGCCTTGTAGGCTCAAGACCATACCAATGAACAACCCAGATACGACGATAATCGCCAGAGACTGGACGCCTACGGAATAAAGTTGTTTAACGAGCAAAGGAAAGCTTTTAAGCGGTTGTGGCTTAGTAAACAGTGCCCCAATCAGCATGAAAGTCGCACGACCAAATGCTCCGCAGATGGAGAGCGTTCGTCTACCTAGTGAGGCGACAAAATGCATAAAGTTATCGACCATCAAATAAGTCCTTTTCGATACTTTGAGAAGGGAAGCGAAACGGTACAGGACCATCTGCATCACCTTGTAAGAACTGCTGAACGCGAGGGTCAGGATTCTGATTAAGCTCTTCTGGTGTGCCAAAAGCGATAATTTTGCCATCGGCCATCAGATAAACCCAATCAGCAATACTCATCACTTCAGGCACGTCGTGAGAAACAACTATAGAAGTTAAACCTAACGCTTGATTTAGATTACTAATGAGCTCAACCAAGACACCCATGGTGATTGGGTCTTGTCCGACAAATGGTTCATCATACATGATTAAATCAGGATCCAGGGCGATCGCACGCGCCAACGCAGCGCGTCTAGCCATGCCACCCGATAGCTCGCTCGGCATCAATTGTGCCGCGCCGCGTAGACCGACGGCTTCAAGCTTAAGCAACACCATGGTACGAATCAGCTCTTCAGATAAATTCGTATGCTCTCGCAATGGGAAGGCGACGTTATCAAAGACATTCAAATCAGTGAATAAAGCTCCTGATTGAAACAACATGCTCATTTTCTTTCGAGCATGGTAGAGCTTTTTACGCGAGAGAGAGGGAATATTGTCGCCATCAAACCAGATCTCTCCTTGCTCGGGATACAACTGACCACCAATTAAACGCAGCAGTGTAGTTTTACCTATTCCCGATGGTCCCATAATGGCCGTCACTTTGCCCTCAGGAACATGCAGATCAATACCATCAAAGATCTTGCGCTCTCCCCGTGAAAAAGTGAGGTTGTTCACGGTGACTAAATCGTTGTTCGACATATCATCTCTTCTACTGTCGGAGCGTTGCAACTCACGGCATCATCAACCAGACACACAACGGAGTTGAATTTCACGTTTAATAAAGTAACGTCGGTACATTTATTAGGCTGCAATCATAAGCACATTGGCTTTGAATTTAAAGCACTGTTCAATTAAATAAAGTCGAGTATATACCTGCAATTTTTTGTGGATTACGATCAAATCAGCGCAAAGTGTTTAAATCCTAGACAAGAATTGCTGATTTAAATGAACGACATTTGCATACATTTTCGTTACTAACCTTTAATTTATTCGTCGTTTATCTTCCATTTTAGGCCGCAAAAGGTCAAAATTAGCGGTTATTCATTTTACTTATTTAATACTTAGGAATTCTCATGCTCGAAGCCGTAGCGTTGCTTATAGTCGGTCTTGTTTTGCTCGTATGGAGTGCAGATAAACTTGTTTTTGGTTCTGCAGCGATAGCCCGCAACGTCGGTATTTCACCTCTTGTCATCGGCATGACAATCCTTGCGATGGGCTCTTCTGCGCCAGAGATGATGGTTTCTGCAACCGCAGCCTGGGACGGAAAAACCGATACTGCAGTGGGTAACGTTTTAGGCTCAAACATCGCGAACATCGCGTTAATCCTAGGTATTACAGCACTCATCAAGCCTCTGTCGATTAGCTCCGCGGTCATCCGCCGGGAACTGCCATTAATGATTGCTGTAACAGTACTCGCCGGTATTCTGCTTTGGAATAGCCATCTCGGTTTTTATGAAGGTGTCTTATTGTTTGTACTCTTTGGGGCATTTTTATTTGCTATGTTGCAGATCAGCCGCAAAGAACAAAAATCAGGTGATGTTTTTCTTGATGACCAAGAGTCAGAGATCCCAGAAGGCGTCAGCAACCCTAAAGCGATCATGTGGGTGGTTATTGGCCTGATACTGCTTCCTTTGGCAGCAAGCATGCTAGTGGATAACGCGGTGATTATTGCAAAGTATTTTGGCATGAGCGATCTTGTCATCGGGCTGACTATCATTGCCATCGGTACTAGTCTACCTGAGCTCGCAGCATCGCTTGCTGGTGTTTTAAAAGGTGAAGACGACATGGCCGTCGGTAACATTATTGGCTCGAATGTGTTTAATATTCTGGCCGTAATGGGCATTCCTGGCATCATTAATCCATCGGTACTGAGTGAGTACGCGATGGGACGTGACTTCTGGGTCATGTTAGGCGTTTCACTGTTACTTGTCGCGATGTGTTTGGGTAAATCACGCAGTATTAACCGTATTGAAGGTGCAATCTTGTTTGCATGCTTCCTAGGTTATCAAGTGTACTTATTCGCAAACATGGCCGCTTAATTACCACGATAAATAAGTAGAGAACTGATATGTCCAATCAATTTGATTTTCGCGCTGCTGCTAAACAAGTTCTTGATATCGAAGTTGCTGCTCTGCAAGAGCTGGATACCTACTTTGATGATCAATTTGAGAAAGCGTGCGAACTGATCCTTTCCAACAGCGGCAAAGTAGCCGTTATGGGTATTGGCAAGTCAGGCCACATTGGTAATAAGATTGCTGCGACTCTGGCAAGCACGGGGACTTCTGCGTTTTTCGTTCACCCTGGCGAAGCTGCACATGGCGACTTGGGCATGATCAGCCCTGGAGATATTGTGCTCGCAATTTCTAACTCTGGTGAGTCAAACGAAATTCTGTCTCTATTTCCGGTATTAAAACGCCTGAACATCAAGATAATTAGCATGACAGGCAAGCCAGAATCCAATATGGCAAAACTGTCTGACTTGCACCTACAAATTACGGTACCTCAAGAAGCTTGCCCACTAGGGTTGGCACCGACCAGCAGTACCACGGCCACATTAGTAATGGGAGACGCATTAGCCGTAGCCCTACTTCAAGCGCGTGGTTTTTCTGCCGAAGATTTTGCCCTATCTCATCCAGGTGGCGCGTTAGGGAGAAAACTGCTGCTTAAGTTGTCTGATATTATGCACTTTGGAGAAGCGTTACCTAAAGTTTCTCCAAACGCATTGATTCGCGATGCCCTGCTTGAAATTTCAGAAAAAGGGCTAGGCATGACCGCTATCGTCGATGAACACGATGCTATGCTTGGTATATTCACCGATGGTGATTTACGTCGCACCTTAGACAAACGCATTGATATTCATACGACCGCGATTGGCGAAGTCATGACGACAAATCCAACCACAGCGCACCCTGATATGCTAGCGGTTGAAGGTTTGAACTTGATGCAGAATAAAAATATTAACGCTCTGATTTTATGTAAAGACGAAAAAATTGTGGGTGCACTGAACATGCACGATTTACTAAAAGCTGGCGTGATGTAATATCAGCACAAACATTTAAATCATTTATTACACAAATAAAGGCAATGGTCAGGGAAGTACTGAGCTAAACGATAGGCCTTCATTATATGAGTTTTACTCGCCTTATTTATTTGCTCTTGATCTTCGTTGTCGCATGGTGCGGTTATTACCTACTGACCCCAAAAGGCAACGACGCAATTCAAGTAGCACCAGATTCTGAACTGCCCATGTTCAGTGGTACTGGACTGGAAAACATCACCTATGGTGAAGATGGTGTCCGCAGTTACATCATCCGCTCCACGAACTTAGACCATTATGCTAAGAGTGGAGATACCATTTTTAATAACCCGACTTTGATGGTTTACCGTGAAGGTAGCGTCATTGAATGGAAGGTGACGGCCACAAGAGCCGTGTTAGATGAAGACCAAGTCTTAACGTTATATGACAAAGTCTTAATGCAAAATCTTCTGCCGGGTGCGAGTTTTGATACCATGGCAACAGACAAGTTAGTCATTAATCTAACCAATCGTGATTTTAAAGCTGATCAACAGGTCATGTTGGTTGGGCCACAATTTGAAACTACTGGAGGCGCAATGCAAGGCAACTTAAAGCAGCATACCGCAACTCTGACAGACGAAGTTCAAGGTCGATATGAAACCGTTACACCTTAGCCTACTGGCACTGGTATTGGCGGCGCCTCAAGCGCTGGCACTTAAGTCGGATACTCAACAACCGGTTTACATTAACTCTGACACCCAACAGGTGGATATGAAGAGTAACCAGGTTATCTTTAAAGGCGATGTATCTCTTAAGCAAGGTAGCATCAATATCGATGCTGATAGAATCGTGGTAACGCGCGATCCTAAAACCGAAGCCATCAAACAGATTCAAGCATTTGGTAAACCTGCCAAGTTTTCTCAGCTGATGGACGATGGTAAGACACTGAGTGGTCAAGCTGTGGAGCTGGATTACCGTATTTCTACAGACGAACTGACCATGAAAGGTCAAGCGCAACTGGCACAAGACAACAACACCATCAAAGGTTCTTCGATTCGTTACCAAATTGGTAAACAAAAGCTAGTCGCTGATAGCTCTAAGGAAGAGCGCGTTACGACCATTTTGCAACCCAATCAGATAGAGAACTAATATGGCAGTACTGAGTGCGAAAAACTTGGCGAAAAGCTACAAAAAGCGCAAAGTCGTAACCGATGTTAGCTTGGAAGTTGAATCTGGTCAGATTGTTGGGCTGCTAGGCCCAAACGGCGCAGGTAAAACCACCTCGTTTTATATGATTGTCGGCTTGGTGCCACGAGATGAAGGCACCATCACCATTGATGATAAAGATATCAGTATTCTGCCGATGCACAGTCGTTCGCGTCTCGGGATTGGCTACCTTCCGCAAGAAGCGTCGATTTTCCGTAAGCTGTCGGTAGAAGATAACATCATGGCTGTACTCGAAACTCGTCAAGAAATGACACGTGAAGAGCGCCAAGATAAGCTGGAAGATTTGTTGGAAGAATTCCACATTCAGCACATCAGAACCAGTGCGGGTATGGCACTATCGGGGGGGGAGCGACGCAGAGTGGAAATCGCTCGCGCTTTAGCAGCCAACCCTCAATTCATTTTGTTGGATGAACCTTTCGCTGGTGTTGACCCAATCTCGGTTAATGACATCAAGAAAATCATCGAGCATCTACGCGATCGCGGCCTCGGAGTGTTAATCACTGACCATAACGTGCGTGAAACACTGGACGTATGCGAAAAAGCCTATATCGTAAGCCAAGGGCACCTAATTGCATCGGGAACTCCGGCAGAAGTTCTCAATAATGAACAGGTGAAACAAGTTTATCTCGGCGAACAATTCCGTCTATGATTATATTAGGAACGGTAAGATTCTGAGCATTACAAGGTAAGTAACACTGAATGAAACCTTCATTACAACTCAAGCTAGGTCAACAGTTAGCCATGACGCCACAGTTGCAACAAGCGATTCGCTTACTGCAACTGTCGACACTCGATCTTCAACAGGAAATCCAAGAAGCCTTGGATTCAAACCCATTATTGGAAGTTGAAGAAGGCCAAGATGAGCCTCTAGCAAACGGTGAAGATAAATCAGCGGTCGAGGCTGCTGATAGCAACAGTGCTAACGAACCAGCAGACATTGACGTTCCAGACAGTTCAGACGTAATTGAGAAGTCAGAGATCAGCTCTGAACTTGAAATCGATACCACTTGGGATGACGTCTACAGCGCGAATACCGGTAGCACTGGCTTAGCTCTTGATGATGATATGCCCGTCTACCAAGGCGAAACCACTGAATCATTGCATGACTACCTAATGTGGCAGCTTGACCTGACACCATTCAGTGAAACCGATCGTACGATTGCATTAGCGATTATTGACGCTGTTGACGACTACGGTTACCTAACCCTATCGCCTGAAGAAATTCATGAGAGCTTCGATAACGAAGAGATTGAGTTAGACGAAGTAGAAGCCGTTCGTAAACGTATTCAGCAGTTCGATCCGCTCGGTGTGGCATCACGCAACTTACAAGAGTGCCTACTGCTACAGCTAGCGACTTTCCCAGAAGACACACCGTGGCTTGCTGAAGCCAAAATGATTCTTGCGGATCATATTGATCACCTGGGGAACCGTGATTACAAGCTAGTCATCAAAGAGACTAAGCTGAAAGAAGCCGATCTCCGTGAAGTCCTCAAACTTATCCAGCAGTTAGATCCTCGTCCCGGTAGCCGTATCACACCGGATGATACCGAGTACGTAATTCCAGATGTGTCCGTTTTTAAAGACAACGGCAAATGGACCGTTTCTATCAACCCAGATAGCGTTCCAAAATTAAAAGTAAATCAACAATATGCTCAATTAGGCAAAGGCAATAGCGCGGATAGCCAGTACATCCGCAGCAATTTGCAAGAGGCAAAATGGTTAATTAAGAGCTTAGAGAGTAGAAACGAGACGCTACTCAAAGTTGCAAGATGTATTGTTGAACATCAACAAGATTTCTTCGAGTATGGTGAGGAAGCCATGAAGCCAATGGTACTAAATGATGTAGCCTTGGCAGTGGACATGCATGAATCCACGATTTCTCGTGTAACAACACAAAAATTTATGCATACACCACGTGGCATTTTTGAATTGAAGTACTTCTTCTCTAGCCATGTTAGTACTGACAACGGCGGAGAATGTTCGTCAACAGCAATTCGCGCACTCATTAAAAAACTGGTCGCAGCAGAGAATACTGCTAAACCACTGAGTGATAGCAAGATTGCTGCTCTTCTGGCTGACCAAGGGATTCAGGTCGCGAGACGTACGATAGCCAAATATCGAGAATCCTTGGGAATTGCCCCTTCAAGTCAGCGTAAACGCCTATTATAAGGCACTAACTGAAAAGGAAAGTCTATGCAAATCAATATTCAAGGCCATCACGTTGATCTTACCGATTCAATGCAAGACTATGTAAATTCTAAGTTTCAGAAGCTCGAAAGGTTCTTCGACCATATCAATCAAGTACATGTTGTACTAAAAGTTGAAAAAATCACTCAAATCGCGGAAGCTACGCTTCATATAAATCAAGGCGAAATCCACGCATCAGCTGATGACGAAAATATGTATGCCGCGATCGATTCGCTGGTAGATAAATTGGTTCGCCAACTCAATAAGCACAAAGAAAAACTAAACAGTCATTAATCATGCAACTGAGCGAAATACTGTCATTGGACTGCACCAAGAGTGCGGTCCACTGCACGAGTAAAAAACGCGCCCTTGAAATGATCAGCCGCATCGTGGCTGATCACACGGGCCAAGATTCTACCGAACTGTTCGAGTGCATGCTCAACAGAGAGAAAATGGGCAGTACTGGTATCGGAAACGGTATTGCGATCCCACACGCTAGAATGCAATCGAGCGACAAGGCTATTGCTGTCTTGCTGCAATGTGATGAAGCCATTGAATTCGATGCGATTGATAATCGACCTGTCGACCTTCTTTTTGCGCTCCTTGTACCAGAAGAACAGTGCAAAGAGCACCTCAAGACTCTATCCTCTATGGCAGAACGTCTGAGCGATAAGCAAGTATTGAAACTACTGCGCAATGCTCAGAGTGATGAAGAACTTTACGACATCATGATTCACCAATAAGCAGGACGGACATCATGCGACTAATCGTGGTTAGCGGGCACTCAGGTGCCGGTAAGAGTATTGCGCTGCGCGTACTGGAAGACTTAGGTTATTACTGTGTTGATAACCTCCCAGTGAATTTGCTGGACGCATTTGTTCACTCTGTTGCTGACAGCAAGCAGAATGTTGCGGTAAGCATTGATATTCGCAATATCCCTAAAAAGCTAAAAGAACTGACTGGTACACTGGAGCAGTTGAAAACAGAGCTTGATGTGACCGTGCTTTTCTTGGACGCCAATAAGGAAACGCTACTCAAACGCTACAGCGAAACACGCCGAATCCACCCTTTATCTTTAGGTGGCACCTCTCTCTCCCTTGACCAAGCCATCGAGCGTGAGAAAGAAATTTTAACGCCACTTAAAGCGCATGCCGATCTTGTACTGAACAGCAGTGGACAATCTTTGCATGAGTTGAGTGAAACCGTGCGTATGCGTGTTGAAGGCAGAGATCGCAAAGGGCTTGTTATGGTATTTGAGTCTTTTGGCTTCAAATATGGCCTGCCTTCCGATGCCGATTACGTATTCGACGTTCGCTTCTTGCCCAACCCACATTGGGAACCAGCGTTGCGCCCACTTACGGGTTTGGATGCTCCTATCGCCGCATTTTTGGAGCAGCACCAATCGGTGTTAAGTTTGAAATACCAAATTGAAAACTTTATAGAGAATTGGTTACCTCTGCTCGAGAAGAACAACCGCAGCTATTTGACCGTTGCAATAGGTTGTACCGGAGGTAAACATCGTTCGGTGTACTTAACTCAGCAAATCGGTGAGTACTTCGCCAATAAAGGACACCAAGTGCAAATTCGCCATACCTCACTAGAGAAAAACACTAAGGAGTAGCTGTGGAGTTAAGTCGTAAAGTATTGATTCAAAATCGCCTTGGCTTACATGCTCGCGCAGCCGTCAAACTGGTCGAACTGGCCCAGAGCTTTGAAGCGGTCATCACTATCGACAATGAAGAAGACAAAACCGCCACAGCAGACAGCGTAATGGGTTTATTAATGCTTGAGTCTGCTCAAGGACAGTACGTCACAATCCACGCTGCGGGTGAGCAAGCAGAAGAAGCACTGGATGCCGTTTGCCACTTAATCGAAGATAAATTTGATGAAGGCGAGTAATTTACTCGCTTTTTTATTACCTCTCACTCCCCTTCCCCTGACTGCGCCAATAAATAAATTTGCTTAGTATCATAAGTTGTTATTAAAAGGCGCCTAGAATTAAGTTATTATTCAACGCATTGTAAATATCAGGAATTGGGAGGAATGAATGGCAGAGCAAATTGAATTCGACCAAGCTCACCAAGCCCTCCAAGAAGTCACAGAAGCGCTAGAAAATGGCCGCTTCGTCCATGTTCGTCGTCAGTTACAGGACATGGAACCTGAGGATATCGCTCACCTTTTAGAAGCCTCTCCACGCAAAAGCCGTGAAGTTCTCTGGCAACTCACCGACCCTGAAGACTACGGTGAAATCCTCGACGAACTGAACGAAGACGTCAAAGATAGTCTCGTATCCAAAATGGCACCAGAAGCGCTTGCAGAAGCGACAGAAGGCATGGATACCGATGACGTGGCTTATGTACTGCGTAGCTTGCCAGACAACCTGTCACGCGAAGTCCTGTCGCAAATGGACTCCTCTGACCGTCTGCGTGTCGAAACCGCCCTGTCCTACCCAGAAGACACTGCAGGTGGGCTGATGAACACCGACGTTATCACGATTCGTGGTGACGTAGATGTGGACGTGGTTTTACGTTATCTGCGTATGAAAGGTGAACTACCAGAAGCAACGGATGCACTTTATGTCATTGATGAAGAAAGCAAACTGATTGGTGAACTACCCATTACTCTGCTGATCACGACCCAGCCTGATGTCAAAATTGTCGACATCATGGAAGATGCTGACGAAGCGATCACTGTCGATACCAGTGATTCAGATGTTGCTAGTCTGTTCGAACGTCGTAACTGGGTCTCTGCTCCTGTCGTAGACGAGAATCAGCATCTCGTTGGCCGTATCACTATCGATGACGTAGTTGACGTTATCCGTGAAGATGCCGAGCACTCGATGATGAGTATGGCAGGTATGGACGATGACGAAGATACCTTCGCACCCGTTGTAAAATCAGCTCGCAAACGCAGTATCTGGCTTGGGGCCAACGTGTTGGCCGCACTAGCTGCCGCTTCTGTTTCTAACATGTTTGAAGCCACGCTAGACCAGATGGCTGCCATTGCCGTATTGATGACGATTGTTCCTTCCATGGGTGGTGTCGCTGGTAACCAAACCGTCGCACTAGTGATTCGTGGTCTTGCTCTTGGTCATATCGGTGACTCGAACAAACGAGAACTGTTGATGAAGGAAGCCTCGATCGGTTTACTCAACGGCATCATGTGGGCGCTGATTATTGGCGGCATTGTTGTCGCTTGGAAAGGTAACTGGATGCTAGGGGGAATCATTTCCGCCGCGATGCTGACCAACTTATTGGTCGCTGGGGTTGCCGGAGTAACGATTCCAATCCTCTTAAAGAAAATGAACATCGACCCAGCTTTAGCTGGTGGTATGGCGTTAACGACCGTAACGGATGTAATTGGTTTATCAGTATTCTTAGGGCTTGCCACAATACTGATTACCTAGCTGCAAAAACTAAAAAGCCTGATGAACACATCAGGCTTTTTTAATTCTGAATTAGGAAAGCTTACTCACCCGCAACTTTCATCGCATCCAGTAAGATTGAACCCGTTTGAATTTGCGAGCGCGTTTCAACGTCGCTACCTACGGCAACAATCTTATTGAACATGTCTTTTAGATTACCAGCGATGGTAATCTCCGATACTGGGTATTGGATTTCACCGTTCTCAACCCAGAAGCCTGCAGCACCGCGAGAGTAATCCCCTGTTACCACGTTCACGCCTTGCCCCATCACTTCTGTCACTAACAAACCAGTGCCGAGCTCTTTGAGCATTTGTTCGAAGTTTTGACCAGTCGATTTCACGTACCAGTTATGGATGCCACCAGCGTGACCTGTCGGCGCCATCTTCATTTTACGTGCGGCATAACTGGTTAACAGATAAGTTGCTAGCACACCGTCGGTAATGATCTCACGGTCTTGAGTGTACACACCTTCACTATCGAATGGACTTGATGCCAAACCACGCAATACATGCGGACGTTCTGAGATATTGAACCATTCAGGAAGCACTTGTTTGCCTAGATGGTCAAGTAAGAAAGAAGATTTTCGGTACAGGTTACCACCGCTGATCGCCATAACGAGATGGCCAATCAAGCCTGTCGCAACATCAGCCGCAAACATGATTGGGTATTTACCTGTCTTTAGGCGCTGCGCATCTAAGCGGTTAATCGTATTCTCTGCCGCCTTACGACCCACTGTTTCTGGTGTCCATAAGTCATCGCGATGACGTGCCACTGTGTAGCTGTAATCACGCTCCATTTCGCCATTTTGACCAACGCCAATCACACAACAGCTGGTACTGTGGCGGCTAGACGCATAGCTTGCTAATAAGCCATGGCTGTTACCATACACTTTCACCCCGTAGTGGCTATCATAACTCGCGCCATCACTTTGCTTGATTGCACTGTTATAACTTAACGCTTCTTTCTCAGCGGCGATCGCCACATCGGCAGCATAATCGGGATCAGGGGCGTCTGGGTGGAAAAGATCAAGCTCAGGGATCTCTTGCACCATGTATTCTTTGGCTGCGGGCCCTGCAAATGGATCTTCAGATGTGTAATGCGCAATATCCAGCGCCGCAATAACGGTTTGCTCGATAGCAGCTTCACTTAAATCAGACGTGGAAGCACTGCCTTTGCGTTGACCTCGGTAAACGGTAATGCCCAGCGCACCATCGCTGTTGAACTCGACATTCTCTACCTCGCCCATGCGAGTAGATACACTTAAACCAGTGCTTTTGGTAATTGCGACTTCGGCGGCGTCAGATTTTGCCGATGCAAGCTTTAAGGCTCTTGCGACGGCTTGCTCTAGCTCGGTACGTTGCTCAGCAACCTGCTGTTTAATATCCATTGTCTTTCACATCTTGTCTTTGATGAACAATAGGATAACAAGAATTTCGCTTTCTCCCCACGATTCTTGTTAAAATAGTCATAATATTAATCAAAACACAGGCAACTGAAATGGCACGTAAGAATCAAAAAGCGCCATGGGAACCAGAAGAAGAGATCATCTGGGTAAGCAAATCCGAGATGAAGCGAGACATGGAAGAACTGCAAAAGCTAGGTGAGGAGCTTGTCGGCCTCAAACCTGCAGTTCTCGAAAAGTTTCCATTGAGCGAAGACCTGCGAGAAGCAATTGCAGACGCACAACGCTTTAAAAACGAAGCACGTCGTCGCCAATTACAACGTATTGGTAAGTTGATGCGTTATGAAGATCCAGAGCCAATCCAAGCGGCGTTGGATAAGATTCGTAACAAGCACTCTCAATTAACGGCGGTATTCCACAAGCTTGAAGCTCTGCGTGATCGCGTGGTGGAAGAAGGTGACAAAGCCATTGATGACGTAATGGAAATGTACCCAGAGGCGGATCGTCAGCGTCTACGCCAACTGGCTCGCCAAGCAGCCAAAGAGAAAAAAGCAGGGAAACCAGCAAAAGCGTACCGCGAAATCTTCCAGCTCCTAAAAGGTCTGAACGAAGAAGAGTTTTAATTCGACGGTTCGATTCCAACGAGCATTCAATTAACGAAAAAAAGCAGACATGATGTCTGCTTTTTTATCTTTTACTTAAATGTCAGCGTTACACCAAGCGATTAATACGCTCTCCGCGCTCGAAAGCGTTAATGTTCTCAATCAAGATTTCCACTAAACGTTGAATCGATGAGTCGCTGCCCCATGCAACATGCGGTGTAAGTAACAAATTAGGTAAACCCATATTGGCAATCAGCGGATTGCTTTCATCAGCTGGTTCTTGTGTAAAAACATCAAAACCAGCCGCAGCGATTTCTCCCTGTTTTAGGGCATCCACCAACGCTTCCTCATCCACCAAGCCTCCACGCCCCGTATTAATTAGAATGGCGTTGGGCTTCATTTGCTGCAATTCTGCTTTGCCAATCAAATTCTGAGTATGCTTGTTGAGCGGACAATGCAAAGTCAACGCATCAGAGCGTTTCAATACTTCCTCAAACGGCACATAACCAGGTCGGCATTCTGATGCACCTTTACGCTCAGAAAACAACACGGTCATTCCTAACGCTTGAGCTAGATTCGCCGTCGCTTGCCCCAGCGCCCCACTACCAACAACACCTAACGTGCTACCACCTATATCCCCGATTGGGTGCGTAAAAAAGCAGAACTGCTTATTACGCTGCCATTCGCCAGCGGCAATATCTTGATGGTAACCAAATAAATTTCGGCGTAAAGCAAACAGCATCGCAATCACGTGCTCAGGCACCGAACGCGTCGCGTAACCGCGTACATTGGCAACCGCAATATCATGCTTAGCACAGTAGTCCACATCGACGTTGTTAAAACCAGTCGCGGCAACCGCGATCATCCGCAATTGTGGTAGTTGCTCTAATACATTTTGGTCAAGCAGGACTTTATTGCTAATCACGATATCTGCATCTGCTAACCTTTCTATTACCTGCTCTGGCGCGGTTAAGTCATACTCACGCCAGTGATGCTGAAAGCTAGGTCGTGGGATCTCAATATGTTCTGGGATGGTCGCTCGGTCCAAAAATACGATGGTCGGCAAAGACATAACAACTCCTTGTTCACGGCTGAAAGACAGGATACATCAACCACAGTAACGAAATAGCGAACTAGAAAGAACCGTTGTTGACTGCGGTTGGCATTAAGGGTGTGGCAATGTTTTATAATCAGGCAATGTACGTTCTGGCGAAAAATAGTTAAAGATCGCCGCCTCGGCTTCAGGATAAAAGTCACAAGGTACAAAAATACTGCTCAGCTGATCCGTAGCTGGATGATAAAAACTTAGCTCCGCAGCGTGCAACTCTAAACGTTCTGAAAACTGATACGCCTCTTCGCTTGCATAAAACTCATCACCCACAATCGCATGACCAATCGCCATCAAATGCACGCGTAACTGATGCGATCGACCAGTAATGGGCAGTAGTCGCACAACGGTCGTATGGGTGCCATCAGGGTGCACTTCACGCTTCACCACTTGGAATAAAGTTTGAGATTGTTTACCGTCGTCGAAACATACTTTTTGTCGCGGACGATTTGGCCAATCACAAATTAATGGAAGATCAATATTCCCTTCTTTCGGCTCAACATGCCCCCAAACACGTGCGTAATACACCTTGTGAGTGAGACGATATTGGAACTGCTTTTTTAATGCTCGCTCCGAAGGTTTGTTTTTCGCCAGCAGCATCAACCCTGATGTCGACATATCCAAGCGATGCACTACTTGGATTTCTGGATGCACTTCCTTGAGGCGGCTCCACATGCTGTCGTAATGCTCTGCAAGGCGACCAGGAACAGACAGCAATCCTGATGGCTTATTCACTGCCAGAATGTCGTCATCCTCAAAAACGATATCGACCCAAGGGTCGGTGGGAGGGGTATATTCAAGCATTGCCATGGGAGATCTCTACAAAATAAAAACGCCGCGATTATATACCCAAATAGCCCCCAGATGCAGGGTTCTGAAGAAAAGTTCAAACCAATAAAACAAAGTCAATCCTTTAGCATAAAAACTAAAACTAGCACGTTGTAAATTTAGTTTGACAACAAGACGCATAACTGAATAGAGTGCTAGATGCACACAGCATGATATTCGCAAAGAATACTTAAAATAAATACATCAAAACACAGCATTTAAAAGACATTACCGTTGCGCAGTATAGGGCGAGCGCTCAGCTTGTCATGTACTGCGGTATGTATCTCTTTAGAAAGATACATAAGATAAAAAGGACAATAAGCAATGGACTCCGCCGTTATAGATAAACCCCAATCCAAACTTTCCTTATTTTTTCGTTCGCTAGGCCCCGGCATATTAATGGCATCTGCTGCAGTCGGTGGCTCTCACCTCGTCGCATCAACCAAAGCTGGTGCGATTTATGGTTGGCAATTGGCTGCACTGATTCTGCTCGTAAACCTGTTTAAATACCCTTTTTTCCGAGCGGGCGTACAGTACACCATGGGGACAGGGCTCACCTTGGTTGAGGGCTACGCGAAATTAGGTCGGCCTTATCTATGGCTATTTCTATTTCTGAGCGTGGTCTCAGCCGTAATCAATACCGCCGCTTTGTTGATGTTTAGTGCTAGCTTGCTGGGCTACTTCATTCCGTTTTCACTATCAATGGCATCACTCAGTATCATTGTGATTGTCACCTGCCTGATCATATTATTTGCTGGCCATTACAAAGCGCTCGATACGCTATCTAAGGTGATCATGTCGGTGTTAACCATCGCGACTTTACTTGCCGTTTCTATCGCCTTTGGTAACCCTGTTGAGCAAGTGGCCAACTTCGAGCCACCGTCACCTTGGTCGATTGCGGCAATTGGCTTTATCGTCGTAACAATGGGCTGGATGCCAGCACCGATAGAGATCTCCTGTTTAACCTCTGCATGGCTAAAACGCCAATCAAGCCAGCAAGAAGTAACGTATCGCTCTGCTCTATTTGACTTTAATGTCGGTTATATTGGCACGGCTTTTCTTGCCATTATCTTTGTATCATTAGGTTCTTTGATGCTTTATGGCTCTGGCGTTGCGCTTGAAAGCTCTGGCGTTGGCTTCTCCCACCAATTGGTTGGCTTATATGCGGCAACAATTGGCGAATGGTCTCGTTACTTAATCGCGGTAATTGCGTTTTTCTGTATCTTTGGCAGCACGATTACCGTTATTGATGGCTACTCACGCGTTATTTCTGACTCTCAACGTCTACTGCGCTCACAACCAGACACTAACCCTAAAGCCACGTCAGCGATCATGCTGGTGGTCGCCTTACTTGCATTAGGTATTGTGGTTTTCTGGGCTTCTGCGTTATTGCCTATGCTGAACTTTGCGATGATCCTCGCCTTTATGACCACGCCATTCTTTGCTCTGCTGAATTACACATTAGTGAGCAAAACCGAGTTACCTGAACCTTTGGCTGTTGGACCTAAATTGAAGTGGTTGTCGATTGCCGGTTTGATTTACTTGTTTGGCTTCTTGGCTGTATTTATCTGGTGGAAGTGGTTGATATAAATTACTTAGCTATGAGTGAGTAATGCATGCTGCATAAAGAAACTAAACCGCAAATAAAGAAACTAAACCGCAAATAAAGAAAAAGGTCTTCAACTGAAGACCTTTTTTAATGAGCAATAAATGCTTACTTAGTTGTGGCTCACCACAATCAAACGTAGCGAATCGAGCTGCACTTGAGCTTGGTTGATGTAACCAGTGAGCTCCTTAATTTGTGCATCAATGGCTTCAATTTCTTCATCACGAATATTTGGGTTTACCGCTTTCAGTGCTTGCAAACGCTCAAGTTCTGCATTCAAGCTATGCTGCATATCTTGATGAGCTTGCTTGCGTACTTCCTCAACCTTCGCTTCGATAAGACTATCCCCCGCTTCAATTAAGCGGTGTACGTCTTTCTGTACCGACGTGACCAACTTGCTGCCTAAGTGACGGTTTACAGGGCTGAGCTGGCGGTTAAAGCTTTCAAATTCCACTTGAGCAGACAAGTCATTGCCACGCGAGTCCATCATCAAACGGATTGGCGTTTTCGGTAAGAAGCGCGCGATACCACTGCGTTTTGGCGCTTGCGCATCTACCGCGTAAATCAACTCAAGAAGAATGGTCCCGACTGGTAACGCTTTGTTTTTCAGTAGAGATACCGCAGACGTCCCCACCCCTTCACTCATCAGAAGATCGATACCACCCTGGATCATTGGGTGCTCCCAACTGATAAAGTGCATATCTTCACGAGATAAAGCCGTATCACGATCAAACGTGATCGTCGCCCCTTCGTATGGCAGGCCTGGGTAGCTTGGTACCATCATGTGCTCAGATGGGGTCACAATCAGTGCGTTTTCACCTTTGTCGTCTTGGTTCAAGCCAATCGTATCAAAAAGAGAAAGTGCGAAGGTGACCAAATTGGTATCACCGTCGGTTGATTCAATTTTCTCAACGATTTGTTGTGCTTTTTCTCCGCCATTTGAATGCATTTCTAACAGGCGATCACGGCCTTGCTCCAATTGGGATTTCAGCTCTTTATTCATTTTTGCTGACGCTTCAATGATCTCATCTAGCGTGCTGGTATCACCAGAAGCAAGGATTTCAATCAGATCATCAGAGTACTTATCATAAACGGCACGGCCTGTTGGGCAAGTTTCTGCAAAAGCGTTTAAACCTTCATCAAACCAGCGAGCAAGAATGGCTTGCGAGGTACCTTTCAGGTAAGGAATATGAATGTCGATGTCGCGGTTTTGGCCGATACGGTCCAAACGACCGATACGTTGCTCAAGCAAGTCAGGATTGAACGGCAAGTCAAACATGACTAATTGGTTGGCAAACTGGAAGTTACGACCTTCAGAGCCGATTTCACTACAGATAAGAACCTGTGCACCACCTTCTTCTTGCGCAAAGTAAGCGGCTGCTTTGTCACGCTCAAGGATCGACATACCTTCATGGAAGACGGTCGCACGAATGCCTTCACGCTCACGCAGTGCTTGCTCCAATTGCAGAGCCGTACTTGCACGAGAGGCAATCACCAGAATTTTCTCGCTGCGCTTCTCCTTTACCTTTTCAAGTAACCAATTCACGCGCGAGTCAAACTGCCACCAGCTTGCGTCATCGCCTTCAAATTCTTGGAAAATTTCTTCCGGGTAAAGGTTCTTCATCGCACGTGCTTCCGAACTCATCTTACCGCCGATCATCCCAGCAACACGCATTGACGTGGTGTATTGCGGTGGAATATCCATTGGCATCAGGTGCACGTTACGCGCAGGGAAGCCTTTGATAGCCGCACGTGTGTTACGGAACAGAACTCGTCCCGTACCGTGACGATCCATCAAGTTGTCGATCAACTCTTGGCGCGCTGACGCTTTCGCTTCTTCGTCCGCTTCACTTTCGATAATGCGGAAAAGTGGTTCTACGTCTTGTTCAGACAACAACTCAGTAATCTGGTTTTTCGCTTCATCAGGCAGTTTTTCACCAGAGAAAAGTGAAGTAATCGCATCCGCTACAGGTGCGTATTGCTCTTCTTCCTCGACAAACGCTTCATAATCGTAGAAACGGTCAGGATCCAGCAAACGCAGACGAGCAAAGTGGCTCTCACGACCAAGCTGTTCTGGCGTTGCCGTCAGTAACAACACTCCAGGAGTACGTTCAGCTAAACCTTCTACCACTTGGTATTCACGGCTCGGTTTATCTTGGCTCCACTCAAGGTGATGCGCTTCATCGACAACTAATAGGTCCCATTCGCCTTCCAGTGCTTGTTCAAAACGCTTGCGGCTCTTGCGTAGGAAGTCTAAAGAACACAGCACGTATTGCTGGGTATCAAATGGGTTTTCTGCATCCGCAAAAGCTTCGATACAGCGCTCTTCGTCAAAGATAGAGAAATGCAGATTGAAACGACGCATCATCTCAACCAGCCATTGATGCTGCAGTGTTTCAGGTACCACAATCAAAATGCGTTCTGCACGGCCAGACAGCACTTGCTGGTGGATGATCATGCCCGCTTCGATGGTTTTACCCAAACCCACTTCATCCGCCAGTAATACGCGTGGCGCGTGGCGACGGCCAACTTCGTGCGCGATGTAAAGCTGATGAGGGATCAAACCTGCACGCATACCACACAAGCCACGCATTGGACTCTTATGCTGCTCAAACTGGTTGGTTAGCGCACGGTAACGCAGAACAAAGTTGTCCATGCGATCGATTTGACCGGCGTACAACTTATCTTGAGGTTTATTAAAACGAATTTGGTTGCTCAGAAAAATCTCACGCAGAACAACGGCGGTTTCTTGCGTGTCTTCACGAGTACCGAAATAGGTGTATAGACCTTCATCTTCCAGTACTTCTTCAACTTTTAGAGACCAACCTTCTTGGCAGTCGATGACATCACCAACGTTAAAGGTGACTCGGGTAACAGGTGCATCGTTACGTGCGTAAACTCGGTTTTCCTCTGACGCTGCAAACATCAATGTCACAGTACGAGCATCCATTGCTACAACGGTACCTAAACCTAAATCGCTTTCCGTATCGCTAATCCAGCGCTGCCCCAAAGCAAATGTCATGAATTGACTACCTCGTTATTAGTTCTTGATTCGTGTTTCTTGTTGGTCTACTCATGCCCGTAGGCATGGATAATAGTTTAGATCTGATTCTGGCTTCTGCTATGCCGATAGCATTCGTCATTCCAGTATGAACTGAGTATTTTTAAGCCAGCTCAACATGATAAATCGGACGTAGCCTATACGCAGAAAAAGGTCGCTAATCTTACTTGAAGCTGTGATTTAGGTCACGCCGAAACCGCATCAAGCGGAAACTTTTTTTCCCAAACTATAAATGCAATCAAATTGTAAAATACTCATGCCAATTATTAAGTTGTAGAACGTAAATATTACGTATACTTCTAGTGAGGGGCGTTTAAAACCATTGCATATGATTTAAGCGCGTTAGTACACGATTAGGATCAACACGGGTTTGCAGTAAGTTGTCTTGCTACTCGGTTGCACACTAACCGACATCAGCCCGACAACCTCTATTGCAAGCAATCAGAGTTAGGCCGCTTCACACCTATTTGAGAACGACCTAACCACTCGCATGCAGAGCCGTATTACGGCAAGGAGACGCTATGGGCGATACCGATCGGAAACTGTTTGTACTTGATACCAACATTCTTCTTCATGAACCCTTTGCCATCTTCTCTTTCCAAGAACACGATGTCGTTATCCCCATGACCGTGTTGGAAGAACTCGACCGAATCAAAGACAGCAAACGCGATGTCGCAAGAGACGCTCGCGTGGCTATTCGCGCTTTGGAAGATTTATTTAAAGAAGCAACGCCCGATGAAATTTCTGAAGGTATTCCTGTTTCTAAAGACAGCCCCGACCAAGGCACCATTTCCATTTTGGCGGATTTTGAACTGCAGGAAACCGTCAAAGCCTTCGCCGACAAAGCCGGTGACAACCGCATACTCAATGCGGTGCTTTATCTGCAAAACAAACGAGCACCACGTGAAGTGGTACTGATCACGAAAGACATTAACATGCGTCTGCGCGCCAAAGGCGCTGGCGTACGTTTTGTTGAAGACTACCGAACCGATCAACTGATTGACGACATTCAATACCTCACCAAAGGTTTTCAACTGCGTGAGGGGGACTTCTGGAGTGATATTGAGGAAGTAGAAAGTTATGCGCTGGACGGAAAAACCTATCACAAGCTCAGTCGTGAACCTTTTGAACCAACCTTTATTAACCAATATGTGATTGATGAAGACAGCGACTTTGCTGGCCGCGTAGAAACCATCAATGAAGACAAATTAACGCTACTCGACCTGAGCCGCGAACGCATGATGCACCGTAAGGCTTGGGACATCACACCAAAAAATATCTACCAAGGAATGGCGTTGGATGCCTTACTTGACCCGGATATTGACCTGGTGATTTTAACCGGTGCCGCTGGTAGTGGTAAAACGCTATTAGCCATGGCAGCAGCACTGGAGCAAACGATTGAAAAAGGCATGTTCGATAAAATTATCGTGACGCGTAACACGCCAGACATCGGTGAATCCATCGGCTTCCTACCCGGCTCAGAAGAGGAGAAAATGATGCCGTGGTTAGCGGCGGTGACCGATACCTTGGAAGCGCTACATAAACACGATCACTGCACTGAAGGCTCATTGAAGTACATCTGCGATAAAGCCAATATTCAGTTTAAATCGATCAACTTTATGCGTGGCCGTTCGATTCAAAATGCGTTTGTGCTGCTTGATGAGTGTCAAAACCTCACCGCTTCACAAATCAAAACCATCATCACCCGCTGCGGCGAAGGAACCAAGATCGTCTGCTCCGGTAACTTGGCGCAGATTGACTCTCATTACCTCACCCCAGTGACATCAGGGTTGACGTACATGGTTGAGCGCTTCAAGAACTTTGAAGGCAGCGCAAATATTCACCTCAACGGCGTGGTTCGTAGCCGCTTGGCGGAATTTGCTGAAGAAAACCTGTAATTGACACCGACTCACAAAGCAAAAGAGCGCTCTAATGAGCGCTCTTTTTATAACGATTCGACTGAGTTACTCAGTGCCACCCACTGTCAGTGAGTCCAGCTTCAAGGTCGGCTGACCAACACCAACAGGTACACTTTGACCTGCTTTACCACATACGCCAACGCCCTTGTCGATACTTAGGTCGTTACCGACCATAGACACTTGCTGCATTGCTTCGATACCTGAGCCAATCAACGTCGCACCTTTAACAGGGCGCGTAATTTTACCGTTTTCAATCAAGTATGCTTCGGATGCAGAGAACACAAACTTACCCGAAGTAATGTCCACCTGGCCGCCACCAAAGTTTGGCGCATACAACCCTTTCTCGACCGTCGAGATAATTTCTTCTGGCGTATGTTCACCTGGAAGCATGTAGGTGTTGGTCATACGAGGCATTGGCAAATGTGCATACGACTCACGACGACCGTTACCTGTTGGGTTCACACCCATTAACCGCGCGTTTAGCTTGTCTTGCATGTAACCTTTCAGCACACCATTTTCGATAAGCGTGTTGTACTGGCCATTCACTCCTTCATCATCCACATTGAGTGAACCACGAAGGTCTTTTAACGTGCCGTCATCGACGATGGTACACAGTGAAGACGTCACTTGTTGACCCATTTTGCCAGAGAAAACCGAAGATTCCTTACGGTTAAAGTCACCTTCTAGGCCATGACCTACCGCCTCATGTAGCAATACGCCTGGCCAACCTGAGCCCAATACCACTGGCATCATGCCTGCTGGTGCGGCTTCTGCTTCAAGGTTTACCAACGCCATGCGAATCGCTTCGTCTGCATAATGGAAAGCTTGTTTCACACCATTGCTTTCCGTTAAAAAGAAATCGTAACCAAAACGGCCACCGCCACCAGCGCTACCTCGTTCACGTCGTTCACCTTTTTGTGCAAGCACACTAATAGACAAACGCACCAAAGGACGAATATCGCCTGCATAAGTACCGTCTGTTGCCGCAACAAGCATCTGCTCATGCACACCGCTGATGCTGATCGAGACTTCTTTAATCAATGGTTCTTTAGTGCGGATGTAAGCATCTAGAGATTTGAGCAATTCTGTTTTTTGCTGCTTTTCCCACCCAGCTAATGGATTCACAGCGGCGTAGTACGCTTGGTTTTCGGTGCGTTTAAACGCTTGGACTTTACCATTCTGCCCTTGTTGAGCAATACCGCGCGCCGCCATTGCACTCTGCTTCAGACCTTCAGGCTGGATTTGATCAGAGTAGGCAAAGCCGGTTTTTTCACCAGTTACCGCACGGACACCAACACCACAATCAATGTTAAAAGAGCCATCTTTGATGATGCTGTCTTCTAGAACCAGAGACTCATGCCAGCTGGACTGAAAGTAAATGTCCGCATAATCGATCTGGCGTGTCGCAATGCTGGCAAGCGTGTCAGCAATGTCTTGTTCTGTCAGACCATTTGGGGCAAGGAGTGCCTGTTCTATTTGGTTTGTGCTCATAGTTAGCTCTTTTATTTCCGTCTCAATTCATTTTGAAAGCGACTGTGTTGAGTCAGCGGCATATTCTGCCTTACTTGTTGGCTTTGTGACAAATCTATCTCTGTCACCAATAAGCCTACTTCATCCTGAAGCTGTTTATGAATACGTCCCCAAGGGTCAACGACCATTGAGTGTCCCCATGTTTTTCGTCCACATGGATGCGTTCCAGTTTGTCCGCTTGCCAAAATCCAACATTGTGTCTCAATCGCTCTAGCTCGCAATAATACTTCCCAGTGAGCTTGCCCCGTCACAGCGGTAAACGCAGCAGGCACCACAATGATATCCGCGCCTTCTTGGCGTAATACTTTATAAAGCTCAGGGAAACGAAGATCGTAACAGATGCTCAATCCAACGCTGCCGATATCGGTTTCCGCCACGACTATTTGATTACCCGCCATAAACGTATCCGACTCACGATAACTACCATAACCATCGGCTACGTCGACATCAAACATATGCAGTTTGTCATAGTGAGCAATGCATTTACCGTGCGGCGGCAATACAAGCGTTGTGGTCGTGACACCTTTTGCGGTTTGAATGGGCATGCTTCCGACAATCAGTGTTAACTGGTTCTTTCTTGCGATTTCAGAGAGCCGCTGTTGAATCACGCCACTCCCAAGTGGCTCTGCATGTTGATGGTACGCTTCGCGGTTGGCAAACAGCACCGTATTTTCAGGGGTAAGGACAAGCTTGGCACCTTGCTTACTCGCCAAAGCACACTGTTTTTCAATAAAGTCCAGATTCGCGGTGATATCTGGACCCGATGTCATTTGAATAATGCCAACACGTTCCATGTGTTTCCTCCTTATTCCATTTTAGTCGGTGAGTTATTTGGCCTGTTCACGCAGCTTTTCTGGCAGTTTGTATTCACCTTTACTTCGCGAAATTTCTTTCACCGTTGGTGAATCTAGTGGGCCTTTCACTTCATAATTGACTTGAGTGAAGACCTCAACCACCGGAGAAATCACTGTTGAGATGGCTAAAACATACAACGCGGTTTGTGGCGCTACTGCAAACGCGGTCAGCATTGGTAGGCCTGATGTGATGTCTGGGGTGAACTTCACTTCCGCATCGACCATTCTGCTGGTCATATTGGCGATGCCGCGGATCTGCATTTCTCCTGCTAAGGCATCCATCACGATATCGTTGGTGATAAACACGCCATCTTGGATTTTGCCCGTGCCCGTGATCGAGTTAAACGCCATGCCTTTATCGAATACGTCGGTAAAATCGAGCTGCATCTTACGGATGATAGAATCCAAACTGAACAAGCCTAACAAGCGTGCCGCACCACTGACTTCACTGATCACGCCTTTACCAAATTCCGTTGAGACATGCCCTTGCAAGGTTTGTGTCTTCATCGACCAAGGCGCGCCGTCCCATTCCATATTGGCGTTGATCTCAAATGGTGCCTGCTGAATACCCGATGTGATACCAAAGCGCTCCATAAGGTCAGAGTTGTTATCACCTTTCATTTTCATGGTTAAGTTGGAATGGCTACTCTCTTTTGTCAGGTCCCACCAACCGCTCATATCAATGCGGTTTTTGCCGCTGCTAAAGGTGATATTTTTCCACTCCAAACGATTCTCGCGACGCTGCAAATCAACATTCACCTTCCCCACTTTGTAACCTTGCAACCAAAAATCATCGATGTTCAAAGTTAAGTTTGGCATCTCAGCGTGAAACTGGCGGTCAAAATTGGTAATCAAAGGCGCATTTTGGTCTTCACTGGCAAAGAGCGAACTGCGCTCTTTGGTCATCTCTTCAAACCCTGGAATATACAGGTGCAAGTGCTCCAAAGAGACCGATAAGTCATACGGCTTCAGATAGTTAGCCTTACCTTTAACCTCTTGACTGTCCACATCGAGTTGCCAGCTCAAATTCTTTTTGCTTGCGGAGAAGTCCACATCATGAAACTCAATCCCACCAAGCTGCAAGTTTGGCGTTTCAACATCAATCCGTGTAGGCAATGGAATACTCGGCGTCTTCATGCTTGCCAGAACAGATGAGGATTGCTTACCTTCCGAGCCCTGAAGCAGCTCTGCCCACTGGTCTAAATTAAGCTCACCGACACGCACTGATGCATCGTGTCCGACAATAGGGCTGATCCTGAAACCACCTTTGCCGACCATTAAATGAGTCGCCGTCAGAACAGGTACCTCGCCAGTTATATCTATCTCGGTTTGATACTTAGCATTTGGGATCTGTAGTCTTGCTGAAATACTTTCTTGGTTGCCGGATGCCTGCAGTTTTGCTTGCCCGGACTCGCCAACTTGTTTCGCTAGCGGATAGGGATATTGACTCGCTAAACGATTTAGCTGCGCCAACACATCAAGTTGATAGGTGAAGCCTACATCATTAAGTTGTAAGTCAATGTCCATTTGCCACGGCGCATGCCCAGAAACAAGCTTTAACCAACGCTCACCAACATAAGGTTTGAGAGGCTCAACGTCCCAATCCCCTAATGTGTTAATCGTCACATTGTAGCCCTGTTCCGCACTCTCACCACGAAAATCGAGGGAGATAGGCTGGGTAAGCAACTCTGCAGACAAACCCGATGTGGTGACCACATCATTATCGAAGTGGATACGCCCTGTGGCTTTCTCCAGCGTCATTGGCGGCGCTTCAATATCGACACGATTTTCTGTTAAATCGGCATAACCCCAAGCACGGGACTCTTTTTCAAAATCAAACGGAATGTTGAGCTGGAACTCAGAGTAAACCGGACCACTCACTTGCAGCGCCGTCAACGCTGCCCCGACCGAGTCCACCAATGGCGTCGCCATCATGTAGTCACGAACTTCATTGCCCGGCGCGCTCGCTTTGGCTTCAATCTCAATGTGTCCACCTTCCGCCAACTCAGGGATTCGCCCAGTAATACGCTTGGCATGAACACCATTTAGCGTAGCGGACTTTGAATCCAAATACATGGCATCATTTTCAAACAGCAAGTCCAGCTGCAGATCCGTGATGGTTGGCCACGCCGTATCAAAGCTAAATTTCGCGTCTTTTAAACCGACCCACGCCTGAAACATGCCATTATGATCTTTGTAAGGAAAATCCCCTAACTCGCCATACCACAGCAGCTTAGCCGTATTCACTTTACCGCCTTGAATCGCAGTCGATAGGTAATCCGTTAAGTCTTGTCCTAGTGCCAGAGTCGGCAGGTAACGCCATGTTTCACCTGCGTTATAGAGATCTGCTTCAGCATAAAACGATAAAAATGGGCTTTGTTCTTTTGGAAAATCAAGACGGAATGCTCCTAGTACTTGAAGATCTGGTGTCGCTGCCGTCACTTTATCAGACCACAAGCGCCAGCCGCTCTCATCTTGTTGCCAGATAATATCGACTTCACCTTGTTTGATATTCAGCGGAGCTTGAAATACATCACCGTACGGAAATACATCATCAATGACGGTTACTTTCGCTTTTGCCTGATCTAAATCACCAGATACACTGCCCTGTACATGATGGAATCCTGGTAGCAGTTCCCATTGCGTCATCGCAAGTTCATCCAGTTCCGCGGAGTAGCGTAACGTGTCTAAGCCACCGTTCATGGACAAGCGAACATCTTCAACTCGGCCTTTCGGTGCCAGTTTGTTGATAAGATCACTGGTCGATTCCGACTCTGGAGCCAATTTGATGAGCGGAATAAGTGCTTCGATATCGAGTTGAGAAAGGTTGAGCGTCCAACCATTCGGTTGCCAATCAAACGCTGCGTCTAATTCCGGCCAAGGGGTGTTGTCGGTTCGGATCCGAAGTGAGTGACCATTTACTTTCCAACCTTGTTTATCTGGTCGAAGATTGAAAATACCTGACTCGATAAACAGCTCATGACGACCGTTTTCATTCCACACGAGCTCAGAAGGCAACAGTTCAACATACGCATCATTCGGTTGGCTGTGTTTCAGCGTCAGCCAAGTGTTTAAGCTGACCTTACCCGATTCAGCACCCGACTCTTCTTGCATGTAAGTGGTTAACCAAGGCGTCACTGAGACATCTTGGGCACTCACGTAAAACTCACCAGACACATCACGCAGCGAACCATGGTCTTTAAAGTTAGCGCTCACTAACAATGAATTCAGACGAACATCGGCAATGTTCACGGTGCCTTCTGCTAAGTGGTGCTTGCCTTGGTTGCTCCAACGGAGCTGCTCGATATCTAAACGGCGAGTCTCACCAGATACCGATTTATACCAAATCCGTGAGTCGGTAATGGTGAAGTCTTCAAACTGACGTAAAAGAAGTGAGTCGAGTTGGTCGATGAGCTTCACTTCGCTCTTGTCCACACTCGACTCCTGCTCTTGACGACTAGAGGTCGGCAGAATGTCTACGGTGTGAATATCCAGAGCGAGGTTATGGATGGTGAGGTCTGCGACCACCGGTTTGAGTTGCAAAAGAGATTGAATGAGATCGAATTCAATTTGGATTTCTTCAACGGCAAAGCGTGCATCCTGAATATTCGGCAGGTTCGCTTCTAAACCGAGTAGCGCGATGGAGGGGTGATTATTGCGCCACGTCCCTGCGACGTTAGCGATAGAAAAGTCAAAACCTGTGTCCTGCTTGACCCAGGTTTTGATCTCATCTTGGAAGTGGTTAAGTTGTGGCAATGTGACGCGCAGTGTGGTTACTAATATGGCCAATAACACCAGTACAGTAACTAAACTCCACGCACAAAAACGCCCAAAACGGTTAACACCAGAATTCACAAATGTTCCAAATTACATCATTACGACGTCAAACTGTTCCTGAATGTACAGGGGCTCAGCCTGAACTCGCACTTGCTTGCCAATAAATACTTCGAGCTCAGCCAATGCATGAGACTCATCACCCAACAGCGCTTCAGCAACAAACGGCGATGCGTACACAACAAAATTATCGGCGTCGTAAGCACGGTTTACACGAGTAATCTCGCGTAATATCTCAAAGCACACGGTTTCAACCGTTTTCACGCTACCACGGCCCTCACAAGTAGGACAGCCAGAACACAAGATATGTTCAATACTTTCTCGTGTGCGCTTACGCGTCATCTCGACTAAGCCGAGCTGAGTAAAGCCGTTGATGTTGGTTTTTACTCGGTCTTTAGCCAGTGCGGTTTCCAATGAGGTAAGCACTCGCTGACGGTGCTCTTCAGACGCCATATCGATAAAGTCGATGATGATGATGCCGCCAAGATTACGCAAACGCAGCTGACGAGCAATAGCTTGCGTTGCCTCAATGTTGGTATTAAAGATGGTCTCTTCAAGATTACGACGACCAACAAATGCACCAGTGTTGATGTCGATAGTTGTCATAGCTTCAGTTTGATCAATGATCAAATAGCCACCCGACTTT
This sequence comes from Vibrio sp. J2-3(2022), assembly GCF_021725735.1. Classification (NCBI taxonomy): domain Bacteria; kingdom Pseudomonadati; phylum Pseudomonadota; class Gammaproteobacteria; order Vibrionales; family Vibrionaceae; genus Vibrio; species Vibrio sp. J2-3(2022). The sequence continues at coordinate 59,787 of NZ_JAKKCK010000008.1, forward strand.
AGCTCAACCTTGCGCTCTAAGGAGCGCTGAATTTCATTCTCGGTGTCGTACATGTCAAAGATTGGCTTGTCACCTTCGTAAAGCTCAAGCTTGTCTGTTAACTCAGGTACATACTCAGAAGTGAATTCTTTCAGGTTTTCATATTCGAGGCGGGAGTCGACCATGATTTTATCGAGCTCTGTGCCGACAAAATCACGCAGAATGCGCTGGGCTAAACCAAGCTCACCGTAAAGCGTTGAACGCGTTTTGTATTTTGAACGACGCTCCATGACTTTTAGCCACAAACGCTTTAGAAATGCCGCATCTTGAGAAAGCTCTTTTTCATCCGCGCCTTCCGCTGCGGTACGAATGATAAAACCACCGTGCTCATCACAGTAATGATTCACCACTTTTTTCAGACGCTCGCGCTCTTTCTCACTCTCAATACGCTGCGAAACACCGACATGACTGGCCCCCGGCATAAAAACAAGATAACGCGAAGGTAAGGTGATATCCGTCGTTAAACGCGCGCCTTTCGTACCGAGCGGATCTTTGACCACTTGTACAACAATGTCTTGCCCCTGACGTACCAGCTCAGAGATATCACGGACTTGAAACTGCTGTTTTTCGTTCTCTGCCACACATTCGGTATGCGGGACAATATCTGACGCATGTAAAAACGCCGCTTTATCTAAACCGATATCGACGAAAGCCGCTTGCATACCTGGCAGTACTCGGCTGACTTTGCCTTTGTATATATTGCCCACAATGCCACGACGCGATTCGCGCTCGATATGTATTTCTTGTAGTACTCCACCTTCAATCATGGCCACACGAGTTTCACTCGGGGTCACGTTAAGCAGCAATTCTGCACTCATGTGCACACCTCAAAACAATTATAAAAATTCTTGAATTAGCTGATCGGTTTCGAACAAAGGTAAGCCTACTACAGCGTGATAACTGCCTTCGATTCGGGTGACAAATCGCCCTCCGAGTCCCTGAATACCATAACTTCCAGCTTTATCGCATGGCTCTCCTGACTGCCAATATTGTTCGATTTCTTCGTGAGTCAGTTGTTTGAACCACACGTCAGTGGTGACGACCACTGAATGTTGTTGTTCCGATGATACGACGCTCACCGCAGTCATCACTTGATGACGACGACCGGATAAGTCAGTAAGCATACGCTTTGAATCTTCAAAACTTTTTGGTTTTTCTAGCACACGGTCATCGCATACTACGACCGTGTCAGAGCCCAATACAACGGAATCAGGCTTAGCTAATGCTAAGCCTGCCTGAGCTTTTTCCAAAGAAAGACGCAGCACGTACTCTCGTGCCTGCTCATGAGCCTGTTTAGCTTCCTCAATATCAGGCAATACGATCTCAAAGTCATAACCTAGTTGAGCAAGCAGCTCTTTTCTTCTCGGAGAACCCGAAGCGAGAACGAGAGATAAGCTTTTCTTCACCGCTTTACCTTACGTGCCATGCACGACGAACTCGTCGCATTAATAAAAACATCCATGGCCAAAGTATACAGTTTATTGCCGCCGTCCACAGAGATAATGGATTAAATACTACGTCCTGGTTCAAATATTCCCCACAGAATATCAAAACTTCCAATAACGCAGTAAAAAAGGCAATTAAAATCGACTGTTGCCACAATGCCATGTTACGAATCAACAGGAAATTCAACGCCACCAGATAGATGACAATCGACATCATCATGCCGCGAATTCCAAGCGTTGAACCGATCAAGATATCCCATAATAAGCCCAGTACTAGCGCGGTTCCAACGTTCACTCGGTGCGGCAGTGCCAACACCCAATAACACGTTACAAGGAACAACCATGATGGACGTAAAACATCTAACACACCTGGCCACGGAATGGTTTGCAACACCAGCGCAACGAAGAAACTGACACCAATCACCATTCGGCTACTCACTACATTATTGGCCATCAGTTACCTCTTGTTCTTCTTGCTCTAACCCTTCTTCCACATTGGATCGCAGCACTTTGTGTTGACGATCTTCATTCGGCCAAATCAGCAAGAGGTAACGTAAACGATCAAACTCTACAACTGGCTCAGCCTTGATTGCCGCAAATTCTTGGCGCGTATCGTGATCCACATTGGTAACCGTCGCGACTGGGTACCCTTCTGGGTAAATCCCACCTAGGCCGGATGTCACCAGTAGATCGCCAACCTGAATATCAGTACTGGTTGGAATGTGCTCCAGTTGGATTTCATCCATTTCACCATTGCCCGACGCGATCACTCGAATATCGTTACGGATCACCTGGACAGGAATCGCATTTTTCGCATCCGTTAGCAACAGAACACGTGCGTTGTGCGCTGCGACAAACGTGACCTGACCAACAATGCCTTTTTCGTTGATCACTGGCTGTCCGACGTACACACCGTCTATTTGTCCTTTATCAATCACCACTTGATGACGATAAGGTGAGGTATCAACCGCCATCACTTCTGTTACGACTTTCTTTTCATCCCGGACAAATGAAGAACCTAACAATTTGCGTAGACGTTGGTTTTCTTCTTTATATTGATCGAGCAAGATCAGCTCGCTTTTCAGGCGTAGCACTTCTCGCTTTAAGTTGCGATTGCCTTCAACTAATGCCTGACGAGTATTAAAACGTTCAAATACGCCATCGAACATGCTGCGAGGCAAATTGGCTGCGTATTGAATGGGGGCAACCATACTGTTCAATAAGTATCGGACGTTGGAAAACGTATCTAGACGACTATCAGCCAGCATTAAGCTCGCCGACACGATGACAGCAAAAAACAGACGTAATTGCAGAGACGGCCCTCTGCCAAAAATCGGTTTCATCTTGTTTTTGACCTGATTGCTTCCATGGTTATTGAGCCTTACTTGGCAACCTAAAAATACTTAAATAAATACTTTTAGGTATGGAGCATGTTTGAATTACAGAGAGAGCAGAAATGAAGGTGAAGCCCGACATGAGCTTCACCTAAACCTTTATTCTTCAGAGAACAGATCGCCACCGTGCATGTCGATCATTTCTAGTGCTTTACCGCCACCACGCGCAACACACGTTAGTGGATCTTCCGCGATAACCACAGGGATACCGGTTTCTTCCATTAATAGACGATCAAGATCTTTCAGTAGCGCGCCACCACCAGTCAGAACCATGCCGTTTTCAGAAATGTCTGAAGCAAGCTCTGGTGGACACTGCTCTAGTGCAACCATGACTGCTGAGACGATGCCAGATAGCGGCTCTTGAAGCGCTTCTAGGATCTCGTTTGAGTTCAGGCTAAAGCTGCGTGGCACACCCTCTGCAAGGTTGCGACCGCGAACTTCAATCTCTTGAACTTCATCGCCAGGGTAAGCAGAACCGATTTCGTGTTTGATCTTTTCAGCCGTGGCTTCACCAATCAAGCTGCCGTAGTTACGACGTACGTAGTTAATTACCGCTTCATCAAAGCGGTCACCACCGATACGTACAGACGATGAGTAAACAACACCGTTTAGAGAGATAACAGCAACTTCAGTTGTACCACCACCGATATCAACCACCATTGAACCTGTCGGCTCAGATACGCGCAGGCCTGCACCAATTGCTGCCGCCATTGGCTCGTCGATTAGGTAAACTTCACGCGCGCCAGCACCGAGTGCTGATTCACGAATCGCGCGACGCTCAACTTGGGTAGAACCGCAAGGAACACAAACAAGAACACGTGGGCTTGGCTTTAGGATGCTGTTGTCATGCACTTGTTTGATAAAGTGCTGAAGCATTTTTTCGGTTACGTAGAAATCAGCGATTACGCCGTCTTTCATTGGGCGGATAGCGGAAATGTTGCCAGGTGTACGACCAAGCATCTGTTTTGCTGCGTGACCGACTGCAGCAACGCTTTTTGCAGAACCTACACGATCTTGACGAATAGCAACTACAGAAGGTTCATCAAGGACAATACCTTGCCCTTTTACGTAAATTAGAGTGTTGGCTGTACCTAAATCGATAGATAGATCGTTAGAAAACATGCCACGAAGTTTCTTAAACATACTCTTCGCTCATCCTGCAAAAATATAGAAGACAAAAATTGCTCTAAATGTACCAATGCCTCGCTGTCACAGCAAGGTATTGGTACACAAACATGAGCAGAAAGCCTCAATTTCTTGCAGTTTCCTAACTTAAGGGCAAAAACCTAAGTTGTTACTGTCCGGTTAACCCTGGCTCACCACGGTAAATCACACGGTCATTACCACGGTGAATACCGAAGGTGACGACGGAGGATGGGTTTTCTTCTCCCACTTTGTCATTATCCCAGTTGTACTTGAGCCAAGGTAAACCATTTTTTGAATCATCAAGGTCTAACCAAACGCGCGTTTGCTGACGGTATGGTTCAGCTTGAGTTGCAGTAACAGAGCGAGAAGAACCAGAAGAAACGGTCCCACCATCGCCTAGAGTTACCTCTTTTGCACTATTATCTGTCGGCCAAATGTGCACCTGAGAGTCATCTTCAATTTCTCCAAACACTTTAGTTTGGCTGTCATCAGGGTTAGCAATAAAGCGGCTACCATTCCAGTATTCAACTCGAAGTGGCACATGTAATGTCGTGCCTTGGTTGCCACCTACATCATCTAGGTCAACTCGACCAAAGCGGATGTCGGGTTGCGGAGCCAAAACTGAATCACTCTCGATTACCGTCACAGGATCCTTACTAGCACTTGAGCCTGTGATTGAAATTAATGTGTCCTTACCTTGCTCAAACAAGTTAAAAGGTCCATCAGGGTAATGGGCTCCATTTCCCTTCGCTACAAACAAACCATCACTACTTGAGCCCGTATAAATACCTACACTTCTAGAATCCGCGAGCGACTTACCAGAGCTTTCCTTCCATGTTCCGCTGTACGTCTTCACAGAAGAGAAACGAGACGTGTATGCCCCATTCTCATATAGGTTGAACTTAGCCAACAAAGAATCATCAAAATATGTGTAGTTAGTTAAAGCACCTTTACCCGCATTTAGAGCCTCAACATAAAACTTACTCACTCCAAACGGCTGATTCATATAAGCAAAGCTCTGCGCGTTGGGATAATCCCAGTCCACACTTTCATCTGGGTAAACTTTAAAGTATTTAGGGTAGAATCGACCAATGACGCCTTTCGCGGGCTCAATCACAAATGCTTTACTACCCAAGTAGGCTTCTGGTGGCGTTACTGTAAACTCAAACGCCCCAACCTCGGAGACACTTTGCTCAATTGAATCTTTTGCATTTGTTGGCGTGTCATGATTATACACATCCTTACCTAAAACCCCGGTTGACAAAGCGCCAGCCGTTGGATAAGTCACTTTATGAGCGACAGATAGCCCTTCTTGCTGATAGTTTTTCGCCAATGCTCCGCCAAATTGATGAGCTGTTACGAACATATTGAAAGGTTCACCAGCAGCAACAAAACCTTGAGAACAAGAACCTGAGCTACATTGTCCCCCATCGGTTGACAGCGTCAGATATGCAGGGAAACTAACAAAGCTATTCTGGCCCAAGGAGTCACTTTCATCTTTAATTCTTGCCTTCAGCGCAACCTTGCCAGCTTCAGGGTATCTCAGGTTAAAGTATGCTTTACCTTGGTTATTAAAATAAACATCTGCGATATCAACATCAGTTGTTCCAACACTAACTTCATCACTGAACTTACCATCTCGTTTTTTGAAAGAAACGTAAGCTGGTACTGATACTGCGTTACTTGTCGGCTCTATTCTTTCGATAGACAGCTGAACATCTCGATTTTCGCCGTTACCACCTTGCTGACTTGGCAAGCTACAAAACTCTAAATATGGTGAGCTTTGGTTGCTATATAATGCATCTCCGTCATTGTTAAAGAATGGCTTACCTGCGACTTTATCCGGCACAGTGACCCCTAATGCAGCAGAGTTAAACAAGATATTACAGTTTTGTTCAGATAGCGGACCACCAGCGATACGACACTTCGCACCGTCAAAACCAAACTGCGGAACCGAGCTACTTGCAATCCCAAGTTTTGCGGAGCCTGATTGGAATGCTTGTAACTTCAATGACACTGAGTCAGAGAACGTAACATGATCGCCACCTTCCCATGCTACAAGAGAATCAGATTGAGGTAATAAGGAGACCGTCACTGGATCAACAACAGCTCCTGGATTCGCATTCAATATTGAAGAAGGATAAGTTTTTGAACAAGATTCATCCATGCAGGCACGAAGCGTAACTTCAGATGCCTGACAAATACTTCCTGTCCCTGCGTAATCAAACTCAAAGTGATGAATACCGTCCGTAATTTTTTGGTATTTATCAGCACAAACTTGGAAGTTATCCATGTCGTGAGTATTAGTATAATCACCAGTAGAGGCTGTAACCGAGATACGGAAATTTTCCGGAGTATAATTAAAACCTCCCTCAGTTAAGACATCAAAGTCGCGAATAACCATACTCCACTGCCCATTCTTGATTTTTCGTTGAACAGAAAGTGTAATAACGCCAGATTTTCGTGAATTTAAAATAACTTTATAGCGATGGCGCTTATTTTTACGATTATCTAAATCACCATTAAATTGCTGACCTTTAATGTATTTATATCCGCGTAACCATTTCCCATCACTATCTTTTAAACCAGCGCCCCGAATACCAACATTGTTAGGAATACCATTGCGAGCTAGATTTTCTCCACCTTCTCGATAAAAGTTACCGTACTCATCGATACCAATACCCAACCAACCACCAGCAAAGCCCTCAACATCTTGTGAGACTTCGTGTGAGTGGTTTTTTCTCAATTTCATACCGTAGCCTAGTGGACCACCAAACGCTCCTGTTTGGGGAGGAACATTAGCATCAGAAATCACGAGAGCTACACCGTCGGCACCATTACGAGAGCTACCATACGCATAGTGATCAAACTCTATTTCTAGATAATTCTCTTTGGATGGGAACAAGTAATTGTATGCCGAAGCCGTAGCTTGACGAGCACGATTATCATTTAACCTGAAGCGCCCATTAATTACTTGTGGCTTAACACTGCTGCCGTAACCAATAACAGACCAGTTATCTACATTAGATGAGCTAAACGTTTCCATAGGTAATAGATTACACTGTTGGACTGGAGGCTGAACTGGACAAGAGTAATCTGGCTTCTTAATAACTACACCGTTTTTCATGGTTAGATGTCGAGACGTCACTGAGCCATGAACAGTTATTGGGTTCTCAAAACTAATGCGATTTGCTAATACAAAGCCATAAAAATCAGGGTTGCGAGTTTTGAAAATTATGTTCGCATCAGGAGCATAAATCGTTACATAGTAATGAGTAGTTATCGCAATAGAGTTATTGAAGATTACAGAATCCCCACTGACATTGATTTTCGACTGGTTGAAAAAAGTGTACTTACCATGCCCAGTATGACTCCATTGCCCGAGAGTTACCTCTGCATCTTCGGGAATCACTAGGCGCACATCATCATTTGTCCCGACCTCCATAACTAATTTCTTGATATTAGTTTGATTTGGAAGAATGACTTTCACTTGATCATAAGGTGAGTTGTATTGATTTACATCTAGCGTATCTAAATTCGATGTGACTTGAATTTCGATCCCTGTTTTTCCATCAACTGAATACGTATTAGCTCGACAAAGACTATTGTTAGAACAAATCTGTCCTATATTTTCAGCAGTAATACGTAATGAACCATCGCCAAAGTTGGTAGCCACGCCCAGTGGTTCATTCGCTTTTCGGCTTTCTAGGTAGCCATCTTTATTACCCACATCACAGCCAGCATCTGAGTCACACATTGGCTCCATATATAAGCGATCTTGAGCATCCAATTGACTCACCGTATCAAAGCCCGCCAGAATAAATTTTGATTGTCTCGGAGTTGGCATTGAGCTTGAGTAGCGAAATAAATCTTGTTTATCTGTAACGGTATAGTAAGTCTTGTAGTCTTCTGACCAACCTAACGCACGCGCAGATTTGTTTGGCACAACAAGAGTGTTATTTGTAACGCCTTTCATACCTTGAATCGGTTCTGGGAAATACTGACAGACATTATCAGGTATTTCAGGCTCAACAGGGTTAGGTTCGTCACCACCACCACAATCTACGTTGCTTGGGCTGCCAGAATGAACAAGGGAAAGTTTACCATTTTTCAAATCAACGCCAGATTGGGTTTCAATAAGTAGCCAGTGACTCTCACTAGCAAACTTGCGGTAATACTTCAGGGTCGCAGATGATACAGAGTAGTCAATACGAATATTATAACGCTGGCCTTCTAACAAGTTTAGTTCATAAAAGTAATGATTTGAATTGGAAAGACGGTCCGTTGTGTACCAAAGAACTTCATCAGGGTGATTACCATTGTGTTCAAGAAGCACATAACTATTATGCGCAGGACCTACAACATCAAAAGTAACTTCAAAGCTTTTATTCCCCCAAAACTCACACGTCCCAGCGAAAGCAGGAAATACAAGTAAGCAAGCAATGGTAGCCACTACCAAATTAACCAGTTTTTTCATTATTATTTACTCCCTAACCCAAATCTCTTGTTGTCGCTGTACTTGTGCAACCCCGGAACCACAAATTGCTGTGGCTTGCACTCTAAATAGAGATTCAGCTTCAGAGGTACCTGCATTAAAGGTACCAATGTTTGAACATGTCATAGCACGTAATTGACAACTAGTGCCTTGTGTAACATTTGGTGTAGCGCCACTTACCGTATTGGCACAAAAATCGGCCACATCTGGAGTAGTGTCGTTTAAAGGATAGAGCTGGGTTAGTGCCCACTCATTGGCAGATTGCGCAATAAACCAAGCTTTCGTTCCTAAGAATTCTCTGGTTAACGTACTTTGGTTTGACCAACTCACCTTCATTAAAGATGCGGCTAGATAGCCCATCACAATGATGACGAACAATACGACGATCAGGACATTACCTTGCAGAGCTTTTTTACGGAACATTGAGCACCTGTACGTCTTGTTGGTAAACACTACGCTCCCCATTTTGAGTGAACTCTAAATTGATATGCACGATACCGCCACGTTGAAGTGTTGGCTCGAGGTAATGCATATCGCTAACGGAAGTATCTACACTGTCCGCGACCGTAATATCATTCCGTGTGATTCGACCATTGTCGAAGCAGTAACGTACTTCAGAGTTATCTTGATAGATATAATGACGGCTCGAAATGGAAGACCCGCCAATCGTACTAGCTGCACCACTGACAATAAAAACATCACCAGTTTTCGCTAGATTGCCAATCGCCAAACTCTGAGGAGAGGCAGATTGCAAATCTTCATAGCGACTTGGATTGATCACCATCCAACGATCCGCTGGAATAGGATTCAATGTAGAGTCATTGCCTAACAGAAACTCTAAATTGTTATTCGTCAGCGTGTAAAAACCAGAATATTCAATCGGCATAAACTCCAAGCAATTGGTAGTTCCGGTAGGGACATGAAAGCTGTTTGGGACTGCGTGACGAATTTCTCGCGACATTTTCTCTAGCACAAACTGCGCTTGCGTTTGCATTCGTTGGCGATCAATCGTGTCTGCGTATCCCTTCATACCTAGCTGTACGTAACCCGCAATACCAAGCATGATGAAGCTGCCGATTACGATGGTGACGATCATTTCCATTAAGGTGAAACCACGAACTTTCATCAGTAGTTACCTCTTATTGCAGTCAGTGTGAGGGGTTGAGTGTTACTAGCAAAAATCGTAATCGTGACTTTTTTATAGTTAGTGATTCCTGTCGGTGGTGTAGCAGTCAGATTGTCATATACCACACCGACTTCAACTCGGAAGTTTCGGTATTTATTCTCGCTGCTTCCCCCCAAAACATCTGAGATATTACCCCGGCTGGTCCCTTGGCATTGAGCAACTGTCGTTGGTGTACTCCAACAACCGATGTAATCATCAACATCGTCAAAGTTTTCGGGAATAGACTCACCAGAGTCAGGACCAAGATTGGCTGGTAGGGTGCAGGAAGTCGAGTTCTCCCCACAACGTAATAGGCCACCATCAAAGTCGCTGTTCTCATCAAAACCACGCGCCAAAATTTGCGACATAAAACTTTGCCCGAGCGCGGTTGCTCGGGTTTGGTAATGTGGCATTGCAGAGTCGCGAATTTGAGGTACAAGAAAGGAGGTAAACGCAACCATCGCAATGCCCATTAGGACAATAGCGATGATCATTTCAGCTAAGGTCATACCGAGTTGCTTTCTCATGAACACGATCCCTCAGAGACATAGCCTTGAGAGTTAATCAGCACTCGACATTGGCTTTGACCGTTTACATCACGGATAAGAATAGACACGCCACCAGAAGCGACATTCAACGGATTCCCCAGTAAATCAAAGCTAATTGGGCTTGTTGCGCCAGTTAGACTAATCGTTGCAACGGAATCTTCAACCAAGTCACTACGAGCGTCCTTCGCGTTACCACTCAGCGAACAAGCCGCAACTGAGCCGATACAACTAGAGGAGACTTGTAATTGGAAGTTGGTATCCGTGGTTGAGGTGTTTGATTGCATGCGATTCACCTGTACTTGGCGAATCACTGAAATAGCTTGCTCTTGAAGCGCAAATGCAGAAACACTGCCCTTGCCCATAAAGCGGCTAGCAGCATAGAGAGAAAGAATGGAAAGGAGGACGACCACTAGGATCAGCTCCATTAATGTAAACCCTAATGTAGAGCTGCGAATTTTCATAACCCAACCTTAGGCTTAGAACAAGCGAGATAAGTATACGATGAAATTATGAGAATAATGATAGATTTATAATTTTTCGATTCGAAGTGTGAACAGATGAACAAATAACCAATGTCTAGTTATTTTGCCCCTTTGAACGACCAATTTCTTCTTCAATCCGATCGTACGTTTCTTTGTTGCTCAGCGTCTCAGAAACGTGCTCGGCGGTTTGCTTAGTTTGCTCCCACTTAACTTCATAAGTTTCTGGTTCAAAGCTGATAAATCTTGGTAATACCACATAACCGATCACACCCAAGATAATTAGCACAACCACAAACTCTATTGCACTAAGACCCGATGATTTACGCATATGAACTATTCCGAGATTAATCAAAATAAAGAGATAAAGGCCAGACTAGCTGGCCTTTACTATATAAAATTACTTAGTACAGTTGGCACTTGTAACTTCAATTAATGGAGCTGAGTTTTCGTCAGCTGCTCGTGTGTATTTAACACAGTTTTTCGTATAGTTTGGAATACCGAAAGTGACCCAATTACCAGCAGCAGAGCCGTTACCATCATTAGTAATAAATTGGAAATCATCGTCACTCCCGATACCATCAACGATAGCAGCAATTGCACCACTAGTAGCAACAGGGTAGCCAAACACTGTATCAATTGAACCAGCACCAGCACTCACCGCACCGCTTGTTGATTCAAGACCAGCAATCGCGGCCTTGCCATAAACGATACCGGAAGCACCTGTAATAGCTCCTTTTAACCCTTCAAGCGTAGAGTTGCGAGCATCATCTTGCAGGTTAAGGAAGCGTGGTGCTGCAGTGACCGCTAGAATACCTAGGATTACAATAACCACCACTAGTTCGATAAGGGTGAAACCACCTTGTCTTTTCATTGTTTACTCTCTCTATGTAAGCATGCAGTACAACTGCAAAGTTTTGTTTAGGTCACGCGACCATTTTGGATATTGTCAAAACGGTTTGGGGCAGCAACGTTCACTAAAACTGACCGTGAAGTGGATACTGTATCTACCGCTTGAGCAGAATGACTATTCGCCATTATTCAGTTCATGCTGCAATGAGAAAAACACATTATTGTTTACCCTCTATTACAGCGTCTTACTTATGGTAATGATTGCATTATACCGACTTTCAATACCAATTATAGTGATTAAGTGTCAAAAAATTCACTCCGCCGACATTTCGACGTCTATTTTCAGTTGATTAGCTGTTGAAATAACTACAATCGACTGACCATTTTCATAAGTATAGTGACAGACATAACGATCAGTTTTGATGGCTCCACTGATATCTATTAACTTATTGGTCATTATTTTACGTTGTGGATAATGCACTGCTAGCCAATAACCACAATCTAAAACACCTTGTTGAGTAAAGGGAGACACTAGCCCGCCCTCAGTCATGGTGAGATTAAAACCATCCATCAGCATATGTTTTGGCTCGCCTTGTACTAACCAAGCTTGACGATAACGCTGAACACTATCTTGCATCCAAACTCTCGCCAACTTCGCTCCGGTCACTTGCGCCTGCTCGGTAACAGGACGTAATTTGACCGCCAAGCCAACAGCAATGATGGTAGCAATTACCCCAAAAACGATTAGCGTCGCTCGACTTTGATTTTCAACCACCTATTAGCCGCCTTTGATGATGTCTAGCATTCCCCACATTGGCAGGAAGATACCCAGTGCTAGCACCATGACCATGCCGGCGACAATCACCAAAAGTAGCGGTTCTATTCTTGCGGTTAGTGTTTTTAGATCGTAATCGACTTCTCGATCGTAAAAATCCGACACTTCTAGCAGCAGCTCATCAATACGACCGGTTTCTTCCCCTACTGCAATCATCTGAATCACCAAAGGGGTAAAGATTTTACTGTTGATAGCAGTCACTGAGATGGTGCTACCCGCTTCAATCGCGGATTTCATCTCAAGAATTCGATTTTCTAAAAAGCGGTTCCCCAGGGCTTCCCCGGCTAAAGCTAAAGACTGGTTAAGTGGAACGCCTGATTTCAGCATCAACGAGAAGGTTCTAGCAAAACGGGAAAGCTGCGCGCGATTAACGATATCGCCCACAATTGGAAGCCGAAGCCGAAACTTATCGAACTTTTCCCGACCATCAGCCGTCGCCACCCAGGCTCTGAAAACCGCAAACGCGCCAATCATTGCCACAATCAACAACACCCAATAATTAACAAAGAAATTAGAAGTAGCGATCAAAATACGCGTCGGCAGTGGTAACTCAACACCAAAGCGCGTAAACATCGATGCAAACTCAGGGATCACCAAGATGTTCAATATAAACATGGCGATGGTAATAAAGATAATGACAAACGTCGGATAACGCATCGCCGCTTTGATGCGTTTGCGAGTCTCGAGTTCCTGCTCGTAGTAATTTGCCAGTTGCAATAGCGCTTGATCGAGTCGACCCGTATTCTCACCTACGTTGATCATAGAAACGAACAGTGGGCTGAATACTTTGCTGTGTTGCTGCATCGCAGAAGACAAACCTCGGCCATTACTCAGTTCAGAAACGACATCTTCCAGTGCCTCTTTGAGCTGTTTGTTTTCACAATTTTGCAGCAGGCCACGCATAGAACGCAGCAACGGTACGCCCGCTTTAGTTAAGCTAAACAACTGGCGAGAGAAAAGAATGATCACTTCCAATGGAATGGCTGGCACAAATAGCTTAGACAAGCTCATTTGGCTTTTTGCCGACTCTTTCTCTAACCGCACATTGAGCGGGATGATCCCTTTGTTCATCAACGCTTCCGCTGCAGCTTCTGAGTTCACTGCCTCGATTTTGCCGTTAGTGGATGAGCCGTCTAGAGTACGACCTTGATAACGAAAAGTTGGCATTCACTTACCTATATGAAAATGGGATCAGTCTTACCAGAAGCGTCACCTTCACCTAGGGTCATCACTTCATCCAAGCTGACGGTGCCTTGCAGCGCCAGTTCCATCGCCGAGGCAAGCAGCGGCTTATAGTTTTCTGAGCGACGCGCGGCTTGGGCAAAGCCAACCGCATCATTGGCGCGCAGTTTATCCATCATTTCTTGCTCCAGTTCGAGCATTTCAAACACACCGATTCGGCCTCGATAGCCAGTCAAGTTACAGTTTTGACAGCCTGCACCTTTATAAAAAGTGGTGCCCACTTGGTTTGGAAAACGCCCAGCTAACCACTGTTGGCGTGAATCGTCTAGATGGTCTTCTGTTTTGCAATCTGGACAAACACGGCGAACAAGACGCTGCGCTACCACAGCTCTGACCGCACTAGCAACCAAGTAACCCGGTGCGCCCATATCGATCATGCGTAACGCACTGTCGACAGCATCATTGGTGTGAAGAGTGCTCAATACTAAGTGACCCGTTAGTGCAGCTCGTAGACCAATTTCTACCGTCTCTTGGTCACGCATCTCACCAACAAGAATGATGTCTGGGTCTTGACGCAAGAAGGTTCGAAGCACACGCGAGAAAGTCAGATCGATCTTACTGTTTACCTGTACCTGAGTGATGCGAGGCAGGCGATATTCAACCGGGTCCTCTGCTGTAATGATCTTTTTCCCAGGTTCGTTGAGCTCACTTAATGCGCCGTAAAGCGTGGTGGTTTTACCTGAACCTGTCGGCCCCGTCACCAAGATCATGCCGTGCGGACGAGCCAACTGTCGACGTAAACGAGCAAGCAAATCTGGCGGCAAACCTGACTCTTCTAATGGACGCAAACCAGCAGACTGGTTAAGCAGACGCATTACCACGGACTCCCCGTATTGCGTTGGTAGCGTCGACATACGAATATCGATTGATTGACCACGCACTTTGATATTGAATCGGCCATCTTGTGGCAAGCGCTTCTCAGAGATGTCTAGGTGCGCCATCAACTTCAATCGAAGAACCAAAGCCGATGCGATATTCACTTCATTCAGGATGGTTTCATGCAGTACACCATCAATACGCTGACGTAAGCGCAATATCTGATCGTCTGGCTCAATATGAATATCCGATGCCCCGACTTGTACCGCATCTTCAAACATGGAATTAACCAGCTTTACAACGGTAACTTCCTCACTGTCGGTTCCATCAATACCGTAATCGAAGCTTTGCTCGTCTTTATGCTCTTCATGCAACTGTTCCGCGAAAGAAGCGATCTCTTTAGTGCGGCGATAATAGCGGTCAAAGCTTGAAATGAGTTGGCGCTCTGAAGCCACAATGAACTCAAGGTTGTATTCACCTAGCAAATTCATCAGTGACTCTTGGATGAACAAATCTGCAGGGTCACTCATAGCAACGCGCAACGTGTCCCCATTTCGAGCAACGACCATCGCACGTAAGCGACGTGCGTGTACCTCAGGTAGAATCTGTACCGCTTCCGCATCCACAGGGGCACGACCAAGATCGATCAATGGCAAACCAAGTTGTTGGGACAAGAAGTCCAACATTTGCTTCTCAGTAATAAAGCCGAGATCAATTAACGCATCGCCTAGCTTCTGCCCGGTACTACGTTGTGCGTTTAGTGCTTGCTGGATTTGTTCTTCAGAGACGATGCCTTCTTCAACCAGAAGATCGCCTAAGCGTTTTCTCAACTGAATTTTCATTGTGCACTCTCCAGCTGTTTCAAGATGCTCAAACGGTCACGAATAAACGCTTGCGATTGATTCGAAATGCCAACTTTACCCAGAGCTTGGTTGTAAGAGTTGATCGCGGCGGTAAACGTCAGCGCGCGCTCTTGTTGAATCGCTAAACCTAGCCACCAGCGCGCATTTTCCGGCTCACGTTGAGTAAGGAGTTGATAACTCTCAAGCGCAATATCATTCTGCTTGTGTTTTTGTGCCAATGCCGCACGCATCGCCAAGTAATCTCGACTTGGTATTGGAGGCAAATGCACAAGCGGACTCAGCGCCGCTTCAGGTTGATTAGCTTTCACTAACAACTTAGACAAGGCCAAACGAAGTACTTGGTTGTTCGTGTCAAGGTTGATCCCTTCTTGGATAATCTCATACGCTTTACGCGTGTCGCCTTTGCCAAAGTACAACGCCGATAATTTTTGACGCGTGTCTGCATTCATTGGCTCATAACGTAACGCCTCAGCATAAGCCGACAACGCCGTTTGCATATCGTTAGCATCCAGTGCTTTTTCCGCTCGTCTAACCGCTTTAAGAGATAACTGGCGGTGCGTCAGCTCAACCTGCTCAATACGCATTGAACTGTTTTCTGCTGTCGTGCGGGTTACGTGATTAGATTGCTCATCGCTTGGCATCGTTGCCACTTGCGCGAGTAGCACTGCATCTTCAGAGACCGCATTTACCTCCGCTCTTGGCGTGAACCTATCAGTCTCAGGCATATGAAGCTGTTGCGCAGCCGGTTGTGTCACTGGCTTCGTGTAAACCACATGGGCTGTCTCGGGCGTCATTTTACTCGTTGGCGAATGAGTATGCTCTGATGATGTGATTGACGAAGCATTCACTGACGACAATAGCATGGTTTCTGTTTGAGCAGATGAAAGCTCGCCTGAAGGGATAGGACCGCGAGAGACCGCCCAGCCGCCCACCGCAAGGCTTAACGAGAAACCGGCAACGAGCCAAAGCCAAGGTTTACTGCGTGAAACGTTGGGAATGTCCGCACGAGTAAGCTCTGACGGTGATGTTTTTTCAGCGAGTTCTGATAATGCTTTATTGATGGCACTCAAGGTTGACTCCATCCCCAAAATACGGGTGTTTTAAACTTAGGTTTACGGGCATCAAACGTATCGTGCATAGCTGCGTAAACGTGATGATTTTTTAATAGTGTGCAACGATCATTAAATGCCGCAAGCAACGACTTGTGGCTAATTTGGTTGATCAAACGTGGAATCCCCATGGATGAACGCCAAATCGCTTTTTTCTGCTCAATAGAAAAGATGTGCGCTCCATTGCCTGCCTTGTCTAAACGATTATTGATGTAAGCCACGCCTTCATCGATAGAAAGAGGACGCAGCTGACAACTAAACGTAATACGTTGACGAAACTGCCTTAGCTCGTGACTGGCTAACCGCTCATCCAACTCAGGTTGTCCGAATAACACCAGTTGAATGAGTTTATCTTGTTCCGTTTCTAGGTTGCCGAACAGACGCAATGTTTCTAACGCTTGTGGAGAAAGAGCTTGTGCTTCATCGACGATCAAGACGGTTTTCTTTCCCGTAGAATGCACTTGAATCAGGTGTTCTTGAATGAGAGAAACAATACGTAGCGGGTCATCGTTCTCGATGCCTAACTCTCTGGCGACAGCAAACTGCAACTGCTCTCCATTCAAAACTGGATTGGGTAAGTAAATCAGCTCGACTTCAGATTCAATCTGCTCAATTAACTTACGACACACCATGGTTTTTCCGGTGCCGACTTCTCCCGTAACCTTAATCACCCCTTCTCCCATTTGCACAGCGGCTAAAATGGTTTGGATCGCCTCATAGTGAGGGACTAACCCCAAGAACATTTCTGTATTTGGGGTTAACGAAAAAGGCTGAACTCGGAATCCAAAATGTGACAAGTACATACTCGAATCACAAACTCATTGAAAAACGGAACCTTTCCCCGCGCTTATTGCGCATCTGGGAACCACTCTTGCAGCAGATCACGAGAGCGCTCTAGCTCTTTCTGCCAAGAGTTCACACCAACTACGGTCGGTTTTAGCAAGATGACCAATTCTGTTTTCTCAGTCACGTTATTTACGTTGCGGAACAAATGCCCCAATGCGGGCACATCGCCTAAGAATGGGACTTTAGAAACAAGCTCACGATTTTGCTGTTTCATCAAACCGCCGATAACCACAACATCGCCATCTTTAGCACGAATAACCGAGTCAGATTCACGAATAGAGCTTTTTGCCAATGGCAATTGGATGTTTTGGAACTCACCGCCCAAGTTCAATTTCTTCACTTCTTCCGAGACTTCAATAACCGCAGGGTGAACATGCAGGAACACATTGCCTTTGTTATCAATTTGCGGAGTCACATCGAGAGAGATACCTGAGAAGAATGGTGTCAATTCCACTTCTGGAACGGCATTTGAGTTTTCACCGTTGCCTGCATTGCTCGATAACTCGGTAACAAAATACTCATCGGTACCCACTTTGATGACCGACTTTTGGTTGTTGGCTGCGGTAATACGAGGGCTCGAAAGAACGTTCAAGTCACCTTGCGTAGACATAAAACTCAACACAGCATTGAAGTTGCCATCAGAGATAGTCACGTTGGTTTGGCCGCCCAATAGCGTGCCAATCGCATCCAACGGTGGTAATGCCGACGCTGGGCGGTTCACGACGACACTACCCGAGTTACCAATTGACGCCGATAAGTTCGACCAGTTGATGCCTTGTTGGTAGCCATCATTCAACGTCACTTCTAGAATTTTAGCTTCAAGAATGACCTGACGCTGCATGCGCTCCTGCGATACACCTAAGAACTCACGGACTTCTCGAATATCATCTGGAAACGCTCGAACCGTAATCACTCCTGCTTGTGGTGTTACGACAACACTTTGTCCTTTGCCTGAACCAATTAGATTCGCAACGGCTTGCTGCAGCATCGGCCAGAAGTCACTTTCAGTGATGGTTTCGATGCGCGTACCGCCCGTAGAAGTCGTCGAGCTATCGCCGCTGTTACTTCCATTGTCAGAGTCTGATGAGTCAGAACTGTCTGAGCTACCGCCAGAATTAGACGTACCAGCCGAGGTCACTGAGCCCGTGACAATGCTCGTCAATGATCGACCAGAGCGTTTGAACTGGAGGTAATCAACAGGAATGGTTACCGTACGCATACCAGCAGGGTAGATTTGAATAACTTTGCCAGACTTCACCACATCATAGCCATACATGTTCTGTACAACGCTCAGGACTTCATCCAACGTAACATCTGACAAGTTGACGGTGATATTACCTTGTACCGCTGGATGAATCGCCACGCTGTACTCAGTGCCTTTGACTAGAGAGGCAAAAAAGCTTCGTGCATCGACCGCATTCGCTTGAATACGGAAACGCTTCGAGGTGCCTTGCTCTGAAGCAACATTCGAGTCTAAGTTAGGCATCAGGTCCGCTTCGACAGAAGAAGGAATTTCTTCTAACGTGCGGCTGTTCGCTTGATTGATAGATTCATTGAGCGCTTCTTTGACTTCCACTGGGTCACGATGACCCATTGAACATCCCATTAAAGAAGCAATCGTTATTCCTACAACTAATTTGCGCATATCTGATCAGGCTCTGGTTATTATTTTTTTACGTTTAAACCAAAAAGCTCTAGGTCCCACTGACGGTTACCACGCTTTAAAGTTACAAATTCACTATTAATGCTCGCGACGCGATAACCCTTAAATAGCTCGCCTTTTTCAACAAGCTTGTTATCCATAATCGCGACACAAGCAGTACTTGGCTTACACACAATACTGTTGAGCGTAGGCAGTCGGTACTGTTTTGCTTTTGGTTTCGCTGACGTTTCAACCGCAGGCTTTTCCCAGCCAAGTGGTGCCGTTGGATCTTGGTTCGCCCAAGCGGTTCCTGCCGCAGCCATGACAAGCAATGAGATGATGAGTTTTTTAACCACCAATAAACTCCTCTCGAGATCCTAGAGTGTAGACTTCCAACACAAGCTTCGCTTTCGGGTACTCTTCGACTTTGTAACTAAAGCTGCGCCAATAATAACTGGCAGGAAGGCTCTCCAACTTATTTAGATAATTGGCAATAGAAAAGTAGTCGCCAGTCAGCTCCATGCGTACAGGGTGCACGTAGTAACCAGAGTATTGCGATGCTTCTTTATCTTCCGTAATTGGCTCAGATGGCAAAGTTTGCAAAGACAAAAGGTGAATGCCACTTTGCTGCTCTAATACATTTTCCAGCAGCTCAGCCATTTGCGAAGGTGTAATAAGGTGTTCGATGATCTCCGCTAGCTGCATCGAAAGGTGCTGACTTTCTGTTAGCAGGTTAGATATCGTGCGATCAATCTCAGCGTTTGGATCTTTCTTCAGCTGCGCTTGAATACGTAGCGTGTCGATTTCAATCTTTTGATTGGCTTGCTTTAAATTGCTTAGTTGCCTCTCATTACTGATGATCTCGTTAAGCTTTGGTTCCAGTACCAGCGTAAAAAGCAACATGATCACGACAACTAAACCACACAGCGCGATAAGCACTTTTTCACGCGCGCTCATTTCGCCAAAGCGCTCTTCTAATGAGATCCAGAATTCGTTCATTTCTCTTTATCCTCGCGCGTTTTTAGTTCAAACGTCACAATATCCTTATCATTTCGGCCAATTTTGACGTCGTCAAATGTCCGGCCAACCAAGCTAATTTCATTTTTAAATTGGTTAACCCAACTTGGTACTGAGCTCGGCTTTTTCGCCAGTCCCTTCAGATCTAAGGTATGGTTATTGATTCGAATTTCGGACAAAGAAATTTCTTGGTTTCCTAGCTTAGCTAATGATTGCATAACGCCAGAGTAACCCGTGCGCTGCGAGTCATCGTATTTCCCGACGGCTTTAAGCGAGTCTCGCTTCGCCTTGACTTCACGCTCTAAGCGGGCTTTAGCTGCCAGCTTATTATTGTCGGGTTGATGCTTACGTAGCTTGACTTGATAGCGTTCAAGCTCTGACTTCATGATATCGCCTTTGCTTTTTACAATAGCAATTTCATCTTCTAAACCACTGCTCTGCCAAGTCACATAGCCGTAAGAGAGTAGAATGGCCGCAGCCGCGACACCCCAAGATAACGCGATATTTCTTAGTGTCAGGAGCTCTTTTTTCGGCTTTAAGTAATCAGGGTATAAGTTAACGCGTCGAGTATTAAAAGCCGCAGCAGCATCTGCTAAAACGTGTCCTGATAACTCATGTTCTGGTGGTAATAACGGAGAAACTTTAGTGCTTAAACGGTAGTTCAGAGACTGAACAAGCTCACTCTCATCCTCCTCATCACAACATACTTTCAATTGATGCAGCTGCACATGGCGCAACTGAGAAGAAAGATAATCAATCGAACGTTGCAGTTCTAACGAGAGGCTATCCATCTGTAACTCGCTAGACGGAACACCCGTTAACGGTGGCGTCACACTGCGAATCGAACGATGGAACGCGATAGTATTTTCGACAAAAGCGCTAATACGGAAGTGACCACGCACACTGCGTTGTAATAATAGGAAGTTACCTAGTTCACCTGCGGTCTCTCCCCAAATGTCGTCTTCAGGAAGAATAGCTTCTAATGGCAACTGGGCGCGACTGGCCAGTAACACGATCTTATCCAACATTTTTCGTGATAAGACGTAAGCTTGCACTTTGGTTGAATTGGGTAGCTCTACCGCATCGGCAATGATGTCAACGGCGCGCTCAGAGATCAGTTCTTTCAACAAAAACGGTAATGCTGCAGGCCATTCTTGGCGCGGCATGACAGGTTTGTCGATTTGATACATCTGATAATAGTTATGAGAAAGGACAACCGTTAGAGAATCATACGCACTCGCAGCAACGCTCAATGCTTGCTCTACGGCTTTCTCCCAATTGGATTCAGAAATATCAAATTGGTATGGGCGGCCACTTTTTATTGAAGATGATAAATAAACGGCGTCTGGCTGAATAACCAAAAAGCAGGAACGACCACCACCAGATGATCGTTTGAGCTTGTCGAGTAGTGCTTTGAAATCCATGATTATTATCTTTATTTTTTACGCCAGCGATTTCGTCTTCCCAATTTCACTTGGGATTCTGATTGAGAACTTGGCAATGCTTGTGGACGAGGAAGAAACTGCTGCTCTGCAGAGAAGTAGCGCCCTTGCCCACCATAAACCCCGAGTTCAATTAACGTGTTGAGCTCGTTTTGATTCTCAATTCCCACTGCTATGATTTTAGTTTTACTGTTTGCCGCGGCACCTAGCATGCTGCGGACAAATAGCTGGTTCTCATGTCGCTGGTCGATTTTTGCTACTAAACTGCGATGAAGTTTAAGGTAACGAATATCCACTTCTTTTAAATAGTGAGTGCTGACGATGGTTCGTCCAGCCTGCCCAACCATTAAGTGGCACCCTAAACCGGCCAGCATTTTAGCGACTGGTCGCATAAAGTCTAAGTGTCTTACAAATTGTGCTTCAACAAACTCAAAACTGAGACACTTTCTCTGTTCACGTGACAACTGTAAGAGTTCATCACGAAACCATTTAAAGTACTCTCGGTTAGAAAAAGGCGTTACATTCAAATTGAGCGCATACGATCTTGAGTTATCAAAATTATCCTTAAATTCTCTTAAGAATTTATTAATAACTGACTTATCCATTTGCGCTTCATAACCAACCTGTCTGATCGCAGAAATAAACCGAGACGCTTTAACAATGCCATTCTCAGGATCGCGAATCCGGCATGTTAACTCTTCATATAATGATTTTTTATGCGTCGCGTCACTTATTGGGTGCACAGATTGTGCGTAGAGTATCACATTTTCTGGTGTAAGTGCTGTGTCAAATAACGTTCTCCACCTCACACTTCCGCGAGCTTCTTCATCGTGGTTCCATTTTTTGAAGCGACTCCAATTATTGTTATTTTGTAGTTGCGCACTACGCAAAGCTGTCTCTGCCTCATCGATGATTTGGCTGTGTCGCTCACCCTCTTTATAAGTAGTGATGCCTATATGGCACCAGTTGTCTGGGTCGAGTGGCTCTGGCGGAATTAATTTTTCTAACTGGCGAATGCATTGTGATGCCAAATTAGCCACATCTTTGGCACTTTGATGCGGCAGAAATAACGCAAAATCAGCATCGTAATAACGAGAAAACACAACATCAGGGTATCGCTGAACTAAGTTGGATAATAAACTCCCAACTTCAACAATAAACTCATCCGTAATTTGCTTATCTTGCTCTTCTTCAACCAGTTTCCAGTCTTGAATACGTACTAGCAAAACGGCGCCGCGAGCCCCACTTTCTAGTAACGCCGATTCCAGTTTGCTATCAAACAGCACTCGATTGGCGGTACCTGTTAACTTATCAAGGAAGGTTTGAGTTCGAATAAAGGTATCAAATCGGCTTCGCTCTTGACGCGCATCTTGTAACTCTTCAATTAATACATCGAGCGCTTCACTGGCAGTATAAGGCCATTCTTTTTTGTCACCTTTTGCATACTGCTCTACCCGACCAGCAAGGATCATCCTGCCTCGCTCTTCGAGCATTTCAGAGCCTTCTAATTGCTCCTTAAGCCACGCAACGCCGCGCATTAAACAGAAGATGATCAAGATAACGGCAAGCGTGATCGACCAAAGCGCCTGCATTGAGTAGCTGTAACCTAAGTAAGGCGGGATCGCTTTAAAATGAATCGTGTAATCTTGATTGTGAGTCAGTTGGTATTCTGTCTCAAACAAGACTGACGCTTCCATTTGATGAGAAGTATCTTTGAAGCGATAAACAACCGCATTGTTGGTCGACAATGTCATTTCGACAATATTGGAAGCCTGCAGCATTTTCGGCATCCAGCGCTGCATAGAATAAGCAGCGTCAGGATCTTCCATCTCCTTGTCGACCACCTCTACGATCCCTTCTAAATAATGGGTGAGATATTCCTGCCCAAGACGCTTAAAAGAGAGGGTGCCACCGACAAACAAGATAAACATGGCGCAGATGACGATCATGGTGACAAAAGCCACCAGCCGTGTGCTTAACTTAAGAGTTGGGGTATACCTCATGAATACCAAATTCCTTTTTTATTCATCATATACCTTATTGAAATATTTATACTTGATAAGAGTTCATCAAACAATCGGATTCGTCTGATAGTGAGAGGCTGGAGCATAAAGAACATCACACTCATTGATAAGTTTTATTGTTACGCCTAACCTTGCTGAGATAAGCCTTTGAGATCATTAGATAGTGACAATAAAAAAGACCGCGATATTCGCGGCCTTTTCGATTCAAGCATAAGCAGAATTTAGAACGGGATATCGTCGTCAAAATCCATTGGTGGCTCATTGTACTGCTGCTGTGGTTGCTGCGGAGCCTGCTGTTGTTGCTGTTGCTGAGGCGCATTGTACTGCTGCTGAGCTGGTTGTTGAGGCTGACCCCATCCACCTTGCTGCTGCTGTTGACCGCCCATTGGTGCGCCGCCACCTTGACCACGACCGCCAAGCATTTGCATCACGCCGTTGAAGCCTTGAACAACGACTTCAGTTGAGTAGCGATCTTGACCGCTTTGGTCTTGCCATTTACGAGTTTGCAGTTGGCCTTCAATGTATACTTGAGAACCTTTACGCAAGTACTCACCTGCTACTTCCGCAAGCTTGCCGAACAACACAACACGGTGCCATTCCGTTTTTTCGCGCTGTTCGCCAGTCGCTTTATCACGCCATGAATCAGAAGTCGCAATAGTAATGTTTGCTACTGCACCGCCGTTCGGCATGTAACGAATTTCAGGGTCGTTACCTAGATTCCCCACCAAAATAACTTTGTTAATTCCACGGCTGGCCATGATGTGCTCCGTTTCACTCTGGATATATAAAATTTTAGCGCATTAGAATAGCACGCTTTAATGTTTTGATTAAAGTCTAATACCATTGTGATCTAATGAGTCACCTACTAGAACCCAAATCGCATTTCAACTTACGCCTGTAGCATTTTTGATTCGCGTTGCAGACATCGTTTCGTGAAGCTTTGAATTCGAACGCATTTATTCAGTAAAGCTATGGTTATAACCTCTCTTTAATGCCAACTTATGGCCTTTATTGAACGCTGGGAGATTTGAACACGTGAGAAAGTCGGCTTACGCAAGAAAGCTATTTCTGATCAGTATGGAAGATAATGCGCAAAAAAAGGTGGCGGCACTCGAAAAATACATTGATATGAGCATCCCGGTGATTTCGACCGAAGCACTCATGGAAGCTAAGCCACAGCATCGTAATAAAATCCTACTGATCGACTTCAGTGAACATAAATCACTCGTTCAATCGATCAAAAACTTACCGCTGGTATGGAAGAACTTTGAAACCGTTGTGTTCAATGTCCCTAAAAGGCTGACCACGGATGAGCTTCTTTCATTTGGTCAACTAAAGGGGCTGTTCTATTCCGAAGATACGCTAGAGCAAATTGGAGAAGGATTAAAAGGCATTGTTAACGGTCAAAACTGGCTGCCGCGTAATGTAACCAGTCAACTTTTACACTATTACCGTAACGTCATTAATACTCATACTGCCCCAGCTACGGTAGACCTAACCATTCGCGAGCTGCAAGTACTGCGTTGCTTGCAAGCTGGCGCCTCAAACAGCCAAATGGCCGAGGAATTATTTGTCAGTGAATTCACCATCAAATCGCACTTGTATCAGATATTCAAAAAGCTATCAGTGAAGAATCGCGTTCAAGCAATCGCTTGGGCAGATCAAAACTTAATGTCATGATGCGATGCCGCGACTCTTATGACTAAAATGACGAGTCGCTCATCTTTTTTCCGCACTGAGTCTCACACTTTTTCCTACTTTATTCATGATTCATTGACGACTCTCGTGTTAAAGTTATGCGCAGATTCTTGATAATAACGAGATAGGATATTCCCCCAATGATTAAAAAATGTCTGTTCCCTGCTGCAGGCTATGGCACTCGCTTCTTACCGGCAACGAAATCTATGCCAAAAGAGATGATGCCAGTCGTAAATAAACCGCTTATTGAATACGGCGTTGAAGAAGCAATTCAAGCTGGTATGAACGGCATGTGTATTGTGACAGGTCGTGGCAAACACTCTATCATGGACCACTTTGATAAGAACTACGAACTAGAACACCAGATTAGCGGTACCAATAAAGAAGAGCTATTGGTAGATATCCGTGAAATCATTGAATCTGCAAACTTCACTTACATCCGTCAACGCGAGATGAAAGGCTTAGGCCATGCGATTCTGACCGGGCGTGAACTGGTGGGTGACGAACCATTTGCCGTCGTTCTTGCTGATGACCTTTGTGTCAACGAAGAAGAAGGCGTGCTAGCTCAAATGGTGGCGCTATTTAAACAGTTCCGTTGTTCTATCGTTGCCGTACAAGAAGTCCCAGAAGATGAGACTCACAAATACGGCGTTATCTCTGGTGAAATGATCAAAGATGACATCTACCGCGTAGACGACATGGTAGAAAAACCGGAGAAAGGCACGGCACCAAGCAACCTTGCGATCATTGGTCGCTACATTCTGACCCCTGATATTTTCGAACTGATTGAAAATACAGAGCCAGGTAAAGGTGGTGAAATTCAAATCACTGACGCGCTACTTAAACAAGCAAAAGCGGGCTGTGTCTTGGCTTACAAATTCAAAGGCAAACGCTTTGACTGTGGTAGTGTTGAAGGTTACATCGAAGCAACCAACTACTGTTTTGAAAACCTTTATCTAAAAGATGAAAAAGCTTCAGAGTTAGGTAAACACGCAACACAAAAAGCGGTATAAAGCATCGTCGTAGTACGAAATTATTGTTTCTAAAGCCCAGCATTATGTTGGGCTTTTATTTTTACTGTTTTTTTATCCAGTAATTTTCTTTGCACATTTCTCACACTATGTAATACTTGCCCCACTTGGTTATACATAGAGCAAAAACGATGGATAAAATAGAAGTTCGCGGTGCCCGAACCCATAACCTCAAAGACATTAATCTTACAATCCCTCGCGATAAACTGATTGTCATTACTGGGCTAAGTGGCTCCGGTAAATCCTCTCTCGCTTTCGATACATTGTATGCAGAAGGCCAACGACGCTACGTAGAGTCTCTCTCTGCCTACGCTCGTCAGTTTTTGTCTCTGATGGAAAAACCCGATGTCGACCACATTGAAGGGTTATCACCCGCGATTTCTATTGAACAGAAGTCTACTTCTCATAACCCGCGTTCAACCGTCGGTACAATTACCGAAGTGTACGACTACTTACGTCTGTTGTATGCTCGTGTAGGCGAACCACGCTGTCCAACGCACCATGCCCCTCTTGCCGCACAAACCATCAGTCAAATGGTGGACAAAGTTCTGGAGATGCCAGAAGGCAGCAAAATGATGCTGTTGGCCCCTATTGTCAAAGAGCGTAAAGGTGAGCATGTTAAAACGCTTGAGAACCTGGCAGCTCAGGGCTTTATTCGTGCGCGTATTGATGGAGAGACATGCGATCTATCTGATCCTCCAACGCTAGAGCTACATAAAAAGCACACCATTGAAGTCGTGGTCGACCGCTTTAAAGTTCGTCCAGACCTGCAACAGCGCTTAGCCGAATCTTTTGAGACAACGCTCGAATTATCAGGAGGAATTGCGGTTGTCGCGCCAATGGATGGAGACGGTGAAGAGATTATTTTCTCCGCCAACTTCGCTTGTCCACAATGTGGTTACAGCATGCAAGAGTTAGAGCCGCGACTTTTCTCATTCAACAACCCTGCTGGTGCATGTGGCACTTGTGATGGTTTGGGTGTGCAGCAATACTTCGATCCAAGCCGAGTAATTCAAGATGATTCATTAAGCTTGGCACAAGGTGCGATTCGCGGTTGGGATCAAAAGAACTATTACTACTTCCAAATGCTCACCTCATTGGCTGATCATTATGGTTTTGATCTCCATGCACCTTTTAACTCTCTGCCAAAGAAAACGCAAGATGTCATTCTAAAGGGCTCAGGTCGTACTGAGATTGAGTTTAAATACATCAACGATCGTGGCGATATTCGCGTTAAGCGCCATCCATTTGAAGGTATTCTGAATACCCTAGAACGTCGTTATCGTGATACAGAATCCAACTCTGTCCGTGAAGAGCTTGCGAAATACATCTCCACTAAATCTTGTTCAAGCTGTGGTGGTACTCGTCTGCGCCTTGAAGCACGTAACGTGTTTATTGCTGATACGACACTGCCTGAGATTGTTGAACTTAGCATTGCTGATGCATTGGAATTCTTCCATTCCTTGAAACTGGAAGGTCAACGAGCCCAAATCGCTGAAAAAGTGATGAAGGAAATCAACGACCGCCTGCAATTCTTAGTTAACGTCGGTTTGAACTATCTAAACTTGTCTCGCAGCGCCGAAACGCTCTCTGGTGGTGAAGCCCAACGCATTCGCTTAGCCAGCCAAATTGGGGCGGGTCTTGTTGGTGTGATGTATGTTCTGGACGAACCGTCGATTGGTCTCCACCAGCGTGATAATGAACGCTTATTAAGAACGCTCACTCATTTGCGTGATTTAGGTAACACCGTACTTGTAGTAGAGCACGATGAAGATGCGATTCGCTGTGCGGATCATGTCATAGATATCGGTCCTGGCGCTGGCGTACACGGTGGTAATGTTGTCGCGGAAGGCACCATGGAAGAGATCATCGCAAATCCGAATTCTCTGACAGGTCAGTACTTAAGTGGCGTTAAAGAAATCGCAGTACCGAAAGATCGCACGCCGCGTGATCCGAAAAAAACGGTTGAGCTCTTAGGCGCAACAGGTAATAACCTTAAGAACGTTAATCTCTCTATTCCTGTTGGGTTATTCAGCTGTATTACAGGGGTATCTGGCTCAGGTAAATCAACGCTGATTAATGATACTTTCTTTAAAATTGCTCACACCCAACTCAACGGAGCAACAACGGCTCAACCTTCACCTTATAAATCGATTAAAGGCCTAGAGCACTTCGACAAGGTTATCGATATCGATCAAAGCCCAATTGGTCGTACACCTCGCTCTAACCCTGCAACCTATACGGGGATCTTTACCCCAATCCGTGAACTGTTTGCAGGCACACAAGAGTCGCGTTCTCGCGGTTACAAGCCGGGCCGTTTTAGTTTTAACGTACGCGGTGGTCGTTGTGAGGCCTGTCAGGGTGATGGTGTCATTAAAGTTGAAATGCATTTCCTACCAGACGTTTATGTGCCATGTGATGTATGTAAAGGTAAGCGCTACAACCGTGAAACACTTGAAGTACGCTACAAAGGCAAAACCATTGATGAAGTGCTAGAAATGACGGTCGAAGACGCCCGAACGTTCTTTGAACCCGTACCTGCTATAGCACGTAAGCTACAGACTCTAATGGATGTTGGCTTGTCTTACATTCGCCTAGGTCAAGCGGCAACGACACTCTCCGGTGGTGAAGCACAGCGTGTGAAATTGGCGCGAGAGCTATCCAAGCGCGATACAGGAAAAACCTTGTACATTTTGGATGAACCAACAACCGGCCTGCACTTCCATGATATCCAGCAGTTGCTCACCGTGCTGCACAGACTTCGCGACCACGGAAACACTGTCGTGGTGATCGAGCATAACCTGGACGTCATTAAGACTGCGGACTGGATTATCGATCTAGGACCTGAAGGGGGACAGGGTGGCGGCGAGATAATCGCTCAAGGCACACCGGAAGATGTGTCGCAAATCGAGGGTTCGCACACAGCTCACTTCCTTAAGCCTATGTTGAAGTAGAAAAAACAGGTAAAGTACCGAGACCAGCAAGTGCTGGTCTTTTTTCATTCAAAACAACGCAATAACTATGGCTACTATACATGTAAGTGGAACAAAGCTTTCTCCCGAAAAAGTACAGGTTCCCCTCAATCGCAAGTTTCTCATTGCCTTGGCAACACTATTTGTGTTGGCAATGCACTTTTTCATGCCCAACCCCGGCGGTTCAGGGCTTTCACTTTCCTTCAATGCGACAACTTGGATTACTTTTAGCTTTGCATTAGGCATTGGGTGCTACCAACTCGCGAATAATCGAGCGCTACGTTACTCAAAATTAACCATCGGCTTGTTCATTAGTGCTCTTATCATGACGGTGCCCATTCTGTACCCAAATGCGAATAGCAGTTTGGCAGCCAACAAGCTCATTGGTCTGTGGTGTGGTGTCCTGTTTTTTATTGTCTTACAACAATTTCATTTCAGTAATAAACATCGCCAACGCCTGTTATGGTTTATTGTCCTTGCGGTTGTTATCGAAGCCATTTTTGGTCTGACACAATATCTGTATCTCAAACCAGGCAATCCGTTTGGTTACGACACGATGGCCAATCGTCCTTATGGTATTTTCCAACAGCCTAATGTAATGGCCAGTTTTCTTGCGACAGGATTGGTGATTGCCAGCTATTTACTTGCACGTCAGCCCTACAAATACGACCGTAAGTTAAGCGATGTTTATCTTCTCTATGCAGTGCCAGTTTTAACCTTACCATTGATTGTGGCGTTGGCTTCACGCACTGGTTGGTTAGCATCGATCATCGCCGTGTTGTTGGCCATCCCATACATGTATCGCTTTGCGACCAAAGGGCGCTTTATCCGCTGGGTTACGTCGCTTGTCACTGGGCTCGCACTCTCAGTCGTTGTCATGTATCTTGCCTTTCCTGATGGAAGTGGGTTAGCCGCAGAAAAAGTAAACATGGAGTCTCCTCGAGCGTATACTTTTCCGCAAACATTAGACATGGTGATTGAAAAGCCTTTTACTGGCTATGGATATGGCAAGTTTGAATCTGAGTACATGCTGTATACGGCTCGTCAACATGCCCTAAATGAGAATTACCCAGCTGGTTTGCCAGCCATGGATCATCCGCATAACGAGCTACTTTACTGGGGAGTAGAAGGTGGTTTGCTGCCAATACTCGGCATCTTCTTAGCGATGGCACTGGTACTGTATCGAATCTATCAAGCCAAACGCGGAACTCGTCTTGCGTTGCTGGCCTTGTTTATACCTATCGTATTGCACTCACAACTGGAATACCCTTTCTACCACTCTCTCGTACATTGGTTGATCTTCGTTATCCTGCTGTACTGGGTCGATCAGCGCGTCTCTCGTTATCGACAAGTCGGCTTTAGTAATGTGACCAAAAGCTTGCTGCGAGTCTTTAGTTTGGTACTTCCCGTTACGTTTACGTTTTACATGGTAAGCGCATTGCATACGAACTATGTATTGACGAAGTTTGAGACCACTAGGCCAACTAACCCTGATATTCTGAATCAAGTCAGTAACCCTGTAGTTTGGAAAGACAGGTTTGATTGGGATGTCTATAGCACGTTTTTAAACATTGGGCTGTACCAACAAGACGCAACCTTGATTCAGCCTTATATCGATTGGTCGCTAAAAATCATCAAAGATAAGCCTCGCCCTGCATTTTATAATAATTTGATTTTGGCCTACCAAGGCTTAGATGACTCAAGTAAAGCGGAGCAAATTAGAGCTGAAGCGCAGTTTTTGTTCCCGAAGATTGATTTCAGTGACGTCAATTACCAACCACCTTCTCAAGCAATCTCTGCCTCACCAGCCCCCATTTCAGGAGCTGAGTAATAAATACCAAAAAGCGAAGGGATGACCTTCGCTTTTCTTTATCTCATTGCGGTATAGTTTTATTCAGTGAGTGACTCTTCTAACGCTTTTAAGCACAGCGCAACGTTTTCAGATCGAGCGCCGTAACCCATTAAGCCAATACGCCACGCTTTACCAGCTAATGCCCCAAGGCCTGCACCAATTTCTAGGTTATAGGTTTCTAGCAAGTGAGCACGAACTTTTGCTTCATCAATTCCTTCAGGCACGTAAATCGCATTTAATTGTGGCAACCGATGGGCTTCGTCCACAACAAATTCAAAGCCTAACTTTTGTAAGCCATTTTTGAGTTTTTCATGCATCAGTTGATGACGAGCCCAAGCGTTTTCTAATCCTTCATTTTTCAGTATCAATAAAGCTTCATGAAGCGCATACAAGCTATTAACTGGCGCCGTATGATGGTAACTACGCTTACCTTCTCCACTCCAATAGCCCAACACTAAACTCTGATCGAGGAACCAACTCTGTACTGGTGTTGTTCTTGCTTGAATCTTTTCAATTGCGGCAGGAGAAAACGTCACGGGTGAGAGTCCTGGTACACATGACAAACATTTTTGACTGCCAGAGTAAACCGCATCCAGTTGCCATTCATCCACTTTTAACGGCACACCACCAAGTGACGTCACCGCATCAACAATAGATAATGCATTATGCTGCTTCGCCAGCTTGCCCAATGCTTGAGCATCACTGACTGCACCAGTTGAGGTTTCGGCATGCACAAAAGCAAGAATTTTTGTATCTGGGTGCTGTTCGAGTGCTTGCTCGACTTTATCAATGGAAACAGGCGTCCCCCATTCATCATCGACGATAACAACTTCACCACCAGCACGGACGACATTTTCGCGCATGCGTTCACCAAAAACACCGTTACGGCAGACGATCACTTTGTCGCCTTTCTCGATCAAGTTTACAAAGCAGGTTTCCATCCCTGCACTACCTGGCGCTGAAACCGCAATAGTGAACTCATTGTCAGTTTGAAAGGCATACTTCAATAGCTGCTTGAGCTCATCCATCATACCGATAAACAGAGGATCAAGGTGACCTACGGTAGGACGGCTTAGCGCTTGTAACACTTGAGGATAAATATCAGAAGGACCAGGTCCCATTAAAATACGGTGAGGCGGAATAAAGCTTTGGATCGACATGTCAGCTCCTTGATTATCTTTTATCCTGAGCATTCTAAAAGTTCTATTCAATAACATGGCTCAGGTGTAGGGTTCTTCACCCTAATAGATTTTTCCTCTATCAGCAATTAGCCGTAAGTATGGAGGTCAAACCAGTGTCACAAAATCGTTAATAAAAAACACCATAAAGGTTGAAATATTGATTGACATTAAGGCCTCAAAACCGTTCAATGTTTGAGCTTTATGTAGAAGAGGAGCGCTACCCAGGTAGATGATTTGTGGAACCGCAATTCCAACACCAATCATTGAGGGGGAGTAGTGCCGAGGTAAGTCAAAGTTGCAGGATTTGACTTGTCGGTTGAATTGGGCTGAATCCCATCAACTGTCATCAGCGCAGTCTGATGAAGGGCTTCTGAGGGTAAATTTTTCAAACAGCATTCTAAATACCTCTCTTTTTGCTCTGTTCCTTTTCTCACTAAACATTGGATGTACAATTTTTTAGGAAGTCGTGGGAGAACGCAGTGAGCGCATTTAACGTAGCTAAATTCGGTGGAACCAGTGTTGCCAACTTTGAGGCAATGAGTCGTTGTGCCACCATTATCGAAAACAATCCAACTACTCGCCTGGTCGTGAGCAGCGCTTGTTCTGGCGTCACCAACCTATTGGTGGAACTCGCCAATGGTGTACAGGATCAAACGCACCGTACTGAGCTGCTGCAAAATCTGGCCAACATTCATGACGCCATTTTAACTCAGCTCGAAGACAGCACAAAAACTGCTGCCGAGGTGTATGCCATATTAGATACCGTAACCAGCCTTGCCGAGGCTGCATCTATCCAAGCTAGTGCGAAGTTAACCGATCATTTAGTCGCATGTGGTGAGCTCATGTCGACGCACATTCTAGCTCAGTTAATGTGTGAGCGAGGCATTCAAGCAGTGCGCTTTGATATCCGCGATGTGCTGCGTACTGATGACAACTTTGGTCGCGCGGAGCCAAACATTGAAGCAATTTCGACGCTTGCGCAAGATAAACTCGTACCACTTTGCCAACAATCCGTTGTTGTTACTCAAGGCTTCATAGGATCTGACGAAGCCGGTAATACAACAACACTAGGTCGAGGAGGCAGCGATTACAGCGCCGCCTTAATTGCTGAGAGCGTCAAAGCGGCAGGGTTAGAAATCTGGACTGATGTACCGGGCATCTACACAACAGACCCGCGAATTGCGCCAAAAGCCTCACCAATTCCCGAGATCAGCTTTAGTGAAGCTTCAGAAATGGCTAACTTTGGCGCTAAAATCCTTCACCCTTCTACGCTAGTACCCGCATTGCGCCACGACATTCCGGTATTTGTAGGGTCATCGAAAGAGCCAGAAAAAGGAGGAACTTGGATTCGCCACCAAGTCGAAAGCTCACCGTTGTTCCGTGCGCTAGCTTTGCGTTGTAACCAAACCATGGTAACGCTACGCAGCGCCAATATGTTCCACGCATACGGCTTCTTAGCAAAGGTCTTTGAGATCCTTGCAAAACATAAGATCTCTGTCGATTTGATCACGACATCTGAAATCAGTGTATCGTTAACACTTGATCAAACCGATACATCCGGCGGAGCACCACAGCTGCCGCAAGCTGTACGAGAAGAGTTAGAAGAGCTATGTAAGGTAGAAGTTGAACATGACCTATGCCTCGTTGCTCTCATTGGTAACAACATGAGTGAGAGTAAAGGCTACGCGAAACAGGTTTTTGGCACGCTAGAAGACTTTAACCTACGCATGATTTGTTATGGTGCTAGCCCTCACAACTTATGCTTCTTGCTCCATGAATCGGTATCGAAAAAAGCCATACAAAAACTCCACACCGAGTTGTTTGAGAAGTAAGTTCAACTCAATAAAACAAAGGGCTGCGTATCTGCAGCCCTTTGTTGTTTCAATAGTTGTTACATTTGAACGAGGTAAACATCAATTTAACCGTTAATGTTTGGCCCTAACCATTTTTCAGCCTCGATCCTATCCCACCCCTTACGATCGGCGTAGCTCTCTAGCTGATCTTCTTGGATCTGTGCGATCGCAAAGTAACGTGAGTCAGGATGAGAGAAATACCAACCAGAGACTGACGCGCCCGGATACATTGCATAGCTGGAGGTTAGAGTCATGCCAATATTCTCTTCCACATTAAGTAGCTCCCAAAGCGGTCCTTTTTCAGTATGCTCAGGGCACGCTGGATAACCCGGCGCAGGGCGAATACCTTGGTATTTTTCACGAATGAGATCATTGTTAGATAAATCTTCATCCGCAGCATAACCCCAAATTTCTTTACGGACACGCTCATGCAAATACTCAGCAAACGCTTCGGCTAGGCGATCCGCCACCGCTTGAATCATAATTGCGTTGTAATCATCTCCCTGTGCTTTGTATTCATCAGCAAGCTCTCGTTCACCAATACCACCAGTGACAGCAAATGCCCCTATCCAATCATGTTTACCCGACTCTTTAGGTGCGATGTAGTCGGATAAACAATAGTTAAATCCTTTTGGTTTCTCGGTCTGTTGACGCAAGTTACGCAGTACTTTCACAACGTTGGTACGAGTTTCATCAGCATAAACTTCAATGTCGTCCCCCACGCTCGCAGCAGGGAATAAGCCACACATTCCACGCGCTTTTAACAGGCCTTCTCGCTCAACTCGATCAAGTAACTCGTTGGCATCTTCGAATAAACGTTTTGCTTCTTCACCAACTTCTTCATGTTGGAAAATTGTTGGATACTTACCCACAAGTGACCAAGTCATAAAGAATGGTGTCCAATCGATGTATTGACGTAATATAGCCACATCAAAATCATCGAAGATATGAATGCCAGGCTTAACAGGCACTGGAGGAGTGTAAGCTTCCCAATCGATCGCAACTTTATTCGCTCGAGCAGCTTCTAATGTCACTGGTTTGGTTCTCGGTTTCTTTCGATTATGTTGATCACGTACTCGTTCGTAATCAGCTTCAAGTTTTTCAACAAATTCAGGGCGACGTTCATCTGACAATAGAGAAGTACATACGCCCACCGCACGTGAGGCGTTATTCACGTAAACAACTGGATGCTTGTAATTTTGCTCAATCTTAACTGCTGTATGGGCTTTTGACGTTGTTGCGCCACCGATGAGAAGAGGTAAGTTAAAGTCGAGACGCTCCATCTCTTTTGCAACATGCACCATTTCGTCTAATGAAGGCGTGATCAACCCTGACAAACCAATAATATCGACGTTCTCTTCTTGCGCTACTTTTAAGATCTTTTCGCAAGGAACCATGACACCAAGATCGATAATTTCATAGTTATTGCACTGCAATACAACGCCTACGATATTTTTCCCGATATCGTGTACATCACCTTTTACCGTCGCTAACAAGATCTTACCGTTTGTTTGTCCCACCTGCTTTTCTGCATTGATGTAGGGCTCCAGATGCGCTACTGCTTGCTTCATCACTCGGGCAGATTTTACGACCTGAGGAAGGAACATTTTACCTTCACCAAACAAGTCTCCGACGACGTTCATCCCATCCATTAGTGGGCCTTCAATCACCTCTAATGGCTTTGAAGCATTGACACGAGCCTCTTCGGTATCATCAACGATAAACTCGGTTATTCCTTTCACTAACGCGTGTTCTAAACGCTTTTCAACAGGCCAAGTTCTCCACTCAAGTGCAGAGGCATCCTCCTCTTTACCTACCCCTTTGCCTGCGTATTCCGCCGCGATATCTAACAACCTCTCAGTGGCATCATCGCGACGGTTAAGAACGACATCTTCCACAGCCTCACGCAGCGTTTCAGGCACGTTATCGTAGATTTCTAACTGACCCGCATTCACGATCCCCATATCCATACCATTTTTAAAACAGTGATAGAGGAACACCGCGTGAATCGCTTCACGCACATAGTTATTCCCTCGAAAAGAGAACGAGACGTTAGAAACCCCACCCGAGATCATCGCGTGTGGTAAATCACGTTTGATATCGCCAACGGCTTCAATGAAATCCACCGCGTAGTTATTATGCTCCTCGATACCCGTAGCAATGGCAAAAATGTTCGGGTCAAAGATGATGTCTTCTGGTGGAAAGCCCACTTCATCAACGAGAATTCGGTAAGCGTTGGTACAAATTTCCACTTTGCGCTCACGTGTATCTGCTTGCCCTATCTCATCAAACGCCATCACAATCACAGCCGCACCATAACGGCGAATCAACTTAGCTTGTTCAACGAATTTCTCTTTGCCTTCTTTGAGAGAGATCGAGTTAACAATGCCTTTGCCTTGGATGCACTTAAGACCGGCTTCAATAACCTCCCACTTGGAAGAGTCGACCATGATTGGTACTTTTGAGATTTCAGGTTCTGACGCACAAAGGTTTAAAAATCGAACCATACAAGCTTGTGCATCCAACATGCCTTCATCCATGTTGATATCGATAATTTGAGCGCCATTTTCAACTTGTTGACGAGCCACATCGAGCGCTTCATCGTACAGTTCTTCTTTAATCAAGCGCTTAAAACGCGCAGAGCCAGTTACATTCGTACGCTCACCGACATTGATGAATAAAGAGTCTTTATCAATGGCGAGCGGCTCTAAGCCAGACAAGCGACAAGCAACGGGAAGGTCAGGCAATTGACGAGGGGCGACATTTTCAACCGCGAGTGCCATTTGGCGAATGTGCTCTGGAGTTGTGCCACAACACCCACCAATCAAGTTTAAAAAGCCACTTTGAGCCCACTCTTGAACATGCTTAGCCATATCTTCTGGCGATAAATCGTATTCGCCGAATGCATTCGGAAGCCCGGCATTTGGGTGAGCGGAAACAAAAGATTCTGATATACGCGAAAGCTCTTCAACATAAGGACGAAGCTCATCTGGGCCCAGCGCACAGTTCAAACCAAACGAAATCGGTTTAACATGACGTAATGAGTTGTAAAACGCTTCTGTAGTTTGACCTGATAATGTTCTACCGGAAGCATCAGTAATAGTCCCCGAGATCATCACAGGTAACTCAATACCCATCTCTTCAAACACACTTTCAACAGCAAATGAACAAGCCTTAGCGTTAAGAGTATCGAAGATGGTCTCGATAAGAATAAGGTCAGAACCACCTTTAATCAGCGCTCGAGTCGATTCAGAGTAAGCCTCAACTAACTCGTCGAAAGAAACATTTCGATATCCAGGGTCGTTTACATCAGGAGAGATAGAACAAGTGCGGTTCGTCGGCCCTAAAACCCCTGCGACATAACGCGGTTTATCGGGTGTTTTTGCGGTCCATTCGTCTGCAACTTCACGTGCAAGCTTGGCAGCAGCAAAGTTAATTTCTTCACTTAGGCTTTCCATCTCGTAGTCAGCCATCGCAATGGTTGTTGCGTTAAACGTGTTGGTTTCGAGAATATCTGCACCCGCTTCTAAATATGCAGCGTGAATTTCCTTGATAAGTTGAGGCTGACTTAGAACCAACAGGTCGTTGTTACCTTTTAGATCACAATGCCAATCCGCAAAGCGCGTTCCTCGATAGTCTTGCTCTTCAAGTTTGTATCCCTGAATCATGGTTCCCATACCACCATCAATCAAAAGAATACGTTGCTTCAATTGAGCTTCAATCTGTTGTCTTACGTTACTTCCCACAGTACAGCCTCATTCCTTTAGTTATCTTTCCATCCTATCACACAAACTTCAGGAGTCTAGACGTCTAAACGTGGAATTAATGATTATTTTATCTCCTTCTTAACTTACAAAATAATCGCGAAAAAATGTTTGCTATTTAAGCAGCATCAGTCGAGAATCCCATTCATAAAATGTTACAAATAGAGAGCTCTATGTCGGTCTATCATACTTTATGTTTTCTATCCGCAGCTGCGATGCTAATTGCTTTTGTAAACAGCAAGATAGGAAAGATGCAAACCACCATTGCGATTACCGCAGGTTCAATGGTGCTTTCACTTCTAATCTTAATTGCGGGTCAAAACAACTGGTTCCATCTCACCGAAATTGCGACGGAGACGGTCACAAGGATCAACTTCGAAGATTTCTTGCTCAAAGGCATTCTTGGCTTCTTACTATTTGCGGGTGGATTAGGCATCAAACTCCCGAACCTTAAAGATCAAAAGTGGGAGATCACTGTTTTAGCCCTTGGAGCCACCCTGTTTTCCACTTTCTTTATCGGGTTTGCGCTCTACGGATTCTGTCAGTTAATTGGCATCCAATTTGATTTAGTCTACTGCTTACTTTTCGGTGCACTTATATCGCCAACTGACCCAATCGCTGTACTGGCTATAGTTAAAAAGCTCGATGCTCCCAAACGTATCTCCACCCAGATTGAAGGAGAGTCGCTCTTCAATGACGGCTTCGGTTTGGTTATCTTTGTCACTCTATTTACGATTGCATTTGGTACTGAGGCACCAACTGTAGGTAGTGTCACCTTACTCTTCATCCAAGAAGCTATCGGTGGTATCACTTATGGTTTCGTACTCGGTTTGCTATTCCACTACTTAATCAGTGCCACCGATGATCACTCAATGGAGTTATTACTTACCATTGGTGTCCCAACGGCAGGTTACGCATTTGCTGAATACATCCATGTATCAGGACCATTAGCGATGGTTGTATCTGGTATTATGATTGGCAACTGGACACGTTTTATTGGCTTTTCAAAAGAGAGTGAAGATCACCTTGACCACTTTTGGGAGCTCGTCGATGAGTTCTTGAATGGCGTGTTATTCCTACTGATCGGTATGTCGATGCTGCTATTTGAATTCCACAAAGAAGACTGGATCATGATGGCTATATCAGTCCCTCTTGTACTAGCAGCTCGCTATCTAAGTGTATTTCTTTCTTACATAGGCTTTAAACGTTACAGAAAATATAACCCGTGGTCAGTACGTATTTTGACGTGGGGCGGTTTACGCGGAGGCCTGGCACTAGCGATGGCACTTTCTATTCCATCAGGTATTTGGGTGATTCAAGATAAGTTAATCGATGTAAAAGAGATTATTCTTGTAATGACCTACTCCGTCGTTGTTTTCTCTATCCTCATT
The DNA here is from genome assembly GCF_021725735.1 of Vibrio sp. J2-3(2022). Lineage (NCBI taxonomy): Bacteria > Pseudomonadati > Pseudomonadota > Gammaproteobacteria > Vibrionales > Vibrionaceae > Vibrio > Vibrio sp. J2-3(2022). The sequence continues at coordinate 98,928 of NZ_JAKKCK010000008.1, forward strand.
CAAGGCTCAACAATCACCCCAATGATTGAAAAAGCAAAAGATGAAGAGAAGAAAATGGAAGAGAACAACCAAGCAATAACCACTCCAGAGCATACGGAGCCAGTGGACTCTTAAAGACACGTAACTTAATAGATAAAAAGCAGCTACCTAGCTGCTTTTTTCATAACTAATTTTCAGACTCCCCTTCAAGGACGAATGCTCCTTATTCTTTGATATACCTTCAAATATACTAAGAATCGCTACGCTACATTTTCATAGATACTAACTATTGCCGATAGATAGTATTCATAGACGAGCCTTTTAATTTACCCATTTTCATCTGTATCACTTCTCTTCCCTTGGCAATATAGGCTCCTCGCAAACATCAAAGCTAAACTTCCACAACACTTAACAATGAGCGACTTTGTATTTGTATAGAGAAAGAAGCATTGAGGATGATTGCGAGATCACTCCCCCAAACGGGCTTGAAATCCCACCAAACTAAGGTCTGAGCTAGCACTCAGGTTGTTCAAGCCCTTAGCAGAAGTTTAGAGTCCTCATACTTGATCTCAGCGACACTGAACTTATATTCAAAGTTGTTCTGTTTTCGAGATAGAAACAAAGCGACACCTCGAACGACTAAGTTCTGTCACATGGCTAGATATTTCTAATATGTTATAGAGGAATCTTTGGTAAGCATGTGCTGGTACTCAAAACGAGAGCTCGAGACTAGCATCAACTAGTTCATGACAGGGCTTAGAAAGCATAGCGAAGAGGGAAGCCTGCCTCTCGATGCAAGGTTTCAATATGGAAATGAGGTTAAGGTAAATCGGGTAACCAAAACGAAAAAAGCCCCAGTCTTTCGACTGAGGCTTAATATAAGTGGCGGAGTGGACGGGACTCGAACCCGCGACCCCCGGCGTGACAGGCCGGTATTCTAACCAACTGAACTACCACTCCGCAGTGGTATCACTCGCTTGTAATCAGCAAGTGTCCATAATTTAAAGCCTGGCGATGTCCTACTCTCACATGGGGAAGCCCCACACTACCATCGGCGCTATTTCGTTTCACTTCTGAGTTCGGCATGGAAATCAGGTGGGTCCAAAACGCTATGGTCGCCAAGCA
>NZ_JAKKCK010000009.1:0-82634 GCF_021725735.1 Vibrio sp. J2-3(2022)
CGCCGCTCGACGCCGTTATCGTTCCCCGAAGGTTCAGATAACTCGTTTCCGCTCGACTTGCATGTGTTAGGCCTGCCGCCAGCGTTCAATCTGAGCCATGATCAAACTCTTCAATTTAAGATTTTGTCGGCTCAATGAATACTGAACATTACATAAGTAATGTTTGAATTGACTGTGCTGAATCCGAAGATTCAATGGTCACTTCGTTTCATTGAAACCTAATTTGAAACCGAAGTTTCTAATTGGATTATCATCAACGAGTGCCCACACAGATTGATAGGTCTATATTGTTAAAGAGCTTTTCCTGTTGAGCTTTGCTCAAAACAGGACGGCCATTTTAGCGAGTTAAAGTTTAGTGTCAATCACTTTTTCAAACTTTCTTCAAGCGTTTCCGCTTGGCTAATTTGGCTTGCTAACCTCGACTTCGTTTCTTTTGAAGCGTTGCCGTGTCAGCGAGGTGGCATTATAGAGATTGCGATCACATTGGCAAGCCCTTTTTCACGTTTTTTTTGATTTTTTTATCGTTTGGGTGTTTTTTATTCTAAAAGGCGAGTTTTCACTACTATTCTACCTCCATATCCCCAGTAATCGCCCCTAATAAGGAGAAAAGATGAGCTCAATTAGAAGCTACAAAGGTATAAAGCCCCAACTTGGTGAGCGTGTTTACGTTGACTCAACCTCAGTGTTAGTCGGAGATATCCGTATTGGGGACGATTCTAGCATTTGGCCATTAGTAGCGGCACGAGGCGATGTGAACCACATTCACATTGGTGATCGAACTAATATTCAAGATGGCAGTGTTTTGCATGTCACCCATAAGAACTCTGAAAACCCAAACGGCTATCCACTTATTATTGGCAATGACGTTACGATTGGCCACAAAGTGATGCTGCACGGTTGTGAGATACACGATCGTGTATTGGTTGGTATGGGGGCGATTGTTTTAGATGCTGTCGTTATTGAATCAGAGGTGATGATTGGAGCGGGCAGTTTAGTACCGCCAGGAAAGAGATTAGAAAGCGGTTATCTTTATGTCGGTAGTCCAGTGAAACAAGCTCGCCCTCTATCAGAGACAGAACGAGCTTTTTTGCAAAAGTCTGCCAATAACTATGTTCAAAACAAAAACGACTACTTACATGAAGTAGAAGACTTGAACTAAAGGTCTGTTAACCAATGATGATATGGCCTTCTTCATTGAAGGCTTCATCTTCTATTAACTCTTCTGCTATTTCTTCCAGATCAAATCGGTAGTCAATAAAAGCAGAGATCACGGCCTGCTCCGTATCTAACTCTGAGCCAGATAACTTTTCTAACTTTTGTTTCGTCACAAAGCATTCTATTAGCGCACCAGATTGTTGCGCCGCAAAGTTTACTGATTGTGATACTTCATCCCATGATTGCATGTCTGGGAATAAGATGGATTGATTCATCGCTTATTGACCTTCAAGGTTCTTTCTTAATTCACGCAAAATCTGTTTAGCTCCAGGACGAAGACCGCGCCATAACATAAAACTCTCAGCAGCTTGGCCAACTAACATACCTAAACCATCATAAGCATGTGCGACACCATGTTGCTTAGCCCATTGGTTAAATGTGGTATCACCTTTGCCATACATCATGTCGTAGCTTGTACTATTGGCGGCGAACACCGAGGAAGAGATCGCAGGTAACTCACCACTCAATGATGCAGACGTGGAGTTGATTACGACGTCGTACTCTTCAGCAATGGTATTCATCTCTTTTGCTGTAACAGGGCCATATGCAGAAAACAATTCTGCCAATTCTTCGGCTTTGGAAAATGTACGATTAGTTATCGTTAGAGATGTTGGTTTTTGATCGAGCAATGGTTTAATCACTCCTCGAGCGGCACCACCAGCTCCTATGATCAGGATACGTGCACCTTCTAAAACGACTTGATGCTGCAACAAGTCTTGCACTAAGCCTGCACCATCAGTGTTATCACCAATGATTTCACCATCATCAAGCTTCTTAAGTGTATTCACTGCTCCAGCAAGCTGAGCACGCTCGGTCAAACGGCTGGCAAATTGATAGGCATCTTCTTTAAAAGGCAAGGTCACGTTACAGCCTTTGCCGCCGTCAGCAAAAAATGCTTTCGCCGCCTCGATAAATCCACCCACAGGCGCACATTCTGCGGTGTATGTTAGGGACTGATTCGTTTGACGAGCAAAGAGTGTATGGATAAATGGCGACTTGCTGTGCCCGATAGGGTTACCAAACACGGCGTAACGATCGATTTGCAGGGTCATTTCCTTACCTTTATTCCTTACTTAGATATAGAGAGAACAGGGCCATCTGATTACAGATGACCCTATCACTATCTATCTATATAGAAAAGGAGATTCCGTGCTTACCATTCGCGTGGTTTCAGGTATCGATCGTAAAGTTCGGCTTCAGGCGTTCCTGCTTCTGGTTCGTAGCGGTACTCCCATCGCGCTAACGGCGGCATCGACATCAGAATCGACTCGGTACGCCCACCACTTTGTAAACCGAATAAAGTGCCACGGTCGTACACTAAGTTGAACTCAACATAACGACCACGACGGTAAAGTTGGAATTCACGCTCGCGCTCGCCATATTCGATGTCTTTACGACGAGACACGATCGGCAAGTAAGCTTGGCAATAGCCTTCACCCACCGCTTTGATGTAATCGAAACACTTATCAAACTCCCAGTGGTTCAAATCATCAAAGAACAAACCACCGACACCACGAGTTTCGTTTCGATGTGGCAAGAAGAAGTACTTATCACACCACGCTTTGTGTTCTGCATATACTTCTTCACCAAATGGGGCACAGATTGCCTTAGCTGTATCGTGCCATGACTGACAATCTTCTTCGAAAGGATAGAAAGGAGTCAGGTCGAAACCACCACCAAACCACCAAATTGGTTCTTCGCCCTCTTTCTCAGCGATAAAGAAACGCACATTAGCATGAGAAGTTGGGACGTAAGGGTTTTTGGGATGGATAACCAAAGAGACCCCCATCGCTTCAAAACGGCGACCCGCTAGCTCCGGACGATGTGCCGTCGCAGATGCTGGCATTTCTTTCCCTTCTACATGCGAGAAGTTCACCCCACCTTGCTCGAAAACAAGGCCATCACGCATAACACGTGAGCGCCCACCGCCACCAAGACGTTCGCCCGGTTCACGATGCCATGCATCCTCGACAAAGACGGCCTCTCCATCTTCTTGTTCTAACTGCTGACAAATGGAGTCCTGAAGTGACATCAGGAACTGCTTTACGGCGTGCTTATCGATTGCTGACATACGTTATTACCTATTACGTGATACCGGTTGATGACTGGCAAGCAGGGTTAGCCCTGTCTTAATATTTGTGAAGTCTTGGCGTCACGAATCTCGCTGGGTTTATCACGACCGCTGGTTTCACCACGAAGAATGGCCACCAGCTTGTCACCCAATTGCTCTTCGACTTCTTCCGTGGTCATACACGGTGGCAAGCCGGAAAGATTCGCGCTGGTAGAGGTTAACGGCTTTCCGAATGCATTACACATCTTTTGAACCAAAGGATGATCAGTCACACGAACTGCAATCGAATCAAACTGCCCTGAAACCCAGTTGGAGACTTTATCGCTCGCAGGCATGATCCAAGTGTATGGACCTGGCCAAGTTGCATGAACGGTCGCTAATTGTTCTCGAGTCAGTTGAGATTCATCAATATACGGCAAGAGCTGCTCATAACTTGCAGCGATCAGAATCAGCCCTTTTTCCACCGGGCGCTGCTTGAGCTCCAGCAGTTTTTGAATTGCTTCTGGGTTATCTGGATCGCATCCGACACCAAAAACCCCTTCTGTTGGGTAGGCAATCACTTCGCCTTGTTGTAGTGCGTTGAGCACTTGTTCAAAGTTATCCACCGATTACTTCCTGATTGTCTGACTGTATTATTTTCACTAAGTGTACAAATATTCATTCTCAGACACTAAAGCAATTTTTTTATAAAATGTATCAATAGCGACAACAACAAGACGCAAACGTTTGCTTGAGATAAAAATCCCCGTATAATGCGCACAAATTTATCAGCTCACCTAATTTTGCAGCTTGAAGGAGTTTGAGATGAAAGTCGGTATCATCATGGGTTCTAAATCCGATTGGCCAACCATGAAACTAGCAGCAGACATGCTAGACCAATTTGGCGTACCTTACGAAACAAAAGTCGTGTCAGCACACCGAACTCCTCAATTACTGGCGGACTACGCCAGCAGCGCAAAAGAACGCGGCATCAAAGTTATCATCGCAGGCGCAGGTGGTGCAGCCCACCTACCAGGTATGGCTGCTGCGTTTACTAGTTTGCCAGTGCTTGGTGTTCCCGTTCAGTCTCGCGCACTAAAAGGCATGGACTCTCTGCTATCTATTGTACAAATGCCAAAAGGCATTGCCGTCGGTACGTTAGCGATTGGCGAAGCGGGCGCAGCAAACGCCGGTATCCTAGCGGCGCAAATACTAGGCACTCATGACGAAAACATCATGGCGAAGGTAGAAGCATTCCGTAATGAGCAAACGGAAACAGTACTCGCAAATCCAAACCCTGCAGAGGATTAATCAGATGCATGTACTGGTTCTTGGTGCGGGTCAGTTGGCTCGCATGATGTCTCTGGCTGGTGCGCCATTGAATATTCAAATTTCAGCTTACGATGTCAGCAGCGGTGATGTCGTTCATCCTTTGACTCAACAGGTACTTGGCCATGGCTTGGAAAATGCGATTACGCAAGTTGATGTGATTACTGCCGAGTTCGAGCATATTCCACATGACGTGCTCAAGGTTTGCGAAGCGAGCGGCAAGCTCCTCCCTAGTACCGCAGCCATCAAAGCAGGCGGTGACCGCCGTGTTGAAAAAGCGCTACTCGATAATGCTGGCGTGCGTAATGCCAAGTACTACGTGATTGAGACACGTGAAGATTTTGAACGCGCAATTGAACATGTTGGCATGCCTATGGTGCTGAAAAGTGCATTGGGTGGTTACGATGGTAAAGGCCAATGGCGCTTGAAAGAAACGGCTCAGATCGAGACGATCTGGGCAGAAATGACGGAGTGCATTGCAGCAACACCAACTCAAGCGATTGTTGCTGAAGAGTTTGTTCCTTTTAACCGCGAAGTATCACTAGTTGGTGCTCGAAGCAAAGATGGCTGCGTTGAAGTTTACCCTCTAGCAGAAAACGTTCACATCAATGGCGTACTGAGCTTATCCACCGCAATTGATGCGCCAGAACTGCAAGCCCAAGCCAAGCAGATGCTCACGGCCGTCGCAGATAGCCTAGATTACGTTGGTGTATTGGCGCTCGAATTCTTTGATGTCGATGGCACACTGTTAGTGAATGAGATTGCCCCACGAGTGCACAACTCCGGTCACTGGACACAGCAAGGTGCAGAAACCTGTCAGTTCGAGAACCACCTGCGCGCCGTATGCGGCTTGCCGTTAGGCAGCACCAAACTGATTCGCGAAACCTCGATGGTGAATATTCTTGGTGAAGATACGTTGCCAGAAGCGCTTCTCGCCATGGATGGTTGTCACATCCATTGGTACGGCAAAGAGAAGCGTGAAGGGCGAAAAATGGGTCACATCAACGTATGTGGTGACTACCCAGGAGAATTGCACCGTAGGTTGTGCGCTCTCGCGGATGCCTTAGATCCAATGGCATTCCCAGCCGTGCACGAGTTTGCGAAACAAGCATAACGCTAAAATCTAGCCCCAAAAACCACAAAGGGTCGCACGATGCGACCCTTTTTAATTCCTTTGATGTATTTACCCTTGCTGAGTGTGCTGGCACTTACGGTTGGCACATTGCAATTTCACACCACTGGCGAGTTTCTTCTCCACCAACAGAGTAAAACCACATTCTTCGCACCTCCCCTTTACCGGAGGGAGATTCACTGCAAATTTACATTTAGGGTAGTTATCACATGCGTAGAAAGTTTTACCAAAACGCGTCTTACGTTCAACTAAATGACCTTTACCGCATTCAGGACACGCGTGGTGCTCTTGCGACTGCTTTTCTGGCTCTGGTTGATTAATCGACTCAATATGATGGCACGCCGGATAGTTACTGCAACCAACAAACATCCCATAACGCCCTTGGCGTAATACCAACTCGTTACCACAATCTGGACAAGGAACGCCAAGCTCTTTGACGATGTGTCCATCATTGTTGTGCAGGGCTTTGATGTAATCACAGCTTGGATAGTGGCTACAGCCAAGAAAGGGACCGTGTTTGCCATGTTTGAGGGTCAATTCACTGCCACATTTAGGACACGGCTCGTGTTCCAATGCGTGTTCATGGGCAGAGAAAAGGGTGTTGTCGATTTTACTACTCATACTTACCGTTTCGTGAAAAACACACCAAAAGACAAGCTCGCGTTCTTGATAGCTAAACTCGAACTTGCCTAGATTGGGTTAGTGAAGAATCCCTTGTTCCTTGGTGTACAACAGCTCTTCCATTAGCGTATAAGCGTTTTCATTACCAGGCACATTAAACAGCACCATCAAAATGATCCATTTGAGGTCTTCAAGCTCAAACTCGCTCGTTTCTAGACCCATCACTCGGTCAATCACCATTTCGCGAGTTTCTGTGGTTAACACATTGATTTGCTCGAGAAACAATAAAAACCCTCGGCATTCCAAGTCTAAACGCTGCATCTCTTTCGCTGTGTAGATACGAGTTGATGACGAAGCCATGCAAGTCGAGATTGCAGAAGAGGTGTCACTTTGCTGCAATGCGGCAAGCTCTTCTAACCAGACAAGGGCTTTGTAGATATCTTTTTGTTGGAAGCCTGCACGGAGCAACTCTTCTTCCAACTCGTCTTGTTCGACCTGTAACTCTGCATCGCTATGGATGTAGGTTTCGAATAGATACATCAGTATATCCATCATCATAGCTAGCCCCTCCCCTTTCGAATATAGCCACCTGAAACCGCAACGACATGCCCAGAGAGTTCTAACTCTAAGAGCAGCATCATGACTTCCTGGACAGGTATATTGGTCCTGTTTGCAAGAATATCAACCGGTGTAGCTTCACTTCCTACGTTAGCTAACAGCTGAGGAAATGGCAATTCTTCTTCATCATTTAACGTAGAAAATAAATCAGTACTCTGATTAATAGACCAATCAAGCAAAGACTGTATTTCATCTAAGACATCTTTCGTCTTTTCTACGAGGCAAGCACCATGACGTATCAACTGGTTGCCACCGCTGGCATTAGGGGCATTTATCGAGGCTGGCAGCGCAAATACTTCTCGACCTTGATCAAGCGCGTAACGAGCAGTAATTAACGAGCCACTCCTTTCCGCCGCTTCCACAACTAACACACCTAGCGATAATCCGCTAATAATGCGGTTTCGACGCGGGAAGTTTTCCGGGCGCGGCTTGGCATTGGGGCGAAACTCAGACACCAAAGCCCCATGTTCAATAACACGTTGCGCTAAACCACGATGACGTGCCGGATAAATATTTTCTAAGCCAGATCCCAGCACCGCAATCGTCTTACCTTTGGCTTGCAACGCACCATCATGCGCATGACCGTCAATGCCTAAAGCTAGACCACTAGTGACAATAAAATCGTGCTGAACAAATTCTGCTGCAAAGTGGCGTGCATGCTGTAAGCCATCAATACTCGCATTTCGGCTGCCAACCATTGCTATTTGTGGCTGCGAAAGACAAGTAGAATTTCCTTGAACAAAAAGCAGAGGTGGCGGCGCAACGATTTGTTTGAGTTGAGGTGGATAAAGCGGGTCAGTCAGTGTCAGGATATGATGATTTGTAGAAGCCTCAAGCCAACTTAAACAGGCATCAACTTCTTTATCTGTTGAAGCCCAAGCTTGAATTTGCTTAGTTGTTAACCCAAGTTGTTGTAGCTGTTCGGGAGAGAAGTTTACGATGTTACGCGGCGTGTCTCTTGCCAGTAGCTTATTCATTTTGACCCCGCCAATGCCTGGTAAACAACTCAGTTTTAACCAGGCAGCAAGGTCACTGTCGTTATTGCGTGGTTTCATTGGTGGTCGGCTCTTGCGTCAGAGGCGAAACCACAGAGACCTCTTTATTAATGGGTTTAGTGCTGGTTGTGATCAACGCCAAGCTAAAGTACTCATAAGGACGAATCACAAGCAATTCGCCAACTTTACTCTGTGGCAGAGTGATTTTCTTATCAAGCACGCCAAACTCTTTCTTGAACTCATCACCGTCTTTGTAAACTGGGTGCGCGTCTTCTTTTAAATCAAACACACTGCCTTGTTTCAGACTGTCTGACGTGCCTTTATCAATCACCACGACTTGGTTAGTTGAACTAAAGCGAATACCTTCGATATTGCCCAGCAACTTTGCAGAGCTATCTCGTGGCGACGGCAGTGGGTAGAACGTTGTTGTGAAGTCAGTGTTCTCGACTGATTGATTTGGCAACGCGATATCGTTACGCAGGATTTCTTGCAATTGAGAAGTGATCTTCAAACCAGAATAATCGCTCGAAGCTTCAACGAGCTCACCTTTGGCTATCAAACGCAGCGCGGTGATCTCTTTAGACACATCGTCACGCGAAAACGTTTCTACAGGTCGGTAAATAGCCCAGCCTGTCGCGGTCTGATTACCATTGATATACAGCACATCTTCTGCCGTCAGATACTTACTGCCTTTGCTGCTACCCATCACTTTTGCTGCACTGTTCAACGCATCTTGATCCAGCAATCGATCCGATTTGAGGTACGGCATCACCAAACCTTCCGCGACCGTTGGTACCGCTTTCTTTTCCGTGATGCGTGCTTTCGGGCTAATCTTCTTAACTGGTTTTAGGCTTAACACGGGCTGACCGTTAATCCACACCAAAGACAGCTTATCTCCGGGATAAATTAAATGAGGGTTGTCGATTTCCGGGTTTACTTGCCATAAACGAGGCCACAACCACGGGCTATCCAAGTACATGGCCGAAATATCCCATAGCGTATCGCCCTTCACGACTACATATGTTTGTGGCGCATCATCTTTAACAGTCAGTGGGTTTGCATCCACATTTGCTACAGCGTTGAAAGAGAAAAGTAACGGCAACGTAACACTGGCAACGTTGCGGAAAATTCGATTCATGACCCTCGTCCTTGGTCTATTAAGCAGGAACCAGAATGGAAATTGGTGCAAGGATGCTGTCATTTAGGCTATAAAATGTCTAGAATTGAGCCAACAAGGTTTGTGCTGTTTCGGCACAGTTCAATATTTCGAGTGAATATGTCTGTATTACAAGTATTAACATTCCCGGATGATCGCCTGCGCACAGTCGCAAAGCCTGTTGAAGCGGTGACGCCTGAGATTCAAAAAATCGTCGATGACATGATTGAAACCATGTACGACGAAGAAGGTATTGGCCTTGCTGCAACGCAGGTTGATATCCACAAACGTATCGTAGTGATTGATATTTCAGAAACTCGCGATGAGCCGATGGTGCTAATCAACCCTGAGATTCTGGAAAAGCGTGGCGAAGATGGCATCGAAGAAGGCTGTCTGTCGGTACCAGGTGCACGCGCACTTGTGCCTCGCGCTGCAGAAGTTACCGTTAAAGCACTGGATCGTGATGGCAAAGAGTTCACCTTCGAAGCCGACGACCTGCTAGCGATTTGTGTTCAACACGAGCTTGATCACTTACAAGGTAAGCTGTTCGTGGATTACCTATCGCCACTGAAACGCAAACGCATTCAGGACAAGCTAGCAAAAATCAAACGCTTTAACGAGAAGCAGCAAAACGCTTAATCTCGAACCATACCAATTAGAAGGAAGCCTACCTTGAGTCAGTCTTTACGTATTGTCTTTGCAGGTACTCCGGATTTCGCCGCCCGTCACTTGGCGGCGTTGTTGTCTTCGGAGCATGAAGTCATCGCGGTTTACACAAACCCAGATCGTCCAGCGGGTCGTGGCAAGAAATTGGCTGCGCCACCGGTAAAACAACTGGCGCTGGAACACAACATCCCGGTTTACCAACCTGAAAGCTTTAAGTCCGACGAAGCGAAACAAGAACTTGCCGATCTGAACGCCGACCTCATGGTTGTCGTGGCATACGGTATGCTACTGCCACAAGCGGTTCTTGATACCCCTAAACTGGGTTGTATCAACGTACATGGTTCTATCCTACCTCGTTGGCGTGGTGCGGCTCCAATCCAACGCTCTATTTGGGCGGGCGATGCAGAAACTGGCGTGACCATCATGCAGATGGACATCGGTCTCGACACTGGTGATATGCTGAAGATTGCAACTCTGCCAATCGAAGCGACAGATACCAGCGCTTCAATGTACGAAAAATTGGCTGAGCTTGGTCCAGAAGCCCTGATTGACTGCCTAGCAGACATTGCTGCGGGTAAAGCAGTGCCAGTGAAGCAAGACGATGAGCTCGCGAACTACGCGAAAAAACTCAGCAAAGAAGAAGCACGCATTAACTGGAACGACGATGCGGCTCACATTGAGCGCTGCGTTCGTGCATTTAACCCATGGCCAATGAGCCACTTTGAGGCGGCAGAAAACAGCATCAAAGTATGGCAAAGCCGTGTGGCAGAGCAAACCAGTGACAAGCCAGCCGGCACTATCGTGCAAGCAGATAAAACCGGTATTTATGTTGCGACAGGCAACGGCGTACTGGTGCTAGAACAACTGCAAGTTCCTGGCAAAAAAGCCATGTCAGTTCAGGATATTCTAAACTCACGTGCAGCTTGGTTTGAAGTCGGCACTCTGCTGGTTTAAGCCATACTAGGGGTTATCATCCCCAATAATACGAACTTTTAGAGGGCAGAGATGCCCTCCTTTACTTTAAGGTACTCATCATGAATGTTCGCGCTGCGGCTGCTAACGTCCTGTATCTTGTCGTCGACAAGGGCCATTCACTTTCAAGCGCTCTTCCAGCGGCTCAACAAACGGTACGACCTCGTGACCACGCTCTGCTACAAGAGATTTGTTACGGTGCGCTACGTTACCTACCTCGCCTAGAAATGATCGCAAACCAGTTGATGGATAAGCCGCTCAAAGGCAAACAACGTGTATTCCATCACCTAATTCTGGTTGGTATTTACCAACTGAGCTTCATGCGTATTCCTGCGCACGCAGCTGTCGGTGAAACAGTTGAAGGCACTAAAGAGCTGAAGGGTCCTCGTCTGCGTGGTTTGATTAACGCTGTATTGCGTAACTACCAGCGCAACCAAGAAGAACTCGACCAAATGGCTGTCAGCAACAACGCTGGTAAGTACGGTCACCCAAGCTGGTTACTAAAACTGCTGCAAGAGGCCTACCCACAGCAATGGGAAAGCATTGTTGAAGCAAACAACCAAAAAGCACCAATGTGGCTCCGTGTAAATCACCAACACCACACTCGAGATGAATACCTTGCGCTGCTCAAAAATGAAAACATTGATAGCACGCCACACACAGAAGCAATGGACGCCATAAAATTGGCCGCACCATGTGATGTGATGAAGCTGCCTGGTTTTGAGAAAGGTTGGGTTTCGGTACAAGATGCGGCAGCGCAGCTCTCGATCAACTATCTAAAACCACAAGACGGCGAACTGATTTTAGATTGCTGTGCTGCGCCAGGTGGCAAGACGGCGCACATTCTAGAGCGCACGTCGGGCAGTGAAGTGGTCGCGATTGACTGCGACGACACACGCCTGAAACGTGTGCATGAAAACCTGAAGCGTCTCAACCTTCAGGCAAAAGTGGTTTGCGGTGATGCGCGTAATCCTCAAGAATGGTGGCAAGGCGAGCAATTTGATCGGATTTTGCTGGATGCCCCATGTTCTGCGACTGGCGTGATTCGTCGTCACCCAGACATCAAATGGCTACGTCGTGCAGACGACATTGCCGCATTAGCAGAGCTACAAAGTGAAATTTTTGATGCCATGTGGACGCAACTGAAACCCGGCGGCACAATGGTTTACGCGACTTGTTCAATCACACCGCAAGAAAACGTGGAGCAAGTAAAAGCGTTTTTAGCACGTACCGCGGATGCGCAACTGCTGGATTCTGATCCCGACCAGCCTGGTCGTCAAATTCTACCAGGCGAAGAAGACATGGATGGTTTCTACTACGCAGTGCTAACCAAAACACACGCGTAACAGCATGCTAAATAGGGCGATTGGAGTTATTTCAATCGCCTTTTTCAGATAACGAGAAAAGAGTATGAAGATCATTATTCTTGGTGCAGGTCAGGTTGGCGGCACACTGGCAGAAAACCTAGTGGGTGAAAACAACGACATCACCATCGTCGACAACAATGCCGACCGACTGCGCGAATTACAGGACAAATACGACCTGCGTGTGGTCAATGGCCATGCGAGCCACCCCGACGTGCTGCACGAAGCTGGTGCGCAAGACGCCGATATGCTCGTCGCGGTGACCAACACTGATGAAACCAACATGGCCGCCTGCCAGGTCGCGTTCACTCTATTCAACACCCCAAACCGCGTTGCACGTATTCGCTCTCCAGAATACTTGGCAGAAAAAGAAGCCCTGTTTAAATCTGGCGCCATTCCTGTCGATCACCTTATCGCCCCAGAAGAACTCGTTACGAGCTACATCGAACGTCTGATCCAATACCCGGGCGCGCTGCAAGTGGTAAGCTTTGCTGAACAGAAAGTCAGCCTAGTCGCAGTAAAAGCCTACTACGGTGGCCCGTTGGTGGGTAACGCGCTGTCTGCTTTGCGTGAGCACATGCCGCACATCGATACCCGTGTGGCAGCGATTTTCCGTCAAGGTCGCCCGATTCGCCCGCAAGGCACCACCATTATTGAAGCCGATGATGAAGTGTTCTTCGTCGCCGCAAGCAACCATATTCGCTCAGTGATGAGTGAGCTTCAGCGCCTAGAAAAACCGTACCGCCGCATCATGATTGTTGGCGGGGGTAACATTGGTGCCAGTCTCGCAAAGCGCTTAGAACAAAACTACAGCGTGAAGCTGATTGAACGTAACTACCAACGTGCAGAAAAACTGTCAGAAGAGCTAGAAAACACCATCGTGTTCTGCGGCGACGCGGCAGACCAAGAGCTTCTCTCGGAAGAGAACATCGACCAAGTCGACGTCTTCATCGCGCTGACCAACGAAGATGAAACCAACATCATGTCTGCGATGTTGGCAAAACGCATGGGTGCGAAAAAAGTAATGGTGCTGATCCAACGTGGCGCTTATGTAGATCTGGTACAAGGCGGCGTAATTGATGTGGCCATCTCACCTCAGCAAGCCACTATTTCAGCCTTGCTAACGCACGTTCGTCGCGCTGATATCGTTAACGTATCCTCACTTCGCCGCGGCGCTGCGGAAGCAATTGAAGCCGTCGCTCACGGTGATGAAAGTACATCCAAAGTTGTTGGACGTGCGATTGGAGATATTAAGCTCCCACCTGGGACCACCATTGGTGCTATCGTTCGTGGCGAAGAAGTCCTTATTGCCCACGACCGTACGGTCATCGAGCAGGATGACCATGTGGTGATGTTCCTGGTCAACAAAAAATACGTATCAGACGTCGAAGCGCTATTCCAGCCGAGTCCATTCTTCCTCTAGGATTTTCCTATGGTCAACTTACGTCCCGTACTGTTTGTTATCGGGCTGGTTTTATCCAAACTGGCCCTGTTTATGTACGTGCCGACTTTGGTCGCTTTCTTCACTGGTACGGGTGGATTTCTCGATTTCGCCCAAGCCGTTGTGATCACGCACCTTGCCGCTTTCATTTGTTTGACGATCGGTCGAACCGCTAAGTTCAAACTCAGCGTACGCGATATGTTCCTCATCACCAGTTTGGTTTGGACCATCGCGAGTGCGTTTGCTGCCTTGCCGTTTGTGTTCATCAACCACATCAGCTTCACTGACGCCTACTTTGAAACTATGTCAGGCATTACTACCACTGGTTCCACAGTGCTCAGCGGTTTAGACAACATGGCGCCAAGTATTTTGTTGTGGCGTTCTATCTTGCAGTGGCTTGGGGGGATTGGTTTTATCGTAATGGCGGTGGCGGTGCTACCTATGCTCAATGTCGGTGGTATGAAACTATTCCAAACCGAATCATCCGACTGGTCGGATAAAAGTAGCCCGAGAGCAAAAACGGTCGCCAAAAACATCGTAGCAGTTTATTTGATGCTTACTGGCTTATGCATTGTGGGCTACTTGGTCACAGGCATGAACCTGTTTGAAGCGATCAATCACGCCTTTACCACGCTATCAACGGGCGGATACTCTACATCCGACGGGTCGATGAACCACTTCTCTAATGGCGCACACTGGGTGGCCACTACCTTTATGTTCTTAGGTGGCTTGCCATTTTTGCTCTTCATCGCCGCGTTACGTAAACGCCGTATTGATGTGTTGGTTAACGACGCTCAAGTTCGAGGATTCGCGTACCTGTTCGTGTTCTCAAGCTTAGTGATTTCAGCCTGGTTAGTGATTCGAGATGGATACACCATTTTGGATGCGCTACGAGTGTCGATGTTTAATATCGTCTCTGTCGTCACCACAACCGGCTTTGGCTTAGAGGACTTCACCGCGTGGGGCGCATTGCCCACAACTCTTTTTGCCTTCTTAATGATGGCGGGCGCATGTTCGGGGTCAACGTCTGGTGGGATCAAAATCTTCCGTTTCCAAATCGCAATGACACTGCTGAACAAACAGATGATGAAATTGATTCACCCTTCAGGTGTGTTTGTACAGCGCTACAACCAACGCCCAGTGAATGATGACATTGTTCGCTCGGTGGTCGCGTTTGGCTTGATGTTCTTTATCACCATCATCTTTATCGCGGGTTGCTTGAGTGCGCTGGGTTTAGACCCCATCACTAGCATCTCTGGTGCCATCACTGCGGTAGCCAACGTCGGCCCAGGTATGGGAAGCGTGATTGGACCAACGGGTAACTTCGCGCCTCTGCCAGATACCGCCAAGTGGCTCCTGAGCTTTGGCATGTTAATGGGCCGCTTGGAAATTCTGACTATTCTTGTACTGTTCTTCCCTGCGTTTTGGCGCCGTTAAGCAGACACAAATAAAAGGTATAACAATGAAAACATGGATTACTCTGGCGACCCTACTTGCCGCCTCATCCACATACGCCGCTGAAGTCATCACTTTAGCCGATGGTCGAGAAGTGAAGTTAAACGATGACTTTACTTGGGAATACGTCATGAAAAAATCTGCGCAGCAAGCAACAGAGACGCAAGCGACAACAAGTGCGGTTGAAACGATCGCATCTCCCGCAATTGCGACAATTCCAGTTGTGACGAAAACTGTTGGCACTACCGTGGTGGTAAACGCCAAAAAGCCAACCATGCAGCTGTCTGACTCTGGTGTCGACGTACTGATTGGCTCCGCGAGCTATCAAGATGGTGAGCTCGTACTGCCAACGTCCATTACCAATCAAAGCTCACAATCGGTGATTCAAGTTGAAGTGGAAGTTCAGGTATTTGATATGTCTGGCCAGCAACTGGCGAAAGAAAAAGTCACAGTTTGGCAATCCATCAAGCGAATGGCGGATACTTACCTGCGACCAAAGCAAGCAGAACAGGGTAAAAGCATCAAACTGGCAGTGCCGCAGTCTCAGCAATACCAGTTTTCAGCCAAAGTGTTAGAAGTGAAAACTCGTTAATGTGATAACACATGTTTTGTCGAGTTCATATCTATCCGTTAGATAGGCTCGACAAAATAATAAATTGCGAAGAAGTGACACACACAACCCGCTAAAACGAAGCCGTGCCAAATCGCATGATTGAATGGAATACGCTTCGCAACGTAGAAAATCACCCCCAGTGAATACACAATCCCACCAGCTGCGAGTAATGTCAGTCCGCCAATATCCAAGTTGATCGCCAACTGATAAATCACAATCAACGACAGCCAGCCCATGACCAAATACGTCATCAAGGAAAGCTTTTTAAATCGGTAAACAAACGCGACTTTCATGATGATGCCGAGTAGAGCGATGGTCCAGATGACAATCATCAAACCAAACGCGAGCGGCGTACGTAAACTCACCAACAAAAAAGGCGTATAACTGCCAGCAATGAGTAGATAAATGGCGCAGTGATCGAAAGTTTTTAGCCAACGTTTGGCGTTGGGGTGCGGAATTGCATGATACAGCGTCGAAGCCAAAAATAGCACGATAATACTCGCACCGTAGACAGCCATACTGGCCAGCGTCAGCGTATCAGCTTGCTGGTCTATGGCTTTGATTAGCAGCAGTATCAGGCCAACAATACCAAAAATCATCCCAATGCCATGAGTGATGGTATTGGCCAGTTCTTCGCGTTGACTGTATTGAGGTTTCTGCAGTTCAGACATCAATGCGCCTATACTAGAGTTTGAAATTTGCTCTAGTATGGCACATTAGGCTTACACGTGTAAGCTTAAATTAAGACTCATGAACGGCCGTGGTTTGGTCGAGGTAATTAAGTACAAGTTCGCCCACTTGATCAAGCTTAGTTGTGGCTGGAATGGTCAACTCTCGTTTGAGTTTTCCGCTACCCAGTAAGCTTGCGAGCATGCCACCCTCGCCCTTGCGTGTGCGGTCAACTTCAAACCATAATTTAAGTTCTTGCTCGCTACGATGAGCGACAAATTCTAACTCACGCCACACGCCATGGTATGGCCCGTCAGTCGGCACCATCTCAAATTCTTGCACAAATGGCAGGTCGAACCCTTTTACTTCCTCACACTCCACTTGGCGAATACGCAAACCCTGCGCTTCAAATGCGGATAACACCGCATCCATTAGTGGATCAGGTCGAACGGTGAGGATGTCTTTATCGGTCGGGTCTAAAGCAGCAGCAACGTCCAAGCCGGTTTCGAGCCACACTTTGGCGTCACCAATGGTGACAGGCGTATTCCAAGGCACATCGAGCTGAACATCGAAGGTACGCTCTTCGCCAGAATGGATGGTAAACGCATAAGGGAGGCTCCACTTAGCAAGCACATGAGTCTGAGGTACTCGACGCATGCTGTGTCCTTCTCGCGCACCACGGTCATCAGGAGCTTCCGCGATATAGCGGCAACACAGTTTTAAATCGATGTTGTCGATCGCTTGTTCAGTGGCACCACCATAAACATGGATAGACACATCCACACTTTGACCAGGATATAGCACGTCTTGATTTAGGATTGAGTCAACCTTAGCACTCCCAATCCCAAAACTGGCAAGTGTCTTCTTCAAAAATGACATAGGCACCTCCTTCGTCGAGATCTCATACTACTACTGCTGATCGAGGGATCAAACAAAAATTGCCTCGATCATCGCGACAAAATGACAAAATCTAAACAATTCAATTGCTCAACTATCGACCAATTATTACAAGGATGCTAATCTTATACGTGATATGCATGCATATCGGTATTCCTGATTCATTAACTGGATTGGCGAGAGCCAGAAGAGTGATTCTTCAATCTTGTTGGAGCCTAGCTCATAATGATTCAGGCCATTACATCGGCAATGGATATGCCTGACAGTTAGGTAAATTAATGCGCCCAACAACAGTCAGGTTCGCACACACTAATACTAGTGCAATGCGCCGCCGCAGTGGCTTTACTACTGCACCAAAGGCAAAGCAAGTTGCGCCAGCAATGACATTGGTTGAGAAGACAGCAATGATGTCGAGTGTTCCGGCCAAAGTTATCAAAGCAGCTTAATCAAAAGCGCGGCGCCAGCTGCGCTTTTTTCTTTGCACGCGACTCAAACCACCTCAACGACTTAGAACAAAACACAGTGAAATAGGTAGTTTTTCCTATTTGGTCTTCGCAAAGCAATTTGGTACCTTTACAGCTAATTACACCTATAAATTCTGTGGAGAAAGAAATGAAGTGTCATCGCATTGAAGAGCTGCTTGAGCTACTAGAGCCTGAATGGCATAAAGACCAAGAAATGAACCTACTGCAGTTCATCGTGAAGCTAGCGAAAGAAGCAGGCTACGAAGGCAAGCTAGAAGATCTGACCGACGACGTGCTGATCTACCACCTTAAAATGCGTAACAGCAGCAAAGACGAAATGATCCCAGGTCTTAAGAAAGACCAAGAAGATGATTTTAAAACTGCGATTCTGCGCGCTCGTGGCATCATCAAATAACCGGCTCAACAACCCAGTATTCTTTAAGCGACTCCCTCAAATGAGTCGCTTTTTTATAACTAAAATTTTTAGTCCCACAGTTGGTTATAACTGTTCAGCCAATTATCAGGTTAACTGTACTGACTTTTGTTGTTAAACGTTGACTGCGTTAAAGAAAAGGAATTGTTATTGATTGTATAATCGCCGTTCATCAGTATTTACTAAAATAATTATGTCCGGTCATGATTTATGATAAGGACGAAGTAGCAATGTCATCGAGCGACATCAATAGAAATGACGCCGTACATTATAAAAGCCTAAGAAGGATGAGTGCATGAGTCAGGATAAGATCGATATCAAAGATGTGACTCCTAAAACCTACAACCCTAAGACTCATAAAGGGAATGGGGATCGGTTCAACCCAAGTAATCGCATCTATGTACGCGAAAGCAAAGGGACTTACCAGAAACTGCGTCGTTACGGTGGTTGGTTCTTACTGCTTCTCTTCGCTTTGATACCGTGGATCCCTTACGGTGAACGTCAAGCGATCTTGCTCGATATTGGCAACCAGCAGTTCAACTTTTTCGGTACCACGTTGTATCCGCAAGATCTTACCCTACTCGCCTTGCTATTTGTGATCGCGGCATTTGGGTTGTTCTTTATTACCACCTTCTTAGGTCGAGTTTGGTGTGGCTATCTCTGCCCACAAACCGTCTGGACCTTCATGTATATCTGGTTTGAAGAGAAGCTAGAGGGCAGCGCCAATAAGCGTCGTAAGCAGGACTCCAATAAGCTGACGGCAAATTTAGCGATGCGCAAAACCGTCAAACATATCGCTTGGTTTGCCATTGCGCTCGCCACTGGTTTTACTTTTGTTGGCTACTTCGTACCAATGAAGCAATTGGTTATCGACTTTTTCACCTTTAACGCCACCTTCTGGCCCGTCTTTTGGATCATGTTCTTTGCCATTTGTACTTATGGTAATGCTGGTTGGATGCGTTCCATCATGTGTATCCACATGTGTCCTTATGCGCGCTTCCAGTCTGCCATGTTTGATAAAGACACCTTCATCGTTGGCTATGATGCCAAACGTGGTGAAAAACGTGGTCCACGTCCGCGCAAAGCCGATCCAAAGCAACTTGGTTTGGGGGATTGTATTGATTGTGACTTGTGTGTGCAGGTGTGCCCAACAGGTATCGATATTCGTGACGGCTTACAATATGAATGTATTAACTGTGGTGCCTGTATTGATGCGTGTGACAACACCATGGATCGCATGGGTTACGAGAAAGGACTAATCAGCTACACCACAGAGCATCGCTTATCGGGTAAGAGTACCAAAGTCATGCGTCCGAAGCTGCTGGGCTATGGAGCTGTGCTACTGGTCATGATTGGTCTGTTCTTTGCCCAAATCGCAGCGGTAGACCCAGCAGGCATGAGTGTTATTCGCGACCGTAACCAACTGTTCCGAGTAAATAGCTCAGGCGAAGTAGAAAACACCTACACCCTCAAAGTGATCAACAAAACCCAGCAAGTGCAAGAGTACTCGTTGGATGTTGAAGGGCTATCCGATGTAAGCTGGTACGGTAAGCAGACAATTCAGGTACAGCCAGGTGAAGTATTGAACTTACCAATGAGCCTTGGCGCCGATCCTGACAAGCTAAACTCTGCGATTACGACAATTCAGTTTATACTCACCGATAAGAGCAACGAATTCACCATTGAAGTGGAAAGCCGCTTTATAAAAAAACTATAGCGTCTACTTCAGTGACTAATGGAAAAAGGCTCAGCAATGAGCCTTTTTGTTTATATGTCCCAAAGTATGTTTAACTTTGACGCCCTTACCCCAGATTTTATGTGGTACGCGTTAGAAAGCATCGGCGTTCGCGCAGAATCAGGCTTTCTTCCCCTCAATAGCTACGAAAACCGTGTTTATCAATTCACTGACGAAGAGCGTCGTCGTTATGTCGTCAAGTTCTACCGCCCTGAACGTTGGAGCAACGAACAGATCCAAGAGGAGCACGACTTCACTTTAGAACTGATTGGCAACGAAATCCCCATCGCACCACCTGTGCGCATCAACGGTGAAACCCTTCATCACTATCAAGGCTATGCATTTGCGCTGTTTGAGAGCGTAGGTGGTCGCCAGTACGAGGTTGACAACTTAGATCAGCTCGAAGGTGTAGGGCGTTTCCTTGGCCGAATCCATAAAGTCGGCAGCCGCCAAGCCTTCCAACATCGCCCAACGATTGGCTTGCAAGAATACCTGTATCAACCAAGAGAGATTCTGCAAAACGCCAACATGATTCCAATGCACTTGGAGAACAGCTTCTTCAATGACTTGGATATGCTGATCAAATCGATTGAAAGCCACTGGCAAGAAAGCTTCAATATCATTCGTTTGCATGGCGATTGCCACCCAGGCAATATTTTGTGGCGAGATGGCCCTATGTTTGTTGATTTGGATGACGCTCGTAACGGCCCTGCTGTGCAGGACTTATGGATGCTACTGAACGGTGAACGCCAAGACAAACTTATGCAGCTGGATATTGTTTTAGAAGCTTATCAAGAGTTTTGCGACTTTAACCCCGCAGAATTGAAACTAATTGAGCCACTTCGCGGTCTACGAATGGTGCACTATATGGCATGGCTAGCAAAACGTTGGCATGACCCTGCGTTTCCTCTCGCTTTTCCATGGTTTAATGAGCCAAAATACTGGGAAGGTCAGGTCCTTGCATTTAAAGAGCAGATCGCCGCTTTAGAAGAAGCACCGCTGTCTTTAATGCCTCAATGGTAAGTCAGGCCACAAATTCAAAAATGGAGATATTTCGATGAAAAAACTGTTCGCACTGTTTTCTATGCTGATGCTAAGCCTGTCGGCACATGCAGCGCAATTCAAAGAAGGTGAACATTACAAAGTATTGGATCTTGAGGCATCAAAAAAACCTCTTGTGACGGAGTTTTTCTCTTTCTACTGCCCGCACTGTAATAGCTTTGAACCTGTTATCCAGCAACTGAAAAAGCAGTTGCCAGAAGGCACTAAACTACTAAAAAACCACGTTTCTTTCATGGGTGGCAACATGGGCCCATCAATGAGCAAAGCCTACGCGACCATGGTTGCACTAAAAGTGGAAGACAAAATGGTGCCAGTGATGTTTAACCGCATCCACAATCTAAAGAAGGCGCCACGTAACGATGAAGAGCTTCGCCAAATCTTCCTTGATGAAGGTGTAGACGCGAAGAAATTCGACTCTGCATTCAAAGGCTTTGCGGTTGATTCCATGGTTCGCCGTATGGACAAGCAATTTGAAAACAGCGGTCTAACAGGCGTTCCTGCGGTTATCGTTAACAACAAATACCTAGTTCAAGCACAAAGCATCAAGACGATGGATGAGTACTTCTCTCTGGTGAACTACTTGCTGACACTAAAATAAGCGCATCGATATCAATCAAAAGGGGAGCTCATCGCTCCCCTTTGTTTATTTGTAAATCTCTTGTAGCAACCGATCTTTTTCTTGCCACACATCACCCAACCATTGCTGAAATTGTCGCTTATAGGGCTTATCGTTAAAGTAATCACCAAGCACTCGTTCATCGACGGGCAACACATTCACACGCACAACAACCTTGCCCATTCGGCCCATTAATAAATCCTTGAATGGCTTATTTGTATTTTCTGGGTACGCAAGCGTCACATCGATAATGTTCTCGAACTGCTCCCCCATTGCCGCTAACGTGTATGCGATCCCGCCCGATTTTGGTTGCAGCAAATATTGGTAGCTCGTCTTACTCTTACGCTGTTTTTCTTCGGTAAATCGAGTGCCTTCGACATAATTAACCACTGTGGTTGGTGCATGTTTGAACTTGGCGCACGAGCGACGTGTCGTCTCTAAATCTTGACCTCGTTTGTGCGGGTTGCGGATCAGATACTCTCGCGAATAACGACGCATAAATGGCATGTCGAGCGCCCAACACGCCATCCCAATGAAAGGCACATACAACAGTTGTTGTTTGAGGAAAAACTTCGGCATAGGAATGCGGTCTTTAAACACGCAGCAAAGCACCACAATATCGGTCCAACTGAGATGATTACTGATCAACAGATACCACCCGTCTTTTTTCAGCGCCTCACCGCCCTGAACATCCCAGTCAACACGGTTAGAAACCGCCAGAATGCCCGCATTGACGGTAGCCCATAACCACATCACCTTGTTGGCACAAGCGGTCGCTTTCGCTTTTAGCTCCACGCTTGGAAGCAATACTTTAAACACAGCGATAATACAAATTGCGAGTGAACACAGCGCAGAATTGATAATCACAAAAGAAGCGTTAAAAAAAAATAACAAATATGCCAACATGATAGTCAAACAACAGTGATAATGTGTGAAGAATAAAACAGCGTGTAATTATACTGCGCCTTTGCCACATTGGAATATGCGTGGGAATGGTCAGATTTGTTACCTCAACCAATATTTGCACCACTCATTCGACAATAAGGAGATAACGAATGAAACCAAGGCTAATTCTCTTGCCTTTGGCCTTTGTCGTCAGTTCTGCTCAGGCTCAACTCGCTGAAACCGCAGGTTTTGGCGGTGAAATTTCGCTGAATGCCGGATTTGTATCATCAGAATCCAACTTCAATACGGAAAATAGTAACACCATCGATTCTCTCGATAAGCGCGCCGATAGTGACAGCTCCGTTATCGCTGCGCCGCTAGGAAGCATTACTTACACTTTTGGTAACCGACTCAATCACCAAGTGTACGCGGGTACCACACGTTCCGATGTCGCGGTTGGTACACTCGCTTTTCAGCTGGGCTATCAACACGAGTTGCCATCCGGCACCGTGCTCGATATTTCCTATCTACCGACCGTGCTCAAAAGCGAAACTTGGCGTAACCCATATCAAGTCGGAATCGCCCGTCAAGAAACGGATGTGGACGGCAATGCCTATCGCTTTCAAATCAAGGGATTGATTGATAAAAACTTCAACCTTGATCTCGCTTATGCTGATAAAGACATTGAGCAAGAAGAAGTAACGGACCGTTCACTCGCTCGCGATGCGAGCCTTTACTACGTTAAAGGTGACTATCGGATTTCACTTAATCAAACATCCATGTTGCAACCGGCGTTTACCTACATTAATCAAGATGCCGACGGTAAGGCGGAATCATTTGATTCGTACGGGTTTGACATCAGTTGGTTTAAATTTATCAACCGCCATCGGTTGGCCCTCACCGCAGGTTATGCATGGAAAGACTATCAAGCCGCTAGCCAAACTTTTGCTAAAATACGAAATGACGACACCGTCAGCCTATTTGCAGCCTATGAATATCAAAACGTATTTGACTGGCAAAACTGGTCGTTCATTTCTTTAGCCGGCTACAGCCAAACGGACTCAAATATCACGTTCTATGATGAAAAAGAGTACCTGTTGTCTCTTGGTCTCAACTACACCTTCTAACGTACTTCATCGCGACAAGGCACTTACAACACTTGTTGCGGTGATATTTGCACGTCTCTATACCGCTTGCGCCGTGAGTTGTTTCAGTAAGCGGTCCATCGCTCGATACCCAAGCGCCTCGGCTAAGTGCGCTCGTTCAATCTGCTCCGCCCCATCAAGATCGGCGATTGTTCGCGCCACTTTGATAATGCGATGATACGCGCGAATCGAAAGCCCCAAACGATGCAAAGCGGTTTCAAGAAACTCCGCATCACTTTTGTGTAAGGGGCAAAACGCCTCGATTTCTCGACTGCCTAACAAAGCATTTACCTTACCGCTGCGGTTCAACATATTGGTACGCGCATGATTCACACGTTCTTTAACGATAGCGGTCGGCTCGCCGCGATCACCACCTTCTGCTAATGTCCCTTTGGGCAGAGCAGGGATTTCTAAAGACATATCAAAGCGATCTAACAATGGTCCAGATAATCGACCAAGGTAGCGCAAAATAGCTTGTGGATTGGTGCGAGCTTGATTGCCTTCATAATATCCTGTCGGACTTGGGTTCAATGCTCCAACTAATTGGAAGCGAGCCGGAAAGCGTGTTTTACCTTGCGCTCGAGAGATAATGATCTCGCCAGATTCGAGCGGTTCGCGTAACGAGTCTAGAACTTTACGATCAAATTCGGGCATTTCATCGAGAAACAACAAACCGTTGTGGGCTAAAGAGATCTCCCCGGGTCTGGGTACCGAGCCACCGCCAACTAATGCAGCCATTGAACTTGAATGATGCGGAGAGCGAAACGGACGCGACTTCCAATTGTGCTCATTAATTTCACTCTGCGTCAGCGACGCCACCGAAGCGGTTTCCATTGCTTCTTCGTCACTCATCTCCGGTAGTAAGTCACACAAACGCGAAGCCAACATGGTTTTCCCGGTACCTGGCGGGCCAAGGAAAAGTAAGTTGTGGTTTCCAGCGGCAGCTATCTCCAATGCGCGCTTACCTTGTTGTTGGCCAATAATATCTTGTAAGTCTCGACCATGTTTTTCGACTATTTTGCGCTTAGGCGTTTGAAAAAGATTCAGTCGATGTTGACCACAAAGCTCGGCACATACTTCCAGTAATGATTGAGCCGATTTATGTTGTTCTTTCCCCACTAGCGCCGCTTGATCGCCATTCACATGTGGGACCACTAAATGACGTTGAATCTTACTGGCTTCCAGCGCAGCAGGCAGCACACCTTTTACAGGTCTCAAACCACCAGATAGCGCTAACTCACCAACAAATTCGTAGTTTTTAAGCTTATCTGTCGCGATTTGCTCCGAAGCGGCCAAAATTCCCAATGCAATAGGAAGATCAAAACGCCCTCCCTCCTTGGGTAGATCTGCCGGAGCCAAGTTCACGGTGATCCGCTTAGCTGGAAACTGAAAATTAGAATTAATGATCGCGCTACGAACGCGATCTTTGGACTCTTTTACCGTCGTCTCTGGTAGCCCTACCAAGGTAAACCCGGGCATACCATTGCTAATATGAACTTCTACACTAACCGATGGCGCTTGCACCCCGACGCTTGCTCGACTATGAATGATTGCCAGCCCCATACGTTCCTCAATTTATTGAACACTCTGTAAACAAATGTTTTATCTAGTTGGTTATGTTATATACCGCGTCCCAATTGAGAGTTAATGTGAAAAAAGAATGACTTTTTGCTTGTCATGCAGCGGAATTGTGTGATACCACTAATGACGCAAACAATTTCGTAGAACATTACACAACATTTTTTAACGAAAAAAGAACGACAGACAGATGAACCTTTTCGCTCATATCAACGCACTGCTAGCCCTGATTATCGTGGTCATTATTGGCACCGCGCGGGGTATTGTGGGCGAAAGGTAACCACAAATTACAAAAAACCCCCGCACTGAAAAGTCCGGGGGTTTTTTTACAACTACAAGTTGTCATCTGTCTAACCCTCGGACAGTTTAACGGGAAGAATGGGAGTGCACATGAAGTGCAATAAATATGGCAATCGCTACGAGCCACAACGTAGCAAAGGAGGTTTACGATGACTGGTGCACAACTTGTCGTAGCCGCTTTAAGACAGCAAGGCATCGAAACCGTTTTTGGCTACCCTGGCGGGGCCATCATGCCAATCTACGATGCTTTGTATGACGGAGGGGTGGAACACATCCTATGCCGTCATGAGCAAGGGGCCGCCATGGCCGCAATTGGTATGGCTCGTTCCACTCAAGACGTTGCTGTATGCATGGCAACTTCCGGCCCAGGGGCCACTAACCTTGTTACCGGCCTTGCCGACGCTTTCCTTGACTCCGTACCTCTAGTTGCCATCACAGGCCAGGTTGCTAGCTCTCATATCGGTACCGATGCATTCCAAGAAATGGATGTGATCGGAATGTCCCTAGCCTGTACTAAGCACAGCTATCTCGTGACCGAAATTGAAGACCTAGCACCAACGCTAGCCGAAGCGTTTGAAGTGGCCAAAACGGGTCGTCCGGGTCCAGTCATTGTCGATATCGCCAAAGACGTTCAACTGGCTCAAACCCCAACAGATCTACTGCCTCCATACGTAGCGCCTGCAATCGAAGATGTCAGCGCTGAAGACATTAAGCGCGCACAAGATGTACTGGCAGCCTCAACTCGCCCAGTGTTGTATGTTGGTGGTGGCGTGCAACTCGCTAAAGCAACCGATGCAGTACGCGAATTCCTTCGCTTAAACCCAATGCCAGCAGTTAGCACACTAAAAGGCCTCGGTACCATTGAACGCCATGACCCTCACTATCTTGGTATGTTGGGCATGCACGGCACCAAAGCCGCTAACCTAGTGGTTCAAGAAGCCGATCTATTGATCGTGGTTGGCGCGCGCTTTGATGACCGTGTGACGGGT
Source organism: Vibrio sp. J2-3(2022) (assembly GCF_021725735.1). Lineage (NCBI taxonomy): Bacteria > Pseudomonadati > Pseudomonadota > Gammaproteobacteria > Vibrionales > Vibrionaceae > Vibrio > Vibrio sp. J2-3(2022). Next base: position 26,401 of record NZ_JAKKCK010000009.1, read on the forward strand.
AAGCTCGACACGTTTGCACCAAATGCGAAAGTGATTCACATCGACATTGATGCTGCGGAGATTCATAAACTGCGCCACGCCAACGCACCATTGCGTGGCGACATCAACACCATTCTTCCTCAGCTAGAGCTGACTCAAGATATCTCACCGTGGGTACATCACAGTGAAAGTCTGCGCAGCGGCTTTAAGTGGCGTTACGACCACCCGGGCGAGTTAATCTACGCACCGCTATTGCTTAAACAACTGTCAGACATGATGCCAGACAGCTCAATTGTCTCGACTGATGTCGGTCAGCACCAGATGTGGGCAGCGCAACATATCCAGCCACGCGAACCACAAAATTTCATCACTTCTGCTGGCCTTGGCACCATGGGCTTTGGCTTGCCAGCAGCGATGGGTGCAGCAGTCGCACGTCCTGATGATCAGTCTATCCTTATTACAGGTGACGGTTCATTTATGATGAACGTGCAGGAATTGGGCACGCTGAAGCGTCGTCAGATTCCAGTGAAGATTGTCCTTCTTAATAACCAACGTCTTGGCATGGTTCGCCAATGGCAATCGCTGTTTTTCGACGGTCGCCACAGTGAAACCATTCTTGATGACAACCCAGATTTCGTGATGCTAGCAAAAGCGTTCGATATCCCGGGCAAGACCATCACCAAGAAAGAAGAAGTGGAGCCAGCGCTGAAAGAGATGCTAGCGAGTGAAACTTCTTACATGCTTCACGTTTTGATTGATGAAGAAGAAAACGTGTGGCCATTGGTGCCACCTGGCGCATCAAACAGTGATATGTTGGAAAATACATAGGAGACAATCGCATGGACAGATATTTACTCGACATCAAAGCCGATGACAAACCGGTACTGTTGGAGCGCGTTCTACGTGTGATTCGTCACCGAGGCTTCGTGATCAAACAAGTCGCTGCTACGCAAAACCATGAAAGTAAAGTAGCCAGCGTCGAGATCATCGTCGACAGCGATCGACCAATCTCGTTTTTGATCAATCAAATAGAGAAGTTGTGGGACGTTCGTAAGGTTGAGGTGCTAAAAATCCGCAACGATGAACTGCCAAATCACAACTTACAACAACACGTAAGTGCATAAGGAAGGCAACAAATGGCAACGAAAACTGCAGATTTCATTTGGTTTAATGGTGAGATGGTTCCATGGGCAGAGGCTAACGTTCACGTTCTGACTCACGCAATGCACTATGGTACATCCGTGTTTGAAGGCGTGCGCTGTTACAACACACCAAAAGGCCCAATTGTCTTCCGTCACCGTGAGCATGCACAACGTTTAAAAGATTCCGCCAAGATTTACCGTTTCCCGATCCCTTTTTCTGTAGAAGAAATCATGGAAGCTACCCGCGAAACACTGCGCCAAAACAAACTCGATAGCGCTTACATTCGTCCATTAGGTTTTGTCGGTAATGTTGGTTTGGGCGTGTGCCCACCAGTTGGCACTGAAATGGATCTAATCATTGCGGCATTTCCTTGGGGCTCTTACTTAGGCGAAGAAGCGCTAGAAAAAGGTGTCGATGCGATGATTTCAAGCTGGAACCGCGCTGCGCCAAACACCATCCCAACTGCGGCTAAAGCAGGCGGTAACTACCTATCTTCACTACTGGTTGGTGGTGAAGCGCGTCGTCACGGTTACGACGAAGGTATTGCGCTAAGCGTAGATGGTTACCTATCGGAAGGCGCCGGTGAAAACATCTTCGTTATCAAAGATGGCGTAATCACCACACCACCAGCAACTAGCGCGATTCTACCGGGCATCACTCGTGACTCGATCATGACGATTGCACGCGATAAAGGCTACGAAGTGCGTGAAGCGAACATTGCTCGTGAAGCCCTTTACCTTGCCGATGAAGTCTTCATGACAGGTACTGCGGCTGAAATTGTGCCTGTGGCAACCATCGACAAAATTGAAGTGGGCACAGGTAAACGCGGCCCAATCACTAAAGAATTACAAGCAGCCTACTTTGGCTTATTTGACGGCACCACGGAAGATAAGTGGGGCTGGTTAGACTATGTGTACCCAGAACAGAAGTAAGAAGGATTTAAGAAATGCCAAAATATAGATCAGCTACCACCACACATGGTCGTAACATGGCGGGCGCACGCGCGCTGTGGCGTGCAACGGGTGTGAAAGAAGAAGACTTCGGTAAACCAATCATCGCCGTGGTGAACTCGTTTACTCAATTTGTTCCGGGTCACGTACATCTTAAAGACATGGGTCAGCTTGTCGCACGTGAAATCGAAAAAGCCGGCGGCATCGCAAAAGAATTCAACACCATCGCGGTTGATGATGGTATCGCAATGGGTCACGGCGGCATGCTGTACTCACTGCCTTCACGCGAACTAATCGCAGACTCAGTAGAATACATGGTCAACGCGCACTGTGCCGATGCCATGGTATGTATCTCTAACTGTGACAAAATCACTCCGGGAATGTTGATGGCATCTATGCGTCTTAACATCCCTGTTATCTTTGTTTCTGGTGGCCCAATGGAAGCGGGTAAAACCAAGCTTTCTGATCAGATCATCAAACTAGACCTTGTTGATGCAATGATCCAAGGCGCGGATCCAAAAGTATCTGATGAGCAAAGCGAGCAGATCGAACGCAGCGCATGTCCAACCTGTGGATCGTGTTCAGGCATGTTCACGGCAAACTCGATGAACTGCCTAACAGAAGCACTGGGTCTTTCTCAGCCGGGCAACGGTTCTATGCTGGCGACTCACGCTGATCGTGAACAGCTATTCCTTAACGCGGGCAGGCGCATTGTTGAACTGACTCGTCGTTACTACGAGCAAGATGACGAATCCGCGTTGCCACGCAACATCGCAACTTATGATGCCTTCGAAAATGCAATGGCACTGGATATTGCCATGGGTGGTTCAACCAACACCATTTTGCACCTGTTAGCTGCAGCGCAAGAAGGTGAAGTGGATTTCGATATGGAAGATATCGATCGCCTGTCTCGCCAAGTGCCACACCTATGTAAAGTGGCACCATCCACTCAGAAATATCATATGGAAGACGTACACCGCGCTGGTGGTGTAATGGCGATTCTTGGTGAGTTAGATCGTGCTGGTCTACTGCACAATGATGCTCGCACCGTACTGGGTCTTTCAATGAAAGAGCAGTTGGCAAAATACGACATCATCCAAACGGAAGACCAAGAAGTACTTAAATTCTACCGTGCCGGTCCGGCTGGTATTCGTACCACCCAAGCGTTCTCGCAAGATTGTCGTTGGGATCGCCTTGATGACGACCGTGCAGAAGGTTGTATTCGCGCGAAAGACAACGCCTTCAGCCAAGAAGGTGGCCTAGCCGTTCTATCAGGCAACATCGCATTGGATGGCTGTATCGTTAAGACAGCCGGTGTTGATGAAAGCATTCTTAAGTTCACTGGTCCGGCTGTGGTATTTGAAAGCCAAGAAGATGCGGTGGAAGGCATCTTAGGAGGTAAAGTGAAAGCCGGTGATGTGGTTGTTATCCGTTATGAAGGTCCAAAAGGTGGCCCAGGCATGCAAGAAATGCTTTACCCAACCACTTACCTAAAATCGATGGGCCTTGGTAAAGAATGTGCACTGCTGACTGACGGCCGTTTCTCTGGTGGTACATCAGGACTCTCTATCGGCCATGCTTCTCCTGAAGCCGCTAACGGCGGTGCTATTGGACTGGTGAAACCGGGCGATATGATCGCGATTGATATTCCGAACCGTTCAATTTCACTCGAAGTGTCTGAACAAGAACTTGCAGAGCGCCGTGCAAAACAAGATGAACTTGGCTGGAAACCTGTTGATCGTCAAAGAGAAGTTTCCTTTGCACTTAAAGCGTACGCGAGCATGGCCACCAGTGCTGACAAGGGTGCAGTACGAGACAAGTCGAAGCTAGAGGGCTAGCAATGATGGAATCTCAACCCGAAAAGAAAGTAAATCAAACTGGCGCAGACTATCTGCGCCAAATCCTCCGCGCTCCGGTGTATGAAGTCGCAACAGTAACACCACTGCAAGAAATGCCACGATTGTCTGCACGTATTGGTAACAATGTGCAAATCAAGCGCGAAGATCGCCAACCCGTGCACTCATTTAAATTACGCGGTGCGTACAACATGGTGGCAAGCCTAACTGAAACACAAAAAGCCGCTGGTGTCATCGCTGCATCGGCAGGTAACCACGCTCAAGGCATGGCACTGTCTGGCACTAAGCTGGGAATCAAAACCACTATCGTGATGCCAAAGACCACGCCGGATATCAAAGTCGACGCCGTACGCAGCTTTGGTGGCAATGTGGTGCTGCACGGCAGCAACTTTGATGAAGCAAAAGCAGAAGCCGAACGTTTGTCAGAGCAATATGGCTATACTTTTGTGCCCCCTTTTGATCACCCACTGGTGATCGCAGGTCAAGGCACCATCGGTATGGAAATGCTGCAGCAAAATGGTCACCTTGATTACATCTTTGTTCCTGTCGGTGGTGGCGGTTTAGCTGCCGGTGTTGCGGTACTCGTGAAGCAGCTCATGCCAGAAATCAAAGTCATTGCCGTAGAGCCGGAAGACTCATCTTGTCTTAAAGCCGCGCTGGATGCTGGTGAACCAGTGGTACTAGACCAAGTCAGCATGTTTGCCGATGGCGTCGCAGTAAAACGCATTGGTGAAGAGACTTTCCGTCTGTGTCAAAAGTACATTGATGGCCATATTGCGGTCTCTAGTGATGAAATCTGCGCAGCCGTAAAAGACATCTTTGAAGATACCCGTGCGATTGCTGAGCCTTCGGGTGCGCTTGCTCTGGCGGGGCTGAAGAAATTTGCTGAACAGAACAAGCTGAAAGACAAAAACCTAGGCACGGTACTGTCTGGCGCAAACACCAACTTCCACGGGTTACGCTATGTGTCAGAACGTTGCGAGTTAGGTGAAAAACGTGAAGGTTTATTGGCAGTGACGATCCCTGAACGCCAAGGAGCGTTCTTTGAGTTCTGTAACTTGATTGGCGGTCGTGCCGTAACGGAGTTTAACTATCGTTATAACGATGACGAACTCGCTAATATCTTTGTCGGTGTCCGTCTGCAAGGCGGTCAAGAAGAGTTGGAAAACATCATTCACGATCTACGTGAAGGTGGCTATCCGGTGGTTGACCTTTCTGACGATGAAATGGCGAAGCTACACGTTCGCTACATGATCGGCGGGAAGCCATCGAAGCAACTCAAAGAGCGACTCTACAGCTTTGAATTTCCAGAGTACCCAGGTGCCTTGCTGAAATTCTTAAGCACTCTTGGTACCCATTGGAATATTAGCTTGTTCAACTACCGTAACCACGGCGCAGACTACGGACGCGTTTTATGTGGTTTCGAGTTAGATGAAGGAGATTTAGCTCAGTTTTCTGCGCATTTACGCGAACTTGGCTATCAATGCAAAGACGAAACAGACAACCCGTCTTACAAGTTCTTCCTGTCATAAAACGCCACATTCCAAACATATCAAATAAAACACCTCGCTATTGCGAGGTGTTTTTTTTATGACTGTAACCAATCTTGATGTAGCTGATTAGGCGATCCTAGGTAATCCACCATCCATTGGATCAATTTATGATTATCATCTTTGCGCCAGACCAAGCAACAATGACTGAGCGGCTTATCATCTGGCATCACCTTCTCCACCAGCACACCATCATTGATCAGTGGCGTTGCAATATGACGTGGCATGTAACCCACGCCAACTCCATTTTTCAAACATTCAATTGCACTGTACCAGTTGGGTAGTAACAATCGGCGTTGTTGCGGGTAATGGCCAGTATGGCGCTTTGGCAGCACGTTTGAAGTATCATCAAGGCAGATCGCCGGAAATTGACTCACAAACTCTTCAGTAAGCACTTGTTGGCGAACACAGGGATGAGCGGGAGACATCACAAATGCCCAATCCAATACGCCCATATCTTTGACTTCAAAATCCCCACCAACGGGAACCGCAGACGTGGCTCCAACGACTATATCAGCTCGTCCTTGTGCTATAGCCTCCCAAGAACCATTGAAGACCTCCATATTGATCTGCAATTCAGCAAATTCAAACTCGCGATAAAAATCTTCCACCAAAGGTTTGAGCTTCTCTAACTTCACCACGTTATCTAAGGTCAGCTTTAACGTGCTCTTCCATCCTTGAGCTGCTCGGCGTGTTTGTGCTTTCACCTCTTCCATTTGACGCAGCAAAGAGCGAGCCTCAGCCATAAAAAGTTCACCTGCTGGAGTTAACTCCACTTTCCTCGGTAAGCGTCGAAACAGCACCACATCTAAATCTTGCTCGACCTGCCTTACTCCATAACTGATGGCTGAAGGGACTTTATGCAGCACCTCAGCCGCAGCGGTGAAACTGCCTAAACGGGCAACCGTATCCAGCATTTCCAGAGACGCTTTAGAGAACATGATTTAACCTTTCAAAAAATTTGATTGATAACCAACAATTTTAGCGTTTTATTTTCTTAAAATCGAAAAATAGAATAATAAGGTAAATAAATCAGGGTTGGCGCCAACTGATGTTGATTAAAAAATGATTAAATAATTTGACTGGTTGAATCATGAAAATATCAAAACTACAGCTCATTTATCTGGCAGCATTATCGATGCTTGGCTTCGTTGCTACCGATATGTATCTGCCAGCATTCAAAGCGATGGAAATCGACTTTGCAACAGGCCCAGAGCAAATAGCGCTCTCTTTAACGGTATTCCTAGTTGGTATGGCGGTTGGCCAGCTAATGTGGGGATTGGCATCCGATAAATTTGGCCACCGCAATACACTCGCGGCCGGGTTAGTGCTGTTTACTATCGCGTCATTCGGTTTGGCTTTCTGTGACCAAGTATGGCAACTACTGACACTGCGCTTTATCCAAGCTATCGGTGTATGTGCACCAGCAGTGATCTGGCAAGCCATGGTCATTAAACGCTACTCAAGCAGCAGTCAGCAAATTTTCGCAACGATCATGCCGTTAGTCGCGCTATCACCAGCGCTAGCACCTCAATTAGGGGTAGTGTTGGCAGATAACTTCGGCTGGCACAGTATCTTTATTACGCTAACACTAGTTGGTGTCTTCTTGGTCTTTGCGACAATGGCCCAAAAAGACGAGAAAGCAGAAATCAAACAAACCAGTATTTCTGCCGACATCAAAGCGCTGCTGAGTTCTAAAAAATACCTTGGCAACGTATTTATGTTTGCGACGGCTTCGGCTGCATTCTTTGCTTACCTAACTGGTATGCCAGAAATCATGGCGCAACTAGGCTATGAAGCCAAAGATATTGGTTTGAGCTTTATCCCACAAACTATCGCGTTTATGGCTGGTGGTTACTTGGGTAAAGTCGGCGTTCGTAAATTTGGTGATGAAAAAGTTCTACGTCAATTGATTGGACTATTTAGTGTCGCGGCAATAATGATATTCATTGCCTCACAATGGGAACTGTCTTCTATCTGGCCAATTCTAGCGCCTTTCTGTTTAATTGCGGTAGCCAATGGTGCGCTATACCCAATCGTAGTAAACCGCGCGTTGGCAAGTGCTAAGCAAAGCCCTGCAACAGCTGCAGGCCTGCAAAACAGCTTACAAATTACTGTGAGCAGTCTATCAAGCGCATTAGTTGCTGCAATGGCAAGCCAAGCTCAAATGGTAACGGGCGTTGCAATCATCATCTGTATGGGTGGTCTTTGGATGGGTTACATCTTATCTAACCGTGAATTGTCTCAGCACTTCACGACTCCAGACAATGCTCGTGTAGTGAGTGAAGACGAACTTTAATTGTTCAGATAATAAAAAAGAGCCGCGTAATGCGGCTCTTTTTGTTTATAAGCTTTTCAACCCCCACTTCTTGGCAGTCAACTTGAAAAAGCCTTGGGTCTTTTTCAGCTCAACCCAATGGTTGATGTAATTAATCCATACTTGATCGTCTTGCGGCAACAGCATCGCAATTGGTGTCGGTTTACGCGGAGCGGTCACTGGTACTATCGCCAGTTGTTTAAACTTGTCCACCAACGTCGCTGCTTCCACATTGGACGTCACCGATACATCGGCCCTGCGAGCTAGTAATTCTTGGAAGTCGCGCGCTGGCGCTTCAATCACAATGTGTTGAGCCAGCGGGAAAAACTCTTTCACCATTTTTTCTTGCACCGTTCCTAGTGTCGCCGCGACTTTCACATCAGGCGTATTAAAATCTGCCCAATCAGAGAATTTGGCGAGATCTTTCTTTTGCACAACAGGTACAAAGGCAAGGTAGAAATACGGTTGGCTGTATCCAGCGACTTTGGCGCGCGACATATTCAGGGACGCGCTGCCAGTAATATCGTATTTGTTGGCGGTAATGCCATTGACTAACGTCTTCCAATCCGTGGCTACATACTCTACTTTTACACCGAGATCTTTAGCAAGCTCTGTCGTTACGTCGATATCAAAGCCACGATAACTGTTGGTTGCAGGGTCTTTCATCGTCATCGGATTCCAATCTCCCGTCGTTCCAACACGGAGAACACCACTGTCTAAAATGGATTGAAGACGGCTTTCAGCATGAGCAATTTGAGTTGCAGCAAGTAAACACATTCCTAGCGCTAGTAAAATCTTTTTCATTTTTATTCCCTTAAAAATAATGACCTTATGCGGTTTAATGATTAACCTTTATTAAAGCTCTATTGATAACATAGCAGCAACAATGGAAGTTTTTTAGTTAATTCAGGGAGTAAATGTGACCTTTCGAACTCTATGGCTGATTTCGCTGCTGTTGCTCACAGGTTGCTCAGATTATCAATGGGGCTGGTATGTGCTCGATCCCTCCACGGAGCAAGGACTCACCAATCTGAAGTTTTTAATCGCCGGATTTAGTGACACCATCCAAGTATCACTCCTCAGTATGTTATTTGCGATGACCTTAGGTTTAATCATCGCCCTACCGGCTCTGTCGAACTCTCCCTACTTGAAGTGGATCAACCGCATTTATGTCGAGGTAGTCCGTTCAGTGCCTGTTTTAGTCTTACTACTTTGGGTGTATTACGGCATGCCAACGCTGTTGGATGTCTCACTCAATCACTTTTGGGCGGGTGTTATTGCCCTGACCATTGCTGAGAGTGCGTTTATGGCGGAGGTGTTTCGCGGCGGAATCCAAGCCATCAGTCGTGGCCAGCATGAAGCGGCTGAATCTTTGAGCTTAAGCTATTGGCAAAAGATGCACTTGGTAATTCTTCCTCAAGCGTTTCGACAAATTCTCCCACCATTGGGCAATCAATTTGTCTACATCCTCAAGATGAGCTCTTTAGTCAGTGTGATTGGTTTAAGCGATCTCACTCGCCGTGCTAATGAGCTAGTGGTGAATGAGTACTTACCCCTAGAGATTTATACCTTCCTCGTTTTGGAGTACTTGTTGCTCATTCTATTCGTATCCCAAGCCGTTCGTTGGCTCGAAAAACGCATCGCCATTCCCAGTTACTAACGATGAAGCCTTTAGCTAGAAACAACAAAGCCGCTCTTGTTGAGCGGCTTTGACAATATAGCGACAGAGTGCAGGTACTGCTTATTTCTGTTTTACAGGGCGTTGCCAGCCATTAATTTTGCGCTCTTTGACGCGAGTAATCACTAACTCGCCTTCTTCAACATCTTTTGTCAGCGTCGTGCCTGCACCGATGGTTGCGCCATCAGCGATAGTGACAGGCGCCACCAGCTGACTATCAGAACCAACAAATACATCATTACCGATGATGGTTTTAAACTTGTTCGCACCATCGTAGTTACAAGTAATCGTACCGGCACCGATGTTCGTACGTTGACCGATTTCAGCATCACCAAGGTAAGTTAGGTGGTTCGCTTTTGAGCCTTCTCCGATACGCGCATTTTTAACTTCTACGAAGTTACCCACATGGGAATCGTTACGCATCTCAGCACCAGGACGAAGGCGAGTAAATGGACCAACGGTACATTCTTCACCAACCGTTGCACCTTCAATCACACTGTAAGGGCGAACGATGGTGTTGTCGTCGATTTCGCAATCTTTCAGTACACAGCCAGCACCGATAACCACGTTATCACCGAGTGATACTTTACCTTCAATGATAACATTCACGTCAATTTCACAGTCCATACCGCACTGCAACTCACCACGCAAATCAAAGCGTGCTGGATCGCGTAGCATCACACCTTGCTCTAGTAGCTTCTGAGCTTGCATTGATTGGAAAGCACGCTCTAGACGAGCAAGCTGTGCGCGGTCGTTGACCCCTTCCACCTCAATGGCATTGACTGGGTGTACAGCTTCAACGGCACGACCTTCATCGTGTGCGGCTGCAATAACGTCAGTTAGGTAGTATTCGCCTTGCGCGTTGTTGTTGTTTAAGCCAGACAACCAACGCTTGAGATCCCCACCAGTCGCAACCATGACACCCGTGTTGATCTCTTTAATTTGTTTTTGTTCTTCCGTTGCATCTTTTTGCTCAACGATCGCAACAACAGGACCATTTTTACGAATAATACGACCATAACCTGTTGGGTTATCAAGCATCACTGTAAGCAGTGCAATACCACCAGTTGGTTGAGCATCCAACAAGTTCTCGATGGTTTCAGCTGAGATTAATGGCACATCACCATAAAGCACGAGGATTTTCTCATCGTCTTCGAAGCGAGGAGATGCTTGGTCAACTGCATGGCCAGTCCCCAACTGATCCGCTTGCAGCACCCAGTTTACTGGCTCTTCAGCAAGAGTGGTTTGCATTTGATCACCACCGTGACCAAATACTAAGTGAATATTTTGTGCACCAAGACCAGTACATGTATCAATCACATGTTTTGCCATTGGCTTCCCTGCCAAAGTGTGTAGCACTTTAGGCATGTTCGAATGCATACGGGTACCTTTACCCGCAGCAAGAATCACAGCACTGAATTTCATTGAGAACCTATTGACGTTTTATGTTAATTGGCCGTTATTTTAAACAGCTCTTTTAAAATAGTTAATGGAGTAAGGTAAATTTCCAACTAAAATTAATCAAAAAGGCGACCATTTGGCCGCCTTTTGTCATGCAACGTTGCTAATTGAGCTTAGCGACGCTTTTTTGTCAGCTCGATAACTCGTAGCTGAGCAATGGCTTTAGCCAGTTCACTGGCCGCTTGTGCGAAGTCCATGTCACCATGCTGATTCTGGATTTGCTCCTCAGCGCGGCGCTTGGCTTCTTCTGCCTTCGCTGCGTCTAGCTCTTCACCACGGATAGCGGTATCAGCCAGTACAGTCGCTGTACCAGGCTGAATCTCTACCATACCACCAGAAACATAAATGATTTCTTCGTGGCCGTGCTGTTTCACAATACGCACCATACCAGGCTTGATAGCGGTCAGCAGCGGTGTGTGACCATGGAAAATACCAAGTTCACCTTCGCTACCGGTCACCTGAAACGTTTCAACACGACCAGAGAAGATTTTCTTCTCAGCGCTTACTACGTCTAGGTGAAAGGTTATTGCTGCCATATCGCCTCCTAGTTAGCCTTATAGCTTCTTCGCATTCTCAATAGCATCGTCGATGCTACCGCAGTACATGAATGCCTGCTCAGGAATGTCGTCGTATTCACCAGCTAGTAGACCTTTAAAGCCACGTAGAGTCTCTTTTAGAGGTACGTAAATACCAGGGTCACCTGTAAATACTTCTGCTACGTGGTAAGGCTGAGTTAGGAAACGCTCAATCTTACGTGCACGAGATACAACTTGCTTATCTTCTTCAGATAGCTCGTCCATACCTAGGATAGCAATGATGTCTTTCAGCTCTTTGTAGCGCTGAAGTGTCTGCTGAACGCCACGAGCAACTTCGTAGTGATCTTGACCAACTACTAGTGGATCAAGCATACGAGATGTTGAATCTAGTGGGTCGATCGCAGGGTATAGACCCATTGCCGCGATGTTACGGTTAAGTACAACCGTTGCATCCAAGTGCGCGAACGTGGTTGCTGGAGACGGGTCAGTCAAGTCATCCGCAGGTACGTATACCGCCTGTACAGACGTGATAGAACCTGATTTCGTTGACGTGATACGCTCCTGAAGTACACCCATCTCTTCTGCAAGAGTTGGCTGGTAACCTACCGCAGAAGGCATACGACCTAGCAGTGCCGATACCTCTGTACCTGCAAGTGTGTAACGGTAGATGTTATCAATGAACAGTAGTACGTCACGACCTTCGTCACGGAAACGTTCTGCCATTGTTAGACCAGTCAGTGCAACACGTAGACGGTTACCTGGAGGCTCGTTCATCTGACCGTAAACCATTGCTACTTTAGATTCTTCAGGCTTCTCAACGTTTACAACGCCCGCTTCCTGCATCTCGTAGTAGAAATCGTTACCTTCACGAGTACGCTCACCAACACCCGCAAATACGGATAGACCTGAGTGCTGTAGTGCGATGTTGTTGATAAGTTCCATCATGTTAACGGTCTTACCTACACCTGCACCACCGAATAGACCGATTTTACCACCCTTAGCGAATGGACAAATTAGGTCGATTACTTTAACGCCCGTTTCTAGAAGTGCGATCTCGTTTGATTGTTCTTCGTAGCTTGGTGCGCTGCGGTGGATAGAGTAAACCTCTTCCGCGCCCACTTCACCACGCTCATCAATCGCGTCACCTAGGACGTTCATGATACGACCTAGAGTTTTAGTACCGACTGGTACTGAAATTGGAGCGCCAGTGTTAACCACTTCAACTCCACGACGTAAACCATCAGAGCTACCCATTACGATACAACGAACTACGCCACCGCCTAGCTGTTGTTGAACTTCAAGAACTAGACGCTCTTTTGAGTCCGTTACGTTTAGAGCGTCATATACACTAGGTACATTGCTCTGTGGGAACTCTACGTCGACTACCGCACCGATGATCTGTACGATCTTACCTGTAGCCATCGTTAATCCTCTAAACTATTTCGTTTTACCTAAGCTTAAACCGCAGCTGCACCACCAACGATTTCCGATAGTTCTTGTGTGATCGCAGCCTGACGGGCTTTGTTGTACACAAGTTCCAAATCGTCAATCAAGTTGGTTGCATTATCCGTTGCAGCCTTCATCGCAATCATTCGAGCCGCTTGTTCACAAGCAAGGTTCTCAACCACACCTTGGTATACCTGAGACTCTACGTAACGCACTAGTAGCGTATCCAGTAGAGGTTTTGGCTCAGGCTCATAGATGTAGTCCCATGAGTGCTCACGCTGCATCTCTTCGCTGTCCGATTTAGGCAAAGGTAGCAATTGATCGATCGTTGGTTGCTGAACCATAGTATTCACAAACTTGTTGAATACTACGTATAAACGGTCCAGTTCACCTTCATCGTATTTCTTCAGCATTACGCCAACAGAACCGATTAGGTCTTCTAAGCTTGGGTTATCACCCAGGCCAGAAACCTGTGCCGCAACTTTTGCGCCACCATGTTTAAAGAAAGCTGTTGCTTTTGAGCCAACAACGGCAAGCTCAATCTCAGCACCTTTCTCTCTCCATGCTTGCATGTCTGTAACGGCTTTTTTGAACACGTTAATGTTCAAACCACCACACAGACCACGGTCTGTCGAAACGATGATGTAACCAACACGTTTAGCTTCACGCTCTTCTAGGTACGGATGACGGTACTCTAGGTTTGCGTTAGCCACATGACCGATCACTTTACGCATTGTTTCAGCGTATGGACGAGAAGCTTCCATTGCATCTTGAGAACGACGCATTTTTGAAGCTGCTACCATTTCCATCGCTTTCGTAATTTTCTGCGTGCTTTTAACACTACCGATTTTATTACGTATCTCTTTTGCGCCGGCCATCGTTACTCTCCGTTAGTTGGTGGCAGAAACTGCCACCGACCTAATTACCAAGTTTGGGTTGCTTTGAAGTCGTCAGTCAGTTTCTTCAACTGAGCTTCGATTTCATCGTTGTAAGCGCCAGACTTGTCGATCTCAGCTGCTAGTTCAGCGTATTGACCGCGAGCGTACGATAGTAGAGCCGCCTCGAAATCTAGAACTTTGTTAAGTTCTACATCATCAAGGTAACCGCGCTCTGCCGCGAAGATAGTTAGAGCTTGGTCAAATACAGACATTGGAGCGTACTGCTTCTGCTTCATTAGTTCTGTTACTTTTTGACCATGGTCTAGCTGTTTCTTCGTTGCTTCATCAAGGTCAGAAGAGAACTGAGCAAATGCTGCTAGTTCGCGGTATGCAGCTAGTGCTGTACGGATACCACCTGATAGTTTCTTGATGATTTTCGTCTGAGCTGAACCACCTACACGAGATACTGAGATACCTGGGTCAACCGCTGGACGAACACCGGCGTTGAATAGCTCAGTTTGTAGGAAGATCTGACCATCGGTAATCGAGATTACGTTAGTCGGTACGAATGCTGAAACGTCACCTGCTTGAGTTTCGATGATAGGAAGAGCAGTCAATGAACCAGTCTTACCTTTCACTTCACCGTTAGTGAAACGTTCTACGTACTCTTCGTTTACACGAGCTGCACGCTCTAGTAGACGCGAGTGTAAGTAGAATACGTCACCTGGGAATGCCTCACGGCCTGGTGGACGTTTAAGTAGTAGAGAGATCTGACGGTAAGCTACCGCTTGCTTAGATAGGTCATCGTAAACAATCAGTGCGTCTTCACCGCGATCGCGGAAGTATTCACCCATCGCACAACCTGCGTATGGCGCTAGGTATTGCAGCGCTGCAGATTCAGAAGCTGATGCAACTACAACGATAGTGTTTTGTAGTGCGCCGTGCTCTTCTAGTTTGCGAACTACGTTAGCGATAGTCGATGCTTTCTGACCAATTGCTACGTAGATAGAGAAAATACCAGAGTCTTTCTGGTTGATGATCGCGTCGATCGCCAGTGCTGTTTTACCAATCTGACGGTCACCGATGATAAGCTCACGCTGACCACGACCGATTGGGATCATTGAGTCAACTGACTTATAACCAGTTTGCACAGGTTGGTCTACCGATTTACGGTCGATTACACCTGGTGCGATCACTTCTACAGGCGAAGTCATTTTCGCTTCGATTGGACCTTTACCATCGATAGGCTCACCCAGCGTGTTTACTACGCGGCCTAGTAGTTCTGGACCAACTGGCACTTCAAGAATGCGGCCAGTACCTGTAACTTTCATGCCTTCCTTAAGGTCAGCATATGGGCCCATTACAACCGCACCAACCGAGTCACGCTCAAGGTTAAGTGCCAGTGCATAACGGCCACCCGGTAATTCAATCATTTCACCTTGCATCACGTCCGCTAGGCCGTGGATGCGGATGATACCATCGCTTACCGATACGATAGTACCCTCGTTGCGAGCTTCACTAACAACTTCGAAAGATTCGATACGTTGTTTGATTAGATCGCTAATTTCCGTGGAATTAAGTTGCATGCTCCAATCCCCATTAAGACTGCAATGCATCGCTCAGGCGGTTCAAACGACCACGCGCTGAGTCATCGATGACTAGGTCTCCGGCTCGAATAATAACCCCACCAAGTAGGGTCTCATCTACACTGCAATTCAGCTTCACTTTGCGTTCAAGACGCTTTTCAAGTTTGCTGCCAATGTTTGCAAGTTGCTCATCAGAAAGTTCTGTAGCTGAAATGACTTCAACATCGATTTCTTTCTCATGCTCTTTCTTCAGAGTGTAAAACTCTGTGCAAACATCAGGAAGGGCCGCTAAACGACCATTCTCAGCCATCACCTTCAAAAGGTTTTGACCGTGCGTATCAACTTGTTCGCCGCAAACTGCAACAAAAATCTCTGCCATTTTATCAGCAGAAACCGAACCGGTTAGAAGTTCGTTCATTTGTTCGTTTTTGGCCACTTCAGCAGCAAAAGATAACATTTGGCCCCATTGGTCCAACTGGTCTTTCTCTAAAGCAAAGTCGAAGGCTGCTTTAGCATAGGGGCGTGCGATAGTAGTCAAATCAGACATATGCGCCCCCAGACTTAAAGTTTTGCAGTAATGTTGTCGAGAATATCTTTTTGCGCATCTTTATCGATAGAACGCTCAAGGATTTTCTCAGCACCAGCTACAGCCAGAGTAGCAACTTGTTTGCGCAGGTCATCGCGCGCACGATTGCGTTCAGCTTCAAGTTCTGCTTCTGCTTGCGCTAGGATTTTCTGGCGTTCTGCCTGAGCTTCCTCGCGAGCTTCATCAAGAATTTGAGACTTGCGCTTGTTCGCTTGTTCGATGATCTCAGTTGCTGTGCGCTTCGCTTCTTTCAATTGATCAGAAGCGTTGGCTTGTGCTAGATCCAAGTCTTTCGCAGCACGTTCTGCTGCTTGAAGGCCATCAGCAATTTTCTTCTGACGCTCTTCGATCGCTTTCATCAATGGTGGCCATACATACTTCATGCAGAACCACACAAATAGTGCAAACGAGATTGCTTGACCTAGCAGAGTTGCGTTTATGTTCACAACAGCTACCCCTCTATTTGGACTTAGTGTTAATCAGTGACAAGCGCTAATCGCTCGTCCCGAGTTAAAGGTGATTAACCTAGTTGACCAACGAATGGGTTTGCGAAAGTGAATAGTAGCGCGATTACGATACCGATCATTGGAACCGCATCAAGTAGACCCGCGATGATGAACATCTTAACTTGTAGCATAGGAGCCATTTCTGGTTGACGTGCAGCACCTTCTAGGAATTTACCACCTAGCAGTGCGAAACCAATCGCTGTACCAAGAGAAGCAAGACCGACGATAATACCTACGGCGATTGCAGAAAAGCTCAGTAAAGTTTCCATTACTATCTCCAATTTATAGTTGTTGGCTTAGTGCCCAAATAAAAAGCTTTAAAAAAATTAATGATCAGGATCTTCGTGTGCCATTGACAGGTAAACAATTGTCAACATCATGAATACGAAGGCTTGAATCGTAATAACCAAGATATGGAAGATTGCCCACGGTAGTGAACCCATCCATTGTAAGTACCATGGTAGCATTGCCGCACAAAGAATGAATACAACCTCACCCGCGAACATGTTACCGAATAGACGCATACCAAGTGATAGAGGTTTCGCCAATAGCGATACCACTTCAATCAGTAGGTTAAACGGAATCATAAGTGGGTGATTGAATGGATGTAGTGCAAGTTCTTTTGCGAATCCACCTAGACCTTTCACTTTGATGCTGTAGTAAATCATCAATGCAAAAACGCCTAGAGCCATAGCCATGGTGATATTCACATCAGCAGACGGTACAACCTTAAGGTAAGGGATACCTAGCC
Source organism: Vibrio sp. J2-3(2022) (assembly GCF_021725735.1). Classification (NCBI taxonomy): domain Bacteria; kingdom Pseudomonadati; phylum Pseudomonadota; class Gammaproteobacteria; order Vibrionales; family Vibrionaceae; genus Vibrio; species Vibrio sp. J2-3(2022). Next base: position 43,624 of record NZ_JAKKCK010000009.1, read on the forward strand.
AATGTTCTGCTGGGTACGGTAAGAAGTCGATAGGAACTAAGTCCATCACGTTCATCAAAAATACCCAACAAAAGATAGTCAGTGCTAAAGGCGCGATCAGTGGGTTGCGTCCATGGAACGTGTCTTTGACGTTATCGGCGACAAATTCAACGATCATTTCTACAGCACACTGAAGCTTACCCGGTACACCCGCTGTTGTTCTCTTCGCTACTTTGTAAAAAATTCCGAGGAAGATTAAACCAGTAAACCAAGAAAAAAACAGGCTATCGATATGTACGTTCCAGAAACTTGTCTCCGACCCTACTAAACCCAACTTATACAGCGATAGGTTAGAAAGGTGGTGGGCAATGTAACCGGACGATGTTAGCGCTTCACCTGGCGCAGCCATAACTCATCCTATTTTTTGTTGTTAATGAATAGCACTGGTGCACAGATATTAATACCTAGTACCAGCAAATAGGTTAGTTTGAGGGGAACAAGTTCCACCTGCATATACATGTAGGCAACATAGAACAGTGCAACCGTGATGAGAATTTTCAGTACTTCACCCGTATAGAAGGAAGCCGCGATGCGCTTGGCAGCGCGAGCCCCACTAAACATGAAAGCACACAGCGCGAATACTGCATTGGCAACAACAAAAATGCCTCCGCCAATCAGCGCTGAAAATCCCCAGTCAGGATTTATGGCTACCGCCATTCCTGCTGCCACAAAAATAACCGCGCCAGACTGGATCATTAACAATTGCCTTGCGAGCTCTCGTCCTGGTCTAGCTAACGCAGCTACCATGTATTCGTACCTCTAGTAATATCCACTTCGCACTAAACTCTCTGTGCTGGGAAATTGGCGAAAATTATACGTTCAGTTCAACGTAAAGCAATTCGATTGCATCAAAAACTTACAGTTTTGTTTACAAAACGACAACTTTCGCACAAAATTCGATTAATTAGATTAATTGACCTAAATCAATTATCTCATCTAGGCCTCAAGCTTGGCAATTAGTTGGTCCAATTTGTGAGGCTCATCAAGACTTATCGTCAATTTCGCTTTTCCGTTTGCAGAACGGGTCAGAGAAACTTTTGCATCAAGCAGCTGACTCAATTTATGCGACATTTGCTCAGCTTCGGTATCTTCTTGTTGCCCTTTTTGCTCATTTTGTGGGGCTAAGCACTTTTTTACTAACTGTTCGGTTTGGCGAACAGTCATTTGCTTTTTCGCGACTTGTTGAGCAACCTCTACCTGCTGTTCACCCTGCAAGGCCAATAGCGCTCGCGCATGACCCATTTCTAGCAATTTATCCGCAACCAAGCTTTTCACATCGGACTCAAGCTGGTTTAAACGTAACAAGTTACTGACCGTCGTTCTCGACTTACCAATCACTTCTGCGACTTGTTGATGCGTAAGCGTAAATTCGTCTTGTAAGCGCTCAAGCGCTTGTGCTTCTTCAATCACATTCAAGTCTTCACGTTGAATGTTCTCAATCAACGCCATGGCAATCGCCGCGCGATCTTCGACTTTCTTCACCAAACACGGCACGCGTTTTAAACCAGCCTGCCTTGCCGCACGCCAGCGGCGCTCACCTGCGATGATCTCAAACTGGCCGCTTTCAACCTGGCGAACCACGATTGGCTGAATAATGCCTTGTGACTGAATCGAAGCCGCTAATTCTTCTAGCGCTTCAGGCGCCATATCTTTACGCGGTTGGTATACGCCCGGTTGCAATTGACCAATCGCTAAGTCGGTTAACTCACCGTCTGCCGATAATTCTTGGCTATGCGATGCAATATGCTGTTTTTCACGAGCAAACGAACTGGTCGACAATAACGCATCCAGTCCTTTTCCGAGACCACGCTTAGACATGGGATTGAATTCCTTAGGTTAGAGTTAAACTGGGATTTCTTCGCGGCGGAGCATTTCGCCCGCTAGAGCAAGATACGCTTTGGCCCCTGCAGAGTACTTATCGTAGTACATCGCTGGTTTACCGTGACTTGGCGCTTCAGCCAAACGTACATTACGCGGAATGACGGTACGGTAAACTTTATTGCCAAAGTGTTTTTTAAGTTGATCGGACACTTCATTCGATAGGCGGTTGCGCGGGTCGTACATAGTACGCAGTAAACCTTCGATTTTGAGGTTTTCATTAACCACAGCCGCTAACTTGCTGATTGTGTCCATAAGAGCAGTTAAACCTTCTAACGCAAAGTATTCACATTGCATCGGCACCAGCACAGAATCAGCTGCCGCCATCGCATTGATTGTAAGAAGGTTTAGAGAAGGAGGACAATCAATAAAGATGAAATCATAGTTATCGCGAACTGACGACAATGCATTTTTTAAACGCACTTCGCGAGCGAACACTTCCATCAATTTGATCTCTGCCGCGGTTACGTCACCGTTCGCCGCGATCAAATCATACTTCCCTGTGGTTTGGGTACATACGACTTGATCGAACGGTGTATCTTCGACCAAAAGATCGTATGCGGTGGCATCGACCATATATTTATCCACGCCACTGGCCATCGTAGCATTGCCTTGCGGGTCGAGATCGATCACCAAAACCTTGCGCTTTGTTGCCGCCATCGAAGCCGCTAAGTTAATGCACGTTGTTGTTTTGCCGACCCCACCTTTCTGGTTGGCGATTGCTACAATTTTACCCACGATTACCTCGCTAATTTTCCTTGCGCGATAAGATTACTAGATGACGATCACCTTCCAACTCAGGAACAGCTAAAGATATGATCTCTGTCACACTGCACCATTCAGGAAGCTGATCCATTTCATCTTTAGGGTGCTGTCCTTTCAGCGCTAGAAACACCCCATGCTCTTGTTTCGGCAAATGGTGGCACCATTCCACCATGTCTGTCATTGAAGCAAAAGCTCGACTCAAAACGCCATCAAATTTTTCTTCAGGTTGGAATTCTTCGACGCGACTTTGAATTGGTGTCACGTTTTTCAGCCCTAATGTGTGCACGACCTGCTTGATAAAACGGATGCGTTTGCCAAGACTGTCGAGCAAGAAGAAGGTCTTCTCAGGGTTCATGATTGCCAAAGGTATGCCCGGTAAGCCCGGACCAGTACCAACATCAATAAAGCGCTCACCGGGCAGGTGTGCGCTCACCACGATGCTATCAAGAATATGTTTCACTAACATATCAAGCGGATCGCGCACCGACGTTAAGTTGTACGCTTTGTTCCACTTGTCGAGCAGTTCGACGTAACCGACCAATTGCTCTCTTTGTTGCTCTGACACTTCTAAATCGGTTTTCGCGATCAGTGAGTCCAGTTTTGTTCGCAATGCGCTCATTTTATTCTTCCTCACCTTTCTTCAGCAAACCATGCTTTTTCAAGTGAACAAGAAGAATAGAGATTGCTGCAGGCGTAATACCAGAAATGCGCGATGCAATACCGATGCTCTCTGGTTTGGCCTCACTCAGTTTAGCAACGACTTCGTTTGATAAACCTTTTACATCGCGGTAATCCAAATCTGCGGGTAGCTTGGTATTTTCGTGACGCAATGATTTTTCGATTTCTTCCTGCTGACGCTTGATGTAACCATCGTATTTTACTTGAATTTCAACTTGCTCAGCCGCTTGCTGATCTTCAAGTGCAGGAGCAAACGCTTCAAGTTGCGTCAGTTGCGAATAAGTGATCTCTGGACGACGCAGAAGATCCTCACCACTCGCTTCACGTGCCATTGGGGTTTTCAGCAGCTTGTTCAGCTCATCAACGCCTTCTGATTTCGGATTCATCCACGTTGATTTCAAACGCTGACGTTCCGTTTCCATGTTATTGATTTTCTCGTTAAAGCGAGCCCAACGAACATCGTCAATCAAGCCTAACTCGCGTGCTTTTTCCGTTAAACGTAAATCGGCGTTATCTTCACGTAGCAACAAGCGGTATTCCGCACGAGAAGTGAACATGCGGTACGGTTCTTTCGTACCCATGGTCGATAAATCATCAATCAATACGCCCATATAAGCTTGGTCACGTCGTGGGCTCCAGCCTTCTTTGTCTTGGCTGTACAAGCTTGCGTTTAGACCCGCCATCAAGCCTTGCGCTGCGGCTTCTTCGTAACCAGTCGTACCATTAATCTGACCAGCAAAGAACAGACCATGAATAAACTTGGTTTCGTACGTTTGCTTCAAATCACGTGGATCGAAGAAATCGTATTCAATCGCATAACCAGGACGAACGATATGCGCATTTTCAAAGCCTTTCATTGAGCGAACGATTTGTACTTGCACATCAAATGGCAAGCTAGTCGAGATACCGTTAGGGTATAGCTCGTGCGTCGTTAAACCTTCTGGCTCAATGAAGATTTGGTGGCTATTTTTATCCGCAAAACGCATCACTTTGTCTTCAATCGACGGGCAGTAACGCGGACCAATGCCTTCAATCACACCTGCGTACATCGGACTGCGATCCAAGTTGCTACGGATCACGTCGTGCGTTTGCTCATTGGTGTGCGTAATAAAACATGGGATCTGACGCGGGTGTTGTTCGCGTTTACCCATGAATGAAAATACAGGGGTAGGGTTATCACCGTGCTGAGCTTCAAGCACTGAAAAATCAACAGTGCGAGCATCAATGCGCGGTGGGGTACCCGTTTTTAAACGATCCACACGGAATGGCAGCTCACGTAATCGATCCGCTAATGCGATCGACGGTGGATCCCCTGCACGTCCGCCTGAAGAGCTCTCCATGCCAATGTGGATCTTACCACCAAGGAACGTACCTACCGTTAGTACGACGGCTTTCGCATGGAAGCGAAGTCCCATTTGAGTCACCACGCCAACCGCGCGGTCTTGCTCAACAATCAGATCATCCACTGACTGCTGGAACAGCGTTAAGTTAGGTGCATTTTCTAATGCGTTACGGACGTACGCTTTGTACAGAGCACGATCCGCTTGAGCTCGAGTCGCCCGAACTGCAGGACCTTTGGAGGCATTTAGTGTACGGAATTGAATACCTGCATGGTCGATGGCTTCAGCCATCAAACCGCCCATAGCATCCACTTCTTTTACTAAGTGACCTTTACCAATACCACCAATCGCCGGGTTACAAGACATCTGGCCTAATGTATCGATGTTATGGGTAAGGAGAAGCGTTTTTTGTCCTGTGCGTGCAGATGCGAGCGCGGCTTCCGTTCCTGCGTGTCCGCCACCGACAACAATGACGTCAAAGTTTTCGTGATAAAGCATGAACTGACCTCAGGTATTCAAAGGGATTTAATGGACAGATAAAGGAGCAGTATTTTACCTGCTTTATGCCACAGAGAAAAACGTTTTCTCGTTTTATCCGTTTTAAGCTTCAAGATAAATATATATAAGATCTATATATATGATCTTTTATTAGATCTACTATTAGGATCGACCGTTTCTGTGGATAACCTAAAAATGATCAACAAGATCATGGATCTTCTTTGGATCATATCTTGTGATCATGATTGGATCAGATCGAGGATTACCTGGGATCAAAAGTGGTAGTTATACACAGAGGGTAAAATTGATCAAAGTTGTTATTGGGATAACTAAAGGAAAATCACTGGATCTTATCGTAGTTATCCACAGCTCGTTTGATTGGTTTTTGAGCAGTTAAACAAAATAATTTGACGGGAGTTATTCACATTGGGGAAAACAGAGCCGAATTTCGACTCTGTTGAAGGGAAAGCGGGGAGCTTAAAAGCGTTCGATATTCTCTTTTAACCATGCCTCAGCGGCGTCTTCGGGTACTGCATGGCTCAGTACATCAATCTTAAGACAATCAGCGAGCGGTGTGGCACCAATGTCCTCTAGTAAATCATAAGCGTGTTGACCAGCGGCGCAGAACGTATCATAGCTTGAATCACCAATCGCAATCACTGCGAACTTTACGTCGGTCATTTTCGGCGGGGTATTTTGTAATGCCGCGATAAAAGGTTGAATATTGTCAGGGTACTCACCAGCCCCATGGGTTGAGGTGATCACCAACCACGTTCCTTGATTTTCGATCTCATCGAGGGATGGCTGATTGTGGATCGTTGTTTCAAATCCATTCTCGTTGAGTAGATCACTCAGGTGATCCCCTACGTATTCTGCGCCACCTAGCGTGCTGCCTGTAATAATGTGGATCATACTTCTTCCTTATTGAATGCGACGGCTAAAGCTCATGGATGGCTTGCCGTACAAAAAGAAACGCGGTGTGAGTTAAGCTCAGCACCGCGCGTTCGATTATTTACTTCCCGATACAGAATGAAGAGAAGATTCGGCCCAGTAAGTCGTCAGAACTGAACTCGCCGGTAATCTCGTTGAGATGCTGTTGGGTGATGCGCAGCTCTTCTGCCAGTATCTCACCAGCCATATAGCCTTCAAGCTGTTCTTGGCCTATTTGAAGGTGCTGTGCGGCGCGTTCCAACGCATCGAGGTGACGGCGACGAGCCATAAAGCCACCTTCACTGTTGCCTGAGAAGCCCATGCATTCTTTTAGGTGTTCACGCAGAGCTTCAACCCCTGCACCAGTTTTCGCTGACAAGCGGATGAGGGTAGGGTTATTGACGTGGCAGATCCCCATTTCTTCACCCGTTTGATCCGCTTTGTTTCGGATCACGGTTATGCCGATATTGTCGGGTAGGCGATCCACAAAGTCTGGCCAGATATCTTTCGGATCGGTGGCATCGGTTGTGGTGCCATCCACCATGAACAAGACGCGGTCTGCTTGAGCTATTTCATCCCACGCGCGCTCGATACCGATTTTCTCGACTTCGTCGGAGGCATCACGCAGACCTGCTGTATCAATGATGTGCAGTGGCATTCCATCAATGTGGATATGCTCACGCAGGACGTCACGCGTGGTACCTGCGATGTCGGTTACGATTGCAGACTCTTTGCCTGATAGCGCGTTCAGTAGGCTTGATTTGCCCGCATTTGGACGGCCTGCAATCACGACTTTCATCCCTTCACGCATGATCGCGCCTTGGTTGGCTTCTTTACGCACCGCATCTAGGTTGTCGATGATGGCTTGTAGGTCACCAGCCACTTTACCGTCGGCCAAAAAGTCGATTTCTTCTTCTGGGAAGTCGATGGCTGCCTCAACATAGATACGCAAATGAATCAGCGACTCAACTAAGGTATTAATGCGCCCTGAAAAGGCGCCCTGTAAGGATTGCAACGCCGATTTTGCTGCTTCTTCAGAACTTGCATCAATGAGGTCTGCAATTGCTTCTGCTTGAGCGAGGTCGAGTTTATCGTTCAGGAACGCGCGTTCAGAGAACTCACCAGGGCGAGCTGCTCGAATACCATCAATACCTAGAATGCGTTTTATCAGCATATCCATCACGACAGGGCCGCCATGGCCTTGCAGTTCAAGTACGTCTTCACCTGTAAATGAGTGCGGGTTAGGGAAGTACAGAGCGATGCCCTGATCAAGCACAGTGCCATCTTCTGACTTAAATGGCAGGTACTCTGCATAGCGGGGCTTTAGTGTCTTACCCGTGACTTCTAACGCCACTTGGTTGGCTTTAGGGCCTGATACTCGAATAATACCGACACCGCCACGACCAGGCGCGGTCGCTTGAGCGACAATCGTATCTGTAGTCATAATTTTGCCTTTTGAGCTGGGCTCAAATTGAGCCATAACTTTAGTTAGCTGAATTGTAATCAGCCAAAAACAAAAAGGCGACCTTTTGGCCGCCTTTCTCAATCATTTCCTAAAAGGTTACTTGCTGTGTAAGCCTTTTTTCTCTAACCCTTTGTAGATCAGAGTTTGCTGGATAAGCGTTACGATGTTCGACACCAACCAGTACAGAACTAGGCCTGATGGGAAGAACAAGAAGAAGAAGGTAAACATAACCGGCATAAAGGTCATGATCTTCTGCTGCATTGGATCCGTTACTGTTGTCGGGCTCATCTTCTGGATTAGGAACATAGACGCACCCATCAATAGCGGCAGGATGTAGTAAGGGTCCTGCGCTGACAAGTCGTGAATCCAACCAAAGAATGGTGAGTGACGAAGCTCTACCGATTCCATTAGCGCCCAGTATAGTGCGATGAAGATAGGCATCTGTAGGATAAGAGGTAAACAGCCACCGAGTGGGTTCACTTTCTCTTTCTTGTACAGTTCCATCATTTCTTGGCTCATGCGCTGACGGTCATCACCGATACGCTCACGCATTGCTTGCAGCTTAGGCTGTAGCATACGCATTTTCGCCATAGACGTGTATTGCGCTTTTGTTAGTGGGTACATTGCACCACGAACGATGAAGGTCAGACAGATGATTGCCACACCCCAGTTACCAACAAAGCTCTGGATGAATGAAAGCAACATATGAAGAGGCTTCGCAATGAACCATAACCAGCCGTAGTCCACTACTAGGTCTAGGTTAGGTGCCACTTCTGCCATTTCATCTTGCAGTTTTGGACCAACCCAAAGTGTTGCTTCAAACTTAGCCTGATCGCCTGTTGCGATAGTTTTGTTCGGCATACGAACGCCGATGTCGCCTAGGTTGCCAATTACACGAGTGTATAGGTTAGTACCTGGTTCGTTACGTGGGATCCAAGCTGCGGCAAAGTAGTGCTGAATCATTGCTGCCCAACCTTGGCCATCGGCTAGGTTAAGAGACAGGTTGCGATCCTGCATATCATCAAAGCTGTACTTCTTGTAACGCGTATCTTCTGTTGAGTATGCGCCACCACGGTAAGTAGGCATTGTGATGCTACCACCATCGTCCATTAGGTTTTGACGTAGGTGAGCGTACATACCAAATGTTGCGTTATTGCCTGAGTTGTTCACTACATCGTATTCAACATTAAGCGCGTAGCTGCCGCGTTTAAAGATGTAAGTTTTGGTGTATTCGATGCCGTTTGCAGTGAATGTCATCGGAACACGAAGTTCATCTTGACCGTCAGCTAGAGTGAAGCTGTCTGCACTTACGTTGTAGTGAGGGCGATTTGTGCTGCTCAAGTCGATACCTTGAGGACCCACTAGACCGCTTTGAGCGATAAATTGGTGACCTTGAGCGTCTTTAAGCAGAACAAAAGAATCTGATGAATCTAACTCAGCAGAGTATTCGTTAAGGTTGGCATGTACCACATCGCCACCAACGGTGTCGATCGACAGAGTTAAAACATCAGTCGTTACTGTGATAGTTTTTGCAGAAGCTTGCTGTTGGCCAGGAACTGGGTCAAGTTCATCAGCAAAAGATGGTGCAGGTAGAGTGCTGCTTGATTGAGCCTGTTCAACTGCTTGAGGTTCTGGATTCTTTGCAACTTGCCATTGTTGAAACAGCAAAAAAGAAACCAGGGCCAAACCGATGAGCAGGATATTACGTTGAGAATCCATCGTTAGTTATCTCTGTCTTGTTTTTGGACTGGTGGAACGGGGTCATACCCCCCTTCATTCAAAGGGTGGCATTTTAATAGACGTTTGCCTGATAACCAACATCCTTTTACAAAACCGTGAGCTCTCAAAGCTTCTAGCGCGTAAGTGGAACAAGTTGGTGTGAACCGGCAACGAGGACCAATCAAAGGGCTGATAAACCAGCGATACAGATAAACGAGCCCAATGGCTATCCACGTGAAGGGCGAGACAGGCGTTGCCATAGCTTATCAAACAACTTAAAAATTTCCTCATTGCTTAAATCTTGCGCGCTTTTCTTCGCAATCACAACAAAATCTTTGTTTGGAAGCTGATGTTGATTGTTACGAAAGCTTTCACGAGCCAAACGCTTAAATCGGTTACGACCGACAGCCGTTTTGATTTGCTTTTTTGGAACCGCTAAACCTAATCGTGGATGAGAAAGTTTGTTATTGCGAGCAATGATGGTGAAATGAGGCGAGCCAGCTCGATGAGCTTGCTGGAAGACGTTTTGATAATGCTCGGGAGTTAACAAACGTAACTCCCGATTAAACGCGTACGTGTTCAAAATAAACTAGCGATTATTTTGATAGGCGCGCACGGCCTTTTGCACGACGTGCGTTGATAACTTTACGACCGTTCTTAGTTGCCATGCGAGCACGGAAGCCGTGAGTACGCTTGCGCTTTAGAACTGTAGGTTGAAAAGTGCGTTTCATGATAATTACCTTTACTGATCAGTAGTTTTAGGTTCTTGTTAAACCCGGCGTGGGTATTTGCTTTCTTATATAAAGAAGCTCTTTATATAGAGAAGGACAACCGACGCCTCTCAACAAAGAGGCGGAATTGTAATCACACTCACATAATGTGTCAATGACTCAATGAGTACGAAATTCCGGCCGGGCGATTATACGTAGTGTGAGTAAAATCTCAAGGATCAATCGATCCTGATGCTTGATCGTTACTCTATTCCTACTTGGTTAAGGAATTTTTTCAAACGAGGATCTTGTGGATTATCGAAGATATCCTGTGGAGAACCTTGCTCTACGATATTGCCTTCCGCCATGAAGATCACTCTATCAGCGACTTCTTTCGCGAATTGCATCTCGTGCGTCACCACCAGCATGGTTTGATGCTGATTAGCTAACTTCTTCATTAATGAGAGAACTTCACCGACCCATTCAGGATCCAGCGCAGAAGTTGGTTCGTCAAATAACAGCAGTTCTGGTTGCAGCGCCATCGCTCGGCCGATACCCACACGTTGTTGTTGGCCGCCAGACAATGCCGCTGGATAACTATCGCCTTTATCCCCAAGGCCGATGTCATCCAGAATTTGTTGCGCTCGTTTGAGAGCATCGGCTTTTTTCCAACCTCGAACGGTCACTAGACCTTCGGCAATGTTCTGGCGCGCATTCATATGGGCAAACAGGGCATAGTTTTGGAACACAAAGCCAGTTCGACGACGCAGCGCTAATACTTCGGCTTTAGTGTGGTTTTGAGTATCAACAGAGACGTCATCTATCGTGATACGACCTTCATCTGCCTGTTCTAGAAAGTTCACCGTACGCAGCAAGGTTGATTTACCCGTGCCACTTGAGCCGATAATTACGATGATCTCACCTTGCTTAATATCGAGGTTGATGCCTTTCAGCACTTCAGTCTCACCAAAACGTTTGTGAATATTTTCTAACTTAATCATCGTACGTACGCCTTATTCAGTTTTGCTTCTGCCCAGATTTGTACGCGAGTCAGAATTACCACCACGCCCCAGTAAATAAGAGCAACCGCAAGGAAAGCTTCAAAGAAACGGAAACTTGATGAGGCTTCCATCTGTGCTTTCGCCATGATTTCGGCCACACCAAGCGTAAAGGCGAGAGACGTTGACTTGATCATATCGATGAAATAGTTCATCAGTGAAGGCAGCGCTACGCGGGTTGCTTGAGGCAAAATGACGCGGCGCATTGCTTGGGATGTTGTCATGCCCACCGATAAGCTCGCTTCCATTTGACTACGATCAATACCAATAATGGCGGCACGAATGCTTTCCGCCATATAAGCGGCAAAGTGCAGCGTTAAACCGATCACCGCTGCTGAGAAGGCATCAATACCCACCATCAATGGGAAAATTTGTGGTAAGCCGTAATAAAGCAGGAAAAGCTGAACTAGGAGAGGGGTGCCACGGAAGAAGCTGATGTACAGTTGGCTTAATTGATCCAGAACTGGCAGTTTAAATACGCGAATATTGGCTAAAATAACGGATAAAATCAGTGAAAACACCAATCCCCACGTCGCCATTTCCATGGTAGTGCCAAGATATTTCAGCAATATCGGCAGCAGTTCCAACATGTAATTAAAGTCAAATCCCATACGGCTTACCTAAAGGCTAGAGAAAAGAAAAGGTGGAAAACAAGTTCCACCTTTACGTAAGTTTATTTTAGTCCGAGAGTGATACCACTTTGCGGCCTAAAGTACAAAGAGTTCTTATTTCGTGATGTCAGCGCCAAACCACTTCACGGAAATTTTCTCTACTGTACCATCTGCGCGCATCTCAGCCAGTGCTTTGTTTACTTCTTCTTGCAGCTTACGACCTTTCTCGTTGTCAACGAAAGGCCATGCGTTTTGAATGGTCTCAAACGGTTCGCCTGCCAATTCCAGAGGAAGGCCAGTTTTCTTAATCAGCTCTAACGCAGAAAGACGATCCATTACAAACGCGTCTGCACGACCGAGCGCCACGTCATGTTCGATACCTGTGTCGTACGTTTTAATGTTGATCTTGCCGTCTTTGTCGTATTGACGCAGCAGTTGCTCGAAGTTAGATCCTAGGTTCACCGCAACGGTTTTACCCGCGAGATCGTCAACACCTTTAATGCTGTCGTTACCTTTACGCACGGTAATTTGTGCGCCATCTACAACGTAAGGGTCAGCAAATAGGTATTTGGCTTTACGCTCATCAGTCATGGTGATTTGGTTGGAGATCGTATCGATGCGACCGGTTTCTAGCAGACCAAATAAACCAGAGAAGTTAGCGGTTACGTATTCGATTTTGTAATCGTTGCGTTTGCCGATTTCATCCCACATGTCGACTTCAAAGCCTTGTAGCTTATCTTGCTTTACAAAAGTAAACGGGAAGTAGCGACCTGACATACCAACTTTGACTTCAGTAGCGGCTTGTACGGTTGCTGCCGACAGTGCAATGGCTGCAACGGCAACCTTAATCCAGTTTTTCATAATACATCTCCATAATTTTATGGTTGGAAATACTACTGTTAGTTAGCTCAATTAAATAAATAACCAAGAGCAATAACCTAGACCTGTGAGTTATTAGATAATAGAAGAAGAATGTTAAATGTGACGAAAATGCGAACTGAACCAGGGGAAATGATCGACAAAATCAGCATTGGGAATAAAATAATACACAGACTTATCACCAATCACTCGATCTTGTGAATTTTGCCCAATTGTGGATCGTTGTGTGGGCAAATTTGGGGCAAGGTGTGTTGATCTCATCAAGTTTGCAGAAATAATTGTGAATAACTTGGATCTTATTCACTGGATCGTCGATCAATCGCTGGCGATCTTGGTTATCAACAGGTAAAATTGCCAGTCTTTTCCGATAATTCAATTACTCAGTGGGGGCACCGTGTCATCTTCGCTTTGGCTGCAATGTTTGCAGCAGCTTCAAGAAGAGCTACCAGCTACAGAATTCAGCATGTGGGTTCGTCCGCTACAAGCGGAGCTCAATGACAATACTCTCACTCTATTCGCGCCAAACCGCTTTGTGTTGGACTGGGTGCGTGATAAGTATCTGAACAATATTACTCGCTTACTGCAGGAATACTGTGGTGGCGACATTCCTAACTTACGCTTTGAAGTGGGGAGCCGACCTGTCTCTGCTCCAAAACCAGCGCCGACACGTACGCCTGCAGATGTGGCTGCGGAGTCATCTGCACCTGCGCAATTACAGGCACGTAAGCCAGTACACAAAACCTGGGATGACGACGCTCAAGCGATTGCGGCGATCAATCACCGCTCAAACATGAACCCAAAACACAAGTTCGACAACTTTGTTGAAGGTAAGTCGAACCAACTGGGTTTGGCTGCGGCGCGTCAGGTATCGGATAACCCAGGTGCAGCTTACAACCCACTATTCCTATACGGCGGCACGGGTTTGGGTAAAACCCACTTATTGCATGCGGTGGGTAACGCGATTGTGGATAACAACCCGAACGCGAAAGTGGTCTACATGCACTCAGAGCGTTTTGTGCAAGACATGGTAAAAGCGCTGCAAAACAATGCGATTGAAGAATTCAAACGCTACTACCGCAGTGTGGATGCACTCCTTATCGATGACATCCAATTCTTTGCTAATAAAGAACGTTCGCAAGAAGAATTCTTCCATACCTTCAACGCACTATTGGAAGGTAACCAGCAGATCATCTTAACGTCTGACCGTTATCCTAAAGAGATTAATGGCGTTGAAGATCGTCTTAAATCTCGCTTTGGTTGGGGTCTTACTGTTGCGATCGAGCCGCCTGAGCTTGAAACGCGTGTGGCGATCTTGATGAAAAAAGCCGAAGATCACCAAATCCACCTTGCTGATGAAGTGGCATTCTTTATTGCCAAGCGTCTGCGTTCGAACGTTCGTGAGCTAGAAGGTGCACTGAACCGCGTTATCGCTAACGCGAACTTTACTGGCCGCCCAATTACGATTGATTTTGTTCGTGAAGCGCTGCGCGATCTGCTCGCTCTGCAAGAGAAGCTGGTGACGATCGACAACATTCAAAAGACGGTGGCGGAATACTACAAGATAAAAGTGGCTGACTTGCTGTCCAAACGTCGCTCTCGTTCTGTAGCGCGTCCTCGTCAGCTGGCCATGGCGTTAGCAAAAGAGCTAACCAACCACAGCCTGCCTGAAATTGGTGATGCGTTTGGTGGCCGCGATCATACGACCGTACTTCATGCGTGTCGCAAGATTGAGCAGCTGCGTGAAGAGAGCCACGATATTAAAGAAGATTACTCTAACTTGATTCGCACCCTGTCCTCGTAATCGGTTAGAATAACGGTATTCTAAGCAAATCATTTATTGAGCTGACAGCGTAAAGAGCCAAGCATGAAATTTACCATTGAACGTAGTCATTTAATCAAACCGCTACAGCAGGTTTCGGGCGCTTTAGGTGGCCGACCAACTCTGCCAATCCTGGGTAACCTACTTCTTAAAGTAGAAGAGAACGTATTGTCGATGACGGCAACCGATCTTGAAGTAGAGTTAGTAAGCAAAGTGACGCTAGAAGGTGATTTTGAAGCGGGCTGCATTACCGTTCCTTCGCGTAAGTTTCTCGATATCTGCCGTGGTTTACCGGACGATGCGATCATCACATTTGTATTAGAAGGTGATCGCGTACAAGTTCGCTCTGGTCGCAGCCGTTTCTCATTGGCAACGCTTCCTGCGAACGATTTCCCTAATATTGAAGATTGGCAAAGTGAAGTGGAAGTATCACTGAGCCAAGCCGATCTACGTACGCTGATCGACAAAACTCAGTTCTCGATGGCGAATCAAGACGTTCGTTACTACCTCAACGGCATGTTGTTTGAAATTGACGGTACCACGCTACGCAGCGTGGCGACGGACGGCCACCGTATGGCGGTATCGCAAACTCAGCTGGGTGCGGATTTTGCGCAGAAGCAAATCATCGTGCCACGCAAAGGTGTGCAAGAATTAGTGAAGTTGATGGACGCGCCAGAGCAACCTGTAGTACTTCAGATCGGTAGCTCCAATGTTCGTGCTGAGGTGAATAACTTTACTTTTACCTCTAAGTTGGTTGATGGTCGTTTCCCTGACTACCGCCGCGTATTGCCTCAGAGCACCAATAAGACCCTAATAGCAAGTTGTGACGAGTTGCGCCAAGCCTTCTCTCGTGCTGCGATTCTTTCCAACGAAAAATTCCGTGGCGTGCGTGTGAATCTGGCTGATACTGAAATGCGCATAACCGCGAATAACCCAGAACAAGAAGAAGCGGAAGAGATGCTTGATGTGACCTTTGAAGGTGACGCCATCGAAATCGGCTTTAACGTAAGCTATGTGCTTGATGTTCTGAACACGTTGCGTTGTGAAAATGTACGTGTGTCGATGTCGGATGCTAACGCTAGCGCATTGATTGAAAATGCCGACGATGACAGTGCCATGTACGTGGTGATGCCAATTCGTCTATAAGCCAACTGAATGCCTCTTTCTCGTCTCATCATTCAGCAGTTTCGAAACATTAAAGCCTGTGATATTGAGTTATCAGCAGGCTTTAACTTTCTTATCGGGCCGAACGGCAGCGGTAAAACCAGTGTCTTAGAAGCGGTTTACCTGCTCGGGCATGGCCGCTCATTCAAGAGTTCTCTCACCGGACGAGTGATACAAAATGAGTGTGACGAACTGTTTGTTCATGGTCGTTTTTTGAACTCGGATCAATTTGAGCTACCTATCGGCATTAATAAGCAGCGTGATGGCTCAACAGAGGTTAAAATAGGCGGTCAATCTGGACAAAAATTAGCGCAGTTGGCACAAGTTCTGCCTCTGCAGTTGATACACCCAGAAGGGTTTGATTTACTAACAGATGGCCCTAAACATCGTCGCGCGTTTATTGATTGGGGCGTGTTTCATACCGAGCCCGCTTTTTATCAAGCATGGGGAAGGTTCAAGCGCCTGAACAAGCAGCGCAACGCGCTGTTGAAAACCGCCAATAGTTATCGTGAGCTCAGTTATTGGGATCAGGAAATGGCAGGGTTGGCTGAAAACATCAGCCAATGGCGAGCAAGTTACATCGAGCAGATGAAAACCGTCGCAGAAACTATCTGTCAGACATTTTTGCCAGAATTTGAGATCCAATTGAAGTATTATCGTGGCTGGGATAAAGACACCCCATACCACGAGATACTAGAAAAGAATTTTGAGCGTGATCAGGCATTGGGATACACCTTTAGTGGCCCAAACAAAGCTGATTTGCGCATTAAAGTGAACGGAACGCCCGTTGAAGATGTTCTGTCACGCGGTCAATTAAAACTCATGGTGTGTGCATTGCGTGTCGCGCAAGGGCAACACCTGACAGAGATGACCGGTAAACAATGCATTTACCTAATTGATGACTTCGCGTCGGAATTAGATAGCCAACGTCGCAAGCGTCTTGCTGACTGCTTAAAAGAGACGGGCGCACAAGTATTTGTAAGCTCTATCACTGAAAGCCAAATCGCCGATATGTTGGACGATAACGGTAAATTGTTTCATGTGGAACATGGCAGGATAGAGTCAAACTAGAAGAGAGAAACTCATGTCTGAAAATTACGATTCATCGAGTATTAAGGTACTGAAGGGTCTGGATGCGGTACGTAAGCGTCCAGGAATGTACATCGGCGATACGGACGACGGCACCGGCCTTCACCACATGGTTTTCGAGGTGGTGGATAACTCAATTGATGAAGCGTTGGCAGGTCACTGTAAAGACATCGTTGTGACAATTCATGAGGATAACTCGGTTTCCGTTAGCGATGATGGTCGTGGCATTCCAACAGAAATCCACTCAGAGGAAAATGTCTCTGCAGCAGAAGTAATCATGACAGTACTTCACGCGGGTGGTAAGTTCGACGATAACTCATACAAAGTATCGGGTGGTCTTCACGGGGTAGGTGTTTCAGTGGTAAACGCGCTATCTGAGAAAGTTGAGCTGACGATTCATCGTGGTGGCCATATCCATACGCAAACCTACCGCCATGGTGAGCCTCAAGCGCCACTAGCCGTTGTGGGTGATACGGATAAAACCGGTACGCAAATTCGTTTCTGGCCAAGTGCCGAGACCTTCTCTAACACTGAGTTCCACTATGACATTCTGGCGAAACGCCTGCGTGAACTGTCATTCCTGAACTCTGGTGTATCGATCAAATTGGTTGATGAGCGTGAAGCGGACAAACATGATCACTTCATGTATGAAGGTGGTATTCAAGCGTTCGTTGATCACCTAAACACCAACAAAACGCCAATCATCGAAAAAATCTTCCACTTTAACTCAGAGCGTGAAGACGGCATTTCAGTTGAAGTGGCGATGCAATGGAACGATGGTTTCCAAGAGAATATCTTCTGTTTTACCAACAATATCCCACAGCGTGATGGTGGTACTCACCTTGCTGGTTTCCGTGCTGCGTTAACACGTACATTGAACAGCTTTATGGATAAAGAAGGTTTCTCTAAGAAAGCAAAAACAGCGACTTCAGGCGACGATGCGCGTGAAGGTCTAACTGCGGTTGTTTCGGTGAAAGTGCCAGATCCTAAGTTCTCAAGCCAAACAAAAGACAAACTGGTTTCTTCTGAAGTGAAATCAGCTGTTGAGTCTGCAATGGGTGAAAAACTGTCTGAGTTCCTGATTGAGAACCCGACAGAAGCGAAGATGGTTTGTTCGAAAATCATCGATGCAGCACGTGCACGTGAAGCAGCGCGTAAAGCTCGTGAAATGACGCGCCGTAAAGGTGCACTAGATCTAGCTGGCCTTCCAGGTAAACTTGCAGACTGTCAGGAAAAAGATCCGGCACTCTCTGAACTATACATAGTGGAGGGTGATTCGGCAGGCGGCTCCGCAAAACAAGGCCGTAACCGTAAGAACCAAGCAATCCTACCGCTAAAAGGTAAGATTCTTAACGTAGAAAAAGCACGTTTCGACAAGATGCTGTCTTCGCAAGAAGTGGCTACTCTGATCACTGCACTTGGTTGTGGTATCGGTCGTGACGAGTACAACCCGGACAAGCTGCGTTACCACAACATCATCATCATGACCGATGCCGATGTCGATGGTTCGCACATCCGTACGCTACTATTGACCTTCTTCTACCGTCAAATGCCAGAGCTTATCGAGCGTGGTTACGTGTACATCGCTCAGCCACCACTTTACAAAGTGAAAAAAGGCAAACAAGAGCAGTACATCAAAGACGAAGAAGCGATGAACCAATACCAAGTATCATTGGCTCTGGATAATGCATCGCTACACGTAAACGCAGAAGCACCAGCATTGGCAGGTGAAGCACTAGAGAAGCTTGTTCAACAGTACAATGCGGGGATTAAACTGGCGGAACGTATGAGCCGTCGTTACCCAAGTGCTTTGGTAAACGAGTTGATTTACACTCCTCGTCTAACGCCTGAGCAATGCCATGACGCATCAGTTGTTGAAGCGTGGACGAAGCAGCTTATTGAGCAGCTGAATGCGAAAGAAGTGGGCGCGAGCCAATACAGCTACGAAGTTGAACAGCACGAAGAACTAGGCTTAAACTTGCCTAAGATCGTGGTTCGTACTCACGGTGTGACGCACGAACATGCAATTAGCATCGATTTCCTAAACTCGAAAGAGTACGGCAAATTGGCTGATCTATCAGAAGCACTGGATGGGCTTCTGGAAGAAGGCGCGTACATCAAACGTGGTGAGCGTACGATGCCAGTAGCAAGCTTTGCAGAAGCGCTTGATTGGTTGGTTAAAGAATCAATGCGTGGTCTGAGTCGTCAGCGTTACAAAGGTCTAGGTGAGATGAACCCAGATCAGCTGTGGGAAACGACTATGGACCCAGAAACGCGTCGCATGATGCAAGTAACGATTGAGGATGCGGTAGGTGCAGACCAATTGTTCACAACACTAATGGGTGACCAAGTAGAACCTCGTCGTAACTTCATCGAAGAAAACGCGCTGAAAGTAGCGAACTTAGACGTGTAACGACAACTTGTCTTAATAGAAAAAAGCAGCGAGAAATCGCTGCTTTTTTTTGTTTTAACCACCAATGAAAATCGCCACTTTCTGCCAAGACTTTGGCTTTTCTGGTGCTAACTGCCAATAACCTGATCAAGCTTGCCATTTTATTTCTGTTTTCTTTTTTTCTCGCCATTTTGTTCGCTTGGGCGCTTTTGCTTTCTTTTTTCTGCTCGCTATAGTGCTGAAGAGCTGACGAATAAGGAGGTTGAGAAAATGGTGATGACTTTCCTGAACTAAGCCGGAG
Source organism: Vibrio sp. J2-3(2022) (assembly GCF_021725735.1). Taxonomy (NCBI): domain Bacteria; kingdom Pseudomonadati; phylum Pseudomonadota; class Gammaproteobacteria; order Vibrionales; family Vibrionaceae; genus Vibrio; species Vibrio sp. J2-3(2022). The sequence goes on from NZ_JAKKCK010000009.1 coordinate 62,959, forward strand.
GTGATGCACTTCCGGTTCAATGCACTGAATTTATTTGTAAGACAAGGCATTAAGAAGGAAATAATCATGTTTGAACGCTGGTTCTCGGCGTACTGTTTGGCGCTGCGAACTTGGTGGTTAACCAGTCGCTTTTTAACCTATCAATCACCACTAAGGTTGTTATCGCTATTTGAAACCTGCGAGCAACAGGCCCATTGCCGTAACCGAGCTCGTATTGCGGTTGGGGACACGGTTCGCTTAGTGGATGTTGAGCGTGCTTATCAATATCGCATGACGTTAGTCAACTCGCACAAGAGCCAACCGATGACAGGTATGCTCGCGGTCGATTCTTATTTGGGATCCCGTTTATTAGGGCGAGCTAAAAATGATGCGTTCGAAATAGAAATTTTTAATCAGCGACGCTGCTTTGTGATTACTGAAATTGTTCATCAATCGCAGCCACCAGCGCAGAAAATGCTGTGTGGCTGTCTGTTGTGTCAATAAATAGAGGTGAAGTCATGAGTAAGAAAGACAAGAAACAACCACAGTTGAGTCTGAAAGAAAAGCGTAAGTTAAAACAGGAAAAAGCGGCAGAAAAGAGCGTTGTAAAAGCTCGTAAATCCTCCCGCAAGTAGAGTGCAGATTGAGCCCACCAGAAAGGTGGGTTTTTTAATACCGATTGCAAAGCGAGAGTAAACTGACCTTTCTGGGGAGATAGCGAGCGCACTTAAAATTTTTTATTTTTTCCCTTGAAAGTCATTTTTGATGACCTTATATCTAGTTGTGAAGAGGATGACTGGCTTGCTAGAGACTAGAAGACAGCCCTCTGGAATCGCTAAAACGAGATCGCTCAAAAGAGGATATGGCGTTTTAGCACACAACTTAAACCTTTAGATTTCCTATCATGTCTCCGAGCCAAATGATGGCCTGCGGAATGATAAGAATCTCTTAGCTCGGCGTTGGTTTTTGCATAAACACGCCTGTGAGATGAACGTCATCTGAGCTAAGACTATTGCTTAATTAAGAGGATAGATTTATGCGTAACGTAGATTTCTCACCACTATACCGTAATGCAATTGGCTTTGATCGTCTGCTAAACCTGATGGAAGCGAATACAGCGAAAAATACTTCTGGCGGTTACCCTCCGTACAACATTGAGCAAAAAGACGAGCATAACTACCGTATTACTATGGCAGTTGCTGGCTTCTCTGAAGACCAACTCGATCTGACTCAAAACGAAAACATGTTGATTGTGAAGGGCGAACGCAAAGCAGAAGAAGGCAAAAACTACGTGTACCAAGGCATTGCTGAGCGCGACTTTGAACGTAAATTCCAGCTAGCGGATTACGTCAAAGTGACTGGCGCATCAATGGAAAACGGCTTATTACATATTGATTTGGTTCGTGAAATCCCAGAAGCAATGCAACCACGTAAAATTGCTATCGGCAGCAACAACCTGCTAGAAAATAACTAATCAGCAAGTAATTTGCTTATAGAGTGAGAAAGAGCGCCAAGTGGCGCTCTTTTTAATTTGTGTCTTTGATGTGGGAGTTTGCTTTACTGACCTTGTTGGTAAGCCTTTTCAACTTCTTCCGCGATAATCGCAATGCCTTTTTGCATCATCTCATCGTCTTGAACGTAGTTCATACGCAGGCATTGGTGCGCGTGATCCCACTCGTCTTGCTGACCAATAAAGAAATATTCACCAGGGACAATCAATACGCCACGCGCTTTCAAGCGTTGGTACAGTTCCATTGTTGTTATTGGCAGTTCATCAAACCACAACCACAAGAAGATCGCCCCTTCCGGTTTGTGAATACGGAAGCGCTCATCGGTAATCGCTTCTTGCAGCAGTTCAACCGCACGTTGCGACTTCTGCTTGTAAAACGGCTTAATCACCTCTGAACTCAGTTTAAGCAAGTCGCCTTTAGCGATGATGTGGTTTGCCAGCGCTGGACCCACACTGCCTGGTGCTAGGCTGATGATGCCGTTCATATTGGTTAACGCTTGAGTGATTTCTTCACTCGCAATCACAATCCCGCAACGCACGCCAGGCAAGCCAAGTTTGGATAGGCTCATGCACAAGATGGTGTTTTCATTCCAGAACGGTTCGACATCTTCAAAGATGATGTTCGGGAACGGCAAGCCGTAGGCGTTATCGATGATCAGTGGGATGTTGTTTTCACGTGCGAGTTTGTCCAGTTTACGCACTTCTTCGTCTGTCAGTACGTTACCCGTTGGGTTGGTTGGGCGAGATGCGCAGATTGCCGCAACAGAATCGTCGACGGTTAGCTGTTCAAAATCGACGTGGTATTTAAACAATCCGTTATCTAACAGCTCGATTTCTGGGTGGTAAGAGACAAAAATATCTTCATCAATGCCAGCATCACCATAGCCGATGTACTCAGGCGCGATAGGCAGTAGCACCTTCTTATGCGAACCGTCTGGCTGTTTACCTGCGAGTAAGTTGAACAAGTAGAAGAAGCCACTTTGGCTGCCGTTAGTTAGGCTGATGTTCTTCTCTGAAATCTCCCAACCGTAAGTTTCACGGAATAACTGAGCCAGCGCTTTCACGAACGCATCTTTACCCTGCGGCCCATCGTAGTTGGCGAGTGCGGCGACGAGTTCGCCACTGGCGAGCATTTCCTCACTGGCTTGGTGAAAGTAATCGAGCATGGCAGGAATGGCGGCTGGGTTACCTCCACCGAGCATGATGGCACCTGGTGTGCGTAGACCATCATTCAAATCGTCCATTAACTGCGTGATACCTGAATACTGATTAAATTTTTCACCAAACTTTGAGAACTGCATGCTGACTGATACCTAATTCATTGTGATTGCTTATGTGTATTGAATGCTGATGAAACATCAGCTTATAGAGTAATACTTGACCTTACCCTAATGTTATTACGACGCAAAGTGTGAATTTACTCGAAGAAGAAAAAAGTTTGTCATCAGACCAGATGATGGGGATATGAGCAGTGAACAGAAAAGGGAAGCGAAATGCTTCCCTTGCTGGTGGAGTGAATCGGCTATTCGCCAGTGTAGACGATCAGCACTTTGTCGTCGTGGTATTGGCGCTCGAACGCGTAATACCCTTCTTGATTGCGAGTGATGTGTTTGCCTTGCGCAACCGCTGGGTGGCGTTGACGGAACTCGCCGAGTTTTTGCCAATGTTGCAGCAAGTCTTCACGTTCGCCATGAATCTTATCCCATGGCATATCAGAGCGAGTACCTTGAGTAGGGTCGGAACCGGTAATACCAAAATCACGAGCAATCTCATCGCCGTAATAGATTTGCACTGCACCCGGCGTCAGCATTAGTGCATTGGCAGCGCGTGCTTGGTCATCGAAGCTGCGGCTGCGTGCCGACCAAAACAGTTGAGTATCGTGCGAAGACAGGTAACTCAACACGTTGAACTCAGGATCTGTATTGATGCGCTCTGCATAGCGGCGATAATCGCTATCGAGTTGAGCGAAGCACTTCAGCGCTTTTGGTGCCACATCAGATTGGAACTCGAAGTTGATGATGGAATCGAAGCCGTTATCGAAATACGGGCTTTTCACCACGCTGTGTGCCCATACTTCACCCGTCATCCAGAAAGGTAGGTCATCCAAGGCTTTGTCTGGGTTGTTTTGCTTCCACTGGGCAAGCGCTTGAGTGGTGCTGGCTTTCAGCTCTGCCCACGCTTCCATTTCAACGTGTTTGGCAGTGTCGACGCGGAAGCCATCAATGCCGTAGTCGCGCACCCAATCGGATAACCAGGTAATGAGGTGTTCACGCGGGGTTTGCAACTCATCTTGCGCATTGGTGTCTTTATTGCGGAAGAAGTTTGGTAAGCCAGTTTTCTGAGTCGATTCGGTTTTGAGATCTGGTAGGTAGTTTAAAGACATGGTTATGTCGTTGTAGCCCGGAGCATCGTAGTCGCCAATGTCGGTACGAATCCAATCTTTGCCCCACCATTTATCCCACGCTTCGCTATCACCGTATTTGATGTAGTCGTTGAAGCTGTGCCAGCTTTGTCCTGATTTTGGCTGCCAGTCGGTCCATTTTTCACCAAGGACTTCTTTGGCTTCTTGGTCATCTAGGTAAAGCTGACCAAAGCCGAATTCCTGCATGTCTGCTAATGTCGCATAACCTGTGTGGTTCATGACTACATCCCAAATCACGCGGATGCCTTTCTTGTGAGCGGTATCGACGAAGGTTCTGAGTTCATCTTCGGTACCCATGTTGGCATCAAGCTTGGTCCAGTCTTGATGGTAGTAGCCGTGGTAGCCGTAGTGCTTAAAGTCGCCTTTATCGCCGCCGCCAACCCAGCCGTGGATTTGTTCCAGTGGTGAGGTTATCCAGATAGCATTGACACCAAGTGATTCGATGTAATCGAGTTTTTTCGTCAGACCCGCTAAGTCACCACCGTGGAAGGTACCAATCTCATATTTTCCGTCTTTGCTGCGACCGTAGCTGTTGTCGTTGTCTGGGTTGCCGTTATAGAAGCGGTCAGTCATGACGAAGTACACCGTCGCGTTGTCCCAACTGAAAGGTTTTTCGGCTTGCTGCTCAACCTCTTCTAGTAACAACAGACCTTGGCTCATAGTGCCTGGCTGCAAGGTTACGCTGCCATTGGCGACTGTGGCTTCTTGTCCGGTTAAGGCATCACGAACGACAGTGCCATCATTAAAGGTTTGAGCAACGTTGATGGTTTTTGGCACGTCAGTTGCGACAGGGCAAGAGTAGGTGATGTCTTGGTTCTGTTTGGGTTTGAGCCTAACAGTTAGCTCGTTAGTAGTTGGGTTGAGCGTAAACTGATAGGTGTTGGCTTTGAATATGCGCAGCGGCATTTGGGCATCTGTGGCACAATTATCCATTTTCAATGGACGATTGAATTTGATGCGGCTTTCTTCTGCCAAAGCAAAACTACTTCCACAGCTTTGATTACTGTCGGCAATGGTAAAGGTGTAGCTGCCTTTTTCGAGTTTTTGCTCGGCGACAAGTAAGCCGTTAGAGTTTTGTTCGAAGACGGCTGTATCGTCTCCAACGTTTAGTACGATAGCATTTTCTGGAATTTGGCTGCAGGCGCTCAATAGTCCAATAGAGAGTGCGAGAATTGTTTTTTTCATTATGTCCTTCCCCCGAATAAACAGTCCAGTTATAGCAAAACTGTGCCTCTACAATCCGAGCTCTACACCAACAAGTTAAACGCGTCTCACCCTACAAATTTTAGTCTTGTTCACAAAATGAATAATAAGCTTCATCTTCATCGGTTTGAAGGCAACAAAAAAGGGAAGCCGACGCTTCCCTTTAATTATCTCTTAATCACTTCGAAGAGTAATGAATTACTTTTGAAGGACAGAGATATCTGCGACCTGTAAGAACAGGTTACGCAGGTTGTTCAGCAATGTCAGACGGTTCTTCTTAAGTGCTTCGTCGTCTGCCATTACCATTACGTTATCGAAGAATGCATCTACTGGCTCACGTAGATCTGCTAGCTTGCTTAGGGCTTCTTGGTAGTTACCGGTCGCAAATGCAGGCTCTAGTGCTTCAGTCATGACTTCAACGCTTTCTGCTAGTGCTTTCTCTGCGTCTTCTTGTAGCAATGCTAGGTCAATTTCTTCTGCTAGTTCGCCGTCGAATTTCGCTAGGATGTTACCTACACGCTTGTTCGCTGCTGCTAGAGACTCAGCTGCTTCTAGTTCACGGAAGTGAGAAACCGCTTTAACACGTTGGTCAAAGTCTGCTGGTTTAGTTGGACGACGCGCTAGTACCGCTTGAATGATGTCTACGCTGAAGCCTTCGTCTTGGTACCAAGCACGGAAACGACCAAGCATGAACTCGATAACGTCTTGTTCAACGTTGTCGTTGGTTAGGCGGTCGCCGAACAGTGACTTCGCTTTCGCAACTAGGTCAACAAGATCTAGGTTGTAGCCGTATTCAACGATGATACGCAGTACACCTAGCGATGCGCGGCGTAGTGCGAATGGATCAGAACCTTTAGGTGCTTGACCAATACCGAAGATACCGACGATAGTGTCTAGTTTGTCTGCCATTGCTACAGCAGTTGAAACGCCGTTTGATGGCAGTTCATCACCTGCGAAACGAGGCATGTATTGCTCGTTCAGTGCTACTGCAACTTCTTCTGTTTCACCGTCGTGGCGCGCGTAGTGCATACCCATCACACCTTGAGTATCCGTGAATTCGAATACCATTGAGGTCATTAGATCACATTTTGCTAGTAGACCAGCACGCTTTGATTTCTCAACGTCAGCACCGATTTGCTCAGCAATGTAGCCAGCAAGTTCTGTGATGCGGTCTGTTTTGTCTTTGATCGTACCCAGTTGCTTTTGGAAGATCGCTTGTTCTAGTTCTGGCAGACGGTCGATAAGCGGACGCTTACGGTCTGTGTTGAAGAAGAACTCAGCGTCAGCAAGACGAGGGCGAACCACTTTCTCATTACCTTCGATTACGTAACGAGGCTCTTTTGATTCGATGTTCGATACGAAGATGAAGTTAGGTAGTAGCTTCTTATTTTCATCGTAAACAGGGAAGTACTTCTGGTCACCTTTCATGGTGTAAACCAACGCTTCAGAAGGCACTTTTAGGAACTCTTCTTCAAACTTCGCTGTTAGTACCACTGGCCATTCAACCAGAGACGTTACTTCTTCTACTAGGTCATCTTCTAGGTCAGCGATACCGCCAACCGCTGCTGCCGCTTTTTGTGCGTCAGCTAGGATGATGGCTTTACGTGCTTCGTAATCAGCCATAACTTTACCGCGCTCTTCTAAGATTGCAGGGTATTGCTCAGCAGAATCGATAGTGAACTCTTGCTCACCCATGAAGCGGTGACCACGGATAGTGCGGTCAGAAGCGACACCAAGGATCTCGCCTTCGATTAGGTCGCTGCCCATCAGCATGGTTAGCGTCTTAACTGGACGGATAAATTGAGTCGTTTTGTTACCCCAGCGCATTGGTTTTGCGATAGGTAGGTTTGCTAGTGCTTTCGCTGCAAGTTCAACGACGATCTCAGACGTTGGCTGACCTTTCACTTCTTGTTTGAACAGTAGCCATTCACCTTTATCTGTAACCATGCGCTCTGCTTGGTCAACAGAAATACCACAACCGCGTGCCCAGCCTTGAGCCGCTTTGGTTGGGTTGCCTTCCGCGTCAAACGCTGCAGAAACCGCAGGGCCACGTTTTTCAACGATTTTGTCTGATTGGCTTTCTGCTAGTGCCGCGACTTTAAGTGCAAGACGACGAGGAGCCGCAAACCATTTCACGCCTTCGTGAGCAAGCTCAGCGCTTTTTAGTTCTGCTTCGAAGTTTGCTGCGAATGCTTCAGCTAGCGTACGAAGTTGCGTTGGTGGTAGCTCTTCTGTACCTAGCTCGATTAGAAATTCTTTTGCCATGTTCTCTACCCCTTACGCTTGTTCTTTCTTACACATTGGGAAGCCAAGAGCTTCACGCGATGCGTAGTATGCTTCTGCTACTGACTTAGTCAGATCGCGAATGCGCAGGATGTAACGCTGACGCTCAGTTACTGAGATCGCTTTACGTGCGTCTAGTAGGTTGAATGCGTGACCTGCTTTTAGGATACGCTCGTAAGCAGGTAATGGCAGTGGCTTTTCAAGCTCAAGCAACTCTTTACACTCTTTCTCACACTGCTCGAAGAAACCAAATAGGAATTCAACGTCTGCGTGCTCGAAGTTGTAAGTCGATTGCTCTACTTCGTTTTGGTGGAAGATATCACCGTAAGTCACTTTGCTGCCGTCTGGTGCGATGTTCCAAACTAGGTCGTAAACCGAGTCTACTTCTTGGATGTACATTGCTAGACGCTCGATACCGTAAGTGATTTCGCCAGTGACTGGTTTACACTCAAGGCCGCCAACTTGTTGGAAGTAAGTAAACTGAGTCACTTCCATACCGTTTAGCCAAACTTCCCAGCCTAGACCCCATGCGCCTAGTGTTGGGTTTTCCCAGTTGTCTTCTACGAAACGGATGTCGTGTACAAGAGGGTCAATACCAAGAACTTCAAGGGAGCCAAGGTACAACTCTTGAATATTGTCAGGCGATGGTTTTAGCGCTACTTGGAATTGGTAGTAGTGCTGAAGACGGTTAGGGTTTTCACCGTAACGGCCATCAGTAGGACGACGTGAAGGTTGTACGTAAGCTGTCGACATTGGCTCTGGGCCAAGCGCTCGTAGACAGGTCATTGGGTGAGAGGTACCCGCACCCACTTCCATATCTAGCGGTTGAACAATGGTACAACCATTTTGAGCCCAATAATCCTGCAGCGCGAGGATCATTCCCTGGAAGGTTTTGATATCGTATTTTTGCATAAGTCAGGTTCGCGCGATTCTCTTGTTACTCGTTAATTCGTCATCTATGCCGAGTTTTTCAACTCTAACAACGGCGATAAAGAGTAATTACGGTTGAATAAATTAACAATCTAGTATAACCAGATATTGAGCATGGGAGTAGAGCTAATCTTGATTAATTCGTGGGCGATTTTCTCCTTTAATGAATTTTTACCGCGTTATCTGCTGTATTTTTCTTAAAAGGGAGTTTTTGCCTGCTTTGGCTCTTGAGAAGCGCAACAAAGGTGGCTAGAATTGCGCCTGTCTTTGGGGAGTAGCTTACCTGATGAAGTTTCTGTTTCATCTGGTTCGTCCGTCAACATAATTGGTGCAAAATCACCATGGCGTTCGAGACTTGAAGCCTTTCAAGTTTAGCAAGACCTTAGACAAATCATCACGAACCGGGGTAGGGGCGTGAGGTTTGTCTTCGGTTAAATATAATAATCCCTGCCCCAATGAGCATGTCGTGAGCGTTTTAGCTATTTCAATTACTACTGTAGCGTTAGCAGAAATTGGCGATAAGACCCAATTGCTATCTCTATTACTCGCAAGTCGTTACCGCAAACCAATACCAATTATTGCAGCAATCTTTTTGGCAACCATTGCCAACCACGCTTTGGCTGCATGGTTAGGTGTGGTTGTCGCTGACTATTTATCACCTGATATTTTAAAGTGGGTGCTGGTGGTCAGTTTTGTCGCGATGGCGGCTTGGGTGTTGATTCCTGATAAGTTGGATGATGACGAACAGATTTCAAACCGAGGTCCTTTCATTGCCAGCTTTATTGCTTTCTTTGTGGCTGAGATTGGTGATAAAACTCAGATCGCCACTTCTATCCTAGGCGCGCAATACGCGGATGCGCTGAGTTGGGTCATACTTGGCACGACCATTGGTATGCTGTTGGCTAATGTGCCTGTGGTGTTAATTGGTAAGCTTTCAGCAGACAAGATGCCCCTGGGGTTGATTCGTAAATTCACCGCTATTTTGTTCGTGTTGTTGGCGATTGGTGCGGCCTTCTTTTAATGTTTTTAGGCGGATAACGCAGCCTGAAAATGGAAAATGTTATCCGCGAACAATCGTTAAAATGATGCAAATAATCAATAACTAGCGAATTAGTGGCGTAGCTCAAACTCTGACTTAAAATCGCTCCGTAGCGTGACGGATGACATATTAGTGTCATACTTGTCATGGTAGTTTAATGGTGTGAATGATAGCGAGAGGGCAAGTTTATGCTTACACGTTACATGGGGATGACCCCAAAGAGTCAGAGTTATTTATTCACCTTTGGTTTGGCGCTTTGCTTGTTAGCGATGGTACTGACTGATATGTGGTTGCCGATTGTGGCAGGATCGTTCGTTCTTACTGGATTAACAGTAGAGGCGTGGATTCGCGTAGCCCACATCATTCCTATGCATGAAGAGATGCGGGCAATGAAAAAACAACTCAACAAGCTCCAATCAGAAGTTCGCACACTCGAATACGATGAATAAACAAACGGCAGCCAATCGGCTGCCGTTTTTAATTCGACCAGATTATTCCAATCCTTTCTTGATCAGGTACTGATACGGAACTTGCTCCGTTTGTGCCGCAATTAATTGGTGATCCATAAAACGGCAGAAACTCGGAATGTCTCGAGTCGTGGATGGGTCATCTGCTTTGACCAGCAAAATCTCACCATCTTGCATGTTGCGAATTGTCTTCCTGACCATCATCACTGGCTCTGGGCAGCGCAGTCCTTCCGCCTCTAATGTCTTTGTTGCCAGTTCAGGATTAAAGCTCATAGTGTGATTCTCGTAACTAACTTAGCGGTGAATTCTACGTTCGTTGAAAAAATATTCAATAACCACTTGGCAAACGGAATTTTTTGTTTTACCTTAAATTAACAATTTGGTAACAACTGGCAAGGGAGAGGCAATGTTAACAGCGTTAGACAGACTTACGATTTACTCCGTACTTTGCTTTATCTCGTTTTGTGCTTTGGTACTCAGAACGCCAGCTGACACCTCTTTGATGCCTCTTGTAGGCATGGTTGCCACTATTATTGGGATTTGGATCGAGATGCGCAAATGGTCAGGTGCATCTGAGCAAGAAAATTAGCGCTTTTTGCTTCGATCAGAATACTTTAATAACGCTCACCTATTTTTACCAACACTTCATTCCGACACTATCCCCATTTTTCTTGGGCTTCCCCGCTGAAAGGCGGGATTTTTTTTGCCTGAAGAGTACAATTTACCCAAACACATACAAAATAAGTGGCTAATTCGTGGAACTGGAAGACATCTATCGCCGAGATTTAAATTTACTGGTTGCGTTGCGAGTACTGATAGAAGAAAACAGTGTCAGTAAGGCGGCAACACGTCTGAATTTGAGTCAATCGGCAATGAGTCGTGTGCTTGGTCGTCTGCGTGACTTATTGGGAGACCCGCTGTTTACTCGTCAGGGACAGCATTTGATCCCAACTCAGAAAGCGTTAGAGATCGATCGCTCATTAGGCGAGCCATTAGAGTCTTTACGTCAGTTGTTATCTCCGGTTGAGTTTGACCCATTGCAATGCGTACAGACTTTCAACATCGTGACCACCGACTATGCCATGCAAACGATCTTACCGTTCGCTTTGCCGAGAATTTACCAAGAAGCGCCAAACGTGTCTTTTAACTTCTTACCACTGCAACACGACCGTTTATCAGATCAGCTCACTTATGAAGGTGCAGACTTAGCGATTTGTCGCCCGACAGGTCCGGTGGAGCCGCTACGCAGTGAAGTGTTGGGGCGAGTGGGGGTGCTGTGTATGCTTTCAAAACAGCATCCATTAGCGGATAAAGAAATGAGCTTGGATGATTATCTGAGTCATCCACATGCCATGATCGCCATCAGTGATGGTGTTAAGGCACTGATCGAACAAGCTTTGATGGAGAAACCTAAGCGTAAAATGGTTCTGCGGGCTTATCATTTAGAAGCCGCATTGGCGATCATGGATACGTTGCCAATTATCATCACAGTGCCAGCGGACTTGGCGTATCTGGTTGCCGAGCGTTATGACTTGGTGGTGAAACCATTACCCTTCCAATTTACTCCATTTGAATACTCGATGATTTGGCATGCGCGTTGCGAGCATTCTCCTGCTCAAGAATGGTTAAGAACGATTGTGCGTGAAGAATGTAGCCGTCTAATAGCTAAGCGTATCGAAGATATGGGACTAAACTGCTAACAAAAAGAGCCAGTAATACCGGCTCTTCGTCTGTTTACGCTGAGTCAGTGTTTATAGCTTGATAACTACACGACCTGTTACTTGACCGTTAGTGATGTCTTCTGCGTATTTTGGTGCTTCTGCTAGTTCTACTTCAGTACACGCTTGCTCGAAATAGCTGTCTGGTAGTAGTTCAACCAGTTTTTCCCATGCTACGATGCGTTTCTCTGTTGGACACATTACTGAGTCCACACCTTGTAGACGAACGTTACGTAGGATGAACGGCATCACTGTAGTTGGTAGATCAAAACCACCTGCAAGACCACAAGCGGCGACTGCACTGTTGTAATCCATTTGCGCCAGTACTTTTGCTAGTACTTTGCTGCCGACGGTATCTACCGCACCTGCCCATACTTGCTTTTCAAGTGGACGTGCTGGTTCTTCAAATTCAGTGCGGTCGATGATGCGGCTAGCACCTAGTTTTTCAAGTAGCGGGCCGTTTTTCTCTACACGTCCTGTCACTGCAGCAACTTTGTAGCCAAGCTGCGCTAGGAGCGTTACTGCTACCGAGCCTACGCCGCCACTTGCGCCCGTTACTAGGATTTCACCAGCTTCAGGTTTGATGCCTGCATCAAGCAGTGCTTGAACACATAGCATACCAGTGAAGCCAGCAGTACCAACCATCATTGCTTTCTTGCTGTCTAGACCTTTTGGTAGTGGCACTAGCCAATCCGCTTTTAGACGAGCACGTTGAGCCATGCCACCCCAATGGTTTTCACCCACGCCCCAGCCAGTTAAGACCACTTTGTCACCAGCTTGGTAACGCGAATCTTCAGAACTTACAACCGTACCCGCTAGATCAATGCCAGGTACCATCGGGAAGTTACGGATGATTTTACCTTTACCTGTGATCGCCAAACCATCTTTGTAATTCAACGATGAGTAATCGACTTCAACCAGAACGTCACCTTCCGGCAGTTGTGTTTCATCGATTTGCTCGATACTAGCGATAGTGCGTTTGTCTTCTTGGTTTAGAACTAGAGCATTAAACATAAGGTTCTCCGAAATTGCGTTAGCGTGACTCAGTTGCCACATACAGCAAGATATTAACTGTCTATAAGTCTATGTCTTCTCTATCTATGAATAAAATGAAAGTTACTCATTTCATGTATGCTTCGTATGCATATTTACTGTGTTTGGCGTAAAACAAAGGGCGACATCTGATGTCGCCCTTAAGTGTAATACTAAATTATTTTAGTATTTATTCATTTCATGCTGGTTGTTGAGTAGATCACTACGACCATCGTCGTTTTGAGCCTACTTCACTCAAAGCGTTAAGGCCTCTCAAATACGGTCGCTATACCCTGACCCAAACCGATACACATGGTGGCTAGACCGTATTTCGCGTCTTTCGCTTCCATTAGGTTGATCAACGTTGTTGAGATGCGTGAACCAGAACAGCCTAGTGGATGACCCAATGCTATCGCACCACCGTTAAGGTTGACCTTCTCATCCATCACATCAAGCAGACCTAAGTCTTTAGCACACGGCAGAGACTGCGCTGCAAATGCTTCGTTTAGCTCAACCACATCCATGTCTTCAATTGAAAGACCAGCACGCTTGAGCGCTTTTTGCGTCGCCGGTACCGGACCGTAACCCATGATGGATGGATCGCAACCTGCGATCGCCATGCCCTTAATACGTGCGCGAATTTTCAAGCCAAGCTCATTGGCTTTCTCTTCACTCATGATCAGCATCGCTGATGCGCCATCAGACAGCGCTGATGATGTACCGGCTGTTACTGTGCCGTTTGCTGGGTCAAACACAGGACGAAGCTGAGACAGACCTTCAACGGATGTTTCAGGGCGAATCACTTCGTCGTAATCCAGAGTAAACAGTGTACCGTCAGCCGCATGGCCTTCAATTGGTAGGATTTCGTTTTTAAAGCGACCCTCTACGGTTGCTGCGTGCGCACGAGCGTGAGAGCGCGCGGCAAACTCGTCTTGTTGCTCACGGCTAATGCCATGTAATTTGCCCAGCATTTCAGCCGTTAAGCCCATCATGCCCGCAGCTTTTGCTACGTTCTTTGACATACCTGGGTGAAAGTCTACCCCGTGGTTCATTGGCACATGCCCCATGTGCTCCACGCCACCAATTAGGCAGATTTCAGCATCACCAGTCATGATGGCACGTGTACCGTCGTGAAGCGCTTGCATTGATGAACCACACAAGCGGTTAACCGTCACGGCGCCAATTTCAATCGGCAGGCCCGCGAGTAGCGCGGCATTACGTGCAACGTTAAAGCCTTGCTCTAGTGTTTGCTGTACACAACCCCAGTAGATGTCTTCAATCTCGCTTGGGTTCACTTGTGGGTTACGTGCAAGAATGCCTTTCATTAGACGCGCAGATAGATCTTCTGCTCGTGTATGACGGAAAGCACCACCTTTAGAGCGACCCATTGGAGTACGTAGACAATCGACTACGACAACATTTCTTGTTTGATTAGTCATTTTAGAATCCCTCCTTAGATAGAACCTTGCTGTTGTGCACCGTAAAAGCTTTCACCTTTCGCCGCCATATCAATCAACATTTGCGGCACTTGGTACATCGCACCTAGCTCGGCGTGTTGTTTTGCCATTTCAACGTATTCAGCAATACCCACGCTGTCTAGATAGCGGAATACGCCACCGCGGAATGGAGGGAAACCAAGACCATAAACCAATGCCATGTCTGCTTCCTGCGGAGTGGCGATGATGCCTTCTTGAAGGCACAGCACCACTTCGTTGATCATTGGAATCATCATACGTTGAATGATGGTCTCATCGTCAAAGTCATGCTTATCGGCACAAACGTCAGCAAGTACTGGTAAGATCGCTTCTGAGAAGGTTTTCTTCGGCTTACCTTTTTTATCTATGGTGTAGCTGTAGAAGCCATTACCATTTTTCTGACCATATTTGTCTGCTTCAAATAGTGCATCAATCGCATCACGACCTTGTCTACCCATACGCTCAGGGAAACCGTCAGCCATCACAGCTTGTGCGTGGTGCGCGGTATCAATGCCGACTACGTCAAGCAAGTACGCCGGTCCCATCGGCCAGCCAAACTTACGCTCCATGACTTTGTCGATTTTCGTAAAGTCAGCACCATCACGAAGTAGCATGCTGAAGCCGCCAAAGTATGGGAACAATACGCGGTTAACGAAGAACCCTGGGCAGTCATTAACGACAATTGGTGATTTGCCCATTTTCGCAGCATACGCCACAACACGATTGATGGTTTCATCAGAGGTGTGCTCACCACGGATGATCTCTACAAGAGGCATACGATGCACTGGGTTGAAGAAGTGCATACCACAGAAGTTTTCTGGGCGTTTTAGTGATTTTGCCAATAGGTTGATAGGAATCGTCGAGGTGTTTGAGGTGATAACGGTGTCGTCACCGACATGGGATTCGACTTCACTCAAAACCGCCGCTTTTACTTTCGGATTTTCAACGACAGCTTCAACAATCACATCAGAGTTTTCAATACCTGCGTAATGTAGGCTCGGTGTGATTGACGCTAAAATACCCGCCATCTTAAAGCCATCAATGCGACCGCGAGATAAGCGTTTATTCAGCAGCTTAGATGCTTCAGTCATGCCTAGGTCGAGCGACGCTTGCGCGATGTCTTTCATTAAGACAGGCACACCTTTTAGCGCTGATTGGTAAGCAATGCCGCCACCCATGATACCTGCACCTAATACGGCTGCACGTTGCGTGTCTTTACTTGCTGACTTCGCTGCTTTTTTCGCAATGCCTTTGATGTATTGATCGTTAAGGAATAGGCCAACGAGTGATTTTGCTTCTTCCGATTTGGCCAGTTTCACGAAGTGCTTACGCTCAATGTCTAACGCTTCATTACGTGCAAAGCGAGCACCTTCTTCAATCGTGATAACGGCTGTCATTGGGGCAGGGTAGTGAGGACCAGCTTTCTGTGCCACTAGACCTTTCGCCATGGTGAAGCTCATCATCGATTCTAGCTTACTCAGCGTTAGTGGAGATGTTTTCTGTGCTCGGCGTGCTTGCCAGTCAAGTTTCTCGTTAATTGCAGAGTTCAGCGTTTGTAGTGCCGATTCGTATAAAGCATCAGTCTCTACAACAGCATCGAGTAAGCCAATTTTCAATGCTTCATCAGCTCGGCATGCTTTACCTTGGGTGATGATTTCCATTGCGCTGTCTGCGCCAATAACGCGAGGTAAGCGTACACAACCACCAAAGCCCGGCATGATTCCCAGTTTCGTTTCTGGTAGGCCGATGCTGGTGGTTTTGTCACCAATACGCATGTCTGTTGCTAGCACACATTCACAACCGCCACCAAGAGCGTGGCCTTTGATCACCGAGATGGTCGGAACGGGTAAGTCTTCTAATTTGTTAAAGATGCTATTAGCAAATTGCAGCCATTGGTCGAGCTCGGCATCCGTTTTAGCAAACAGACCTAAAAACTCGGTAATGTCTGCGCCTACAATGAATGCGTCTTTATCTGAAGTGAGCAACAACCCCTTGAGGCCTTGATGGGCAATGAGCGCATCAAGAGCTTTATCTAGCGATTCCAATGTCGCTAGGTCGAGTTTGTTGACGGATTTTGGAGAGCAGAAGCTTAGCTCTGCAATACCATCTTGTATTTCCTTTACCTGTAGGGTTTCGGCTTGGTAAATCATTGTCTATCTCCATGACATACAATCGTGGATTGTCTGTATACCTATTTCAACGACGCCGTGTACCTCGGCAAATAGGTATCGAGGAAGTCGTTTTATTTTTGTTCTGGTTTGACCAGTAAAGTTAGTTTGGATCGTGGATTGTCTAATTTCAATACATTTTTTAAACAAGTGTTTAACATTGTGCGCTGTGGCAGATCTTATGCGACGGGTAAATCACACTCGTGATAGACTTCAGGCAAATAGACCTGAATCCATAATCCTATGAATGACAAGCCTTATCTGATTCCAGCAGAGCTCGCTCAATTTGAAGAAGAAATTAAAAAGAGCGTATTCATTACTTATTTGGCGCACACGCCAAGTATCGAAGCTGCAAAAGCATTTGTTGATCAAATCAAAGCTAAACACGCTGATGCTAGACATAACTGTTGGGGCTTTGTTGCTGGTCGACCAGAAGATTCGATGAAGTGGGGCTTTAGTGATGATGGGGAGCCGTCCGGAACTGCAGGCAAACCGATCTTGGCGCAGCTGTCTGGCTCTGGGGTGGGGGAGATCACGGCAGTGGTCACGCGATACTCTGGTGGAATCAAGTTAGGTACAGGCGGCTTGGTTAAAGCGTATGGGGGTGGGGTACAACAAGCGCTCAAGCTGCTTCAAACTATTGAGAAAAAAATAACCACAAAGCTCAGACTAACGTTAGACTATGGGTTTATGCCGATCGCACAGTCAATCATGCCGCAATTTGGTGCGATAGAAGTCGAGGCTGAATACAGCGATCAGGTGGTATTAGTGGTGGAAATTGAGCTTCGAGAAGTGAGCGCGTTTACCCAAGCAATCATCAATAAAAGCGGGGCAAAGGCAATTGTCACTCCGCTAGACGGACAATAATGAAAAACAGGAAGCAACAGGGACAGCTTCGCTAGTCAATTTATCCATGCAATTTCGTTCAATTATTCGAATCGTCGGGCTACTGCTCGCACTCTTTAGTGTCACTATGCTTGCGCCAGCACTCGTTGCGCTGATCTATCGAGATGGTGCAGGTGTGCCTTTTGTCACGACATTTTTTGTTCTGCTGTTTTGTGGGGCCGTTTGTTGGTACCCAAACCGCAGGTATAAGCACGAGCTTAAAGCTCGAGATGGCTTTCTTATTGTCGTTCTGTTCTGGACAGTACTTGGCAGCGCAGGCTCGATCCCCTTTCTAATAGCTGACAACCCGAACGTCTCAGTGACAGATGCGTTTTTTGAATCGTTTTCTGCTCTCACTACGACCGGGGCGACCGTTATTGTTGGTTTGGATGAGTTACCTAAAGCGATTCTATTCTATCGACAGTTACTGCAGTGGTTCGGCGGTATGGGAATCATCGTATTAGCGGTGGCGATTTTGCCAGTACTTGGCATTGGTGGTATGCAGCTTTACCGCGCCGAGATCCCTGGCCCAGTCAAGGACACTAAAGTGACGCCGCGCATAGCAGAAACTGCTAAGGCGCTTTGGTACATCTATTTGAGCCTGACTATCGCCTGTGCATCGGCTTTTTGGTTAGCTGGTATGACGCCATTTGACGCCATCAGTCACAGCTTTTCCACCATTGCCATTGGTGGCTTCTCTACCCACGATGCCAGCATCGGATACTTTGATAGTTACGCGATTAACCTAATTACCGTGGTTTTTCTGCTTATATCTGCATGTAACTACACACTGCACTTTGCTGCATTTGCATCGGGTGGTGTGCATCCCAAGTATTACTGGAAAGATCCTGAGTTTCGCGCCTTCTTGTTTATTCAAGTGCTGCTATTTGTCATTTGCTTTCTATTATTACTGAAACATCACTCTTACACATCGACATACGATGCTTTCGATCAGGCACTGTTCCAAACCGTGTCAATTTCGACAACAGCGGGTTTTACGACGACAGGTTTTGCGGACTGGCCGCTCTTTTTACCTGTGCTGTTATTGTTCTCTTCCTTTATAGGTGGTTGTGCTGGTTCAACAGGCGGCGGCATGAAAGTGATTCGTATCCTGCTTCTTACCTTACAAGGTGCGCGTGAACTAAAACGTTTAGTCCATCCGCGCGCGGTTTACACCATCAAAGTAGGTGGCAGTGCCCTACCGCAACGTGTTGTCGATGCGGTTTGGGGCTTCTTCTCCGCATACGCATTGGTATTTGTGGTTTGTATGTTGGGGTTGATTGCAACAGGAATGGATGAGCTCAGTGCGTTCTCGGCGGTGGCTGCGACTCTGAACAACCTCGGTCCTGGCTTGGGAGAAGTGGCGCTTCACTTTGGTGATGTTAACGACAAAGCAAAATGGGTATTGATAGTTTCTATGCTGTTTGGTCGTTTGGAAATCTTTACCTTACTTATTCTACTTACGCCGACGTTTTGGCGTAGCTAAGGGGAAATCGTGGCAAAAGCATTATTTCTATACTCTTCCCGCGAAGGGCAGACTAAAAAAATTCTCCACTATATAGATGAACAACTTCCAGACTTCGATTGTGAGTTGATGGATTTACATAATGTCGAGACGATTGATTTCAGCCAATACGACAGAGTATTGATAGGCGCCTCTATTCGCTATGGCCATCTTAATAAAAAGCTATACCAGTTTATTGAGCGAAACCTCAATCAATTGGAGCAAAATAAAGTGGCATTTTTCTGCGTAAACCTAACCGCTCGTAAAGAGGACCAAGGAAAGGATACACCTGAAGGTAGTGCTTACATTCGCAAGTTTCTAATTAAGTCTCCTTGGAAACCAACGCTAATCGGTGTTTTTGCTGGTGCACTTTATTACCCACGTTACAGCTGGTTCGACAGAACTATGATTAGGTTCATTATGTCGATGACAGGTGGCGAAACCGATACGACCAAAGAAGTGGAATACACCAATTGGGAAAAAGTGGCTCTTTTCGCAGATAAATTCAGAGAACTGTAGAAATAACGTGCTCTTTTGACTGCTTTTGATGCAAATTTATCCGAACGATAAAAAAATCAAAAAAAACGAGAAAAAGGGCTTGCCAATGTGATCGCAATCTCTATAATGCCACCTCGCTGACACGGCAACGCTTCGAAAGAAACGCAGTCGAGGTTAGCAAGCCAAATTAGCCAAGCGGAAACGCTTGAAGAAAGTTTGAAAAAAGTGATTGACACTAAACTTTAACTCGCTAAAATGGCCGTCCTGTTTTGAGCAAGGCTCAACAGGAAAAGCTCTTTAACAATATAGACCTATCAATCTGTGTGGGCACTCGTTGATGATAATCCAAATAGTTTCTTCGGAAACAATTTAGGTTTCAATGATACGAAGTGACCATTGAATCTTCGGATTCAGCACAGTCAATTCAAACATTACTTTATGTAATGTTCAGTATTCATTGAGCCGAACAAAATCTTAAATTGAAGAGTTTGATCATGGCTCAGATTGAACGCTGGCGGCAGGCCTAACACATGCAAGTCGAGCGGAAACGAGTTATCTGAACC